>NZ_NCSY01000009.1 GCF_002156875.1 Bacillus sp. EAC | reverse complement strand
AAAAGTGGAAGCACCTGTGTCAGCTCCGACAAGCATCTGACACCAAAAATATCATGTAGAATTTATGTAAATCTCACACTCAACCATTCTATGTATTAAATTGATTTTTAATACAAAAAAAGCTATTGATTAGTTAGAATTCTACTAATCAATAGCTTTTTTAAATTTATTTCTTTTCTGTTTTAAAAACAATTGCTCCTCTTTCGTACTCAACGTCCTTAATATTTAATCTTGTATTTATTAATCTTGCTAATGCAAAGAAATAATCTGAAAGTCGGTTTAAATACAAGAATACTGGCAAATGAATTGTTTCCTGTTTCATTAGAGTAACTACTGTACGTTCGGCGCGTCTCGTAACCGCTCTCGCCTGATGAATAATAGCGGCAGGCTTAGATCCACCTGGTAAAATAAACCTTTCAAGTGGTGGCGTTGCATCCATATATTCATCAATCAGAGATTCAAGTTCTTCAACCATTTTATCAGTTGTTTTAAATGGAATTCCTTGTTTAACGACAGCTAGATCCCCACCACAATCAAATAATTCGTGTTGTATTTTTTGTAGGCTGTTAAAAATATCTCTAGTATCATCTTTGTCCAGATACGTCATCGCATATCCTACTAAAGTATTTACTTCGTCAATTGTACCGTAAGATTCTACTCTTAAATGATCTTTATCTACACGTTTGCCAACTAAACTTGTCTGACCTTTATCGCCAGTTTTTGTATAAATTTTCATTTAATTTCCCCCTTGTCCATTTTCAGTTAAATTTAAAGAATACTACTTTTATAAATGATAACCTTTTTATTTGTTTTCGGATTCAACATTATTTGAAATGAAGTTTCATAAAGGTCTTCTAAATTTTGTTCACTTAAAATTAAGTCTGTATTTCCTTCAACGAACGGACGGCCATCTTTCATTGCTAATAATCTATCACAATATAAACTAGCCAAATTTAAATCATGAAAGACAGTTACAATCGTTTTTTTTTCTTTTATCTGTAACTCTTTAAGTAAATCTAATATTTTGATTGTATGCATTAAGTCGAGATGATTACTTGGTTCATCTAAAAATATATATGGGGTGTCTTGAGCAAAACATTGTGCTAAGAAAACTCTTTGACGTTCTCCACCGCTTAATTCATTAATGAAACTTTCTTTCATTTTATCTGTGCTTGTCATTAACAATGCATTATTTACTGCACTTTCATCCTGCTCTTCCCAACTTGGAAATAATGATGAAGTGTGTGCGATACGACCAAGTTTTACTGTCTCTTTTACTTCATAAGAATATGTAAAAGAATTTTGTTGTGATAAAACAGCAATTTTTCTTGCGATTTCTTTATTTGACATCTTTGAAATTAATTCTTCATCAAGGGTTACAAATCCTTTTGATGGTTTAAAAAGACCACATAATATATTTAAAAAAGTAGATTTCCCACTACCGTTTGGACCAATAATTCCAAGCCATTCACCATCTTTAATAGAATAAGATATCCCTTCTAAATCTTGATGTAACCCATCATATGAATATGAAATATCTTTACAAGTAATCATACTTTACCTCTATTTCTTTTCATCTTAAGTAAAATAAATGCAAAAATAGGAGCACCAATTAGCGAAGTAATGACCCCAATTGGCAATTCCCTCGGAGCTAATATTACTCTTGAAATGATATCTGCAGCCATTAAAAAGATTGCCCCATTAATCATTGATAAAGGAAGTAATTTCTTATGTAACGGTCCAATTAAAGTTCGTGTGAAATGAGGAACAACCAGTCCTACAAACCCTATGGTACCAGACACAGCTACTGCCGCTCCTGACAATATGCTTCCGGTAAATAATATTAAATATGTAGTTTTTTTGACATTTATACCAATATGTTTCGCATTTGCACTTCCAAATGTCATCGCGTCAAGTTGACGATTTTGACTAAATAATATTATAAAAGATAGAATCAGAAAAGGTAATAAAGTAATAGAATATTGGATTCCTCTACTTCCGATATTCCCCATTAACCAGCCAATTACAGCACGAAGTTCATTATCAGAAAATGATATAAATAATGATAGTAATGCTGAACAAAATGAACTTATGATGATTCCACCTAAAATTAGTGTTTCAACATTAAGTGAACGATCTAATTTTCTTACAAAAAGAATTAAGATTAATAACGTAAAAAAACCAAAAAGAATACTTACGACAGGTAATGTAAAATACGTAACAATTGGTAAACTAATTTGAAAGAACAATACAAATACTGCACCTACTGAAGCACCAGAAGAGACACCAAGTGTGAATGGATCAGCTAATGGATTTTTGAGTATTCCTTGAAACGCAACTCCTGCTAACGACAAACACGCTCCTACTAATGCCGCTAATAATACTCTTGGTACTCTTATATTCACCACAATCGTTTGAATATCAACAGGAACATAATTAGTTTTAAAAAACAAGTCAGAAAAACTTAAAATAATAGAAGAAAAGGGAATCGATGTAGATCCTATCGAAACCCCTAAAATAAACAACAATAGTAAAATAATTAATGGAATGATAAAGATAGTTTTATTTTTACTTAAAAACTTCTGGATAAACTGCCTTTGCAATTTCTTCTACTCCTTCAACAAGTCTTGGACCTGGTCTAGATGTTGTATCAGCATTAATATCAAATACACGCTTATTTTTAATTGCATTTACAGATTGCCAATTCTTTCTTGCCATTACTACTTTTTCTAAATTTGGAACGAAATCTCCATATGTAGTTAATATAACATCTGGATTTGCTTTAATAGCTGATTCCTCATTATACATTACCCAACCTTTTTCATTCTCTGCTACATTTTTTGCATGAATGATTGTAATCATTTCATCTAAAAAAGTTCCTTTACCGGCAGTATAGATTTCAGGTGGGCCTGAAATTTCAAGCCAAACTAAAGGATTAGTTGAAATGTTGGCAGTTTTTTCACTAATAGCCTTTAATTTTTCTTTCATCTCATTAACAACCTTATTTGATTGATCTTCTTTATCTGTTATTTTTCCAACCTCTAAAATTGTTGCATAAACATCATCAATCGATTCAGCATTAGGAACAACGAATACTGTGATACCAGCTTGTTTTAATTGTTCTAATCCATCTGCTGATATTCCTAAACTAGATTCATGTGCTAATACTAAGTCTGGTTGCATTGAAATAATTTTCTCAACATTAAAAGTCATATCAGCATTATTCCCGCCAACTTTATCAATTGATTCGACTTCTTTTGGATAATTATCAAAATCAGTGACCCCAATTACTTTATCTCCTTCTCCAATTGAGAATAAAATCTCTGTATTACTTGGAATTAAGGAAATAATTTTCTTAGGTTCCTCTTTGAAAACTATTTCTTTATCAGTAGCATCTTTTATCGATAAAGGATATAATGCATTTTCTGAAGCCGTACGATTTGCTTCTTTTTTTGAAGTTTCATTATTACATCCAAATAACCCTAAACATAATAATACAATAATAATACTTGAAAAAATCTTCTTCATACTTTTCCTCCTAATTTTTGGAAAGCACAAAAAACCCCATTCAAAAAAGAACGGGGCTGAAACAACATTTAAATACAAGTGAACTTGCAACTGCTGCTTCAAATTCTTACTCCCCGAAGAATTGAAAACAGATGACTTAGCAGGTCTACTGACTTTGCTTCTACCTACTCCGACCTTCCCATTCATAGAATAGTGGTAACTCGTTTCGTCCACATTACAGTTGCGGGGACAGTTCTGGATTTTACCAGATTCCCTATTAAGCATAAATGCACTAAAATCATCAATATTTCTATAATTCAATCGTAAGGTAAATTATGTAAGAATTCAATATTTTTATTTAAATGTTTTATATGAAACAAGATTACTCTACATCTTTTTCATTTAATCGTAAATTATGTGGTATCTTCACTTTAAATGTCGTTCCTTGTCCAAATTCACTATACACCTTAATCGAGCCACCATGTGCATTTACAATATTTTTAACAATTGCTAAACCAAGTCCTGTACCACTTCTTCCTCTAGTACGAGCCTTATCTGCTTTATAAAAACGTTCAAAAACAAATGGTAAGTCCTCTTTTGAAATACCTACACCTGAATCAATAAATTCAAATACAGTATCTTCTGCCGTCTGATAGACAGAAACGATAATTTGGCCATTTTCATTTGAATGTCGAATTGCATTGTCAATTAAATTTGTAAATACTTGTTCCATCCGATCTTCATCAATATATATATTCACATGGTTAATTTCGTCGATTTCACCGAATAGTTTAATATTTTTTTCCCTAGATAACGCTTTAAACTTCCTAATAATACGATCGACAAATTGAATAAGTGGAACACGTTCCCAATTTAATTCGGTAAAACCGTTTTCCATTCGGGCCAAATCTAGTAAATCATTTACTAATCTACCCATTCTTAACGACTCATCATAAATTATTTGAGAAAGCTCTTGCATTTCTTCTTTGGATTCAGCTACACCGTCAACTATCGCTTCACTATATCCCTGTAATAAAGATATGGGCGTACGTAATTCGTGAGATACATGAGCAATAAAATCTTTTCTCATTTTCTCTAATCTTGTTTGTTCTGTTACATCTCGAATAACTGCAACTACACCTCTTATATTCGTTTGATTATACAAAGGCGACATCAGAACATGGAAATTACCTTGATCAAAATTCAATTCAATAAATTGTTTTTTCTCACTTTCAACAACAAGTTTAAATAAATCTAATAATTCCTTTGTTAAGATTAGTGCAGATTGATCTCCTTCGCGATCATCATTAAGCATCTTTAAAAAGCGGACTGCTGGTGGATTAGTGGTGACGATTGATCCTTCCTTATCAATTGAAATAACACCGTCTACCATACTTGTAATAATATTTGAGACCTTTTCTTTTTCTTGCTTTAATGCATTCATATTAAAATTTAATTGTTTACTCATTTTATTAAATGAATATGCCAATTCACCAATCTCATCATTTGAATGGATAGGAACTTTCATATCAAAATTACCAGAAGTCATACCACCAACAACTTCCTTCATTTTTCGAAGTGGAGCAGTTATTTTAGATGATAAGAAAAATGAGAAAAATGTAGTTAATACAATTCCTATTGAGGCTGCTAACAATACAAAATTTGTTGTATGGTGAATCATCACTTTTACAGGTTGTAATGTTTGATAGATATAAACCGCACCATTTTTACTATCACCTTTAATTGGTACACCTACAACTAATTTTTCACGCTCACTTTTATCACCATATACTAGTCTTTTACTAACCTCTTTATTTGTGGAGAGAGCTTTACTTAATACGTCATCTTTTTTAATTTCCTCAAATGGTAGGCCGAGTATTCCGTATTTATTGCTAGAATACCATGGTTCTTCATCATTAATTTCAATGATCACTCTTGAATATCTACTGATCATATTATTTGATAAATATTCAACATCTGATAACGACTGACCTTCTTCAATCAATTGGGAAATTTTCGATGCATTATCCATCATATTTTGAACTTGTAAATCAATATAGAACTTCTCAAAAAATCCTATTAGTACAAATGTTAGGAAAGACAATACGAGGGACACTAATAAAATGATTGTAAGCCAAAGCTTTCCGACTAAACTTCTTAAGATCATTAATCTTGACCTACCTCAAATTTATACCCAACACCCCAAACAGTTACGATCATTTTTGCGGCATCTTCAGAACATTTACTTAATTTCTCACGTAACCTTTTAACATGTGTATCAACAGTTCGTAAATCTCCAAAAAAGTCATATTGCCAGACTGATTTTAAAAGTGTTTCTCGATCGAATACTTTATCTGGAGACTTCGCTAAAAATAACAATAATTCATATTCTTTAGGAGTTAGACTTACATCCTCACCTTCAACAATCACTTTATGTGCATCATTATCGATTGTAAGGTGCTGGAAGACAACTACATCCTTAGCTGTCGTATTTTCTGATGTAAATAGTGGTATATTAGATGAACGTCTTAGTAAAGCCTTTACACGTAAGACTACTTCACGAGGGCTAAAAGGTTTGATAATATAATCATCCGTTCCAACTTCAAATCCTTGAACACGATTTGTTTCTTCGCCTTTAGCTGTTAACATAATGACTGGAGTAGTTTTTACTTTTCGTAATTCACGACAAACTTCAATTCCATCTATTTTGGGCATCATTAAATCTAATAAGATCAATGAATAATCATTTTTTAATGCTAACTTTAAAGCATCTTCGCCATTATCAGCTTCATCGATACTATATCCATCACGTTCTAAATACATTTTTAATAATCTTCTAATTCGGTCTTCATCATCAACAATTAATATTTTTATATTTTGATCCATAATACGACCCCCTCAATACAATTCTACATAATAAAAATTGTATATTCTACCCCAATTTGTGAACATTTTTACATAATTCTTAGAATTTATTATTTCCATTAATTGGTTATATCACGCAATAAAAAAACGGAATAAAGTAACTTTTATTACTTTGTTCCGTCTTTTTTGAATTCATATTTATCTTTTCGAAAATAATCCTTAATCCCAATGACTTTTTTAAGCGTAAGAGTGTAAACCTGCAATTATTAAGTTTACTGCAATTAAGTTAAACATAATGATTGCAAATCCTATAACTGCTAACCATGCGGATTTTTCACCTTGCCAGTTACGATTGAATCGGAAATGTAAAAATACTGCATAAAATAACCACGTAATTAGTGCCCAATCTTCTTTTGGATCCCAACTCCAGAATTTTGTCCAAGCAATTTGTGCCCAAATCATTGCAAAAATTAATCCACCTAATGTAAATACAGGGAAGCCTATCGCAACCGAGCGATATCCAATTTCATCTAATAGTTCACTATCAACTTTTTGAACGAATGGCTGTAAGAATGCTGCAATTCGTTTTCTAATAATTAATCGAATAACTAGATATAGTGCAGCTCCTGCAAATATTGACCAGATTACTGTGTTTAATTTTTTAGCATTAACCATTGCTGGCATTTCTGCAAGTGCCTCAAACTTACCCGATGTCGTCAACTCACCTTTATGAGGTCCGACAATAGAAGGTAAATTATAAATCATTTCTTCTTTTACTTTATCTTTATTTACCCAATTATATTTAGCTTCATAACCTGATGCATTAAAAGCGGTAGACAGTAAAATAAAAGCTACAACTGTCACTAAAAAGTATAAAACAGCTTCAAGCCAAAATGTTTTCTTCGAAGATTTCGATTGATCGATATTTTTTATTAAATAGATTAGACCTGTAATAAAACTAATCGCTAAAATAGCTTCACCTAATGCTGCCGTTGTTACATGGATATGTAACCAATAGCTTTTTAAGGATGGAACTAAAGGTTTAATTTCATGTGGAAATACTGTTGCATACGCAATTATGATAATCGCGATTGGTAAAGCGAATAAACCGATAATATTCAATTTGTAAATAAAATGGATTAAAATGAATGCTGCGATTAACATCATTCCAAAAAAAGTAATAAATTCGAATAAATTACTTACAGGTGCATGACCTGCTGCAATCCATCTAGTAACAAAATAAGTAAGCTGTGATAAAAAGCCTATTAACGTTACTGAAATACCTAAAGTCGCCCATTTATTAGGACCATTATCGTTAACTTTCATCGAGCCGCCAAAAAAGAACGTTGCTACAATGTAACAAATAAATGCAATAAATAAAAAATTACTACTTAGCTCGTACATATTTTCCCCCTATTAAACACTTTTATCAGCTAGCTGATCTGTTGGTATTTCAATTTTAGTGTCTCCCAACACTTTTATCATTTCTTGCTTCAAACCATAATAGTTTTTATTAGTAAATGCTGCAACCCAAATTTCTCCATCTTGGTTTTGAATCCAAATACGTCTGTGATACCAATACATTCCTTGTATAACACCTATCATAAAGATTGCTCCGCCGAGGCCTAATAACCATAATGTTAAATCTTTGCGAACAGTTAAACCCGTCGAATCTTTCGTTTCAACACCAGCAAAAGACATTTTGTATTTATTTACACCATTTGGTTCAATGTTTTGTTTAATTGCGACAAATGCAACCTCACCCTTAGGCGTACTAGGCGTAGTCATTTTGAAAACAAATGCTGGATTATTTGGTTTTCTAGTTTTCGTATCTGGAACCCCTTCAGAATTAAAATAAAAATCTGGGAAATAATTTTTAAGTTCAACTTTATAACCATTTTTCAAATCATATACTGCTTTTGGATTCTGCAAATCAACCTTGATTGGTCCTAATAATTTGCCAGTTTTTTTATCTTCAAGATTAAAAATAAATGCGCTAAAATCACCGATTCGATAATCTACTTGATAAAGAGCAAAGTTTTGGAATTTCAAAGGTTCATTTACTCGAATACTGTAATCTTTTACTTTTTTAAGTTTCGGTTCTTCACCTGGTAATAGATTTCCAACTCGTTTAAATAAAGTTACATCAGCTTGATAGTTTTTAGGAATTTTATCATTTCCAAAACGCTCAATTGCTTTTTTATATACTTTACCTTCTTTGTTTTTATCATAAGTTTCCATATGAAAATCATTTAATTTCAGATAATAGTTTTGATTCGTTCCAACAACTGGTTTCAATTCGCCTTCTTGAACCCATAAAGCTTTATCCATATACATCCCTGGAACATATCGCATCATTACACCAATTAAGAAAATAATTAAACCAATGTGATTGACATAAGGACCCCACCTGGAGAATCTTCCTTTTTCGGCTAATATATTGCCGTTTTCTTCACGAATTTTATATCTTCTTTTTTGTAAATTTAGCTTTGCTTTTTCGATTTCGTCCTGTACATTTTCTACTCTACTAATCCCAAAGATTCTTTGTCTTGTTAAAAAGTTTGGATGTCTTGTGACTGATTGTTTATTTAACGCTTTATACAATGGTAGAATACGATCCAAACTACAAATTACAAGTGATACCCCGATTGAAGCTACTAATAGCATAAACCACCATGAATCAAATGTTTTGTCTAAACCGATAAAATCATAAATTTTACCAAATACTCCATATTCATCTTCATAATAAGTTGCCGGGTTTGCAGTCGGCGGTAATAAATCTCTTTGAGGAAAAATTGTTCCAAGTGCTGAAGCTATTAATGTAACAATAATGATATAAATAGCTACTTTTACTGATGAAAAAAACGTCCATATTTTATCAATAAAAGTTTGATTGTTTACAATTGATCTCCTTGCAGTACCTTCATATCTCATATCTAGAAGTTCAGTAGCAGTCTCGTCCTGTGGCTTCCCACAAGATTCACATATAACTGTACCCACATGATTAAGATGACCACATTCACATTTAAAAGTATCCATAACGTTTCCCCTAACTAAAAAACAATCATTTTGGCAATATTTCTTTAATATAACTTTCAAAAGAACTTGGTGTCATTTGTCCAGTTACAATTCTTTTTATCTTTCCATCAGGACTTACAAAAAAAGTTGTAGGTAATGGATTTACACCATATGTGTTTAATACTTGTTGATCTTTATCTATAGCAATTGGGAATTTAAGTTTATAATCGCTTACAAATCTTTCTACTGAAAATTTAGATTCATCTGCATTAAGCGCTAGTAATTCAATTCCTTTATCCTTATATTTTAAATATAATTCATTCATAAAAGGCATTTCACGCTTACATGGTTCACACCAAGTGCCCCAAAAATTTATGATTACCCCTTTGCCCTTTTCCCCAGATAGAGTAAATTTTTCTCCAGTATTAAGTTCAGTCATCGCAAAGTTAGGCGCATTATTTCCTTTACTAATAACTTCCTCTTCTTTAAAAAAATTTATGTAAAAAGTATAGCCAATTGCTGAAATCAGAATTAATAAGATTAGCGTACGAATTAACGTTCTATTTTTCTTCATATATGTAGTTCCTCCCATATGATAGAATATCATTATTTCCTATTCTTGAATAGAAATTTGATATGTTTCAAAAAAAACTAAATATTCAATATTTAACCAGATTAAAAAACTCAATAACGACAAGAAAAAACTCGGCATAGGCCGAGTCTTGATCATTAGCGAGGCTTAGTTGAAGCCATTGCTCTTAGTTGTTTCACTTCGTGTGGCGATAACTCTCGAGCATCCCCTGCACTTAATCCAGTTAAATCTAAGAACGCATAACGTTCACGTTTTAACTTCATGACTGGTGTACCAATCGCTTCAAGCATTCTCTTGACTTGACGGTTTCTTCCTTCATGAATAATTATTCTTATTATTGCAGAATTTTTCTGCTTATCAAGTGAAATCATTTTAACTTGAGCTGGAGCTGTTTTTCCATCTTCAAGCATAATTCCTCTTTCTAACTTTCGTAATCCCTCTTTTGAAGGAATACCTTTTACTTTTGCAATATATTCTTTATTAATTTCATACTTTGGATGTTGTAATAAGTTTGAGAACTCACCATCATTCGTTAATAATATAATCCCAGACGTATCATAATCCAATCTACCCACTGGAAATATACGTTGCGGAATCATTGGTAAGAAATCCGTAACAACCTTTCTTCCTTTATCATCAGACACACTTGAAATGACACCTGATGGTTTATATAAAATAAAGTAAACTGGTTCTTCTTTATCGATTGGAACCTCTTCCACTTCAATTCGATCATTACCACTAACCTTCACACCTAGTTCAGTAACGACTTGACCATTTACTTTAACTTTTCCTTCTTTAATTAACTCTTCAGCTTTTCGACGAGAAGCAATCCCGGCTCTAGCAATAACCTTCTGCAATCTTTCCATTCGCTCAATTCACCTCTTCAACCATCATACAGATTTATACGCCTGTAGACAAGTCGAAATGTGGAAGCGCCTTGGTCAAAGTGGAAGGCATGCTAAAATCACGACGTCCTGTCATAACGCATGCATGACCCACATCCTGTGGGCCCACAAGCATAAGCCAAAGCCCAATGAAAGTTTGACCTTTAACTTTCAATGGGCTTTGGCTTATAACCTCGAGGGGCTAGGCGCTGGAACTGGACAGTTGAAAAGTGGAAAAAGCTTGCTCGGCTCTGAGAGGAATATCTCCCTATACCATTCTCAGTAAAAACTTCCAATTTTAATAAGATTTATGTACGTGTAGTCAGCCACATTTCCTAAAAAATCTGAATGACAAGTTCCAACTCTATCACTTTACGAATAATTTTAAAAAGCTTACATATAATTTACTAGATTTGCAGAAATGAGGTATTTGAGATGAATTTAACTTTAAAACACCCCTCAGCATTCGACCAATCAAAGGTAATTTCTCCTGGAAGTGTGCTCATAACAAAAAAACACGAAAATATCTATATGCTTGCATATGAGGAGAATGAAGAAGAGTTCCCCTATGTTCTTTTTTCGTTAACAGATGCTAAGCTTGTTCAAAACTACGATATTATGCCTACATTAGCTGACATAGAAGATTGGATTGGAGAAGTTACGATTGTCACTCAAAAAAATAAACTCACTATTACAATTCAAGCAAATTATTGATCTAAGAGTTTAATTCCTTGTTTGGCGGTCAATAATGTGATTATTAAATAAAAAGGAGCATACTATATGAATTATTCCTTTAATCCCTCAGTTAAATATAATTCGGTTGGTACGTTTAAATTAGGTGATGTTTTTTTTACTTCAGATAAACCAACTAAAGCCTACAAACTAATCTACGACTCTACAGAAACTAGTTATCCATATATTTTATTATGTTTAGATGATGCAATTTCTATTCAAAGCTTTGATGACCTGCCAACGATTGATGATATTGAAGAAAATATAGGTAAAATAAAATTTACTGTGCCAAAGGAAAAATTACTTCTTGTTATAAATTAATTTAAGATACAATTAGTAGTACTGCAAAAAAACGTCATCGAGTCAGATGACGTTTTTTTTCTATTTAAGTATTTAATTTTAATCTCAGTTCATTCAATGGTTGAGTTATTGTTTTAAGCAAACACGCTTTCTAATTTTTCGTCAGATTGTTCGCTCCAATATTTTAACCATTTTTTTGCTCCTTCTAGGTCATGAAGTTTCGCTTGACCACATTGAAGTTCGTTAGCAGCTGGTACTTCTTCAACTTGTAAACCTAATTCAGCAGTTTTACGTAATAATGCAATCACATCAGAAATTGATGGTGTACCAGCAATAATTAAATAAAACCCAGTTTGGCAACCCATTGGTGATAAGTCAATGATTTTAAATGGCTCATCGGTAGGTACAGCTTCACGTACATTTAAAGCTAATAAGTGCTCTAAAGTATGAATAGTTGCTGGTTGGAGCGCTTGTTTATTTGGTTGGCAAAAACGGATATCATATTTTGTTACAATTCCATCCGAACCAACATTATGACTCCCACAATGTCTAACATATGGTGCAACGACTTTTGTATGATCTAGTTCAAAACTTTCTACTGATGGCATTTTAATTTCCTCCCAAATATCTCTCTATTTTTTTGTGGCTTCAACAATCCAAACGAAGTCATTAAATTGTTGAAAACTTACTGTAAAACCGTTTTTTTCTAGATGTGAACGAACTATCGGTATAGTTGGATAGTATTCTCTTTTTAAATCATCTCTTAAATCAATAAAATTTGCTTGATCTGCTTTTGAAATTTCATGATTAAATTCTTTTTCAGATAAAAACATCGTATCAGCAAAGATAATTTTCCCGCCTGTGTTTAACAAAGTATTATATATTTTAATAGCTTCATATTTTTCATCATCTGTTAAATGATGAAAAACATATGAGCTTACAATTGTATCAACTTGGTGACTTGGTTTTGGAAAATCAATTAAATCACCGTCATGAATCGTAACATTTTCACCCAATTTTTTGGCAGCGATGATTCTCATTTCAGGTGAAGGTTCAATCGGAAACACTGTTTTGCCTGAATCTATTAACATTTTTGTTAAATTACCTGTTCCAATTCCAAATTCAATCACATTATTTCCACTTCTGTTTACAATTTCATGAAGTATTTCGTCATATCGACGAAATACTTCTTTATATTCTGCATCATGACCTTGAACAAATGAATCGTAACTTTCTGCCCATCCTGTAAAAACATCTAAAAACTCTCTACCCATTTATCTCACCCTTGATGTTAGAAATAATAATGCTTGCTCTAAGTCTTCTTTTAAATCTTCCAAGTCTTCAAGACCAATCGATAAGCGAATTAACTCATCTGAAATACCTGAAGCTAATCTTTTTTCTCTTGGAATCGATGCATGAGTCATTTTTGAAGGAATACCTACAAGACTTTCAACTGCACCTAAGCTTTCAGCTAGTGTGAACCATTTTAATTTTTCAACAAATACTTCTGGATCTAATCCTTCTTTTAATTCGAAAGATAACATTCCACCAAAACCACTGCTTTGTTGTTTTGCTAATTCATGATTCGGATGATCTGCTAATCCTGGATAATACACTTTATTTACATTTGGATGTTCACTTAATAACTTTGCAATTTCGTGTGTATTTCGCTCGTGCTCTTCCATTCTAATCCCTAATGTTTTAATCCCACGTTGTAATAACCAGCTATCATTTGGTCCTAATACACCACCAATTGAATTCTGGTAAAATGCTATTTCTTCTGCTAATTCTTTATTATTCGTAACAACAATCCCTGCTACTACGTCACTATGACCACCAAGATATTTTGTTCCACTATGAACAACAATATCTGCACCTAATGTTAATGGCTGTTGCCAATAAGGCGTTGCAAATGTGTTATCTACGATTGTAAGTAAGTTATACTCATCTGCAATCTTTGAAATACCCTTAATGTCAGTAATTTTTAATAATGGGTTACTTGGAGATTCAATAAAAATTGCTTTTGTGTTTGGTGAAATAACTTCCTCAACAAGTGTTAAATTACTTGTATTAACAAAAGTCGCTGTAATTCCTAAGTTAGATAGTACTTTTGTTAATAATCGATAAGTACCACCATATACGTCATCACCAACAACGATATGGTCACCTGTCTTAAATAAACTAAATACAGTATGGATTGCAGCCATTCCTGATGCAAATGCGAAGCCAGCAACACCATGCTCAATATCTTTCATTAACTCTTCAAGCGCATGACGTGTTGGATTGCCTGTTCTGGAATATTCAAAGCCTCTATGTTTGCCAACAGCATCTTGCTTATACGTGCTCGTTTGATAGATAGGAACACTAACTGCACCTGTCGTTTCATCTCTACTGATTCCTCCGTGAATTAAAGCTGTTTTTTTCTTCATCATTTATCCCTCACTATATATGTTTTTACTTAAATATCTTTCGCTACTATCTGGAAAAATTGTTACGATTGTACTACCAGGTTCAGCTTTTTCAGCCTCTTTTAAGCTTGCATATAATGCAGCACCTGATGAACTACCTACAAGTAATCCTTCTTTAATTGCAATTTCTTTTACTAAACGAAATGCATCAGCATCAAGAACAGTATATATTTCATCAAATAAGTTTGTATCTACGAAGGATGGGATAAATTCCATTCCAATTCCTTCAGTATCATGCGATCCAGGTAAGCCTCCATTTAAAATAGAACCTTCTGGCTCGACGATAACTGTTTTAACACTTGTTATTTTTTCTTTTAAATACTGCGCCGTACCAGTAAATGTACCTCCACTACCAGCACCAGCTACAAACACATCTATTTTCCCATCTAGTTGATCAACTAGTTCTGGACCTAATGTTTTATAATACGTTCTCGGATTTGCTTCATTACTAAACTGAGCAGGCACAAAAGAATTTGGTATTTCTTTTGATAATTCTTCGGCTTTTTTGATCGCACCAGTTATCCCATCAGCTGTCGGTGTATTAACAATCTTTGCACCAAGCGCTCTCATTAACGTTTGCTTTTCTAGGCTAAATTTTTCTGGAACTACAAAAATAACGTTTACTCCAAATTTCAGTGCGGCTATTGCTAGACCAATTCCAGTATTTCCTGCAGTTGGTTCAATCACAGTACCGTCTTTTTTTAATTTTCCTTCTTTAAAGGCACTTTCTAGTAATTCCATCCCAAGGCGATCCTTCACACTGCCTCCTGGATTTGTATACTCCAATTTAGCAAATAATCTCGTTCCTTTAGGTAAAGGGTATGATGTAATTTCAAGAATGGGCGTTGATCCAATCAGTTCATGTACTGACTTAACAACTTTCATAATTCCAAGCTCCTTTTTGCCACAAAAAAGGGTTAGTTTTTTCCAATCCATTATATGCAGCATGGGTAAAATTGAACGTTGTCTTAATTCCAACTATTCTTATTGGTATTATAAGATATTTGTTTGTTTTGCGCAATAAAAAAGTACCTTTACACCTATTTTCATAGAGATAAAAGTACTTCTGTTTATCAAGAAAAAAACATTGTTACAAATACAATCGAAAAAATGATACTAATTGCATCAGCTAATAAACCTACTTTCAATGCATCACCCATTTTCCGAATCCCTACAGCGCCAAAGTATACTGTTAGGACGTATAACGTTGTATCTGTACTTCCCTGCATAGTTGAAGCTAGTCTACCTATAAACGAATCAGGACCATATGATTTAATGAGATCCGCTGTTATACTAAGTCCTGCTGAACCTGAGATTGGTCGAATAATTGCCAAAGGAAAAACTTCTGCTGGAATACCGAAAGATTGTAAAAAAGGTCTTAGTAATTCAACACAAAATTCTAGTGCCCCTGAGGCTCTAAAAATAGAAATCGAAACAAGCATACCGACCAAAAAAGGAATAAGTTGCACCGCAATTGTGACTCCTTCTTTTCCACCTTCGACGAACGATTCATAAGTAGGTACTTTTTTCCACGTACCGTGTATTAAAATAACCGCAATAATAAATGGAATGATATAAAGAGATATTGTATTCATATATCCCATTTATTTCCTCTCCTTTCGGTGTCGCCTTTTTGCAAATAGATGATTTATCATTAACCCCCCGATAAATGATACGATTTGTGCTAATATCGTAACACCAACTATTTCAGTAGGATTTGCAGAATGATAAGACATTCTTATTCCGATAACCGTTGTTGGAATTAAAGTAATTGCACAAGTATTTAAAGTTAAAAACGTAATCATTTCGTCACTAACATCTTGACTATTATTATTTAAAACTTTTAATTGTTCCATTGCTTTAATTCCTAGTGGAGTCGCTGCATTCCCTAATCCAAAGAGATTCGCAACCATATTGGACATGATATAGCCTAATGCCGGATGATTTTTAGGTACTTTTGGAAAAAGGAACGTTAAAAATGGTTGGAATAATTTTGAAAGTATTTTTAATAATCCTGATTCCTCAGCAATTTTCATTAAACCCAACCAAAAAACCAACACACTTACAAGTCCGATACAAATTGTTATCGCTTGTTTCCCTCCATCAAAAACTGCTTTATTAACTTCTTCCATTGTTCCATTTAACATTGCGAAAATAAATCCAATAATTGTGAGAGCTACCCAAATGAGATTAACCATCTGTGTGCTCTCCCATTAAATTTAATAGTACTTCTTTTCCATTTTGAAAAATTTCATTTGTAAATACTTTTACTTTGCTCTCACTATAAAAGATATTTCTTGCTCCTATTTGTTCACCTTCTAATTCAATTATTGCTTTTCCAACTATTTCATCATTTTGGATTCTCTTATTTTTAGAGGGTTTTGTCATTTCAAAGGTTACTGTCACTTGTTTTTTCTCAGATTCATTTAACGGGAATTGAAAGTCATTTTTCAAGTAAACATGGCCCCTGTATAGGTTGTTTTTTACTTCCTTTATACCACCATTGTGTAACACCTTTGTCAGTGGGTAATTTTTAAAACCATATTCAAATAATGACATATGGTCTTTCCAATCTTGACCGTCATCTAATGTAACAACTATTAGATCCATACCATTTTTTGATGCAGTCGAAACAAGAGTTCTTCTTGCTTTTTTTGTGAAGCCTGTTTTACCACCAGTACTATACTTGTACATAAAAGTTAGCAATTTATTTTTGTTCTTCCAGACATAGTCCCATGATTCTGCTGTATTAGGAGCTCTGTGTACTTTTGTACCTGCAATCTTGGCATAAGCTGGATTTTGCATTGCGTATCTAGTTAAAAGTGCCATATCGTATGCAGATGAGTAGTGTTCTTTTCCTTCCTGATCTAGTCCTGATGGATTGCTGAAGTATGTATGACTCATACCTATTTCTTTAGCCTTTTCATTCATCATATATACAAAACCTTCGATACTTCCTCCAACTGCTTCAGCTATTGCATTTGCTGCGTCATTTCCTGAACGTAACATCAATCCATAAACCATATCCTCTAGCTTAATCTTTTGACCAGGTTTTAAATAAATTGAAGAGCCTTCTGTTTGAACAGCTCTTGAACTGATTGTTACTGTGTTTTGAAGCTTTCCAGATTCAACTGCTAAAAGTGCAGTCATTATTTTAGTAATACTAGCGATTCGTTCTGGATCATGCATCGCTTTTCCATATAAGATTCGTCCAGTTTTTTGGTCCATTAGAACGGCATTTCTAGCACTAACTCCACCAAACGCTTCAACATTATTCGTCGGTACAATGATTCCAATTAGAAACATACCTATAATTCCTACAATTAGCCATTTTTTCATTCTTCGCATCAACTCCACAGTTAGTCCTAATTAGTACAAGTTTACGAATTGAAATGTAAAAAAATGACTCATTTTTAATAAAAAGTGCTGAATTCGATTGAGTAGATCACTCAACAAATTCAGCACTCCTTCTTTTTACCCATTTAATAAAATGGTTGCCATTTTAACTGGCTTGCATAGTCATAACGATACTTTACATCTGCCCAGTTAATAATGTTCCAAAAATTTTCAATATATGCATCTTTATCAAATTTATATTGTAAATAATAAGCATGTTCCCAAACATCCAATACAAGGAGAGGTATTGTATCCCATTGCGTAAATAGTTGATGTTTCTCTGTTTGTAAAATTTCTAGACGATTCGCTCTTGGAACCCAAACTAAAATAGCCCAACCGACACCTTCGACCTTTTTTGCTGCTTGAGTAAAATGTTGTTTAAATGCTTCATAACTTCCAAAATCATCTTCAATTTGCTTTAAAAGTGCACCTTGAGGTTGACCACCACCAGATTTACTTAAATTATTCCAAAAAATTGTATGCAAGTAATGTCCGGAACCATGAAAGGCTGCTTCTCTTTCCCAATGCTTTAACAAATCATAATTACTATTTTTCCGAGCCTTTTCCAATTCGGTTTCAGCTTTATTAAGACCATCTACATAACTTTTATGGTGTTTATCGTGATGTAACATCATAATTTCTTTTGAAATATACGGTTCAAGCGCATTATAAGGGTATGGTAAAGGGGGTAATTCATGTTTACCGATTTCGATTTTTTCTTCAACTTCCATTACCCGATAAGCATAACTGTCATCATATTCTTCTTCATTTAAAAGTGAAATTAACCGCTCCTGTATGTCATCAACATCCATACTAATTTCATCTAAAAATGAATTTTGATCTACATAATAACTTGTAGTACCCATTCGATTTAAAAGTAATTTCACTTTATATTCTAATAGCTCTTTTTCCTGTAATTGATCATATCTTTCAGCGAGTAGTTGTAATACATTTCCACACCAAATTTCAACTTCCTGAAAGTAAGTGACGAGTTCGGATTGATTGACCATCATACACCTCCACCAGAGAAAATAAATTCTCTTCTACTCTCCATTGTATGATAGTAAATTAAACGGTATTACATGGTTGAATTTAGGACCACTAATATGGAAGGACGAATTAACTGCCTTCAAATGCCAATTGATACTCGGAATAGAACTCCATTTTTAATGAAATAATTTTTTCCAATTCGTAAACAAGCATCATTAAGCTTGCTCTTGTTTCAAATTCGTCTCTGGTTTCAGGTAATGGCATTCTCTTAAATTCCTCCATCATGTGATTAAACTCTCCTAAAAGTTCAATTCCTGAGGACTTTTCCTTTAAGTAAACACCTGTATCTTCAAAAAATTCTGCAATAATTTTTGAATGAGGATAATTTAATTCTATCTTTTTTAATAAAGGGATGATTTGATTTGAAATAATATCAAATTGTCTTTCTCTCATCTCAAAATAGTTTATATAATACAAATTTGTTTTTATGAAACTATTTTCTACTTGTCTATATGCCAGAGATTTTGCATTTTGTAAAAGTATTTTTGTATCATCTAATACTTCAATATGTAATTCTTCATCTTTCCCTTTCATCTTCAATGAAATGCCTAGAAGTAACATTTTAAAATTTTGTTCGATTTGCTTTTGTAATTCAATCATTTTTTTCTCAATGCTTGGTATATATGTATTCATGATGAGGGCGATCAATATTCCAACTGCTAAAATAGCTACTTGATTAATTAGAAATGAAATGGACTTATCCTGACTAACATAAATTTGTAAAACAATCACAGAACTTGGTATGATCCCTTCTTGAAGCTTCAATCCAACTAATAAAGGAATGGTTAATAAAAAATAAATGACGACTGTTAAAGGGTGATAACTTAAATACTCGAACATCATCCAACCAATCAACATTGCAATTACTGAAGCGACAAATCTTTGAATTGCAACAATAAATGATCTTCTTTTCGTATTTTGAATGCTTAATAAAGTAACAACAGCAGCTGTACTATAATTTTGAAGATGTAATGCTTCCGCAATAATAAGGGAAATTCCACTACCAATTGCTGTCTTAATGGTTCTCTGACCAATTGAATACATCAGTTTCATGTTTTAATCCTCTTCTCTTACAAAGAAATATCACTTGTATTGTAACTTATCCTAAAAGAAAAAGACTAGAAGAATATATCCAGTCTTTTGATCATTTATAATATAATTTACAAAAAACAACTAACTAATTACTGTTTAGTCTGTTGCATTTGTTTTGTAGTGTAGTCTGTTTCATAATACTCAAGTTCTTCTCTCATTTGTTGAAAAATTTTTTCTAATTTTGAGAATAACGTTTGAACTGTTGATGGTACTTCATGATAAAAAGTTATTGCATGATTTCCAGTGTATGCCGCACGACTATTTTCAAACCATGAATCATTTTTTGGCGAAAAAAATTCAGCAATACATCTATGATAAATTTTATGTAAAGTATCTTCCGCAGTAGCTTTATGAAAATGCCCACTTAAAATTTTTTCACAAACTTCCTTTGCATCTTCACTATAAACCGTAATTCTGCGTAAGGAATTTAGAATTTTTTCGATATAAGTAGAATCTAATGTTGAAATTTCATGTTGAAATGACGGTAAAGAATGATTATTTAAGAACATATTACATTCCATGTTCACAATCCCTAATTGATTACCAACTATTCTTAATTGATGCTCTACCATCTTATTCGACATTGTATTCCCTCCATAATTTAGATCGTTACTTTTACTTTATTATTTGCATTTTGTTTAATACCTCTTGCGTATCCAACTAATTGATCAAAATCAACGCCTTCTAGTTCGTTTACAAATTGATTTATTTCATTAATATAAATTCGTTTTCGTCCACGATATGCAGGATTTTTAATAATAAGAGCTAGCGCAACAATGTCACGTAGTTCTACAGTCTCATTTCCATTATCATAAAATGTAGTTGATTTAATCTCCGTCATTTCTGGAAGTTGTTCTTCAAAAAAACGTACATACAAAACTGATGTAACAAATTTTTGACCATTGATTTCGTATTCAACTTCAGAACGATTAAAAAAGTCTTCTGAAGTATTCGATTGTGCTTTAACTAATTCATATCCATGACAATTATAAATAAACAAGTCTTTCACCCTCCAAGATTTCCATACTATTAGTTTACCATAGGATGATGGTATATTTGCAGAATTTTTTAACTAATCTTCTTTTTCAAATTTACTAAAAAATAGGTCAGCTTCTTCTTCGACTTCTTCTATTTTCAGATCCTGTGGTAATGGAGGTAATTCTTTTATATTTTTCAAACCAAATACATCCAAAAACTCAGAAGTCGTTCCGTATAAAATTGCACGTCCAGTTCCCTCCGCACGACCTACTTCTTTAATTAAATATTTTGAGACAAGTGTTTGAAGAGGCTTTTCTGTTTTCACACCACGAATATCTTCAATTTCAGTACGTGTAATTGGCTGTTGATATGCAACGATTGCCAAAGTTTCTAATGCTGCTTGAGATAAAGACGAATTTGAAGGACTTTCAATTAACTTTTTAAAAAAGTCTCCATGTTCTCTTTTGGATGTAAGTTTATATCTGTTGGCCAAAATTCTTACTTGCAAGCCTCGATTAGGATTTTCATATTCTTTCTTTAAACTTTCAATTAAGTCTACTACTTCTGTTTGACTTAATTCTAACGTTTCTGAAAGTTCAATGATTGAAATTCCTTCATCTCCTGCTACGAATAATAATCCTTCTAGCACTCCGATTAGATTATTTAATTGTTCCATTATGAGTACACCTCAGCTTGCTTATTCTCAAAAATCTCTCTTGAGATTAAAAATATTTCTGAAAAATTTTCTTCTTGTTCGACAACGATTTCTTTTGTTTTCATTAATTCTAGGATTGCTAAAAAAGTAACAACAATACTCTCTTTATCATTATATGGAAATAAACTAATAAAATTAGTTCTCTTTTTAAGTTGTTTTAAATGACCTATGATCTCTACCATTCGTTTCTCAATCGATATCTCTTCACGTACAATTTTTGTTTGAAGAGGTTCTTGAAGCTTTTTCCGTTTAAAAAGCTTTTGAAGTGCTCCTAACATATCATAAACGGACACATCAGTTGGCATAGCAATATCTTCTGGTCCTGGACCATATTCTGATAAATCAACTGGATTTCGCGTGAAAATCATCGCACGCTCAGATTCTTTTTCCTGAAAAATAATAGCTGCTTCTTTAAATTGTTTATATATTATTAGTCGATTCATTAATTCTTCTCTAGGATCTTCTTCAAGAAGTGCGTCCCAATCAGCCTGCTCTTCATGGTTTGGCAAGATACTTTTACTTTTCATTGCCAATAATTCAGCTGCCATCACTAAATATTCACTTGCAATATCTAACTCTAATTCTTTCATCGTATGAATATATAAAACATATTGATCAGTTATTTCAGATACAGGGATATCGTAAATATCAATTTCAAATCGCTGAATTAAATGAAGTAATAAATCTAATGGACCTTCAAATGCATCAATTTTAACTTCATATTGCTTCACAAACTATTCACCAACTTACTTTTATTATATAAAATAATATACTTTAACAGTATAAATGATAAATTAATAAAACTATATAGTAGAAAAGCATTTTTCATAGACGAATTTCTCGGAAACAATTTTTATATATGTGCCTATACCATTTTCACTAAAATTTCATAAGATAACAATGCAAGAAGAATTAAGTGTGTAAGGAGGGTTACTCATGAGTAGAGGCGGACACGTATCTCCAGAATTCGACCACCGCGGTAGCAGCTTTGCTTTAATCGTAGTATTATTTATCTTATTAATAATCGTTGGATGTGCTTTCATCTGTTAGTTTAACCTGTGAATATACAAAACGTGAAGGTCTAGAAAATGTTCTAGGCTTTCTTCTTTTTTAATTAACCTATTTCTGTTAAAATTTTCTTATCAAAGAGGTGAAGATGTTGGTCAATTTCAATAAGAACGCTAGGTACATAAAATATTTATGCCATTTCCATTTCGATCAAGACTTTTTTGAATGTCATGAAATACTGGAAGAGCAATGGAAATTAGAACTTAATAATGAATATAAAAAAGTTTGGCTTGGGCTCATACGATTATCAGTTGTCCTTTATCACTATCGTAGAGGGAACTTTACAGGTGCAAAAAAATTAATGCGACATGTTAATCATTTCGCACAGGACTCACTGTTAGTTAAGATGGCAGGTATTGATCATGAGAAATTTAATGAACTAGTTTCTACATTACAAGTTAAACTAGAAAACGAGGATCCTTATGATCCGATTACACTTCCAATTAGTGATCGTATTTTATTGAATCAATTTCATCGTCAGAAAAAATTCTATTCCACATTTACAGATGATTTAATTAATAAACATAGTACACGTGACCGAACTGATGTGATTTCTGAACGGTTAAAACAACTTAAACTAAGAAAAAAATAATTTCACGCAATAAAAAAGGTGTTCAACTTAATAGTTGACACCTTTTTATCTATAATACTTTCAAACTAATCTTACAATGTTCAATAAATGATGCTATCTCTACCGTAGTAATAATCGTATAGTCATTATACTGATTCCGAATTGCTTCATAAAGTGAAGTTGCAATTCCTTGATTGCGAAATGAAGGGTTTACACTTAGATGTTTAATCATAAGCACTTTATCTGGTAAAAGTTGAATTCCAATAATTCCTACAATATCGTCTAACTTCCAAAGGAACAAGTGATTATCTTCATTTGTTTCATAGTCTTTTATCGTATTAACTAAGCTTTTCACATTTTTTTCATTTGGCATAAACGAAAGCAGGCCCATTGCAATTTTTTCATATGTTTTCTTATACCTAATTAACATGTTTACCCCTCTTAAAAATTAATAAAACTCTTAATCCAACTTATAAAACAATCATAATATATGCTATAATACCTTACTATATTACGAGAAATCTAAAAATTCGTTCCAAATATATTAATATTTCAAATATATAATTTACACATTTTTCTGTCAAGAACGATTTGTGTATCATGCTTGTTCAACTCTGGGGAAAAAAACTCCTACCCCTTATCGTAAGCAGGTTTAAAAATTACCTAAGAGTAAGTTTGTTCAGCTTTTTAGGCGTGTAACCAAATGCCTCTTCTTGAATACATTAGTCTTTAATTAGAACTTTGAAAAGGAATGAGGAAAATGAGATTAGATTTGGATTACACTTCTCCTAATACACAATTTACTTATGATCTCAATAAAAATACTTCATTTAAGAAAGATAGCCAAAATTATATAAATGAATTAAATATTAATCAATTAAATACATTGGATAACCTATCGTTATTAGATATATATTTAAGTACTAGTAATGTTGTTGAACCACATTATCATCAAAATTCATCTGAGCTAGTATACTGTATTTCAGGTTCTGCAATTGTGTCAATTCTTAATCCATATACGAAACAACTTCATAATTATCCAATTACTTCAGGTCAAGTTGCAAATGTACCACAAGGATGGTGGCATTACGAGATCGCTACTGTTGACAACACACATCTTTTAGCTATTTTTAATGCGCCAACACCTGACGTCATATTATTTTCCGACCTATTAAAACTGACTCCTGCTAATATTGTCGCACATACTTACTGTCTTGATCAAAATCAATGGACGAATACACTTTCTACTCTTCAACCTTCAACTTTTATAGGACCACCTAGTAACTGTAATCGCCAACCAATACAAAATCAGTATGCAAGAGTAAATAATCATCAATCTATAAACTATCAACATCCATATCCAAACCAAACTCAACCTCGATATTGGTAGACTTGTCATCTGTTAACAAACATAAAAAACTCTTTTCTGTATCACAGAAAAGAGTTTTTTATGTTTAGCCTTTTTCATAAATCTGGTTACTAGAAATGAATCTTATTTTTAGACTATTCTTCGTCCCAAACTTTTACTTCTTTCATAACGTCTCCGTTACGCATTCTTAAAACTGTATCCATTCCTTCGATCACTTGACCAAATACAGTATGAACGCCATCTAAGTGAGGTTGTGGCTCATGTACGATGAAGAATTGACTTCCACCAGTGTCACGACCTGCGTGTGCCATTGATAAAGAACCTGCTTTATGTTTTAATGGGTTACCAACAGTTTCACATTTAATTGTATAACCTGGTCCACCAGTTCCATTACCATTAGGATCGCCACCTTGTGAAACGAATCCAGGGATAACGCGATGGAATGTTAATCCATTATAAAATCCTTTACGAATTAAGCTTTCAAAATTTTCAACTGTACCTGGAGCATGCTCTGGGAAAAGTTCAATTAAAATTTGTTCACCATTTTCAAATGAAATACTTGCTTTTTTCATCAAAAATTCCTCCTTATGTATACAAAACTTATAAGACAAGTTTGTCCTATATTTTCCATTACTGAAATAATCTAGTAACGCTTATCTAATCATACAAAAAACAAAAACTAATGACAAGTTTTCGAAAAGTACTATAATAGTGTTGTAAGTAGTAAAATTGGATAAATTGTAAAGGGAGTGTTTCTTTGTTGAAACAAAAGATTTTAGCATTCACCATTTCTTTGGGATTAATTGCAATGCCGTTATCAGTATTTGCAGATTCCGTACCAGGTGAAACAATCGTGACTCTTGGTCAAAATTTAACTGAGACACAGAAGAAAGCATTATTAGCAGAAATGGGTGCACCTTCTGACGCTAGAATGGTAACAGTTACGAATCAAGAGGAACATAAATATTTAGACGGGACTATACCAAGCGCGCAAATTGGTACTCGTGCTCTGTCATCGGCAATGATTACAATTGGTGAGAAAAATACAGGAATAATCGTTCAAACAAATAATATCTCATGGGTTTCAAATTCAATGTATACTAACGCTTTAATAACAGCAGGTTTAAAGGATGCGAACATTGTTATCACCGCTCCATTTGAAGTTTCTGGGACTGCTGCTCTAACAGGTATTATGAAAGCTTATGAATTAAGCTCAGGTCAAGTTATTCCTGAAGAAGTAAAAAAAGTTGCAAACGAAGAAATGGTTAAGACAGCTGAACTAGCAGATTCCGTAGGGAATAAAAAAGCAGTTCAACTTGTAGCGAAAGTAAAAGAAGAACTTGCAAAAAATCCAAACATGACGACTGATGAGTTGCAATCATTAATCAATCGTTTAGCGAAAGATCTTGGTATTACATTAACTGATGATCAATTAAATAGTCTAATGGCTTTATTTGAAAAAATGAAGGATTTAAACATTAACTGGGATCAAGTTGGCAATCAACTTACTAAAGCTAAACAACAAATTTCTGATTTCTTAAGTTCAGAAAAAGGTCAGTCATTTATTCAAAAATTAAAGGAATTCTTCTCAGCTTTATTTGATGCGATCTTATCTTTTTTCAAATAAATAATTGATAAACAAAAAACCGTTTATTTTTCTAAATAAACGGTTTTTTCTATATTATAGGGTTGCGTCGCCAATTGTTTTTCCGCCTTTTTTATGTTCACTTTCGCTTGCTTTTGTACGGATTATTAAATGGAAAAATGCACGACCATCAAACGGTATAAATGGCCATAAATAAGGTGTGTTTAACGTATTTAAGCTCGCTAAAAATAAAATAAACAAGGTAGAACCAATCATGAATCCTTTAATACCTAAAATGGCGGTAAATATTAAAATGACAAATTTTGATAGTTTATTGGCCAATGCTAATTCATAACTAGGAGTTGCATAGGAACCAATCATTGAGACCGCCGTATAAAGTACAACTTCTGGTTGGAATAAGCCAACATCAATCGCAACCTGTCCAATTAATACTGCTGCAATAATCCCCATAGAAGTTGATACTGCGTTTGGTGTATGTATACTTGCCATCCTTAAAAATTCAATCCCCATATCTGCTATAATTAACTGCAGGTAAATTGGAATGTTACTTGTTTCTTTAGGTCCAATATAACTTAAAGCTTTAGGCAATATTTCTGGAGTATTGCATAATAACAACCAAAAAGGTAGCAAAAAAACTGACATAAATATACCTAAATAACGAATCCATCGAAGGAATGTTCCGACTGAAGGAGTTTGACGGAATTCTTCAGCATGTTGCATATGATGATAATAAGTAGCTGGCGTGATAATGATACTTGGAGATGTATCGACGATAATAATGACATGCCCTTCGATGATATGATTAGCTACTACATCGGGTCTCTCAGAATATCGTACGAGAGGAAACGGATTATAACCTTGTTTTAAAATAAATTCCTCTAATTTTTTATCTGCCATTGGAAGGCCATCTACATTTATCTTTTGTATTCGATCTCGAATTTCTTTCACTAGTTCTTTATTTGCTAATCCTTCAATATAAGAAATACAGACATCTGTCTTCGAACATTCTCCAACCTGCATAATTTCATTTCTTAAATTTTCATCTCTTATTCGTCGACGTATTAATCCTGTATTATTAATAATATTTTCTGTAAATCCATCTCTAGAACCTCTAACAACTCTTTCAGTATCTGGTTCTGTTGGACCCCTACCTGGATAACTCCTTACATCGATTGCTAAAGCTTTGTCTTCTCCATCGACTAATACAACTATTAGTCCGGATAAAACCTTCATAATGACATCTTCATAAGTAAGAACTGTTTCTACTGAATGATGAACGATTGTATCTTCAACATTTTTAAAAATTGATTTGTTTTTTTCAACGATTTCTAAACCGATTAAATCATCTAAAATCATTTGAATAAAATTTGTATCCATTAAGCCATTTACATAAAATAATTGGACCTCAATTTTATTTACATAAATAACTCTTTTTCCAACATCAAAGCTCTTTCCATAACCTAATCGCTTATTTAACTCCGCTGAATTTATCGTCATTTTATGAGAAAGTGGTTTTTTATCATTTTTCGTCTCCGCCAACGATTTCACTCCTTTCTAAAATGTATTCAATAGCTTTCCTTGTAATTGGGGAGCCTATCTCAATATCATCCCGGCCACCCATTTTGCCAATATCCCCAATACCCAAAATTAAAGGAATATTTAATTGATCTAAATTATATACAGTATCTCCATTAATTCTACCTAGTTCAATATCTGGCATACCGTATTTATCAACACCATACTCGGTTAATTCACCTTCATTATCAATACTCACATCTACTCTTGTCCATTCTTGATGGTGGGTATTTGAAGCAACAGCTAAAGCTGCAATTACTTCGATATGCTTATCATTTACAACATACTTTAAAGCTTTTTCTCCTGGCCCTTCTCCCATATAGCCGCTATCATCAAACAATACAAAAACTGGCTCTTTTTGTGCTTGCATGATTATTTCCACCATTCTTTTTCCTGAAAATTTAGTTGGATTCCCTTTAGATTGAGAAATCGTACATCCTCCAAATTGCTTTGCTAAATGTTCGATTGTCCGATGAGCATACACATCCCCATCAGTTACGATAATGATTCTCTTTTTTTTCATAAGTTAACCTTTAGGCTTAAATATAAGTGCTATGATAAATGAAAATAAAATAGCGGCTGAAATACCAGAGGATGTCAGAGAAAAAATTCCCATCCCAATACCAATAAAGCCGTGCTCGTTTGCTTCTGCCATTGCGCCATGTAATAAAGAATGTCCAAAGCTTGTAATAGGAACTGTGGCACCTGCTCCTGCAAATTCAATTAATTTATCATAAATTCCGAAACCATCTAAAATTGCTCCAAAGACAACAAATATGCACATTACATGACCAGGTGTTAATTTGGTAAAGTCAAAAAATAATTGTCCGACTACACAAATCAACCCTCCAACTATAAATGCCCAAACAAATTCCATTTTTACACCTCCTAACAGCTTTCGAAAACAACAGCATGCGAAATTGTTGGTATAGATTCCTTTTGTTGTATCATCGTAGGACTTAATAACGCACCTGTCGCAGCGACTAAAATACGTTTATAGGTACCTTTTTTCAATTCTTGAAATAAGTGACTATATGTTACAACTGCTGAACAAGCACAACCACTTCCACCAGCAAACACTTCCTGCGATTGTCTATCATAAATTAATAATCCGCAGTCATTATATTTGCCTGCCATATCATATCCTTCTTCTCTTACAAGTTGTTCACAAATTGGTGCACCGACAGCTGACAAATCGCCTGTAACGATGAAATCATAATCTTCTGGTGTTGTATTTGTATCTTTAAAATGCTGAACAATTGTATATGCCGCTGCAGGTGCCATCGCTGATCCCATATCAAATGGATCTGTTAAGCCTAGGTCTTGAACGGTACCAATTGTTGCACATTTTACTTTAATTCTACTTTTTTTACTAGATAACAAAACACTTCCTGCACCTGTTACTGTAAAAGTAGCCGAATCAGGTTTTTGCCCACCGTACTCTGTAGGGTATCGATACTGTCTTTCTGCTGTTGCATTATGGCTACTAGTAGCAGCTAAAGCATGTTTTGCATAGCCACTATCAATAAGTTGAGCACCAAGTGCTGTCGTTTCCATCGATGTTGAACAAGCACCAAACATACATAAAAAAGGTAACTGTAACTCTCTTGCCATAAAATTTGCCGTAACGTTTTGATTAAGCAAATCACCTGCTAAAAATACATCAATATCTTCAACATTTTTGTCTGCCTTTTTTAATGTGATAGAAATCGCATTTCTCATTAATGCTCTTTCAGCCAATTCCCAATTGTCTTCATTGCAATGTAAGTCTTCGTACGCATAATCAAAAGTTCCACTAAGTAGTCCAAGATTTTCTCTAGGTCCAACTGCAGTACCACTTGATTGAACATACACCCCATTTTTAAATTCCCACGTTTGTTTACCTAATAAAGCCACTTGCATTCACCCCCTAAAAAAATACTTTAATTGCGTATCTAATCATTCCAACTACATATGCAGATACCACTCCATACACAATTACACAGCCTGCTAACTTAAACATGTTTGTTGCTACACCTAATACTAAGCCTTCACTTCGATGTTCCATTGCAGCACTTGTCATTGAGTTGGCAAATCCAGTTACAGGTACCGCAGAGCCCGCTCCTCCAAATTGACCTATTTTGTCATAAAGACCTAACCCAGTCAGAATACTTGAAATTAATACGAGAGTAGCAACCGTAGGATCCCCCACATTTTTATCTGTAAATCCAAAGTAATTTGTATAGATCTTTGTAATTAATTCTCCTATTAAACAAATAAATCCACCGACAAGAAATGCTCGAATACAATTTCTTAATACCGGTTTCTTTGGTTGATATTGTTTGATTCCTTCTTTATAATTAGCTTTTAATTTCCCGCTCATAACACCCATCCTTTATTCTATAAAATAGATCCAATGAAACAATGAGCCAAATACTTTTCCAAGCGCTATCGCCATTAATAAATAAACAATTTTTTTCTGTATACCAATTCTTTTTGCCAGTATTGGAAAAACATTTAATACTTCCGTCAATGCAGCTGCTAACATTCCGATAAAAATGCCAGCCAATAGTCCAATTGGGACTGTTAAAATTGTCGGTAAGAAAAATGTTGAATTTCGTAAACTAACCCAGCAACCAAATAAAGCACCTAAAATAACGGCAAATTCATAGGCTCGTATTTTTTTTATTGTTTTTGTTAATTGTGTTAAACGCGGAATAATTCCAATAACCGATAAAAATGCCACAAAGCCTGTTCCAACTGCAATCCCACCTGAAAAACCAATAAATACTACAATTACATCATGAATCATCGTCGTTCACACTATTCGTTGGCTTTTTATTTTCATTTACAAGCACATATTCATCGATCGATCTTTGGTATTGAAACATTTCGACTTCAAGTGGACTCGGCTCCTCATTTAACCTTGTTTTAAACCATTGATTAAAGAATAAAATCATTCCAATTCCTAAACCAAATGAATACGGTACTTGTAGTAATAAAGGCTTATGATTATACTCACCAGTAATCATGTAATAAATTCTTTGTTGTACTTGCTGCATACTTACATCCTCGTGAAAATAAATAATTGCAAGAGATGAACCCGCAAATAATAGAATCCATACAAAACAAAATAAGAAGTAGCGGTCTTTTGAAGCAGCAGTCTCGACCTCGATAATGCACATTGTTACACCAATTAATTCAAAAGTTATTTCTGGATCCACCTTCTGAATTAATGGTAGGAGTTCTAAAATATCGATAACTGTGTGTGTTCCGTCTTCTTTCTTCGCCACATGGACTACAATGTTTTTTATCTTTTCTATATTAAGGTTCATACCTTGTAATCTCGCTATTTCACCAAGATGTACTGTTTTACCAACTTGTACAGTGACTCGATTAAGTAACTTAATGTATAATACCTTTTTCATACGTTCCCCTCAGTTCAAGCTTTAAGAATTCAAGTTACAACTAGTATGCGAAAACTTCTCAAAAATAGTCATAACAAGTCGAAACAACTTAACACAATTCAAAAATTAAAATTGTCACAAAAAATTGATAAGTTATTGTTAAAGTTGATCGTTAATAGAGTAATGATTGAGGCATTTTGTGCGAGAAGACTAAAACAACTAGTTTAAAAAGCCATCCAAAAATAAAAAAAGCTAAATGATTGCAGTTTTCACTACTATCCTTTAGCTTTTCATACATTTATTTAATTTTATCTTTCATTTGTTGGAGAATTTTTTTCTCAAGCCTTGATACTTGAACTTGTGAAATTCCTAACCGTTCAGCGACTTCTGATTGAGTTTGGTCTTTGTAATACCTTAAATAGACAATTAATCTCTCTCGATCATCGAGTTGTTTAATCGCTTCTTTTAAAGCAAACTTTTCAAACCAATTCGTTTCATGATTGTCCGCTATCTGATCTAATAATGTAATTGGATCCCCATCATTTTCGTATACTGTTTCATGAATTGACGAGGGCGCTCTACTAGCTTCTTGTGCAAGTACAACATCTTCAGGCGTAATTTCCATATGTGTAGCAATTTCATTAATGGTAGGCATTCTTCCAAGCGTTTTACTTAATTCTTCTTTTGCTTTCCGAATTTTATTATTCGTTTCTTTTAATGATCGACTTACCTTTACAGTACCGTCATCACGAATAAATCGTTGGATTTCACCAATAATCATTGGAACAGCATAAGTTGAAAAACGCACATCATATGATAAATCGAATTTATCAACTGACTTTAGTAATCCAATACATCCAATTTGGAATAAATCATCTGGTTCATAACCACGGTTAATAAAGCGCTGAACAACTGACCAAACAAGTCTCATGTTGTGCCCGACGATGCTGTCCCTAGCCATTTGATCTCCAGCCTGACTACGCTTTATTAACTCTTTTAATTCACTATCCTTTAATTGCGCACGGGGTTGATCTTGCTTGACTTCTACGTCCATAGGCTATTCTCCTTAATTACATAGAGCGTTGCTATTTGATAAGTACTTTTTAACTGTAATTGTTGTACCTACATTTACTGTTGAAACGACTTCACAATGATCCATAAAGTTCTCCATAATTGTAAAGCCCATTCCTGATCTTTCTAAATCGGGTTTAGATGTATAAAGAGGCTGCATCGCTTCATCTAAATCAGCAATACCAATGCCCTCATCCCTAATTGTTAATGTAACTGTTTGATCCTCAAGCACTACTGAAATATAAACAATACCTGAAGAATTATTTTCATATCCGTGGATAATTGCATTAGTAACAGCTTCTGAAACAACTGTTTTAATTTCAGTTAATTCATCTAATGTTGGATCAAGCTGTGTAATAAACGCAGCAACAGTTACTCGTGCAAATGATTCATTTTGACTTAATGCTGAAAACTGAAGGTTCATTTCATTACGCATTATGCCACCCCCAAAACATTAAGCCCATTCGACTCATCATCAGCTAAATGTACAATTTTAAATAAACCAGACATATCAAATAATCGCTTTATTGATGGAGAAATAGAGCACACGACCATTTCTCCCCCTAAATTACGAATTACTTTATATCTTCCTAAAATTACACCTAAACCAGAACTGTCCATAAATGTTAAATGTTCAAGATTCAATAAAATATGTTTAATTGGTTGCGACTCTAATACCTCATTGACTTGTAAACGTAAATCTTCAGCAGTGTGATGATCAAGTTCACCATCAAGTCGTACACAAAGGATCGCATTTTTCACTTCAAGTTCAATCGAAAGACTCACTATCAATAACCTCCTTATTCTGACGGTTATTGATTGTTTCGTTATCTCCATTACAAATTCCTTCAAGCTGACAAAACTAGTGTAAATACGTCAAAACTTTACGTAATATTTGAATCAGTGGAGGCAATTTTAATTAAATCCACCAACAGTTCGTCTAAATAAATCATACCATTTCGCTTTACTTACAGAATTCTTTGTGACTAGTTCAGTTGTTGATAGAACTCGATTACCTTGTTTCAAAACTAATTTACCAACCACCTGTCCTTTTTGAATAGGCGCTTGGATATTTTTATTCAATTTAACACTTTTCGTAATTTTATTTAATGCCTCACCCTTATGAGTCACAACGGAAACAGGAGATTTTGTGACAACCGTGACCTTTTTCGATTTCCCTTTGCTAATCGTTAATCGATCTACATTTTCACCTTGTTTAATTAGCTGTTTTACTTGATATTGATTAAATGCATAATCTAATAATTTAGACATTTGTGCATTTCGTTCCTTTGAAGTTGGTGCTCCCATAATAACACTTACTACCCTCATGTTATTTTTCTTCGCAGTTGCAGTTAAACAATATTTTGCTTCAGCCGTAAAACCAGTTTTTAGTCCGTCTGCTCCAGGATAAAAACGAACTAATTTATTTGTGTTTACTAACCAAAATTGTTTATCAGTATCTTGTCTTAAATAATCTTCATACGTACCCGTATACTTCGTAATTAATGGATATTTCAATAATTCTCGTCCCATAACTGCCATGTCGTAAGCGGATGAATAATGACCCTCAGCTGGTAAACCAGTTGGATTTTTAAAATGTGTATTTTTTAATCCAAGTTTTTTTGCTTCTTTATTCATCAAACCAACAAAAGCTTCTTCTGTACCTGCAATTTTTTCTGCCATCGCAACAGAAGCATCATTTCCGGAAGCAATTGCTATACCTTTTAGCATTTCATTTACAGTCATTTCTTCGCCTGGCTCTAAGAAGATTTGTGAACCTCCCATTGAGGCAGCATGTTCACTTGTCATTACTTTATCATCAAGCTTTAGTTTCCCTTTATTAATTTCTTCCATAATAATGAGCATCGTCATAATCTTCGTCATACTTGCTGGTGGAAGCTCTTTTCTTGCATCTTTTTCGTATAAAACTTCGCCAGTATCTTGTTCGATAATAACAGAAGATAATGCATTTTTAGCTAAATTTACATCAACAGCTCTTGTTTCTTTGGCATTTACGCTTGATAACGATAATGAAAAAACCATTACACTACTTAAAAGTGTTAAAACTACCTTTTTCATTCTTAACCCTCCATTCTATTCATACATATTTTTTCCAAATATAAGTAGTTTAATCAAACACTGTAGAAAATATTAGAATGAATGGAACTATTTACTAAATTAAATGCATATGATATAAATAAAGTGTATTAATCGTACCAATACACTCGGTACACTTAATACACACACTTAAAGGTGGTGATAATTTGATTATTATCTTAGACCAAAGAAGCCAATTACCCTTATGGGAGCAAATTGTCTTTCAGATTAAAGAACAGATGATCAGAAATATTTTAGTAGAAGGAGATAAACTTCCTTCGGTAAGAGAACTAGCAACGAATTTAGTCATAAATCCAAATACAGTTAGTAGAGCTTATCAAGAACTTGAGCGAGCTGGCATCATTGAAACTGTTCGGGGAAAAGGAACATTTGTTATTGGTCTAAAAAAAGAAGTTGTTTCAGATACAACCCTTTCAAAATATAAAAGTAAGTTTACGACTTTATTAATTGAAAGCGTAATGGATGGTATTGAGGAAGAAGAAATTATCAATTGGGTTAAACAATTTTATTCAAATAAAGGAGTTGAATAATATGCTAAAAATTCATCAATTAAGTAAAAAACTTGATGATAATGAGGTAATTAAAAACTTATCCTTCGAAATTAATAAGGGCACGATTACTGGTCTAATTGGTAGAAATGGTGCAGGAAAAACAACATTACTACGTACAATTGCGGGTATCCTTTCACCAGATGAAGGCTCTATTCAAATCGATGAGAAGGATATCAGTCGTGAACCTTCATTAAGAACACAAATTGCTTATATGAGTGATACAACAAGCTTTATAAAACAATTTAATGTAAAAGAACTTATTACCATCTACGAAAATGCTTACCCAAGTTTTAATAAAGATCAATTTATTGATGCACTTACAAAATATAAACTGCCCCATGGTTCATTGCGAAAATATTCAAAAGGTATGAAAACACTTTTATATTTACTTTTAACTTTTTCAACTGGTGCAAATTATGTCATTTTAGATGAACCAACTAATGGTTTAGATCCTGTAGTAAAGCGCACAGTTTTACAATTAATTATTGAATATGCTAGTACTAATTCAGTTGGAGTGCTAATATCTTCTCACCATTTGGCTGAACTAGAAAAAATAATTGATCATTATTTATTTATTAAAGATGGTACAATCGATGCTGTATCGACAATGGAAGAGAGTACTCAACAATATTATAAAATCCAGGTGGCTTTTGAAAATGGCTTACCAAAAGTAATAGAAGACGATCCATCGATTTCCGTTTTCTCCAAAACTGGAAAAGTTGCAATTATTATCGTAAATGGAAATAAAACAGAATTTATGAAACGATTTGAAAATGAAAATCCACTTCTTCTTGAGGAACTTCCATTAACATTAGAGGATTTATTTTTCATTAAAGATGGAGGGGATTTATATGTTTAGTAGAGCCTTATGGCTGAAACATTCTAAACAATCTAGACTTGCACTTATCCTATTATATCTTGTGTATTTTATCATTGTTCCTTTTAGCTATTACAATAATTCGGAAGATATTAATAATGCTTTACTGACACATTCAGAAAATCCGTATTTATATATTTCGGACTTTAGTATGCTAGCATTTATCTCACCTATTTTAGTCATCATTTTAAGTATATTATTAATCGGAATTGAGCGAAATACTGGTGGAATCGATTTTCAGTTTTCACTCCCGTATACGCCAAAGCAGCTATATCTTTCAAAATGGTTTTTCGGAATCGTTCATATTTTGATCTCAACATTAGGTTTACTTGTTTTAACATTAATCATTCATTACTCTACAATTCTTCATAAATATATAGATGCATCTGGATTTGCACCTATTTTTATTACTTTAACGTTATTTACGATTGCCTTTTTCACGATTGGACTAACGATTGGCACAATTACAGGTCATTATTTTTCACAAACATTGTTTACAATTTTCACGATTTTCTCACCAATTCTTATCTATTTTAGTGTGTACTCAAATTTAAAGGGAATATTCAATTTCGAGTTGTCTTATAATACCTTTGAAAAAAGAATTACTGAGTGGTCAATTCCTTATCAAGCTGGTCCGCTATCAATTTCAAAAGACTTTGCTCAAAAAGTTGTTAACTATCCTTCGTTGGATTACGGTAATTTACTAGTAATCGTCATTTATTTAATCATATTCCTTGCTATTGGCTTATTCTGCTATAGCCGAAATGCTAATGCGAACAATGGAAAACTATTTGTTTATAAAAAATTTGGTATTTTTGTAAACATATTATTTGTCTATCTATCTGCTACACTAATAGCTTTATTAACTTCTACAATTGCAAATGGAACCAATCCGATCATTTACATTATTGGTTTAGTCATTGGTACAATTGCGGGATATTATTTCTATAAACGTTTAAATAAGTTTTTTGAATAAATTCCAATTAAAAAGCGCTATTTCTCAAAAAAGAGAAATAGCGCTTTTCTTATTAAGCAATTAAATTCAATGCAAATCGTACAAAGAACAATGCAGAAATCGCAACCATATATGGTGTAATCTCAGTCTTTTTACCTGCGGCCATTTTAACTAATGGATAAGCAATAAAACCAAATGCGATTCCGTCAATAATACTATATGTTAATGGAATGAATGCTAATATTAAAAAGGCTGGTATCGCCTCAGTAGGATCATCCAATTGAATATCTGTAATGTGTTTGACCATTAATGAACCAATAATAATTAAAATCGGCGCAATTGCGGATGTCGGAATATAAGCAATTAGCGGCATAAATAAAAGACATCCTAGAAATAAAAATCCTGTTACAACAGAAGTTAATCCAGTTCTTCCACCGGAACTAATTCCAGCACTTCCTTCAACTGCAATAACTGTTGGACTCGTTCCAAATAATCCTGATAGTAGAATACCAAATGCAGTTCCTTGAATTACCTTTTGTTGCTTTTCTTCTTGATTAATCATTCCAAGTTGCCCATGAATAATTCCGATTGATTCAAAAAGGATAACCATCGTTAGAGAAAATACGGCAATCCAAAATGAAAAACTCATCATGCTTGTAAAGGTCAGTTGTCCTACAACTTCAGTAGCAGAATGCAAAGTGATTTTCGTAGTTTCATGTGCTTTTTCAATTCCACCATGTAAGATAAATGAAATGATTGTTCCTACTACAACTGTAATTAAAAAATTAGCTGGAACATTTTTAATAAATAAGTAAATCGCTATACCAAGAGTTATTACTGTCGCTAAAACATCAGGATTTGAAAAATTCGCAATAGATACGAACGTATCCTCATTTTTCACGACAATCCCACCAGCTTGAAGGCCAATAAATGTTAAGAAAAAACCAATTCCTACTGTAATTGCACTTTTTAACGATAATGGAATTGCAGTTGTTAATTTCTTAATAAGTTTTGTAAACGATAAAATGGATAATAAGATTCCACTCACAAATACAACCGCAAGTGCTTCCTTCCAACTCATTCCCATTTCTCCAACCATTGTGTACGTAAATAATGCATTAATCCCCATACCTGGCACTAGCACTAAAGGTGAATTGCTCCATACTCCGATCATTACACTTCCAAAAAAGGCTGAAAGAATGGTTGCAATCATAGCACCTTGGAACGGTATTCCTGCATCATGTAAAATTGTACTGTTAACAGAAAGAATATAGACAAGTGTTAAAAATGAAACTACACCTGCAATGACCTCCGTTTTAATAGTTGTACCGCTTCCTTCAAGATTAAATTGTTTGTTTAAAAGATTTTTCAAGTAAATTCCTCTCTTATACTGTCTCCCTCGCCCACCCATGCACTTAGGCACGTTAAACATTATACTAGATATCGTCAAATAGTTAAACAGAATTTTTTTATGAACTATTCAATTTGTATTTCTAGTCCATAGTTAAAAAAGGCTGTTTTAGTAAACTTTGTTGCTTTAAAAAAGTAATTCGTCGATTCCCACTTCAGGATGCGCGCTTTCTGCGAGGCGTGCGATGGGTCTCCTCGCCTGCCTCGCTCTCACCTGTCCTACTACTCCCACAGGAGTCTGGTATATCCGTTCATCATCTACTTATACCGTTTTTGCCTTATTAAAACCAACGATCAACCTTTTAGAATAAAATCTAAAAAAAGCTGTTCTCAAAATGATTTGAGAACAGCCTTAAAGTTTCTTATGCTTCCATAATTAAATCATATACTAATGTAGGTTCTTCTACTTTTTCAGTTGAAATAAGAATGTTTTCTAATAAATCTTTTTCAACTTCAGTAATATCTTCAGTATTTGAATAAACAGTTACTAAAGACTCACCTTTCTTAACTGCATCGCCGACTTTTTTGTTAAGCATAAGTCCAACTGCTAAATCAATGACAGATTCTTTTGTAGCTCTTCCTGCACCTAATTTCATTGCAGCAGTTCCAACAGCATCTGCTACGATTTGTGAAACATAACCGTCTTGTTTTGCAACTACTTCTTGAACATATTTAGCTTGTGGTAATTTTGAAGGATCATCGACAACTGAACCGTCTCCACCTTGTGCAACTAAAAATGCTTTAAATACTTCTAACGCTTTACCATTTTTCATATTTTCAAGAAGTTTCGCTCTAGCTTCTTCTAAAGTAGCAGCTTTTTTAGCTAATACAACCATTTGACTGCCTAAAACTAAACATAATTCTTCTAAATCTTTAGGACCTTCACCTTTTAATGTGTCAATCGCTTCTTTTACTTCTAATGCATTACCAATTGCAAGACCAAGTGGTTGGCTCATGTCAGAAATAACAGCTACTGTTTGTCTTCCAACATTATTCCCGATCTTAACCATCGCTCTTGCTAAATCACGAGCATCATCAATATCTTTCATGAATGCACCCGCACCAGTTTTAACATCTAATACGATTGCATCTGCACCAGCTGCTATTTTTTTACTCATAATTGAACTAGAGATTAGTGGAATTGAATTTACAGTCGCAGTTACATCACGTAATGCATAAAGTTTTTTATCCGCTGGAGTTAAATCACCAGTTTGACCAATTACCGCTAATTTAATATCGTTAACCTGTTTCATAAACTCTTCTTCAGTTAGTTCAACATGAAAACCTGCAACAGCTTCTAATTTATCAATTGTTCCTCCAGTGTGACCTAACCCTCTTCCACTCATTTTTGCAACTGGAATATCTAAAGAAGCAACTAGTGGACCTAATACTAGTGTAGTTGTATCACCTACTCCACCCGTTGAATGTTTATCTACTTTAATCCCTTCAATGTTTGAAAGATCGATCGTATCTCCAGAGTGAACCATTGCCATTGTTAAATCACTATATTCTTTTTCTGTCATCCCTTTTAAAAATACTGCCATTGCAAAGGCACTCATTTGATAATCAGGAACACTACCATCCGTAAATCCATTGACAACAAAGTTAACTTCTTCTGTCGTTAATGTTTTTCCATCGCGTTTTTTTTCGATTAAATCTACCATTCTCATAATTGTATTTCTCCTATCTGTTCTGTCTATTCTAATTGTATTTTAAGTTAAGAACGAAAAGGGACTTCTACAGCACGCAGAAGTCTTTTCATTTTCAATGATTATCCTAATTTACGCACAATTTCTTTAACTAATGATAAAAATTGTGTTCGAACTCGTTGAGTTGTTTCAATTACTTCTTCGTGATCTAATGGCTGATCTAATATACCCGCTGCCATATTAGAAACACATGAAATACCTAATACTTTTAATTCCGCATGACGTGCGACAATAACTTCAGAAACAGTTGACATACCAACAGCATCAGCTCCTAATGTTCTAAACATACGGATCTCAGCTGGAGTTTCGTATGAAGGTCCTGTAACTGCAACGTATACGCCTTCTTGAAGTTTAACATCTACCTCTTTCGCAGCGCTTCTTGCAACTTCTTGTAACTCACGATCATAAGGATACGACATGTCAACGAAGCGTACGCCTAACTCAGGATTATTTGGACCAATTAATGGGCTAGTTCCTGTAAAGTTTATATGATCAGTAATTAACATTAAATCACCTGGTTCAAATGAAGTATTCACGCCACCAGCTGCATTTGTAACAATTAAAATTTCAACGCCTAATTCCTTCATGACACGAACCGGAAAAGTAACTTTTTCCATTCCATATCCTTCGTAGAAATGTGTTCTTCCTTGCATAGCTACAACGCTTACACCATTTATGTCACCAAATACAAGCTGACCTTCATGACCTTCAACCGTTGAAGTAGCAAATTCGGGAATCGTATGATATGGAATTTTAACTTGATTTTCGATTTCATCAACTAAAACTCCTAAACCTGAACCAAGAATTAAACCAATCTTCGGTTGAGTTTTTATCTTTTCCTTAATAAATGAACCTGCTTTTTCAATTTTTTCTTTATTCATTTTCGTATTCCACCTTATCTCAATTTTCCTAAAAAACTTGATCCGTGTGATGGCATTTTAATGTCAAAGTTCTCTGCGATTGTAGCTCCTACATCTGCAAATGTTTTTGGAATTGGTATTTCTTTACCCTCTGAAAACTTTTTACTATAAACGATTAAAGGCACATACTCCCTTGTATGATCTGTTCCCCTAAAAGTAGGGTCATTTCCATGATCGGCAGTAATAATTAATAAATCGTCTTCTTTTAGAAGTTCAAATACTTCCGGTAATCTTGCATCAAACTCTTCAAGAGCTTTTCCATATCCTAATGGATCACGTCGATGACCGTATACAGCATCGAAATCAACTAAGTTTAAGAAACTTAAACCTGTGAAATCCATTTGTAAAGTATCGACTAATTTATCCATACCATCCATATTAGAAACAGTACGCAATGCTTTAGTTATTCCCTCTCCATCGAAAATATCTGCGATTTTACCAATTGAAATAACATCGTAGTTTGCATCTTGTAATTCATTCATTACAGTGCGACCAAATGGTTTTAAGGCATAGTCATGGCGGTTAGGTGTACGTTTAAAATCACCAGGCTCTCCAACAAAAGGTCTCGCTATAATTCGACCAATCATATAAGGATCATCTAAAGTTAATTTACGTGCAATTTCACAATATCGGTATAACTCATCAAGAGGGATCACTTCTTCATGTGCAGCAATTTGTAGAACTGAATCAGCAGAAGTGTAAACGATCAAATCGCCTGTTTTAACATGCTGTTCTCCTAGTTCAACTAATATTTCTGTGCCAGAAGCTGGTTTATTTCCAATTATTTTGCGTCCAAAATGACCTTCTAATTCACTAATTAATTCTGGTGGGAATCCATCTGCAAAAACTCGGAAAGGCTTATCAATATGTAGACCCATCATTTCCCAATGACCTGTCATTGTATCTTTTCCTACAGAAGATTCTTCCATTTTTGAATAAACTGCAAGTGGTTTATCGGCTTTAGGAATTCCTTTTAACTCACGAATATTACTTAAACCTAATTTTGCCATATTCGGCATATGTAACCCATTCATTTTTTCTGCAATATGTCCTAGTGTATCTGAACCAACATCATTAAATTTTTCTGCATCTGGAGCTTCTCCAATACCTACAGAATCCATAACAACGAGGAACACGCGTTTAAATTCTTTATTCATCTGTTTTCCTCCTAACAATCACTACAAAACGAAACTTAAGTGTAGAGTCAGATGTCTGACAACTAAAGTATACTTATTGTCCTAGTTCTTTTCAACAATTATATTTTCCAATTTGTGTCTATTGATACTTTTTTTCCATTAAGAATTGAATACTTTTTATTAATAGGCTCTGCTAATACATCATATTGATTTCCGTTACAGGATGCTCCCTTTCCACCTAGGGTGAGCTTAGCCTCCTCGGTAAGCCTGCGTGGTCTCACCATTCTCGCTACTCCCTCAGGAGTCTCGCACCTCCCACTCGAATTAAATCTCATACTACGCTCTTTGCTTCAAATCCTGTTATCTCTTTCAGAACAATGCGTTTTGTTTAGAAACAAAAATATACATTAACAGAAACTATTAATAATAAACAAATAAAAAGCTCAACCTATTATAGGTTGAGCTTGTTTTTTTATGCAGTTTGATTTTGAGAATTTGCAACCTGATGTTTTTGTGCTTTTCTTTTAGCAATGATTGTACCACCAATTACTACAATAGCAGTCATAGCAATTTTAAAAATTAATGCAATCACATTATTTTCAAAAATATCGCCAATCATATGATCATGTGTAATCATCCCTGCTGCTGTCCATGCAAGAATACCTGAACCAATCGTCGTAATTATTGGGAATCTATTCATTACTTTCATTAAATATGAACTACCCCAGACGATAATCGGAATTGAAATTAGAATACCGATAATAATCGCTGTTAAACTACCATGTGCAACACCTGCAATAGCTAATACATTATCTAAACTCATTAATGCATCTGCTATAATAATAGTTTTTACTGCTCCCCACAGTGTTGCTCCACTTTTTACTTCACCATGCCCTGCATCGTCAACTAATAACTTAAATGCGATCCATAATAACATTAAGCCACCCATTGCATAGATCAAAGGTATTTTTAGCAAGAACACGATGACAGCTGCAAATACGACACGAAGCCCAATTGCACCTGCTGTACCAAATAAGATTGCTTTTTTCTTTTGATCCTCAGGTAGGTTTTTTGCAGCTAATGCAATTAGAATTGCATTGTCTCCACTTAGTAACAGGTCGATAAAGATTACATTCAATAGTACGCCTAAACTCATTCCAAATATTTCCATATCTATTCCTCCTTACAATCTACTATTTTATTAAACAACCTGTACCCGTGTCTACAAAAATAAAAAGACCTTTGCCAATAGTTGTAGTACTACGGCAAAGGTCTTGCTGAGCATACTTTCGTATGCCAACAAAGCCGGTGAGAATGGTTTCTCACGAAATGACGACTTTGTTTCAGGATCTCTCCTGACGCTACTCCCCTTTGGAAGTATTCGATTGTTTGTAATATAATATTATGCCTTCTAGTCCATTATGTCAATAAATCTTAATCATTTTTTAATTTTTTTATTAATCCGAATCAAACCATTAGTTACACTCAAATTATAATCTAAAATATTTTCTCTTACAATGTAAAGTTTTTATCGATTAGCTTTGCATTGTTAATATTTTTGGACCATCACTTGTTATTGCGAGTGTATGCTCATATTGAGCAGAATTTTTCCCATCTCTCGTTCGAGCAGTCCACCCATTACTATCCATTGTAGATTGCCAAGACCCTAAGTTGATCATTGGCTCAATTGTTATGACCATTCCTTCACGAAGTCTTAACCCCTTCCCTGCCAATCCAAAATGAGGGACAAATGGTTCTTCATGAAGTGTTGGACCAATTCCATGTCCAGTAAAGTCACGAACTACTGAGTAACCTAACGATTCAGCATATGACTGAATCGCAAAACCTATATCGCCTATACGGTTTCCAACAATTGCTTGCTCAATCCCTTTATATAAACATTCCTGTGTTACTGTTAATAAATCTTTATTCTCTTTAGAAATATTTCCAACACCATAAGTCCAAGCAGAATCAGCTAGCGCACCATTTAAATTCACTACCATATCAATCGTTACGATATCTCCATCTTTTAAAGCTTTTTTTCGGGGAAACCCATGACAAATTTCATCGTTTATTGAAGCACATGTTGCATATTCATATCCACGAAAACCTTTTTGTTCTGGCTTTGCTCCATTTTCAGCTAAAAATTTCTCTACAAACTGATCAATTTCCCAAGTCGTAATTCCAGGTTTAATCATTTTTGCAATTTCTTTATGTGTAGCTGCTAATAATTTACCAGCTTCATGCATTAAATTGATTTCACGTTCAGTCTTAATTGTAATCATTTTATTCATCCTCTCAGCATACCTAAGATTAATTTAATATAATATGCTTTTATTTGGCAATATAACAATGAAAAAAGAGCTTTAATTAAGCTCTTGGGTGAAATTCTTTATAAACATCCTTAAGTCTATTTTTCGTTACATGCGTATAGATTTGAGTTGTTGAAATATCGGCATGTCCTAGCATTTCTTGAACTGATCTTAAATCAGCACCATTTTCTAATAAATGCGTAGCAAATGAATGTCTCAATGTATGAGGTGTAAGTTCATGTTGTATATTTGCTTTCTCAGCTTGTTTTTTTAAATTTTTCCAAAATCCTTGTCTAGACATTCGATTTCCATGATGATTTAAAAAGAATGCATCATTTTGTTTTTTTCCAGCCAAATCTTTTCTAGCTAATTTTAAATAATTTTCAATCGATTCGATTGCTAATTTCCCTAATGGGATTATTCGTTCTTTACTACCTTTACCCATACAGCGCACGAAGCCCATTGTTAAATTAATATCCGAAAGATCTAACGATAATAATTCAGATACACGCATACCTGTAGCATATAATAATTCAAGCATTGCTTTGTCTCTTAATCCAAAGGTCGACTGGTCTTGCACCTCTAATAGTGCCTCAACTTCTTGAAGAGACAATACTTTCGGTAGAATCTTTGGTGCCTTTGGTATTTCAATTAATAAAGAAGGATCATCCTTCATACCATCTACTTCTCTTATTAAAAATTGGTGAAATGAACGGATTGTAGCTAATTGTCTTGCCATTGTTCTTGCTGTTAAATCTCGTTCTTTCAAATATTTTAAATAGTTAACAATATGTATCCTAGTAATACCTGAAAGTCCAGGTAAATTTTCTACGAGATCCATATATCTACCATAACTCTCCAAATCTTTACCATATGATAGAATTGTATTTTTAGATAAACCTTTTTCTACTTGAATAAAATGCTTAAAATCTTCAGCAGCATAATCAAACTCTTTTTTAAAAGGCGATTTTTCAGTAGTTGTCACATTCATTACTCCCCGTTTTGATAAAACCGCACCAATTGGTTAAATGCACCGCTTTTCTTATGTTTGTCTACTTTCAACATAGAACCCTCTGGTCGGTCATATCGATGCATATCTTCATATTCAGAATGAATCCATTGAATTGCAAAATAAAATAAAATTGTACAAGTAATAAATAAGATTGCTACTTTTAAAACATTAATGATTATTGTCGCCCTTTTTTTCATATGACCACCACCTATTTGCTAGAAGTAAAGACATCATTACTACATCCTATGCAAAATTTGGACAAATCATACTTCAATTCAATAGAAGAATTGTTCGAAAGAAGAAGACATGAAAAAGAGCAGACTCTTATATATTGAACTGCTCTGCATTATTTTATCTTTGAATCCACATTAATTGGATTGATAAATAAAATTATTTTAATAATCATATTAGACAAGAATTACTTTTCATTTTCGTCATGGCAACGATGACAAACGCCATGAAATGATAATCGATGATCCTTAATTTTAAAATTAAAACGTTCTTCTACAATTTTTTCAGCTTCGCTTAATAGATTTTCATGTATTTCGTCTACCGCTCCACAAACAACACAGATTAAATGATGGTGAAAATGTTGTGCACCCTCGTGTCTTAAATCGTAACGAGAAACTCCATCACCAAAATTTATTTTATCAACAATTGTTAATTCAGTTAGTAATTCTAACGTACGATAAACAGTAGCAAGTCCTATTTCCGGCGATTTTTCTTTCACTAGGAGGTAAACATCTTCTGCACTTAGGTGATCTGCTTCGTTCTCTAATAAAACGCGAACTGTTGATTCCCGTTGCGGTGTTAATTTATATCCTGCTAAATGTAGTTGTTTTTTTATTCGTTCAACACGTTCTTCCATTTTTTTCACTCCCTCGCCACTTGATAATAATTATAACAAAGAAAGAGAAAGTGTCAAAAATTATTTGTTAATTTTTTGAAACAATTATTTCGGAGATTGCTTTTAAAAAGTACGAAGAACCGTAAGCTTCAATTACACTCGCTAAACATAGACAAATTGCTACTAAACAAAAAACAATTGAATAGCTCATTAATTGTTTCATAATCGGTTCATTATCATTCTTAATAAATTGTTTTCGAATCATTCTGATAGAAAGTTGAACAGCCAATACTGTTAATAAAATATATAATGGTAAGACAATTACGTTTTGTGGAAAAACAGAAGAAAAAGCAAGTAAGATTCCGTGCCAGCCAAGTTGATTCACTAAAAATCCTACAGTAAATCCAACAACAAGCCCTTTCATGAATAATAAGATTAGAATAATCGGTAAGCCTATAATTGAAATTCCTAATATCCAAATTAATGCTAAAAACTTTAAATGCGTCGAATAACTTGATAAGAATACTTCATTTCCATTAATGTATCCTTCGTTATTTACTTGTCCAAAAAAATGAGTAATAAAGGAAAGGATATCCTGCTTTTGGCTCACGTTCATACTATTTACAATGACTGCTCCGAAAACTACACCGAATAATAAAATGACACTAACAAAAATATAAATGGACATGTAGTCTTTAACATGATTTTTCATTGTTAATTGTATTGAGCTTCTAGTCATATCATCATCTCCTGCATCTTAGTCTCTATTCATTTTATGAGTGGACAAGTTTTTTATTCTATTTATTTATAAAACTATGAAAATTCCCTATTTTATATAAACTAATAGTAAATTTGTTCGATAATAAAAGTAGGATTATAAATTATAATGCAACGGAGGAATTAAAGTATGTTTAATTTTAAAAAGAAAACCCATCGTGTAGGCGTTACAACGATTGAAGTAGATCATGTAAAAGTTGTAATCGATTTATCGTCAGATCATTTAGATCAGTTTGATATGATTAATTTTACAAAAGAGGACATTGCAATCAAAGGTCATTTCTATACGAATGTGATTCAAAAGTATGAAGAGGAGATCATTTCAAATATCAAAAATCAAGTTGGTTCAAGAATGAACTCTCTTTTTGATATATTAAAGGACCTAGGAAATGCAAATGATATTATTAAAAAGCAAATGTCCCTCCACTTCACTACTAAATATGACAATGCTTTCATTGCAAGCATCAAACGTATTACTTCAGTACATACTTCAATTAAACCTGAATTCTATATGGCTATATTCCAATGTTTTTTAGGCGAGTATATCCGGGTTGCTTTCTTGGAAATTGCTGATGCAAATGAACGTACGAAGGTAATCACATCTATTATGAAATCTTTAAATTTCGAACAACAACTCTTTACGCAATTTGTAAAAGAAAATATTCTTGAAGAAAATGAGCTTAAGAGTAAAAATGAAGAAGAATTAAAAGCACAAATTCAAGAAATCGCAGAAGACTTAGTCGCACTAACACAACAAACGAATGCAGCTGTTGAAATGCTTGTGGAACAAAGTCATCAAGTGAAAACTCAGGTTCATGATTCAAATACTCAAGTATTAAAAACACAAGAAATTGCTGGATCAGGAAAAAATCAAGTGAAAGAACTAGCAGAAAGTATTGGTATTATCTCAACAAACACTGAAAAAGTGATTGAAATGGTTCAACATTTAAATAGTTCATATTCAGATATTGCTGATGTAATTAAAATTGTTCAAAGTATTGCAGATCAAACAAACTTATTATCATTAAACTCTGCAATTGAAGCTGCTCGTGCAGGCGAACATGGTAAAGGATTCGCTGTAGTTGCACTTGAGGTTCGAAAGCTAGCAGAACAAACTAAGAATTCAATTTCAAAAATCGAAGAAATCATAGAAGTTTCAAACACTTATTTACATAATGTAGTTACTTCCATAAATGATGTTTCTGGAATCGTTAAAGATGGTCGTATTCATGCTGAATCAACTCAATCTTCCTTCATCACGATTGTTGATGAAATGGGTAAAAGTATTGCCGGTGTTGAAAAAACTGAGAAAGAAATTAATCACCTTGCTGAAACAATCAATGAGATTGGCCAAGCAACAACTCGAGTAACTACTTCAGCTGAAACTTTGATGAATGTTGCTACTAAATCACTAGTAACTGTTTAAACAATAAACTGAGCTGTTCATTTAAGTATGAACAGCTCAGTTTTTTTAATTTAAGTTAATAATTCAATTTGTTTTTTAATAATCTTACTAATCGTTTTTGCCGATTCTTTTGAATTCCCATAAATAGAAGCGTGTGAAAATCCAGCCAATGTTTCATGAATTCCATTACTGGATGAGTTTACATATTCTTTATGATAATTTTCTACTTTATGTAATAATTGAGCCTGTTTCTTTTTATTCAATGCGAGCCCACTCTGTTTTGATGCTGTAAGAACCATTAATGGGATATCCAGCTTTTTTTTCAATTCTTCTTTGATTCTATTACCACTATAGTATAAATTTTTCCATTCACTTACGACAGTTTTCCAATGTTTTTTACTTTTTATTGCTTCAACTATTTCTTTTTCTTCGTTATCATTATCACTTTTTATGAAAAAATTAAGTAGACGATTTGGAAACGCCTTTAGAATTTTTAACTGATTGACACCTTTCATCGTCAGAGCAAATTGATATAATAACTTGTCATATAGTTTCTGTTCGTGTTCTTCGAGTGTAGGATGAGAAGGATCTAACAAAATTAAGGATTGCACTCGATTCGGAAATAAATGACTAAGTTGAAATGAGATATAAGCCCCAAGAGAATGTCCGACGACAAGTAATGGACTCGAAATATTTAATGCTAATAAAATATCATAGCATTCAAATGCTTGCTGTTCTGTTGACCGTTCTGACGTCCATATTCCACTTTTTCCATAACCTAATCGATCATAAGATATAACTTTTGCACATTTAGAAAGTTCATTTTGTAAATTTGCCCATTGATTTAATGTATGCATCATCCCGCACTCTAATAATACTGTTACTTTTCCTTCTCCTTTTATCCTTACATGATATGTTCCTAGTTCTCCTGTAACAAACAAGGCATCTCACCTCTACATCTTTATTCATTGATTTATTTTATTCAATTTAGTCAAATTCTATTTAATATGATTAGGTTAAAAAATACTGTTGATCTGGCATATTATGATTTCATTTCGACTATTTATGAAGTCAAAACTGAAACGGAGAAATATGTAATATGAATATCAAAAGTACAATTAACGATTTCTAGTAACATATCCCACTTAATACAACAAACAATCTTTTAGTACCGTGCAAAAAAAAAGACGCCATTAAGCGTCTTAAAAGATTGTTTCTTCATTTTCCTCATACGCAGCTTTTACTTCTTCGTAAAATTGAGCTTGAGTTGTAGTATAATACGGTGCTACATATAATAATCCTAGTCCTAACGTAATAATTATGACAAGGAGCCATCCAATAAACGAAAGACTTAATAAAAAGAACTTCCACTTATATCCGTCCATCATTCGTCTACTTAATGTAATTGCATCTAATGGTCTCATTTCAGGATTATCTTTCAAAATATACCCTACTTGAGAATACGCTAATGATTTAATGATTCCGGGAATTATAAACAATAGTAACCAAAGTAACGTAAATACTGTTACTAAAATCGTAGTTAAAGTTGCTCTTATAAACTGTTGACCACTCTTAAAATAATAAAATAAGTCCGAAAAACTGCGCTCTTCGTCACGAACAAGCTTTATGAAGTACGTAATTAAACCATAACCGATTAAAGCAGTTAAAATAGTTGTAACAATATAGATTACGATTGTATAACCCATTGGAATCGACTCGTATCTACCGAGTATAAATTTTCCAAAATAATAGTAATTTACAGGCTTTTCAAACACATTATTAATAATACCTAATACGATCGCATTAACAATTAAAAATAAAATTGTTTTCCCCCAATTTCCCGATAGGCGATCCTTAGCTGTTCTTTTAATTGATGAAATCCTCATTAGTTCAACCCTTTCAAATTAGATAGCATCATTTTATCATGATTTTCTTACCAATTTGTATATAAATCTTAATTTCTTTTTAATAATTGTAAATATTGAATTGCATAGCATGTTTTTGCATCATGTATTGACCCTTTTTTTAATTCTTCGATACATTCTTCTAAAGTAAGTTCTAAAAGCTCTACAAATTCATCTTCATCTAATTGTGCGCTATTTTCTAATTTTTTTAAGCCTTTCGCTACATAGATATGTATATATTCATCCGCAAATCCTGGTGAAGTATAAAATGATTGAATATGCTCCCATTCGCTTGCCTCATATCCTGTTTCTTCTTCAAGTTCTCTTTTAGCTGTTAAAAGTGGTTCTTCCCCTTTTTCTAACTTCCCTGCTGGTATTTCTAATAAACTTCTTTCTAATGCTTTACGATATTGCTCAACTAATACAATTTTTCCTTCATCAGTAATTGGTATAACAGCAACTGCACCTGGATGCTTAACGATTTCTCGAGTGCTTGTTTTTCCATTTGGTAACTCTACATTTTGATGATAAAGCGAGATCACTCTTCCTTCAAAAATTTTTTCTTCAGTAAGTGTTTTTTCTTCAAATTTTTTCATTTTTTTCATCCCTTGTTCTATTTTGTATGGTTGTCACATACATTTTATCACTTATTTATTTAAATTACTTATCGGATATGGGGTGTTTTATGAAAATATCATGTACTAATTCTGCAGTCGTTTTAGTTGGTTCAAAAACTGAAATATTAAAAACTCTTCAAGTAATCAGTCAACAATATAAAACCGTTCAAGAATGGTTAGACAATTCGGATGGAAGATCTCTCTATATTGTAAAATAAACTATTTTTCCCTACAATTAAGCTTGGAGGGATCATGATGAAAAAACGAACGCTCGGTTCTACTTTATTACAAATTAGCGAACTTGGATTAGGTTGCATGTCATTAGGATCAGATGAAAACGAAGCTATCCAAACCATTCATGCTGCAATTGATGCTGGTATTAATTATATTGATACGGCTGATTTATATGACTTTGGTCGTAATGAAGAAATAGTAGGTAAAGCTTTAAAAGATCGTAGGGATCAAGTAGTTTTAGCGACAAAGGTTGGTAATCGCTGGAACCAGTCAAAAGATACATGGTCTTGGGATCCTTCTAAAAAGCATATACAAGAAGGTGTAAAAGAAAGTTTATTAAGATTAAATACAGATTATATTGATTTATACCAACTACATGGTGGGACAATCGAGGATCACTATGAAGAGACAATTGAAGCATTTGATGAACTTGTAAAAGAAGGAACTATTCGCTACTATGGTATCTCCTCTATACGTCCTAATGTGTTTCAACGTTTTAGTAAACACTCTTCAATTCAAAGTGTGATGATGCAATACAATGTACTTGAACGAAGACCAGAGGAATTCTTTTCACAATTAGCAAAACAAAGCATTTCTGTAATTGTTCGTGGAGCTGTCGCAAAAGGACTTTTGACAAACAATTGGCAAAACAAGATCAAAAGTTCTGGCTATATGTCCTACTCTGAACACGAGTTAATTGAAACAATAAATCAACTTACTCAATTACTTGATCAAGATCAAACGTTACATAGCCTTGCCTTACATTATTTATTACAAAATAATGCTGTTTCATCACTTGCAGTCGGCGCACGAGATCAAAAACAATTAAGTGAAAATATATCTGCATACTATTCCAACCCTTTAAGTAATCAACAAGTAACTTTTATAAAAGAGCACACACATGCTGAAACATATACTGATCATCGTTAATTCACTCCTTCCATTTGGAAGGAGTATTATTTCTTCCAGTTACTAGCTTTCTTATCTATTTCATCTAAAAATCCTTCTCTACCAATTTTATATTTTTCTTTATTTTGTGGGTGTTTTTTTGCAAGTTCCTTTTTTAACTTGATATATTCAAAAGCTTGTTCTTTATGAGCAATCATAAATTCCCTAAATGCGATATGACGTTCGATTTCAGGATTTCCTTTCGCAAAAATATGAATGTGAAAACTACAATTATCATCACATTTCTTAAATAATCGTCTATCTTCTACACAATGTTCACCCATCGCCTCGTAACCTAACGTACAAAGAGCATCGCTATATTGATCAAACTTTTTTATGTTTTCTACTTCAATCATTAGATCAATGATTGGAAGTGCAAACATATTTGGAATCGCAGTACTTCCAATATGATAAACATTCACTTTTTCAGGTAAGATTTTCTGAATAGACGTTTTTTCGTTTCGGAAGTCTTCCTCCCATGAAGTTTGATAAGGTACAACTTCTACTTCTCTCATTCCATTCACTACTCCTTAAACATCACAATCGATTAATATTCGATATTATTTCCGACTTCTTTTTTCCTAAATCATCAGTTGGGATGATTTCTATTACCACAAGCAATAGATCATTAACTTTTGGTTAAAATACTTTATATTTCTTCTTTATTTAATTGATTTGATTTATTATTATCTTAGTTCCTAAGATATTTAGTTACGATAAATTTTATTGTACCTTCTAATTATATAAGGAGAGAATACTATGTCGGAAAAGACAACATCTAGAAATGAATTTATCACCTCACTAGTCATGGAGATTAGAAAGTTTAATACCTCCATTGTTATCTTAAATGAAGGTATTGCATCTAAGCTTCATTTGAATGTGACTGATTTAAGGTGTAGAGAATTACTAAGTCAAACTGGTCCTATTTCAGCAGGTCAGCTATCTCAACTAACAAATTTAACAACCGGGGCGATAACTGGAGTAATCGATCGATTAGAAAAAGCGATGCTCGTTAAACGAATTCATGATCCAGAAGACCGTAGAAAAGTAATTATCCAACCTTTATATGAACGTGATGATGAAATTACAAAGCTTTTCAAGCCACTATCGGACTCTCTCTCTAATATATTTAATCAGTACAATGACGAGGAATTAGATTTATTATTCAAATTTTGGAATGAAATTAATGAGTTAATTCCAAAAGAGACAAAGAGATTAAAATAAAAGGGGGAACTTAAATGGTTTCAAAAGAAAGTAATGTTGGCTTAGTTGTTGCAGGTCTACTTCTTGGTATGCTTATGGCAGCGATGGACAACACAATTGTATCTGCCTCGATGCCAACAATAGTTGGTGAACTTGGTGGACTCGATCAATTTATCTGGGTAACTTCAGCTTATCTAGTTGCTACGATGGCAAGTATGCCGATTTTTGGAAAGTTATCTGATATGTATGGTCGTAAACGATTCTATTTATTAGGCCTTGCCATTTTCCTAATCGGATCTGCTTTATGTGGAACAGCAAATAGTATTGTGCAATTAAGTATATATCGTGCAATTCAAGGGATTGGTGGAGGATCATTAATGCCAATCGCATTTACGATTATTTTTGATATTTTCCCTCCAGAAAAAAGAGGAAAAATGACTGGTCTTTTTGGAGCAGTATTTGGATTATCCAGTGTTTTTGGTCCACTTCTAGGAGCTTACATTACCGATCAAATCGATTGGAGATGGATTTTCTACATTAACTTACCATTAGGCATTATCTCTTTATTTTTCATTTCAAAGTATTATAAGGAAACTCTTCAATTAAGAAAACTTAAAATTGACTGGCTAGGAGCTATTACACTTGTTGGTTCAGTTGTAAGTTTAATGTTTGCTCTTGAGCTTGGTGGAAACGAATATGACTGGAATTCCACACAAATTATTTCTCTTTTCACAGTTTTCGCTGTACTATTCATTTCATTCATCTTTATTGAAAGAAAAGTAGAAGAACCAATTATTTCGTTTGGATTATTTAAAAAGCAATTATTCGCAGCAACACAAGGTGTAGCATTTTTCTATGGTTCTGCTTTTATTATTACAACGGTTTTAATACCACTTTTCGTACAATCCGTTTATGGTGGTTCTGCAACAAACTCAGGTATTATTTTAATCCCTATGATGGTCGGCTCAGTAATTGGTAGCCAAGTAGCAGGTCAATCTGTTCGTAAATTTAGCTACAGAGCAATTATGCTAGTTTCTGTCATTTTATTTTTCACTGGTATGGCTTTATTAAGTACGATTGATCTTGATACAACACGTACAACAGTTACAATCTTTATGGTTATTGCTGGTCTTGGTATGGGTTGTTCATTCTCGTTACTAAGTATGGCAACACAACATAAAATTGAACCTCAAAAAAGAGGTATTGCAACATCCACAAATACTTTCTTTAGAACATTAGGAATGACAATTGGTGTTACTATTTTTGGTACAATCCAAAATCATGTATTTAAAAACAATATAAGTGATGCACTAGGAAATCTAGCTGGTTTTGCAGGGAAAATTGACTCTCGAGCACTGCTATCGGCTGATGCAAGAGCGAAAATTCCACCTGAAGTATTAAGTAAGATTACTGATGCAATGGCAAATTCAGTTGCTACTACATTTATGTGGACATTAGTTCCAATTGCTTTAGGATTCATTGCGATTGTTTTAATGGGCAAAGAAAGATTAACATTTGAAGTAAAAGAAAATAGAACAAAAAAAGCTCAATAGATTTAACTTTACTATTGATAAAAGCCATATCCATTTTAGTGGATATGGCTTTTTTATTAGCTCTTTTCATAAATATTGTTATTTTCTTACAAGGTGTTAGTTTCCGCTACAGGATGCTCAATTTCTTTAGGGGGCGGTTGAACCTCCTCAGCAATTTCTCACCTGCAAGGTCTCACTTGTCCCGTTACTCCCATTTGAGTCCCACCATCTGCTCCAACTAACTGAGTTTTTTGCTTTAATAAGATTCCTCAGCTTTGGTTACACCGCCTGTTGACCAGTTTCCCTTCGGGTATTCATTTATTAAGACTTTTACTTGGACTGGTAAAACTTCAAGTGTACGACAAACTACTTCATTAATTTCTTTCATCAATTCTTTTTTTAGTTCAGTGCTTCTTCCTTCAAGCATTTGGATTTGAATAATGGGCATTTAGATTCCCCCTTATTTCGAAACTCGCAAAGTCATGTTTTCTAAACCTTCAAAACGAGCTTCAACTAAATCTCCATGTCCTACGTGAATTGCCTCAGTGATTCCCCCTGTTAAAATGACCATTCCTGGCTCAATTTGATAGCCATTTTTGCTTAGCATTTTAACTAATTTCACTACAGATTCCACAGGGTGATCTAGTACATCTGAACTTACCCCTGATTGAACCTTTTCACCGTTTTTATATAGCTCTACCTGAATTTGATCCCATGATGTAAATGTTGGTGAGTATTCTTTTTTTCCAATCATAAATTTCGAAGAAGATGCATTATCAGCCACTACATCCGTTAACGTAAATGAAAAGTTTTTATATCGGCTATCAATTACCTCGAGTGCTGGTACAATATATTCAGTAGCTTCCCATACATCTGCAGCTGTTACATCATTTCCGAATAAAGGTTTATTCAAAACAAAGGCAATCTCTGGCTCCACACGAGGATGGATTGTTCCTTCCAAATGTAATTCATTCGAATCTAATTCCATCGACTTTGTTAATCGACCATAAATAGGTTCATCTACTTTTACAGATTTTTGTTTTGCGATACTCGTTAAACCCATTTTCCAACCAATTAAAGGATCACCATTTTCAATCGCATAGTCGATGCTTAACTTTTGAATTTCATATGCATTGTTCACATCTAACTCAGGGTACTCTAGAGTAATTTTGTCCATTTCCATTCCATTTTTTTGGTGTTGATATATTTTGTTTGCTATTTCAGTAATCAATTGTTTATCTCCTTTCAAAAAACAGACAATTTTTTATTTGCTATTTGGCAAGCAATTTCCTGAATCATATCTTCTTGCCCACCTACTACCCTTTGCTTTCCTAGTTCAACTAATATGTCTCTTGCGTCTACATTCCATTTTTTAGCAGCTCGATTTGCATGTAATAGAAAACTAGAATAAACTCCAGCATAGCCTAGAATTAAACTTCCTTTTGTAATCTCCTGGGGTGTTTGTAAGATCGGAGCTACGATGTCTTCAGCTAAGTCCATTAATTTATAGAAATCTATACCCGTTTTTATACCTAATCGTTCAAGTACTCCTACTAACACTTCTGTCTGTGTATTACCTGCACCAGCACCTAAACATCTTACACTTCCGTCAATCCTTGTTGCTCCTTCTTCTATCGCAATTAACGTATTGGCCATTGCTAACGAAAGATTATTGTGTGCATGAAATCCAATTTCGATTGATAATGACTGACGTAAAGCTGCAATACGTGATTTTACTTCATGTGGAAGTAATGCGCCCGCTGAATCTACCATATAAACCACATCTGCACCATAGCTTTCCATTAATCGCGCTTGCTGTACTAGTTTTTCAACAGGTGCCATATGTGACATCATTAAGAAACCTACTGTTTCTAGTCCAAGTTCTTTTGCAGTTGATATATGTTGTTTCGATACGTCTGCTTCAGTCACATGTGTAGCTATTCGTGCCATTTTAGCACCTAAATTCGCTGCAATTTTCAACTCTTTTACTGTCCCAATACCAGGTAAAAGTAAAACTGCAATTTTCGATGATTCACATACATTTACTGCAGCTTCGATTAAGTCAAACTCATTTGTCGTTGATAAGCCATATTGTAACGACGATCCACCTAATCCATCACCATGTGACACTTCGATAAATGGTACCCTCGCTTCATCAAGCGCCTTTGTAACGCGAACGACTTGGTCGACTGTATAGGAATGAGCAATCGCATGACTCCCATCTCGTAATGCTACCTCAGTTACAAGGACATCTCTTTCATTCATTGACTATTCCTCGCTTTCGAAAAAGTTCTTAAACTGTTTCAGCCAAATCATATTGAGCAATCTCTTCAGCCACTTTAACCGCAGACGCTGTCATGATATCTAAATTACCAGCGTAACTTGGTAAATAATCTCCAGATCCTTCAACTTCTAAATAAACGACAACTGTTTTCCCATCAATAATAGGGTCCATTCTTAGACGGTATCCAGGTACATAACTTTGGACCTTTTTTACCATATTTTTAATTGAACTGATTAATTTTTCTTGGTCAAAGTCATTTTCCTCTAAAACACAATAAACTGTATCTCTCATCATAATTGGAGGCTCAGCTGGATTTAGAATAATGATGGCCTTACCTTTTTTTGCCCCACCAATAATCTCTATTCCACGTGCAGTTGTTTCGGTAAATTCATCAATATTTGCACGTGTTCCTGGCCCAGCACTTTTACTACTAATTGTCGCGACAATTTCAGCATAATTCACTTCAGAAACTTCGTTAATCGCATGTACAATAGGGATTGTTGCCTGTCCACCACATGTAATTAAATTAACATTTTCTTTTTGAATATGAGTTCTTAAATTTACTGGAGGTACGACAAAAGGTCCAATCGCAGCTGGTGTTAAATCAATGACTCTTTTCTTTAATCCACTAAGAACCTCTGCATGCATTTGATGTGCTTTTGCAGAAGTCGCATCAAATAATAAATCAGCTAATTCTGCCTTTTGTACAAAGCCTTCGATTCCATTATTAATCACTTCAATCCCTAACTCTTCCGCTCGCTTTAACCCTTCAGAATTAGGGTCAATTCCTATCATAGTTGTTAGTTCAAGGAAAGAATTATTTTGTAATTTCATCATCAAATCTGTACCAATATTACCTGAACCAATGATTCCAACTTTTAATTTACTCATAGGACACCTCATTCAGTAAATAATATAGAAACTTCTCCAAGTAATGGGAATTTCGCTGTAAAACAATCTCCAGCATTTGCATTTATTGCAGCAGATAATGCACCCGATAAAATGATTTCTCCCGCTTTTAACGAGATACCAAATTCACTTAGTTTATTTGCTAACCATGCAACACAATGAATTGGATTGCCTAGAACTGCATCACCTTTTCCTTTATTCATCAGTTCATCATTGCGATATAATTCCATTTGCACATTTGGTAAATCAATTTCCTGTACATCGAATCTCTTATTTCCTAACACAAACAAACACGATGATGCATTATCTGCAACAGTATCTTCTAATCGTATTTTCCAATTTTCAATTCGGCTATCAACAACCTCAATCGCTGGTACGATATAGTCCGTTGCATCAACAACATCTTGAAATGATACATTTGGTCCAACTAAATCTTTTTTCAAAATAAATGCAATCTCAGCTTCAACCTTAGGTAAAATTGTTTTTGAAATAGAAACTTCTCCATGGTTTACTATGTGCATTTCATTTAATAAATGACCGTAGTCTGGTTCATCAACTCCCAATAGTTCTTGCATTGCAATTGATGTCAAACCAATCTTTTTCCCTACAATTTTTTGTCCTCGGTTTAATTTATCATTGATATTCGATAATTGTATTTGATAGGCTTCATTAACGGTTAAAGTAGGCAGACTTTCAGTCAGTGGTTTGATACTTTCCCTACTTTTTTCTGCCTCCAATAAGAGATTCGTAAATTCTTCTACTCTTGTAGTCTTCAATTCTCTTTCTCCTTTTACTTATAATTTAATTGTAATATTGGATAATTCACTATAAAATTCGAAACTATGAATGCCGCCTTCGCGTCCTAAACCACTTTGTTTCATACCTCCGAATGGGGTACGCAAATCTCTTAAATACCATGTGTTTACCCAAATAATTCCTGCCTCTATTTGATGGGCTACCCGATGAGCTCTGCGTAAATCGTTTGTCCAAATCGTAGCTCCTAATCCATAATGGGTATCATTTGCCCATTCAAGTACTTCTTCTTCAGTATCAAAAGGCTGTACTGTTACGACAGGACCAAATATTTCTTCTCTGACGCATCGAGAATCGCGATCTAGTCCACTAATAATTGTTGGAGCGATAAAGCATCCTTTATTAAGGGAATCTGGTCGATGTCCACCTGTTAAGATCGTGCCACCTTCTTGTTTCGCGATATCAATATAGCTTAATACTTTTTCATAGTGCTCTTTGCTAATAACAGCTCCAACTTTAGTTCCCGCTTCAAATGGATCCCCAACCTTTAATTCCTTTGTTTTCTCAACAAATTTCTCGACAAACTCATTGTAAATTGAGCGTTCAATATAAATTCTAGAGCCACATAAACAAACTTCACCTTGGTTCATAAAAGAAGATTTCAATGTCGTTTCTATTACTTCATCAAGATTTGAATCGGCAAATATGATGTTTGGATTTTTTCCACCAAGTTCAAATGACAGTTTCTTTAATGTTGGTGCAGCTGCTTTCATAATTGCAGTTCCTGTTTTTGTTTCACCTGTAAATGTAATTGCATCTACATCCGAATGCTCTGTTAACGCAGATCCTGCTGCATTCGCTCCATAACCGTGAACAATATTTACAACGCCATTTGGCACACCTGCTTCTTGACAGATTTCAGCAAGTAATGTAGCTGTCATCGGTGTCCATTCTGCTGGTTTCATTACCGCTGTATTCCCTGCAGCTAAACAAGGTGCTAGTTTCCAAGTCAATAATAGTAACGGAAGATTCCATGGATTAATCATACCAACTACTCCAACAGGTCTCCGGTATGTATAATGTAATGCTGTTTGATCTTGCATATGTGACTCTGAGCTTAATGTTGTAATATAATCAGCAAAAAAATAGAAGTTATGTGCAGATCTTGTAATATCAACCTCAAGTGCCAAATCATACGGTTTTCCTGTATCCATTGCTTCTAATGCAGCAAGTTCTTCTTTACGTGCTAATATTCCGTCGCCTATCTTTCTTAAAATGGCAGCTCTTTGACCGCTAGTAAATTTTTTCCATTCTCCTTTTAATGCTCTCTTTGCGGCTTTGACAGCTAAATCCACTTCAATTTCTCCACCTTCTGAGACAGTGCCTAACACTTCTTCGGTAGCTGGATTAATATTTAAAAAAGTTTTTTGATTATAAGATGAGATATATTGGCCATCAATAAAGTGCTTACAATCAATTGGTAATGTTTTGTTTTTTTTCTCTTTAACTTGCAATATAGACACCTACCATTCTAATAGAATAAAAGGTGACACGAATGCCACCGAAAAGTTTAATCTTCTATTTCTACAATCATCTCTATTTCAATTGCCGTATTGTTTGGAAGCTGTGCCATCCCTACTGCTGACCTAGCATGACGTCCCTTTTCTCCAAACACATCAACTAATAAATCAGATGCACCGTTCATCACTTTTGGTTGATCAGTAAAATCTTCAGTGCAATTTACGAACCCTAATATTTTTACGATTCGTTTTACCTTTGAAAGCTCACCTAGTTCATTTTTTAATACATTTATTAAATTCAACATCGATAGACGAGATGCTTCGTATCCTTCTTCTATTGTTAAATCTCGGCCAAGTTTCCCATGATATTCATCAACGCCTTGCCCCGCAGTAAATAGGAGATTTCCAGTACGAACCACACTTACATAATTCCCAACTGCAGGCCTAATTGGCTTTATGAAGTATCCTAAACTTATTAGTCTATCTTCTGGAGTCAATACTTTGTTTTCCATGAAGTAGGTCTGTCTCCTTTACATTTAAAAATTTCAATGCATTTTTCCATAATATACTTTCTCTTATTTCCAGACTTGCGTTTACTAGATTATCGATTACTCTTCCTGGAGGAGTTTCTCTCAATAAGAACGGATAATCTGTACCCATTACGATTTTTTCATATCCAAAACGATCAATTAAAAATTGAATATTAATAGGATCATAATGCAGCGAATCAAAATAGAAATTATTTACATAATGGCTTGGTGGATTAGCAGTTTTTCGTAAGTGTGGCCAAACGTTCCATCCTTGATCTAATCTAGGCAATAAATAAGGAAAAGTTCCTCCACCATGTGCGAAGCAAATTTTTAAATCTGGGTATTTCTCAATCACTCCACCAAACGTTAAGCTAGCAGCTGCTAAGGCTGTCTCACTTGGCATCCCAACTGTATACATAAAATTATGATTAGGCGTACGCTCTCGAGCCATCGTTTCCCATGGATGGATAAATAAAGGGACATTCCATTTTTCAGCCATTTCAAAAAATGGAAGTAACTCTTCACTATCTAAATTTACTCCATTGACATTCGTTCCAATCTCAATTCCATTTAAACCTAATTGATGAATACAGCGATCCATTTCTTGAATTGCAATACTTGCATCTTGCAATGGTACCGTACCGAGTCCAATAAATTTAGCAGGATGATTTTTCACTGTTTCAGCAATGAAATCATTTTGAATTTTGGACATTTCTAAAGCAGCTTCGATTGGCGCCCAGTAAGAAAATGTGACTGGAATAGGTGATAACACCTGCATTGATACGCCTTCAATTTTCATATCTTCAATTCTTTTTTCAGCACTCCATACTTGATCGGTTACTTCCCTAAAGACTTTTCCACCGACCATAATATTTGCGCCACATGAACAAGTTGGCTGTAAAATGGGCCAACGCTCTTGACCGTATTTCTCAAAGAAATTAGGCAAGTTTGCTGGAATAATATGTGTATGAAAATCTATACGCATACCCATTCATCCGCTTCCTCTTTCATTACATGTCCACAATGTTTACATGTTCTAAGCTCTAAGCTTCCATTAAATTGTTCTATTGCTTCTTTAACTTGAGTCCCAATATCCGTTAATTGAACAGTTGTTTTATGCATTTCTTCATTGCACTCATCGCAGTACCAAACAAAGCTTTCTAATTCACCTTCAGCTCTTTTACGTTCAAGTACAATGCCATATGAATCCTTAACTCGGTGAGGTGAATGAGGAACAAATGATGGAAGCATAAATATTTCGCCTTCACCGACTGTTACAACTTCACGTTTTCCTTCTGGCGTAATACACTCCACATAGCAGCTCCCTTTAATTTGGAAGAAAAATTCATCAGCTGGATCAACATGGAAGTCTCTACGTTTATTTGGTCCTCCAACAATCATTGCAGCATACTCTGAATCTTCCCAAATCACTTTATTATTAACTGGTGGTTTTAATAGCTCTTTATTATCCTCAATCAATTTGAAAATATTAAAAACTCGACTTTTTAGATTCATCTTTTATTTCCTCCTTGTTTGAAATGCTATATTTCACTTAATTTTTGGCACAGTTAACACAAGTTTTTTTAATTCTCCTAAATTCACTATCAGTAAACGCTTTCATTATGCGTTAATATAACCCAATTCGTTTGAAACCGTCTTAGCCGTTTTAATGACATCTTGTATCATGCGACCAATATCTTGGCTCATCATATATGAAACAGGTCCTACCATATTTAATGCAGCAAACGTCTGACCAGTATATGTTTGAAGAGGAGCCGCAATCCCAAATAAACCTAAATCATTTTCATTATTACTTATGCTATATCCATTCTCTTTAATAGCAGTTAATTCTTTTTTTAATGTTTCGATACATGTAATCGTATTTGTTGTATACGGTTCAAATCCTCGATCAATTGTTGACTTTAAATAAGATGGATTATATGAAAGAAGAATTTTCCCTGTACTCGTACAATATGCAGGTCGTTTTGCACCTACGAAGGTCGGAACTGGTATTGAGTTTTTAGAGGAGACTTTTAACACAAACCTTACATCCCCTTTATCAAACATCCCAATATGAACAGTGCCGTTATAATTTTTCAATAGATTTTCTACCAAGGGAATAGCTTCTCGATAAATGTCTTGCTGATACATGACATGGTTACTCCATTCAAGTAACTTCCAGCCAAGTCGATACTTTTTTTTACTATCCTGAATTAATATCCCCTCAGAACAAAGAGTACGAACTAGATGGTGGACTGAGCTTGCATTCATATTTAACTTTTCAGCTATTTCTAAGTTTCCTAAGACTGGTTCATCTTCTGTAAAGCAATCTAATATTCTAGAAATTTTACGAATAGAAGAGATCATTTAGTCTACCTCCTCACTCAAGCCAAAACAATTCATAACTCCCCTGCTTTCTAAAATTAGTTGTTAATTTTAGAATTCGCTAGATTAGTAGATTGTCCTTTTAAATTATTAGCCCCATTCAATGCATCATCAACCATACTGAATGTTTTTTTGCGTTTCATTTGATTATAAAATATCGCTCTTTTTCGAATTGGGTCACCTGTATAATATCTCTCATATTGTAAAGCCCTTTGACCAAATGCTTCTCCACATAAATCCCAAGCGAGCTTAAATAGTTGTACACGCTCTTCAGATGAAACGCCTTCTCGGCCAACATAATATTTATCAAGTGAATCTCTTAAATCAGGGTGATTGAAGTCTGCCTCTGTTGGTGACATAAGTAAGCCGCCAGCACCAATGGTTTGAATTACTTCAATCGCTCTTGGATACATTGTTGGAAGTAGTCCACGAATCGTTTCTAATGGTTCCATTGCTGGTCTTACTTCACCTGAAGGTAGAGTCTCAAATTCTGCCTCTGCTACACGAAGTAAAGCTCGAATCGTTTCTACCGATTGTAATAGTTCTCCTAAGTCGTTTTGAACATTTAAATAAACATCTACACCAATTGAATCTGCTAGTTTACAAGCTACTTCTGTTGCAAATGCTAGTTTTACATACCCTCTTACTCCAGATTGATGTGCAGGCTGCTGTGCAATTCCCGTTTTTGGATATAGATTATTAGCTGCCTCTACATTATTATGAATAAACACTCGATTCCACGGAACCAATACATCTTCAAATACAAGTACAGCATCCATTTCTTCAAATCTGGATGCAAGTGGATGATCAAAGAATGACCTTTTTCCATCTTGCATTTGCTCTCTACAAATAATTTTTAATCCCGGTGTATCGATAGGTAACGCAAATGCTAGCGCATATCTCTCATCACCCTCATGAAATCCTGGGAATGAATAAATGATTACTTCATCTGTAATAGGTGCTAAAGTTGCAAGCATTTTTGCACCTCTAACAACTAAGCCTTCATCAGTTTCTTCAACGGCACCTAAATGCGTAAAAAGATCTTTTTGCTCATACGAAGGTTTACTTCTGTCATTTTGCGGATTTATAATTGCATGTGTTAAAAAAATATCTTGATCACGAACAAATTTAAAATAACTTTGGACATTTTTTGACCACTCAGGATTGTACTTATCTAAAAACCACGAATTGCTTGCCATTGAAGTTAAAACAATATTTAAGAAATCTGGGGTTCTACCCATTAGTCCAAATGTTGACTTTGCATATGCCTCAAATAAAGCTCCTCTTGCTTTAATATCCTCGATCGTTTTAGGAACTAAAAATGCATTTGAAATACGTTCGCCTGTTTCTTCACTTATATGTGTTATCTTATCTTGATATTGTGGATCAAATTGCATATCATATAATTTTGCAATTTCTAAAATTGGCTGTTTAAACACTGGATGGTTTACTAAATCATCGACTCTTTCACCACCAAGCCAAACCTCTGGCTTTCTAGATTTTAATCCTTCAATATATTGCGCTCCTGTACGAATACCCATCTAATTATTTCCTCCATCCCAATATGTAAATTTCTTTTAATCTACTTTTTCACTATCGATTCGAAAAAAACAATAAAGCGCTTTCATTTTATTTAATAATCTCTTATTTCATTACTTTAGTTCTGCCCCCCTTATTCACGTTTAAAATCTAATTTAACTATAAGAAATTATAAAATTAAGAACAATCAGATTATTTCACATTATGAAATTCCTATTATTTAAATCTATGCTCTGTTAATGTTTATTGTTGAATTTAAACAAAACGCATTGTTTTGAAAGATTTAACAGGATTTGAAACAAAGAGTGTAGTAAGAGATTTGATTGGATTGGATATGCGAGACTCCTGTGGGAGTAGCGAGAAGGGTGAGACCTAAGCAGGCTTGCCGAGGAGGCTCAGATTTCGCCCCATGGAAAGGGAGCATCCTGTAACGAAAATCAACATTATTTTTAGTTTAGAAAAAAAAAGACGTCATTATGACGTCCCATCACTTGAAATCTTTCCAAGAAATATTACTTTCATTTAATAATTCTTCGAAAGATTTATTTTTCTCACGCAATCTTTTTTCTTCACGAATACGTGCTTCTTCTTCTTCTTTTAATTTCACTTCATTTTCTTGTAATTGTTTTTTCGTATTTTTTAATTTTTGAAGTACTTCTTCATTCATAAATGAACCTAAAGTGATTTTCTCTTTTTGCTCATATGATGGTTTTGCTTGTTGCTGCGGTTTTCTTTTTTTCATGTTATATTCACCTTCCATACTCATTATTTTAACATGAAATAATGTCAATTTTTAGTTTAATGCTTCATTAATAATTGTCAAATTTAATTTTCTAACTATTCATTCTTTTATGATACACTTACCTAAAAGGAGTGACTATAATGTCTAACACTGAACAAATGTTACAAGAGAAATTTGTCTGTTCAAAATGTAAACATACTCATGCAAAAATTAAAGAAGTATCAATGTCTGGTTCTGGTTTAAGTAAGTTGTTTGATATTGATTATAATCATTATTTATTTGTCTCTTGTTTAAATTGTGGATTTGTAGAAGTTTATAATCCTTCTATTTTAGAAGGAAAAACACGCGGAGAACTTTCTACAATATTAGATATTTTATTTGGATAAGAAAGTGTGATGGATACATATGATATTCTTACTTGTTGTTATCCTTCTCTTCCTCATTTATTTTGTTGGAATAGGGTTTTATTTTACTAAACAAGTTTTATTTATGAAAACTAATTCACTTGAATACATTTATCATCGTGAGTTGGTAAATTCTCGATTTGATGAAGGTTGGTATCGTTCCGTTCATAAGCAGTCCTTTTCCGTACAATCTCGTTACGACTATGAACTAAAGGGCTTCTTATATGAATACTATGATACAAATAAATGGGTTATTATAACTCACGGTGTTACAGTGAATAAAAATAATTCAATTAAATATGTCGAGCTTTTTTTAAAACTTGGTTTTAATGTTTTATCATACGACCATAGACGACATGGTGAATCTGGCGGTCATACAACGAGCTATGGCTTTTATGAGAAATATGATTTACAAACGATTATAAAGTTTTTGAAGGAATTGAAACAAAATATCGTTTTTGGTATTCATGGAGAATCGATGGGAGCATGTACTTTACTTCAATATGCGGGGTTCGTTGAGGACTCTGCTGACTTTTATATTTCAGATTGTGCATTTGCTACTTTTGAAGAACAGCTTGCCTATCGTTTAAAGATCGAAGCCCATCTTCCAAAGTGGGCCATCCTTCCTGTTGCAACTTGTTGGTTAAAACTAAGAGATGGTTTTTGGATTAATGATATCAATCCACTAATTGCTACTCAACTTATTAAAAAACCAATTTTATTTATTCATAGTAAACCTGATTTGTATATTCCTTATTCTCAAACCCTTGAATTATTTGAAGCTAAAAATCAAGGTATGAAAGAATTATATATTGCTGAAAATGGTGCGCACGCTATGAGTCTTAACGAAAATAAAGAAGAATATTATTCGAATGTTTCATCATTTTTAAGCAAGATTGGTATTGACCACGTAAAGTTATAAAAAAATGGACAGATTTTGAACTGTACACGAATTGTTAATCAAAAATAACAATTGGAAGTGCAGTTCATTTTTCTGTCCATTTCTTATGGTTATAGTGCTGCTTCTAAAATTTTAAGTGCATCATTTTGATCTAATTTTTTAAAGTGACCAAATGGGCCATATTTAACTGTTTTAGCTGCCATTTCAGAAAGTTGTTCTTTTGTAATACCATACTCGCTTAAACGACTTGGTGCTCCAATTGAATTCCAGAATGAACGCAATGCTTTAATACCAGCTAATGCCCACTCTTCTTTTGTCATTGAACCTTGTTCAATATCAAATACTCTTTCTGCAAATTGACAGAAACGATCAACATTTTCGCTCATTACATATTCCATCCAATGTGGGAAAATAATTGCTAATCCACCACCGTGAGGAATATCTGACACCGCTGATACCGCATGTTCAATATTATGCGTAGCCCAATCACCTAAAACACCCATGCTCAAAATGCCATTTAAGGCCATCGTACCACTATATAAAAGAGTTTCACGTGCATTGTAATCTTCTAAATTTTCAACAGCAATTGGTGCAGTTTCGATTACCGTCTTTAAAATGCCTTCACAAAAACGGTCTTGAATCTTCGTATTTGTGCCATGATGGAAATACGACTCAATTACATGCGACATAATATCTACTGATCCATAAACAGTTTGATCACGTGGAACAGTAAATGTATTTTGAGGATCTAAAATTGAAAAAGTTGGGTAACTGAAACGACTTCCCCATCCTAATTTCTCATTTGTTTCCCAGTTTGTAATAACCGAACCAGCGTTCATTTCAGAACCAGTCGCTGCAAGAGTTAATACTGTACCGAATTTTAATGCGTCTGTCGGAGTTGCTTTGCGCGTAATAACGTCCCAAATCTCTCCATCGTATTTTGCACCTACTGCGATCGCTTTTGTACAGTCAATAACTGATCCGCCACCTACAGCTAGGATGAAATCAATCTTCTTGTCTCTACATATTTGAATTCCTTTATGTACAGTTGATAACCTTGGATTTGGTTCTACTCCACTTAACTCGTGAATTGTTTTATCAGCTTCTTTCAGAATTCCTACAATTTGGTCATATAGGCCATTTCTCTTAACGCTTCCGCCACCATAAACAATTAATACATTTTTGCCAAAGCTTGTTGCCTTTTCTTTTAACTTTTGTACGCTGTCCTTACCAAAAATCAATTCAGTTGGATTTGCAAATGTAAAAAAATTCAATTGAATCCCTCCTTTTTTCTCATGTTTAATTTTAACTTAAACAACAGAAAGGATGCATCTTAAACGACTTCTGTGGCGAATATTTTTTTATGAATTGGGAAAACTAAATAATCGTATGGATGTCCCATAATATACTGTACTTTTTCGTACGTAAATCCGACTTTTTCATACAATCGTCGAGCAGCAGGTTTATTTTGATCCACGTTTAATGAAACACGATTAACACCCATCTCTTTTGCATGGGAAAGTAAACCAGTTAATAACTCAGTTCCGATTCCTAGACCTTGAAAATTTGGATGTACGGATACAGTATCGATATAGAAATCCTCTTCATCCGCTTCTTTGTCAACTGTTGCATTTTCACTATTTAAATTACGACTGATTATTTCAAGCATTTCACGATCTAGCACTGATAGCTCTGTGCAATTATAAGCAATTATCACTCCAATAATTTGGTCTTCATGTACCTTTACTAAGCAATTTTGATAGCTTAATCTATTTTTTTCAGAACGAATATAATACTCTAATATTGGCAAAGCTTCGTCATATGATGAAGTTCCTGTCAACATAAAAGCGATTTCTTCTATAGCTTGGACAATTAAAGGAACAATCTGTTTCGCATCTTCTTTTTTAGCTAACCGAATCATGGTGACAACTCCTTTTTTTACTTTAAATTTATATCAATATAGTATATATCATTTTTTATACTTAATGGAATAAGAAATACTTTTAAAGCTTAATTAAAATTTTGTTTCATATTACTAACCAATAAATAAGATAACCCTTTCATTTTAAGAAACTTCTAATGTATAATTAATCTAAATGTGTCTAGGAGGCAATATAATGTCTGATGTTCAAATTAAAGTGTTAGATAACGGTCCATTCCGTGTGACTGGAACAGTTGAGCTTATTGATGCTGAAGGAAATAAATTCCCTCAAAAAGCAGCTTTTTCTTTATGCCGATGTGGTTTATCAAGTAAATTACCATATTGCGATGGTACGCATAAAACTCAGTTCGAATCTGTTGTTCGTGCTCCTAAAGAAGAAGAATAGTCTCTACCTGCCGATTATTTATTTCAACTCATAAATAATCGGTTTTCTCTGTCCAATTCTTTGTTTTGTTACTCAACTAAAATTACGCCCCATTAATCACATTTAGCTAAATTATGGATAACACACTTAGGGGGAAGCATCATGAAAAAGGTTGTAGCATCAATCGTTTTATCCGCAGCTTTAATTGCACCAGGATTAACAGCACAAGCAGCTCCAAATAAGACTGAGTTAACGACTTACTTAAAAAGTATCGACATGACTCAAATAGAATTAGAAAATTATTTAAAATCCAACTATGGTGAGTCTATCGCTGATTATGATTCAGTTGATGAATTAAAGGACACTTTAGGGGAACCTCTTACAAAAGAAAGTCTAGCTGCTATTCTAACAGATTATGATTATACTGAAGATCAAGTTAAGGAACTAGCAGTCTATTACGATGATATGGACGAAAATGCATCATTATTAGAAACTTATTACTTCACATCAGATATTGAAAATTTAATTTTATTAGAATCAGATAGTAGTGGCGAAATGCCATCTATGGATGATATGTCTAAGTTACTTGATTCATTTGGAATTACTCAAACTGAAATAGATCATGTATCTTCTTATATTGAAAAAGTTATGAAGGATGATCCTTCTGCAGAAGCAAAACTACAAGTTTTAGCTGAAAGAATGACTAATCTGTCAGATAAATATGCAGATATCTTCTCAATGGATACAGCTCCGGATGAATTACCAGCTGAGTTATCTGCGGAACTTACAAATATTGTAAAAGAACTTCAATCTACTTTAAAAATCGATGTAAAAGTTGCTATTGAACAAAATGGTGTAAAAACGCCTCTTACTTTTGCAAAAATGTTAATGATGGACGATTCTGCCGATTCAATGGCAAACGCTAAGGTTTATTTAGATATTTATGATAATTCTGGCAATCTATTATTAGATGCCGTAGTGACAGAAGATTTATTATTAAATGACGATTTACTAGGTATGGTTAACGATGTGAAAGTTAACGTTAAGAATCATTCAAATGGTATTAGCAGAACTGAAAACGGTGGAAAACTTCCAAAAACGGCAACTCATACTACTGAGTGGGCATTTGTAGGTATTTTCATGATGTTATCTGCACTTGTATTACGCAGAAAAGTAATTGCTAAACGATAAAAGATGAATCGCAAACGTAAAATTCTTCTTTTCATCTCGGCTTTCCTTTTTCTATGTGGCTTATTTTTCTCCACGACAAATGCTTTTACAATGATTAAAACTTATTTTCTTTATAAACAAACAAAGGACGAGTTTAAAGAATCAGTAAATAAAGATGCGGCGAAAAAAATGGACCAGATAAAAAAGAATGCGCCGCTTTATAGAACTTATCCAAAATTTGGCGAGGAAATGGGAACTCTTTCCATTCCGAGAATCCATGCGACATTACCAATTTTCCATGGTACAAATGAAGACGAGCTTTCTAAAGGTATCGGTCATTATGCAAAATCTGTTATGCCGGGAGAACGAGATAATAGTGTACTTGCGGGTCACCGTGACACAGTATTTCGTGAGCTTGGTAAGGTTAAAATCGGTGATCATTTAATTGTCAAAACTTCAGCTGGTACTTTTACGTACGAGGTGCACAAAATTCGAATTGTTGATAAAGATGATCGTACTGTCATTATCCCAAAGCCAAGACCGACATTAACTGTTAGTACTTGTTATCCATTCCGATATATCGGTCCTGCACCAGAGCGTTACATCCTTGTTGCTGGTTTAGTAGAATCTGAAGTTAATAAATAACAAAAAAAGGCTCAACTTTTCTTGAGCCTTTTTTGTATATACTCTATTCATTTACTTCATTACTCCTCAAGTTTTTCCCAATACTTTTCATTATTTAAATTTCGAACACTCCATTGGTAATGACCATCGCTACAATTTTCTGAAAAGTAATTTGCTGAATAAATACTATAAAACAGTACGTATAAATAAATACGATTTTTATATTCGTAACCAATCGTATCTAAAATCATCTTTAAATAATTTTCTAATTTCTTTTCACCTAATTCTTCATACAAATCAAACAAGAACCAACTTAGAGCAACATCGAATACAAAATCTCCATAAAGTGTCATTAATCCAAAGTCAATTACCCCACTAATTTTTCCTTCTTCATTTACTAAAAGATTTGATGGATAAAAATCACCATGTATTAATGAATAGTCTCCTTTATACTCGACTGATAGTAACTTAAGTAACCTCTCATATTTCATTTCATAATTTAGTACCGCTTTCATAAGATACTCTTTTACTTCATTGTTTTTACAGATGAGTGATTGTTTTAAAAAATCGTACCAATCATTTGGCCGCTCTGACCATTCATAGTCACTTAATAATTTGTACTCACTCATCTTCGTTTTTAGGTTGATATTTTGTATGCTTACGATCGTATTTAAATAATTTTTAAAAAATGCTTCTAACTCTTCAGCATTATATTGTGACAAATCTTTTTGGATATTACGTCCTACAATTCGTTTCTCAATTGTTAGAATAGCGTCTTGTTCTTTAATTATTTCATGTATTGATGGCAATTCAAAGTTAATATCATCCGAAACCATAGATTCATAAAACCGCTTTAAAATTTGCTGTTTTTTAAATGCCGTAGAATCATATAGTTTAATGACTCTATCATGATCATACAAATATACTTCCGCTTCCTGCCCTTTTCCTAAAAAATCCGATTCTTTTATATTATATTTTTTCAAAATGTACGCCTTAACATTTTGTTTAATCATTTTGAAATCCCCATCACAATTTATTTTTTATTTTACTATTTTTCAATACACTTTCTATATATTCCTTCTTTCTTAAAATTAGCCTTATTTCCCTTAATTTTCAATAAAAAAAGCGAACTTCATTCTAGAAGTATCGCATTATTCGTTAAATAAGTATGCTGTTCTTTTATCCATCGTTGCTTTTTGGGAGTGTGTTAGTTGATTTCCACTCCAGGATGCTCCCTTTCCGTGGGGCAAGAGCTGAGCCTCCTCAGCAAGCCTGCTTAGGTCTCACCCTTCCCGCTACTCCCACAGGAGTCTCGCATATCCAATCCAATCAACTTCTGTCTATAAAGTTACAAAAAACCTATTTATACGTAACAATCTTTTAGTAAAGGGCCAATTAGTAAGAGCAGCGTCTTTTAATTAATTGATAAATTTTGTTACCCATACGATATAGTTAGCACCGGGGATAAAGAGTATTTGAGCAAAAAGAGTTCCTAGTAATCATGATGATATCATCATGATTGATATTCCTTTTAGCTTGGAATAACTCCCTCTATTATTTACCACATCATCTGCCAGAACTGAAATCTTCGGATCAATTAGAAGTGCTAATAGAATTGTAGCAACTCCATTTATAAATCCTGATGCCATTGTTGTACTTGTGTGTCTTTCAGGAACAAGGACGGATGCATAGAGTGCCGATAATACTCCAATCGTATAAATTGAAGTAACAATTAAATTAATAAAAAATAGCTTATACGGTATATCTTTTAAATTCACGTCATTAAAATATGATAGTCTAGGTATTTTAAAATGCTTTACATACCCTAAAAGATTTTTCAAAGTCAGTGCTTTTTTAATTACTGCTAATATAGATCCACGTTCGTTTGACAGTTGAATAATTGCTCTTGAAAATAACGCCACAAAGGTTGGTAATAAAAGGATTCCTAAAATTGTTCCTAGTGTTGATGCTCCGATTAGCACTCTAAACTGTTCATCTATATGATTTAATGTATGATTAATTGCAGCCGTATCTACTAAACTACCAGTAAATGGTTGCTGCATCATGTTTGCCATCCTTGAAACGATTACCATCATGCTAAATAAAGATACGGCGGAGGCAATTAATTTTACTCTTGCACCAGATAGTCTGACCGAGTAGGCAAGTGTTTCAATACAATGTATGATTAATATAAATATAGAGATAAATATAACCTTTCCAGTTAAAAAATCCATTTTAGCTCACTTCTTTTCTTCGATTTAACATTCAAGTACTTGATCATCTAAGCTTCTTCTATTACTAAATTCATAGAGATTAACGCAATTTAGCCATATAATATTCGTCGTATACCGTTCCATCGATCATCAAAGATTTCTTTTTTGTTCCTTCTATTTCATAGCCCATTTTTTTATATAAATTTACTCCTGCTTCATTTTGAGTAACAACAGTAAGTTCCAATCGGACTATTTTATGTGTGATTGACCATGCGTCTAATTTTTGGAAAAGTAATGTTCCGATACCTTTCCCTCTATATTCATCTAAAACACCTACCACTATATATGCTGTATGTTTTTTCCTTTGAGCATTCCCACCGATTACCATTAGATATCCACAAAAATCACCTTTTTCTTCGGCAATTAATATTGTTGCATTCGGCTGCTTAGTAATAATTTCAATTTGCTGACGTTGTTTATCCGCTGTCATTTTTCTTTCACCGGCTTTATAAAGCATAAATTCCGATTTATTTTCAACTTCTTTTATTAATTGTAGAAATCTCTCAGCATCTTCCGTTACTACTTCCCTTATCAACAATTGATTTCCCCTCCAAGAAAACTAATTCTGCAGCTTCCAATCTTACGCTTGTCATATTATACCATTTTTAGTTATTTAATTTTCTTATTATTTCGACTTCTACAACTAAATGCATTGTAATAAAAAAAACCTCTTAAAAGAGGTTCTCCCACATCTATTTATTCTTCTTCCTTACTCTCCCATGACCCTTGTAACTTGCGAATAAAAATGATTTGTCCAATATGATATGTATTATGTGTACAAAGGTTTGATAGTGCTTCCCACCAAATTGCCCCTTCTGGAAAAGTTGGAATCTGTTCATGGAGCTTTTCCTCAGTAGATTCCTCTATAATTTGTTGCCAGTTTGCCAATCCTTCATCTATCTTTTGAACAAGTTCTTGCCAATGATCTTCTGTAATCTGCTTAATCTCAAAAAATGTATCCGCATTTCGTTTAACAACTTCAGTAGGAATTTCACCTTTAAAACGGTTCAACCATCTTTCATTATAAAAATATAAATGATTTACAATTTCAACAATGGAATGAGCGGTCTCGTTTTGTTTCCATATAGCATCTTCAACTTTTAAACCTTCTAAAGCAGTACTTAATGGTTTAATCCAACTTTCGATATTGCGACAAACTGCTAATTGATCCAATAAAAATTCTTTTTTACTCATAGACAAATCCTTCCCCTCTCCCGATTAACCCTTATGGAGTCTTTAGTTAGTTTCTTCATCAACCATCTATATTCCTACCTTGATTATATTCTTTATTGAATGAAAATAAGCTGGTAACTATAATTTCCGAAAAAAAGTGCATTACTTTTTTAAGTAAAAGCAATGCACTCTTGGGATAAAATAGAGCAAACCTATTTATTTTATAAAATAGCTTGTCCTAACTTATTTTGAAAACAGAAAGTGAAGCGCCAGCACCTGCTAATAGCGTCACAGTACCTACTATTCCAAACAATTCAAGCGAAATAGTATCTCCTTCTTCTAATGGCAAGATAATTTGATTATTGTATTCTGTTCTATTCTCTACTGGTGCAATCGTTGTAGCACTTACTCGTCTGCCGTTAATTAAAATCGCTGTGGATACTTTTGTTGGAATAGTCGTATTCACAGAATAAGCAATATAATAATTCCCTGGATGAAAAACTGTTAACCGATCTTTAGCTTCATTAATTATAATTGCTTCTCCTAAAAATTCGAATGATGGGAATGTTACTTTTGTCCCTTCATTTAAAACGGCAATTACTCCCCCGCTATTTGTTACTTGCGCAAAATCTTCTCCAGGTGGAAAAGGTTTTGGTGGTCTTAGATGTCTTCCAAAATGCATAATATCACCTTATTTTATTTTATTTTATTAGACATAAATCTCTCTTTGGAATAGCACTCCTTAAGCTTGTCTATATTTGTTAATAATCTATTAATATGATTGTTATTTGTTTTCGTTACTACTTGTCCCTAACTTTTACAAAGTTATTTTCATCATTGGCAAACCTAATTAACTTTTCTAACTACAACATGAAAACATCACAAAAAAACACAAAAAACCTTAGTCGTGATACAGAACTAAGGATGTTCATATTAGTACTTCTTTACTTGATAAAGTGGAGAAACTCTCCCGTGTGAATCAGTATTTTCACGAAGATTTTTCTAATACACGAGCAATTCGTTCCAACGCTTCTGTTTGTTTTTTCAACTCTTTATTTTTTATGTTCGATAAATTCTCGTACTTCTTATAGAAGAAATAGATAATCCCAACCGGAATAGCTATGTAAAATAACATAAAAATAATCGGTATGAAACCAGCAATTGCATTCATTTTAATGTTCTCCTTTTATTTTTTTATAGTGTATTTATTAATTACGAAATTAAAATTGCTACGAGATACCTAAACTCTCATCCGAAAATTTTGACTGTTTTATTGTATTAATTCTTCCTTAATTCGAAAAGACCTTCAAAAAAAACTGAAGGTCCTCCATTAATCTATTTTTCTATTAGTGTAATTTACTTAATATCAATTCAAACAAAGGATGGTCTTCCTTCAAACCACAAACTTCATTTAATGTTTTTTCGTAACTTAATTCTTTTATTTTTTTCTGTAATTCTAAAGCCTCGTCGTCTTGCCTAAAATCATATTTTAGTGCAGCAACAATTGCATTTGCTAGGTGGACTGGCTCCGCTTTTACATAATCATAATATTGAATAGCTGGACTTACTAAACGATCATCATGTCCTAACTTACGCAACGGTCCTCTTGCCACCCTTGGTATTTCATCGTTAATATATGGATTAGTAAAACGGCCAATAATCTTTGTGATATATTTCACATGATTGTCGTAATCAAAATCATATTTCCTAATTAATACATCCCCTGTTTCTTTTAATGTTCCTTCAACCGCTGTTAATACTTTTGGGTGTTCCATCGCATCTTTAATTGTTTCTAGTCCAGTTTGATAACCGATATACGCAGCCACTGCGTGTCCAGTGTTGACGGTAAACAATTTCCTTTCTATGTATGGTCTTAAATCATTTACATAAGTAACTCCTTCAATCTTTGGTACTTCTCCTAGCATCATTGATTGATCTATAACCCACTCATAAAAAGGTTCAACATGAACTATTAATTTATCTTCATTTATTTGATTTGGCACAATACGATCTACTGCGGCATTTGGAAATGCGAAATTTAAATCAAACTGATTTTTTTCTTCTTCTGTTATTTTTTCGTATACATTCTTTTTCAAGAATTCACTACCATCAATCATATTTTCACAGGCAATAATATTTAATCGTTTGTTTGTTTTCTCTACTCTTTTTTTCAAACCATCTGCCATTAGTCCTGATATAATTGGTAGAATAGTAGGACCGACAGCTGTTGTAATTAAATCTGCATTAACAATTGCTTCTATTACGTCATCCGGATCTTTTATGCTATTAATCGCTCTTACATTGTTAACTAGTTTTTCTTCTGATTGATCACTTACAAGAACCACACGATATGATTTTTTCTCATTTAGCAAATCTACTATTTCACTATTTACATCTACAAAGCAGACTTGATAGCCTGCTTCTGAAAGTAGGCCACCAATAAAACCTCTACCTATATTGCCTGCACCAAAATGGACTGCTAACATATTATTAATACACCTCTTCAAACATATTTAGTATTTGTTCTGGCGTTGTTGCTTCTACAAGTTTTTGAATATTTTCTTCTTCAGAGCATACAATCGCAATTTGTGAAAGTATCTCTAAGTGTTCATCGTCTTTACCAGCAATCCCAATGAGAATTTTTACGATATTCCCATTTCCAAAGTCAACACCATTTGGTACTTGAATAATCGATATACCAGAATCAATTACATTTTTCTTCGCATCCTCTGTACCATGTGGGATTGCTACAAAATTCCCCATATATGTCGTCGTCAACTTCTCACGTTCTAGCATTTTCTCAATATAATGGTCTCTTACATAATCCTTTTCTACTAAAATTTGTCCTGTTTTTCGAATCGCCTCTTCTTTATTTATAAAGCTCGCGTTTAATAATATATTTTCTTTTGATAAAATCTGTTTGTTCATGTTAGTAAAACACCTCATTTTATAAATTTCGAGTCATATAACTCTTTCATTTCAGTTGCTAATAAATTAAGTAGTTCCTCTTCATTGCCGGTTTGGAACAGTTCAATTGATTGTTCATCACGAATTATGAGTGAACTAATTCCACTTAGAATTTCTAACGCCTCATCGCTAATATTTGATGGTGAAAGCATTAAAAGTATCGTGTCTACTTCAATATCTGTATCATCCATCGCTTTTCTTTTAAATGCATTATTCAATCTTCCTATCGAAAAGCTAGGTTTAAGTATGCTTTCACTTCTAGTATGATATAAACCGAGTGAAGTACCTGGTATCCCTATTCCGCCAAGTTCTTCCCGTTTAAGTAAAGCTGATACTACATTTTCCGGATCCTTAATGACACTTTTTAACTTAAGTACATTACAGATTTCTTGTAAGGCATCAGCAATTGTCTCGCTCTGTTCAATGTTATCTATATAAAATCCTTCTAATAGTTTATAAATCACTGTCGAATAGTTTTTAACCTTTTTAAGATCGACTATAAAATTTTCATGATTAACTTTAATTTGATCTTGATTTTCGTTTATACCTTTCCCAATTAGACGTTTATTTGTCATAATTGATTTTCTAATTTTAGCAATCTCTGATTCTGACAATAATGGATTTACTAATAAGTACTCTTCATTAATATTTTTCAGTGGAATTGTCGAAATGATTGTCCCATATTCCGATAGATCTATTTTTGGCAAATCAAACAATGATATATTTACAGTTTTTAATCCAGGGATTTCTTTTTGTAATTTAGTCGAGAGTATTTTGGATGTCCCAATTCCACTCGAACAGACTACTAGAGTTTTATGCTCTTTTACTTGGTCACTACTTAAAATTGCAGAAGCAAAATGGATAACTAAAAATCCAATCTCTTCTTTCGGTACCTCTAAGTCATTAAAAACGATTTGTGCTGCTTTTGTTAATATAAAATATAGTTTCTGATAATCTTCCTCAATCTTTAAGAGAAGTGGATTTGATATTCCCATGTTTTGCTTAATTCGGTATAACGCAGGTTTTAAATGAGCAACTAAGTCTTTAAAAAGTGATACATTTTTTGTTAAATCTCGATTCAATTCATTACTTACGAAACGAATTAAATTTTGAGCATAAACTCCTACGTGAAGACTCGAATCTTCTAATATTTCTGGATGTTCATTACTAAGTTTTGCACCCATTAAATGCATTGTTATATAGCCAACTTCACCATCGCTGATCTCAATATTAAATATCTCCTCTAGCACTATTGCCAGTTTTTTTGCTAAATTGAATTCTTTTGATTTTTTCAATTCAACTAAGAGATTTTCATCAAAATTTATTTTCTCTCCTTGCTCTATTCGTTCAATTGCTAGTACCAAATGGACGACTAAGCCTATATATGCACGATCTGCAATAGCATAAGGTAATTCTTTTTTGATTCGATTGATTTGTTTTTCAATTATTAGCAGCTTATTTTCATCAATTAAACCTAGTAAGCGAGTGTTAACTGATTCAGCAGATTTTTTTTGAATATTTTCTTTTATGATCGATATAAATTCATACTCTTCGATATTAGTATTAATCAATTTACTCATTGCTTTTCGTTTGTCTGATTCAAGTCCGTTTATTTCAACCCCATAGCCTCGTTTCCTTAATAATTTAAGGTTAAAGGGATTTATTTCTTCATCTACTTTATTTAGATCATTACTTATAGTTGCCAGTGTTACATTTAAATCATTCGCTAAAGATACTAATTTAACTGGTTCTTTAGAAGCTAATAAAGTGGACAAAATAAACGTTTGTCGTTCTTCCGAAGTATATTCATAATAGTTAAGATTGAATAAAAAGGATTGAATCTTCTCCTTTAACGAAACATCACCGATCAGCTGAACACCGCTCCCAGATTTTTTATTTAGCAAAAGACCATATTCATCTATAATTTCTTCTACGCCTTTTAAATCGCGATGAACTGTACGTGGACTTACAGTTAATTCATCTGCTATTTCTTTTACAGTGATTTCTTCCTGTTTGTTTAGTAAAAGTTCCAGTATTTTTCGTTCCCTTGCCGAAATATACATTTTTTCACCTCCATTACTTTATTACTAGAATTTCTGATTCAAAGGTTTTCAAAGTTATTATATAAAGAGTCTATAAAACTTTGTTTATATGCCGACTCAGACAATTGGTTAGTCTGTTCTTTAATCATTATTTCAAGTTCTCGATTAACTCATCATATTTAGGACTACTCAGGAAATTCTCAACTGAAATATGATGTGCAGTCGGAAGTTTATCAATTGCTCTTGAAGTTAAATCTTTATGTGAAACGACTATATCAGCATCGTGTGGGATGTTATTTATAGTAGTATTGGAAATATCGATATTCAAGCCTGATTTCTTCGCTTTATTTTTAAGAATAGAAGCTCCCATTGCGCTAGAACCCATTCCTGCATCACATGCAAAGATAATTTTCTTTACATTTTCAGGTTCAAAATCCTTTTTTTCTCTAGACTGAACTGTAGCCCCAAAAGTTTCAACTACAGCGCTTTTCTTTCCTTTTAATTGTTGCATTTTTTCTGTTGCTTCAGAAATATCTTCTTCTGTACCTGACTTACTTGATTTTAAAATAAGTGATGCTACTACAAATGAAACGACTGTTGCAACTAAAACACCTAATAACACGCCAAAATGGTTTCCATCTTTTGGTGTCATTGCAATTAATGCAAAGATGCTTCCTGGTGAAGGGGGAGCGACTAATCCGACCTTTAATAAAGAGAATGTAAATACGCCACTAACACCACCTGCAATTGCTGCTAAAATTAATATTGGCTTCATCAAAATATAAGGGAAGTAAATTTCATGAATTCCTCCAAAGAAGTGGATAATTGCAGCTCCGGGTGATGTTTGTTTTGCTGTTCCTTTTCCAAATATCATAAATGCTAACAGAATTCCTAAACCGGGTCCTGGATTTGTTTCTAATAAGAAAAGAATTGATTTCCCAGATTCGGATGCTTGTTCAGTCCCCAGCGGACTTAAGATTCCATGATTTATTGCATTATTTAAGAAAAGGACTTTTGCAGGTTCAATAAAAATATTTGCTAATGGAAGTAGTTTCGCATCAATAATTGCTTGAACTCCAGATGCTAATACATGATTTAATCCAACTACTGTCGGACCTATTGCCCAAAATGCCAATAATGTTAAAATTCCTGCTAATATACCTGCTGAGAAGTTGTTAACTAACATTTCAAATCCTTGTTTTACTTTTGGTTGTATGTACTGGTCAACTTTTTTAATTAAATATCCACCTAAAGGACCCATAATCATTGCTCCAAGGAACATCGGTATATCTGAACCGACTATAACCCCCATCGTTGCGGCTGCTCCGACTACTCCGCCTCGACCTTCGTAAATCATTTTCCCACCCGTATAACCAATTAATAATGGTAATAAATAAGTGATCATTGGACCAACTAGTTCAGCCAAATGTTTATTTGGAAGCCATCCTGTTGGAATGAATAATGCTGTGATAATACCCCATGCAATAAATGCTCCAATATTTGGCATAATCATGCCGCTTAAATAACTACCAAATCTTTGTATTTTTACTCGGTAGTCCTTAGAATTAGTATTTGACATCCTATTCTCCCTTTCATCTCTACAGTATTTTTTCTTCGTTTTCTAATCTAATCATATGCTTGTATTAAAGCGGTTTCAATTTAAAGAAAAATGCATTTTGTCAATTCCATTGTTGTCATAATTAATAATTAGAAACTAAAAAAACGAATCGAATATAGATTCGTTTCACTACACTTTTGCTCTTCATCACATTGATTTGGCAAGAATAATTTGTCATTCACATCTTCAATTTTCAATTCAAAAAAGCCCTATCCTTTATTGGATAAGGCCACTATACTTTATTTAATTTTGCTTCATTTTTTGTTTTTGATCTAAAAAATGATAAATCGCATGCGCTACTCCAGCTTCGTCATTTGTTTTTGTAACAAATGCACATTGACGTTGTAGCTCTTCTTTTGCATTCCCCATTGCTACTGAAAAACCTACGCGATTAAACATCGAAACGTCATTAAAACTATCTCCAATAGCCATGCTCTCTTTTAAATCTACGCCTAGAATTGGGGCAAGCTTTAATAATGCCGCTCCCTTACTTACGTTTGCTGCATTAATCTCGACATTGTTTGAATGAGACGAAGTAACAAGTAAGCTTTCTTCTTGCATTAAATTAAGACGAACTCGATTGATGACTTCTTCATTCTTTGAAAGAAATAAAATTTTGTATACATCCATATTATTAAAATCTTCTATTGATGTATAATTACGAACTTTTCTCAATGTAGCTGTTACTTTTTGTGGCTTTCCTGTTTGTTTGTCAGTGAAAAATTCTTCATATAACGTGTCACGACATTTAGTAAATGAACCTTCACTTGTACTTATAATAAACGTTTTATTTTCCGCTTCACAAATTGCTAACGCCTTTGCAAAAACATCTTTACTCATTGAATCGTTGTGTAAAACATTCGCTTCTTTATCATAAATTTGCGACCCATTTAAACATACAATTGGGCAAGATAACCCCGCTTCATCTAGAGTTTCTTTTGCACTTTCATACATTCTGCCTGTAGAAATGACAACATGGATTCCTTCTTTTTGTGCAGCTCGAATGCTCTCAATATTTTCTTGAGGTATACTATTTTTACCATTTACAAGCGTGCCATCCATATCAATTGCAATTAATGCCATGTCGTTCTCTCCTTTACTACTATTCTATTATCTATTCTATTACTATCTTAATCCCAAGTATTCATTCATTGCTAGTAAAACCTATTTCTGTTCCATTTAATCATTCTATTATAACGCAAAAAAAGACCTCCTGCATTGGAGGTCTTAGTAATCTTTTAATTTCTTTTAATTTTGCCACTTCCACATTCAGCTAAGCTAATCTTCTATCATAATTTAATATCAATTATTTCTTTTCCCACTAGTCGCGCGCTTTGTTTTGCTACGACAATACCACCCGTAGAAGTAAACACATTATTTGCTACAATTTTATCCATCACCTGATTAATTAGTGTTGGATTAACCGGAATAGTTGGATTGTCTACCGTTAATGTTACAACTTTTTCATCTTCATTTAAAAATTTCAATTCTAAAGTTTGAATCATGTCATTTCGCTCCTTTTCTACAGAGTGTTTAAAAGCAATCCGTTACTTAATACTTCTAGTTCCACTAACGGTAAGTCTTGAAGTGATGCTAAGGCACTTCCAACATCGACCAGCTTCTCTAAATCAACGCCTACCCGTATGTTTTTGTATACCTTTTTCTTGATGATGATTTTTCCTTGTGCATCTTTTCCTGCATGTAACTTTACATACAATGTAAGTTGTTGAGTAGCAATTTGCGCCATTTTCAACTCCCCCTTTCGATGTATAGATACAAATCTGAGGGTGAGTATTCGTTAATGGACTCATTATTTTTTAATGCTTCCTATGATCCAATTTTCACGTCCACAATATCACTTAATATTAACTCCATGTATCCCGCTTGTTCTTCATGTATTGATAGTCTATTTTGATGTAAATTAATTTTCCCTACTTTTCCTTTTACACTATGATGATGATGATCTTTATAAAACGTAATTTGTACACTTTCATCCTCATATATAGCCTGTTGAAGATGGCGATTCATTTCTTCCAATAACTGTTCATCAACATCTCGCTGTTGTTCATAGTTTTGAGATACTTTCCAGTCACGAAGCATTTTTACATGCTCAGGCATCATCATTGACGTCCATTTAATCGTACCACGGTCACGAATCATCGCATTCTTCTCCTTTTTTCTGCACATCTCTTTTGGTTGTTATTATTGTTCTTTTTCTTATGCTTATGAGCCCACAGGATGTGGGTCATGCATGCATTACGACAGGACGTCGTGGTTTTAGCATGCCATCTTCTGTGAGCGAGACGCTTCCACATTTCGCACTGTCTAGTTCCAGCGCCTTGCCCCTCGAGGTCATAAGCTAAAGTCCATTAAAGGTTAAAAACCAACCTTTATTGTTCTTTTTCTTATGCTTGTCGGGGTTAGCGAGACGCTTCCACATTTCGCACTGTCTAGTTCCAGCGCCTTGCCCCTCGAGGTCATAAGCTAAAGTCCATTAAAGGTTAAAAACCAACCTTTTTCTACATTTCGAATTACCCTTTATGTCCGCCTACTAGCTTACTCCGAGCAAGGGCTGTTCCACCTTCCGTATAGGAAACTGCCCATAGAAGTGAATTCGATCCATATTTTTTTCGCACTGCATCCATGATATAGCCTAACTTTCTTTTTTGAGGCTTCTTCTGATCAAATAAATTTAATTGCATCAGTTCATCACTTACGATGTTGGAAAGGGTAATAAAGATTTGCCGAACTGTTTTACCCTCGTAATATTGATCAAAAAGCTTGTTACATACTTCATACAAATCTGATGTGATATTCGTCGGCTCATCCATCGTGAAAGCATGAGAGAATCCTCCGCCAAACTCTTCACGGCTATAGCCGATTCCTAATGTAATCGTTCTTCCCGCTTTTTTGGCATTTCGAGTGCGACGTGCAACCTCTTCACACATTTCACGAATAACAAATTTAACTTCTTCTACTTTCGTATAATCTCTCATTAATATCTGGCTTTTCCCAAAGCTAATTTGTCCGCTCATAATCGGTGCACCTAATTCAGAGAGATCAACTCCCCATGCATGATGATACAGTTGATTCCCCATCACACCGAATTTCTTTTCAAGCAAATGGAGAGGATAGTTCGCTAGTTGGCCTACCGTAAAAATTCCCATTGAATTTAGAGAACGTTCAGTTCTCTTACCGATTCCCCACATTTCACTTAGAGGGCTGACTTTCCAAAGCTTTTCTTTTACGTCGTCGTATGTCCACTCCGCTATCCCATCTTTTTTCCCTTCTAGGTCTAGACATAGCTTTGACAAAAGCATATTAGGACCTATACCAATCGAGCATGGTAAATTAAAACGAGCTGTAATTTCTGCTTGAATTTTTTCAGCAATTTCCCATGCATCTCCCCATAATTTCTTTACGCCATCAACTTTTAAAAAACATTCATCGACACTATATACATGCAAATCCTCTAAAGGTACATATTCATTTAGTAACTTTACGATATTAGTTGAAACCTCCAAATACTTTGACATTGTAGGATTCACAATTTTAATACGAGGATCCTTTGGAATTTCAAAAACCCGCGAACCTGTTTTTATTCCAAACTCCTTTTTTAATCGTGGAGAAGCTGCAAGTACAATGCTTCCCTCCCTCTCTACGTCACCAACAACTGCTAAATAACATGCTAAAGGATCCAATTCGAGCATAACGGCAGAACAACTTGCATAAAAGCTCTTCATATCGATGCATAATATACGATGATGTGGTAACTCTTCATAACAAATGCTCATGCATACCACTCCAATTCTTCCAAATAATAGCAGAACTCATGTTCTTATTTTTATTATAAACATATATTAAACGAATATACGTTCTATTTCAATAAATTTTTCTCTAGGAACCATTTAAAATTTTGGATATACTTAAAGTAACTTAAGGGAGGAAATACATAGTGGATGGACAGTTTGTGAAACAGATGATCAAAAAGGCATTAACACAATATGGGGGCGAACACGAACAATGGATTACAGTTGAGATGTTAAATGAACTGTACAATCAAATCATAACCGAACAAGAAAAAAACGAACGTTCGCTACATGAATTAGTACAAGATATTGTTTACGAATATGTAACGAATTATGCTTAAACTAAAATAAAAAACCCGAGAACGAACATTACTGTTCACTCTCGGGTTTTAAGAATATGTAATTGTTACTTCACTTGTAATGCCATCGTCTTCATCAAATCCAATTACTATGTCCATTGCATGGGAGGAAAAACGATGAATCTCATCTAAATAAAAACCGATGGCATCCGATATTTGTTGTTCTCCATAATGAGAGTCTAGATGATTCGCTTTTACGAGACAGTTTACTCCTTCACCTTCATTAAATTGAAACTCAATTTGTACATCCTCAGGGCGTATTCTTTCCAAATCAGCTACAAATACACAAATTGCATTTGCAACATCTTGCTCATCAAAATAAATTCTCATCAGCTACCCCCAATGGATAATAACCAATCCTACCTACCACTTCTACGAAAAATTTTCTTGATAAACCAAATAATAACGATAATTAAAAGTATATCGATTAATAGACTAAAAAATGAAAAGCCAAATTGTTGCCCGCCAAAGTAACCACCAAACGGATGTAGCATTGACCCAAATAAAGAACCAATACCAAATGCCCCTGCATAACCTAGAAAATTCCTGCTGGTATTTCTGGAAGAACGGTAACTTGATCTAGGTGCAGAAGGACGATAACTTCGATTGGAGCGATAAGATCTTCTTAGTGCAAATTTCATCGATGATTGCTTACTACTTAAGACCGCTTTTGAAGGACTTTTCAGAACCTGTTGACTTGAGTAACTATTTGCAGAAACCGGAATTGAAAATGAAAAAGCGAGTACCATAATGCAAGCAGCGAACAAGACATTTATTTTTTTCAAATCTGACCCTTCTTTCTTTATTAAACATCCTTCATAGTATGGATGAATTCACAAAAATCATGTGACAAAAAAAGGGTCTATAACCATTTGATACGCTGTTTAGTAAACAATTGATCCGCTAAAAGATGCGAAAAATAACCAACTGTTCCTGCCAACCATAAACCATTAATTAATAAATCCTTTTGAATTAAAAAGCAAATCCCACTCCATATTGCTAAAAAGTAAAGAGAATGTGTCGGTCCGCGATGTTTTAATCTTGAAGAAATGGCAATAAATAAACCTACAGCAATGATTGACCATTTATCATGAAAAGCAAACCAACCAATAAACGAAATCAATAAACCGGTCAACATAAGTATCGTTTTCATATGCCTTAACCAACTCACGCATATAATAAATAAAACGAATAACCCTACACCATAAATCCAGGAACCAGCAAAAATAAACTTGCCCGTTTTTATCAAGACAAATAATGAAACGGCTAAAAATAATAAACTAAACAGAATTTGTAATGGGGTCGAAATCTTTTTAGTTAATGAACCGTTATGATGATCTAAATCCGGAGCGAGACTACTAATTGCACCAACAATCAGTGGAACGGTCATTGAATCATTGTGTGTTGCGTACATAGTGACACCTGTTGCGAATAATCCTACAATTACATGACTTTTTCCATCCAAAACACTTACCTACCTTATCTTAAATACTCGTACTTATTATTATAGTCGGACAAAGATAGAAAGCCTATTAATATGTTAGAAAAAGATAGACATGAAAGAATTCTGAAAGTCCCTTATATTCATTGACGATTGTTCTTTTTTCTGACAAAATGAAGGAAACTCTATATATTATAATAAAATACTTTCATAGTTTGCGTTGGGGGAAAATATGCAAGAAAAAGAAATGAGTGTCATTGATCATTTAGATGAGCTTCGAAATCGAATAATAAAAGTAATTGCTGCATTCGTCATATTTTTAGGAATAGGTTTATATTTTACAAAAGATATTTTTCATTTTCTTGTACAAGGTTTAGATCAAAAACTTTTAGCACTTGGGCCAAGTGATGTTCTTTGGATTTATTTTATGATTGGTGGAGTGTTTGCAATTGCCTGCAGTATTCCTGTAATTGCCTACCAATTGTGGGCGTTTGTAAGACCAGCCTTACATATAAAAGAACGTAAAACGACTATGCTCTATATCCCTGCTTTATTTATTTTATTTATTTGCGGTTTGGCTTTTGGTTATTATTTTATTTTTCCAAACGTATTAAAATTTTTAAAGGATATTGGAGAAGAATTAGTCACAGTTACATTTACTGCTGAACGCTATTTTAGCTTTTTATTTAACTTAGTAGTTCCGTTCGCGTTTTTCTTTGATTTACCTGTTATCATCTTATTTTTAACAAGTATTGGAATTGTAACACCAGCGTTTTTACGAAAATTTCGCCGGTTTGCTTATTTTGTATTAATTATTATCGGAACTGCAATCTCACCACCTGATTTTGTGTCTGATATGATGACAAGTTTACCATTATTAGTTATATACGAATGTAGTATTCTTGTATCATCAATTGCATATAGAAGAAGAATAAAACGCCTACAACAAGACACTGAAAATGACGAATCATAAAAAAAATGGACAGCACATGAAGTGCTTGTCCATTTTTTTATTACAAACTAAATTAAAATATGTGATGAATATAAAGTGACTACTAAACCTGAGAAACTATAAATTAAAGATGCCTTAATCGCAGTACTTCTTTGAAAATCTTTATGTAACTCATTTAATTCTAATCCAGCCGCACGTAACCATTGATATTGCTGGAAAGGCGTGTAAGTTTGTTTTTTTGCGCTTTTCCAATAAAGGATAATTGTTGTTGCGAATCCAATAATTATTGCAGTATTACTAGCCGATGAATCCGAAAGAACACTAACAAGGAACGTCAATATAAGTTGTACAATTAAAATAGCAAATACATAAATGATCTTCTTCAACATGTTAATCCTCCTCATATTAGCTTAAATAAATTATATCAAAGATATATTTTTCAGAATAGTAAAAATTTTGTAGAAATCATAGGATATTAGTATCAAATATCGGCAAAAAGACTACAATATAGAAAAAATTTCCAATTAAATGATAAAAACATATTCCTTTATCAAGAATCTTTTTAAAATTGCACCCTATTCGATTCTATTATAAAATTTAAGTCCATACGTTCTATTTTATAGTTGCAACAACAGAACGATTGTTCTATAATAAAGATATAGAAAAAGATTCCCACAATAATGAGAATCTTTTCTGAACATCTATTTAGTTTTTCGATTGAAGATCTTCCTTAGATTTCGGTACGATGATAATTGTTTCCCCTTTTTTAGAGAACATATATTCATCCCGAGCATAGTTTGCTATAAAGTCTGGATCATTTAGCAATTTAATTTGTCTAGTAAGCCCACTCTCAGCTTTCGTTAACTTTGTTTGTTGTTTCTGTAAATTATGCAATTCACTTTGCTTTGCCGAAACAATTTGATTCTGACTAAACAAATAAACGCCAGCTACAACAAATAAAGATACATATAAGACTGCCAAAATTAGCCTATGATATCGAATCGATTTTCTTTTTTGAGACTGCGGAAATTGATTACGAGAAGGCTTGTTTACTACTTCTCTATGTGGACTATATAAATTTCGTGCTTCTGCCTTCACGTATAACTACCTCACTTTCAAAAATATTATTCCACTCTAGTGTATCAATTTATCATCTATTAGAAAAGAGAAAAAAGGTAAAATAAGTAAAAAAATGACTATTTATCACTAATATGACATTATTTTGTCGAGTTTTATACATTCATTTTATCGGCTAAACGAAATAAATTATAAAGTTTTTTGTTATTTTTTGAATATTTTAAAAATTTTCAATAAATCTATTGACGAACATTTTTATATCATGTATATTAAGTATAAATTAACTGAAAATTTAAACAGTTAAATTTTAGTAATCATGTTATACACATCCCCCCAATCCCTATCACCCAATTAGATAGGGATCTTTTTATGTTTAAAAAACTTAACACTTATCTAGACGCCACAGAAAACTAGAGCATCCTGGAGTGGAAATCCTCAAATCTCCATGTTTAATAGCAACAAAGTTTAACAACCAAAATCTAAAACCATCAAATTACCATTTTAGGGAAAGTTGGATTATAATACTCTTTATAGGAGGTAGATTAAATGCAAACATTACAAATCAGTGCTGTAGAAGAAGCACTTCAAAATTTCATAAATCAAACTGTATACTTACATTTAGAAACAACAAATGGTGCATATGCTAATCATTTTAATGATAAAGTGATGACGGTAAATGCATTTATTCGAAATACTAAAGTTAATATAAGTCGAGCGACAATTACTGGAAAAAATCCTTACAGAATTGGCCTAAAGCTCGAAGAAGGCTGGGTAGTAGCAGAAGGTTTAACAGATTTTCAAGTCGATGACCACAACCGTCTCCTATTAGCAGGACATAATGAAGAAGGCAAACTTGCAATCGCAATTCAATTAAGCCACACGCCATTTTAAGAGAGGAGCACGAAAAATGAAACAAGAAAAAGTATTGCTAGTGTTCCCTCACCCAGATGATGAAGCATTTGGAGCTGCTGGAACAGTATCACAGTTTACGAACAAAGGAATTCCTGTTACATACGCATGTTTAACACTTGGAGAAATGGGACGGAATATGGGAAATCCATTTTTTGCTACAAGAGAGTCCCTTCCAACTATTAGAAAAAATGAATTAATAGATGCTTGTAGAGAAATGGGTATTCAAGATTTAAGAATGCTAGGATTTCATGATAAAACGATAGAATTTGAAGATCCAGAAGTAGTGATTGGAGCGATAAAAGAAGTAATCGATGAGGTTCAACCTACACTTGTAATTACTTTTTATCCCGAACATGGCGTACATCCTGATCATGATGCTACTGCTAGAGCTGCGATTGAAACTGTTCGTCGAATGGATTCGAATGAGCGTCCAATCGTATGGTGCATTGCGATTACAAAGGAACGTTTTGAAGTATTAGGAAAACCTGATATTGTAAATGACATTATGAATGTAGCAAGTCAAAAACTACGTACGTTGAAGGCACATCGATCTCAAACTGAGTCAATGCTAAAAGATGTAATCAAGATTGAAAAATTCGAAGATATTCCTGATGATCGATTAAAATCATTTTTTGCGAAAGAATCATTTTACACATATCAATTTGAATAAAAGGATAAACAATGAATTTGTAGAAATATTGAGGGATTATACTTTTCTGGAGGAATAGATATGTTAAAAATGAGATATTTAATTTTATACGTTACGAACCTAGAAACGTCTCTTACATTTTATACGAAAACATTTGGTCTTAACATTCGCGGAAATCATGGTACATATGTAGAATTAGACACAGGACAGACGATTTTGGCTATGATTCAGCGTGACAATGTACAGGAGCTAACAGGATTAACTTATAAAAGTTCCCAGGAATCTTCACAAACATTTGAAATTGGCTTCGTAACAGACGACGTATTCACTATGATCGAAGACTTACGCTCGAAAGGCGTCAAAATTATTAAAGAACCAATTACTAAACCATGGGGCCAAACAGTTGCATATGTAGCTGATCCAGATGGTCATTATATTGAAATATGTAGCTCAATGGACGAATAAGTTTCATATCAAAAAGCCATCTCTAACGCTAGAGATGGCTTTTTAATATGAACTTTACACAAAATTTCTAGTATGACTATTTCTGCTAAATTTATAAACTGCTATTAAGAAAAACGCGATAGCGAAGGCTAAAAGAATTAAAATGTTTAAATATAAACTTCCTAAACTGCTACCCTGCTGTAATTTTGTTAAAGTTTCTAATGTCCACCTTTGTGGAAGAAAATCTGCAATTTTTTGAATTGACGTTGGCATAATTTCAATTGGCCAAAAGCAACCAGAAATCATAACGGTTGGTACGATAATTAAATTTTGTAAAGCACCTGACGATTTCGTGCTATTAGAGAATGCAACAATTACTAATGAAATTCCTACCGCAATCAATGCAAATAATAACATCACAACAGCCGCTTCCCAAAATGGGATGTGAATATCGATATGGAATACAAATGTCATAAAGACCAGTGTTAGAATTACTTGAATAAACATGACAATCATATTAACCACAATATTTGAGAAGATGTACTTTCTGGCATTAATCGGTGTAGAAAGTAGACGGAAGTAAATTCGATTTTCTTTTTCTTTTAAGATGATTTCCGATAAATTCCCTGCAGACATTAACATAATCATAATTAAAAAGCCCAAACTATAAGTAGTCATATTTTCAGATTTAGATGTATCTGACAATGTCTTAGAAGTTACCTTAAAATTAGCATGTTGGTAATTTGAAACCATTTGATCAAACTTAGTTTGGTCCGTTTTTGCTACTCTGCTAATAGCAGCAATATTATCAATATAATTATATAAGTAAGACTTAACGAAACTAGTAATTTGAGCGCCTTTTATCGAAGAAATTTGAATATGGTCAGGCTTTCCTTGTCGGACACTTTCAGTGAATCCATCCTGAAATGAAATAACACAATCAAGTGATCCAGATGCAACTTTATCTTTTACTTCCTTATTGCTTATTTTTTGAATATGAACATTATCTAAACCTTCTAAAAATCTAATCGTATCATTGGCAATCGTATGATTATCATCATTAACAATACCAACTTGGATAACTGTTTTATCCGCTCCTCCGTAAGCTAAGAAAGAGATGAAAATACCTATTAAAGGAACAAAAATATACATAATGATATTTTTCTTATTTTTCAAAGTAACTCTTAATGTATTGGTAATCAACCAAATGATTGTTTGCATCTTACAATCCCTCCCTTCTTCGTAGAGAAATAGTTGCCATTAATAAGAATAATAAAGATAATCCAATATTAAAAGTGAACGCAGGAACTGCAGCAGACAGATCATCGGCATAGATGATTTTACTAATTGCAGTATTCGCCCATGTAAGAGGTGAAAGTTTAGTGATAAATTCAAGAATCCCACTAGTATCTCCTAGTTTAAAATAAGCACCACCAAAAAATGAAGATAACTGTACAACAATCAAGATAATCACCCTAGAAGAAGCACTTGTTTTCGTTAAATAGCTAATCGCCAATCCAAAACTAATCGCAAACAATACTTCCGTCAATATAACAAGTAAAACTAACCAAAGGTGGCTACCCCAATCTGCATCGAAAAAGAACTTACTAAAAAATACGATTACTGTCGCACAAAGAAAATTAACAACAATACTTCCTACTATTTTCCCAATGAAAATCTCACTTTTACGAATAGGAGAAACAATTAAACGGTCAGCTGTTTTTCGAACTCGTTCCCCACTAATTAAATTACTGGCAGACATAGCTCCATAAAGTGCAATCATAGTTGTCATCGCAATTGCATAATAATCCATTGATCCAGGCTGCTTATTAGAACTAATTGATGTATCCTTAATATAATTTTCATGTGAATGATTGCTAAAAACTTCCTTTACTTTACTAGGATCAATTTTGACAACTTCTGCTGCAACATTATATTTATCAACAAAGGTAGTTAACATCCCTTGAATAATGCTACCTTCAACACTATTTCCTTCATTAATAAATAATTTGATTCCATTATTTTGGATGACTACATACCCATCATAACGATTTCGTTTTACTTCATTTTCACCATTTACATCATTTGTTGCTTTTTTAAAATGAACCCCAGAATGGTTTGCTGCTTTAATAAATTCATTAAAATAATTCGAAAACTCTCCTTCTGTTGACGAATCTTTATATAAAACATCTACGTTTTTAATTGGAATCGATGTCGTAAATGCATTTGAAAGTGCCGTACCAAGAACTAACATTAATACAATTGGAAATGCTAACATAAAGACTAATGTTCTAATATCCCGGAAATCACGTTTAATTTCCATGAAAGCAATGTTAAATATGTTCAAGAGAAATGCCTCCTTTTTAAATTTCCAATGAAATTAATCACGTAAATTCCGACCCGTTAGTGTCAGAAAAACTGTTTCTAAATTAGGTGCATTCTCATGTAATGAACTAATTTCAATCTCACTATTAATAAAATGCTGAACGATTTTATTTAAATTATTAACACCATTATCTGACGTAATTGTAATAAGATTATCTGAAATGTGAACAGCTTCTACACCAATAATCGATTTAATCTGTGTTACATCAATATTTTCAGTTGATTTAACTTCAATTTTAATATCTTTCGTATTTGTAATAATAGATGTAAGCTGCTCCTTCGTCCCTTCAGCAATGATTTTGCCATGGTCGATAATTGAAATACGGGAACAGATTTCTTCTACTTCTTCCATGTAATGACTTGTGTAAATAATCGTACAACCCATTTCATTAAGCTTGCGAACACTATTAAGAATATAATTACGTGAATGTGGATCAATTCCTACTGTTGGCTCATCCATAATAATTAACTTAGGTCGGTGTGCAATCGCACAAGCAATGTTTAGACGTCTCTTCATTCCACCAGAGAAATTTTTAGGATACTCCTTAAGCTTATCTTCGAGCCCTACAAATTGTAGCGCTTCTTCGACTCTTTCATTTAATTCCGAACCCCTTAGTCCATATAAGCCAGCAAAAAATCTAACATTCTCGTATGCTGTTAAATCTTCATAAATTGCCAAATCCTGTGGAACCATTCCAATATTCATTTTGGCAAACTTACTATTTTTCTTTGTATTTTTTCCAAGGATTTCAACTGTTCCTTGATTACTACGTAAAAGTCCGGAAATAATATTAATCGTCGTACTTTTCCCTGCACCATTCGCACCAAGAAAACCAAAAATTTCGCCTTCCTCAATTGATAAAGACATATTATCAACTGCAATAAAATCGCCAAATTTTTTTGTTAAGTTCTTTATCTCTAAAACTTTCATACTCTCACCTCTCCATTGACTTCATGATGCTATTATAAGCAAAAGGGTGAACTAATATCAGTGTATTAGTTCACCCTTTTCACATGAAGAAACTCATATTTTTTTATGAAATAATCATTGTCACCTACAAAATATTTACAAATAACTATGACTGACACTTACTGGATTTGGATTGGAAGTAAGGTTGTCACTGAAAAACCAATATTCCCATCAACAATTATTTTCCCGTTAATAGATGCTGTTCTCTCTTCCATACCGATAATGCCTAAACCTTTTTTGATTTTCAATTTACCTTTACCATTATCTTTCACCTGTGCCTTAATCATTTGATTCATCACGTGAATTTCGATCGAAATTTCAGTTGCATCAGCATATTTCATCGAATTTGTTAATGCCTCGATTACATTTTCATGTATGATTTTCCATTGAATTGGTGTAACAAGATCCAAATTTCCTTTGTAAACAAACGAGGTTTTCAATTCATTCTTAGCAGAAAATTCATCAATGAATAATTTCATATGGTGAATCCCCATTTGTTCAGTTGGAGGTTTCATATTTTTCAAGGTGAGTCGTATGTTTTCAATTCCATCCTTCGAAATATTAATTGCATTTTGAAGTAATTCCAATGCTTTATCTTGATCATTACTCATTAGGTGCTTAGCCGCTTCCATCTGAAATAAAGCACCTGTCATAGAATGCCCGATCTTATCATGAATTTCTTGTGATATCCGATTTCGCTCTTCTAACTTAAAGGTATATTCCGACTGTTCAATGAACTCATTATGATCATTTAATTTTTTCGTAAGTTTTTGAATAGTGTTTCTCATTTTGTCAATCTGATCTTCCTTAAACCGAAACCTCGTATTAAATGATGTAACAATCGAAAAAATTATAAAACTAACTACGGTGACTAGACCATAAATTGCTTGATACGAATCTTGTATATAGAAAATTGGCAATATAGCAAGAATTAACCATACCCACTTTTTCGAAGTAAAGTAGACGGCAATTTCGAGAATAGAAATTGGTAGCAATAATAGTAATAATGGCTGAACCAAGAAATTTGAACAAAGAATTAGCACAATCGATAAAAAGATAATAAATTTAATTAGCGATACTTTCTTTAAAATGTAAATGCTAATATTCAAACAGAAGTAAAGTAGTAACGTAAATAATACCCAAGAAAAATTAGAAATATCATTACGAATACAAATAAATGCGATATACATGATAATAGAAAACTTATTTAAAATAATCCAACGCTCCATCTTCAGCCCCTCGCGTTAATCCACTTTCCCTGTTATATAGAAAATAGCAATTTGTGTGCGATGTTCTAACCCTGTTTTTGCTAAAATCGAAGTAATGTAATTCGCGACTGTTCCTTCAGAAATATAGATTTGCTTTGAAATTTCTTTATTTGAAAAACCTTTTGCTATTAACGACATTACATCTAACTCTCTTTGTGTAAATTGACTTGTATCGATTTTTGTTTCAGATCTATTTGATTGATTTAAGTTTGATCTAATTTTATCTAATACTAGATCTTGCATGATCGTATTACCATAGTAAACACTTTTAATGGCCTCACGAATCCGTTCTGGATCATTGTTTTTTAGTAAATATCCCTTTGCACCGTTTTTAACAGCATCAATAATATATTCATCATCATCAAAAGTCGTTAAAATAAGTGGTTTCGTCTTCGTCTGCTCAGATATAAGCTTTGTAGCTTCCACACCATTCATATTCGGCATCCGTACATCTAAAAGCGCAACATCTACTTGATTGTTTTGACAATATTTGAATGCCTCACTACCATCATTTACAGTCTCCAGAACTTCAAATTCGTCGTATGAACTTAAGATGATTTTGAGCCCCTCTCTAATAAATGAATTATCATCAGCTATAATTAGTTTTATTTTCATACGAATAAAGGGAAAGAAATTTTGTCCCTTGTTCACATCCTTTTATATCATGAATTATATTTCCATTATATACCTCTTTTAAACAATATCCATTAGAAGAATAATATCCTATTTATTTCAATTCAAAAAAATAAATCCCTTCTACAAAAGCAAAAGGGATTTTACAAACACATTATTTATTTACGATTAACACTTTACCAAACTCTATTTCTTTATTCTCTAAATAATCATGAGCTTCTTTCACTTGATCAAACGTAAAGCATTTAGGATTAATAAGGGGTTTTAATTTATTGTCTTCCACAAGACTAGCGATTTGATTTAATATAGCCGCATGCAATTTACGCCCTTCTTCTGTTCGCTGAGTCAGCATTATAAAAATAACATGCAATGATAAAGACTTGTTATGTAAAATGGTTAAATCATGAGTTGAGCGAGCAGCGATAGCAAGAACACTTCCGCCTGCTTTAACAGCATAAAATGATTTATCTAAATTTTCATTACCGACTGTATCAAAGACAATATCAAATCCTTTGCCATCCGTTAAACGACCGACATACTCATCAACCGTTTCTTCTTTGTAGTTAATGACATAATCTACGCCAAGTGATCGAACTAGTTCGGCTTTTTCATTCGAGGAAACTGTAGTAGATACGATTGCACCTAAAGCTTTAGCAACTTGTATTGCGATATGACCTACTCCACCTGTACCTCCGTGAATCAAAATATGATCACCTTTTTTCATATTCCCTCGATCAACTAATGCCTCCCATGCTGTAATTGAAGTTAAAGGCAAGCTTGCCGCTTCTTCAATAGGTAAATTACTAGGAGTTTTGGAAATCACATTTTCATCGATGACTAAAAAATCTGAAAGAGCACCTCCAAATACATTTAAGCCATAAACGAAATCTCCGACTGAAAAACGCGATACATTCTCTCCAATTTCAACAATTTCACCAGAGAAATCACTATGTAGGATCATCGGAAAATTCGGTTGGAACGCATTCGGAACGACCCCTTTTCTAATTTTTGTATCAATTGGATTTATACTCGTAGCAGATACCTTTACTAAAACCTCATTCCCTTTAGGCTTAGGTCGAGAAATATCAGATGTTTTAAATTCAGAGCTATCTCCATACTGATGAATTAAAATTGCTTTCATGAATACGCCTTCTTTCGAATGGAAATTTTTTCTATAATTGTATCATAAACTAATTAATACAATCTTTTTCACACTATTTGCTAGACTGTTAAATTATAAAGTTATAAATTCAAAAAAATTCGGGACCTGATGATTCTCCGAATTTCTACTTTCAATGTGTACCTTCCTACTACGCTTCAGAAATTAAATCGAATTAAATCTTCATTCCTACAGCTATTTACTTACAAGAACCAATAAAGATCACTGTCGAGTTACTAAACAGGTACTTTTAGGATTGCATTTTACTATTTTGCAGAAATTTTTTCAGTGTAAATAAAACACTATCGTGTATCGGAATATTTATTCCAAATCCTTCATGACTTTCAAGAGATACAAACCCATGGAGAATACTTCTAAGTCCTCTAACCGTATGAATCAAGTCTATTTCACTTAATTTAAACGGATTAAGAACATTAAAAATTAATTCCAATATTTTTTTGCCCATTGAATGATATTCATTTCCTAACGTATGATTTGACGATAATGTCGCTTGATATAAGCCTGGATGATTTCTGGCAAAATCAATATAGGCGAATGCTAAAGAATAAATCGCTTCGTCTTTATCTTTTGATTTAACAGACGCTTCAAGCTGATCGTAAAGTTGAGTAATTCCATAAATTGCGACTTTATTTTTTAGTTCATCTAAATTTTTTATATGATTATAAATAGAAGGAGGTTGAATCGTTAGTTTTTTAGCTAAATAACTAATGGTTAAAGCCTCCCACCCTTCATTATCAACAATTTCAATAGATTTTTTTAATAACTCATTAAAATTCAAACCAATTCTAGGTGACATTACATGTTCTCCTTACTTTATTTCTTGATAATTGCTCTCTCGATTGCATTTTGTGGATTACTTAGCATAGTTCCGTGCCCAACAGCTAATAATGAAGGATTATATTTCAATATTTTTTTAGCGCTATTAATCGCTTCATCTTTATTCCAAGTAGCTAATGAGGGAAATGGAAATAAAATTCTTAATTGACCAGATATGGCAAACCCACCTCTTAAAGAAAATGCATCTCCAGCAATAACAGCGTTCGTCCGTTGATCTAAAAATGCCATAGAACCAGGTGTATGTCCAGGTACTTCAATGGCTAATAATGATCCAATCATATCTCCTTCTTGCAAAAGTCTGTCTGGGACCGTTTGAATGTTCTTCGGAATTCCACCTTTAATAGGGAAATTAGCTGGCTCATTTTCTTCTAAACTAGCATCCCCTCTTAATAATTTAGCATCTCTTTTTGAGATTGAAACAATAGCGTCTGGTAAAGATGCTTTCAACTCATCTAAAGATCCTACATGATCACCATGTGCATGTGTCAATACGATATTCGTAATTTTTTTACCAATTTGATTTGATACATCTAAAATTTTATTTGCGCTAAACGATAACGCAGTATCTATTAATGTAAGTCCATCGTCTTCTTCAATTAAAAAACAGTTCACAGGGAAAAAATTAGGTAAAAAGCTTATTTGATAAAGAAAATTATTTTGAGTAACCTTCATAAAAAAAACCTCCTAATGAAAACTAATGGTATTAGTTTTATAATACTAATGATATTAGTTTTTGTGAACAAAAATGTCAATTTTTTAATAAAAATAATTAAATCAACTAAAAACCCTTCCATCAAATGACGGAAGGGCTACATTTTATTTTCTGCTTAAGTCCATTTCTTTATAAGGAACGACTTTAGTATTATGTTTAAATTTATAAACTAACCAAACGATTAAAAATACTGGAATTCCGATATACGAAACTAGAACACCTTGCCAATCGATTACATGACCAGTAAATGCTTGGTAGTTTTGAGCTAACACGATAAATAAACATGCTAAGAACGCTAAGATTGGTCCTAGTGGGAACCATTTTGCACGGTATGGCAGATCATTTAAATCTTTCCCTTGAGCAAGATAGCCTTTACGGAAACGATAATGTGAAATTGCAATACCTAACCATGCGATAAAACCAGATAATCCAGATAAATTTAATAACCAAGTATATACTTGACCTTCACCGAAAAATGAAGTTAAACATGCTAGTGAGCCAACAGCCAGTGTTACATATAAAGCATTTGTTGGTACACCGTTTTTATTTACTTTTGTTAAGAATTTAGGAGCTTTCCCCTCAATCGCTAAAGTATATAACATACGAGTTGAAGCATACGTACCACTATTCCCAGCTGATAAAACTGAAGTTAAAATAACCGTGTTCATTACAGATGCAGCAAACGCAATTCCAATTTTCTCAAAAACTAACGTAAATGGACTTACCGCAACATCACCTCGCATTAAATCAGGGTCAGTATAGGGTATTAATAAACCAATAACGAAAATTGCTAACACATAGAATAAAAGGATACGCCAGAAAATTTGACGGATTGCTTTTGGAACATTTTTTTCTGGGTGTTCTGTCTCACCAGCAGCTACCCCAATTAATTCTGTACCTTGGAATGAAAAACCAGCAACAATAAAGATTGATAAAACTCCTAAAAATCCATTATGGAAAGGAGCATTTCCAGCAGTAAAGTTTTTGAAGCCAACATTTTCTCCACCTAAAATACCAAAAATCATTGCAATACCAACTACTAAAAAGACAATAACTGTTACAACTTTGATTAAAGAGAACCAAAACTCAGACTCGCCATAACCTTTAACTGATAGTAAATTTAAGCCTAAAATGATAATTAAAAATATAGCACTCCATAATACAGCCGGAGTATGAGGGAACCAATATTTCATTAACATAGCAGAAGCAACTAATTCAAATGCTAATGTAATTGCCCAGTTATACCAATAGTTCCAACCCATTGCAAAACCGAAAGCAGGATCTACATAACGAGATGCATACGTACTAAATGAACCAGAAACTGGTAAATATGTAGCCATCTCTCCTAAACTTGTCATTAAGAAATAAACCATTAAACCAATTAAGCCATAAGCTAGTAAAGCTCCTCCTGGACCTGCTTCACTAATAGAAGAACCACTAGCTAAAAATAAGCCAGTTCCAATTGAACCACCAATTGAAATCATTGTTAAGTGTCTTGCTTTTAAGCCCCTTTTAAGAGCACCTTGCTGAGTAGCTGTTTCTACTCTTTCATTTTTTGGGAGATTCGATTGTCCCATCATGTTGCCTCCTCTTCATTCATGCAATATTATCTTTACGCAGAATTAGGGACGGTTCAAAAGTGTTGTATGATGTGTATTTTACACAGTAATTTCCAACATTATGTAAAGTTTGGAAACTTTGGAAAAATACAAAAAACACGTGAAGCAATGTTCACGTGTTTCAGACTCAATTTATGTGTCAAACAGCATCAACATCTCTTCAATAGCCCTCCACAAGAAAAAAACTTGTGACAGTCCTACGCTTATTCAGCAATAGGCCCAGCAACAAACTTGAATGGCAAATTTGTTACTTCGGCAGTTTTACCTTTAATTACTTTTCACAGGTACCATAAACCTCAAAGTAATGACTCATCAAAACTGCGCCTCTATCCATACGAGATAAAGATCATATTAAATTAAATTTTATAAATTCACTATACATTCTACTAATCTAGTTTGTCAATATATTATTCTACAAAATATGACAAAGACAATAAAATGGCTATAAAAAGGCAATAATCTAAGTAAAGTAACGAAAAAATATCTTTAAATTACTATTTTCCAATTCATTATTGTTATAATAAACCTCTATATTATTAAAAAGGACTATATTTTCTTACATTCAAATTGATCTTCAAAATACTTTTATTGATTAGCGAACACCACTTCACAAATACATCACATTTTTATAATAAGATTATTTTTAGCATAAAAAGTGGTTAATTTAACTTAGCGAATTCTATATTCATTCACTATTAAATTAAGCACTCATTCTTACATAAAGAAGGAGATTTATATGAAAAAAGGTTTATCATTTATCATTTTACTATTATTTTTATTCCCAACAATGGCGAGCGCACATACGAAACTTGAGTCGTCTAACCCATCTGAAGGTCAGGTTGTAACGGAACCAATTAAGCAAATTACGTTAGAATTTGAAGAAGCACTAGAACAATTAGGAACAATAAAGTTGTATCGCAATGGAAGCGACAATGTCGTTACAAAGGTCATAGTTAAAGATAATAAGTTGATTGCAAACTTACCATCTGGTTTAGAAAATGGTAATTATAAAATTGAATGGAAAGTAATTAGTGAAGATGGGCATCCAGTAACAGGACAAATATCATTTAAAGTACAATTAAAACAAGTTGAATCTAAATCTTCAACCGTAAAAAAGTCAACTGAAAAAGAAATAAAGGATAAATCGCCAAGTGCTGAAAAACAAAAAGAAGCTACACCAAAAAAAGAAAAATCTAAATACCTAATCCCGTTGATTGCAATCGGACTATTCGGTATCGCGTTAATGGCAGGTGGCGTAATGCTTTGGAATAGAAAATGAGTTATATTGTTCCATTTACAGAATTTATTACTTATATTCTTTATTCAATATTAGCTGGATCAATCGTATTGGAATTTATTCAAACTGAAAAAAAACCTTCAACAAATATTTCTAAGAGTGCAATTTATTGGATTATTATTGGAATCTTGGTCTTTTCACTGTTTCCAATTCTACGAGTGATCACCTTTTTCATAGACGATGTTAGTCTTAAAATGGCCGCATATTCAGTTTTTGTAAAAACGGCTATTGGTAATGCGTGGATTTACTTATGCATGTTTGCGCTTATGCTAGGAATTAATATTTATAATGACGGAAAAAAGTACTTTAATTTCTTTTGGTTATTATTAATGATTTTAAGTATAGGGTACGCAGGTCATATTACTTCAATGGATTTTTGGAAAGGGTTCATCTTCCAAAGTAGTCACTTTCTAATGGTATCTATCTGGAGTGGAATCTTATTTCATGTAGCATTTCTTTCAAAAGATACAAAAAACTATTCTAATTTTTTAAAATGGTTTACTCCCTTAGCGATAATTAGTGTAGTTATTATTTTTGCAAGTGGAATGATTTTAATGTTAGAAGAACTAAAACTTAAGGATTATATGACTGCTTGGTTATTACCATATGGACAAATGTTACTTTTAAAACATATAAGTATCATTCCCGTTTTGTTCTTTGCTTTTTTTAATGGATTTCTAATGAAGCAGTCTATTGAAGATTCTTCGAATAAAATAAAAAAATGGTTAAAAGCCGAGTATATCATAATTACATTAGTTTTCTTTTTTACCGGCATAATGAGTACGCAATCTCCTCCACATAATCTAAATTTAACATTAAAAACGGAAGGATCGTCTAAATGGATTGAATTTATTATGGGAATCGATATTCTTTCACCTATGAAAGTAGTATTTGCCTTTACATTAGAAGGATCATTGTTATTGGGTATGTCAATGACCTTCCTTGTTCTACTAATAATTAGCTTTATAAAAAAAACCAACATTATTTTACCTATAGCCTTTAGCTTTTGTTTTGTTATAACAATGTATCTTGGTCTCATGTACAACATAACAGTCTGACAAAAAAAGATTGTACTTATGTATTAATTACATACTGTACAATCTTTTTGTAATTTCTTCGATAATTATTTACTCGTCTTCTTTTTGGCACGTCGCAACCAAAAAAATATCTTGAATTGATATTTCACTATCCAAACTATGGGTATTTCAGAAAAGTTTAAATTACTCACATTATATTCCTCATATTGGTCCAATCTACTCTTATCCTTGTACCTTCTCCTTTCATTTCTGTATAATAATAACAATGTAAAATAAAGGAGGATATAGTCATATGACAGTTTATAAAGCTTTAACTCTTGCAGGATCCGATAGTAGCGGTGGTGCTGGATTACAAGCAGATATTAAAACATTTCAAGAGCGTAATGTTTATGGAATGAGTGCGATTACAACATTAGTTGCGATGGATCCTCATAATCATTGGCATCATCAAGTATTTCCAATTGACATAGAAACGATCGCAGCGCAGTTAGAGACAATCGTTGTAGGTGTTGGTATACAAGCAATGAAAACTGGCATGCTTGGTTCTGTAGAAGTCATTGAATTAGCTGCCAAGACAATTAAAAAACATTCTATTGACCGTGTAGTTGTCGATCCGGTTATGATTTGTAAAGGTAATGACGAAGCTCTGCACCCAGAAACAAATGATGCATTAAGAGAGATATTAGTTCCCCTTTCAACTGTTGTCACTCCAAACTTATTTGAGGCATCTCAATTAGCAAAAATGGAACCAATTAAGACAATCGAACAAATGGAAGAAGCAGCACGTAAAATTCATGCACTTGGTGCTAAATTTGTTCTAGTAAAAGGCGGAAGCAAAATCCAACATAAAAATGCAGTAGATGTATTATTTGACGGAGAAAAAATGGAGCGTTTAGAGTCAGATCGAATCGAAACGACTTACACTCACGGTGCTGGCTGTACATACTCAGCTGCGATAGCGGCTGAATTAGCTAAAGGGGTTGAGCCAAGAGAAGCGATTTATACAGCTAAGAAGTTTATTACAGAAGCAATTCGCCACTCATTCCCATTAAATGAATACGTAGGCCCTACAAACCATATGGCTTATCGCTTACATGGTGAGAATAAATAAGTAATTGAATTGATATAAAAAGGCGTTCTCCTAAATTGGAAAACGCCTTTTTAGTAACCTATTAAAATTTATCCCATGTCACAACTTCATCTAATGAAAGACGAACTTTTTCGAATCCAGCTTTAACGCCTTTACCTACAGAAATTAGCATAACTGGTTTAAAGTTTTCAGGTACATTAAAAGCTTCTACAAATTTCTCCTGATCAAATCCACCCATTGGAACTGTATCTAAACCTTTTGCTTTAGCAGCAAGCATTAATTGCATTGAAACTAATCCCCCATCGATCATCGCAACTTTAGTTGCAACTTCAGTTGGAAAACTACCATAGTTTTTAATGATTGATCCTACATAGAAGTCTTTAATTTCTTGTGTCATCATACCTTTTTCAACTAATTCATTGTATATGCGATCTGCATTTTTGTAAGCTTCAAGATCACCTAGAACTGCGATTACAACAGATGCATCAACAACTTGTTGCTGATTATTAGCGATAGGTAATAATTTTTCTTTCGTTTCTTGATTTTTAATAACAAGAAATCTCCAAGGCTGTAGATTTGATGAAGATGGCGCTTGAATTGCTATTTCTAATAACTCATTGATTTCAGCGTCATCCATTTGATAACTTGAATCATAATGACGAACAGAACGTCTTTCTTTAGCTACCGTAAAAAAATCTGTGCCTTCAATTTCTTTTGGCGCCTCACTCCCAAAATCTATTTCATTAACTTTATTTAAGTATTCTTCTTTGTCAGTTGAAATTTTTGACATCATAATCTCTCCTTATTAACTGTATTGTTTATAGATACAGTATAAAACTTTAACTGTATATTTGTCAACTACAGTTAATTTTAAAAAATAAAATCGAAACATAGTTTCGATTTCATTTAGTTAACTTCCTTTGGTAATAGATCAGAAATTGTTTTTTTAGATAAGCCCTCTACTAACCAGCTCTCCATCTCATCTTTTAAATTATATAAGGCTGAGCGTGTTGATGGGTCAAAACATTCCTTACTATTTACATCAAGAAAACCTTTTGAATATGGATCTGATCTCATTGCATCATATACATCTTTTAATGTTATTTCATTAACTTCTCTCGCTAAGTAATATCCACCATCACGACCTTCTTTTGCAGAAATGATTCCCGCTTTAACTAAATTAGCAAGAATTTTTCTTAAGAAAGTTGATTGTGCTTCAAGTTTTTGTGCCATAATTGCACTTGGACAAATTCCATCGTACTCTGCCAAAATAAGTAGAGATTGTAGTGCAAGTCCAAACCATTTCGTGCTAGAAACCTTATCTTTCAAGAGCTTTCACCTCAAATACTAGTCTAAACTATTTTGCAAAAAAGACAACCTACTTAATTAATAGTCCGAATAAAAGAAACATTAATAAAAAAACTTTTTAAAAACAACAATCTAATAGAATAAAGCCCAATAAAAAGAAGACCATAAAGGTCTTCTTCATTAGTTACTATGATAAATTATGAAGCATTGCTTTCAGCAACTTCTTTATCAGATAAACGCTCGTTCCCCATTAAGAAGATTGAGAAGAACGCTAATCCAACTGGAATAAGTGTCCATAAGAATGTATGAGAAATGGATGTCGAAAACACATCTGTAATTTTTGCTAAAATAGGTGCTGGAATGAACTTGCTAGCCTCTGGTGAAAAAGCTTGATTAATATTTGAAAAATCTTGAGGAGCTCCAGATTTAGCAAAAGAATCCGTGATTTTGTTTGTAAATACATTACGTTGAATAACACCAAATACTGTTATACCAACCGTCATTCCTAATGCACGTAAGAATGAATTTGTTGAGCTTGCTGAGCCGCGATTCTCATTATCGAAATGATGCATCGCAGACATACCAAGTACAGAGAATGATGCGCCAACTCCAAGTCCAACAATAATCATATATAAGATAACTTGGAACTTTGTTGTATCAGGAGTTAATGTACCTAAACAAATAATACCAATTAATAAAAGAATAACTGATACAATCATGATATTACGGTAACTAGTTTTATTTGCTAGTGCACCCCCAAATGCAGCAGAAACACTGACACTAACCATCATTGGTAATAAAACTAAACCTGAATTTGTAGCAGTACCGCCTTGGACAAACTGAATAAAGATTGGAATATAAATCGTAGCCGCAATAAAGGCAGCACCATAGAATAAACCGACAAAATTACTTGCTGCAAACAAGCGATACTTAAACATATCAAACGAGATAATTGGTTCAGATGCTTTTCTTTCGATAAATAAGAAAATAATAAGAAAAATAGCAAAACCAGCGAACAAACTTAAAATTTGAACAGAATCCCAAGCGTATTCTTTACCGCCTAACTCTAGCCCAAACATTAAGCAAACGATACTAATAACAAAAGTTGTTGCTCCCCACCAATCGATTTGTTGTCTTTGATGGTTTTTCGATTCATTATAGAAATAACTAATTAATCCAAGAGTTAATAATCCAAAAGGAATATTAATATAGAAAATCCAACGCCAGTCAATATAATCCGTAATATAAGCACCGATTAATGGACCAAGTACACTAGATAATCCAAAAACCGCACCAAAAATACCACTCATTTTACCACGTTTTTCAATAGGGAAGACATCCCAAATGATTGAAAAAGCAATTGGCATTAAAGCACTTCCACCGATACCTTGGATCGCACGGTAAATACTAAGTTGAACAATTGAATGAGCCGTACCGCAAAGGATTGACCCTCCAATGAATAAAATAATACCTAACATAAAAAATCTTTTTCTTCCATACATATCTGAAAGTTTACCGAAAATCGGCATACCCGCCATTTCTGTAACTAAATATGCTGAAGTAACCCAAACAAATTTATCATAACCACCTAGATCTTTTAAGATGGTTGGCATTGCAGTTGAAACAATTGTGTTATCAAGTGAAGCAAAAAATATCCCAAGTAATAACGCAATCATAACAGGAACCAATTTTGTTTCCTTTTGTTTCATACATATCTCCCCTTTAACAGCGATCCTTTTGAATCAGTCTTTATTAATGTATAGTATTGCATTACTCAATAGACCTAAACCTATTCCTATACCAAAACCTAAAAATCCTCCAACAATTATATGTGAAGTGAAATAACCTACTCCTAAACCAATTGTTAATCCTAAGATTACGAACGCAGCATAAAAAATCCCAACAGCTTCTTCATGTCTTAACATCATATCATTCCCTTTCATTTATATTTTTAAGTTCAAATAAACTAATTATCTAATGATTAAATCAAAATACATTATTTCTTTTAGTTAATATAACATTGTTTCGTTACTTCCACAATACACAAATTAGATAATCTCATTAGATTTTTTTATAAAAGCATAAATCTGAACTTAAAAACCTATAAACCTTAATATAGAAAGAGAAATATTCCTTTTTAAAAAATCATTTTAAGAATTCAATTAACAAAAAACAAAACATTGTTGTGTAAATACAGTACATCCTATTTATTATTCAAAACTTTTAAAAAAATCTCTTAACTTTGTTGCTAGATAAAGCAATAACCAACTTTTTTAGCAAGGCTCAAATTGATTAAACAACGACTTTACGATTTTTAAAAAGTTTAAATGCTAAACCTACTCCGCTTAAAAAGAAGAGCCAAGCCGCAAGATGAAACATAAAATGAATATCAATCGATTCTAATAAAATCCCTACACCAATAATACATAATGCAGTTACAAATGATGTCCAAAATAAATAGCTTCGATAAAAATCAGATGAAGCATTCATAAATAATCTTTTCTCTGCTAGTTTAAATAAAGCTGTAAAACTACCAAATAATAATTGGCCGATATATACAATTTTTATATTTTCAATGAGAGGTAACGAGAAGAATAATAAACTACAAAATAACGAGTGACACATCATCAATAAATATGGAGAAAAACGTTCAATATATCTTCCTCCAAAATAAACAACTACGCTCAAGCTTAATGAAAATAAACCGTACAATAAACTGAATACATCATAGCTATCCCCAATATTTCTCAAAAAAAGTACATAGTATGGAAAAACTAATGAACTACTGAAACCAATTATACTTAATAAGGTAATTAAAAACCGATTCATCACTTTACTCCCCGTAATTATGATAAAAGGTATTAATAAATACACCTTTCTTATCAAACTCTCTCTTCTTTTCAAAAAATTCATTTGTTCTAGGGTAAGCTAATTTCATTTGTTGTTTAGATTGATATGGATAATAAGGTAAATAATATGTCCCATTATGATCTAGTGTGATATCAGTCCATTTTTGAATGACATCTTTTGCATATTTAATGGATGATTGATCTTTGCCATGTTGAATTAGTACGACGAAAGCGAACATGTTATCTTTCGCATAATTTAAAACTGTTTCATCATCCTTTTCGACATAACGAATAGTGATATTGAGAATATTTAAGTTTTCACCTTGTAAATATTCTCTTACATCATCTATATACGGAACAAATTCATCGACAGGAACAAAAAATTCTTGAAGTACTTGAGTATCTTGTTTGTCTTCAAATTCCATAAATTTACTTTCAGATCGCATGACATTATTACGAGTTTCATAGTTTCCACTAAGTGAGTCGATAAAATGATATTGTATATTCCAGAAAATGTTTTTTCCTTCATCAGACGTACGAGACATCCCTAACGCTAGCTTTGGTAAAAATGAAGAATGATCTTCCTTCAACAACTTATCTGAATCAGTCATTTTGCGTGAAGTTTTCATATAGTTAATTGAATAAACGGAATCTAAAAAGCTATCTGGCGCGACCGAAATACGCCCAATGTGCATTTCTGCTTGCTTATTATTTAATACATTCTTTTTAAAATATGACGGATATTCATCATAATCCATCGTACTAGTCTCAATTTTATACAGTTCATTATTTGTCAATTGAAGTTCAACATCTAAAATTACACCAAATAATCCATATCCACCAAGAACATAAGGGAAAAGATCACTATTTTCTGGACGACTAACTTTTATTACATTTCCATCTGGAGTCAATAGTGTAAACCAATTAACTGTACTAGCTAATGAATGATTTCGAATATCACGACCATGTGCATTTACACTTAAAGAACCACCAACCGAAAATATTTCTTGAGATTGTGTCACCTTTAATGCAAGATTATACGGATTAATTGCTTTTTGGATATCTCCCCAAGTTGCACCACTTTCAACAATGACAGTTTTTCGAATAGGATCCACTTTTTTTACGTGATTAAACGATTTTAAGTCAATAACAACCCCATCTTTATAGTACGTATGACCACCCTGACTATGACGCTGACCTGCAATCGAAACTGTTTTTCCTTGTTGATTTGCGGTCTTCACAATTTTTTTTAATTGCTCAATCTCTTTCCCCTTCACTACACGGTCTATTTTAGTAGGAAGAAGATGCCCTACATCATCGATCATTCCATCCTTTAACATAACCGGCTTATTCCATAACGTATGTAATACAGTAAAAAATACCGTTAACAATAGAATACCAACTACTATTTTTCTCCACAAATTTGTTTCCTCCAATTGTTAAAATAAAATGATGAAAGTCCATAAAAAAAAGACGTGTTACATAAATTGTATGCACGTCTTCCCTAAAAATAAATTGCGCACATGATTAAATTCAAGGGAAATGTAGTCTCAAAAATAATATTTTAACTAAACCATCCGATCATTCGATTAACGTCTCTTTCATCTAAGTGATTCACTTGATATGTATGACCGAATTGGCTAGAAAGAATTGTAATATAGATTGATTTCAGTTTTACTCTTTTTTGTAGGATACTTTGTTCACCTATTAATACTTGTATCCGTTCCTTTGGCAGTATAGCAGTAGTTCTAGAAAAGTAACCTGAACGAAGGATCACTGTTCGATCTAACAAAGAATACCCTGCATTTCTATATCCTAATTCACCTATAAAAATACCAATTAAGACAATCCCGAATGCCCAAAATTGAATAAATGGAAGTAAAACGATCCCACTAGCAATTAATAAAAAGATAATTATGTTTCTCGCGTAATACGTTCTTCTAGCTCTTTTTGGTGCTAAATGGTAGATTTCACCATATACGATTGACGGTAGAAAATGATTTAAAAATAAAGGGACATCTCTTTTTTTTATAAAAGGATGCAGAACATGTCTTCCATACTCCTGCGAATCTCCCATTCCGACCGCTTCAACATATACAGTCGCATAGCCAAATAACTGGCGGAGAATACCTTCTTTTATGACAACACCTTGTATTCGTTTAGTTGAAACTGTAAACTCATTTTTTTCAAATATTCCACGTGAAATAATAAGTCGATTTTCGATTCGCTGAACAGTAAAGTTCGCAAACTTTAGCACATATCTTAATGTAGAAAATATTAAGGACAGCAATAAACATCCTAAAAATACGAAAAAAAACATCATATATGTGAATGATTGGATTTGATTATATAATGCTCCATAAAGACTTTTAGGCAATAAATCCTCGATTTGCGAAAATAATGATGCCAATACCGCAAATGCAATTCCAACTTCAAACGAAGTTAAGCCAGCTAAAATAAGTTTTTTCGTATCTACTTTCGTACAATAATCAACAGTTGGTTCATCAACTGGTTTTTGATTTTCTTCAGTTACATTAACATCTATTTTTTTCTTTTTAGAGCGTAAAATTTCATTTTTTAAAGCGAGTGCTTCATCCTTTGGGATCGCATTTAGTACCCCTTCTGCTTTCTTTCCACCAGCTGTTTCAATTCGTACACTAACGACATTAAAGAGTTGTTGAATAAATCCAGCGTTAATTGCAATTGATTGAATTCGTTCTTTTTGAATAAAAGTGTTTTCAATTACAAATAATCCCGAACGAATTCTAAATTCGTCTTCAGTCAAACAATAAGAAAATCGATACCATTTAATGATTGCTGAAGCAACAGGAAATACAACTAAAACAGCAGCAAACAAATATTGAAATATTGATCCTTTATCACCTGAGATTAATAAAATGATGATTGGAATGATAACATTTTTAATTTGTTCAATTAATACTGATAAAATATAAGCTGGATGTTGTCGTTTCGGCTCAAACATCATCATCACTGATCCTTGCTAAATAAACAATTTTATCTCTTAAATTCTCAGCAATATGATGCTCTAAGCCTTCAATTTTATGAGTGGTAGCAGCCGTGGAAATATTAACAGTAGATAAACCATATCGACGAAGTAATGGACCAACTTCTGTCGTAACATGTTGTACTCTTACCATTGGAATAATAATTCGTTTAATAACGAACATGCCTTTTTGAATTTCTAACTCATTTTCATAAATTTCATAAGCTGTATATTTCATTTTTAATGATGGCAAAAATAAAGTTGTAAAAAGGATTAGTCCAATAACGCCAACAGATAAAACGATTATAAAAAGAGTAGGAAATGAAAAATATCGCATCAGAAAATAATAAATAATTGGTAATGCAACTAGAGAAATACTACTAAGTAACGATGTAATTCTCCATACAGACCTCATCTTTGGTGATGGTCTTTGAGATGGATCTGACCTCATTTAATCACCTTTTCTATCTCTAAATTCACTCGACAATTATATCATAACATGAGAGCCACTTTTCACAAACAACCTAAAAATCGACAAATTCTTATTTTTTATAAATTAACATGCGATGAAGAATTGAAAAAGCGATTATTTGAACATAATCGCTTTAACGTCCTTCTACTATATTTGCAAACTCCTCAATAGTAGTGGAATACTTAATATAAATTCTTGGTAAAAGAAATAATTCATTTGGTATGGATTGTCCTGTATATAGTTTAGGAATAGTTGTTAGTCCAAAAGAATAATATTTTTTGGTTTCTTCCACTACCTTTTTATTATACAAACTATAAGGGTAGGCTAGTGCAATTACAGGTTTGCCTGTAATTTGTTGAATTTTCTCTTTAGACATTTTCAATTCATATTCATAGTCTTTTACTTTCATTAAATCCGGATGAGTCGCCGTGTGTGATTGAATGGAAAACATCCCAGATTCAACCATCTTTTTTAAATCAGTCTCTGAAAGTCTATTAGTGCGACCAATAAATTCAGATATTGCGAAAATTGTTCCGATTGGTTTAAAACGATCACTTTTTAATTTTTGAAAGATCGTAAATGCATTCAAATTATTTTTATATCCATCATCAAATGTAATGAAAATAGGTTTTTTAACCTTTGATTTCTCTTTCCATTGTTCAAACGATAATAAAGTAAAACCATGATTTCGCAAATAAGTCATTTGTTCTTCAAAATTCTTTGGTGAAACATATAAATCAATCGCACCATGTCCATGAAAATCATCGATCGAATGATAAATTAAAATGGGAATTTTTTGATCTGCATATGTTTGACTCGGATATTGCAAAACGAATCCGACAAATAGCATGATAATTAATATTTTCTTCATAATTCTCCTCACTTCAACTCTTTTCATATAGTGTTCCTAATTCCCTTTCTTCTATTATAATTTTGCTAATAGCATAAGAAAAAAGGACTCGTGAAATAACCGAGTCCTTTGACCTTTAAAATGTAACAATTATTCCTGATTAATCTTGTACTTCGCTTGTTGAGATTGGAATTTTTTCTCTTTCATTTCATCACGTTTTTCTCGTTTATTCTTTAAACTCATATGCTCCGGATTATTTTGATATTCTTCACGCCTATTTAAACGTGATAGTCCTTTAGGTACTAAATTAAAGAATTGATCTTGGAATATTCCAGATATGCCAACAGTTGAATTTTTTTCATCCATTTCCGGATAAATGCTTTTAAAATAATCATCTGCTCGATCTGGAACATAATTTTCAGGTTCTGGATATGAAGTAATCACACCTTCAAAATTACGTAATACAACTTTGTTAGTACTTTGAGCTAACAAATAATTCGGTTGTAGCGAGATTTTCCCACCACCACCAGGTGCATCTACAACAAATGTTGGAACAGCATAACCAGATGTATGTCCCCTTAATCCTTCTATTATTTCCAATCCTTTTGCAACCGGTGCTCTAAAGTGTCCAATGCCTTCTGATAAATCGCATTGATAAATATAGTAAGGTCGAACTCTAATCTTAACTAAATCATGCATTAGTTTTTTCATAATTGGGATGCTATCGTTTATTCCAGCAAGAATCACTGACTGATTACCAAGAGGAACGCCAACATTAGCTAACATTTCACACGCTTTCTTCGCTTCTTCTGTTATTTCAATTGATGTATTAAAATGAGTGTTTAACCAGATTGGATGATATTTTTTCAATATATTACATAAATTCTCAGTAATTCTTTGTGGAAATACAACGGGTGCTCTCGTTCCAATCCGAATGATTTCAACATGTGGAATCTCTCGAAGATTTTTTAATATGTATTCCAAAATGTTGTCATTAATTAATAATCCATCGCCTCCGGAAATTAACACGTCACGAACTTGAGGAGTTTTACGGATATAATTTATCGCATCATCCAGTTGTTTTTTCGGAACACCCATACCAACTTGCCCTGAAAATCTTCGTCTTGTACAATAACGGCAATACATTGAACATTGATTCGTTACAAGGAAGAGTACCCTATCAGGATATCTATGGGTTAACCCTGGAACTGGACTATCTTCATCCTCATGAAGCGGATCCTCTAAATCATATTTTGTCTTCGATAATTCATTGCTGATTGGAATTGACTGCATTCGAATTGGACATCGTGGATCATCTGGATTCATCAACCATGCATAATAAGGAGTTATGTTTAAAGGAATTGTTTTTGCAGAGACCTTTACCCCTTCCTCTTCATCTGGAGTCAAATTAACGACTTTTTTCAGATCATCTATTGTACGAATCGTATTGGTTAATTGCCAAAGCCAATCATTCCATTGTTCATCTGTTACGTCCTTCCATAACTCGATATCTTTCCAATGACGATTTGGCTTATATAATTTTTGCATCATATTTATTAACCTCCTAAAATATTAGTTTAGTTCGGTCGTACAATTTATGTTTTTTATTTATCTGCTAAATTTTTTACCCATACATTCATATCTTCTATTTTATCAAAGATATAACAATTATTTGTAAGCCTACCAGTATATCTATAACCTAATTGATGAAATGCCGCATTCATTCCATACGATCTTGACCTCGCGATTGTATAAGAACAATAAATGGATTTTTTTATCAGTTCAGACTCAAGTTCAAGCAATAAATGCTTCATCCACCCATGTTTGCGATAAGAAGGTAAGGTCGCACAATTCGTTAATTCTGCATTGTAATATCGTTCATTTAACTCTGCACCAGCAGCACTAACAATTTGCCCATTATGAATAATCACACAAAAAATTGTATCTTCTTTTATTGATTTCGCAACATAATCGGGTTGATCTAACGGTGTCGGATAAATTTGAAAAACTTGCTTGTATAAGCCAGCTAATGCATCTGCATCTTTTTCAGTAGCAATTCTCATAGTATAGTTATCTTGCAAATCAGGTTTATTCCATTTATTTGGAGAAAGAACAATTTTTTGAACAATCTCATCTTCTTCAATCCAAAAATCACTATTGCGCCTTAAATTGTCATTGTATTTTGTATAAAAACTCATATTATTCCCGTGAAAATAGTTAGTCACTTCAGCTTCTTTTACAAATCCATGGAGTTGTAACGTGAAATAATCTTCGTCCCTTGTTTTTATAATAAATTTTGTAAAACGCTTATCCGTACTAACTTGGTTAATATAATCAAGCATCGATTCAACGTTTCCACGATAATCGTCAATTCGAATCCGTTTATTAAAATAGTCAAAACAAATATCTGCTACAAAATTCCTCTTAGTAATTACTTTGTTTTCATAAAATACTTCGTTCATCCACACCACACCAATCTAGTAATGTGTAAGCAATTACTTTAGAACACTGTATAAGTTCATCTAAATCAATATATTCATTTGGGTAATGTGCAACTTTTGTTTCACCTGGTCCGAAAACAATCGTCGGGATCTGCTTTATTTGTGTAAATAATCCACCATCTGTTCCCCAAGGAGAAGCTTCAACTATAGGTTCTTTCTCATATACCGTTTCGAATGCTTCTTTTAGAGATTCCATAAAAGGATGTTCAAGGTCAATACTTCCTGGAACCCATCTAGCACCAAAAAATTCAACCTCTACTGGATATTCAATAAACCACTCATCTTTTTTGTTTAGTCCACTTATCCAATTCTCAAGCTCAAATTTAGCATTTTCCATTGTTTCATCAGGAGCGACACCTAATCTTCCCTCAAGAATTACCAAATCAGATACGGAAGATGGCCAAGTACCACCCTCTATTTTCCCTATATTAATAGGAATAGGGATCGGAACATTTTTATATAAAGGATCATCTTGTAATTTTTTATTTCGTTGCTTTTCTAGTTGAATAACATGATTAACGACGATCATACTCTTTTCAATGGCACTAACACCTTCATATCTCGTACCACCATGCGCAACTCTGCCTTTTACCTTTAAACGAAACCACATACTTCCCTGTTGTTTCGGAAAAATTTTCATTTTAGTAGGTTCAGGAATTAAGACTGCATCGGCTTCATAGCCTCTTAAAATAGCTGCCAAAGTACCTGCCCCACCGCTTTCTTCTTCTATTACACTTTCAAAAAACACATCACCCTTTAGTTGTATTCCTGAGTTCTTTATTGCTTCGATCGCTAAAAGGGCTGCTACATTCCCACCCTTCATATCGGTTGCTCCTCTGCCATACAACCGATTACCTACAATTTCTCCACTATAAGGTTGATATTTCCACTGGTGTAGTTCACCTTCTGGGACAACATCTATATGACCATTTAATATAATCGATTTTCCATTCCCCGAACCCTTTAAAGTTGCAACGATATTCGGACTATCTTTAAATGAAGTCCTTTGAGAAATAAAAAAACTAGATTCGTTTAATTCCTCAAACGAAGGCTCCCATACATCTAATTCAAGACCTAGCTTGTTTACATAGTGAGTGACGATACCCTGCGCAGTAGCTTCGTTTCCAGAAACACTTCTTTCCTGAACTAGTTTTTGAAGGAGTTCAATTGCATTTTGACTATGATTTGAAATATAATCATTAATTCTCGTTTTTAAGTTCAATTGAATTCACTCCCATCTATGAACAATTACATTTGGATTTACAAACAATGGTGCTCCTGTTTTTTCTATTACTTCAATAATCGAATAAGGTGACATTACCTCATTTAACCAGAGTTCACCGCTCTCCTTCTTAACTTCAATAACAGCCATTTCAGTAATAATTAAATCAACACATTTTGGAGAAGTTAATGGAAGGGTACATTCAGAAACAATTTTTGGTTCACCATTTTTACTTGTATGATTCATAAGTACAATTACTTTTTTAGATTTTTGAGCTAAGTCCATTGCTCCTCCAATGCCTGGTACTCTTTTCCCTGGAACAATCCAATTTGCTAAGTCACCATTTTGACTTACTTCTAACGCACCAAGTACGGTTAAATCTAATAAACCTCTACGAATAATGGCAAAAGCAATACTACTATCAAAATAACTAGAACCAGGAACAAGCGTAACTGGAAGCCCCGCTGCGTTGCATAAGTTTCCGTCTTCTTCACCTTTTAGAGGTGTCGGTCCAATCCCGAGAACACCATTTTCTGCGTGAAACATAACGTTGCAATCTTCAGATAAATAATTCGGAATAAGTGAAGGAATTCCAATACCTAAGTTTACAATCATTCCATTCTTAACTTCTTTCGCTGCACGCTGAGCCATCACTTCACGAGCAGTCATTTTTCCCAAACCCACTTCCAATTCACCCCTTCCGATTGAACGATATGATGCACGAATGCACCTGGAACAATGATTTCTTCAGGCTCCAATGAACCAATAGGAACAATTTCATCAACTTCCGCTATCGTTATATTGCCAGCCATCGCTACATATGGATTTGAATTTCGTGCACTTTTATCGAATATTAAATTGCCGAATGGATCAGCTTTTTTGGCATAAACAATCGATACATCAGAAATAAGTGGCGTCTCAACTAGATACTCTTTTCCATGTATATTTACCCTTTGTTTATTCACATCGATCACACTATCAATTCCAATATCAACAAGCACGCCACCTAGACCAACACCACCTGCACGAACACGTTCAATAAACGTACCTTGTGGGCTAAACTCGATATCTAGTGTTCCATCTGTCATTTGTTTCCCTGCATTTGGATTGGAACCAATATGGGTCGTAATCATTTTTTTAACTCTTTTTGCGGTAACAAGCTGCCCGATTCCAACATCTGGAAAGCCGGTGTCATTCCCAATCAATGTTAAATTTTTAATTCCTTTTTCTAAAATTCCTTTTATAAGTGATGGCGGATTGCCAATACCTCCAAATCCCCCAAACATAAGTACCATATCATCATGGAAGTATGAAAGAGCTTCATCAATACGTATGATTTTTCCAAATGTATTGATTACCATTAAACTACCTCCTTCGCTTCGTTATTCAAATCTTTAAATACTTCTTCCAGAATAATAAGTAACTCTCCGACTTGATCATCTGAAATGACTAAAGGTGGTGATAATAAGAAGCTATTTTCCACCCTCCCATATGGTCCACTTACAGATGGATATAACAATAAACCTTTACTTTTAGCAATATTAATTACATGTGATGTCAAACTGTTTGATTCAAAAAATTCTTCATTTAACTCGACTCCAATTAGTAAGCCTTCTCCTCGTACGTCAAAAATGAATGGAAAAAGTGTCTGCCATTCTTTTAATTTTGAAATTATTTTTTCACCTTGTATTTTCGAATTTTGAACTAAATTATTCTTTTCAACGTAATTTAAAACAGCTAATGCGACACTTGCAGATAATGGATTTCCACTAAATGTGTGTCCACTCATAACAAGACGGCTACCTTCTATAATTGGCTGCATCACTCGATCACTTGCAACAGCTGCAGCAATTGGTGTGTAGCCGGCAGCTAACCCTTTTCCTAAAACTAAAATATCCGGAATACAATTCCAATGATTGACTCCAAACATTTCTCCAGTTCGACCAATTCCCGTCATCACTTCATCTGCTATAAACAAGACATCATGTTTTTTACAAATTTCACTAATCTTCTCATAGTATCCCTTTGGTGGAGTTAACGCTGCTCCTGCTGCTCCAACGATTGGTTCAGCTATAAAGGCAGCTACATTTTCCGGACCTAATTTTTGAATCGTTCGTTCAAGAGAAGTAGCACAAAGTAATTCACAATTCCCACTCGTTAACCCATAAGGACACCGTTTACAATATGGCGCTTCGACCATCGGATAGTCTTCAAGTAAACTAGTAAATCGTTTTCTTCTTAGTGGGTGACCTGACATCGATAAAGCACCCATTGTAATTCCGTGATAGCTCATCATTCTTGATAGTATTTTAGTTTTCGAAAAAATTCCTCTTTCTTGAAAATGTTGGATTGCCATTTTCATAGCAGTTTCAGTAGCTTCTGTTCCACTGTTTACAAAAAAGCTCCAATTCAAATCCCCTGGCGCAAGCTCGGCAATTTTTTGAGCTAAAGCCTCCGCTGCTTCACTTGTAAATTGTGATCTGTATACAAACGCTACCTTAGATGCCTGTTTAGTCATTTCATCGATTACTTCCTTCACACCATGCCCTATACTTGCAGATACTGCACCAGATGACCCATCAATATATTTTTTCCCTTGCTTGTCCCACAGGTAGATATTTTCTCCCCGATCAATCGTTGGATAGTTTTCACCAACTAATGGTTTGATTAAGTAATCTCTTTTAGACATACTACACCACCAGCTTTCATTTAGTGCTTATACCTATATATAGTTTAAAGTTCAATAAGTTAGACTAGATAAAATTCAAGTAAACGGGCTAATAGTAGGATAAGGTAATGAAAACAATACAATCTTAAGCAATCTAACTCTTTGCAAAAAACAAAAAAGTCACGTTAATTAACGTGACTTTAAGGTGTATTACACAATGTCCAAGTAATCATAGTTTGATACGATTCAATGTAAACTTCAGCAGGATTTGTTTTCAAAAGTATCCCTTTTTCACGATCCCAATGAATAGGAGTAATTGAATCTTCACCTGTTGTATATTCAAATACTTTTAATGGTGTTGTACTTAATGGTGTTGTATTTCCTGCATCATCAATATAAACAAGTGCGTTTAACAATTTATGCGATGAATTACTCGTAGATGTTAACGGGGTATTAATCGATGCTGTTATATGCCAATTCCTACCTGGAAGGTCGTCAAAAACAGACATTTCCCAATTGGAATCATCTCGATGAATTATTTTTTCCGTTGATGAAATAGTTGATGTTGGAAAAATGATTGAATCTGGTATTTTTTTAAAATGCAAAAAACCTAGATTATACTGTGTAACTTGCCCATAAAAATCAGAACCTGAATTTCCAATCGTTACATAATTATTCCATGTAAATTTATTTACTCCAGTTGTACTCCAAATTAGTTGCCCATTTTCATAAGTACCTGTTCCATCTGACCAAATAACTGGTGGAACGCTCATATTCGGATTTAAAAGAGAAAATGAAGTTGGAACTCCAATTGTTCCTTGACTTAATTGAATTGATTGATTTGCAAGATTGATCGTACGAATATTTATTAATCCTTTCAAACTACTTACATCACTAATTTGATTCACAGACAAATTTAAATTTGTTAATTTCGTTAATCCTGATAATGAATCTACATCTCTAATTTGATTGGATTCTAGAAATAATTCAGTTAAGTTTGTTAACCATGATAAAGGACTCACATCTCTGATTTGATTAAAATTCAAAGATAATGTAGTTAATTGTGTTAATCCTGGTAATTCGCTAATATCACTAATTTGATTTGAATTTAAATATAATTCTTTTAAACTTTTTATTACTGACAATGGGTTTAAATTACTAACAAGATTATTACTCAGATTTAATACATTTAATTTGGTTAAACCTGATAATGGACTCAAATCACTAATTTGATTAGATGAAAAATTTATGTCTTGAATATTAATTAAACATTCCATTCCACTTAAATTTTGTATGGATTTATTTGGTGCTTCTAAGTCCTTAATAGAGTCCAATTCTAGCTTTGTTACAAAATCCGTAACATGCTTTCCTAGTTTAGTTGCTACCGCTTTTGCTAGATTTAAATCAGGAAAAACTTGTTGAATTCGTTGCTTCATTTTTACACTTAGATCGAGTATAGTAAGATATCTTTGATCATTATTATTATAAAGTATGCTAGAGGAATTAAGTCCAAAAGCTAGTCCAACTGTTGTTCCTGTACCTATAAATGTATAGTTAACTGTACCAGATTGCATATTAAAGGTAAGTGGCACTGAACCACTTTTTAATGATTCTATATTAGAATTAAACAATTCATATATAAAAGATTGATATTCATCACCTTTGGCATAGCCAATTTCATACTCATATGGCAATAATACTTCGTAAACTGCATCTTTAACAGTCTCCACTTTAACTGCAGCCGCTACAGTAGTTGTATATATTTTAATTTTATCAAAAATTAGGAACTGAAATATTCTGCCATCAGCATGTATTAAACGATGATTTTCACCTGGAAACGGAATCCATCCTGTGCCAACTCCTTGAAACTGATTCATCCCGTTAAATACAGCATTCTGTAAAGTTCCTGCAAACGCTGTATTTGTGAAAGTAACATTATTTCCATTTTGAATTTTTGTGACAGACTCAACTAATTCTTGTCCAACTTTGCAATTTCCTACTGATCTAGCTTTTGTATCATTTAGGTTCGATTCTGCTATTATTTGTAGAGGTAATAAATAGGTTGAAAAAAATACTATAGCAGAGAAGATTACATTAAAAAAAATACGTGTTAACTTTGGGTTTTTTATATTATTTGGTTTTGTTTTTTTCAAATTACTCCTCCTCCTTTAAAAGAAAAATGCTCGTTATATGAAATTTCATCTTTCATACCTTACCTGAACGAATTTATTTTCTCCTTTTATTTCTTTTATCGATCTTGAAGAATTGTAAAATGTTAGATCAGTTTTCACTAAGAAAAGTCTAATTTTATGGCCTTTTTTCACAACTGAATACGCGAGTAATAAAAAGTTAGAATAAAAATTCAAATTAATATTAAAGGATAATTTTACTAGTTCTAACATAATTTAACAGAAAAACATACGTTTTGTCTGTGTCCATATTGTGAAACATTTAACTAAGTTTTTACTATATTATTCTAATAACAGTAGTAGATAAAAATGATAAATCTATTTATCTACAATATGTTAGAACTTCTTTACACCGTGAACTTTCTAGATTTTAAACTTTTAATAAAATAATTATCATCACAAAATTAATACTTTTAAAATAATAAAATTTAGTAAAACAAGGGATCTGCAATTAAAGAATTACGGCAAAACTAAAAGGCATGAGTACAGTACAATAACAATACTGAACTCATGCCCTAAAAGCCGCCTCCCGAAATAACCTATCTAGCTTTTTGAAGTCACTTCAAAGTAATATGCTTGGATTAATTGATTAAATTATATTTCAACACTCTTTAGTCACGTTAACTAACGTGACTGTTTTTACGAAAAACTTTTACGTATAATTCGTTCCCTACATCAATTCGTTCGATAAGATGTTCGAAATTTTTATACAAAGAATATCTTTGTACTCCTCTAGTTTTTACTAGAGCTGAAATTGCATATTCAGTTGCTTTATCAATATCTCCTTCTTTTTCATATGTTTCTGCTAATATTGTTTCTCTCATCCAAATAGAATTTATTTTATCAGCAACTAAACGAGCTTTACTCATATCCCCTTCAAGTATCGCAATTAATGCTTGATAGTATTGCCTATATTCTTTTTGTTTAATTAAATGTACATTTGCATTCGCGCCAAATGTATCCTTTTTATAAATTGCATAAGCTGTTTTATAGATTGCTTGCCTACTGCTATTTTTATATTTGATTAAGATTTTAATATATGACTCTTCAGCCTCTGAATTTAAGTTATTTGCTGTTGAATAGACAAAAAAGTATAGAGGATTTTGCTTGTTTTTCAATAGAAATTTCTCAATTTTACTGACATTAACTGAAATAAAAAGTGGAAAATAAGTTCGACCTACTACTGTTATTAATGAAATGATAATAACCACATCTAGTATACTTGAATCTACTTTAAAGAAAGCTAGTATAAAACTAGTAATAATAAGTGATGTAAAAAATATTAAATAAAATTTAATGACAAATACCCCCAGATGTACTCTTAATCAAAATGATTTCGAGAAATTTTTCATTTTATCATTCATAATTCTTACAATATCTTTATTTAATCATATTTTAATATGCCAAGTCTCTAAAAATTTAAATTTTCTTGCAAATAAAACTTTATTTCATTACCTTTACATACTCTATTACTCTAAAAAGATGCGATTCGTACCTTAATTCATTTTCGCTGACGAGTATTTTCAAAAAATAAGAGCTTGAGGACAATTGTCTTCAAGCTCTCTTATGGATTAGAAATTCCTATTTACTTTTTATTACCAAACTTCATCATTATACGGTGACTAATTTTTGGAAAGATTGAATAGAATTTCGCACCTATACCCATCCATGAAGGTAAGTCGATTTCATGAATATTTTGACCAATTAGCGAAATAACTTTCATAGCCACTTTTTCAGGATCAAGCATCATTTTTCGTACAGATTTTGCATAAGTTCCAGTTTCATCCGCAATCTCAAAAAATGGGGTATCCATCGGTCCAGGATTTACGTTGGTAATGAAAATTCCATCTTTTTCAACTTCTTGTCGTAATGCGTTACTGAATCCTAGAACTGCATGCTTTGAACCAGCGTATGCTGCAGCCTTTGAAGTTGCTACTTTCCCAGCTAGAGAAGCCACATTAATGATATGTCCTTTACCTTTTAGCTTCATTGAAGGAATTGCAAGTTTCGAACAACTCATGACTCCAAAAACATTCACTTCAAACATTTGTTTCATTTCTTGAAGTGACATTTGTTCAACAGTTTGAAAAAGACCATAACCAGCATTATTAATAAGCACATCAATACCATCAAATTGTTCTTCTATTTGATGAAATGCCTCATAAACTGAATTTTCATCTGTCACATCAACAACAAAATAATGACATTTAACAGGATACATTTCTTCAATAGTCGTTTTAAGTTCTTTTAGCTCCAATTCTCTCCTTGCAATTAGTGCAATATTTGCACCCTCTTTTGCAGCAGCTAAAGCTAACTCCTTCCCTAAACCACTAGACGATCCTGTTATTACTATCGTTTGATTACTTAACCTCAAACATTTCCACCTCAATTACTGACTGAATGTTCATTCGTTTTATACTCAAGTATACCATCATTTCGTTCATTTAATCGAATAAATCCTAAATTTTCTAAGTAGTCAAGCTGTCCAATTGTTTCTGATATAGTAAGTGAAAGCTGTACTTCATAAATCTTTGGAAAAAGTAATTGGCATACTTCAAATGCAGTTAGTGGCTTTTGTTTAATCATTTCAAATACTTTTTCAGATCTAGCTTTTTGCTTCTCTAATCTGATTTCCACTAAACCTTTCACATCTGTAACTGGTTCACCATGGCCCGTGTATAATTTTGAAATTGAAAGTTCTGCTATTCTTTGTAGTGATTGATTATATTGTATTAGAGGTTTTGGACGTTCTATTTCTCCATTCAAAGGTGGTTCTAAAATAGGGTTAGAAGAAACTTTATCCAGCAACAAGTCTCCACCAAATGCAATTCCATCTGATTCACTTAATAAAGCAATATGAGAAGTGGCATGACCCGGTGTATGAAGAACCTTTACATTAAATAGACTCTCTAAACTATCACCCTCATCTATTACATGAGTTAATGATCTGCTACAAGAAAATGGAATTTTTTTTGCCGTTCGCGGCATTTTTTCTACAAATTTAGTAGGCACACCAAACTTTATTGCATTTTCGATAAAAAATTCATTATAGAAATCTAAAAAAGGTTTCTCTTGGGTAAGGAATGGAATATTTCTTTCATGCCCTAAAATTAATACATCATCTTTAAAAACTTCTAATAATCCTGAATGATCTGGATGATGGTGAGTTAAGATTACTTGTTCGATATCCTCTAAATTATAGCCTATGTTTTTTAAATTACTCTTTAAGGCATCTAGTGTATCAGTTGTATTTGTTCCAGTATCAATTAATGTCAACAAGTCACCTTCGACTAAAAAAACATTAACAGTTTTCATTGCATATGGAACTGGTAGTGTAATGCTGTGAATTTTATTTGTAGGAATCATTCTGAGTCCTCCTTATCTGAATCTTCTTAAAGTTTATTCTAATATACATTTCTAAAAATACAAACAAAGTTGTTTACTAATTTGTTAGTAATATCATTTTACATAACATTCGTTTAAAATGATGCAATCTTTATACAATAAAATAAATAAAACTAGAAAGTCAACAAGGAATATACCGTTCATTTCTCTAATATAAATATCTATTACAATATAGGTGAGGTGAAATGTAATGTTTCTTGGCAAAGTTGCATTTATAGGCGCAGGTAGTATAGCAGAATCATTAATTGCCGGATTAATTGATAGTGGGTATATTGAGAGTGATCAAATAGCCATTACCAATAAAGAGGACCTTGATCGTTTAGACGTTTTACATACCAAATATGGTGTATTAGCAACTTCCAATCGACAATTGGCAATCACTGGTGCAAGTGTTGTATTTCTAGCAATGAAACCAAAAGATGTCGCAGTTGCAATTGAACAATGTAGAGATTTAGTTAATGAGAAGCAATTAATCATTTCATTAGTTGCTGGAGTTACAATCGACACGATCAAAGAGTTATTTGAAAACGAAAATATTAATGTGATTAGGGCGATGCCGACTACATCATCTTTAGTACGAAAATCGGCTACTGCATTAGCATATCACGATAACATTCCATTTGAAAAATCTCAAACTGCAAAAAGATTGTTCGAAAGAGTTGGTATTGTCGCAAAAGTTGAAGAAGATGAATTACATGCAATGACTGGACTTTTTGGAAGTGGACCTGCTTATATTTATTATGTAATTGAACAATTTGAAAGAGCAGCTATGGCTCTTGGTATCCATCGTGATATCGCAAAACCATTTATTCAACAAACATTAATTGGTTCGATTTCAATGCTACAAGAAACAAATAAATCACCACTTACATTAAGAAAAAAAGTTACAAGTCCAAATGGTACTACACAGGCAGGTATTTCTATACTTGAAGACCGTGAAGTAGCAAACTCATTTTTAAATTGTTTTATCGAAGCTACTGTTCGTTCTAGAGAAATACAAGAAGAATATGAAAAAATAATAAAATTAAAATAGCTTGTCATGACTCTTCTCTTTAGGTAATACAATGATACAGTTAACTGTGTCGTCTTAAGGAGGAGAGTTTAATTATGAAATTTACTAACAATGAAGTTTTACGAGAAAGCATTAAACGAATTCTCATCACAATTACTTTAATAATAACGTTAATTGTTTTAATTGGATTTATTACGATCAGTTATGTTGTAGGCAATTCATTTGTTGAACCGACTAATAAACCAGCACATTTAACTAAAGCCGTTTCAACATTACTTTTGTTAAAAATGGACTCAGAGAAAAAATAAAAAGCAAGGTAAATTCTATACCTCGCTCTTCCAATAGTATTAATGTTTTAAAGACACTTCTTCATGAATAATATGAAACTCTTTTTTAATAATATTATCTTTTAATTTCTTATAATCGTCTTCACTGATTGTAGGTGGGATTGTAATTAGGATTCTTCTATAAACAGAATCACTATCTAATGTGATACAACTTTTTACATTTGCATATTTATTTACTATTTTAGCTAATCTAGATAAAGCTCCTTCGTGTTCCATTGTACTAACAGTTAATGAGTAACCGCCATCTTTTAGACCCCAAGCTTCCTCTAAAAGTTCGAATACTGTTTTATGAGTTAATATTCCAACAAACTCATTCATGTCGTTTATAACTGCTAAATATGGGAATCTCTTAATCGTGAAGAAGACTTTAAAGAATGGTGCATCTTCAGAAATCGGTTCGCATTCTTTACGTACAAAATCTTCTACCGTTTTCCCTTGTAAAGTTTCATTGTCTACTAGATATTCTGCTAAATGAACTCTATACAAATTCCCTACATATTCTTTACCATTTTCACTTAGAACAGGAATACAACGATACTTCGTTTTCTTTAACAAATCCCAAGCAAACTGTGCTTCAGTTGTTACCATACAATGTACCACTTCATGCTTTTTAACGATATTTCCTTTAATTCTCACATAACTACCTACTTTCAACATTTATTTTACTACAGTTCTTTGTTTACATAAAAATATTCTTGTCCTTTAACACCTCTAAAAACCAGTATTAAATATACTTCCCCACAATGTACTTATTCGCCAAATCCTTTATTGTACCTCTAACTTCTTGACTTCAATTACATAAAAATTTTTCAATTAACAGTCTCCATTAATCCGGCGAATGATCAAACATCCTATCTATATTTCCCAACTCTCTTTATCATTCCAATTGAATCGTTATTTCTTACTCATTTAGTTCTAGATTTGTCTTTTCAGTGACGAACCTGTTTATCTTTAAAGATTTTGCAAACAAACCCGTATACACGAATATAATTCCAATCATAACAACCAACCCAATCGTGATTGACATCATTGATGGTTTTAAATACGCGCCTAAAATGATACTTGAACGCGCAATTAGCTCTGCCCCATTATACGAAAGATTAGATAACGCAGAATACGATCCTCTTTTATTTTCTGGAATAAAAAAAGAGAAGAAAATAATTATTTCTTCTCTTTTTCCTATTTATTAAGCCTCTTTTTTAAACCCATTTTGAAGATCTTTTTTTAATTGTTCAATTTTGTAGTCAAATGATTGAAGGTCAAATTCTGAGCGAACACGTAGTTCTAAGTCTCTAATTTGTTTTTCGAAATAGTTAAAATCAATCGATGGCATTTTACTATTTAGTAAATGATGTGTTTCATTTATTTTTTTTGTCGCATGCGCCATATTTTGACGAGACATTAAATCATACTTTTTTGTATGAAGCTCCTTTAACTTTTTTTCAATTTGATTAACTTGTTCGTGCATAAAATTGACTTCATCTTCTGTTTTAGTAATTAATGTTGCAAATTTTTCTGCTTGCTCTTTATAGAAATTCACATCATCACTTGCACGTTTAATTAACTCTTCCGATCCAGCCTCAGTAGCAACTTTTAATTGCTCTTCACGTTTGATCATCATTTGAATTGCACTTTCACGCTCAACTTGGAATTTTGTTCGTAATGAATAATGTCTTTCTAGTAAAGCTCTAACTTTACTTAGTTCACTTTCTGACTGCTTAATAAAGTAATTTAATTGTGAAATTGGATTTTGTTGTTCTTTCTCATCTAATAATCCGTGTAAATCTGCTGAAATTTGATTTTTAATTCTAGTAAATAAGTTTTTCATTTTCTAACACTCCTCTTATTTTATAGGGTTGAAATTTTCATCATAAATATTAAATTCATCGTCTTTATGTTTCATTTGATTTTTATAATCTTTGTAAAGGTAATATAGCAGGATAGCAGCTGCTACTCCTATTAAAGATGGTAGACCGCTAATAGCAATCGACAATCCAATTAATCCAAGAACTGTCCAGATTATTTTTTTAATGATTGATTCTGTTTTCATAAACTTTTTAAAACTGTAATACGTAATAATTAAACCAAGTGCTAACGTAATCAGGCCACCTAAATTCGCTAATGCAACACCAATTAAAATTAGTACGAGGATAAAAGTTAAAAACTTTTTCATGACCTCGTTCGCCTCCTTTCAACTTATACTCTTATCTTATACAAGTTTTCGCGTATGAATAATGGCCTGAGGAATGGTTTTATATCAGCCTTAAGTAGTAGATAACTAAAAATGATTGAATTTCCTAAGCTTTATTTTTCTAGGCTGTTTTCATATAGTAAGATGATTTCCACTCCAGAATGCTCGCTTTCCGTGGGGCGTGAGCTGAGCCTCCTCGTCGCATCCGCTCCTGTGGGGTTTCAGCCTTCCCGCATTTCCCACAGGAGTCGAACACTCTTCCGTTCCAATCAACTTCTGTCTTGAAAGTAACAATACCTAAAAGCAACAATTCTTTAAAAAAGAGCCTTGTTCTTAATTGTTAAAACGCATCATACTCCACTCCTTATCCGCGGACGAACCTCCAAGCCATCTCACTCGATCTCCATGAGGATTTTTTGTAGCCTGTACTTCCGCAGGAGTCTCGAATATTCTCTAGCAGATCAATATAGTAATCTACATCTTTGACAAAACGATTTAAAATAACAGAACTTTTAACAAGGAAAAAACCAGTTTATTGAGAGAAATCCCAACAAACTGGCTTATTCTTTAGAAACTAGGAAGTTTTACTCCCGCCTTTAATTGTAAAAGTTGTGACACGGTAACGAATTGATACCCTTGTTTCTGTAATGCAGGCAATATTTGTTTAAGTGCATTAATGGTTTGTGATCGGTCACCACCATGATCATGAAATAATACGATATCACCTTTTCTAGTATCTTTTAAAACATTTGAAACGATTTTATACACACCAGGGTTTTGCCAATCAAATGTATCTTGATGCCAAGACCACATAACCGTAAGATACCCCAATTCATGAACTGCATTTATTGAACGTTCGTTATAAAAACCAAATGGTGGTCTAAATAATACGGGTTCAACATGCGTTGCAGCTATGATTGCTTCATGAGTTTTATCAAGCTGAGACTTGATTTGTTCATCGGATAAATATTGAAGTCTAGCATGGCTATATGTATGATTAGCCACTTCATGCCCCTCATTTATTTCTCTTAATGCAACTTCGGGATATTTGTTTACTCTCTCCCCTACTAAAAAAAACGTAGCTTTGGCATTGTATTTTTTTAATAAGTCTAATACTTGAGGTGTATAAATATCATTTGGTCCGTCATCAAACGTGATCGCGACAACTTTTTCTTTTACTGGTACCTCCCAAATAGCAGTACCTTGTTTTTCATAATAATAACGATTTTTACTTTCTGCATTTACATTTTTAAAACACAACGAATTAAAATTAAACTGTAAAATGACATAAATTAAAAGGATAACTTTAAACAGTTTCAAAGCTCCGACCTACCTTTTGCGCATAATACTTATATCATGTCACTAATGATTTCTTTTATACTGCATAGGTATGTATTGTTAATCTTTTCTCTTTATTTCAAACTCATCAAAATCATTCGCAATATATGTATTTTCAAAAATTGCTCGTGCTTCATTTAGTAACTTAATGGATGATTCGCCTTGATACCTAGCACTAATATGAGTTAAAAACAGTGTAGTAATATTTTCATTTCTAGCTACTTCGGCTATTTGTGAACTAGTTGTATGAAAATAATCATATGCATGTTTTGCTTCCTCTTCTGCAAACGTTGATTCATGAACTAGCACGTCCATACCTTTGGCAAGCAAATTGCTTTTTTCAGTTAAACGTGTATCACCGGCAATCGCAATACGACGACCTTTTTTTGACTTTCCAATAAAATCAATGCCATTTATAACATGTCCATCATGATGCGTAACTGTTTTACCCTCTTTTAAAAATTTATAAATTGGTCCTGGTTCGATCCCTTTTTTTTTCAATTCCGCTACATTTAATTCACCAGGTAAATCCTTCTCGATTAGTTGAAAGCCAAATGACTGAATCCCATGCTCAAGTTCAATCGCATGCACAATAAATTTGTCATCCTCAAAGATAGTCCCTTCACTAATCTCTACAAACTTAATCGGATATTTTAAATAAGTACCACTAATTCGAAAACTTGTTTCAACATATTCTTTAATTCCTTTTGGTCCATATATCGTTAGTAAATCTTCTCCACCCAAAAAGGTACGGCTACTTAATAATCCTGGTAATCCAAATATATGATCCCCATGACAATGAGTAATAAAGATTTTCTCTATTCGTCTTGGTCGAATCGTTGTATGTAAAATTTGATGCTGAGTTGCTTCACCACAGTCAAACAACCAAGTAGTGCCTCTTTCCTCTAAAAGTTGTAATGCAATGCTAGTTACATTTCTACCTTTTGATGGCATTCCTGCTCCCGTTCCTAAAAATACAAGCTTCACGATAATGCCTCCATTTATATCTTTTCTACTTGTTACAGTATCATTTGTAGATGAAATTGCCAACACTTTAAGAATGAATAATGGTCAGATTGGGAAATTTACACAATAGAGATCTTTACGAAATTATTATTAAACGGAGGAAATCAATGGGAAAACGGTTTTTCCAAATGGTTTCGATTACTTTACTAGCTTCAATTACATTAGCTAGCTGTAGTAATCGAAATAATAATATTAATACAATGGATGAAAAAGCCAAAGTGAAGGATTTTAAATTAGGGTTCGTCATGAGTAAAACAGAAGTAAATGACAAGGGATTTAACCAAGCAGTGTGGGAAGGCGTTCAGAAAACAGGAAAAAAATATAAATGGAAGGAAAATAAAAATTACACCAAAGAAAATCCAAGTTCTGATAAAGAATTTGAAAAACAATTAGAGAAGTTTTCAAATGAAAAATATAATTTAATTTTTGGAGTTGGCTATTCTTTTCAAGATGCCATATCAAAAATAGCTAGCAAGAAAAAAAAATCTGATTTTATCATAATTGATGGAATTGTAGAAAGACCTAATGTTGTAAGTATCACATATCGTGAAGAGCAATCAGCATTTTTAGCAGGTATTGCTGCTGCAATGAACACAAAATCAATGAAAATCGGATTCGTTGGAGGGACTAAAAGTAATTTTATAAAAAGATTTGAATATGGATTTAAAGCTGGAGTTTTGTCTGTTGATCCGAAAATCAAAGTTTTTACAAAGTATACGAATAGCTTTGATAAACCTGATGAAGGAAGCAAATTAGCATCTTCTTTATATAACGATGGAGTTGATATCATTTTCCAGGTCGCAGGCAAAACTGGATTAGGTGTATTTACTGAAGCAAAAAAGTTAAAAAAGAGCGGAAAAAATGTTTGGGTAATTGGTGTAGATCGAGACCAATTTAAGGAGGGTCTACCCGAAAATGTAACACTAACATCAGCGATTAAGAGAATAGATAAAGGTGTAGATGAAGTGATTACAAAAACATTAAATGGAAATTTCCAAGGTGGTAGAATATTAAGATTTGGTATAAAAGAAAATGGGGTTGGACTCTCGAAACAAGATAAAAACTTAAATAAGGATACGAAGGAACAAGTAAAATTATATGAAGAAAATATAAAATCAGGCAAAATTGAAGTACCAAAAACGAAAGAAGAGTTTGATAATTTTTCACCTATTAAACCTAAAAAAGAGGCATCAAAGAAAAAAGTAAAAATAGTTAAATAAATAATTAATTATAAAACTCTTGTCCAATATGTTGAACAAAGTGCATATAGTATAGTACCAACAAAAAAGGTTAGGTGTTATACTATGACAATTCATGACTTCGTTTTACTATTCTACTGTCTTATAATCTTTTTATCAGTTCCAGTGGGCTATCGATATGTTTCCGATAAGACGACAGAAACCGGACAATTTCTTCCTTATTTAGTCATATCACTCATTCTAGTATTGGCTGATGGCATCGTTTCGATCTTCATATGGACTTTATTTAGTTCATTTATGGATACCTTTATGTATATTGGCGGAATCCTTACAGGAATGATTTTCACTTCAATATGCGGATTTTTATTGTTATTCGTATTGCTTTTAAGGAGAAGAACGTTTTTAGATAGCTTCACTGAAAAAAATGAGAAAATGAAGGAAGCTACGATTGAAAATACAGATGAAACTTCCATAAATTTAAATAAGAATGAAAAGAAATAGAGTTTATGCCCTCTCTATTTCTTTTTATTTGAGCTTAAAAATTGAGATTAGATTATTATTATGTTTTACTTTTAATAATTGATTTAGGAGGTAATAAAAAATGAAGGTTACGATTTATTCAGATTATGTTTGTCCTTTTTGTTATTTAGGAAAACAACCACTTGAAGAAGCTTTAAAACAAGTTAATAATGTTGAAGTTGAATGGAAACCATTTCAATTAAGACCTGAAGGTTCAGAGCCGCTTAGCCCAAATAGTTCATATATACAACAAGGTTGGAAATTTGGTGTTCAACCACTTGCCCAAAAACTAGGCGTTGAGATGATCTTACCAACTATGGATCCACACCCTTCTACATTGAAAGCACACCGTGGCTTCTTATTCGCAGAAGAGAATGGAAAAGGTAATGAATATGCACAAACTGTATTAGCAGGTTTTTGGAAAGCAGGAAAAGAAATTGGAAGTGACGATGTCCTTGCAGATATCGCAGAGAACATTGGATTAAATCGCACTAAATTTATTGAAGCAATTTCAAACTCATCAAAAGATGCAACTATGCAAAATCCTAATTTTATTAATGCGGTACCTACGTTCATTATTGGTGATACAGTATTACAAGGTGTTCAAAGTAAAGAAGCATTTGTTCAAGCGTTAAATAACCAAAAAAGTACTGAAGAATCAGCATTAAGCTGTGATATTGATGGCAATTGCTAAATTTTAAAAAAGAGGTGAGATACCTCTTTTTTTAATTAACTTTATAATATTATCAATCACTTTATAGCTTTTTAACAAGATTCCAGTCAATTACATATGGATTGGCACCTAAATTTTTACGTTGCTCATCCTTTATCTCTATTGATTGCTGTGACTTTAGTACTGGAATAAATTTCAAATCATGTCCACTTCCATCATAATATAATGGTTTTTTCTCCATTCATTTACCTCCCTATTTTATTGTTCATTAATTCTATTCTCTTTAAATCTCAATGATACCTTTGTTTTCAGCAGTCAAAAGTAATATTTTTTTAATGATTTTTTCGAAAAAATTTATTAACCTACGCTAAGTCTTTTTTACTACTAGCTTACTATCTACTTACACAAAAAAGTAACTTTATCTTTAATAACTTGATTTTTCTTACTATAATTAATTTAATATTCTTTTTTTGAAAGGTGATAGTCATATATGATAAAAGTTGGCATTATTGGTCTTGGAGCTATTGGACAGCGCTTAATCCCATTATTCTTGAAACATCCCGAAATAAAAATCGTTGCCATTTGTGATACGTTAGAAGAACGGGTTCATGAAACCAGTAAAACTTTAGAAAATGTTTTAACTTACACAAGTCATAAAGAGTTACTTGAAAAAACTGATCTTGACTTGGTTTACGTTACAGTACCTCCAAAATACCATCATGCAGTTGTTTCAGATGTAATCGAAAAAGGCATAAATGTTTTATGTGAAAAGCCTTTAGCAAATTCGACTCAAGAAGCACTAAGCCTATACAATCAAGCGAAGAATAAAGGAATACTTCATGCGATGAACTTTCCTTTAAACTATAACCAAGGTAGCAAATCATTTGCTGCTCTAATTCATGAAGGTTATGTCGGGGAGTTACGAAGAATAGAATTAAAGATGCATTTTCCAATGTGGCCTAGAGCTTGGCAACAAAACGACTGGGTTGCTTCAAAAGAACAAGGTGGCTACGTTCTTGAAGTTGGCGTACATTATATTCAACAAATCCAAAAGATATTTGGTGCTGTGAAAGTCATCCATAAAAATATTCAATTTCCAAAAGACCCGAAAGCATCCGAGATTGGCATTCTTGCACATTTACAATTAGAAGATGGAACACCAATTTTAATTGATGGATTAAGCCAAATTGCCGGACAAGAAGAAATCAAATTTACAGCATATGGTTCAGAAGGTACCCTATCTTTACTTAACTGGGCCGAACTCGAAGGTGGAAAACTAGGTGAACCGATTCAACGTATTGAATCGGATAGTACACTTGCTGATTCACTAATTGATAATCTAGTGAAAGCAATTAAAGGTGACGAAGCGACAATCATTGATTTTTCAGAAGGATATGACGCTCAAATAGTTTTAGAGGCTTTAAGAGGCTAATATGAAAGCTTGATTTTTAAAAATTAGAGGTAGTAAAATGGTTAAAGTTCATTTTTATCAATTAAATACGATAGAAGATTATCTACTAAAATTTGCTGTAATCATGGCTAGATATCAAGGGAAATGGATTTTCGTAAAACATAAAGAAAGAACTACATGGGAAATTCCTGGAGGTCATCGAGAAGAGAACGAATCTATTGTTCATTCAGCAAATCGAGAACTAATAGAAGAAACTGGTGCTGAGGATTTCAACATTTCACCTGTCTGTATTTACTCTGTACATGACGGTAAATCAGAAACATTTGGTCAATTATTTTATGCTGATGTATTTAAGATTGGCGATTTACCAAATTCAGAAATTGGTGAAATTAATTTCTTTAATTCTACACCTGGAAATTTAACCTATCCTTTAATCCAGCCTTTTTTAGCAAATAAAATAGAATTAATTTATAAAAATCAATAAAGAATGTAAGTCGCAATTAATAATAAAAATCGTGCAACCTAAAAACGAAAACTTTTAGCTGCACGATTTTTATTTATATTTGTATTTTACTTTACTGGAATCCAAATTTCAGTGTAATATTTTTCACCGAAAGGATCTCCTTCTGGATATACTTCAAACTCCGGAATACCAGCATGTTCATAGCCACTTGATGGAAACCATTCCGTGAAGATTTGCCTCCATGCTTTTTGCATTGCGTGAGGCATTGGACCAGTGATTCCAAAAATTGCCCATTTCGATGCAGGAATCTCTAATTTTTCAAACCCTTCTGGAGAATCTCCCTCATGTTCTGTAGCTACCCAGTATTCTAGTAAGCTTTTAGATTTCTGCTCTTCATTCATTGTACAAACACCTAATACACCTTTTATTTGACCATTGTTTAATTCATATAAACGATCGCTCGTTCCATTTGCATTCACTTCATCCCACATTTTAGGAATATTTTGTTGTTGCTCATCATTTGCACATGAGAACTCCTTTTTAACACCTATTACTTGAAAACTTCCTTTTTCTACAATATTAAATTGCACTGGTTCTGCTCCCTTCAAACTCACCTGTATAACAAGGCGGTTATATGAATTTAGTTTTCCTATATACTTTCTTGCTTCACTTGGTGTAACGCCATGCTGCCTTCTAAATGCTTTTGCAAAAGCTTCGGGAGTGTCATATCCATACTTGAAGGCTAAATCGATTATTTTACTATCTGTTGTTGTTAATTCTTTTGCAGCTAAAGTCAAACGTCTTCGTCTTATATATTCAGCAACATTAATATTTGTAAGGATTGAGAATGTCCGCTGAAAATGAAAAGCTGACGAATTTGCTTGTTTAGCAATCTCTTCGATTAATAATTCTTCAAATAAATTTTCTTCTATATAATCTATAGCTTTTTGTAATGATTCAACCCAAGCCACATGCTTCACTCCCTTAATTACATCCTATCAATATGTATCTTCAGTCATCCTGTCTTTTTATGCTCTTTTGTGACAGACAATTTATAACGTAAACTTCAATATTGTTTCAAGAACTTCCTTCTTTTAACAAATTTTCAATTTCTCGATTAAACTTTAAGATTCCCCTTTTTGTTTTACAAATGACAAAATGATAATTGTACTAATTATGCAGACAGTTCCCATCCAATCTACCAGTCCAAAATTAACATTTAGCCAAATAACAGATAAAATGGCCGCCGATAATGGTTCAACACATGCAAGTAAACTTGTTTCTGATGCATTAATATATTTTAAGCTTTCTAAATAACAATAAAAAGCAATCAATGTTCCAAAAATGACGATAAAAACCACGGCAAAATATGAACTTACTGACCATTGTCCTTGAAAATCCCATGGTGGATTTACAAAGCTAAATACAAGCCCCCCAATCAGCATACCCCACCCTACTACAATTGTTGATCCCCATTTCTTTAAAAGATATTGAGGTTGTATTGTGTAAAATGCTAGTGCTAATGCTGAGCTAAGTCCCCAAAATAATGCCAAACCTGTGATTGATAAACGACCGATATTCCCATGTGTAACTAATAGAACTGTACCAATTAGAGCCAGAATAACTGCAACGACTTCTTTATAATTTGGGAATTGTTTATGACGCATCGCTAAATAGCATGTAATGATTACTGGAGCTAAATATTGTAAAATTGTTGCTGTTGCTGCATTTGAACTTTTAATTGCAGCAAAATAAGTATATTGAACGGATAGCATTCCTAAAATGCTAAATAAAAGAATACTATATGCATCTTTCTTAGATTTCCAAATATCAATAATATTTCTTTTTTCTTTAAAACTAGCAAAACTTAGTAAAATAATACCCGAAAATAATAATCGAATGACTACAAGCCATTCAGGACTAAATCCATTTTGTTGAAATAAAAACTGCGCAACAGTACCTGATATGCCCCATAAAACCGCTGCTGTTAATACTAGAAAAATTCCTCTTGATCTTGAATTTGTTATTGCAATTTTATCAGCACTCATTTTATCTCCTTCTTTAAAAAATGTAATCTTTATTTAGTTTAATAGTCAAATAGTAACACACTTTAAATATTCAGAAAATAACAATTGAAAGAACAATTCCAAAATATTCTTTCTTGCTTGAGAATCAAAGTTTTCCGTTTAGAAATAATGAAATTGGAAAAATTGAACATATACGAATACGTAATGAGAAGTAATTAGGAGATAGTAAATGGATAATTTTTATGAATGCGTTATAATTGGTGGCGGTTTTGCAGGGTTACAAGCTTCTATACAACTTGGTAGATACAAGCGACAAACACTTGTTATTGATTCAAATTATGGACGATCTACTTTATGTAAAACGTATCGTAATATTCTCGGTTGGCCAGGTAGTGTGAGTGGGTATGAACTACGAGAACTTGGAAAAAAACACGCTGAAATCTATGATGTATCTTTTGCAGACGATAAAGTGATTCGTGTCAAAAAGGAAAAACATTACTTCTATGTTTCTACTCAGAACGGTATGAACTATAACACGAAAACAATTTTATTAGCCACAGGGCTGTTGGATAGGATTCCTGATATCAATTATCTTGTAGATTGCCTAGGTGCATCAATCTATGTATGTCCCGATTGTGACGGCTATGAAATCTTGAATAAAAGTGTTTTAGTCCTTGGAGCAGGTGAAGTTGGAGCTAAAATGGCACTTACATTAACTTATTGGACTAAAAATATTGCATACATTAATCATGATGGTGAAGATTTACAACAAGAATTATTAACTAAGCTTAATCAACATGGGATTCATTATGAAAAGGAAAATATAAAAGAAGTAATAAAAGAAGGAGACTCTAATTTTAAAGGAATCGTTTTAAATAATGGTGAAAAACTTTATGCAGATCGTGCATTTATCGGATTTGGTGGTAATAAAGTACAAAATGAACTTGCTAAACAATTAGATATAAACTTATTAAATAATAAACACGTAATTGTTGATCCACGTACAAAAGAAACAAATGTTACAAATGTGTGGGCAGCTGGTGATCTCGTTGCCCATTCACAACAAGTAACAATTGCAATTGGCGAAGGAACACAAGCTGCCGTATGGATTCATAAGAGACTCTTTGAATTATAGTCGAACAAAGATTGGAATCTTTCTTTTCACAACTTAAATTCTAGTTGAATATCTAAAGGTTCCTTTTGAAAGATTTTTTCATTTATTTCCAAAGCTGGCATGCATCCTAATTTACGATAAAAGTGTTGGGACTCGATTGATGGGTGAGCCGCAATATATAACTTTTGAGCCCCCAACTTCTTTGCCATTTCACAGCATAATATAAAAAGGCCTTTACCAATACCTTTTTTCCTGTATTCTCTTGAAACATGAATAAAGGGTAATTCAATATATTGTTTTTGCGATCCAAAAAAATCATTATCTACATTCGCGAAACCAGCTAATTCACTTTTATAAAACGCGCCTACTACAGCCCCACCGGAATATAAACAATTTTGAAGTGATTGAATCACCTCTATTTTTTTCGCATTATTCCATTCATCAATAAAATAGTCTTCTCTTACCTTTAATAGATTATCTTCCAAAAACCAGACTTGAGTTGTTTCCTGAAATCGGTTAAAACTTTTTAAAAACGTTAAATCAATATCTTCTATTTGTAGAAGCTTATATTGAATTCCGGACATATTTCTCACTTATTTTCCTCTCTATTTTTCATCTCAAATTGTTTTTGACATAATAATATTCGTAATTTCATAACCTATTTTTTCATAAAGCAATCGTGCGATTTTGTTATGTCCAAACACGTGTAATTCAATTCGATTCATCCCTAATTCTTTTGCCTTTTTATCAATTTCAATCATTGTCTTTTTTCCGTAGCCTTTTCCTTGAAATTCATCAAAAATGATAAAGTCATATATATATCCATCCTCTTTTCGCGATGGTGAGACTAAACCCAACCAGATTACACCGACTTTTAGATTATCATTGAAGATGTTATAAACATAATGATTTTCTGTTTTTTCACGATTTGGTAACAACTGACAAAATTCATTTGTTGCTTTTAAAAGTGCCTCTTCTTCAGTCCAATTAGTGGAAGCAACCTTTTCCTTCGCATAACCTTTGATAGCTTGATGAAAATAATCGTCAAATTCAATTTCGTTTATCAAACGTAAAGTAATCATAATTGAACCTCCCTTAGTCTGAAAAATACGTGCTCTTATTTTAGTTCAACAAAAAAGCATTACTTCCTTTTCAAGAAGTAATGCTAATGGATTAAATATTTATTTCTACAACTTTAAAAGTAAATGTCAATGATCGTATACATCGTTATCATTGATAAAATATATAAAATGACAGGTATCATAATACGTAAAAACTTAGAAGGGATTTTATATTTTCTAAATACATCTTGTATGCATAAAATACATAAAAAATAAATAATCGCTGATAAGATTAATCGAATGATTTCTATATTTCCAAGTGAATTAAATGGTTGATCATAAGTTTGAAACACAAAAAATTGTACGAGGTTGAAAAGTAAAAATAACAAAAAATAGTAGAATATACTAAAAAAACCATTACTACCTTTGATTTTTTCTTGTTCTACGTGATCATGGTGCTTCCTAAAAAGCAGCCGTTTCTTATGTCTTTCTTTTCTCGGAATAAATTGTTCACCCATTGATGTACATCCTTATTTTTATTAATAGAAACATATCTCTCTTTATTGTACCTAAAATAACCCCAATTTAAAATATTTCAAACCTTATTTTAATTAATTTCTGTTAAACAAGTATTTAAAATACTATATACCATTCCATTATAACACTTAAGACGATTCCTAATACTAAACCAAAGCTACTTGTTTAATACATTTCCTTTTGCAATAGTTTAAAATCGATCAAAATTTTTTATGAAATAAATAGCTAGATTTTAGATTGATTATTTTATAATACTAAGAATTATATCAAATCCCCCCAATTTTTTTCACTTAAATTTCCAACTATTAATTTCTTAATCTTATTTCCACAAAAAAGAGCACACTATTAGATCTAACTAACAGTGCACCCCTTATAATCATAATTATTTTTTTAAACCAGTATAAATGTGAATCGCGTCTCTTAAAAATTCTGCTGTACCTGGCTGATTTTTATCATAATAAGCTGTAAAGCGCTCATCATCAACATACATTTGAGCTAAACCTGCATGCGCTTCTTTACTATATTCATTCCAAAAATATGATAACCATTGTTTATGCAAATCCGCTGCATTTTGAGCAAGTTCACATGATGGATCTCCTGTTTTAAATGCCTCAGCCAACGTATTCGTTAATTCCTCGGAAAGTCTAGTAACTTCCTCATGTTGCTCTTGTGTCATATTTTTTATTTTTGCATTTGATTTATTTACAGCTTCGTCACCATATTTCCCACGTGCTTCCTGACCGTATTTTTGCTCGTTCTCATCAATCATCTTTTGCTTAAAACCTTCGAATTTCTCTTGATCTGTCATTGTTATACTCCCTTCAGTTAATTCAATCGATTTTTCTACATTTGCAATCAATAAATCTAATTGCTTTCTTTTGTCAAGAAGCTTTTCACGATGTTCTCTTAGAGCTTTGGCTCCATTAAATGAAGGTGAAGTTACAATTTCTTTAATATGATCTAAACTAATTCCTAGCTCTCTATAAAACAAAATTTGTTGTAATCGATTAACCTCTGATTGCCCATATATTCGGTAGCCTGATGAGTTAATTCTTGCCGGCTTAAGAATTCCAATCTCATCATAATACCTTAGAGTTCTAGTGCTGATCCCTGCTAAGTTGCCAAGCTTTTGAACCGTATATTCCATGTGATTACCTCCTGACAATTTTACTTTACACCTTTACGCAACGTTAAAGTCAATTCTAATTTCTAATTTTTTTTATTTTTTAATTCATTTTTGTGAATTTTAGTTTTGCTTCGAGAAAAGAATAAAAAGACGCTAAAAGATAATGTTTAATTTGGAGGGGTACTCAATTTTATGAAAAAAGTTTTATTTGTCATTGTAATGATCTTTCTATTAAACTTCACAGCCTGTTCTAGTAAAAATAATAACTCCCCTATTCAAAATGAGAAAAATACTGAAAAACAATTAAGTAAGAAAAAAGATAAAAGCTCCCGAAACATTTCACTCACTGAAAATAATCAGCAAATTAAACTTAACAACATGAAAATATCAAATAAAAATCAAGCGATTCATACAATAACTCAACCAGCAACAATCTCTGTTTTAGTAAACAAACAATATTTCCTACCTAAAAATTACACACCTAAAAATTTAGTTTATCCTAATGTATCATTTATTTTTAAAGAAAAAATTGAAAAGAGAAAAATGAGGAAAGAGGCTGCGTTGGCATTGCAAAAATTATTTGCGGGAGCAAAAAAAGATAAGATCTTTTTAAGTGGTGTTTCAGCATATAGGTCATATGCGACACAAAAAGCTGTGTTTAATCGGTATGTAAAAGAAGATGGCTATGCTAATGCCCGAAAATATAGTGCACTCCCTGGTTCAAGTGAACATCAAACAGGCTTATCGATCGATGTCAGTAGTAGTACAGGAAAATGTGCTGCACAAAGCTGCTTTGGTAGTACGAAAGAGGCAAAATGGTTAGCATCCAAAAGCGCTAACTACGGATTTATCATTCGATATCCAAAAGGAAAAGAATCCATAACTGGCTATAAGTATGAACCTTGGCATATCCGATATGTTGGTATTTCCACATCAAAACAAATCAAAAAACGTAATCTTACACTAGAAGAATACTTACATGTATATCCAGTTTCAAAATAAAAAAATCCCATATCGGGATTTTTTTCTACTTTGTTGTAAATTCGACCATTCCGTTATCGCCGTTATAAGGTGCACCACCAGGTGTCGTTACATAACATACGATCATTCTATATTTCTTTTTAGAAGGGATATTTTGATTAAATGTAAGTAAAAAAGAATTATTATCCCCTTGTACTTTTGCGATCTTCACTTCATCGTTTGTAAGGGAATTTTGAGAATTTATTTTTCCTCTTTTACCTAATGTTGCGATACCGGTTGGCCTTAGGTCTGTCATACTTTGAATCCAATAGTTTGAAGGTTTTGTTGCTGAATTAATGTCAACCTGTTGATCGTATGTAATCAAAAGTTGATTTGTTGAAACTTGTACGATATCTGTCAACTTAGGAATCTGGTTAACTGCTTGTTTTGTCGTATTTCCTCCAAAATAAAGTTCCATATTAGTTGCTGCAGCTTTTATTGGTGACATTCCAGGAATAATTGCCAAAAGTAGCAGTGAAATAAATAGGAATATGTATAGTTTCTTCATCTTCATTTGCCTCCATGAATTTTTCTTAATCACCTATATAGTTTGAAAAAATGGCAATTACTATACAAAAAAAATACAATTTTTTACAGTTTCCATTCCATTAACTATATTTTTGAAAATATATCTGACTATTTAATCTCAGTCCAAGTTTCATATTTTCTAATATGCCCCTAATTTCTAGCCGTAAATTTATCCTTTTTATTTATTATACCTACCCCATTCCAATAAAAAAATGCACCTCTTATCGTTAGACTTAGCCTAACAATTTGAGATGCATTTCAATACTATATTTGTGAATTTAAACCAAAAATCAATAAGCAGTCCAACCTGCATCTGCAGTAATTACTGTACCGTTAACAAAGCTTGATTCATCAGTAGCAAGGAATAAGGCAACATTCGCAATTTCTTCTGCCTTACCCATTCGTGGATTTACTGCCATTCCTGGTTGTGTACGTCTTATTCCAAACTCATTTATATTTGTCATTGAAGCCCCAATATTTGTCTCAACTCCACCAGGAGCAATCGCATTACAACGAATACCGTCTTGTGCATACATAAATCCTGTATTCTTTGTAAATCCAACTACCGCATGCTTAGATGCAGTGTAAGCAGCTCCTGCACGAGCCCCCTGCAATCCACCTGCTGAAGCTATATTTATAATAACTCCTTTTTGTTTTTCTAGGAATATTGGTAATGCTTTACGAGTAGCACGCATGACACTTGTTGTATTAATTGCAAAGATTCTCTCCCATTTATCATCCTCAATGTTACCGGCAGGTTCAAAATTATCCATAATCCCAGCATTATTAACTAAAATATCTAGTGTTCCAAAAGTATTAACTGCTACGTCGATTAGATTTTGTATATCTTCCTCATTTGCAACATTAGCCAGTACAGCTACCGCTTCTCCACCAGTTGATTTTATTTCTTCCACAGTTTGATTAGCTGCCTCAATGTTAATGTCAGAAACAACAACCTTTGCTCCTTCTTTACCATAAGTAATTGCAATTGCTTTCCCCATACCTGAAGCTGCGCCAGTGACAACAGCTACCTTATTTTGAAGTCTCATTTTTATTTACCTCCATTTGAATTGTAACCGATTTCACAATTTTATTGAACATCTGTTGCTTTTCTTAAATCTACATATAGTATAATGAATTAAGATTACTATCTTCAATCAGCAAAAAAGGCTTGAAATGTTGAATATCCAACAAACGTATTAATCTTTGTTTATTAACATTCATTTTTGAACATTAGAGGTGTTAAATGTCTACTATAAATACTGACAAAAGAATTATTAAATCCAAAAAGGCCTTAAAAGAAGCAATGATTACATTAATGCAAAAGAAAGACTTTAAAGAGATCACTGTGAAGGATCTTGTCTTCTCAGCAGATGTAAATCGCGGAACTTTTTATAAACATTATCAGTTTAAAGAAGATATTCTGAATGAGATTATTGATGATGTCATAAATGATTTAATTGAATCTTATCGCGAACCATATAAGGACATGGAAACATTTGAAATTAGTAAACTTACATCTAATGGAATCAAAGTATTTGAACATGTTCATAAATACTCAAATTTCTATTCACTTATAGTGCAATCGAATATACTAACTGGATTCCAACGCAAAATTTGTGATGTGCTAAAGAATCTATCCCTACAAGACCTTATTGTCCATAACTCTAACAATTTAATTAATAGAGAACTAGTTGCAAGTTATCATTCGCATGCTATTTTTGGCATGATTATCGAATGGATTAATGACGGATTCAAATATAGTCCAAGTTATATGGCAGAACAACTATTAGCCATCATAACTAGCAATGCAGCAAACTCTATTTATAAGTCGAATAATAAAGAAAAGAGTTAAAGAAGTTTCATCTTTAACTCTTTGTTATAATCATTCTTTTAATTTTGAAAACTGTCTTACGATATATAAGAATTTAATTCAATATGGAAGATACTAAATTACCAAAATCTTTAATATCTCTTAAATAGTCATAACCGGCTGGATTTCCAATCTTATTGTACATACGGACTGCTACTGCTTTATATTCTGGTATAACTAATACTGTGCATCCAGATGCACCTAAAATTTGATAGGATTTTGATGGAAGGTTTTCTCCTAATTCACTATCAAGATATGAGTTTTCATTCCTAAACCAAAAAAAGCCGTTTTGATGAGTATTAACCATTTCTTTTGGTGTTTGAATTGCAGTTGTTAATTCAAATAACCTACTTGGTAAATACTGCTTTCCATTTATATTTCCTTTATTAAGATGTAAAAAACCCCAGTGGGCAAGTTCTCTTGCACTTACATATAAATTCCTTTCAAACCCTGTGTCATCATCTAATCTAATTTTTGGATCTTCTGATGATTCGAATACATCGGCTATAAGACTCTTTTTATTTGTGGTTTCCCAACCAGTCTCAGTAAATTCTAAAGGATCCAATACATATTCTCTGATAAATTGATTAACATTCTTACCTGTAGTTCTCATTATAATTTTATATAGTAATGAAAGCCCAGCTCCATTATAATCCCAACAAGTTCCTGGAGAAGCATACTTTATCAGATTCCCTTTTTCAAATTCCAATCCATGTGTATGGGTTACCAAATGTCGTATTGTTATGCCTTTACTAATTTCCTCATCTATATCCTCTAAATAATTCGATATGTCATCATCTAAATTTTTGATTTTCCCGTCATTTAAAAGGATTGCAACTACCAATCCGATATAGCTTTTACGCGCGGAATATATATTAAATCGAGAATCTTCTTCTATTTTTTGTTTTGTTGTAGGATTATATCCCGAATACCATTCACCTATCACTTTATTTTCCTTGATTATGTATACAGCTGATGCAGATGCATCGATTTGCTTTTTGATATCTTCCACATAATTATAAATTAAATTTAATCGTTCTGATTTCTCGTATAGTAAACACTGTTGTATTTTATTAGTCGACTGATTTTTAATCATATCCTTTACACTCCCCTCATGCTAACGTGAATCTGAAATATTACTATCTATTATTCTATTAGATAAATCAATTTTAAGCGTTAGCTTATTAAACAGTCTTTTTCTCGTTACTAACCATAGATTCTTCCTCCAATCGATTAAATAACTAAATGTTGTCCATCTGACCTAAAATCAGAAAAATTTCTTAGCTATTTATCAAAACTATTAGACTTCAAAAGTTCTCCAATTAATCTATTTCAGTTACAGATTTCGACAAATCTCATTATTCTCCTTTAAAACTAACTTCAATCAAACTGAACATGACCTCAATAAAAAAAGTCGCATTAGCGACTTAAAAAATTCGTTTATTATTTAATACACCATCACATCTCTAATAGCTTTCGTAATTTGTTCAATTTGTCCCTGAAACATCATCGAAGGAATAAATAGTGATTCTTCTTCTGGATGAGCAATCACGAGATAAGCGCTATATGAAGCAGTTTGTTTATATCGATACTGTAAATTGACTCGAGTAATATGATGGGCTTTAATTGTTCGTTTGAATCGCCAATGTTTATAAGTAACACCATTTTCATTGACTGTAATAGCCATACTTCGTATATAACCGATGTATGCTAAAAATAAACTGTAGATCAAAGCAACTAGAATATATGTCTTAACTGTTCGTGGTAAGCCGTTTTCTTGAATGAAAAAGATAAAGCATCCGGTACTAATTAAAAACAAAATACTAACCAACACATGTGACAATATCCCGCTATTACGAAAAATCATATCCCACACCTCTTTTTTATTTCTTCTTGGTGTTAGTTTATGCATGGAATATTCGGAATAAACGTCTTGTACTAACTCAAACATAAATTAGATTAGTCTTTTTCGATAATTTGCTTTCCTTCTTTATCAAAAAATTCATAGTTAATTTCATATCCATGATCTATCTCTTTTGGCAGTTTATCTAATTTGAAAAAAGAAGCAGAATTTTCTCCTACACTCAACTCAGTCTCGATTAACTTTTTTCCATTTGCCTTCATTTTCATTTTTGCTATCTGATTTTCTCCATTAGTAACTATAAGTACTTCATCCAGTGACAGTCTGATTGAGAAAATAGAAAGTGATTCATTTGACCTTTTTTCTGCATATTGCCATTTATAGTTTCCTATCTTATTTTTAGAAAAAAGTAAATATGAAGGACTATTATTATATAAAAATGGCACAAGTCGATCGTTTTTTGAATCGATAATTTTTAGAATTTTAATTGAGTCTTTGTTTTCATATCCTTCAAGTGAACAAATAACTTTAATAATATTTTGCTTATTGTTGCCATTCATTAAGAAAGTCGGCTTAAAGAATTGATATAGAATGATTAAAATAATGATTAGTAAAAATATAATAGTATTTTTGTATTTTAGCATTAAACTCCACCTTTAAAAGAACGATTCCACAATCACAGAATAATTCTTATCTCTTATCTTCACTAATAACTTTAAGTAATTCTTCAATCTTTTCATTTCTTTCTTGATCCAATTTTATTTTCACTTTCATGAACTTCAATACTTTTAGCACAAAATAAATACCAATAATAAGAAGCATGATCTTAATGATGAATGGGATAAAAGTAAGAAAAATCAATGCACCATCCGATGCAAACAATGTATCACCGTGAAGCATATTAAACCTCCAATCGTATTTTTGATCTACAATATTAAACATACCTTATAGAACTAATAGACTTTACTTCAATAAAAAAAGCCGCATTAGCGACTCATGATTATGTTAATCTAACGCATTTGTTTATTCAATATGAAAACTTAAATATCCTTTTCTATATTCAACTCATAATGGATTAGATGCCGATATCCGATATATATTTATCGTACTAATACCCTTTACTCTCAAAATGTTTAACACTTTATCTAAACTATGGATATAAATGTTCTTTTTATTCTGAAAATACAGAAAAAATCATTTTACTTCGATTATCGAAGTGCTAAGATAGACTTGTATATTGCTAATTAAGGAGGAAAGAAGAATGACAAAACGCCCTATTACGGCAGAGGACTTATGTAAATTTAAGTTTGTAGGAGATCCGCAGGTATCCCCAAACAAAGAAAAGATTGCTTATGTTTTAACTCAAGTTGATCAAGAAAAAGATGGGTACTACTCTTTCATCTACTTAACAGATTTAAACGGGGAAGGTAGGCAGTTTACTTCACATTATTCAAAAGATAACTTAGTAAAAGATACAGCTCCAAAGTGGTCACCTGATGGAAACATCCTTGCCTTCCGCTCGAATCGCACGGGTAAAAATCAGGTTTGGCTTTTACATACTGATGGTGGTGAAGCAATACAATTAACAGACGTTAAGCAAGGAATCGGTGAATTTACTTGGTCTCCAGACGGAAAGCAGCTTGCTCTTACGATTAATGGTGAACTGAAATTGACTTCTGATAAAGAGTCAGAGAAAAAGGAAGAAAAAAGTGATGTAAAAGTAATTACTAGACTTCGTTATAAAGGTGACGGTGTTGGAATTTATACCGAAGATAGTAAGCATGTTTATTTATTTGATGTTGATACAAAGGCTTATACGAAAGTAAGTGAAGGAGATCATGATTTTTCCCAACCACGTTTTACCCCAGACGGGAAAAGCTTATTCTATATTGGAACAAAAGCAGAAGATATAGAGTGGGGGTATCTACCTGCCATTTGGAAATTTGATATTTCTTCCAAAGAAGAGACTCTTTTCTATCAAGGAAATGGCTATATTATGGCACCTTCTCTATCACCCGACGGGAAATGGTTAGCAGTAGCTGGTCATGCCCGCGGTGAAAGAAGCCAAGGGAATGCGAATGTTCTTCTGCTTTCTGTTAAAACAGGTGAATTTACTAATTTAACGGAAGGTTTTGATTATACAGTCGGGAATCTTGTAGGTGTAGATGCGAAGTATGACACAGCAGAGCAACGACTCATTTGGGACTCTACTAGCTCTAAAATTTACTTTAATGCGACGATAGGTGGAGATTGCCAGTTATTTAGTGTGAATTTGGTTGGTGAGGTTTCACCTGCCCTATCTCCTTCAGATTCTGTCGTTACTTCTTATGATATTGTAAACGATAGCCAAGCGGTGCTGGTTATGGCTACTCCTCATTCTACTGGAGATTTGGTTACTCAAGATTTACATGATGTGAATAAAGTTGGTATACTAACTGATTTGAATAAGGAACTTTATAACGAGGTTTATTTAAGTAATCCTGAAAATTTCCGCTACGAAAGTACGGATGGTAAGCAAATCGAAGGCTGGATCTTAAAGCCTTATGGTTTTGAGGAAGGAAAAACATTTCCAATGATTCTTCAAATTCATGGTGGTCCAGCAACCGCTTATGGAAATGGATTACACCATGAAATGCAATTAATGGCCTCAAAAGGTTATGTAGTGTTGTATACAAATCCGAGAGGAAGCCAAGGTTATGGTCATGACTTTGTCAATGCTGTTATCGGTGATTACGGTGGCATGGATTATGAGGACATTATGGCTGGTTTAGATTATGTACTAGAAAACGTTAACTACATCGACCATAACCAACTATTCGTGACAGGTGGAAGCTATGGAGGATACATGACCAACGTCATAGTGACACGTACAGATCGTTTCAAAGCAGCAGTTACACAACGTAGTATTTGTAACTGGCACAGCTTCTATGGCACAAGTGATATTGGTTTCTTTTTCACTGAATGGCAGCACGGACATGCTGAATTATGGGATGATGCTGTAAAAATTTTAGAGCTATCACCACTTCATCATGCTCGTAATGTGAAAACACCAATCCTTATCCTGCACAGCGAACAGGACTTACGCTGTCCAATTGAGCAAGCAGAGCAATGGTATGTCGCCCTTAAACGTCTTGGTGTAGAAACAAAATTCGTCCGCTTTCCGGATGAGAATCATGATCTTTCTCGTTCTGGTAAACCGAAGCACCGCTTAGAGCGTTTACAGCATTTAATTGGTTGGTTTGATGATCGCCGAAATTAAACTATTTTTTAATGATTGATGGAGAAAAGGATCCTTTTGGATTCTTTCTCTTCTTTTTTATTTTGATTAAAAGTTAACTTTCAAGTTCTAATCCAAAGATTAAATAGTCTGAGTGCAGGTCATTTCAATAAAAAAAAAGCCGAGTTAACGACTCATGGGCATGACAACTATCGTATGCGATTGTTGAACTTAGAAGTTATTTCTATTCCATTCGTGATTAATGAACTCCATCGATGACTTTGTTCGTCTTTGTGTTCACATTTAGCCACGCAATTCCCTCATTATGGTCACCTAAATCACGATACACATGGACCGTGTACGTTCCATCTTTTTCTCGTTTTGCCTCAAACTTCTGATTTTTTGTAATTTCTCCATACGTTTTTGTCACATAGTCCTTCGCAATTTGAAGCACCATCTTTTCTTCAGCTGCTATTTGTTCCTTTTTTTGTTCTGTGTTTTCATTCGTTTTGGTTTTTAGTTCTTCTTTCCCACATCCATATAAAATGGCAGTAACTAAGATAAAGATTAATGTAGCTAGTTTGAAACGTTTCATTTTTTCTCCCCTCTTTCACTAGACATTTAGTTAAGTAGAAAAACGATCATTCATTACAACTTGTTTACTAATGTCATTAGATTGGGTGGTTCGAAATGCTGTCCATTTATTACTAAATTATTTAGTTTTTTTTGTCATAAAGGCAAATGAAATTGCGGCTAAAATTGAAGCAGAAGCTATTAATATTTCGATTACTACCAAGTTAAAACCACCTTTTAATTTAACTATCAAATTTTTTAATTTAAATATATTTCTAACGTTTAATCCATTTTTATTTAATTATTTATATTCAAGATAGATCAGACCTCACAACATTTTTTTCGTCAAACATAGTTACAAGAAGTGTGAATCTACTTATCTTAAAACTATAATATAAAAATCAGACAAAAGTAGACCTTTTATTCAGGGAGATTGTCTTTTCTAATTCACCACTTTATTAACTGAACAATTGGAAATCCCCAATTTAAGAATAGTTCCCCTTGGAATATTACTTAACCTCAACTAGCTTATCTTTAGCTACAAAATTTTTTCAAGAATAATTTTGAATTCTTCTTTTTCATTGGTGTATGTACCAATAATATCAAAACCTGTTTTAATATTTAAAATTAGCATGCTACGCCATTTATTCATTGTTTTTGTTTGAACAGTCTTAAATCCTTGTTCTTTTAAATACTGATGTTGCTTTCCCATTAATTTAGAAGCCACACCAGTATTTCTATATTTTTGGTCAACCCCACCTAGCCAACTATAAAATTTCTCCTTATCAACGCCATATCCAATTTTATATCCAATTACTTTTGTTCCTTCTATCGCAACATTAATTAGCAATTCTGGTTTACTTTCCATTTGTTTAACCAAGTTATCAGAACTACCAAAAATACTTTTATGTAATTCTAAAATGCTATCTAATAACCTTGCATTGGGAATTTTGTTAAGTTGAATATATTCTACATCCAAAAATAATCTTCTCCTTTCATACTAATCATCTTACCTCCCAAAAATCTTCATTCACTCATAATTATGTATTCTATTTTAATTTAGCGAGTCCTTTTCTTCTGCTACTAAACTCCTTGAAGTTCTAATTAACCTCCAAGAAAAAGACGCATTCCTATAAAAATGCGTCGGTTAACTGTATAAGAAGCTTTTTGAATTGACGTAGTAGTTCTTCAATTCGTGAATAGCTGTGAATCAATGTCGTCAATGAGTGGAGATTTACGACCAGTATATAGTACATACAGCTTGTGGAGTGCGCGTGTACATCCAACGTAAAGGAGCTTTGCATCTTGTTTTGAGGCTTCATAATGCTGATTATCTACATCGATAAGCAATACAGCATCAAACTCTAGTCCTTTCGCAAGGTAAATAGGAACGACAGAAATGCCACCTTCATATTTGCGCTGCTTTGAATGAATAAAGGTAGCAGTTAGCCCTGCTTCTGACAGAGCGTAGTGAAGTATTGCACATTCTTCTTCTGTACGGCCAATAATTGCAATAGTATCCATTTTATTCTGTTGAAGCTGTTCGGTTGTGTTGATGATTGTATTAATGCGATTTGTATCTTCTACTTTTAATATTTTTACTTTTTCACCGCTCCTAAAAACAGGATTAGCTAAGCTAACAGGGATTTCCGCTTTCGAAATAATCTCATTTGCAAAGTGAATGATTTCCATTGTTGATCGATAGCTTCTGTTTAATTCATAATATTTAACTTCATTTTGTTTAAAAATCTCCAAAAATTCATTCCAACTTTTAATCCCTTGGTATTCGTGAATAGCTTGTGATAAGTCACCCAAAATGGTAAAAGAATTCCCTTGTGTCATCTGCTTTAATAATGCAATTTGAAAAGGAGAAAAATCCTGTGCTTCATCTACGATTACATGATGATATTTGTGCTGAGGCTCGATGCCAAACAGTTGATTGTGAATATAGACAAGCGGAGCTAAATCCTCTAAGTCTACCTCTTTCTTTTTGCAATTTATTGCTGTAGTTTTCAAAATGTCTGCCGGTATGCTACCTACCAATGATGATTGGTTTGTTGGCATGAATATTGATTTATAAAATGAAAGTGCAGTATACTTTGGCCATTGCCTCATATAGGAAGTTAGATATTGTGTTGCTTTTTTCTTTCTGTCTTTTTTCACATTAGATTCTTCTATGTACTTCAGCTGGCCATCAATCCAATTTTTTATCCGTGTAACGATGCGTTCTCTTCGTTTAGCTAGTGGATAATGCTTATATTCGAAGCTAAACCATTGCAGCAGCGTTTCTTTTTCTATCTTTAAATTGTCCCATGGTTCAAAATCTCTATCAGGAACAGCTGATGCAACGTATCTTTCCATGAATAGATCAATGTAATCTGTAAAACGAGTTGAGCCCTTCCACTTTCCAGGGCTATTTTCACTCACTTCAGTGCGATTGACACCAGTAGTGAACCATTTTTCTAGGTTTTCTGAAGAATCCTTAACTTTTACTTCGTAGTCAAGTATATCTAAAGCCCAATCTGTAAAGGTTGTTTGCTGGATGCCGCCTACCCCTAGCTCAGGAAGTACGTTTGAAATGTAATTGAGGAACATATTGTTTGGTGCAAAGATAATCATTTTTTCAGCCCGTATGGTTTCACGGTATTGATAAATAAGGTATGCAAGACGATGCAGTGCAACGGTTGTTTTTCCGCTTCCGGCAACTCCTTGAATGATTAATGGAGTGTTTTTCGATGAACGAATAATATCATTTTGTTCGGATTGAATGGTTGAAACGATATCCTTTAAACGATTATCTTTGTTTTCGCTTAATCGATATAGTAGAAAATCATCAGTAACGGATTCATTTTGATCGCCTTTACTATATGTATCTACAACGCGCTGGAGAATTTTCTTACGGATTACAATATTTCGCTTGAGATAGATTAAACCTTCAATGATACCTTCAGGAGATTCGTAAAAAGCAGGATCGTCTCCTCCTGTAAATGAATAAAACATACTTGCAACTGGGGCACGCCAATCTATCACCATCGGATTTTCTGTCGCTTGGTCAGATACACCAATTTTTCCAATGTAAAGAGGCATGGATTCCCGACCCTCTTCTTGAAAGTCCATTCTCCCAAAGTAAGGCTCATGTATTGCTAAACTAAGATTTCTTCGATTCGTTTCTCGGATTCCTTCTAATACTTGTTCTGTAACATCACTACCTGTATAAATAGGGATACCTTCAAGCTTCGTTAACTGTCTATCAATTTCGTCCGTTATTGTGTTTAACTGCTGAAGTTCTTCTTCATATGCTTGCGTTTCCATTTTTCCTAACCTCCCTACTTGAATAAAACACCGAATTTTCAGACGGAATGCTATTGTATCAAAGAGTTGAGAGTAAAGTAAAGACATTATTTAAAGAATATGTAAGGATTTGAGAGAATAGAGTGAACATAACTATTTCTTAAATAAAACTCCTGACAGTTGCATAAACATAAAAAGGGAAAAATCGTGACTCAATTAATTGAACAATCACATACGTTTTTTATTTAAATTGGGTGCTACGGCAACTCTTTTTTTATTTCCCATATTCATGAAAAATATTCCGATTATTAATAAAGGTTTTTCCAAGTAAATGCAAAATATTAATAATAAACAAATTAAAGGAGGAAAACTTTGTGTGGAAAACAGTTTTATTGGAGTTACAAAAAACAGATATTTCATTTTCAAAATTTGAAGAAGTTAAAGCTGAAAACTTAGATTTTAATAATGTAAATTTAGCTAGATCAAAATTTAAAAATGCAAATATGAGAGAATTAGAATTAACTGAAATTAATTTATATGGAACTCAAATATCAGATGTTAATATGTCAAATGCTAGAATTTCGCATGCCAATTTAAGTGATTTAGAGATTAATTATGTCCATTTAATGGGAGCCACTTTCCGAAATATCGTATTACCAAATGAAAACGATTATAATTTCGATTCAGAGCAAAACTATAAACCAGTAAAGTTTGAAAATTGTAATTTAACAAAGACTCAATTTACTAGTTGCGATTTGTCTAATATCGAAATTAGTAATTGTAATTTAGAAGGCTTAAAAATCAATGGGATATTGGTTGAGGATTTACTAAAGATTTATAATCAAAGGAATTAATAACAAATCAACATTAAATAGAAAAAGCCTCAAAATGTGATCTTGTTCAACTTTCGCATGCGTTAGTATTATTAGGAAGATCCATTTTATTTTCTAAAAAAATTTCCACTTCAATACATAGTAGAGAACGCTAGCCGAAAACTAAGGAATAAAAGAACCTATCTAAAAATAGGTTAACCATGATGGTTGACCTTTTTTTATTGAGTTATACATTAGGCTGATTTAAAACTACATATGCGAACCATCCAACTAATAGAAAATTTGGAGAGATAAGTATAATAGATAACCAAATAGTATACTTTCTGATTAATATTGAAGCACCAGCAAAAAAGAATGGAAATATGATACCCCATACTTTAAATGATGGACTCATTGCTAAATAAAGTGACATAGGTAATATTAAAAAAGCTGCAATTATAAGGAATTTTGGCTTTCTAAACATTAGAGCTAAGATTGAAAGAATTAAAGAAGAAAAAGTAATAGACCAAAATAAAAATGACATAATGTATCTCCATATCTACTTTTAATATAACTTAATTACTATCAGTTCTACAACATAACGATAAAAACCTTGTTTTACTTTCATGCCAATTAACACAATAAGAAAAGCTGCATCCAATGGCAGCTTATTTTTAAATATAATTAATCTTAAAAACAGCAGGAAAGAAATAAACTATTTTCATAGTAAATTATTTTTTTGAATAGGTGGAAAGACCCCGTCCAATAAGATTTGCTGAAACCGGCTTTTTTCCTAAATCCCTTGCCCAAATTGATAATTGTCCTACATGATGAATTTCGTGAGCAAGAGTATGTCGCATAATTTCACCCCAAGTAAGCGTCTCAACAGTTCCATCTGGCAGAGTATCATAGATTAATTTATTTTCCATAGTGTCATCCCAGTTGTTTACAAAGTTCGCCACTTCTAAATGAAATTCAGCGTCCAATTTCCGAACCTGGTTCAAGCTTTTATAACCATCGAAACTTTCCTGAAAGTCTGTTTTACCTTGCAAAATTCGTATCCAACTCCACTCGACATCTACTATATGGAAAAGTGTATGCAAAATACTTCCCACTCCACCAGTTCGATTCTGCAGAAGTTCTTCTTCACTTAACTCTGCGCACCACCGATACCAGTCTTCCCTTACCATCCAGTTATAGTTAAAAAACATTTGCAAAAAAAATCCCTCCCTATTTAGTAAAAAGTTAGCCGATAAAACACTTTAAAAATACTACCAAACTTTGTTAAATATGACTATTTCATCCATCATACATAAAAATTCTTGTTTAACAGACTGCCAGTTACTTGAATGAGAAAAAGGCTTGTCCAGGCAATATTCTTCATCTAACCTATTCGATAATTTCATAAAAAAAGGCTTTTTCATTAGCCCTTTAAAACCTTATATCCTTCCGTTCAATTAGATTTTAAGATCCTCCGCCATTTGTAATATGATCCATTTAATATTTCATCGAATATTAGTCATATATTATATTCCATTTAATACCAAAAAATCCTTTTCTTATAAACGATCCTGCCAGTTCGCAAATTAAAAAGGGCTTTTTTAAAAAAGCCCTTAGTGTTCTTCAGCTATCTAATACGTTAGATTATAAAATTAACTACTTTTATTCAATAGATTTATAGAAGAGAAGTTTGAAATTTGGTTATTGCCTCTACTATCAATTCATGATCTTCTTCCTGAGACAAGCCAGAAACGGTAATTACTCCAATTACTCCTGAGCCTTCTATTGTAATTGGAAATGCCCCACCATGGATTGCATATTCAAATGGGCTGACTGAGTAAAATTCAAAGTATGATCTGTTTTTTAACTTGTTATATAGTTTCATATAATAAGAACTGTGATGATGACGGAAAACAACATTTGATTTTTTCTTAATCCATTCATCTTGGTCTGGAGATGTGCCATCCATTGCATAATGGAATACTGTTTGACCATTTTTTACGATATTGACTGCTACTGATTTATTGAATTTTTTTGCAGATTCAATAATAAACAAACCGATCTCTAGTGCATTTTCATTAGAAAAACTTTTGAATAGTAATGTTTCTTCCTGCTCTTTAATTTTTTCAAGCTTCTTTTGAATCGTTATATTTTCCATCGTAATCCCTCCCTGAAAAATGAAAGATCTAATCACACATATATTACTGTTTTTTCTGTACTACTTTTTTGGGCAGCCTCAATGATTTTAATAACTGATAAACCTTCATGTGCAGTAACTGGGGCTCTTTTTCCTTCAAGTATGCTTTCAGCTATTTTTTTATAGTAGGTGTTATAAGAACCATGAATTGTTTCAATTGTTTCCTGCTTCTCTTTTTCCCCTTCAATCGTAATGAGCTTACCGTAAAATTGCGGGTCATCTGCGCCCCATGAGTCATTTATAGGTTTTTTACCTTCTTTAAGCGCGTCTTCTTGACCGTCAAGTCCGTACTTAATAAAGCTTCCATTCCTACCGTGTACTTGAAAACGTGGTCCATTACTTGGAATGATTGAACCAGAATGTAAAATAACTCGAAGCTTCTCATAACCTAAAATAACATGAAAATAATCATCCGTTTCTGCATTCTCTCTTTGCGCAAAAACGTCCGCTAATATAAATTGTGGCCAGCCAAATAAATGTAAGGCTTGATCAATTAGATGTGAACCTAAATCATATAACATACCTGAACCGCGGCCTTGTTTCTCTCTCCATCTATCTCTTACTTCTGGTCTGAAGCGATCAAAATGGACCTGATATGTATTGATATCTCCAAGCACACCATCATTCACAAGCTTCTTTACTGTCAAAAAGTCATTATCCCATCTTCTATTATGATAAACGCTTAATAGCAATTTCTTTTCTTCTGCAATCTTAATGAGTTCTTCTGCCTCCCATGTTTCTACCACCATTGGTTTCTCTAAGACAACATGTTTTCCAGCCAATAAACTTTGTTTCGCCATTTCATAATGCAAACCGCTCGGCGTTGAAATAACAACTAAATCAATTGTTTCATCTTCTAGGACCTCTTCTAAGCTACTAACTACTTCCACTTCTTTTAAATCCTGATGAACTTTTTCACGATTGGAACTAACAACTTTTGCAATTTCAAATTCCTCTAAAACACTTAACAACGGTGCGTGAAATGTAGCACCAGAAAGACCATACCCAACTAAACCCACATTAATTTTTCTCATTCAATTCTCCCTCACTTTCTTCATCTTCCGTAACAATTAAATGAATATTATTTTCTTTTATTATTTCCATTACAGCATTATCTGGATGTCGATCGGTAATTATTACATCAAAGTCTGTAATATCACACACCCTGTGTAGAAATGTCTTTTCAAACTTTGAACTATCAGCCAGCAGAATAACTTGTCGTGCACAACTGATCATTTTTTTCTTTAAAAATGCCTCCTCCTCATCCGGAGAGGTTACGCCTTCTGTACTGATTCCGCAAGCACCAAGAAATAACTGGTCGACCTTAAATTCATTCAATGTCTCAATTGTTCTTGGACCGGTTAGATTTCTGTTTTTTCTATTGAATTTACCAGGCAGCAAGAAAGTTGGAATATCTGTATGATCACCTAATAAATCAACTATATCTATTGAGTTTGTAATCACATTAACCTGTTTGTTTCCCATGAATTTAGCCATAAGGGCACCAGTTGAAGTTGCATCCATTAACAAATCATAATGGTCGTGAATAAGTAATGTCGCTCTTTGTGCAATTCGTTCTTTGCCTGCGGTCACAGTTCGTTCTTTGTAATCGATTAAATTCCGATTGGCCGATGGAAGTGTCGCTCCTCCCTTTATCCTAATAATTTCCCCACGTTCTTCTAGTTTTACAAGATCTCTTCTTGCCGTATCCTTAGAAACACTAAGCGTTTCACATATTTCTTCTAACGTAATACTTTTATTAGAAGACAAATGATTTCTTATCAATGTTAGCCTTTGTTCTTGATACATAGTCCAAAGCTCCTTTATACATTTCCTAACCAAATGATTATCCTCAAAACCCATTATATAAGATCAATATCAATTAATCCACAATTTAACTTAAAAAAATTAATTACATTAAGTTTTTTAAGTTAAAATATTTCCTATATTAGAATCCTTTTCGTTTTCAATGCTAGTTAGTGTCTAAATAAAGTTTTAAATAGTAATGGTTCATAATGGAATTTGCAGAAAATAAAACTCCGATATAGAGTAATCTAACAACCATACCGATTTCTCTACAGTAGATCAATAGGTCAAGAACCTAACGTAAGCAAAAAAAAAACACCACCCTTTTTAAAGGCAGTGTCTCTTCAAACAATCGTATTTAACACTTCTTACAAGCATTTCCATAGTCTGAAAAAGCCTCTTACGATCCTTAACGATAGTTAATATTGCATCAGTTCAAAGGCGATGATACAACCCATAATTTTTTTAAGCTGGATATCCGCCGGTTGGTGGTGGCCAAGCACTGAATAGTCTACGAATCAGCACAATTTCACCTAAATGGTAGGAATTGTGAGATGCAATATTGCGCAGTACACCGCCAAGGGTTTCGCCAGGCCAATTCTCTAATGGTTTGTCCAATTGAACAGTTTGGGCAATCGTACATGCCTGTTCAATCCCCTGAAGAAAATGCTGAATAATCTGTTGCCATTCTTCCTCACTACTGGGGCATTCTTCTTCTGGCCAGCTCTCTTTCACATTGTTGGGCAATGTAGGCTTCTCACCTCGAGTAAATAATAAGAGAAAATCTTGCCAATAGATCATGTGTTTCACTAATTGATAAATGGAATATGGCAGTTCCTCTCTACGTTTCCCTGCTAGTACCGAGTCTATATCCGACAAAGCATTTTTAATGGGAAGATGACCTCGTTCTCCTATTAACGATTTTACTAATGCGTCACTAAACGCTTTGTTTGATTGCTCCATAATTAACCGACTCCCATCCTTTTTAGTTTATCAATTGTCAATTTTATTCTTCTGTCTCCATTATTTAAACTAAATAAATTATGGAAGAAAATATCGTTCACACAAGTTGAATCGCAAAATATTGACCCATCTAAATCACAATTTCCTTCTGTATTGTCCTTTTTAAAAGAACGACGCTTTACACACTCTCATAGTTCTCAAATGAAAAATCTATGAGTTGATTATACTGATTAGAGTGAACTCTAAGTCAAGAGTAAAATTTATGAAAGCTTTCTAGTGCTCACGATTGATTTTTAAGGTTAAGTACACATACATTTCGGTTTTTTCTTGCACAAATAAAAATAATCCTACAATCTTTATTATTTTATAATTGGTGATTTTTTACCAACCAGTAGATCCTTCACCACTCGTTATAACTATTCTGCCAATTTGCACAAAAAATAGACCGTCGAAGCAATCCTTCCTTTCGATTTCTCGTTATAGCAATGAAAAAGCACTTTACTTTTTAACCTATGTGCTTAGTACGTCATGTATTTTAACCTTCAGAAATACCGCCTTTCCATAAAAAACGAGCACAATTCCTGCAACGGAAATGGGCCCTATTTCTGAAATATGATTTATTTGTATCTATCGATTAATATTAATAAGTATTAATTTCTATATGACAGATCTATTCAAGTAAAATCAAAAAATTGATACTGAAATGTAGTCAACTAGTTGTTGTAGAATTCATTTTACAGTTCTGCTAATACTTTACCTAGCTTATCACCCATACTTGTCCAACTATATTTAGCACCCTCAATAGCTCCTTTGCGAGCTTTTGTTTCTTCACTAAATCCAGTTTGATCAAGACGTAGATGAATAACTCCATCTGAACCTTCTTTTAAAGTCCATGTAACAGTAGTGGTTTCTCCGGCACTTGCCCAAATATACGATAATGAATAAGGCTCGTCTACTTTGAGCACCTCGCAATCTACAATTCCATTCCACCATTCATTTGGCTCAGTTCTGAATTGAAATTTATGTCCTACGATTGGTTTAAAGTCATTTTCCATTATCCATTTTGCAAGAGTATCCGAATCTGTTAAAGCGTTCCACACCTGCTCGATTGAATTTGTAAATTGAAAATCTAATGATACATCTGATTTCATTTTTTTTCCTCCAATAAAAGATTTAATTTAACAATATTTTGTATCCAGAATCCTTCGTAAAACGATACCCAATCTTTAATTTCTTGTAGGGGAGCTGCATTTAGTCTATACCTTGTTTCTCTACCGATTTTACGGTCAACAACTAGACCAGCTTCTTTAAGGATAGCCAAATGTTTAGAAACAGCAGTTCGCCCCATTTGAAATTGAACGGTTAATTCGTGAAGTGGTAACTCTTCTACATCTGCCAACAATCGTAGCAATTTACGTCTTGTAGGATCTGCAATAGCTACATAAACATCACGCTCTTGATTTTTCTCGTTCAAAAGCATCCCCCCCTTTACAAATAGGACACCAATTGGTGTCTTTATTATAGGACACTAATTAGTGTCATGTCAATTATATTTTTGACAGTAAGTATTTGTTTTATTCTCCTATCATCAAGTATATAGAATCCTTCTATTAGTTTAAAAGAAATTTACTTGGCAGAAAAAAAACGACCAGTCATGGTCGCTTAAAACTCTGGTAGGTTACTTAAATTGTTCTCTAGGATACCGTCTGGTTCGCTTCGAATGATCTCTCGCCCGTATTTATGAATGATGTCTAAATGTGCGATTTTCCTTTGTTTGATCTCCTCTAATGCTTGAAGGTAATCCAACTCTCTATTTTGATTCGTTTGAAATGCGATAAGGTCGCCATCACCATTTTTTCGCACCGCTACTATGTGCTCTTGTTCGAAATCATTTCCGACCTGCTCATTCTCACTTCCTTGCCCGCTTTTCGCTTTATATTGTTCATATGCTTCTTCAAATCGGTCTGTCAACAGATCTCACTCCTTTTAACTTAGTGTGACCTTTATAGGAAATAGTTATGATGAAATAGTTAATGTCGTTCTGGATATAGTTATACTATTTTATAAGATATAAAATAAATAATTTATTGAACTATCACATGCGTAGTTATATATGAAAAACATAGTAGTCGTATAAAATATACAATGTCCTATAATTTCATTGGTTAAATCCATTCTAAACACTTTTCCATTCACTTATGGCCAATTGTCAAAGATATTTGCTATTTGATCCTTGAACGCTTATTAAAAAAAACTAACATTGAGCACAATAACAATGATTTACGAAGCAGGTTCACTGTTATTCAAATAGATGTGATAAAAGTGATATAATTTAATTGTTAAAATTCGAATAAAGGAGAAAAAATAAATGACAGAACAAGAAATTAAGGAATATCGAGCAAATGTAATTAAGTCAATTGAAGAAGAAATTGTTTACTATGAAAATTTAATAAAAATAACAAGACATAGTAAACGAAAAGAAAGACATATGTTTAACCTTAACTTCATGAAAGAATTATTGAGCATTGAAAAAGAAAACTACGACATTTAAATAATGTATTTAGTACTAAATAATTAGAAAAGAGCCTGTTTCTCTAAAATTAACTTAGAGTAAACAGGCTCTTTTTATTGATATAGGTATTGTTGTGGAACTAACGCATTTGTAAATTATATTAGCAATCCAGTTTACACATGCTAACTCATTATTTTTTAAGCGTTTAAATTAGTTTCATCAGTCTTGCCATTCTCTGAACTATTCTCAGGTAAGACAGTATGATTTATATAACCATTAGACCTAGATACATATGACTTTAACAATTCTGCTACATCAATCCCTGTTATTTCTTTTAAAGGCTCTTGCATTTCAACCATTGTTTTTGTAATGCTCTTCCCGAAAGAAGGGATCCCCTGTCCATTACCTGAATCAATAATCTTAACTGATTCAATATTATTTAATGGTTGTGCAATTTTTTCAGCAAAAATAGGTAGCATTTCGATTAATTTTTCAGTGATGATAACTTCACCGTGTTTTTCTGTCGCTTCAGCTAATAACTTACGAGATTCTGCTTCTGCTTTACCGCGTTCACGAATAACATCCGCTTCGGCAGAACCTTCTTCCCTACGAATCTTAGCTTTTGCTTCTCCATCAATCTCAGCTTTACGAGCTTCTGCTTCGGCTTTACGAGTAGTTTCATAGTATTCTGCATCAGCTTTTGTTTTACGCACTTTACTTTCCTCTTCCTCTAACTTAACTGCTCGTTCTCGTTCTAGGAATTTAAGTAGTAATTCCTCTTCTTTTACTTCTTTCGCTAGTTTAGCTTTTTCTAATTCGTATGACTGTTCTGATTTTGCACGAGCACGCTCGGTTTCCTCTTTGAAGGCTGCGTCCTTAATATCCTTCTCCTTTTTAGATTCTGCAATCGCAATTTGTCGTTTGTATTCTTCTTCTTTAGTTTCTTGGTCAGTCTGTGCTATATGTATACGAGTTTCACGCTCACTGTTTGCTTCAGCGATTTCTGCAAGCTTACGAACCTCAGCAATTCGTGGTCTACCTAAGTTTTTTAAGTAGCCATTCTCTTCATCAGCGTCACGTAAGTCTGTAAGACCTAATGAGGTAATTTTAAAGCCCATTAAGTCGAGTTGCTTTTGAGCAACTTCAGATACATCCTGATTAAATTTCTCTCGGTTACTATTAATATCTTCTACAGTCATTTTAGAAAGGATAGCACGTAGATTACTTCCAAGCACCTCTATGATTTCAGCTTCAATCTCTTCTTGTTTCTTACCTAAAAACTGTTCTGCATAGTTTGCAATACCATTTAAAGTATCCGCGACCTTAACCATCGCTACTGCATCAGCAACAATTGGAACGCCTCCATTTGTATAAACTCTTGGAGTCGATAACTTTAATTGAAAGGATGTAAGATTAACAGGTGTTGATGTTTGGAAACGTCTTAAACGGTATCCTCCACCTCTAATAATCTTCATTGAACGTCCTTCTTGATCTGTAAAGATATTCGTTTCTTTCTCAGGATCACCTAACTTTGGACCTGTAATAATTAACGCTTGATTGGACTTTGCTGTTCGGTAACGATATCTTATCCAAAAAAAATATCCTACACCTCCAATAACAGCTATGATTAACACTGGAATTAAAAACAATAGACCTCCAACAAAACTTAACATTCCTTCTTTACCCTCCTGAATTTATTTTTTAATTAGACCTTAAATAGGTGAAAACACTAACAACACTATTGAACAAGCTAATAAGTTAGTTATAACTATTAAATGTGTCGTTCTTTCACTATTTGGTTAACAAACCAGATAATTGAATAGCTTGGAGTTGTTTTATAGCATTATTTCCCCTATTAAAAAGAGAAAGAAAGCTATCAAATTTTCAAATGCAAATTCTTAACCATATTTTTAAACCCAAAATTTTCCATTTATTCTACTATTCGACACTAATTTTCAAATCCCTTGTTCAGAAAAAATGGACTACCGAAGCAGCCCATCGTTTTGTAATTATCGAATAAAAAATAATTCTCTTATCCTTAATTTGTACATTATATTTAAACTTATCTACCTGTTATTTTGGAAGTAAGAAAACCCTGGATATTTTACAACAGGCCATTTCTCCTTGCGCAAAGAATCGAGTAATTCCGATCCAACATTTAAGTTACTTTGAACTAATTCCTTGGGAGTCAGTGCCATCCATTGATTCAGCGATACATCCTCAAAACGATCGCTTTTGAACATTTCTAAAAACCATAACGTTTCGGTACCGGTGTTTTGAATATAGTGTCCAGTTGCAAAGGGGACATATCCGACATCTCCAGCTCTATAATCAAATGTACGTGCTGCACCGTTTCCCATAAATACAGTCATTCTCCCTTGTCCGGTGAGATAATACTGCCACTCGTCGTTATTTGGATGCCAATGAAGTTCTCTCATTCCACCTGGCTCAATCTCAACAAGTGCCGCTGAGATTGTTCTTGAAATGGGAAAATTAGTAGAGTCTACAATTCTTACACTACCACCAGGCGTTTTAATTGGTGTCTGTTTCAACAACTCGTACTTGAAGCTTAGAGGAACCTCTCCAAAGGGCGACTGGATTTCCTGACTTTCAAGCGATCCGGGTATTTCACCTTGATAAATATATACTTGATCTGAAGGAATAGAGTTAAAAGCACTTTCTGGTACTCCAAAATTGGCCGACAGAACATCTTTTGGCGTATGTGCAAACCAATCAGAAATGGATAAGGTGGATAGATCGGTAAAATTTCCGTCATCAAAGACTAGTAAAAATTCACAATGCTCCAAACCTTGAATCGAATGCGGAATCCCCGGAGGAAAATACCAAAGATCACCTGGGCCAACGTCCGCAATGAAATTTCGACCTTGTTGGTCAACTGAGGTAATACGTGCCCGTCCTAACAACATATAAGACCATTCTGCTTCTTTATGCCAATGGAGTTCACGCACTCCCCCAGCAGTTAAGCACATATTTACTCCTGCTAGAGTCGTCGCTATGGGAAGTTCCCTAACGGTGACTTCCCGGGACCATCCACCGTTATTTAATGTCATTGAAGTATCTGAGAATGAGAATTTTAAGTTAGGAACTAAACCCGCATCTGTAATTGGAGGGACGAGCATATCTGGGTTTTGCAAATCACGCATAATATTTCGCGGGCCGGAGTCAATTGCTCCAGCTCCATCACTACGGATAGGTTGTGGCACATTTCCGCTATCTTGATTAATACTTCCGTTTGTCATCATAACGCTCCTTTTTTATGGAACTAATCAGATTAACCCTTAAAAATAGTGTATGACTTGGGCTTCAAATAAACGACAGCAAATCAACAATCCACTCGCGTTTGCTTTCCACTATTAACATATTTTCTTTTTCAACTAATCTGCCATTTTGTTGAATAATTTCCACTACTATTTTTTATAATTGATATGAACTATTCATTTTTATCATTTTCATTTTGGAGTTTTATGGAACCAATTGAAAAAGGAGGACATAGCCCTCCCTTCTTTAAATCATCATGTTACTTTTAATTTATATACTGAACCTTAAATTAATATGTTGTTTCTCTGTTAGTTTTTAATAAAGTTTCAATCATTCATTTTTAAAATATTATAGGTTGGAATTTATTCTCTTCAAATACATTATTTTCTAAAAAGAATTATTAACTAAAACGTTTCTATTTCTATACTTTTTTTATATCATTGTAATTAATATAACGACCCAAACCTTTATAAAGTTTATAAAAATAAGGAGAATTATAGTGAGTGTAATCGAAAGTATTAAATGGATTATTGAAAGCAGAGCAACGAAACATAAAGATTTACATGAAGAAACTAAAAAGGATTTTAAAATATTGAGAAACGATATAAAAGATACAATTAAAAATGAAAATCCTTTTCTTGGAAATGTGATTGAAACAACTGATCGTATTGGAAAATCCATTGCTAATGTTTTTATGCCAGTTCCTAAAAAACAAAAGATTTCAAAAAAAGCTAGAGTACTATACAAGAAACTTGAATTAGAATACGATGTTTTAGATTTATCTCGCGGCGATCATATTGTTGTTCGTAGAGGAGTATATACACACCATGGAATTTATCTAGGCGACCAAAAAGTAATACACTACCGAAATAAAGGTGTAAAAGTTGAAGATATAAAAGTGTTTAAAAAATATTGCAGGGTTTTTAAAGTCCTTATTAGAAAAGAAAATAGTCCTTTACTATATCCTATAGAAACTGTTATTAATAGAGCTATGGAAAGAATTAATGAAAATGAATACAATCTTATCACTAACAACTGTGATCACTTTGCAAATTGGTGTCGAAATGGAAGTGAAAAATCAAAAGGTATTTAAATATCCACATGAAATAGTAAACTTACTTTTGAAAAAAACCCAAATTTTCTTTAATATAAGGCTCTGTTAATTAAAATAGAATATTGAAGTGTAAAAAGGCTATCTATATCTAGACAGCCTTTTTACACTTCTATTCAATTTCCAATGAGTAAACTACCAGATTCATAAATTTTAAACACTGATTTTAGCTTCTAAGTTTTTTTCTACTAACGTACCCTTTAATTGAACAAAAGTGGATAATACTTTTTCTAACAATTTTCAAACTTCTCATATTAATATCGGATCTAATACAATTTCGTAAAATTGACTAAAGCTTTCCAATAGTGATTTAGGTTTGTTAACTGCCATTTTTTTCGACCTAGGTAATTTATCACTACTTCAAATTCTATTATGTTCGACAAAAGATCAAATGATCATCAGGATTCCAAACGTGAAGATGATCAGCACGGTATCCGCGCAGCCACAACTCACCGTCAATTCTTCTAAGATAAAACCCTTTTGGAAAATCATAATCTTCAGTTAGTATCTTCGATGCAATTGTGATTGAGCCTGATGGAGCTTGATGTCGCTTTATAGGATTCCCTGAATAACCTTCAGGCTGATCGAGATACTCAAGTCTTAGATAAGGTCCTAACTCAACCGGGCACAATTCCAATCCAAGATCGCTCGCTCTATTAAAAACCTGGCTCGTAGTAGCCCCATCAGGAAAGCCAAGATCACCAACGGTTAGTTCAACGGTCTGCAGGCTGTACTTTGTATCAGAGGTCGTAAATTTATCATCAGCTAATAGTCTTTCTCCAGACTCATTCATCAAGATTGAGTATTGTTGCAATTTTTGGATAAGCTGCGATTTCGTAAGTCCGCCAACCTCTACAGTTCTGGTGATAATTGGGCAATTAGGGTATATTTTCTCTTTTTCGATACGCATTCGTAGTCACTCCTTACAAATTGGATACTTCAGCTGAGAAACCGATATTATTGACTGTATTTTAATATTCTACAATTCCCTACAAACTTCCTTGTTTAACTAAAATATGTGTTAGTTGAACAAGCAAATTTTATATTTTTAGGATATTTTAGAAATCAAAATTCAGTGTTGTCTAAATAACGATTACGTTAGTTCGAAAAGAAGACTTAAAATTTTTAAACATTTCTATAAAAAAGTTATTAATTATTTTCTCAATATTCCCCCTATTACTTTCTCTTTTTTACTATCCACAAAGTATACAAAATCCTCTTGATTGCTCTTTGTTTTATAAGTCACTGAATAAAGATTTTCATTACTATATTTTTCGTCTTTAATAGTAGCATAAGTAGGTAAATAATGAATTTTTTTTATGCTCACACTATTTTTAATTACATCAACTTTCTCATATTCTGTTAAGCTTTGATAAGTTATAGTTTTAATCTTACTTATTTTACTAAAATGAAAACCTAAAAAAATAACTATAATAATCGAGAACAGTATAAGAACTTTTTTATATTTCACTTATACACCTTCTTTTGTTTCAAAATTTTATCATTCACATTGATTATTCGTATTATTTTATTAATATCCTTTTTAAATAGTCAGATTAATTTTAGAACAAATTTTCGACAAAAAAAAACACCCTTAACTATAAACTTAAGGTTGTTTTCTAATTTAAATTAAACCACTATTTTTTTAAGTCTTCTAATAATGAATGTAATAAAGAATAATGCAGGAATATAACCAACCATAAAATAAAATCCTATATTCGTTACACTTTTACTAAACAACTGAACTTTAGAAGGTGTATCGAGAAAATATGAAACAATTATCATTGTTACTATTGAAATGACTAATGGTATGCGTGGTTTCACTTTACCTATTTTTTTTACAATTCGAGTTGTACACCAGATTGGTAAGCACATTGTTGGTACTACAACAAATAACCATGAAAATATAAAAATGTTTTCAAATCTTTCGATAAAAGGAAATTCAATTATTTTGGTCATGACTAAGGTTGGCCAAGCATTATGAAGTAACTGACCTTGACTAAAGAAGAGTATGCTTAAAATAGCCACCAATGTATAAAAGATTGTCGTATAAAGTACACCAAGGTGAGCCCATTTTGCAGATTTTTTTGCATTCTTAATAAGAGGAAAATAGACCAGTAATGACTCAAAGCCAATAAACAAAATACAACTTACTTTGGAAGACTTAAATAAGTCTAATAGTGAAAGATTGCGGGAGGCTGGAGCACGACTTCCAACAAAAGATTATATAAACGAGTTTTAGCGTAGTAAGAGCTAAAGGAAAAAGGAGTGCCTTTTCAAAGAAGGTACTCCTTTTTTGGAAACAAGTATATCTGCTAAATGTTTCCTTAATTAAACATTCTCATCAATATCTAAACCAAGAATTAATGTTTGTAAGAAAACGCATGAGTTAGTTGAATAGATTGTAAATAAACTTAATAAAGATCCATTTTCCAATAATGTAAATTATTGCAATTACAATAAAAGTAATTGTTAGCCAAAAAACAGTAGCTATTATCGGGTAATTTTCGAATATACCATTGTATGTAATAAAATAACTATCTTGAAAAGAAAAATCATCTGTTGGTTTTGTTTGAATGAGGTTAAGTAACAATTTAATGTTACTTAACCTCATAATTAAATGTATCGTAAATGAAAAAATAATAGACTGAAAAATTGTAGATTTTAACATATTTCCCTCTTATAATACTTTATTTACCTAAAATTATATCATGTCTTATTGAGTTATAATGCTAGTCAGTTAAATAAAGTAAATAACATTTAGCCAAAATAATAAAAATTGCATTCTTCCTTAATTAATGGCAAACTATTTATAAAGACTTCATAGAGAGAAATAAAGGTGTAAATTATGATAGAGATAAAAACTTCTACATTAAGTGATGGAGAATTTAATCGTGGCGTTTTTGCAAAACGTGACATTGCAAAAGGTGAACTATTACATGAGGCTCCAGTTATTGCTTATCCAAACGATCAACATGAACACATTGAGAAAACATTGCTTGCTGACTATGCATTTGAATATGGTATAAATCATACTGCAATGCTTTTAGGTTATGGTATGCTATTTAACCATTCATATGATGCAAATGCAACTTACGAAATTAATTTTGATAATCACACTTTCGACTTCTATGCTTATAAAGACATAAAAGCAGGAGAAGAAATTCTTATTAATTACAATGGTGATATCGATAATACCGATCCACTTTGGTTTGATAAGGATTATGAAGAAAGAAAAGAAGATGACGAAACCAATTAATTCAAATGAATTAATTGGTTTTTTTGCTAAGGTCTAGCAATAATTAATCTAAGTGCACATGTAAAACTTAGTTTTGTTCGATAATCTCCAAATTTTCGATCCCACTCGCCAGATTTTAAGTCGTCTTCTAAATTTTTAACGAGTCTTTCTTCTACACCTTCCTGTAAAAATCCCCAAGCAGATTGAGAATTTCGAATTTCTTTAGATAGAAACGCCTCTGGTCTACCGTAAAAAGCTTCTTGAAATCCATCTATACAATCCAAAGGTACCGGTATTTGTATCACTTCACAATTTCCACCAATTGATTCAGTAATATAGTCAATTTTGGGATATCTTAATTTCTCAACTTCAATTAGTTCAGGAAAATATTGAGCATTCCAAAAATGCTCTAATCTATCAGGATCAAAGGTTAAAATAATTACTTGATCTCTGGTTACCCTTCTAAGTTCATTTAATCCTTTTTTTATATCTGGCCAATGATGAATGGTGACCATAGCCATCGAAGCATCAAAAGAATTATCGTCAAATGGTAGTGAATCGGCTTTCCCATTTATTGCTGGCACTTTATTCATTTGTTGTCTCTGTGATCTCATAACGACTGAAGGTTCAACAGCTACAACATATTTATCCACAGGTTCGTATGACCCTGCACCTGCTCCAACATTTAAAACGGTTTTGGCAGCGCCAAGTGCATCATAAACATATTTAGCAATTCTAGGATCAGTTTTTCGATGACCTGAATAATCCTGTCCCTGTTTATCATAGTTAAAAGTTGGATTTTTAATTTCCATATAAACTCCCTTCCCTTTAAACTAAAATGAAAATGTAATGTAAAGCATTTCTCCAATACCATTTATTTAGTTTTATAACTGTATGACATCAGTAGCATCATACCACATAAAAATTTAAATATTCTAACATTTGATCTCAAAAATAAAAACCAAAATCATTGATTTTGGTTTTTAAAGGTTGATTGCACCATAAACTAACGCGCCAAGTACAATAATTGCAGGATGAACCTTTAATTTTTCCATTAGAAAAAATGTACATGCTGCTATAAAAATGACTTGTATCATACCAGATTGATGAATCGAATCATCGAAAGATTCAAACGTAAGTAATCCTAATAAAACGACGATTGTTGGCTTTACATACGAGGTCATTCGTTTAACTCGAATTGATTCTCGATTTTTATAAAGAATCCCCATTAATACGATCATTAAAATTAAAGAAGGAACAACTGTCGCTAAAACAGCAATAAATGAACCAAATACTCCACCAACTTTATAACCGATAAAACCTGCCATTTTAGTAGCAATAGGCCCTGGTAACGAGTTTCCCATCGCAAAAGCTTCATGAAACTCTTGCTGTGTTAACCAATGATGTCTGCTAACTACGTCATTTTGGATAAGGGGAATTGTTGCTGGCCCGCCACCATAACCTAATAAGTTAGTAATTAAAAATGAAATAAAAATTTTCCAATAAATCATCATACTTTCCCCTTTTTTTGTTGATAATCATTTGAGGAAGTTGATTTTACAGGCTGTAAAATGGCAAATAGTAATAGTGTAGCAATTACGATCCCAGGATGAATATGTAAAAATCGAATCAGTACAAGTCCCACAATTAGATGAATAATGATCGTTGGAGTTTTTAGTCCACTTTTTGCACTTTTATAAAATTGCCATGTTAATACGCCAAGCATTACGCCTACAACTGGGACAATTGATTCTTTCATCCCATTCACCCATTTTATATCCTTAAATGAAGATAATGAAGTTAATAAAATGATCATTAAGATTATTGTTGGTAAAACGGTCGCAATAATCGCTGTAATCATGCCAAGAATTCCACCAACTCGGTATCCAATATACCCCGCTAATTTTGTATTAATTGGACCTGGAAGCATATTTCCTATTGCTAATACTTCAGTAAATTCTTCACCTTTCATCCAATCAAATGTGTCCACCACTTCTTTGTAGATTAAAGGAATAGTTGACGGTCCGCCACCATAACCAAGCATACTACTACGAAAAAATGCTATAAATATATCCTTTTGTTTCATTCAATCAAGTCCTTTTCAAATTTACCAACTAGCGATACTACCATCTGTTCTTGATTCTGTACCACCCATTAATACGCCAGTTTCATTATTTTTCCAAATAATTTGTCCTCTTCCAAAACTACCATTATCTGAAGCAATTTTTATCTCATGACCCTTGTTTACTAATTCTTCAACAATTTCATTTGAAAAACTTTGTTCAACTTCAATCGTTTTCCCTTCGATCCATTGCCATCTTGGTGCATCTAGCGCTTCCTGTGGATTTAAATGAAAATCGATACTATTCATAATTACTTGAACATGACCTTGAGGTTGCATATATCCACCCATCACACCAAATGGTCCAATTGCTTCATTATTTTTAGTTAAAAATCCTGGAATAATCGTATGATATGTTTTCTTGCCACCAATTAGTGCATTTGCATCATGTTCATTCAAACTAAAATCATGCCCTCTATTTTGCAATCCAATTCCAGTACCTGGGACAACAATACCAGAGCCAAAGCCCATATAATTACTTTGTATAAATGATACCATGTTACCTTCACCATCAGCAGTTGCAAGGTAAACTGTACCTCCGCTCGATGGTTTCCCTGGATGTGGTAAATTCGCTGTTTCTTTTATCTCTGAATATCTTTCTTTTCCATACTTTTCACTTAACAGTTCTTCAACAGTAACCTTCATATAGTTTGGATCAGTAACATATTCCTTACCGCAAGAGAAGGCTAATTTCATTGCTTCTAATTGTTTATGATATGTAGTAACTGTTTCTTTCTCGATAAATTCATCATTTTTTAAAATATTTAATGCCATTAAAGCTACGATTCCTTGACCGTTAGGTGGTATTTCCCAAACATCGTATCCTCTATAATTTACACTAATTGGATTTACCCATTCTGGTCTAAAATTGGTTAAATCATCCTTCGATAGATAACCACCATATTTATTCGAAGAAGCAACTATTTTATCAGCTATTTCTCCTTGATAAAAAGCTTCTCCATTTGTTTCAGCGATTTTTTCTAATGTATTAGCATGATCCAAAGAAGACCATATTTCACCTACTTCAGGCGCACGACCATTTGGGGCAAACGTTTCAAACCATGATTCAAATTCTTCAGATTTTAGTTCCTTCTTATAGATCTCATATGCCCTTTTCCAAAACTTCCCTAAAGTCGGTGATATCGGGTACCCATTTCGCGCATAGTCAATTGCTGGCTGTAAAACTTCCTTTAATGCTAAATTTCCGAAACGCTTAGATAACTCTACCCAAGCTGCTGGTGCTCCTGGTACGGTAATGGGAATCCAGCCAAATTTAGGCATCTTTTCATATCCTAATGATTTCAATGCTTCAATGGATATATTTTGAGGTGCTGGACCACTTGAATCTAGTCCATATAATTTTTCTTTCATCCATACTAAAGCAAATGCATCTCCACCGATTCCATTTGAAGTAGGTTCGACTACTGTCAAACATGCTGCTGTAGCAATAGCTGCATCCACAGCGTTACCGCCCTTTTTCAAGATATCTAATCCCGCTTGAGCAGCCAAAGGTTGTGATGTAGCAACCATTCCATTTTTAGCGAATACAACATTTCTTTGAGATGTATACTTCGGTTGTAGCAACTTCATTTTCGAAATCATAATGATTCCTCCTATGTTTCAGATGAGTTTTCAGTTGAATAAACACTTATATTTAAACGCATTATTTTTTCCCTTCTATTCACTTCGACAAAATTTGTAATTTTCCCTACTAAATGACTAAAAAATGAGTTTTCTTACTAACTTCATACAGGTATTAAGAAATTAAAAGAGGGCCTCTTATATGAAAGGTCCTCTTTTAGTAATGCTTTTTATTCTGTTGACTTCAAAATATCTAAAATATTATTTCGATCGATTTTCCTCTTTTTTTGTCTTCCAAGTCCGATTACATCTTTCCCAAATTTACTTTGTAATTTATGTAATGTCTCAATTAATGGTTCCTGTTTCGCATCTTTTTCAAACGAAAATAGGTCAAGTTGTTTTGAAACTTCATCTTTAGGATTCAATTGAGATGCCGTCACACCAATGAGGCGTAGTGCTTCACCATTCCAATGTTTCTTCCACAGTTCAATTGCTTCTCTAAATATATCCTTTCCTTCTTGTATTGGCGCGGTTAGTTTTTTACTTCGATTTATCGTTTTTCGATCTCCAAATCTCATTGTAATCGTTAGTGTATCTGCAACTAATCCTTTTTTCTTTAATTTTTCACCAACACGAAGTGAAAGGCTCTCAAACTTTTCAACAATAATTGGCTCTTCAAATAAATCTATTGAAAATGTTGTAGAATGACCGATTGTTTTATAGGAAAGCATTCTGCTAGGATCCACTTCTCGTTCATCAATACCATTTGCTTTATTTCTTAATGAAATCCCATTGATACCAAGTAGTTCATGCAGTTTATCTTCTTGGCATTTGGCTAAGTCTTCAATTGTATAGATACCGATGCCATTCAATTTTTCTTCAGTTTTATTTCCAACTCCATTCATTTCCCCAACTTTTCTTGGCCATAAGATAGTTGGCACATCTCTTTTCCGAAGAACTGTAATGCCAAGTGGCTTTTTCATATCAGATGCCGTTTTTGCAAGAAATTTATTAGGTCCTATTCCAATACTGCAAGGTAAATCTAGTTCGTCTAATAACATCGATTGAATCATTTCGGCTATTTCGATAGGATGCCCCAAATTGGGATCACAATCTGTAATATCGATATACCCTTCATCAATTGATGCAACTTCAACTTTCGGACTAATTGAGCCTAATTTTTCAAAGATTTGTCTAGAAACCTTTCGGTAAGTTTCATGATTAGGGGTTTTAACAATCATCTCAGGGCATTTCTTCCTAGCTTCCCATAACGGCATTGTTGCTCGAATTCCAAATGCACGAGCTTCGTAGCTTGCAGTTACAATGATTCCTCTTCTTTCCTTTTCATTTCCGGCAACAACAACTGGTTTACCTTTTAATGATTGATCATTTGCAATTTCGACTGATGCAAAAAATGAATTCATATCAACGTGTAAAATAACTCTTCCGCTTTTTGGGGCCCATTGATTCATATCTCCACCTCCTATAACTTTAAGACCTAACCAATATTAAATACTCGTATAAGTATAATCCTATCATATTTAGGAAAAGAGATTAAATATGTTGACTATTCATTTAAGATTGAAGTCCTTACTTAAATTGAAGAAAATTGATATCGATACATTAATCCATGCTTAAGAATATAAAATTTAGTTTTTAGTTGATAATAAAAAACCTATTTTATTAAAAAATAGGTTTTTTTATGTATACTTAAATATAGGAACTTTCATTTTAACAAATATAAGTAAAATTCTTTGTATACTAATCGCTTCTCAGGCACATTAAAAAAAGATAAAATAATTTTATCTACTTAAATGTAATTTCATTTGAATTTACAAAATTATAGGAGGTAGTAACAATTGAGTAATGAAAATCAATCTATGTATGAATATATAGGAAAAGAAAAATTAGAAGAGCTTGTGGATACTTTTTATTCATATGTTTCAAAGCATGAAAGACTTGCAATTATTTTCCCAGGTGATTGGGAAGAAACAGCTCGTAAACAAAAACTATTTTTAACACAATTTCTTGGTGGTCCCCAATATTATAGTATGGAACGAGGTCATCCAAGAATGCGTGCTCGCCATATGCCTTTTCCAATAACAATTGAACTAGCTCATGATTGGTTGGATTGCATGGCAAAAGCAATGGATGATGTTGATTTAGACGAAGAAATTAAAGAGCCATTACTTCAGCACTTACGCAATGTTGCATACCATATGGTGAATCAAGAATAACAAATAAGGGGAAAAATTGTGAAAGAGAATCCAATTATTTTATTTGATGGTATTTGTAATTTTTGCAATGGTGCAGTTCAAATGATTATTAAGTACGATCGAAAAGGTATTTTCCGATTTGCGTCACTTCAATCATCTTTTGGTGAACAATTACTATCAACGAAACCAGAACTCAAGAAACTTGATACTGTCATATTGGTTTCAAATGGGAAAATAATGACTGAGTCAACAGCAGCTCTGAATATTTTAAAAGAGCTTGAAGGTTGGCCGAAAGTTTTCTACTTGTTTATTGTGATCCCACTACCTATTCGTAATTTTTTCTATAAATTATTTGCTAAATATCGTTATAAAATGTTTGGAACAAGTGTAACATGTATGATTCCAACAAAAGAAATTAGAAATCGATTCCTATCATGAAAAAGAAACCATTAATCCACTATTTGATTAATGGTTTTTTTTTTATTTTACAAGAATTCTTGTAAGGGCTAGCCCAAGAAAACCCGCTCCCATTCCAATTAACCATCCTGAGTGCGGGTCATTAAACAGTGAACCTAAGCCACCTCCTAGAAACATACAACCAACAAATACAATTCCACCTATACCTGATTTCTTATAATCCAAATAGATCCCCCCTCTCCATAATACATATGCATTGGTTTAAATAATTTACTACTTATTTTAGAACACACTTTAGAATAGATTTTTAAAAACATTATTTCAATTTTTTATTCATCAATTCTAACTTTTCATCTATTCCTATTAATAATTTTTTCATAGATTGAAAATAACTAATAACCATTATAGAAATGAATCCTAAAAAGATCGCCAGAAAAAGATAGCCAAAAACTTTAAACACAACTAATAGTTCCATAATCTCCCACTCCTAATACTATAAGCCCTTCTTACATATTAAATTTCCAAACCAATAATACCTTCTTTTTAAAAGGCTCTTTGTTTTAAAATTGTTGTTTTTGGTTCTTAAAAAAACTTAAATGAAGAAGATGATTGGAACGGAAGGTGCTAGACTCCTGTGGGAGTAGCGGGACAAATGAGACCCCACGGAAAGCAAGCATGCTGAAGTAGAAATCGACGAAATACTTTTTTTATAGCTACAAAGTTTACGAAAACAACCTTTTAAAAACAAGAATTAAAACTAAGTCTAAGCTATAGCCATAATGTCATAATTATTTTATTTATTAGAATTTTATTACCTAATCCTAATAAATCCTTTATAATATGAATTGGGTAATATAAGACTTACTTCATTTTGATTTGAAATTATTTATTTATTATACGAAGGTCTATATTACTTTAGTAAGATTTTAAAACGGAGAGTGATTATTTATGCAGAAACACAGACGACGAAACACACCAGCATTTACAATTTTAGCTTATTTCACTTTAGTTGCAGGTGTATTCTTATTTTGTATTGGTTTATATAATGCAGATATGGAGCTTAATGAAAAAGGATACTATATTGCTGTGATGTTATTAGTTGCAGTAGGATCAATTTTAACGCAAAAGGTTGTTAGAGATAATGCAGAAGATGACGATATTATCGCTGATCAAGATATTCAATTAAAATTAAAATTAGATAGCACAAAAAAAGAAAACCTTTAAACTCAAATAAAATCAAAAAATCGTATCTATTTATGTTAGATACGATTTTTTTTATTCCCAAACTCGTTTTAATTTAAAAAACTCTTGTAAATAACCATATAATGAGACTGGAGACATAATCATTTGGTAAATTAGAATAAAAGAAATAAATCCGACTTTATTTATTCTTATTTTCAAATTCAAATTCTTAAATACATAATGTTTCTGGTACATATAAAGGATCGAATAGCTAATAAAGGTTAACGGTAAGACCAATAAAGTCATTGGACCAACAATCCAATTTATACCAAAGAAAGCTAAAACTAGACCTGGCAACCAACATACAGAATAAACCAAATCTAAATATAACATCATTAAATTAATTCCAGTTAGATACTTTGTATAAACCTGTGGTTGATGCCATGGTTTTATTTCTTTTAAACCTTCTACCATTCCTCTTGCCCATCTAGAACGCTGTTTTGCAAAATGTCCTAAAGTATTCGGTGCATCCGTAAATGCCACTGCCAATGGTTCAAAAAATACTCTCCATTCTTTTTGTAACAACCTCCATGTCAGAACAATATCCTCACCTATTGCGTCTGGCCAGCCATTTACTTCTTTTACACATGAAGTTCTATATAAACTAAACGCACCTTGAGCGACTAAAGTACCTTGATATAATCCTTGTAATCTTTTTATCGAAGCAATGCCTAAGAAATAATCCCATTCTTGGATTTTCGTCCAAAACGTTTCTCTGCTATTTCGAACAAGCATCGAACCTGCAACTGCACATACATCTGATGGGCTACTTTTAATTCGTGAGACTAAATAGCGGATTGCAGAGGGATGAATTAAAGTATCTGCATCTAATGTGATAACGTAAGGTGTTTTCACATGTTCTAACCCAGTATTTAAGGCATGAAATTTTCCAGGTCTAGATTCATGCAAAATTGTGATGTTTGCTTTTAGTTCATTTTTTGCTCTAATGACTTCTTTATCTGTGCCATCAGTTGAATTATTATTTATCACAATGACATGAATATCACCTTTATAATCTTGCTCAGCAACATATTTTATTGTATTAAAAATAGCTCCTTCTTCATTATAAGCAGCTATCAATAATGTTACTGGATCTGTTGGTGACTCATTTTTAAAAGTTGGCTGACGATCAAATAATAAACTAACAACTAAAAATGAACTCATGTAACCTGGTATATATGCGATTCCACTAATGATGAAAATCGAAACAGGCATGGTAACTACATCAGCTAAATCTTCTAACCACGGTAATGACAAATAAATTGAAAAGACTAACCAAGCAAAAGATATAGAATGACTAATCCAAAACTTTTGTTTAACCGATAGATAGTATTTAACTTTTTTATGATTAATTGGTGATAAGTTCGGTTCCACAAGTATCCCCCTTATTTTTATTTGGCCGATTTCGTATTTGTTGTTGCTATTTTAGAATGTGCTTGTTGATTTCAACTCCAGGATGCTCCCTTTCCGTGGGGCTTGAGCTGAGCCTCCTCGGCAAGCCTGCGGGGTCTAAGCTTTCCCGCTACTCCCACAGGAGTCTCGCACCTTCCATTGAAATCAACTTCTCTTTGAAGAATTATGAAACCTAAAAGCAACAATTTTCTAGAAATGAGCCTGTTATTTATATAAGAAAGATGTTAATAGATATCGAACATTATACCACAATAATAACTGAAGAATAACTAACAACTTTTGGATATCAGACTAAAACAATTAATTTAGTCTGAGTTTTAGCAAAAAAAAAAAGAACCAATTAAAAAACATATGATGGTTCTTTTTTTTATTTCCCATAGATTCTGATAGTGAAGGTTATTGATTTCTACTAAAATCTTATCCATTTCCGCGGACGTACTATGGATTAGCATTAATCGTATCTCAGTGTGATGTCTTAGCTAGTTCATTTTTCCGCAAGAAGTCTCGCAAATCTACCTCGATATTATTTCGAAATATTAATATGAATTTCACAGAGCTTTCTCTTTAAACGAAAGTCCTTTTTCAGCTAATGCTTTACGTATTGTTTCTATTCCTTTTTGCCCCATGCCGTGTAGCTTCAAGACTTCTGCTTCAGTTAACTTAGTGAACTGCTCCAATTGTAAGTATCCAGCAGCTGTTAAAGCTCTTATTGCAGGCTGTGATAGGCCCGCTGGTAAATTACTTTCTAGCACTTTATTTGAATCTCCCATTTTTAAATACTCCCTTCAAATCTTTTTTCCCAGATTTTTTAATAATTCTTGGCTAACCACATTAGCAAGTCCTTTTTCATTTCAACTGTAATTGTGTGGTTAACGTCTTTATATGTAAAAAAATCTAACTGATTTTCATTAAATAAATTTTTGTAATGAGATAAAAATTCATTTTGACCGACAATCGGAATGGTTTGGTCATTTTCGCCATGCATAAATAGAATCTTTTGAGTAGGCGATAATTCCTTATATTTCGGATCATAGTGTTTAAATTGAAGTAATTGATCCTTATTCATCATTTCTTTATTATCCAATTTTCTAAAGTCTAACTCAGTTGCGATAAAGGAGCTTGAGCCATTAATATTAATTAACCCAGTGAATTCTAACTTCGAAAAAAACATGCCGCTCGCAATAAAACCGCCCATTGAACTTCCGAATAAAATGATTTCTTCACTCTTTAAATTCAAGTTAAATAAAAGTTCTTTTTGTTCATCAATACTTTCAAATATTGTTTTCCAAAAATATTTTTGTAATACTACTTTATCAAAATGATTTTTCAAAGCACCTCTTGAGTCATGGTATTTGATTTCAGGTATCACGATCGCAAATCCAAGGTTTGATAGTTCTTTTCCAAGTGCAACTTGTGAATCAATAGAGGATCCCCAACCATGAAACATGAGGATCGTTTCTTTCTTTGTTCTTTTTGTAGGTTCAATTTTTAGATAGTTTATTTCCTTATTCATTTTGTTCACCTTTATATAATCATCTTGACTAAATTTTACCATATTTACCCATAAAAAAGACGAAGTAAGTAATTACTTCGTCTTTTTTACTATTACTTAGCTACTTCTTCTACGATTGCAATAACCATTTCAGCTGTTTTTACTAATTCTTTAATAGGCATGCTTTCGTTTGTTGTATGAATTTCTTCATAACCGATTGCTAAGTTAACGATTGGGAATCCGTGACCAGCGAATACATTCGCATCAGATCCGCCACCGCTTTGTTGTAATGCAGGAGTACGACCGATTTTCTCTGCAGCGCGTTTTGCTACTTCTACTACGTGGTCTCCGTCTCCGAATTTAAATCCTGGATACATAATTTGAACTTCGACTTCAGCACGTCCACCCATTTCAGCAGCTGCTTCTTCAAATGCTGCTTTCATTTTTGCTACTTGTGCTTCCATTTTTTCTCCGATTAATGAACGTGCTTCAGCTAAGATGCTCACTTTATCGCAAACAATATTCGTAGCACTTCCACCTTCAAAACGACCAATATTTGCAGTAGTTTCTTCATCAATACGTCCTAGTGGCATTCTAGCAATCGCCTTTGAAGCGATTGTAATTGCTGATACACCTTTTTCAGGAGCAACACCAGCATGAGCAGTTTTACCATAAATTGTTGCAATGACTTTAGCTTGAGTTGGCGCAGCAACAATAATGTTTCCTACTTCCTCATCACTATCTAATGCATATCCAAATTTAGTCGTAATTAATTTTGGATCCATTGCTTTTGCACCATGTAATCCAGATTCTTCACCAACTGAAATAATGAATTGAATTTCACCATGTTCAATATTTTGTTCTTTAATTATTTTTACAGCTTCTAAGAAAGCTGCAATACCAGCCTTATCATCTGCTCCAAGAATAGTTGTACCATCAGTTACGATTTTACCATCAACAATTGAAGGTTTAATTCCTTTACCTGGAGTTACTGTATCCATATGACAAGAGAAGAAAATTCCATCAACACCTTCTTTTGTTGCAGGAATAGTAGCGATTAGATTACCTGCTCCATGACCTGTTACACCCATCGTGTCATCTTCAAAAACATTCATACCAAGAGCTTCTAATTTTTGTTTTAAAACTTTTGAAATTTCAGCTTCAAACTTAGTTTCAGAGTCAACTTGTACTAATTCTAAAAATTCTTCTACTAAACGTTGTTCATTAATCATATGTGTTACGCCTCCGTTTTGAATATGTAAAAAAATGTCTACAAAGGTATATTACCATGTTTTTTAGCTGGGCGCTTTTCATTTTTTGTTTTTAATACTTCTAATGATTGAATAAGCTTTATTCGAGTTAGCCTAGGATCAATTACATCATCAACTAATCCGTATTTCGCAGCTACATATGGATTGGAAAACTTTTCTTTATATTGGTTCATCCATTCAGCTCTTAATTTATCGGGGTTTTTACTTTGACTGATTTCTTTTCCATAAAGTATATTCACCGCTCCAGCTGCACCCATTACAGCAATTTCTGCATTAGGCCATGCAAATACTAAGTCCGCTCCAATTGATTTACTATTTAAAGCAACATAAGCTCCACCAAATGCTTTTCTAGTAATAACAGTTATTTTTGGGACGGTCGCTTCTGAATAAGCATATAAAAGTTTAGCACCATGTCTTATTATGCCTCCATGCTCTTGTTTTACACCAGGGAAAAAACCCGTTACATCAACGAAAGTGATGATTGGTATATTAAAACTATCACAAAACCTAATAAATCTTGCTCCCTTGTCTGCAGAATGAATATCAAGTCCGCCTGCCATTACTTTCGGTTGATTACAAACTAATCCAACCACCTCTCCATTTACCCTTGCAAACCCTACTACCAGATTCTTCGCGAAGTCTTTCTGCACTTCTAAAAATGTATCGTTATCCACGATCATTGTTACGATTTTTTTGACATCATAAGGTCTACTACCATCATCAGGGATAAGCTCTAATAAATCCTCTATATCTTTTTCATTTTGTTCAAATATTGGTGCCTTTTCTTCCCAATGCGAGGGAAGATAGCTAAGTAAATTTCTAACTAAACGTAAAGCTTCTTCCTCGTTTCCCGCTTGAAAATGTGCATTCCCGCTAATCTCATTATGTACTTTCGCACCGCCCAAATCTTCAGCAGAAATTTTTTCACCAGTAACACTTTCAATCACTTTTGGACCAGTTATAAACATTTGACTGCTTTCATTTACCATGATCACAAAATCAGTAATTGCTGGAGAATAAACAGCACCCCCGGCACACGGACCCATTATGACAGATATTTGCGGTACTACACCTGAATAAATCGTATTCCGATAAAACACATGTCCATATCCATCTAAAGATAAAACGCCTTCTTGAATTCGTGCCCCACCTGAATCGTTTAAACCAATTATCGGTGCTTTACATTGAACTGCCATATCCATTAACTGACTTATTTTTTTCGCGTGCATTTCACCTAATGCCCCACCAAAAACAGTAAAATCTTGAGAAAATATGAAAACCTTCCGCCCATCTATTTTTCCATAACCTGTAACAACACCGTCACAAGCACCATTTTGTTCATCCATTCCAAAATCAGTACAACGATGTTGTACAAAGCTGTAAAGTTCTACGAAACTATCTTGATCTAACAGCAGATCGATTCTTTCTCTTGCTGTATATTTTCCTCGTTCATGCTGTTTAGCTATTCGTTCATATCCGCCACCTTGTTCAACTTCAGACTTTTTTTCATATAACTCGTAAATTGAATCGTATTTATTCATCCGAAGACTCTCCTTTTTGAGAAAATTTTTATAATCAATCCGAATCCTTTTGGTTTTTACAGTTTTATATATATGTTTTCGATTATATTTTTCAAACAAATTGTTAAATCATCTTCAATTGTGAACATTACTTGTCCTTTCCTTTAATTCAAATGCATTTCTATCATACTTATGCTAAAATGGGACAAGAATTGAATAACTTTTAGAATTAATTTTTTTCAATATATATTTTATTTGTAAGGTGGTAATTTCAGATGAGAAGAAAAACACAAAAACTCGTTGTGATTATTATGTTAGTTTCGATGCTTGCAACTACATTACTTGCTGGAATTTCTTCGTTTCTTTAATCACAAAAAGGTTTCATCATCAAGACATGTTAATCTTGATAATGAAACCTTTTTTATCGAATTGCACCTTTTTCACGGGCAAGTTCTTCAAATGTTTTAGTTGTCGTTGTAATATACACTTTTGTTCCATAAGGTGTTTTATCATAAAGTTCATTCACATCATTTGTATACATTCTTACACAGCCATTTGAAATATATTTTCCTATTGAAGAAGGATTATTATTTCCATGAATCCCGTATATTGATCCATCTGTATTTAAAGCATCAAAACCTATCCATCTACTTCCTAAAGGATTTTTCGGATCTCCACCAGGTATGTTCTTTTTTTTCCAATATGGAAATTTCGCTTTTAATGTCACATTAAATGTACCTTCCGGTGTTAGATCAGATGTTTTTCCAGTAGCTACTTTCGAAATTTTTTGGATTTTCCCGTCATCAATAAAAGCTAACTGATTAATTTTTTTATTGATAATTATGAATGGCTCACCAACTCTTGGGTTTTGTCCTAATGGCCATAATGGATTAACTACTAAGAAGAATGAGATTACCAGTTTTAGCAAATAAATCTACTCCTTTTTAAGTCGATTAGAGTATTTTTCTTTATATTTAGATTCCATGACTAAAAAACTTTCCATTTCATATATAATCGTTAAGATTGCAGCTCTAGTTTCAAAGTCATCTGATGTTTGGGGTAATGGCATCGATCGAAACATATTGTATATTTCTTCCAATTGATGAAGGGAAATCACTCCACTAACTTTTGGATTAACTGAATAACATAAATCCTTAAAAAAATTTGCTAAAATAGTTGATTGTCCATTACTAACCTTAATTACACTAAGTGTTTCAATCACTCTTTTTAAAACGAATAACTGTCTTTCTCTCATTAATACATAAGCATATTCCTCGTCATCCGAAGATTTAACATAATGATTATCAATATCCAGCTTTGCTATTTTTTTTGCTTCCTCAAGTAATTGAACTGTTTCATCATATTCTACTAAATAACAATTCTTTGTTGGAACGATTAAAAAATGAGAGATTTTCTCAAAAATATAACAAAATTTCGCGTCAATCTTTTCTTTATATGTTTTTATTCGGTCTTCTAAATTAGGCATGTAAAGATTACATAATAGAGCGATACCAATTCCAACTAAAATAATACTGATTTCATTCAGTATAATCTTAAAGGTCATCTTTTCTAAACTATATAAATGGAGCATGATAACTGCACTCGAAATGACCCCTTCTTGTAGATTAAAATAAACTAAACTTGGAATAAAAAATAATAATAATAAGCCAATTCCAACTGGGTTATAGCCTATTAAATGAAAAATAACAACGCAAAAAAGTATGATTAACACGCATGCTGCAAACCTTCTTAAAGCAGTTTCAATTGAACGCCTTTTTGTAGGTTGAATACAAAGTATCGTTAATATCCCTGCAGAAGCGTAGAAATTCAAACCAATTGTTTGTGCTATAAAAATTGCAACAGCACTCCCTAAAGATGTTTTCACTACTCTTGAACCAATTCTAAACATAAGATCACCTATTCTTATGTTCTTACTTTTCCTAAATTTTCATTCTTCCAACCAAAAAATTTTCAACTAATTTCAAAAGGAATTAACCATTTGATTGAATTTCTTTAATAAGTCCTTGCAAAAAAGCTTAATAACTAATAGATTGGTAAAAATAGGATTATTCTAAAAAAAGGTGTGAGACAATGAGTTCAAAATACTGCCATGAATCACGATCAACATTAACCATTCGCGTTTTTCCAACGGATTTAAATAATCATCGAACATTATTTGGTGGCAAAATCCTTGCCGATATGGATATGACTGCATCAATTACCGCTTCAAGACACGCACGTTTAAAATGTGTAACAGCCTCTATTGACCATGTAGACTTTTTACATCCAGTTACTGAAGAAGACTGTATCTCATATGAGTCATTTATTGTATTAACAGGAAGATCATCGATGGTCATATTTGTAAAAGCCATCGCAGAAAATTTAATTACTGGAGATCGACGTGTTGCTGCTACTTCATTCTTAACATTTGTTGGAATGATGAACGATAAAACTGTTTCTGTTCCTTCTATTATTCTTGAAACGGATGAGGAGAGAGAATTGGCAGAAATAGCAAAAGCTAGATTAGAAAATAGAAAAAATAATAAGTTAATAAGTAAAAATATAGAGAATATTATTTCAACAAAGCCTTTAACATTAAGGCAAAATGAAGAGTAAATGATATTTAATCGATTTATATTGGAAAAAGAAAAAACTGAAGAGAATTTCTCTTCAGTTTTTTCTTTACTTCCTACAAGCGATAGAAACGGTTCATTCATTGTTCATACTTTATTAATTTTTGACCAAAGTAACCACCAAGTATTAAGTAAAGAGGTCTTTAATGGGTTAAAATCTGAGTCTTTTTGAAATTGTTTGTACATTCGATTAGTACTATTTTACAAAAGACGAAAACAGGTATAAAATTAGTTCACATAGTAAACAGTTTACATTGTAAACTAATAAAGGAGAATTAGTCATATGGCGGATTTACAAAAATCAATTGAAGTTTACAACTCTTTTTTTTCAGTCGCTAAGCAATTGAAAAGATTAACATACCAGTCCGCAACCGACTTAGGTATCACAGTTCATCAATTAATCATCCTTAATACATTACGCATTAATCCTGGGATTTCGCAAAAAGAACTTACTGAAAAGTTGTTTTTTAATAAGAGTAGAGTGAGTTTACATATCGACACTCTTGTTGATAAAGATCTCGTCAAAAGAGAAGTCTCTGAAATTGACCGTAGAGAGACAAAATTGTATTTAACAACAAATGGTGAGGAAATTTACCAACGCTATCGAGAGGAATCGTCTTCTTATAAGGCTCTAGGGATATCACTTAATCAATTTACTGAAGAAGAAATTGATATGCTTTTACAAATGCACAGTCGAATCGTAAATAAATTATAAAATTTTCTAAAATACTGCAAATTAAATCGAAAAAAATTTTTTCTATAAAGTGAGGTTGAATAGTTATGGTAGGTGGTCCTGGAATGGGTGGCCATGGGTTTGGCAGAATGAGATTCGATGAGAATACTCAAAAGCCTAATATTTCTAAAGCATTGCTTAAAAGAATTTCAAAATATTTTATTCCATATTGGAAACAAACATTATTTGTCATGTTTATTTTATTATTCACTTCGTTGTTAGGAATATTGCCCCCAATCATCATCCAACAAATTGTTGATAAGGCACTTCCAAACAAAGATTTGAACTTATTAATAATGCTAGTTGTAGCCTCTCTAAGTACAACAGTAATTTCGGGTTTACTTGGCGTTTGGCAAAATTATTTAAATTCGTATATATCACAAAACATTGTTTTCGATATGAAAAATCAAATGTACAAACATTTACAACGAATGCCACTACAATTTTTTTCAAGCGTAAAACAAGGTGAAGTAATTACAAGAATGACTAGTGATATTTCAGGTGTTCAAGGTGTATTCAGTAGTACAATTGTAAACTTTGCTAGCAACTTCTTTGTACTTGTTTCAACAGCTGTTACACTTCTAGTTTTTAATTGGAAGCTTGGAATTCTTGGACTAATTATTGTTCCTTTATTTATTTTCCCTACAAGGAAAATGGGTAACGTACGATGGAATATATCAAAGCAGACCCAAGAAAAAATGTCTGAACAAAATAATATTATTCAAGAAACACTTAGTATCAGTGGTTATTTACTCATGAAGCTTTTTACAAGAGAAGAAAAGGAATTTACTAGCTTTAAAACAATTAATGCAGAATCTACAAGTCTACAAATTAAAGAATCCATGGCTGGACGATGGTTCATGATGATACTAACTACATTTACTAGTATTGGACCAATGCTTATCTATTTATATGGTGGCTATCTATTCATTCAAGGAGAAATTACGGTTGGAGCAATTATTGGATTTGTTGCATTACTTAATCGACTTTATGGTCCCGTTGGTCAATTAACAAATTTATATGTAAATATAAAAAGTTCAATCGCATTATTTGATCGCATCTTTGAATACTTCGATATGGATCAAGTGATTGTTGACCCAGTAAATGCATGTAAAATGAACAATTCAAATCTGGATATTGAATTTAAGGACGTCTCATTTTCATATCAAGCAGATAAATCTGCCTTACACAACGTCTCTTTCCTTGCATCTTCCGGAACGATGACCGCTCTCGTAGGGCCAAGTGGTGCAGGTAAAACAACAATTACAAATCTTATTCCACGACTTTACGATTTAAATTCAGGTACGATTAAAATTGGTGGTATTGATATTCGCGATTTTACACTTGAATCTTTAAGGTCTCAAATTGGGTTAGTAACCCAAGATAGTTATTTATTTAACGGTACTATTAAAGAGAATTTACTTTATGCTAAAAACGAAGCGACAGATCAAGAAATTATAGAAGCATGTAAAGCAGCTTATATCCATGATTTTATTATGAAATTACCAGAAGGATACGATACTGTTGTAGGGAATCGTGGCATTAAGCTTTCTGGAGGAGAAAAACAAAGGATATCGATTGCAAGAGTGCTCTTAAAAGACCCAGCTATCATTATTTTAGATGAAGCCACTTCTTCTTTAGATACGGTGTCAGAGTACTATATTCAAAGCGCTATTCAAGTTTTATTGAAAAACAAAACAAGTATAGTCATTGCTCATCGTCTTTCAACGATAATGGCAGCTGATCATATCATTGTCCTACAAAATGGGCAAATTGTAGAAGAAGGTGAACACGAACAACTGCTTATAGAAAATGGACTTTACAGAGATTTATATAATAAGCAATTTGAACGAAAAGCTTCTGTTTAATTCGCCATTATTACCGCTATATTCTATACATCCAATAAATTAATCTAAATTAAAACAAAGGCACATCCTTCTAAAAGTGATGTGCCTTTGTTTTTCAATTATAGTACCTTTTCAAGGAATAGTTTTGCTCTATCCGATTTAGGTTTTGTAAACAATTCAATTGGAGTTGAATCCTCAACTAAGTTTCCTTCATCAAGGAAAAGAATACGATCAGCAACTTCCTTTGCAAATCCCATTTCATGAGTAACAATAACCATTGTCATTCCAGTATGTGCTAATGACTTCATAACTTCTAATACTTCTTTTACCATCTCCGGATCCAACGCTGAAGTAGGTTCATCAAAAAGCATTACTTTCGGTTCCATAGCTAACGCTCTTGCGATTGCAACACGCTGTTTTTGACCACCAGATAATTTTGGAGGATACACATTTGCTTTTTCAATAAGACCTACTTTTACAAGTAATTCTTTTGCTTTCTCTTCTGCCTTAGCTTTACTCAATCCCTTTACATTAATTGGTGCATAAGTAATATTTTCTAATACTGTCATATGTGGAAAAAGGTGAAAATGTTGAAAAACCATTCCTACATTCTCTCGCATTTTCATCATATCATTTTTACTATTAGTGATTTCCATCTCACCCATCCAAATTTGGCCCGATGTAGGAATTTCTAATAAATTCATACATCTTAAAAATGTAGATTTCCCAGATCCAGATGGTCCGATAACCGCAACAACTGAGCCTTCTTCAATAGTAGTTGAAATTCCTTTTAGTACATGGACATTTCCAAAGCTTTTATATAGATTTGAAATTTTAATCATTTGAACGTAATCTCCTTTCTACTGCTTTTCCTAGAAGTGATAGTAGCATAATGATAATATAGTAGATTCCGGCTACAAATATTAGAGGTTCCATGAATGAGTACGTCTCTCCACCGACTAAAAATGCTCTTCTCATTAAGTCTGATGCACCGATTACAGTTACCATTGCAGACTCTTTCGTTAATGTAATAAATTCATTCATCAATGCAGGTAAAATATTTTTAAATGCTTGAGGCAAGATTATTTTTGACATCATTTTACGATAAGGAATTCCTAAGGCTGATGCCGCTTCTTGTTGACCCTTATCAACAGCTAAAATTCCAGCACGTATAATTTCTGAAACATATGCCCCTGAGTTTAACCCGAAAGCTAAAACTGCAGCTGGAAATTTTTCAATATCAAATCCAATAATTTGAGGTAAACCATAATAAATAATCATTAATTGTAATACCATTGGTGTACCACGGAAAATCGATGTATAAAAATCAGCGATTAAAACGATCCACTTTGTACGACTAATTTTCATTAATGCTAATAAAATTGCTAAAACTAAACCTAATAAAATTGAACAAATAACAACAGAAAGTGTTAATTTTAATCCAGTTAATATATATGGAATCGAAGGGACAATTTGCGAAAAATCTAGATTCATAAGATAGTACTCCTTTTATTTATTCGTCTTATTCTGGGTATCCATTCGTATATTCGATTGAAGATATTTAGATAAAAAGCACTGGTTTAAAAACCAATGCCTTTTGTTTCAAATAACTCAAAACCAATTGATTGCTCATATTCTGTTAATGCTTCATCTAATATGTTTAAACCGTCATCAATTTGGCTTTTCGTGACTGTTAAAGGTGGAATCATACGAATTACTTCGCTGTTATTACCACAGAAATAGAATAAAACACCTTTTTCTAAAGCAAGATCAAGAATTTCGAAAAGTGCATCCCCATTTGGTTCTTTTGTACTTGGATTAATAATTTCGATTCCAATCATTAATCCAATTGAACGAATATCTCCAATTACGGGATGTTTTTTCTTTAATTCATGCAGTTTTTCGACTGCATATGCACCTACCTCTTTCGTATTTTCAAGTAGGTTTTCTTCTTTAATTATATCAAGTACCGCTAAAGCAGCTGAACATGCAATTGGATTTCCTCCAAAAGTTGTCCCATGACTTCCTAGTGGCCACTGTTTCATTAATTCATGTGAAGCCACTGTAGCACTTAATGGAATGCCGTTTGCAATTCCTTTTGCAATAGCCATGATATCAGGCGTAACATCAAAAGTTTGCGCTGCGAACCATTCTCCAGTTCGACCAAAACCAGTTTGCACCTCATCAAAGATTAATAGAATATTATGAGCATCACATAATTCACGAATCTTTTTCAACCACGCTTTAGGCGGAACTACATATCCACCCTCTCCCAATACAGGTTCAACGATGACCGCTGCAACTTCTTCAGGAGTAACTTGATGATTTAAAAGGCGTTTAAAGTCTTTTTCTAATTTATTTACTACATATGCTTCTTCATCATACCCTTCTGGACATTCCGATACATCCGCGTAAGGAATTTGATAAGAACCAGATGGCTGTAAAAATTTACGATATTTACTTTTTGATGTTGTCACACTTAACGCTCCCATTGATCGACCATGGAAACATCCGATAAATGAAACAATATATGGACGCTTTGTTACATGCTTCGCTAATTTAATTGCACCTTCAATTGCTTCAGTTCCACTGTTACCAAAAAAGAAACAATCTAAATTTCCAGGAAGGATTTCTGCCAATTGATCTGCTAGTTTTAAAATAGATTCATAAATAATAACTCCAGAAGGCCCATGTGCTAGTGAATCGGCACCATCTTTAATTGCTTGGACTACTTTTGGATGACGATGTCCCACATTTGTAGTTGCAATTCCTGAAGTAAAATCTAAATATTGTTTTCCATCTACTCCGTAGTAATAACAACCTTCTTCCTTCACAACTGGCAAATTAGGATGATCCTTTGACATGCTTGGTGCTAGGCGTAATGGCATTTTTTCAAGTAAATGACTCCAATCGTTATTCATCTTTAAATCCTCCCTATTGACTGAAAATATCTAACATGCAATTAAATTATTTAAGCTCACCAAACCATTTTTTTATCAATTTATCTACTGTTCCGTCTTTCTTTAATTCCGCTAATGCTTTATCAAACTTAGGAGTTAATTTACTGTCCTTTGGAAATGCTACTGCTGATCCTGATTGCTCAAAGAAATCTTCAATTAATAGGCCTTCCATTTGATCAAGCTTGTCAAGATATCCACTTGCAACTGTTTGTTCAATGATTACTGCATCAAATCGTCCAGCCTTCAGCTCTTCTACCATTTCTGGAATTCTGTTACGATCTTCTACTTTAAATCCACCAGTTTTTGCTACTTCTTTTGCCTTCGTCTCTTGAATCGAACCAGCTTGTACACCAATTGTTTTTCCTTTTAAATCTGCTAAACTCTTAATATTTGAATCTTTTTTAACAATTACTTCATTTTGATCAAGGAAATATGAATCAGTGAAGTCTGCATTTTTCGCACGTTCTGGTGTTTTTTTCATACCAGCCATAATAAAATCAACTTTGTCTGCATTCATCGCAGTGATTAATGAAGTAAAATCTATATCTTTAACTTTAATTTTGTATCCTGTCTTTTTCCCTAACGCTTTTGCTAAGTCAACATCAAAACCAATAATTTCATCATTTTTAGTATCAATAAATTCATACGGTTTATAATCCGCACTTGTTCCTAGAATAAGAGTTTTATTATCTGATTTATTACACGCTGATAACATCCCGATTGAAAGTACTGTTGCTGTTAAAACTCCGACTAATTTTTTCACTAATGTTTCCCCCAATTTTTTGTAAAATTCTAACTTCTTACTATTATTATCATTATTAGAAATCGATTAAACAACATGTTTTTTTGAATGAATAATTATTTCATAAAATGAATTTTAACACACACTAATAATTATGCAACCCTATTTAATAAGTTTTTTTCATATTCCCAATAAAAACCCCTACTTTTCAAGGATAGTATTCAAAAATATTTTTTTATTAAATTCATTATTTTTATATATTTATCCAAAATGATGAATATAACCTTTATTATTTGTGAATTCCAAATTTTAAAAAACTTTTCGACAAATCTCGCAAAAATCACACTTTAATTCTTAACAATGTTAAATTCTCTTATAAAATGAAGCGTTTTCATAGTTATACATAAAAAAAGCACCGATTAACTAACGGTACTTTCATCTAAATGAGTACAATATTCATTTATAAATTATATTATTATATTAAAACCTCTTGATCTACCTGTACGCCAATTACATGTTTTCCTTTATAATAAAAGGAATAATGATATGAACTCTCTTCATTTAATAGTATAGGAAGAAAATGTGGAATACACTCTCCTACCCCTTGATTTCGTTTATCTATTACCCATTCTATGTTTTTCCAATCTAAAATTCCTTCATCTGTCTTAATTGGCGTATTAAAAATGAGATCATTCGAAACTTCCGCTAAAAATAAATGCATTCCTCCAAAAAAATGATCATCTTCATGCCAAGTTACTCTTCCTTTATTCATAATCTGATTCATTTCAATGAAAATACCTGTTTCTTCTAAGATTTCTCTTTGGACAGATTCTTTGGTAGATTCACCATCTTCTATTTTTCCACCAACACCATTCCAAATTCCCATTGTAGGGTCTTTTATACGATTTAGCATTAATAATTCATTATTTCGTTTAATAAAGCATAATGTATACTTCAAAAGCGACACATACCTTTCAAATTATTAGTAGTTGACTCAATATAACGTTTATTATGGCATAATTTACTATTAATTTGTCATCTAAAACAACTTTACTAATTATTTAGAATATTTTAAAATTTATTTATAACCACTCGAAAGGAGAATTAAGTGTGGATCAAACAAATATTATCGACTTAAAAAAATATCGAAAATTAAAAAGAAGTAAATCAGCGTCCTTCGCTTTACGAGTACACTATGATGATTCTGCATATGATGAAGCACTCAAGTTGATTATTTTCTCATGTGCTTTCGCATCCATTTCTTTCTTTTTTATATTTTATTATCTACATAAATTTATTAACTAAATAAAGAGTCAAAATAAAAAAGCACAAAATCCTATGAAAACATACATAGAATTTTGTACTTTATTTTTTTAGATTTGATCACAAAATTCTTCAAAATAGCCTTGAAGCTTCTGGATTACTTGCATCGGGTCATGCCCTTCAATTTCATGGCGCTCTACCATCGCTACAAGCTCACCATCTTTTAACAAAGCAAATGAAGGCGATGATGGTGCTTTTCCAGTAAAGTATTCACGAGCTCTTGCAGTTGCTTCTTTATCTTGACCCGCGAAAACTGTTACTAATTGATCTGGTCTTGCATCATAATGAACTGAATGTGCTGCTGCTGGACGTGCTATACCTCCTGCACAACCACAAACAGAGTTTACCATTACTAAAGTTGTACCTTTTTTCGCTAAAGCTTCTTCTACTTCTTCAGGTGATTTTAATTCTGTATAACCAGCTGCCGTAATTTCTTGGCGCGCAGTATGAACCACATCATTCATAAAAAAATTAAAATTCATATTCATTTTATCTTCTCCTTACATACTTTTCTTCATCTTACCAATTGATTGTCACTTAATTCAAGCTTTTGAACTCAAAACAACCAGTAAACCGATGTTATCATTCTATTTTTAGTTTTTTTAAGAAATGTTACTCGAATTTAAAATAACAATTACTAAATAGAGAAATTTTAAAAAGACCGCTTAAATGGCGGTCTTAAGAATTAACAGTTAACTTAGTTTCATTTTGTAAATTGATTTTGTTTCTTTTTTGAAAAAGCCTATTAACAAATATCATCATCGGGAAACTAATAAATGCGATAATACTTATTAATACAAATGCATATCCGCCTTTATTATAACCGAAATAAGAAAGTAAACTACCACCTAATGCTGGACCAAAAACGAAACCTAGTTTAGAAAAGCCCATTGCCCCAAAATATGTTCCTTTTAAGTCTTCTGGAGCTAACTGATCAACGAATACATCAGTAAATGTGAATGCAAATATTTCACCTATTGTAAAAATAATCATAACGATCGCTAAAAAGTAAAAATTAGTAAAAAGTCCAAATCCAGCAACTGATAAACTAACAATAATATTTCCAATCATCATTGATACTGTTGGTGAAAAATTCTTCATTCGGCTTACGATCGGAAATTGTAGCAACACTACTGTAACTGCATTTATAGTCGTTAAATATGCATACATTTTAACACCGTCATGAAACTTTGGTGCATTTGCAAAGTACTGTGACATTGTAGAAAAACTTTGAGAATAACCTAAACCATAAATACAAATTGTCAGGATTGTTAATGCAAAAACAATGTCTTTTCGTAAAATTTTTAACGAGTCTTTCATCGAAACTTTTTGAGTTTGAGTCGAATTACCTTCTCCAATTTTAAATTTAGATAACATATAAAATAATGTAATGCCGTAGAAGAAATACACGATTCCAGAAAAGACAAACGGCATAGTGCTTCTTGAACTTCCTAAATATAGTCCCACTAAAGGTCCAACTGCTACCCCAACATTAATTGCAGCATAACGTAAATTAAACACCAATAATTTGGATTTTTCATCAGTTAAGTCCGAAAGTAGAGCTCTAGAAGATGGCTCAAAAAATGACGAACATATATTTAGAATTGAATTCAGAACAAAAAACCAGGCAAAGCTATCGCCAAATCCAAATCCAACTAACGTAATAGACCAAAGAAATATACTACAAAGTAATATTCGTTTCCGACCTATTCTGTCTGACAACGTACCACCTATAAAACTAAAAAAGACTCCTAAAAAAGATGAAACTGTTAACATAATACCAACCATAACTGGAGATATATGCTTAACAGAAGTTAAATAAATAGCTAAGAACGGCATACTCACTGTGCTTGCAAAACGAACAAATAATGTTCCAATTACGATATTCCATGCCACAGGATGCACTGCAGATAAATTTTTGAACATCTTATTCCCCCCTTTTCTAAGATGTCACATATTTTAAAATTATCTTACAAATATCTGTATTTATCAAGCTTTTTAGTCTAATTACATATTTGTGAATTAGGACATATAAATTTTGTACATACTCTTATATTCTAGGCATTAGTTAATAGAAACGATATAGGAAAAGAGTGGATTTTTTTCACTGATGAGTCAACAAGGTTATTAAACCAATTATTTAACCAAATCTTGTTTAAAATACAATTTAAAGATTAAATCCTAGTTACTTTTACTTGCTCAACTAGAAAATAAAAAATTTAAATAAATAGATAAACAAAAAAAGCGTGATCAAATCACGCCTTTTTATGACAACATTTCAATTTTCTTGTTTTAAAGCCTTCATATTTTTATACATATTGTCTTTAAGAATTCCCATAAATCGATTATTACTGTTATCAATTACATCAAAACCATATTTACTATATAAAGAATGGGCGTCTTTAGTGCCTAACATAAATACTCGAACTGTTGATAATCGATCATACTTCATAATCTCGTCCATAAGCCATTTTGATAGGCCCTGTTTTCGATATTCAGGAAGAATGAATACATCTGCTAGGTAAGCAAATGTTACGCTATCTGAGACTACTCTCGCGAAGCCTACTTGGTTATACTCATTTTCTGTTGGATTACCATTATATACCCCAAAGCAAATTGAGCTTTCAATAAATCGTTCAACGAATTCAAAAGGAATATCATTTGCCCAATATGAATCTTTGTCTAAAAACTGATAGATCAGATTTTTGTCTAATGAGGCTCTATTTGTAGATATGTAAAAACCATTTTGTTCAACTAGCATTCTTTCCACTCCTTCTACATCCTTTATTATTTTCAGAATAATACAATTATACAATTATTTCTATATATTAAATAGTTAAAACAGAATCAATCGAAAAAAAACCTTACTCCATAAATGAAGTAAGGCTTTATTTTTAATTAATATACATTTGTATTTTCTTTAGTAGTATTTTCAAGAATTTCTTTTACTCTTCCTAAGAATTTACCACAAATAAATCCATCGAGTACTCTGTGATCAAGAGATAAACATAAATTTACCATGTCACGTACACCGATCATACCATTAACGACTGCTGGACGTTTTACAATACTTTCAATTTGTAGAATTGCAGCTTGTGGGTAGTTAATAATACCTGCACTTTGTACACTTCCAAATGAACCAGTATTGTTAACAGTGAACGTACCACCTTGCATTTCGTCTGATTTTAATTTACCAGTACGAACTTTAGTAGCTAATTCTGTAATCTCACGCGCAATACCTTTAATTGTCTTTTCATCTGCATTTTTAATTACTGGAACGAATAAAGCATCATCAGTTGCTACAGCTATCGATAAGTTAATATCTTTCTTTTGAATAATCTTATCTCCAGCCCACATTGAGTTAATTTGTGGATAATCTTTTAATGCTTGTGCTACAGCTTTTACAAAGAATGCAAAGAATGTTAATGGGAAACCTTCTTTTTTCTTGAAAGAATCCTTTAAGCTGTTACGGTAATTAACTAAGTTAGTTACATCCACTTCAACCATCATCCACGCATGAGGTGCCTCGTGTTTACTACGTAACATATTAGCTGCGATTGCTTTACGAACACCAGTAACTGGAATTTCGATATCTCCAACTGAAGAAGTAACTGGTACAGATGGAGCAGAAGGTGACTTAACTACTTCTACAGAAGGAGCAGTAGTTTGAGTAGTTACAGGTTGAGCAGTTGTCTCAACAGCTACTGGAGCCGCTGCAGCCTCAGGTACACCATTTGCAATTGCATTTAATACGTCTTTACGTGTAACACGACCGTTAGCACCACTTCCAGGTATTAAAGCAAGATCTAGATTGTTTTCCCCCGCTAAACGAAGTACAGCTGGTGAAAAACGCACTTTACCTGATTCATCAGTTTTTGAGATTGAAACAGGTGCCGCTGCTACTGGTTTTGATACAGGAGCTGATGGCGCTACTGCCGGAGCTGGCGTAGCTTTTTCAACTGTTTTCGTTTCTTCTACTGCAGTTGCTGCAACTTCTCCTGTTGCACCTTCAACTTCAATTGTACAAATAATTTCGCCAACAGCTAAAGTTTCGCCTTCATTTGCGATTAACTCTTTAATTACACCCGAAAATGATGATGGAACTTCCGCATTTACTTTATCTGTCATCACTTCAGCAAGTGGATCGTATTTATTTACATGGTCTCCAACTTTTACTAACCAAGTACTAATCGTACCTTCTGTTACACTTTCACCCAATTGAGGCATTTTAATATTTTCGATCATAAATTATGTCCCCCTTTTTCAAACAGTGCCGTTAAAATGCTGCAAGTTCTCGAGCCGCTTTTTCAACTTTATCAGGATTTACCATAAAGAATTTTTCCATAGTAGGAGAATAAGGCATAGCTGGTACATCTGGTCCAGCTAAACGAGCGATTGGTGCATCTAAATCAAATAAGCAATTTTCTGCAATGATCGCTGCTACCTCACTCATAATACTACCTTCTTTGTTATCTTCAGTTACTAATAAAACTTTACCTGTTTTAGAAGCTGCTTCGATAATCGATTCTTTATCTAATGGATAAATTGTACGTAAGTCTAATACATGTACTGAGATTCCATCTTGAGCTAATTTTTCTGCTGCTTGAAGCGCAAAATGTACACATAAACCGTAAGTGATAATTGTGATATCATCGCCTTCACGTTTTACGTCAGCTTTTCCGATTGGAAGTACGTAATCAGTTTCTGGGACTTCACCTTTAATTAAACGGTAAGCACGCTTATGTTCAAAGAAAATAACTGGATCGTTATCACGAATTGCTGCTTTTAATAATCCTTTTACATCATAAGGAGTAGAAGGCATTACAATTTTCAATCCTGGTTGACCTGCGAAAACTTTTTCAACCGATTGAGAATGATAAAGTGCACCATGTACTCCACCGCCGTAAGGAGCACGAATTGTTATAGGACAAGTCCAATCATTATTTGAACGATATCGAATTCTTGACGCTTCAGAAATAATTTGGTTAACTGCAGGCATAATAAAATCAGCAAATTGCATTTCTGCAACTGGACGTAAACCGTACATCGCAGCACCAATTCCTACACCAGCGATCGCTGATTCTGCTAGAGGTGTATCTAATACTCGATCTTCACCAAACTGATCATAAAGTCCGTGAGTAGCTTTAAATACTCCACCTTTTAATCCAACGTCTTCCCCTAATACAAATACTTTTGGATCGCGTTCCATTTCCTCTTTTAACGCTAAAGTCACTGCATCTATATAAGAAATTACTGCCATATTGTCCTACCCCCTCTTATTTCTCTTCGTAAACAAACTTCAATGCATGCTCAGCTGCAGCATATGGAGCGTTCTCCGCATAGTCTGTTGCTTCATCAACCGTTGCTTTCATTTTAGCATCAAGTGCTTTTTCGATTTCTTCAGTAAGTACTCCAACTTCACGTAAATACGTAGCAAAAGTATATAAGCAATCTTTACTTTTAGCTTCTTCAACTTCTTCACGAGAACGATATATACGATCATCGTCATCACTAGAGTGAGCAGTCAGACGATATGATACAGCTTCAATTAAAGTAGGACCTTCTCCACGACGAGCTCTGTCAACCGCTTCTTTCGTAACACGGTATACTTCTAATGGATCATTTCCATCCACAGTAAATCCTGGCATTCCATATCCAATTGCACGATCAGATACATTTTCACAAGCTAATTGCTTCTCAATTGGTACTGAAATAGCATACTTATTATTTTCACAGAAGAAAATTACTGGTAATTTATGTACCCCAGCAAAGTTAGCACCTTCGTGGAAATCACCTTGGTTAGAAGAACCTTCTCCAAATGAAACCCATGATACGATATCTTTACCTTCCATTTTAGCAGCTAAAGAAACACCTACTGCGTGTGGAACCTGTGTAGTAACTGGAGAAGAACCAGTAACAATACGATTTTTCTTTTGTCCAAAGTGACCCGGCATTTGACGACCACCAGAGTTTGGATCTTCAGCTTTCGCAAAACCCGATAACATTAATTCTGTTGGTGTCATACCAAATTGTAAAACAACACCCATATCACGGTAATATGGTAATACATAATCCTTTGTGTTATCTAAAGCATAAGCTGAACCTACTTGCGCTGCCTCTTGACCTTGACAAGAAATAACGAAAGGAATTTTACCAGCACGATTTAATAACCACATACGCTCATCAAGACGACGTGCTAAAAGCATTGTTTCATACATACTTAAAACATCATCGTTTGTTAATCCAAGTTGGTCATGACGATTTGTAGTTGTAACCTTTTCCATAAATATCCCCCTTTTACCACACATTGTGGAAGCGTTTTAAATCATATTAAAGATCTGAAATGCAGAAAATTTATTCCTACATTTCAGATTATTTTTTTAAGAATGTATAGCTAAGCCTTCAACTGCAAGAGCTGCCTCACCAATCGCTTCTGATAAAGAAGGATGTGGGTGAATTGTTTGAGAAATTTCCCAAGGTGTTGCGTCTAATACACGAGCAAGACCTGCTTCGGAGATCATATCTGTTACGTGTGGACCAATCATGTGAACACCTAATAAGTCATTCGTTTTTTCATCAACAACTAATTTAACAAATCCATCATGTTCCCCATAAACTAATGCTTTACCAATCGCACGGAACGAGAATTTACCAGTTTTCACTGCAAATCCCTGATCTTTAGCTTCACGTTCAGTTAGACCAACAGAAGCAACCTCTGGATTACTATAAACACATTTACTTACCATTGTTGGATCAAGCGTATTTGGAGTATTACCAAAAATATGTTCCACAGCAATAGTACCTTCTCTTGAAGCAACATGTGCTAATTGTAAACCACCAATTACATCTCCAATTGCATAGATATGTGATTCTTTTGTTTGATAATACTTATTCGTTTGAATAAAACCATTTTCAACAACGATATCAGTATTTTCTAAGCCGATACCTTCAACATTTGCTTGACGGCCAACAGAAACTAACATTTTTTCAGCAGAAAACGATTTTTCATTATCTTTGTGTAATGCATTAATTGTTACGCCATCTTCAATCTTTAATGTTTCAGCAAGAACTTTTGCATCAGTAACAAGTTTAATCCCTTTTTTCTTTAATAAACGCGTCATTTCTTTTGAAATATCTTCGTCTTCTAAAGGTAAAACACGAGGGCTATATTCAATTACAGTAACCTCAACACCAAAATCTGCTAACATAGATGCCCATTCAATCCCAATTACACCGCCACCAACAATGATGATTGATTTAGGTAATGATTCCATTTTTAAAGCTTCATCAGATGACATAACATATTCACCATCAATTGTTAGTCCTGGTAAAGACTTTGGTCTTGATCCAGTTGCAACAAGTACATTTTTTGGAATTAACATTTCATTTTCACTGCCATCATTCATTTCTACTGAAATTGTACCAGGCATTGGTGAAAATATTGAAGGTCCTAAAATGCGTCCAAGTCCGCTATAAACATCAATTTTACCTTGCTTCATTAGATGTTCAACACCTTTATGAAGTTGGTCAACGATATTATTTTTACGTTGTTGAACTTTATCGAAGTTTAATGTTACACCAGAAGTTTCAACACCAAATTCTTCACTTTTCTTAGCAGTAGCAAATACTTCTGCACTTCGTAATAAAGCTTTACTTGGGATACAACCTGCATGTAAGCATGTTCCACCAAGTTTGTTCTTTTCTACAACTGCTACTTTTAAACCTAATTGAGAAGCACGAATAGCTGCTACATAGCCACCAGTACCGCCACCGAGTACGACTAAATCATATTCTGTTGCCATGATGATATTCTCCTCACATTTATACTAAAGATTTGACTGCAAATTCACCTGGATAATTTTTGGCTTCTTCTTCATCGCGAAGTACACGTAAAGCACCTTCACATAAAGCTTGAAGTTCATTTTCACCTGGTAACACGATCACACGTGCCATCCATTTAATTCGTTTTGAGATTTCGTTTACAATGAAATCACTATAAGCAATTCCGCCTGTTAAAATGATTGCATCAATATCGCCTTCTAAAACAGCTGCTGCACTACCAATTTCTTTTGCAACTTGATAAGCCATAGCTTCATAAACTAAAGCAGCTTTTTCATCGCCGTTTTCAATCATATTTTCAACTTTTATTGCATCTGCAGTGCCAAGATAACTTACTAACCCACCCTGACCTACAGTCATTTTTTGAACTTCATTAATATAGTAGTCACCAGAGAAACAAAGTTTTATTAAATCACCTACTGGTACTGTTCCAGCTCGTTCAGGACTAAAAGGTCCTTCACCATCTAAACCATTGTTAACGTCTATTACACGCCCCTTCTTATGGGCACCAACACTAACACCGCCACCCATATGGGCTATAATAAGATTTAAATCGTTATATGACTGATCTAGTTGTTTTGATACTTTTCTAGCAACAGCCTTTTGATTTAATGCATGGAAAACACTTCTTCTTTCCATAATTGATAATCCACTAATTCTTGCCACTGGTTCTAATTCATCAACCACTACAGGGTCTACTATAAATGCAGGAATATTTAAACCTTGTGCAATTTCATTTGCAATAATGCCACCTAAATTAGAGGCATGCTGCCCACTAAAACCGTTTCTTAAATCTTCAAGCATTACTTCGTTTACTGCATAAGTACCGCCTTCGATTGGCCTAAGTAACCCGCCCCGACCGCAAACAGCACTTAATTTAGAAATGTTAATTCCTTCTTTGTGTAAAACCTCTAAAATAACATGCTTTCTAAATTCGTATTGATCAATTATTGATGAAAATTGATTTAATTCTTCATCTTCATGGCGTATTGTTTGTTCAAAAATTGATTTTTCATCATCAAATACACCAACCTTAGTGGATGTGCTGCCTGGGTTTATAACTAATATGCGATGCATTGCCAACACTCCTTCTTAATTGAATTAATTTATTTTATATCCGTTCTTTGATTGCCTTATTTCCTTATCTTTATAACTAGAAAGAAAGAGCAGAATATACTCTTTCTTTCTAACTGAAAAATAAAGGATTAAAATGTATACCTTCTATATTTCAAACAATTTTATTTAATTATTTTCTGCTTAAAATGTGATGACCATTGCTTAAAAATTGGCTACGAGATTTTGCCATCGTTGCGATACGCTCTTCTGCTAAGCGGTCAGCAGCTAAATAAGTTGGGATTCCATCACGTTTAGAAATTTCAATAACTTTTGCGATGTTATCATATACACCTTCAACTTTTTTCATTGCACGTTCACGATTGTATCCGTATAATTCGTCAGCTACGTTAATAACTCCACCAGCGTTAATTACGTAATCAGGTGCATAAACAATACCTAATTCGTGAATTAAATCACCATGACGAGTTTCTTTTAATTGGTTATTAGCTGCACCAGCAATAACTTTTGCTTTAATTTGAGGAATCGTTTTATCGTTAATCGTTGCTCCTAAAGCACAAGGTGCATAAATATCACATTGTACACTGTAGATATCATCTGGATCTACTGCTGTCGCACCAAATTCTTCTACTGCACGTTGAACTGATTCTTTATTAATATCAGTTACGATTAATTGTGCGCCTTCTTCATGTAAATATCTGCATAGGTTGAATGCAACATTTCCAACACCTTGAATAGCGATTACTTTTCCTTCTAAGCTGTCAGTTCCAAAAGCTTCTTTTGCAGCAGCTTTCATACCACGGTATACACCAAATGCAGTTACTGGAGATGGATTACCTGAAGAACCGAATGAAGGTGAAATACCTGTTACAAAATCAGTTTCTTCATGGATTAAATCCATATCAGCAACAGTTGTACCAACATCCTCAGCTGTAATATAACGACCATTTAAGCCTTGAATGTAACGACCGAATGCACGGAACATCGCTTCATTTTTATCTTTACGAGGATCACCGATAATTACAGTTTTTCCTCCTCCAAGATTTAATCCAGCAGCAGCATTTTTATATGTCATACCTTTTGCTAAACGTAAAGCATCTTCAATCGCAGCTTCTTCAGACTCATAAGTCCACATTCTTGTTCCGCCTAATGCTGGACCTAAAGTTGTATCATGTATAGCGATAATCGCTTTTAAACCAGATGCTTTATCTTGGCAAAAAACTACTTGTTCATAATCGTAAGTTTCTAAGTATTTGAAGATTTCCATGTTCTAAACAGCTCCCTTTAAATTGTGTTGTGTATGTTTTATGAATTACATATAGCTAAAGCTAATGAATATAATTTAGTCATTGCAGAGTCAGAACGCGACGTTAAAACAATCGGTGCTTTTGCTCCAGCAATAAGTGCAGCAACTTCTGAATTAGCCATAAAGACTAAAGATTTATATAGGATATTTCCTGTTTCAATTGTTGGTACTAATAAGATATCAGCTTGACCAGCTACTTCACCTGTTAACCCTTTATGTTCAGCTGCCTCTATAGAAATAGCATTATCAAGTGCTAATGGACCGTCAACGATACAATTTTTGATTTGACCTCTAGTATTCATTACCGTTAATGAAGCGGCATCAACTGTTGCAGGCATAGCAGGATTTACTACTTCAACAGCTGCTAGTACAGCAACTTTAGGGGTTTCGATTCCTACTTTCCTCGCAATATCGACGCTATTTTCAATAATTTTTACTTTTTGGTCTAATGTAGGCGCGATATTCATCGCAGCATCGGTAACAATAACTGCTTTTTCTCTTCCTGGAACATCAAACATCGCTACATGGGATAAAACACTCTTACTTCTTAAGCCATATTCTTTATTTAATACTTCTTTCAGAAGAATTGATGATGAAAGATTACCTTTCATTACAATTGAAGCATCTCCGGAGCGAACAGCTACTACAGCATTTTTAGCAGCTTCCTGCATCGTATTACAATGAACAATTTTTAATCGTCCATTAAATTTATTATTTGTTAATAAATCTTCATACAATTCGTAAATAGCTTGCTCATTTCCGAAAAGTAAAAAATTTGCTAAGTCATTATCTAATGCTAATGAAACTGCTTCTTTCACTTCAAAATCCTCAGCTACTGCAACAGCTACAGTTTGCATTGAATGACTTTTCGCTCGTAACATTATATCTGTTAAATTCATTGAAAGCCCTTCCTTTCATCCCCCTACACAATATAAAGCAATTACCGTGCCAACTTTCAAAGAGAATTGAACTATTTTTAAAAAATAGTTGAAAAGCCTTACATAACTGAGAATTTAGTACCAAGTCCTAGTAAAAGACGCTAAATACATAATACACTATAATTTTGAAAAGTCATAGTAATTTGTGTGCAGAATTATTCATAGCACGCAAATTATTGCGTGCTATTTTTTGCAGACTCGTATTTTTCTATCTTATAGTAAAGGTTTCTAACTGATAATCCTAGCTCTTTAGCTGTTTTCGTTTTATTTCCATTATTGTTCTTTAAAATCTTCTCGATTATTTCACCTTCAAACATCGAGACCATTTCATCAAGCGAAAGATTTTGAGAAGACTCGATTATAGGCTTATCTATTATTTGCGGAGCTTTTGTCCCATTTGTCTGTTCTTGTTTCACCTGTGTAATGGCTGATAAGTGTTCAGGAAGTATTTGTTTTTCATGGAATTTCATAAAGATTACTGCTCGTCCTAAGACATTTTCTAATTCTCTTACATTTCCTGGCCAATTATATAATTTCAAACTTTTTACAGCAGATGAGGAAATCCCCTCAACATTTCGACCATAATCCTGATTAATTTTAGCGAGTAATCTTTCCCCGATTGGTAATATATCTTCTACTCGTTCACGCAATGCAGGTATTAGTATTGGTAGTTTATTTAAACGATAATAGAGATCTTCGCGAAACTTCCCTTCAACGATCGCTTCTTCCAAGTGTACATTTGTAGCAGCAATCACCCTCACATTGATTGGAATTGATTTCGTACCACCAACTCGTCTTATTTCTTTTTCTTGTAAGACCCTTAATAGTTTGGCTTGCATTGCAGGTGATAATTCTCCGATTTCATCTAAGAAAATACTACCATTGTTCGCTTCCTCGAATAGCCCTCTTTTACCGCCACGCTTAGCTCCAGAGAATGCTCCTTCTTCATAACCAAATAATTCACTTTCCAATAACGATTCAGAAATAGCTGCACAGTTCACTCGAACGAATTTATTATATTTCCGATCACTTTCATTGTGAATTGCATGAGCAAACAACTCTTTTCCAGTTCCTGATTCTCCACGCAACAATACAGTTGCCGGTGTACTTGCAGCCAACTTTGCCTGCATGATTGCAAGTTGGATACCTTCTGACTCACCAGCAATATCTTCAAATGAATATTTAGCTTCTAATGTTCGGATAATTTGCCTTGCCCTGTGGAGTTCATTTGTCAGTTGTGATATTTCAGAAACATCGTGAATTACACCAACGCTACCTTTTAACTTACCATCAACTATTACAGGCGCAACATTTACAAGTACATCTCTATTTTGCTTACCAACTTTCATTCGGACACCACGGACGGCTTGCTTTGTTTTCAAAACTTTCAAATGGACACTTTCACCTTCAGAAATATCAATTGTCGCATGCTTTCCTATTACTTGATCAGTTGATAACCCAGTCAATCTTGTATATGCAGGATTAATAATGATCCCATTTCCTTTTTCGTCTACAACCGAAATCGCTTCATCAGAACTTTGAATAACCGCTTCAAGCATACTATAAACTTCTTTTAAGTTCGTCACTTCTTCAGCTAAATTTAATACTTCTGTATCATCCTTAAAAACAGATATTGCTCCTTCAAGTTCTCCGTCCTCACGAAAAATCGGAATTCGAGTTGTGAAAATTTTACTACCATTTAGTAAAATATGTTCTTGGTTTATTTCCTTCTTTTTTGTTTGAAGTACTCGAGGCAATTTACTTGTAGGTACGACTTCTAAGATATCTCTACCAATTGCATCTTCTTTATTCGTTTGAAGTATACTTTCTGCGGATCGATTAAATAGTAGGATTTTCCCCCATTTATCTACAACAATCATCCCATCATGTGTATTATCCAAAATTAATTCTTGCTGCCTATTTTTATTACTCAGAATATGAAATAGCGATTCTTTTTCTTGCACTAGTTCGGCAATAATCCTTGCAACTGTACCTGGAATGGCAAGTGTATGCTTTGGTTTATGTACGATTAACTCCTGATGTAATATCTCATCCCCAGTAGTGTTGAAAATCACATCAATATCATCAGTTAATATTTCTTTCCAATCGTTTAATACAGGTATATGTAAATTTTTAGCAATTTCATTCCCTTGTGCTTCAATTCTACTATCTACTACAGCTACAATATTAAATAAATCTGAATGAGAAAGCAGTTTCAATACAGCAGTACCACCGGCTCCCATCCCTACAATCATTACATTTTGTTTCATTTAGTTCACCTACTAAATTCAGCTTATTTCTAATCATCGAATAATTATATAAACATTTTTCCCTTTTCGTCTATTTCTAAAGTCTTGACAACACTTTTCTTGTATAAGATTATGAATGAAGAGAGAATATCGAAAATGATTATTCATGCACATAAAATCGGGGGTAAAAATAATATGAAAGAATCTTTTACTCGAATGCTTGCATTCGTTGTTATAGTTATACCTATAGCTTTAGCAGTTATCGGAATAAAATTACTTCGTGATACAATGTTTCTAATCCATTCATTTGGTATTCCTAATATTCCATTACAAGGTTTTATCGGTCTAATTTCATTAGCAGTAGGATTTTATTTAGTTGGAAGCTTCGTTTTATTCAGAGACCGAAAACACGAAAAAGTTCAAGGTCGTTTCATGAAACGCAAAGTTTAAAATAATCCCATTAGAATGACATGTTAAAAGTGCTTACAAAATGCGTAAGCACTTTTTATTTTTAAGCATTGTTAAATTACTTTTTATTCAGCCTATACCTTTAAACTTTCTCTTACTTGAAATGCTACTTCTGGATAATCCGTAATAATTGCAGTACAATTGTCCATTATTAACCGTTTCATTACACTAGGATCGTTTACTGTATATGGTCGAACTGCAATATTTTTATCAAGTGTTTGTTTAATTAGTCCATCTGTAATGATTCGATAATTTGGATGAATTGCTTTCGCCTTATTATCTTCAGCAATTTTCCATGGTTCTTTTTTTCTCTTATTATAAAGGACAGCCGTTTCTATATCAGGAGCCATCAAATAAAATTTAAGCATACTTTTATGATTAAAAGACGATAACACAATTCTTTTTTCCATTTCAAACGAACGAATTAAATTAATCACTCGCTCTTCTAGTCCATGGTATTCTATTTTATCATTCTTTAACTCAACATTGATACTAAATGTATTTCCCTTTGCCCATTCAAATACTTCACGTAAAGTAGGAATCACACAATTACTAAATTGTCCCTTGAATTTATAACTTGCATCAAACTGTTTAATTTCCGCTAATGTAAAATCCTTTACGAAACCTTTTCCATTCGTTGTTCGATTAATTGTTTCATCATGTATAACAACAATTTCACCATCTTTTGTTAAATGGACATCTAGTTCGATTCCATCTGCTCCAAGTTTTTCGCACGCCATGAAAGAAACCATTGTATTTTCTGGATATGTTCCAGCTGCACCTCTGTGCCCAATAATATCTACCATCTTATTCCTCCTGGAAAAATATGTACTTTCGTCTTTTTATTATTGTATACTAATTTTACGAAACAAAGGAGGGATATTATGCGTCCATTGCAAATTTCGCCAGAAACAGCGATTCTACTTTCTAAAAAATTAAATGTTCCTTTAGAACAAATTATGCATATGCCACAACACATATTAATGAAAAAGTTAATGGAATTAGAAAAACAAGAACCAGAAACAAACAGCGAAGAAAACTAAATGTTTCTTTTAATCCGACAAGAACCCCCTTTAGATTAAGGTGGTTCTTTTTAATTGTGTGATTAATTAAAGTATGTTGGTTTTTAAGTAGAATCTTGGTTGATTTCCACTTCAGGATGCTTGCCTTTTCCGCGGGGCGAGCGTTGAGCCTCCTCGGCATTAAGCCTGCGGGGTCACAACTGTCTCGCTTCTCCCACAGGAGTCTTCGCACCTACCGTTCCGATCAACTTATTTTCAGCTTGTTTGGTGGATTCTACTTGATTCCCAATCCAGGATGTTTACTTTCCTAAGGGCGAGCGTTGAGCAATCATTATAAAATGAGCTTATTAAACAAACAGTAATTAAATAATATGCACAAATTAGATTTTTTTAACGATCTCAGACTTTCATAAAACAACGATTTCAAGTAAAATGTAAAGTATTGTAATTAAGACAAGCTTTTAATGGAGGTTAATAATGTTAGCTGATTGGATAATTGGAATAATTATGGGAATGGTTGAAGGTTTAACAGAGTTTTTACCTGTTTCTTCAACTGGTCATATGATATTGGTTGCAGATTTGTTAAATTTTACAGGTGCAAAAGCATCGGTATTTGAAGTAGTTGTACAACTCGGTTCAATTTTGGCTGTTGTAGTAGTTTTTTGGAAAAGATTATGGTCAGTTCTTGGGATTAAATCAGAAGGATACAGACATACAAACTTAAATTTAGGTCACATCTTTATCGGAGCAATTCCTGCTGGTGTTGTAGGTCTTTTATTACATGATTTCATTAAAGATGTTTTATTTTCACCTAAAACAGTAGTTATCGGTTTAGTAGCAGGAGGTATTTTACTTATCGTCGCTGAAAAAGTATCTAAAAATCCAAAATCATCTGATTTAGATCATATTTCATATAAACAAGCTTTTATTATCGGATGTTTTCAAGTATTAGCTCTTTGGCCAGGATTTTCTAGATCAGGTTCAACAATCGCAGGCGGTTTACTTTTCGGCTTAGATCGTAAAACTTCAGCTGAATTTACGTTTATATTGGCAGTACCAATGATGATAGCTGCTAGTGGTTTAGATTTAGTTAAAAACTTGGATATTTTAAGCACATCTGATTTACCTTTATTTGCTTCAGGATTTATCACAGCGTTTGTTGTAGCACTTCTAGCAATCGTTACTTTCTTAAAATTACTAGAACATGTAAAACTGACTGGATTTGCTATTTATCGATTCATTGTCGCGATCGTGTTCACAATCGTTTTTATATTCTAATGAAAAAATAAGTAAGACAGCCTATAACTGTCTTACTTATTTTTTTGCTTTAATGGAGTTAGCTCCCGGTTTTCAAATGAAAAAAGGCTATTCGCACAACGTATACGAATAACCTTTTATATATATAAGTTAGTTAATTATTTTTTAATTGTTGTTTGTTGGCGAAAGCCCTACCTCTCTTTCGCAATTTCGGCTCCAGGGCCGTTCCATTAGGCAGCTTGTTTCACAACAATCTTCACTAACAGACACTACTACAAATTTTAGAAAAGGTCGAAATGGATGACGCGTCATGGAATGCGTCCGATTTTCTTCCAATTTCTCTAGTAATAATATCGTTTTTCTATATGATCAGTGGCGCAGAAAATAGTATACCATATCTAATTTAATAATGCAAAGGGAAATTTTATATGAAGGATCTTTTCAAATGTATTTCAGTAATCGAAATACACAATCCTTCTATTCAATTTCATCAGATTCATCATTTTCATGATAATTCTTTATAAAAACAGTAGTTGTTTCGTAATTACTTGAAAACTCACTCCAATTATTATTTACCATCATCATTAAATTATAACCACTATAGCTTTTGTTCGATTGAGGTACAATCTTTTTAATTTTCCTTAGATGGTTCTGATCATCCAAAAGTAGATAATCCCCTTCATATCCAATCTCTTCATCCATTCCTGACGATCGTATCATAGTATACTTTTTATTATTTTTATTTAAGAGTCCTTTAGTTGTTAAGGTATCAATTTTAGAAAAAAATTCCTTCGCGTTCATTAAATTTTCATACTCACTGTAAGTATCCATTGTATATTTTGAAATATGTACACCATTATCTTCTTTAAATTCACAAGAAAGACATTCTCTGTAATCATATTTAATATATTTGCTATTTGTTTTATCAACAATATGAAAGTTTAGCGATTTAATTTTATCTTTATATAAAATAAAATTAACATCCTCAATTTTCGAATCATTATTCGAGATATTTAATTCTCTTCTAAATTTTTCCCAGTTTTCGTTAAATGATATATTTGTAATCTCCTTTTTATTGATTAACGAAAAATGAGAGACATAAATTAACTTTTGATAGCTTATAAAGACGTAAATAATCATTAAAAGTACAACTAGCCACAATGTTAGTTTCAATTTCCAATTCAATTTATCACTCCTATTATCGATAAACTAATTCTCTAATTATATGAAGTATCATTGAAGAACTATCCTTTCAAATTCAATATAAAAGCAATTCTTCCTGCAAATAGAAAAAATGCTTTTTTAAATAAGGCTCAGTTAGTGACTATGGAATAAAGGCTTCCTTTGAAAAGATTGTTTTTAGTTAGGTTGACATAAAAATAACAATTGATAAATAGTAGAATTTGATTGGGAGCGTAAGGTGCTCGACTCCTGTGGGGGACTTGAGACAGTTGAAACTAAGCGAAGCAAGCATTCTGAAGTGGAAATCATTATTTTTTTAACAGAGATAAAAATAAAAACGTCGTCTAAAAAAGACAACGTTTCTGCGATCATATATAATTGCTATTGCGATAAATATCGATAATTTCTTAAGAAGTTAGTCGCTATAACGAATTTGAATTTCAGTTCTTTCAGCTAGCTTTGTGCTCTAAACGTAATTTATCAGCAACCATTGCGATAAATTCTGAATTAGTTGGTTTTGCTTTAGACATAGAAATTGTGTAGCCAAATAATGTAGAAATGCTATCGATATTTCCACGGCTCCACGCTACTTCAATAGCATGTCGAATCGCACGCTCTACACGACTTGCTGTAGTATTAAACTTTTTAGCGATATCTGGATACAATACTTTCGTAATCGATCCTAATAACTCGATATCATTGTATACCATCGAAATTGCTTCACGTAAGTACATGTATCCTTTAATATGTGCCGGAACACCAATTTCATGGATAATACTTGTGATACTTGCATCTAAGTTACGTGGCTTGTTTTCATAATTAGATACTAATGATGGAGAATTACGTTTTGTGATTGAAGAACCTTTTCCAACAACTTGACGGATATTACTAATTAAATGTTCCATATCAAATGGTTTTAAAATGAAATAAGATGCGCCTAGGTCAACTGCTTTTTTCGTAACATCTTCTTGACCAAACGCTGTTAGCATAATTACATTTGGAATTTTTTCAACAAGTCCACCACGTAAACGATCTAATACTGCTAAACCATCTAAGTGAGGCATAATAATGTCTAACACTAACACATCGGGCTTTTTATCCTTCACTAGAGGTAAACAATCTTGTCCATTAAATGCTACACCTACTACTTCCATATCAGCTTGTGCGTTTATAAAGTTTTCTAACATGATAACAAGCTCTTTATTATCATCAACTAATACTACTTTTATTTTCTCCACAACCGTTCCTCCCTATATCCTCTATAGTGAATTTCATATCTTATTACCGATTATTTCGACAATAAAAATTTATTTCCTGTTTTTATTATAAATTCTGAATATTTTTATTAATATAGATAGTTTTCTTCATTTTCTTCTAGCATTCGACGATTGTATTAAAAACCATTATGTAATAAGTCGAATTTTACATATAATTCATTATATAAAAAATTAAATAGTATGTAAATTTATAATTTTTAATAAAAAGTTACAATAACATTACAAGATTCGTTAAATTTTTAATATAACAAATTTATCTTCTTTAGTTCAACTCAATTTATTTTCTAAAAAATTACTCGCATCTAGGTACATATAAGCTGATATGAATACGTTTTAAAGCTATTTTCATTTAAAACTCTTGTTAAATTTTGATCAAAAAAACCTGAAGAAAACACCTAACAATTTAGTTAGGTGTTTTGTTTTATATGATTATTATTTATGAAGCTTTTTTCAGCTGATAGTCATAAATAGGTACTTTTGCCTCATCTAACATCCACTCTATATGGACACCATATCCACTTGTCGAATCATTTACGAAAACATGTGTAACTGCGCCAATTAATTTTCCATTTTGAATAATTGGCGATCCACTCATACCTTGGACAATTCCACCAGTTTCTTTTAATAAACGTTTATCTGTTACTTTTAAAATTATCCCTTTAGTCGAAGGGAATTTTTGTTGGATACTACTTACAATTTCTATGTCAAAGGATTCCACTTTATTATCGTGAATTACAGTAAGTATTTTGGCTGGTCCTTTTTTAACTTCATTTGATAAAGCTATCGGTAAAGGCTTCGACATAATACCATTATCAATTTTGCTATTTACTTTTCCAAATATACCGAACGGGCTATTTGAAGTAATATTTCCAATCGTACCTCTGTCTAGTGCAAAGTGTGCAATTTTTTCGCCTGGTGAGCCATCAGAACCTTTTTCAATTGATGTAACTGTAGAGTATACGATATGTCCATCTTCTACTTCAATTGCTTTTCTTGTATCACTATCTGAAATGACATGGCCTAATGCGCCATATTTTAATGAATTTGGCTCAATAAAAGTCATCGTACCAATACCAGAAGCAGAATCTCTTATATATAAACCTATTCTATAATTATTTTGTCCTTGATCACGAATAGGTTGTAAAAGTTTTGTATAGTATTTACCTTCTCTTTTCACTGTTATTTTGATTGGTCGACCATTTTTACCTGCTTTTTGAATAAACGGTAATACATCAGACATTTTTTCAATCTGTTTACCATTCATTTTAATAATCATGTCTCCAACCTTGATTCCTGCTATTTCCCCAGGTGATTTTTGACCTTGGTGCGTATTTACTAAATGGTGACCTACAACTAAAACACCCACAGAATTAAGCTTAACTCCGATTGATTGACCACCTGGTATTATTCTTAAATTGTTTAATACTTTTACATCTACTTTTTTAATTGGGATTTCATTAATACCTAGTGCTACATCAATGATATCTCCATGTTTATCATGAGAACTAATCGTAGATGAAAATACATTTTTTTGATTTATATTAAACACGCTAATACCAACTACTATTGAAAGGAGAAGAATAGTTATTATTCGTTGAACATTTACATTTTTCACAAGCGAATCACTCTCCTTAGTGCCAGATTTAATTTTATTTAGTTCATGGCTATATAGTTAATGTTAGCTTCATAAAAGCAAATTATAATTGTAAAAATATGATATCTGTTTGAAGGTATAATGTTGTCTTAGTATGTTTCATTTCCCATTTTCCAATTACTAAATTTTCAATAATTCCCACAAAAAAAAGAGAATATTTAATGAATAATCAAATTCGATTTTTCATTAAATATTCTCGTACTTTTATGAATGTGATTGATACTTAGTTGAAGTTGCTTGTTCAATCAATTCTTTCGCATGTTGAATAGTCACATCTGTTATTTCTACACCTGCAATCATTCTTGCGATTTCATTTATCTTTTGTTCATTTTGTAAAGGAGTAACAGAAGTCTTCGTTCGATTACCAACAATCACTTTGGCGATAAATAAATGCGTGTCAGCCATAGAAGCAACTTGAGGTAAATGAGTGATACATAATACTTGTGAGTTAACTGATACTTTATGGATTTTCTCGGCAATCGCTTGAGCAACTCTACCACTGACACCAGTATCAACTTCGTCAAAAATAATCGATGTAATCCCTTGATGCTTCGTAAAAATACTTTTTAACGCCAGGAACATCCTCGATAATTCTCCTCCAGATGCAACTTTTGCTAAAGGCTTTAACGGTTCACCAGGGTTAGTAGAAATGTAAAACTCCACATGATCAAATCCATCTTTATTAAACCTAATATGTTTGTTCTCAAAATAAGGATCCGTTTCTAAACCTTCTTCAACTGAAAATACAATTTCAAAGGTTGTTTTTTCCATGTAAAGTTCTTTAAGCTCTTTATGTATATCTGCAGTTAATTTTTTAGCTAGTTCTTTTCGTTTATTCGAAAGAATGTTTCCTGACTCAATTAAACGAGTAGTTACATTTTCTAATTCTTTTTCTATTTGTTCAATATGTTTATCTTTATGCTGAATTTTATCAAGCTCTTGCTCAATTCCTTGAGCATAAGTTAATATATCTGCAACACTGTTTCCATATTTTTTCTTCAACATTGAAATTTCACTTAATCGTGTTTCAATTTCATTAAGTCTCATTGGATCATATTCCATTTGTTCAATTGAATCTCTTAAACGATATGAAATATCTTCCAATAAATAAAAACTACTGCTTATTCCTTCATGCATTTCTTTAATATCAGGATCAATTGAAGTAACTGATTCCAAAGAATACATACTCGATCTGACAGAGTCTAATCCAGATCCATCTTGAGATAAACTTTGATAAGCTTCTACAAGTGATTTATAAATACGTTCAAAATTAGCAATTTTATATCTTTCTTCTGTTAGCTGCTCATCTTCATTTTCAATTAGATTTGCATTTTGAATTTCAGTAAGTTGAAATTGAATTAAATCTAACCGGTGTGCCATTTGTTGTTCATTTTCAGTAAGCTGTTTTAACTGCTTTTTTAACGAAACAAACTGATTAAAAACTTCTTTATAATCTACAAACAGAGGCAAAATTTCTTTTTCATCATATTGCTGTAGCATTGCCAAATGATGTTCTTGTTCCATTAAGTCTTGGCTTTCATGTTGTCCATGAATATCGACTAATAGACCACCAATTTCTTTTAAAATTGAAGTTGTGACAAGTTTACCGTTAATACGGCAAATGCTTTTCCCAGACGCAGTGATATCTCTCTTTAAAATCATCATCTCATCTTCAATGTCAAAGCCTAACTCTTCACATCTCGCATAAATCGGGTGGTTTTCATCTTCTATATGAAACAATCCCTCTATCTCTGCTTTTTCAGTGTCATACCTTACAAATTCTGCAGAACCACGTCCTCCAAGTAGCAGACCAATCGCATCAATAATAATTGATTTACCTGCACCAGTTTCACCACTTAAAACAGTTAATCCTTTTTCAAATGAAATTGAAACTTCTTCAATGATTGCAAAATTTTTAATAATTAATTCAGATAACAACAGGTTTCTCTCCTCTTAAAACCATTCACCTATTGAAGCATGTCAATAAATTTTTCTTTTAAATTTTCAGCATCTTCAGGTGAACGACAAATTATTAGAATAGTGTCGTCTCCACAAATTGTACCCATAATTTCTAGCCATTCAAGGTGATCAATTAAAGCTCCAACTGCATTAGCATTACCCGGTAAAGTTTTCATAACAATTAAATGACTAGAACTGTCTATTTTTATGAAAGAGTCAATTAATAATCTTTTCAACTTTTGAAGTGGGTTAAAACGCTGATCTGCAGGCAAGCTATACTTATAGCGACCATCTGATAATGGAACTTTCACTAAATGCAATTCTTTTATATCACGTGATATTGTTGCCTGTGTTACTTTAAAACCTAAGTCACGTAATGATTGTACTAGTTCATCTTGTGTTTCAACTTCATTTTTAGCGATTATTTCACGTATTTTTATATGACGCTGACCTTTATTCATAATACACCTCTTTGCAAATTGCGACAAATATCTTACATATGTAAGATTATCTTATCGAATCTAATAGTTATTGTATACAATTTTTTAACCGTTTCCATAAAATACGATTTTCAAAACTAATTTTTATATCTTTTTTTGATTTTGATTGATTATATTCGGGCGCATTTGTTTCCTAAAAAAGCAATTCAAAATAAAATGAAGACTTTTTAATTAATACGCTCTGTAAAAAAAGATTGTTGATTGGAACGAAATGTTGCTCCCTTTCCGCGAGGCGTGAGATGAGCCTCCTCGAAGCCTGTAGGGTCTCACCTTTCCCGCTACTCCCACAGGAGTCTCGAAAAGCCTATTTAAAAGCAATAATCTTTTAGAAAAGAGTCATTTTTAAAATATCAGCAATTTACATTAACAGAGCCTAATAATATATAAGTAAAAAGGAAACCTTTATGGTTTCCTTCAATCATTTTGCCTTCTTTAATTCAATATGAGCTTCATTTACAATATCTTTTGGTGTACGAACTAGTTCATTATCTCCTGTTTCTTTCGTACCTTCCCAATGAAGATGAATCAAGAATTCAATATTGCCATCTCCACCAGTAATAGGTGAATAGGTTAGTGCTTTAATATCATATCCTTGTCGTAATGAGAAATCGATCATCATTTCGATGACTTCTTCATGTACTTTTGCATCTCGAACAATACCTTTTTTTCCCACTTGTTCTCTACCCGCTTCAAATTGTGGTTTTATTAAAGCTACTACATCACTTGATGAAACTAATAACGTCTTTAAAACCGGTAAAATTAATCTTAATGAGATGAATGATACATCAATCGAAGCAAATTGAGGTAAGCCTTCGATTAAATCTTCAGGTTTAACATATCGAAAATTTGTACGTTCCATGACAATGACTCTTTCGTCTTGTCTCAATTTCCAAGCTAATTGATTATACCCAACATCAAGTGCATAAGATTTCTTTGCTCCATTTTGAAGTGCACAATCTGTAAATCCACCTGTAGACGAACCGATATCAATCATTATTTTATCTTCAACAGTAACATCGAAAGTTTTAAGCGCTTTTTCTAATTTATAGCCACCTCGACTAACATACGGCATTACCTCACCTTTAATTTGAAGAGGATTCTCTATATCAATCTTTTCACCAGGCTTATCTAGTCTTTGTTCATTTGTATACACAAGACCCGCCATTATGGCACGCTTTGCTTTTTCACGTGTTTCGATTAAACCACGTTCAACTAAAAGTACATCTACACGTTCCTTTTTCGCCATTTATATTACATCCTCTTATTTTTTACAAACCATTTCTCGGATTTTCTTAACAGATTCTTCTTTTGTTAAATGGATTTCTGCTAATAGTTTATCTACATCACCATGTTCAACATAGACATCTGGGATTCCAATTCGATCTACTCGTACGTTTTGGTAGTTATTTGAACTTGCAAATTCTAATACCGCACTTCCAAATCCACCTTGTAACATAGCTTCTTCAATCGTTAAGATTGGTTTTCCATCTCTAAATAAATCATGTAGCATTGCAGTATCCATCGGTTTAATGAATCTAGCATTAATCACTTTAACTGAAACATTTTCTTTTTCTAACTCCTCTGCTGCATCAAGAGCCATTTGAATAGTCGTTCCAAATGTTAATATAACTGCATCAGAACCTTCTTTTAAAACTTCCCATGAGCCAATCGGAATTTCTTTTAACTGTTCATCCATTGGCACACCTAAACCATTCCCCCTTGGGAAACGTAAAGCGATAGGACCATCATCATATTTAATGGCAGTATTGACCATATGTTGTCCTTCATTCTCGTCTTTAGGCATCATCAATACAAGATTAGGAATATGACGTAAAAATGCGATATCGAATACACCTTGATGTGTTTCTCCATCAGCACCAACTAAACCAGCACGATCAATCCCGATAAATACATTTAAATTCTGTCTACAAATATCATGTAAAACTTGATCATAAGCTCTTTGAAGGAATGTTGAATAAATCGCTAAAAACGGCTTCATTCCTTGAGTCGCTAAACCAGCTGAAACTGTAGCAGCATGCTGTTCCGCTATACCAACGTCAAAAATGCGATCAGGTAATTGTTGTTGGAAATTTTCTAATTTTGAACCAACAGGCATTGCAGGAGTGATCGCTACAATTCGTTCATCTTTTAATGCTAATTTTAGAACAGTGTCACTTACTAGTTTACTCCAAGCTGGAGGAGCTTTATCCGGCTTAATAAGTTTACCAGATTCCACTTTATAAGGACCTGTACCATGCCACGTACCCACATCATCACTTTCTGCTGGTTTATATCCTTTTCCTTTTTTCGTAAGGACATGTATTAGTACTGGACCTTTTGTTTTCTTAGCATATTCTAAGCTCTCAAATAAGTCCTCATAATTATGTCCGTCCACTGGACCAAAATAAGTAAAGCCCATTTCTTCAAAAAACATACCTTGAGTAACTAAATATTTAAGACTATCTTTAAGTTTCTTTGATGTACTTGATAATTTATCGCCGATACCAGGAATTTTTTTAATTACACCTTCTAATTCACCTTTTGCCCAACGATATTTACCAGTTGTTCTAAGTCTTCCTAGAATACTATGTAATGCACCTACGTTTGGAGCAATAGACATTTCATTATCATTTAAAATGACAATCACATCTTTTTGTTCATGTCCGATATGATTCATAGCTTCTAATGCCATTCCACCTGTTAAAGCACCGTCACCTATAATCGGAATAATGTATTCATTCGTCTTCTTTATATCTCTAGCAATTGCCATTCCCATTGCTGCAGACAACGAAGTAGAACTATGTCCAGTTTCCCAAACATCATGCTCACTTTCAATTCGCTTCGGAAATCCACAAAGTCCCTTGAACTGTCTAAGTGTTGAAAATTCTTTTGCTCGACCCGTTAAAATTTTATGTACATAAGATTGATGCCCAACGTCCCATAGAAATTTATCTTTTGGTGAATTAAAAACTTTATGTAATGCAATCGTTAATTCGACTACTCCTAAGTTAGGCGCAATATGACCACCTGTCTCAGAAAGTTGCTGGATAAGGAACGCACGAATCTCTTCACTTAATTCCTCTAACTCTTCAATCGATTTATTTTTTAAAAAACTTGGATTTTCAATTGTCGTAAGATCCATCTTGGATCACTCACCTTCCTAGATGTTAAATCTATTTAAATAATACATTATTATGTAAACTTATCTATAAATGATTTTACCATACTTGAAGTTAAACGCTAACCTTCGAGCACTAACTCTTAACACCACGTATCATAATACCATGTAAAGTGGAATATGCATCTTATTTTATTTAAAAGCAAAGAAAGCCGCTAGCACATTTGTGTTAACGGCCTACATTTCTGTATATTCTATTAACATCATTGCGATTAAAGTAGTTACATTATACCTAAATGTGCTTATCTATTCAATGCAGATCAATTATATATTACCCAATCAGTGCTTAAAAACTTCGATTTTCAACAAAATCACAGATGGAAATTAGGAAATCATCCTTAATACCACATGCTCGAATGTGTCGTTTTGCATCATTGATAAACGTATGTAATCGTTCCTTTGCACCTTCAACCGTATATAGTTTTACGTATGTCGTTTTATCATTTTCAATATCACTACCGACTGGCTTTCCTAAGACATCTTCATCACCAATTACATCTAAAATATCATCTTGAATTTGGAATGCGATGCCAAGCTTATAGGCAAATTGCGTTAAATGTGATAGTTGTTCAGCTGTAGCTCTTGAAAGAATAGCACCTGCAATTACTGGATACATAAGCATTTTCCCTGTTTTTCTTTCGTGAATAAACTGTAATTCTTCACCAGAAAGTTGTTTTCGTTCGCCTTCCATATCCGCCACTTGTCCTGCAACCATTCCTTCTGGACCTGCAGCAATAGCTAATTCACTAATTAATTGCAATTTAACTTGATCAGAAACACCAACATCATTTATTTCCGTTATTAATTGAAATGCATAAGTTAGCAATCCATCACCAGCTAAAACAGCTAAATCTTCGCCAAATACTTTATGGTTCGTCGGTTTTCCTCTTCGTAAATCGTCGTCATCCATACATGGAAGATCATCATGAATTAATGAATAGGTATGAATCATTTCTAATGCACATGCAGGCTTAATCCCGATTTCCGGATCTTTTCCGAAAGCATCTAATGTTGCAAATAAAAGCAATGGGCGAATACGTTTGCCCCCTCCTTGTAAGGAGTATGCCATCGATTCTTTTAATCTCTCAGGAGCCTTTAGCTTCCCAATGGATTCAATCATTGCTTCACTTACAAGTTTAGTGGAATACTCCATAAATTCTTTAAAGTTACTCATTCTATTCCTCCTCAATTGTAAAAGGAGTTTGTTCACCTTGTTCATTTAAAATGGACGTCATTTGCTTTTCAACTTTAGTTAATTTGTCTTTGCATATTTGTGAAAGTTTGATGCCCTCTTGAAAATACTCTATTGCCTTCTCAAGTGGAACGTCACCTTGTTCAAGTTTCTGAACGATTGTTTCAATCTCTTTTATCGCCTCTTCAAATGATAAAACATTTTGTTCCATATTTATTTCACTGCTCCTTTACTTCAAGTACTTCACAGTTTAATTTTCCATCAGTCATTTGTAATTGGAACCTATCTCCGTCTTTTACTTGTTTGACGGATTTAACTAATTCATTATCTTCTTTATAAGCTAATGAATATCCTCTAGCCATTACTTTTAAAGGACTAAGAGCATCTAGTGTATGGATGGCTTTTTCCATCTCGAACTGTCTTTGTGTAAGCAGGCGCTTAAATTCACTTTGCAATGTCAAATACAATTGATGATGCTTTTGCTTTTCAAGCTGCACCCTATTTCTTGGATGATGAATCAGTAGGGTAGAACTTAACTCTTTGTATTTATTCGAATTTGATTTAATGATTTCATTCATCGACATTTGAAGTTTTTCATACGTCCGATCAAATTCCTCTTGCTTAGGATTTAAAAGGGAATTTGGATATCTAAACACATAAGCATCCTGAACCGTTTTTAATTGAGCCTGTTTACGTTCAAGGATTGTATTCATTGTTTTGTTTAATCTCGCTTCACGTACGGTAAATTGTTCAATGATCTCTCGTTGACTTAAAGAAACTAATTCTGCCGCAGCAGTAGGAGTAGGAGCTCTCAAATCTGCTACATAATCTGCGATTGTCGTATCTGTTTCATGTCCGACTGCTGAAATAATAGGGATTTTAGATTCGAATATCGCCCTAGCGACCTTCTCGTCATTAAATGCCCAAAGTTCCTCAATAGAGCCTCCGCCACGCCCAATGATTAATACATCAATTTCTTTTAATGTATTAGCCGTTTCAATTGATTTAACGACTGACATAGGAGCTTGTTCACCTTGAACAAGTGTGGGGAAAACGACAATCTTACCGATTGGGTATCTTCTTTGAATCGTTGTGATAATGTCTCGAACAGCTGCTCCCGTAGGTGATGTTGCTACCCCAATTACACTAGGAAAAGAAGGAATCTTTTTCTTGAATTTCTGGTCAAAGAGTCCTTCTTCTGATAATTTTTTCTTTAATTGTTCATAAGCAACAAATAGGCCACCTACACCATCAGGTTGCATATCTCTTATGTAAATTTGATAGCTACCAGACCCAGGGTATACAGTTATTTCACCTTGGACAATAACCTGCATACCATCAGTCGGCTGGAAACTAATCGTTGAATTATAGGATTGAAACATGACCGCGGCAATTCTAGCTCCATCATCTTTTAATGTAAAATAATAATGTCCACTAGATGAATGACGTTTAAAATTTGAGATTTCACCACGAAGTAGGATATTTTGCAAATTTCGGTCAGCCTGAAATTTTGCTTTTATATACTTAGTTAATGCGGTTACTGTAACTGGTAGCTTTTCTGTCATGCCTACCCCTTCTTTCATTCATACAAATGCAAACAATTAAAGCTTCATACTCAAGTTATACTTATGTTCAATTTGAGATGCCGCTTTTAATGTATTGTGAAGTAACATTGTAATCGTCATCGGTCCAACTCCACCTGGTACAGGTGTAATGTAACCAGCAATGTTTTTCACATTTTCAAAGTCTACGTCACCACATAATTTACCATTTTCATCTCTGTTCATTCCAACATCAATTACGATGGCACCCTCTTTTACAAAATCAGTTGTGATTAATTTAGCGACTCCGATAGCTACAATTAATATATCAGCTTGCTTTGTAATATTTTTTAGATCTGTTGTATGTGAATGTGTATAAGTAACAGTGGCATTTTCATTCAAAAATAATTGACCTACTGGTTTCCCTACTATATTACTACGTCCAATAACAACAACGTGTTTTCCATTAATCGGGATATTTATATTTTCAATTAATTTTAATATCCCAAAAGGAGTACATGGTAGTAGAGCATCTTGATTTGTCATCATTCTTCCGATATTTATTGGATGAAATCCGTCAACGTCTTTTAATGGCGAAATGGTTTCAATTACTTTCGTCTCTGAAATATGTTCAGGTAAAGGCAATTGTACTAAAATCCCGTGAATCTGCTGATCGTCATTAAGTCTTTTTACAATCGTTAATAATTCATCTTCAGATATAGTATCTTCTAGTTCAATTACTTCAGAATACATACCTAGTTCATTACATGCTTTATGTTTTGAATTAACATATGTCCTTGAGGCAGAATCCTCTCCAACTAACACAACAGCTAAACCAGGTATCACACCTTGATTTCTTAATTCGGTTACGCCTTGTTTTAATTCCTCACGTATTGAAATTGAAACTTCTTTCCCATTAATTAATGCTGCTACCATTTTAGTTTCCCCCTATGCATATAAACACTTTATCTATTTAGAATTTTGATAATACCGCATTGATAAATTTACTTGAATCATCGTCTCCGTAAATTTTTGCAATTTCAATTGCTTCGTTGATTGATACACTTTTAGGAACATCCTCTAAATAGTCCATTTCAACTAAAGCGATTCGAAGTATATTTCGATCAACATTGCCTAAACGATCAATTGTCCAGCTTTCAATATTAGAAGATAATTTTTGGTCTATTTCATTTTTGTGATTAACAAAGTTTGATATGATTGACTCTAAAAATAAATCTTCCTTTTCATCAGCTTCTTCTAATACATGTTGTAATGCATCTGAAGCATTTGCTTCTCCTAAATCCATTTGAAATAAAGCTTGTAATGCAAGTTCCCTTGCTTTTCTACGTTTCATCAAAATAATAAACTCCTTTAAGCTAATTTAACAATTCGTTGCATAGGTATAACGAATTCTAATTTTTGTATAGTAACACGTTATTTTACCATTTTTTTTTACAAGTTCCAACGATGTATCTATTAACTATTGTTTTTATTATTATTAACGTTTCTAAGCAAACTCCATACTTTTTAAAGCATTTTCTACATTTTAACTTAAAATCTAAAAAAATAATAGTTTAATGTATGTGTTTTTAGTACTTTTTTTTATTTTTTTATACATTACTCACTTAAACATCGGCAAAACACGAACATTAAATTATCTGATTAGGCAAAAAACAGTGCACTTCAAACAAAATATAATCTTATTTTTTTCCAAAACATTAAAAACATAAGCCTTTTTAGTAAACATATTGGATACGTAGAAAAAGTTATTCGTGTCTTTCCGTTCAATGTTGTTCTTTTTCAATAGAACTGGTGGTCATCTTCCTTTAGCTCTACGCAAGAAAGTTTTTACTTCTACTGAAGTACCTAAAGAAGATTCACATCTTCCATTGTAGATCCAAATGTAAAAGACTCTGATATCATATAATGTAGATTTTCAAAAAAATTGATAAAAAAGAGCTAGAAAAAAAAGAGAGTTCCAATAAATTGGATACTCTCTTTTAAATAAATCATTTTAAAGTTCAATTGGAGCTTCTTGTTCAGCTTTCGTATCGAATTGAACACCTACAACGTGAACATTAACTTCAGATAATTCAAGACCAGTCATTGTTAGTAAAGCTTGACGAATATTGTCTTGTACATTACCTGCAACAGTTGGAATTGATTTACCAAATTTAACTAGAATATACACATCAATTGTAATTCGATCATCTGATAAATCTACTCGAACACCTTTACCATGATATTTCTTACCAATAATTTCAGAAATACCAGATGCAAGGTTTCCACGCATACTAGAAACGCCCTCAACCTCAGCAGCTGCTATACCAGCAATAACTTCAATTACTTCAGGAGCAATTTCAACTCTACCTAAAGTTGCGCTACCCATTTCTAACATTTGATTATCATTCATGTAGATCCCTCCACTTTATCTTTTAGTCACAAGCTCATGTTCCTCAAGGAATTTAGTATTATACTTCCCTTTAACGAAGATTTCATTTTGCAGTAAATTTAAATGGAATGGTATTGTTGTGTGAATTCCTTCAACTACAAATTCTTCCAGTGCTCTTATCATTATAGCAATTGCTTCGTCTCTTGTCTTGCCGTGAACGATAACTTTTGCAATCATTGAGTCATAATATGGCGGAATTGTGTATCCGGTATAAACTGCAGAATCAACACGAACATTAGGACCACCTGGTGGTAAATACGTAATAATTTTACCAGGAGAAGGCATAAAGTTTTTATCTGGGTTTTCAGCATTAATACGACACTCAATTGACCAACCTTTTAAAGAAACGTCTGCTTGTGTAATCTTTAATGGATGGCCTTTTGCTATTAATAATTGTTGTTTAATTAAATCAACACCAGAAATATATTCAGTAACAGGATGTTCAACCTGAATACGTGTATTCATTTCCATGAAGAAGAAATTTTTAGTATGCGGCTCATAAATGAACTCAACTGTACCAGCACCCCAGTAGTTTACAGCTTCAGCTGCCTTAACTGCTGCAAGACCCATTTTTTCACGAGTAGCATCATCTAAAACTGGAGATGGCGCTTCTTCAACTAATTTTTGTAAACGTCGTTGAATTGTACAATCACGTTCACCTAAATGAATCGTATTGCCATGCTCATCAGCTAATACTTGAATTTCAACATGTCTAAAATCTTCAATGTATCTTTCAAGATAAACACCAGGATTACCGAAAGCAGTTTGTGCTTCTTGTTGAGTAATCTGGATACCTTTTTCTAACTCTTTCTCATCTCTTGCTACACGGATACCTTTTCCGCCCCCACCAGCAGTCGCTTTAATGATGACAGGATATCCTATATCAGCAGCAATTTTCTTACCATCTTCAACACTTGCAATAATACCTTGAGATCCCGGTACTACTGGAACTCCAGCTTCTTTCATCGTTTCACGAGCAACATCTTTTGTTCCCATTTTTGAAATCGATTCAGCTGTAGGACCAATAAACTTCACATTACATTCAGTACATAATTCTGCAAAACTAGCATTTTCTGATAAGAAACCATAACCCGGATGAATTCCTTCGCAGCCTGTTAATTTTGCGATACTAATAATGTTAGTCATATTTAAATAACTATCTTTTGATAATTTTGGACCGACACAATAAGCTTCGTCTGCCATTTGTACGTGCAATGCTTCTTTATCGCCTTCAGAATAAATTGCAACTGTTTCAATATTCAATTCTTTGCAAGCTCGAATAATACGAATCGCAATTTCCCCACGATTTGCAATTAAAACCTTTTTCATTTCTTCACCTTCTTAAGTAAAGTACTGTAAATTAATTTCTGTATATTAGTTCTTAACTAAAAATAATGGTTGACCGTATTCAACTAATTGGCCATTTTTAGCTAGTATTTCAACTATTTCTCCATCGATTTCAGCTTCAATTTCATTAAATAGCTTCATTGCTTCAACGATACAAACAATTGAATCACTCTTAATTCGATCACCAACTGCTACATACTCTGCAGAATCTGGTGATGGTGATGCGTAGAACGTACCAACCATTGGAGAAGTAATTTTATGTAAATTACTAGTATCTTCTTTTTCTACTACTGGAGCTGCAGCTTCAACAGCAGGTCTTTCTAATGTTGCAACTGGAGCTGCAACAGGAATAGCTTCTTGATGGATAACTGGAGCAACAGCTTGAGTTACAACTGTTTGTCCGCCTTTTTTAATTTTAACAATTGCACCATTGTTTTCAAATTCAAATTCATTTATTGTCGTTTGGTCAATTAGTTTAATTAATTCTCTTATTTCATGAATTTTCATAAAGTCCACTCCTTAAAAACATATAGTCTAATCTTATAACCTAATACTAAACTTTTCAACAAATTATTTTAGGCAATCGTTTACCATACTAATTTTATCCATTTTTAATGGAAAATAATTAATTTATTCCTTACCAAAAATTAATTCAATTAAACCCACTAATGAACTACTTCTTTATTATAACAGTTATGTAGGAAAAAATAGGAACAAGCAAGCAAAAAATAGCTAAATAATAACTCGATTAAAAGATTTAAACAAAATAAAGCCAGTAGAGAAGCATTCTCTACCGACTTTTTTATCTTTCCTTATAGGATAGATTTTCATCATACTTGTGGGCCCACAGGATGTGGGTCATGCATGCGTTACGACAGGACGTCGTGAATTTAGCATGCCATCCACTTTGACCAAGGCGCTTCCACTTTTCTTATTGTCTAGTTCCACGAGCTAGCTCTTCGGTAATATTCCAATAATCTTTGAAGTGGAAAAATCGCCACTTCAAAGATTATTGGAGATATTCCTCTCAGAGCTGAGCAAGCTCGTTCCACTTTTCTTATTTCGTCATGAAGCTTACTACTACTAGTTTTTCTCCAAGTACACTTCTAGTCATTTGGATAATGTCGTTTGCTTCTTTTTTGCTATGTTTTGTTGATTTAACCGCTACATTTACTTCATTTTCGTTTGAACGTACTAATACATCTTTGTATCCAGCTTCTTTAATCATTGTTTCTACATCAGATTCTAATGCAGTTAGTTTTTCAAGTTCTTTCATATTTGTAAATGCTTGACTTCTTTCTTCTGCAGA
>NZ_NCSY01000008.1:87500-143806 GCF_002156875.1 Bacillus sp. EAC | reverse complement strand
CCTTCGCCACTGGTGTTCCTCCAAATCTCTACGCATTTCACCGCTACACTTGGAATTCCACTTTCCTCTTCTGCACTCAAGTTTCCCAGTTTCCAATGACCCTCCCCGGTTGAGCCGGGGGCTTTCACATCAGACTTAAGAAACCGCCTGCGCGCGCTTTACGCCCAATAATTCCGGACAACGCTTGCCACCTACGTATTACCGCGGCTGCTGGCACGTAGTTAGCCGTGGCTTTCTGGTTAGGTACCGTCAAGGTGCCAGCTTATTTAACTAGCACTTGTTCTTCCCTAACAACAGAACTTTACGACCCGAAGGCCTTCATCGTTCACGCGGCGTTGCTCCGTCAGACTTTCGTCCATTGCGGAAGATTCCCTACTGCTGCCTCCCGTAGGAGTCTGGGCCGTGTCTCAGTCCCAGTGTGGCCGATCACCCTCTCAGGTCGGCTACGCATCGTCGCCTTGGTGAGCCGTTACCTCACCAACTAGCTAATGCGCCGCGGGCCCATCTATAAGTGATAGCCGAAGCCATCTTTCAACAAAGGAACAGGAGTTCCTTTGTGTCATCCGGTATTAGCTCCGGTTTCCCGAAGTTATCCCAGTCTTATAGGTAGGTTGCCCACGTGTTACTCACCCGTCCGCCGCTAACCTGCAGGAGCAAGCTCCTACAAGTCCGCTCGACTTGCATGTATTAGGCACGCCGCCAGCGTTCGTCCTGAGCCAGGATCAAACTCTCCATAATAGTTAAGTTTAAATCTTGTTTTGCTCTAAAACTAATAATTGACGTTTTACTTCATGTTTTGTTTAGTTTTCAAAGTTCACTATCGCTCGTAAGCGACTTAAACATCATAACATTTCACATCGAATGATGTCAACGTTTTTTTAAAACTTTTTCGTTTGTTATCAACAACGTTTTATTGTGACAACGTTTAATAATATAACATCAAGAACACACAATTACAATAGCTAAATTCAAATTCTTTATATTCAGAATTAAATCGATTCAATCAAGTCCTTTTAATCAATTACCAGAGTATTAATATTAGATAAAACAGGGTTAAAAATACATAAAAAAAACTGACTGTAATTAATTACTTTTACAGTCAGTTTTTCAAATCAATTATTTATGTCTCATTAATGGGAATAACAGTACATCACGAATAGAAGGCGAGTTCGTTAACAGCATAACTAATCTGTCAATACCAATACCTAGTCCCCCAGTTGGTGGCATTCCGTGCTCTAATGCTTCAATATAATCATCATCCATCATGTGCGCTTCATCATTTCCAAGTTCACGCTCTTTAAGTTGAGCTTCAAATCGTTGTTTTTGATCGATTGGATCATTTAACTCGGTGAATGCATTTGCATGCTCACGAGCCACGATAAATAATTCAAAACGATCAGTGAAACGTGGATCATCTGCATTCTTTTTCGCCAAAGGAGAAATTTCAACAGGATGCCCATAAATAAATGTAGGCTGAATTAAAGTTTCTTCTACTTTTTGTTCGAAGAATTCATTAATAATATGGCCAACAGTCATATTGTTGTTAATTTCTACATTATGTTGTTTTGCATATTCTCTTGCTTGTTCAACTGACATTTCAGGCCAGAAATCAACACCACAAGCTTCTTTAATCGCATCAACCATATGAAGTCTTGTCCATTTTGGCTCTAAGTTCACTGTGTACTCCCCATAAGGAATAGTAGTAGTACCTAAAACTTCTCTAGAGATATGAGCAATTAAGTTTTCAGTAAGTTCCATGATATCTTCATAATCAGCATATGCTTCATATAATTCGATCATTGTAAACTCTGGGTTATGACGAGTTGAGATTCCTTCATTACGGAATACACGACCAATTTCATATACCTTTTCAAGCCCACCAACAATTAAACGTTTTAAGTGTAGTTCAATCGCGATACGCATAAATAATTCCATATCAAGAGCATTATGATGAGTAATAAAAGGTCTAGCAGAAGCTCCACCTGCAATTGCATGTAACATTGGAGTTTCTACTTCTAAATAACCTTGACTATCTAAATAACGTCTCATTGATTGAATGATTTTACTACGTGAAATGAAAGTTTGACGACTTTCCATATTCATTAAGTCTAGATAGCGTTGACGGTAACGCTGTTCAACATCTTGTAGACCGTGGAATTTATCAGGTAGTGGTAATAAAGCTTTCGAAAGGAATGTATAATCTTTTACCTTAATAGATAATTCTCCAACATTCGTTTTAAATACTTCACCAGTTACGCCGACAATATCACCTAAGTCGGTAATATCAAAAATTTCATATTGTTCTTCACCAACAGCATCTTTACGTACATAAATTTGAACTTGTCCATGTAAATCCTGTACGTGAGCAAATCCAGCTTTACCTTTACCACGTTTGGTCATTACGCGCCCTGCAAATGTTACTTGGATAGACTTCTCTTCTAATTCTTCTTTAGAAAATTGGTCAAATTGCGCTAATAATTCATTAGATGAATGTGTTCGGACAAATTTCTTACCGAATGGATCGATACCTTTTTCTTCAAGCGTTTTAAGTTTCTCCCTACGAATTAGGGCTTGGTCGTTTAATTCTTCGTGACTCATCTTCTCAACTCCACGTTATTATTCATTAAGTATATAAATACAATATGATTTTAATAGAAAAACTGCCAGTTATTCAATCTGGCAGTTTTGTTTACTATAGTTTATTATATTTTGTCAAGGGAAACCTGTCAAACTTACAAAGCTTGAACGGCTCTCATCTTAGCTTCTACTTCATTAACGTAAGTAGTTAATACGCCGACCATCTCCGAACGTGTATTCACTTCATTGATTTGGTTACGAACCTCCGCATTTCCCTTCATGCCTTTTAAATACCAAGCAGCATGTTTTCTCATTTCCAATACAGCTATATGTTCATTTTTTAAATCGATTAAACGATCTAAATGCAATAAACACACGTCGATTTTTTCACGTGGAGCTGGTTCTGGCATTAATTCTCCAGTTTCCAGATATTTAACTGTACGATAAATCATCCAAGGATTCCCTAAGGCAGCTCGACCAATCATCACTCCATCGCAGCCTGTTTCATCTAACATACGCTTCGCATCCTGAGGTGTTTCTACATCACCATTTCCGATAACTGGAATTGATACATTCTTTTTAACTTCTTTTATCCAGTTCCAGTCAGACTTACCTTCATACATTTGATAACGCGTACGGCCATGAATTGCAACAGCTTTTCCACCCGCTGCTTCTACAGCTTTAGCGTTGTCAATTACATAAATATGATCGTCATCCCAACCAAGACGCATTTTTACAGTTACCGGTTTACTAACATTTTGCGCTACAGCATATACCATTTCATGAATTTTATCTGGGTCTAACAGCCATTTTGCTCCTGCATCTACTTTTGTTATTTTAGGAACAGGACACCCCATATTTATATCAATAATATCAGCATTTGTATTCTCATCTACGTACTTAGCCGCTTCTACTAGAGATGATTTTTCTCCACCAAAAATTTGTAAGCTTAACGGTTTTTCACGCTCATCCATATATAACATATCTAACGTTCTTTGATTATTATGAAGGATAGCTTTATCACTTACCATTTCTGCACAAACTAATCCTGCACCAAACTCTTTTACCGTTAATCGAAAAGCTGAGTTACATACACCAGCCATCGGGGCTAGTACGACGGGATTTTTCATCTCGATGTCGCCAATTTTAAGCACATCCCATCCCCCTTCCACTTCTTTAAAATCTATATTGATAATTCCTCTACACTTACCTTTAACTGCTTTGCACAATCATGCAAAAACTGTTCTGATGGCATGCGATTTCCTCGCTCCACTTCACCTAATACAGAAACGGATACGCCTAGATTTCTCGCAAAGCCCTCTTGCGTATAGCCTTTTAATTTTCTAAAAGCCCTAATCCGTCTCCCCCACTTTTCAGCTTCCATAATCGTACTCCTTTATCTTCTAACAATTTATTTTCAACCTGATATGATTGGTTAATTTCTTTTAAAGGAATTAAAACAAAGCTTCTTTCAAACATTCTAGGGTGAGGTATTCTTAGGTGCTCAACTTCTATATTCTCTTGATTGTAGAGTAAAATGTCAAGGTCGATTGTTCTTGGACCCCATCGTAATTCCCTTTTTCTACCAAGAAATTGTTCAATCCCTTGTGTTACTTCAAGCAATTGCAGTGGTGTTAAATTGGTAGAAATTTTTAAGACCAAATTTAAAAAAGGATCTTGATCTAAATAGCCAACTGGATCCGTTTCATAGATTGAAGATATTTGTTCCAAGTGAATATCGGATTGTTGCCCTAATTCCTGAATGGCATTTTTTAAATACGCTTCTCGGTCTCCAATATTCGTACCTAAACTTATATAAGCTTCATTCTTCATGAGCGACACCTTGTTATTTCGACAGCAACATAATCGTAATGACCAGGTATTGGTGGATCTGGTTTGATTACTTTAACAGTGCATTGTTGAATTAATTCATATGTACCCAATATTTGTTTTGCAATCTCCTCTGCCACTGATTCAACTAAATCATATGGTTTCCCCTGGATAACTTCTTCACAAGTATTATACAAATCCGCATAGTTTACAGAATACGACAAATCGTCCGTTTCTCCTGCTTTTTTTGTATTTAATTCAACGATTAAATCAACATTAAATCGTTGTCCCAATTTTTTTTCCTCTTTAAAGACACCATGATAACCGTAAAATTTCATTCCATTGACATAAATTTTATCCATTCTATACTCCTACCTTTAGCATTGCGTCCATCATTTTAGACATTCGGGAAATTGCCAGTACATCATGTACTCTTACAATTTCACATCCTTTTGTAATACCTAGGCAGACCGTTGCTCCTGTTCCTTCCATTCGCTCATCTACTTCTGTGCCAAGAACTTCTCCAATGAACCTTTTACGAGAAGTACCAAGTAATACAGGATAGTCCAATGCTTTTATTTGTTCTAGTTGATTCATCACTTCTAGATTTTGCTGCATAGATTTTGCAAATCCGATCCCTGGATCTAAAATAATCATTTCATCTTTTACACCTGCACGCTTTGCAATGTTAATACTTTCTACTAGATCACAGACAACATCACTCATTAAACTGTAATAATCTTCATTTGTTCGATTATGCATTAAACAAATTGGGACATTATACGTTGCAGCTACTTCAGCAATCCTCGGGTCCTTTTTAGCTCCCCATACATCATTAATTATCGTAGCGCCTGCTTCTACAGCCTGTTTTGCTACTTCAGATTTATATGTATCAATTGAAATCGGCACATCAATCTCATTCGATAAAGCTTTTATAATAGGAACAACTCTTCTAAGCTCCTCATCAACATCTACGATTGCAGCTCCTGGTCTAGTTGATTCTCCACCAACATCAATAATTTTTGCACCATCGGCAATTAATTTCTTCGCATGTTGTATCGCTGACTCGATTTCGTTATATTTACCACCATCAGAAAATGAATCTGGCGTCATATTCAAGATGCCCATTACGATTGTTTCATTTTGAATAGGTAATGTGTAATTTCCACAAAGCAAAGGTTTCGTTGCTCTTCTCATCCTTATTCACTTCTTTCTATCTCATTCATACTCATCAAAAATGATCGATAGTGCTGATAATCTCTATGAAGTTTATTAATTAAACTATTATCACTCACTCTATAGAAACGCTCGCCAATAACTGTAATTGGAAGAATTTCTTGAATTGAATTTGTAATAAACACCTCATCACTTTCTAATAAATCATTTTCCGTGTAAAAACCCTCTTCAATTAAAATACCATTTATTTTTGCCCATTTAATAACAAACTGTCTAGTTATTCCATTCAATATGCCAGTTTCAATATGAGGTGTAAAAAGGATATCATCCTTTATAAAAAAGAGATTTGAAACGATTCCCTCAGATAGAAAACCTTCTTTTGTTAGAAAAATCCCTTCTAATTTTGGAGAATTACCGATTTCTTTCTTTCCAATGATATTATTTAAATAATGGTGAGACTTCAATCTCTCTTTTCCTTCAGGAGAGTTTCTAGGGGTATTTAAAATAACCCCTTCCTTCTCCAAAATATTAGATGGGTGTATCGGTTTAACAAAAATAATCGTATTAGGATTTGAATAGATTCCAGTATAAAGTCCAATTTCTCCATCACCAGCTGAAACATTTAAACGAATATAGGCGTCTTTTAATTCGTTTAAGTCAACTAAGTTAGATAAAATAACTTGAACTTCTTCATTTGAAACGTTCCATTCGATATTTAATTTGTCTAACGAACTCCGTAAACGTTCTAAGTGATCAAATAATAGAAATGGATGTCCATTATAGATTCTGAATGTTTCAAACACTCCTAAACCATATAAGAAGCCATGATCATATGGAGAAATTTTCACTTCAAAGTCGTTAACATAGTCTCCATTGAAATAAATCCTCATACATTACTCCGTAAAGGTTTGTATAGTTCTAAAAAGTTTCTAAGCATTTCTTTACCAAACTGGGACATGATTGATTCAGGATGAAACTGCACTCCTTCAATCGGCAATGTTTTATGTTTTAAAGCCATAATTTCATCATCTTTCGTCCAGGCTGTTATTTCTAGTTCATCAGGGAATGTTTCTTTCTTAACAATTAAAGAATGATATCTCGTCACATCGATTGGTGATGGTAGATCACTAAATAGACCTAACCCTTCATGCGAAATGGCAGATGTCTTACCATGCATTAATCGCTCAGCGCGGACAACTTCACCACCAAATACTTGTGCAATAGCTTGATGACCTAGACAAACCCCTAAAATCGGTATCTTACCTGTGAAGTATTCAATTGCTTTTAAACTTATTCCAGCCTCATTTGGCGTACAAGGACCTGGAGAAATCATTAAATAAGTTGGGGATAGTTCTTCAATTTCCTCCAGTGTGATTTCATCATTACGTTTTACAATTAATTCTTCTCCCAGTTCACCTAAATATTGAACTAAATTGTAAGTAAAAGAATCATAGTTATCAATCATTAGAATCATTTTTATTACCACCTAACATCGCTTTATCTTCACTAGCTTTCTTTGCAGTCCATAATGCTTGTGCTTTCTTTAAGCTTTCTAAATACTCATGCTTAGGATTTGAGTCGATTACGATACCAGCACCTGCTTGAACAAATGCTTGTTGATCTTTTGTAATCATGGTTCGTATTGTAATATTTAATTCCATATCTCCGTTAAAACTAATCCACCCCACAGAACCTGTATAGATTCCACGCTTAGTTGGTTCTAGTTCTTCTATAATTTCCATTGTGCGGATTTTAGGTGCACCTGTAATTGTTCCCCCGGGAAATACTGCTTTTAATAAATCGAATGAATCTTTATCTTTTTGCAATACTCCTCTAACGTTTGATACAAGATGCATAACATGTGAATACTTTTCGATGACTAATAGCTCATCTACTTCAACCGTTCCATATTCACAAACTCGTCCTAAATCGTTACGTTCCAAATCAACTAGCATAATATGCTCAGCCTGTTCTTTTTCATTCGAACGTAATTCTTCCATGAGTTGCATTTCTTCTTCTACTGTCTTTCCTCTTGATCTAGTACCAGCAATTGGTCTTGTCCAAACTTCTTGATCACGTTTCGCTACAAGTAATTCAGGAGAACAACTTACAATTTGGAACTCATCGAAATTCAAATAAGACATGTATGGTGAAGGATTAATCATTCTTAATTGCTCATAAATATGAAGTGGTTCAGTTACTAAAGTTTCTGATTGAAGTACGGATAAATTCACTTGAAATACATCCCCAGCTCCAATATATTCTTTCACAACTCCTACAGCTTCTGTAAAGTTCTCTTCAGACATATAAACTGTTTTTTTAATTTCACTATCTGAAGTTATTTTAGCTAGATCTATCTTTTCCACTTCTTCGGCAAAGAATGCTTCTAATGAATCCAGCTTAGCTAAGGCTTTATTTTCGTTTTTGACGTCATCTATCGCTATTAAATATAATAACTGTTCTTGGTGATCAAAGATAACTGCTTCATGATAGATTAATAAGTAAACGTCAGGAATATTGTAAACGTCTTCTGTAGTATTCGGTAAGTCTTCAATGTAACGGTTACAATCGTAGGTGAAATAACCAATTGCTCCGCCCTGAAATGGTGGTAACTCATCCTTTTTAGTGACAGTAAAATCTGATAAATAGTTTTTTGCTAAATCAATTGGATTACCTGTATATTCTTTTTTCCCTGTAAAATCTTCTATAGTTAATGTATTATTCTTACCATAAATTTTAGCGATGGGATTCGAAGCCATAATCGAATATCTCCCATCACGTCCACTTTCTAGAAGAACGGCGTTATTTTTCTTTTTAGCCAAATCAGTAAAGTGATGAAAAAATGGTACTGAATAATTTATTACTCTTGAAAAAATCTCATAGTTCACGTGAAATCCCCCTCTGATTGCTTCTTTTCTCATTTTACACAAAAATCAGGAACTATACATCAAAGCATTTTAGATAAAAGAAACAAAAAACCCCTTTGCAAAATTAGCAAAGGGATTAAATTCGATTTATAAGTGATTATATTTTAGTGTGAACTTTAATATTTATTCAAATTGATATAAGGCTGTACTTAAATAGCGCTCTCCGTTACTAGGGATAATCGCAAGTACTTTTTTACCTTTTCCAAGACTTTTTGCAACTTGTAATGCAGCATTAATTGCAGCTCCAGAAGAAATACCTACTAAAATCCCTTCTTCTTTTGCAACTTTTCTAGCTGTTTCCATTGCTACATCATTTTTAATTTGAATTACTTCATCGTAAATCTCAGTGTTTAAGATTTCAGGAATAAATCCTGCGCCGATCCCTTGAATCTTATGAGGCCCTGGTTTCCCACCTGATAATACAGGTGAATCTTCTGGCTCAACAGCCACAATTTTGATTCCTGGATAAGCTTCTTTTAATACCGAACCTGCACCTGTAATCGTCCCACCTGTTCCTACACCTGAAATAAACGCATCTAATTGATCACCCATTTGATCTACGATTTCAGGTCCAGTTGTTAAACGGTGAACTTCTGGATTTGAAACATTTTTAAATTGTTGAGGAATGAAATATCCGTGCTCTTTTGCAAGTTCATCCGCCTTACGAATTGCCCCACCCATACCTTCTGGACCAGGTGTTAATACTAACTCTGCACCATATGCACGTAGAAGATTACGTCTTTCAATACTCATTGTTTCTGGCATAACTAGAATCGATTTATATCCTTTTGCTGCAGCAACCATTGCAAGACCGATACCTGTATTACCACTTGTCGGTTCAATGATTGTATCGCCCGATTTTAACAAACCTTTTTTCTCTGAATCCTCAATCATTGCTAAAGCGATACGATCCTTAACACTGCTTCCTGGATTCATAAATTCTAATTTCAAGTAAATTTCCGCGCTGTCCTCGTCAACTAATCTGTTAAGTTTCACAATTGGAGTCTGACCGATTAATTCATAAACTGAATTTGCAACCTTCATTTTTCTTCACTCCTAATCCCTAGTATATTGACCTGTTTAATATACATTATGTTAAAAAGAAAAGAATCTGTCAAACACTTTCTCTTATACATAACTTGTATGAATTACACAGTAAATTATGAAAAGAAAATGTGACAAATTCCTACAATTTCCACTTATATTTGTTCGATTAATTCTTTAAGCTGTTCTTCAGAGTAGTGATATGCCTCATTACAGAAATGACATTTAACTTCTGCTTCACCATCTTCTTCCAGTATTAGTTGTAATTCATGCTTCCCAATGCTTAAAAGAGCACCTTCAATTCGATCTCTAGAGCATTGGCATTGGAATTTCACATCCATTGTTTCTAAAATTTGAACTTCATCTTTCCCTAATACTTCATATAAAATCTCTTCAGGAGAAAGTCCTTCTTCAACTAACTTTGAAACTGGTTTAATCGTTTTTAAATGATTTTCAATTTTAGTAATGCACTCATCACTTGCTCCAGGTAGGATTTGAATAATAAATCCTCCGCTAGCTAAAATCGTATGATCCGGGTTTACTAAAACACCTACTCCAACTGAAGATGGAGTTTGTTCAGATACTGCGAAATAGTAAGTGAAATCTTCACCAAGTTCACCTGAAACAATCGGCACTTGACCTGTGAATGGTTCTTTCATACCAATGTCCTTCACAACTGAAACAGTTCCTGCAGTTCCAACTGCTTTTGCAACATCAATTTTACCAAATTGATTTAATTCCGTTTGAACATGTGGGTTAGCAACATAGCCGCGAACCTCACCTTTCGCATTACTATCAACTAAAATATGGCCAAGTGGACCATTGCCTTCAACTTTTAAGGTTAATTTTTCTTCGCCCTTAAGCATCGCACCCATCATTGCGCCTGCTGTTAAAGTACGACCTAAAGCCGCAGATGCATTTGACCAAGTATCATGACGTACTTGAGCTTCTTTCACAATGTTAGTTGATCTAACACTATACGCACGCACTTCACCATTAAAAGCTAATGCTTTTACTAAATAATCTTTCATGATGTACCCCTTTTTTATGAATTTCGTTTATAAATTAAATGAAGACCTTTTAACGTTAAATACGGATCCATTACATCAATAATATCTGATTCTTTTGAGATAAGTGATGCAAGTCCACCTGTCGCTATAACAGTAGGTTCCACTTTTGCTTGAGCTTTCATACGTTTAACAATCCCTTCAACCTGTCCAACATATCCATAAAGAATACCTACTTGCATAGCTTCCACAGTAGTACGTCCGACGATATTAGAAGGTCTTGAAAGCTCAATCCTTGGTAATTTAGAAGCCTTAGTATAAAGAGCTTCCGTTGATATATTAATTCCTGGCGCAATCGCACCACCTATATAATTTTTATTCTCATCAATATAACAATATGTAGTTGCAGTACCAAAATCCACAATAATAAGTGGACTACCATATTGTGCAATACCGGCAACAGCATTTACAATTCGATCTGCCCCGACCTCTTTAGGATTATCATATTTAATATTTAAACCCGTTTTTATTCCAGGTCCTACAATAAGTGGTTTCTGTTTGAAATACTTCGTTGCCATTCTTTCTAAAGCGAACATAATCGGAGGTACAACCGAAGAGATGATCACAGCGTGAAATTCATCAAATCGAATATCTGCATACTTAAGTAATGAGCCGATTATCATACCATACTCATCCTCTGTTTTGTATCGATTCGTTTCAATTCTCCAATGATGTATTAATTCATCTTCTTGATAAACACCTAGAACAGTATTTGTATTCCCAACATCAATTACAAATAACATATTATCCACCGTCTCTCCATTTCGAAAATAAAACCGATATTGTTTTATGTATTTTTAGTTTCAACCGCATTTTTTATCACTATAAAAACAATCATATCACAAGTTGTTTACAGTTTAAAAATAGATGCTTTTTGTTAAAAAATAATGGCTGTTCGTAAACTTTATTACATTTAGGAAGGATCTTTTCCAGGGGCGGTCGGTGAGCATCCTTGGGCCTACACGATGTGGGTCATGCATGCGTAACGGCAGGACGTAGTGGTATTAGCTTGCCTACCTTTTTGACCACTGTGGGGTCTCACCTGTCTCGCTGCTCATATAGGAGTCTCGCATATCCGCTCCACTCAAATTTTTTTCAACAATATGATTTAAAAAGACAAAAATTTTTTAAAAATAATCTAAACAAAATAAAGAGTGTCTAAAAAGACACTCTTTAATATTATTCAGTAATTTTAGGTTCAGTTGGTTCATCGTCCTTTTTCGGAGCGATGTTAACTTTAACTTCATCTGTAGAAGCTGTAGATGTTGGAAGTGTTCCTTGTTCCCAAAGACTATTAATTCCTTTTGCATCTAACGTTTCTACTTCTAATAATGTATTTGCAAGCAAGTCTAATTTATCACGGTGTTCCTTGATAATGTCTGTTGCTTTTGCATAACATTCTTTAATGATTGTTTGAATTTCCACATCAATTTCATAAGCAATTTTATCACTGTAATTTTGCTCATTGTTAAAGTCTCTTCCAAGGAACACATTTCCACCTTGAGATTGACCAAATTGAAGTGGACCTAGTTTATCACTCATTCCAAATTCTGTAACCATACGACGAGCAATAGCAGTAGCACGTTGGAAGTCATTATGAGCGCCTGTACTTACTTCACCAAATACTACTTCTTCAGCTACACGCCCACCTAGTAGACCTGTAATTTTATCAAGTAATTCTGGTTTCGTCATAAAGTATCGATCTTCTTTTGGTAGCATTACTGCATATCCCCCAGCTTGACCACGAGGTACGATTGTTACTTTGTGTACGATTTCAGCATCATCTAACACCTGACCAATAACCGTATGACCAGCTTCATGGAATGCTACAATTTTACGTTCTTTTGCAGATATGACTTTATTTTTCTTAGCTGGACCAGCTATTACACGATCCGTAGCCTCATCAATATCCAGCATATCTATTTTCTTTTTATCACGACGAGCAGCTACTAATGCCGCTTCGTTTAGTAAGTTTTCTAAGTCTGCACCAGAAAATCCAGGAGTTCTTTGAGCGATTGCTTTTAAGTCAACATCCGGAGATAATGGTTTGTTTCTTGAATGAACTTTTAATACTGCTTCACGTCCAATAACATCTGGACGGTCAACTGTAATTTGTCGGTCAAAACGACCTGGACGTAATAATGCAGGGTCTAATACATCAGCACGGTTTGTTGCAGCGATGATAATAATACCCTCGTTTGCTCCAAATCCATCCATTTCAACAAGTAACTGGTTTAATGTTTGTTCACGCTCATCGTGACCTCCACCCAATCCAGCACCACGTTGACGACCTACTGCATCGATTTCATCAATGAAAATGATACAAGGAGCATTTTTCTTCGCATTTTCGAATAAATCACGAACACGTGAAGCACCTACCCCAACGAACATCTCAACGAAATCAGAACCACTAATTGAGAAGAATGGTACTCCAGCTTCTCCTGCAACAGCTCTTGCTAATAATGTTTTACCAGTACCTGGAGGTCCTACTAATAGTACCCCTTTAGGAATTCTTGCACCTAATTCAGAGAATTTACGTGGATCTTTTAAGAACTCAACAACTTCGACAAGTTCTTGTTTCTCTTCATCTGCACCAGCAACATCTTTAAAACGCACTTTCTTCTTTTCATCATTATAAAGACGTGCTTTACTCTTCCCAAAATTCATAACACGGCTACCGCCACCTTGTGCTTGATTCATTAAGAAGAAGAAAAGAATGAAAATAATCACAAATGGAATAAGTGATGTTAAAATTTGTACCAATGCACTTGTCGTTTCAGCTTGAGCTAAATCGACTTTTTTAGTTAGTTTTTTATCAATCGCATTATTTATTAATTTAGTTGTTTCATCACTAATTGGAACTTGAGTTTGGAAAGATTCTCCCTTTTTAGCATCGTTTAAATGCCCTTTTACTATGTATACTCCATTTTTAGGTTGGGTTGATAGATCCTTAACGTCACCTTGTTGTAAAGCAGTATAAAATTTATCGTAACTTATTTTCTTTACTTGAGATTCAGGACCATTGAAATATGTAACAACACCGATAACAACCAAAAAGATTAATATGTAAAAGACTGTATTACGGAAAATTCGATTCATTCCAAACCTCCTCTCTTTCGATTTGATTACTTTATATAGTAGCATAGTTATACTATGTAAACAAACGAATAAAACTTGACTTATTTCGTATAAACTTCAGGCTTTAAAACGCCAACATACGGCAGGTTTCGGTAACGTTCGATATAATCTAAACCATATCCTACAACAAATGCGTCAGGCACTTCAAAACCAACTAAGTCAGCTTCAATATTTGCTTTACGTCCGCTTGGCTTGTCTAATAATGTAACAATTTTTACAGTGTTTGCTTTACGATGTTTAAATAATTCAACCAAGTAGTTTAATGTAAGACCACTATCGATAATATCTTCTAAAATGACTACATCTCTACCTTCTACAGAAGTATTTAAGTCTTTAACGATTTTAACTTCACCAGAAGATACAGTACTATGTCCATAACTTGAAACATCCATAAAATCGATTTCTATATATGTATCAATATGTTTAATTAAGTCAGACATGAAAGGAAGAGCTCCTTTTAGAACACCCACTACTAGTGGAAAACGGTCTTTGTACTCTTCTGTTAGTACTTTACCTAATTCTTTTACTTTACCCTGAATTTCCTCTTCGCTTACTAATACTTGCTGAATGTCTTGTTTCATCTTTTCCTCCTAGAAACTCTTTGAAACCACCTGTATTGCAATGAGTGACTCATCTGTTGAAAAGTTTCTTTCAAAAGCAGATTTTTTTACGAACGGTATCCATAAAATATTATTTAGACTATCCGTAACAATTGGCCATTCATCACGTAATGATTGTTTCATTTTTTCGTCAATAAATATATCTTTTATCTTTTTTGACCCATTCATACCCTTTAATGACATTCGATCACCATTCTTTCGATTTCGAACGATGAGTGGAAAAGATACATCCTTTATTGAACAAACAAACGTATCGTTTTTCGGCTCCAGACTTTTATTAGTCAATTCAACTTTAATTGAAAAATCATTCGAAATAGGATAAACACCTGGCTCGGTAATTGAAATAGTATAATGTTTCACATTCATAGGTTCGAATGTAAACGTGCAATCATTATATGAGCGATATACGAACAGACCTTCAGGTAAATGCTGTTCCCAAGCTGTTTTCCCGTTAATCAACAACGTCAAAATTGAATTTATATGTCCTTGTGTCAAGCCATTAGGTATATGTAGGTAAACATATTCTAATATTAGTTGAATACATCTTCTTTGTAAAGATATAGGCATTTTTAAAAACTGTGATATATCGATTGTTACTGCTTGTTTTTGTTTATTTTTTATAACTGTATTCAATTTATCTTTAGTTAATTCCATTAAATACAGTTCGTCTTCCACTTGGTGTCTACTGAATTGTTGAAATCTTTTTTGAGCTGTCGGATTTTCCTCAAAAATAAACGGCAGCATATTATGTCTAAACCTGTTTCTAGTATATACATCTTTTTCATTAGATGGGTCTATGCGTGGGATAATACCCTGTTCCCGACAATAATGAATGAGGTCTTGTTTTCTTAATTCTAAAAACGGTCTCAAAATTTCACCATTACTAAAAGAACGTTTCTCCCTAATACCTGCATATCCAATAGTTGAACTACCTCTTACTAACCTCATTAAAATGGTCTCTATCTGGTCTTCACCATGATGTCCTAGTGCTAAATAGTTAGCCTCGTATTTTTTCATGATATCACCAAAAAAACGATAACGGCATTCTCTAGCCGCTTGTTGACTACTTAAACCTGATTCCTCAATAAATTTATTTACATTCAGTCTTCCACCTTCAAACTGAATTGAATTCATCTCACACCACTTGCTTACATATTCTAGATCTTCTAACGATTCCTGACCTCTAAACATATGATCGACATGAGCTATAATCAGCTTAAAGTCGTATTCATCTTTAATAGATAAAAAAGAGTGTGCCAATGCCATTGAATCTGGCCCACCAGAAACACCAATCACAATTATACTACTGGACTGGATACTATTTTGTTTAATGAAATCCTTTAATGTATTAATAACCATTATTCCTACTCCTAATGAAAAAGAAAATTATATCTATATGTTAACATTACTACACTTGGAGTACTATTTTTAAAGCTGATAATAAAAATATAAAGCATAAGCCAAACCTAGCAATAAAAGAATAGTAGAAGTCTCAAACCAATGACTTCTTTTTTTCTTTGGACTTACTTTCACATTTGACCTCATCGTTGTTTGTCTCGTTTGATTACCATTCCCAATTTGAGAATTTGCAGTTTGCGGTCTACTATTCATTTTCTTTTTATTTGCAGTTATTTTTTGTTCATACATTAATAAGGATTGTTTCATTTCTTTAGCCGAAGTATATTCGCCTTTTAACCCTTTTAAAAGAAACTCTTTATATGGCTTTAGTGATTCAGTTTGATTAATCATCTGTTCAATTTGTTTTATACCTTGTCCATTTTTTAAAAATTGTTTTTTGCAATGTAAATGAATAAAAATCATTGCAATCGAAAATAAGTCATAAGATATTTCAGCTTTTCTCGAGCCTAGTCCCCAATATCCACGATCAAAAAATTCCGTGAATTCCTTAACAGCCCGACCCATTTGAGTAACTCCACCAAAATCAATCCACTGAATTTTATACGGTTCATTCGTAACAAGTAAATTATCTGTTTTTAAATCTCCAAAAATATATCCTTTATTATGAAGTTGATCTAATAAAGACAGTAATTGAATGATAAAAATACTACTCCATTCCATCCCGTTCCGTTCAATAAATTTCGGTAAACTTACACCCTTAACATATTCCATTACATAAAAATAATAATTTTCTCTAGTATATGGATTAATATAATCATCGACATCTATAAAAGAAGGTCCAAGGAAAGTATCCTGGACCTGTGTGATTTTTTTAAGAACATTCACTTCATTTGTAATATTTGTGGACTCTTTGCTCATTTTCAAAGCAACTTCTCCGTCTTTCGATACAGCTAAATATACCGTTCCATTTGCCCCATTGCCAAGTAAGCCTTTAATCTTATATTGATTTTTATTCCACTTCCCTGTAATGAGGGTACCTGCTGCTAAATTAATCTGCCCATTCAATTGATTGTTCATCATCGCCATTGTAATTACCTCTACTATACTTTTGGTCATTAAAATAATTCAATGCTTCTCGTAAAGCTGGACCAGTAGGTGTCATTCCTCCCATGGTTAACCTTGGGAAAATTGTATTCAATTTCTCTAATTTCGGTGTCCAGTCGAGCAATTTATCTACATCGTTGTGTTTCCCTGGAAATATAAACAACGAATATGCATTATCACCAGTTCGAGAGTTTAAACTAATTTGTAAATCAAATAACGATTCTTTAACCGTTTCTAATTTATCTTTCATACTAGCACTTGTATCTACTAATATAATAACTTCTAAACTCACAGTCTCACCAATATCTTCTACAACCTCGTAAACTTCTTCACGTTTAGATGGTGGTAATGATTCGATTGAGTTATTTGAACCTAATATTTGCTTTAATTCCTTATTTACAAAACCTTGAATAGTTTGAGTCATAGCTTTTCTAGTAACCATTTGTACTGTCTGTGAAAGTTGCTTCGTATAGACAATTTGACTGATTCCCCCACCAGCTTTAGCGATTTCTTCTATTTCCTTTAATCCGTCTCCGCTTTTAACTTGTTCATCTAATATGCCAATTACATTCACTGTAATTCCATATTCTTTAGCTAGACTTGAGACTGCTAAAGGATCCTCACCATGATTTGAATAGCCATCCGTAATTAATAAAATTTGCTTTAATTTTCCCTTATACATACTTAATCCCCTCCGCATAAAAGTTGTTACCATCTTGTCCAAATTTGGGAGGGGATAAACATTTATTTTTTTACTATGCCATCGCACTATATGATGAAATAGACGTCCATTGAGGCATATTTTGTTTTACAACTGCTACTACCACTGTCATATCGTCATTTATATCTCCTGTGTTCGAACGAATTACCTCTTCTAGAAGCAGCTCAGCTACCGCTTGAGGATCATCTGTCTCTAACTCACTTATTTTTCGTTTCATCCACATTTCATAGTTTTCGACATGTCTTGGTCCTTCGAAAATTCCATCGCTCATCATAATTAACAAATCTCCTGCTTTCAATTGCTCGCTTACAACCTCTACATCAAAATCATCAATGATGCCAATTGGAAGATTACTACCTTCTACTTTAATAACTTGTTTTCCTCGCTTAACAAAACTTGGAGAAGAACCTATTTTCAAAAACTTTGCAGATGCGTCATGTAAATCAACCATTGCTAAATCTAAAGTAGCAAACACTTCTTCTGTCGTACGCAATGATAGAATTGAATTGATAGATTTAATAGCAACGGTTTCTTCAATACCTGAGTTTAGTATTTTTTGTAATAACTTAAGTGTTTCATTACTTTCTATATGCGCGCGTTCTCCGTTTCCCATTCCATCACTTATTGCGATAGCATGTTTCCCCGCGCCTACATCCATAATTTTAAATGCGTCTCCAGAAATAAAACCGCCACCTTTTGCTGCAGTTGCCACTCCCGTTTCAATGATAAATGCTTTATCTGAACCAAATGTAACTAAGTAATTACCATTTGGTATTTTAGCCGATTCTTCTTTTAAAACAACAATTGTTTCTTTTAAAATATCCGAAAGTATAGGAGCAATTAATTTTTGGCACTCGCCATACTCATTTTCAAATGGAATTAAAATATCGATATCAATATTTCCTTGCTCTAAGTTATAAATTTCCACTTGGCTTACATCTATTCCAAAATTTAATAGTGCTTGAAGGATCTGCTCTTCTTGTAGCTGATGGTTTTCTTTTTCACGTTGAATTTCTTGTGCAAAATCAACCATTACTTTAGAAACTCCTCTTAATTGTTCCGCGACTAGTCTTCTACTTTCTTGTACTTGCTTTTTTAATCTCTGATTCGCGCGGAAATAAAATACTTCTTGCTTCATTAAATCAGCCATTTTTGATGAGCGTTGACAATACTTTTCCCAATCTCTCATAAATTGGCCATTTTTGATGAGCTTGTCCTTTTCAACTAAATCCATCATATTTTCCATGTATTGATACGTTCGGTCACCATGATTCGACCAACAATGATCCTTTTTCAAACAACTATTACAGCATTTATTTGAAATACTACAAATAAATAACTCTTCATCTGTTAATTCATCTTCAATTTTTGCAAATTGACTCGGTTGAGAAAAACTTGCTGATAAAGCTTCGAATACATTTGAAAATTGAGTAATTCGATTCGCAGTTAAATCTCTTATTTTACGCAAATATTGTTGCTGATCTGTAGAGTGCTCTTCAGTACCTGGCACTAATTTAGCTAATTGTTTTAAAAGTAGTGATGGTGTTAGTAAAAATAAAAGAATTGCAATGCCTGATTCGATTATTGAAAAGATAATATCCGATTGCTTTTCCGCATAAAAGCTAATTAAACATGTTCCAATTAATAAGCCAGCTGATGCTCCTAAACGTTTACCTTCTTTTAATAAACCTCCTAGTAACCCGGAGAATGCTAATAAACTCATTTGATATAGACTTGATACACTTGCTAGACTTAGTATTAATCCCGTTACAACACCTACCGTACAACCAACGGTTCCTCCAGCTGCAAAAGCAAATAGTAAAACAATATATCTAGTCACAATATGTTGAATTGATAAGTCTTGGATATACCAGTCAGTTGTCCCCGTCACAACCGAAGCTAAAAGTATTACTAAACAAACAATTTCTTCGACCCCTAAAAGTTGCTTTCTTTTAGGAATTGCCAATAACGGTACACTTTGAAAAAATATCATCGTTAATATAAAGCTTAGTCCGGCTTCAACTGAAGCCATTAAAACATCGTACATTAGAACTTCCTGTTGGAAAGCGTATGCTATTAAAAGATGACTAATAAAAACTGATAGAAATACTTGAAATGGGACGAGACCTACATAATGTCGTTTCACTCTCGAGAAGAAAATATTGAGGATAAAAAATAAGATGACTGTGGAAAATGCGTAAGCAGCAGTTTCAATCGATACCGTCACTGCTCCTAACATTAAAGCTACAAATGCAACCCCTGTCCGTTCTCGCTTCATCATATATACTGAAGCAAAGAAAGGTAATACGAAAGGTAGAATATGAGATAAGATCAGCGCTCGTCCAAGCAAAAATCCAGTCAAAAAGATTAATAGTCCCCAGTCGAATAACGCTCTTTCTAATTTAGGTTTTATTGATTTAGAAGATTTACTAAAAATAGATTGAAATCCGCTCGTAGGGAACAAGTTTGTTGTAGTATTAGTTGCCCCTCTTTGTAGTTTAGTCATTTTTCCACCCCATCCGAATTGTTTTATTGTCCATATTTTAACTTGTCCCATTGCAATAAAATGTCAAAATGACATAGTAAAATCAAAGATTTCTTCGACGATATAATCTTTAAGCTACAACTGTTTTACAAAATATGAGTAATACCATCATCAGAATTGCTCTAATCAAGTAAAACCAACGCATTTTATAAATAATATGTCTATAAAAAATCTGAATAAACTGAAAACTAATGAGATCAGATCGTTCTAAAATGAAGTTTAATATTCCGTTAATGTATATTGTTGAAATTGTATGAAATAAAAAATAGAAATGGACGACAAAAAAACGTCTAGCTCTTTTAAGAGACTAGACGTTCTTTTCTAAAAGTATGACCCGTACGGGATTCGAACCCGTGTTACCGCCGTGAAAGGGCGGTGTCTTAACCGCTTGACCAACGGGCCGTCAAAAGGAATGGTAGCGGCGGAGGGAGTCGAACCCCCGACCTCACGGGTATGAACCGTACGCTCTAGCCAGCTGAGCTACACCGCCATTATCTTCAAACGACAATTTTTATCTTAACATGGGCAATTTTACACGTCAACAGTTTTTTCTACAGATTAATAGATTATTTTTACTTATATTAAACATACAAAAACGCACTCAACTAATGAGTGCGTGTTCTATATAATCATTTATGTCCTGACAAGGTAGCAAATTAACCTCGACGAGCTCCACGACCACCGCGCTTAGATTCTGTGTTACGTTTTAAAGAAGCTAGGCGATCTTCACTGTCTTTTAAAAATTTACTCATTTTTTGATCAAATGTTTCTTTAACCGGACGTTGATCTGATCGGTTTTGGTTTTTGCCACGGTTTCCTCCACCGTTACCACCACCGTATGAAGGTCTGCTTGTGCGAGGTCTTTGCTCACGCTCTCCCTCTTTAACTGGCGGACGTTCTTTCGCTTTTTTAATTGAAAGACCGATTTTACCGTCTTTTTCAACATTGATTACTTTTACTTCAACTTCATCGCCAACTTTTAAATGTTCGTTAATATCTTTAACATAGTTGTCAGCTACTTCACTAATGTGAACAAGTCCAGTTACTCCCTCTGGTAACTCTACGAAAGCACCAAAATTTGTAATTCCTGTAACTTTCCCACTAACTTTGCTGCCTACCTCAATTGACATAAAAAAAATGCTCCTCCTTAAGTTGTTTAACTGGATTTACTATATTATATAAAATAATAAAAACACGTGTCAATGAAACGATAATTACTTAATATTGGGAAAGATTATTTCTCCTTCTTTTGAAAAAAATAAATTTTTCCGAGCAATTTCAATAATATACTCATCGTTACTTAATTGATCAATTAATTGTTTTGAATCCTTCACTTCACTTTTAGTCTTTTCTAAATCTGTTTTTACTTGTTTTAATTGATTCATTTTTGATGAATAAATATGTTGTTGAGTTTGAAACTGAGATTGTAATAATACAATAAGGGGAACCGCAAAAATGAAGAATAATGAAACACGCATTAAAAACTTTTTAAAACTCCTTTTCTTCGGAGTCACAAATTGTTCCTCAACTAAAACAATATTTTGCTTAGGTTGAACTTGGCTAGTTAAATCTAATTTTCTAGCATGCTCCATCTATTTCTTCCTCCTATCTAAAAGATCTTTTACTTTTTTAATAGTAGTAAGGAAGATATTCTTGAATTTTCCGAAAACTCCTTTATAACGTGCTAAAAAGTTTTTGACTCGTTTTGGCACAAAAAACCAACATACTCTGACGAAAAACAATAAAATTGATAGGACGAAGTTGTAAAGTAAACGGATTAGTCGAATAAGGACACTATAAATAAATAATAGAATTAAAATAATTACGTGTATAAGCCATTTAATCGGTATGATAATAAAGATTTTTATTAACTTCACGGTAATCAAATAAATCCTAATAACTAATTGTATCATAAATTCTAATATTCTTTTATAAATCGATTGGAGCAAACTTTTATACGCAGCATAACCACATAGTAAAGCTAATAATAAATAAAATCTTAATGCGCCTTCATTCACTAAATATAGAACATAGAAAACTAGTAATCCCTGTAGGATCCAAAATAGTATATCTGTGCCAAAAACGATAAATTTATTACTTTTACCTCGATACAAAAAGCGATGGTATGTATCTAGCGCCATACCAAGGTAAGCACCCATACCAACCATCGCAACCATAGAGTAAAACTGAACATTTAAGCTCATTTAAATAGTTTGCTAAAGATTCCTTTAGCTTTCCCCGAATTGTATTCATCAATATAGATTAATTCGTTAATTTTCCCTTTTATGGCTACATTACCTTTTTCAACATCGAGGTTTTTCATTTGCAAATTATGACCTTTAATATGCAAAAATCCTAAAGCCGTTTCTAATAAGAATTCTTCACTATCAAAACTCTCTACTTGTTTTACTCCTGTTATTTCTAGGTATCTTCTACTTTTTAACGCTAAATCCTGTTCTACTATTTGGCTTGAACTCTTCGCATTTAGCTCATATGGATTATTCATATCGTCCCTCCATTTACATAGACTGTAATTTTTAAAATAATACAGTTTTATTTGTACAAGTATATGAAGGGACAAGATTTTTAGAACAAGCTATCTGTTAGTTTTTCTTCGCCAACAATCGTAAACATTGCATCTGCTTCTTCTTTACGAACGGTTTCTTTTAACAAATTCACTTTTGCTGTAACAATTTTTTGTCCAAAGCGAATTTTTAATTCGTCACCTACTTTAACTTCTGTAGATGCTTTCGCAACTGTACCATTAATTGTAATTCTACCTTGATCCGCTACCTCTTTAGCAAGTGTACGACGTTTAATAATTCTCGACACTTTTAAAAATTTATCAAGTCTCATAATAAATACTCCTCGCTTTTTATTTCATTGCTCTATTTAACATGGAGTTTTCTAGATTTCCACTCCAGGATGCTCGCTTTTCGTGGGGCGCTGCTTTAGCCTCCTCGGCGCATACGCGCCTGCGGGGTCTCACCTGTCCCGCAACTCCCACAGTAGTCTCGCACCTTCCGTTCCAATCATCTTCTTTATTAAAGTTTAATTTAACAAAGCCTATATAAAAAACAACAACATTTTAGAAAAGAACCTTCATAAAAATTAGTCGAACTTCTTAGCTTCATTCCATATCTCATCCATTTCCTCGAGAGATACATCTGAAAATGACTTATTCATTTCTCCTAGCCTTGATTCAATAAATTGGAAGCGCTTAGTGAATTTCGAATTTGTTTTTAAAATTGCTTCCTCAGGATTTACATCAATAAATCGTGCTAGATTAACAATACTAAAAAGAACATCACCTAGTTCTGCCTCAATTTTTGATTGATCTTTTAACTCAATAGCTGCAAGAACTTCAGCTATTTCTTCTTTTATTTTATCAACTACTGGTGTTAATTCGGTCCAATCAAATCCTACTTTTGCAGCCCTGCTTTGAAGCTTTTCTGCTTTTAATAATCCAGAAAGTTCTTTCGGGATACCTGAAAGGATTGATTCAACGTCTTTTCCTTTTTCAGCTTCTTTTAGTTGCTGCCAGTTTTGGACAACTTCATCTTCATTTTCAACATGAACGTTTCCAAATACGTGTGGATGACGATAAATCAATTTACTTACTAATCCTTTAATCACATCTTGTATTGAGAAATATCCATCATCTTCACCGATTTGTGCATGAAGCATCACCTGAAGTAATACATCACCAAGTTCTTCGATGATATGTTCATCATCTTCCTCATCAATTGCCTCTAGTAGTTCATATGCTTCTTCTAATAAGTATTTCTTTAACGACTCATGTGTTTGCTTCTGATCCCAAGGACATCCGTCTGGTCCTCTTAAAGTAGCAATAACAGAACGAAGCGTTTCAAATTGATGATATAAATCCTCTTCATGTTTAACAGGTGGTATATATACACTTGTTAGATTATTAATAGACGTATCACGGTCAAGCTCAAATAACGGAACTTTACTAATTATTTCTTCCTTACTACCCGCTGCTGTAACAATATACACTTCGTAATCGTCCGGAAGCTGCTCCATCAATTTTAATTTTGTATGAGAAGCAGTCATTTGATCATAGACTTGGCAAATAATTAGATGTTGTCTATAAGTTATATATTCATTTTCCAAATCAGTTGCATCGATAAATTGAAACCCTTCAATCGGATCAATCTGCAAACTAGTAAACATAGCGTCTAAGAAGCTTTGTCCACCTTTAATGTCTAAATGAATTTCCCCCTCGTTAGCCAGTTCAATTAATAGTTGTACTGTTTTTTCGGCTACTAAAGGATGCCCTGGTACTGCATATGTAATTGATGTGTGTGTTGAGGCTTCAATTAATCGGTCAACGATTTCTGAATATACATCTTCAAAACGATCATGTTTCTCATAAACAGCATCAAAAGATTGGTATGTCAGTCCTTCATTTTGTAATTCTTGTATAACAGGATGGTCTTTTGTTCGTAAAAATAGATTTTCAGTTTTTTGCAATACTTTATAAATTCCAAGTGGAAGCTGCTCAATATCACCTGCACCTAAACCTAAGACTGTAATTGTGTTCATATTTGCTCCTCCTGTTCGTTTAAGAGAGCCATTTTTGTAATTTTTTACTTTTAACTAATGAGCTTAACTCTTCTACCGTAAATAACTTAATTTTTATTAACACAATCGCAAACACAATTGCTCCTACTGTTGCTGACGTTAGCGCTTCGACTAACATTCGTAAACGAAGAGGATTAATAATCATCGCATACTTCTCAAATACAATTTCATATACATAAACACTAGCGTACATAATTGCTAACGCGACGAGAAGTTTTCCAATAAACTTTAAGCCAAAAAAAGTTACTCTAGACAACTTATAAATATAAGCTAAATTCAAGATTGTCACGATAATCAAAGCAAACACAGTTGAATAGGCCGCTCCTTTTGAGCCAATTTGCTCCATTAATATGACATTTCCTATAAATTTTACACACCCACCAATAAATACATTTAGGGCCGGAATTAAACTTTTCCCTAGTCCTTGTGCAATTGATGAGGTTGTAATTGAAATACCAGCAAAAAAGATTGAGATACATAAAATGGAAAGGACATCAGTTCCTAAATCATTTCGATAAAGCATGATGTTCGTCGGATGTATGATGGAAATTAAACCGATTGTTGCCGCAGCTCCTACAACGATACTTACTCTTATTGCCGCAGAAATTCGATTATTTATTGAATTGTGCTCTTTTCTTACTAATTCACTTGAGAGATATGGAATTAATGCTAGTGAGAATGATGAAGCAATGACCGCCCCTAGCTGAATTAAAGGAAATCCACGATCATAGATACCTTTAACTAACTTTGCACCCTCAACATGGTAACCATATTGTACTAGTAATGGATAAAACGAAATCGAATCAATAAATTGAATGAATACAAGTACTAAGCTACTTAAACTAAGTAGAATTCCTTGATATAAAATCGTCTTTAATTCTGAACGGTATGTTTTTACTAAGCTAATTTTAGGAATCGTTAAACCAGATCCTTTAAAAGAGACCCAGTAAAAGAAGTATAAAATTGCTGCGATACTTCCTAAAATAGATCCTGATACAGCCCCTGCACCAACAATATAAAGATTATCTGTTGTTTGCAGTAAATAAATTGATAAAACTAGAATAGTAACTACACGAAATAATTGCTCTATTACTTGGCTTACTGATGTAGGTCCCATATCACCTAATCCCTGATAATACCCGCGAAAAGCTGATGTAATAGGCACAAATAAAAAGCCAACACTTACTACTCTAATAAGCATTGCTAAATGACTATCTCGCATAAAATGCGCAATACTATTACTTCCTATGTATAACGTCATAAAACAAGCAGTACCGATTAATAACAGCATCAAAAATGTAGCATATACCAGCTCCTTGGCACCCTTCTCATCTTTTTTAGCCAAGCGTTCTGCTACGTAAGATGATAGAACTAAAGGAAAACCATAGGTAGAAAAAGCTAATGCAATAGCATAAACCGGATATACCTGCTGATAAATATAGTAACCTAAGTCGCCAGCAATATTTTGATATGGAATTTTATAAAACGCACTTAATACTTTTGATAATAGTGATGCTATAGTGATGAATAAAGCCCCTTGTAGGGCTGCTTTCTGCTTAGCTTTTTGCAAAAGGATTACAACTCCTTTAATAGACGGTTCAACCTTTAATGTATTACATTATTGGGGTTTATGTAAAGAGTTGCCAAAAGAAAAACCATTCCTTAGCCAAGTTTGGTAAAGGAATGGTCCAATTTTTGTACTTTCTAACTATGAACTAGCTCTTTGGTATTACTCCATCTTTAAGTTCGAAATTTCCTTAAGAAAAGAAGATACCATGATATTTAGTCCTGGCGCATAACCTCTCGAGGCATAAGAACACGGAAAGTAAAAAACACTTTCCATGCTATTATTCTTATGCTTGTCAGAGCTAAACAGTCGCCATACTTTTCTTTACTGTTCCATTTGTCTAGCTAAGAAGTTCGTTGCTGTGTCGATGGCTTTTTTCTCAACCTCTGTTATTGTTTTATCTTTGGAGAAGATTACTACAGCCCCAATTGGGTCTCCACTAGCTATAACTGCCCCAACAGCATAGGATTGATATTTTTCAATCACACTTTCGATAAATGATGCCTCTCCAGGCTCACTTACGACTTTCGAGTTGCGCTCAGTCATAGTTTTTTCAATAATATCACCTATATTTTTGTTTAAGTATTCTTTCTTAGAACCTCCTGAAACCGCAACTACTGAATCTCTGTCACTAATTATGACTGTATGACCTAGCGTATCATATAGTGCATCAGCATATTCCTTCGCAAAATCACTTAACTCACTGATAGGTGAATATTTCTTTAGGATAACTTCTCCATCTCGATCAACAAATATTTCTAATGGATCACCTTCACGAATACGCAAAGTTCTCCGAATTTCTTTTGGTATAACCACTCGACCTAAATCGTCAATACGACGAACAATACCTGTTGCTTTCATACTTGTAAAGCGCCTCCTCACTTACTTGCATGTCTACGTTGATGAAAGATACTTGAGTGACAATGAGGTAAGGTCACCCTTAATTAATGATAGTATCCTACACAACTTCCGTTCTATACAAAATAAGTGAGATTTTTTGACACCTTTACTAAAAATATAGTAGTAAAAGCACATTTTGGTAAATTTCTATTAGTGTTATTCCGGCAACTTCTCTTTAGGAGGACATAAGCGAGTCCTAAAAGAAGGGTAAGAAAACCCTTATTCGATACCCTTGTCGGAGCTGAACAAGGCGCATCCACTTTTCGATCTGTCTAGTTCCTGCGCCTAGCTCCTCGAGGTCATAAGCCCAAGTCCGATTAAGGTAAAAGGCAACCTTTATCGGGCTTTGTCTTATGCTTGTCGGAGCTGAACAAGGCGCATCCACTTTTCGATTTGTCTAGTTCCTGCGCCTAGCTCCTCGAGGTCATAAGCCCAAGACCGATTAAGGTAAAAGGCAACCTTTATCGGGCTTTGTCTTATGCTTGTCGGAGCTGAACAAGGCGCATCCACTTTTCTTTAAGCATTTACACTTTCTTTTTTCACATTTTTTAGACCTGTTATTAATCCTTCTAGTGTAGTTAACCAGTCAGCAGGTTTCTTTCCTTTAATATCTAAAGAAATCTTTAATTTTGAACCATCCATACCAAGTCCAATGCCTCTTCCAAATGAGTTACATAATTGGAAAAGTTTAGCACCATCGATATTTGTACTAGCTTGTTCAGAGAAATACACACTAACTTCTGACTTCACTTGTTTAATTAGCTCAATTTTCTCTGCATTTGCTAACAGTTTTATATGTGCGATTTGACATAAATAACCGACTTCTAAAGGAAACTCTCCAAATCGATCCATCAATTCATCTTGTAAATCGTTTAATTCCTCAAATGATTCCAAACGTCTAAATTGCTTATACATCTCAATTTTTTGCTTACTATCCTGGATATACGTATCCGGTAAATACGCATCTACCTCTACGTCGATTTCGATCGTGATTAAATCTTCTTTCTTTATACCTCTACGTTGCTCAATTGCATCTTTTAGCATTTGAGAATATAAATCAAATCCAACAGAATCAATAAATCCATGTTGTTGGGCACCAAGTAGATTTCCAGCACCTCTTATTGATAAGTCTCGCATTGCGATTTTAAATCCAGAGCCAAGCTCAGTAAATTCTTTAATCGCTTGTAGACGTTTTTCTGCAACTTCTGTTAGTACTTTATCTTGTTTATATGTGAAGTACGCATATGCCACGCGATTTGATCTGCCTACTCGTCCTCTTAATTGATAAAGTGTAGATAACCCCATTCGATCTGCATCATACACAATCAGTGTATTTACATTTGGAATATCAACACCTGTTTCAATGATCGTAGTGCTGACAAGGACATCGTATTGTCCATCTAAGAAACCGTACATTACAGATTCTAGTTCACCCTCATTCATACGACCATGTGCAACGGCAACCTTTGCATCAGGAACAAGCATTGAAATTCGTTCAGCCATACGTTCGATATCTTCAACACGGTTATATAAGAAATAAATTTGTCCGTCACGAGATAATTCTCTTTCGATCGCTTCTCTAACTAAAGCAGCATTATACTCCACAACATATGTTTGAACCGGGAAACGGTTTTCAGGGGGTGTCTCAATTACTGATAAATCCCTTACACCAAGCATCGACATATGTAGTGTACGAGGTATTGGAGTAGCAGTTAAAGTTAATACATCTATATTTGCTTTAAGTTGTTTAATTTTTTCTTTATGAGAAACACCAAAACGTTGCTCTTCATCAATGATTAACAAACCTAAATCTTTATAGATAATATCCTTTGATAATAATCGATGCGTACCTACGACTATATCTACCGAACCCTCTTTTAACCCTTTCATCGTTTCTAACTGTTGCTTACGTGAACGGAAACGATTTAATAAACCTATGTTAATTGGGAAATCTTGAAATCTTTCTCGCAATGTTTCAAAATGCTGTTGAGCAAGAATTGTAGTTGGAACTAAAAATGCTACTTGTTTCCCCTCAACTATTGCTTTAAATGCTGCTCGAATAGCCACTTCAGTTTTTCCATATCCAACATCACCACATAATAATCGATCCATTGGGCGTTCCTTCTCCATATCCTTCTTAATTTCATGGATAGAACGAAGCTGATCATCTGTTTCTTGATATGGGAATGATGATTCAAACTCTTGTTGTTCTAAACCGTCAGGAGAAAAAGCATATCCTTTTGAAGCTTCACGCTCTGCATACAATTTAATTAAGTCGTCTGCAATATCTTGGACAGATCCTTCAACTTTTTTCTTAACCTTTTTCCAATCAGTACCACCAAGTTTATAAATTTTCGGTTCTTTCCCTTCAGAACCTACATATTTTTGCACTTGATCAATTTGTTCGATTGGAACAAATAATTTATCTTCTCCGTGGTATCGTATGTGTAAATAATCTTTATGAATTCCATTTATCTCAAGCGTCTCAATGCCAAGGAATTTACCAATACCGTGATTCACGTGTACAACATAATCCCCGACTTTAAGCTCTGAGTAATTTTTAATACGCTCAGCGTTTGATAATTTAGAATTAATTCTCTTTTGTTTCTTCGCTTTTTTAGTAAAAAGCTCTCTCTCAGTTATGAGTACAAATTTTTCCAACGGAAGCTCAAAGCCTGAATTGAGTTCACCTTTCATTATATAAACTTCGCCGCTTTTTATTTGCTCGATGGAAGATACAATCTTACCTTCCATTTTATAATCTGCTAATATATTTTCTATTTTATAAGTTCTCTCGTCACTTTCACCAAGCATAACAATGGTGTATTTATTTTTCTTCCATCGATCAAGTTCATTCTTCAATAAATTCATTTGACCATGAAACTCTTGCATCGACTTACATTGAATCGAAACAACTTGTTCAGGATGCGTATGATGGATTCTACGTGGGAAAAGACTTGTATGAATTTGTTGACGTTTTCTTGATTGAAGTAAATGGAAGAATTCATGCGAAAACGTAACGCCTTGTAATGCATTTCCTTCAGCTAGTAAAGATGTATACCACTCGGCCTCATCTTTTTTCAGCTGTTCAACTACTTCATTAACTCGTGAAATTTCATCAATAACAACAATTGAATCTTGAGAAACATAATCTAGTAAACTAAATTGTTTTTCATAGATTAGACCAAAGTATTTATAGATTTGATCGATTAAGTGCCCTTGTCTAAGTTGCTCAAGGTCATAAGATACTTTTGCCATTAGATTTTCTTTTAGTTGATTATCGCTTGCTTTAGAAAGTGTTGCTTTAAATGCGTCTTCAATTCGTTGAACTCCTAATTGTAAGTCGGTTTTTGATACAATTCTTTCTGTTGCTGGTCCGATTTGTACACGGTCATACTTATTAATCGATCTCTGGTTATCTGGCGAAAAAGAACGGATTGAATCAATTTCTGTATCAAACAATTCAATTCTTATCGGATCTTCGTACGTTAAAGGATATATATCTAGAATCCCGCCTCGCACACTAAATTCACCTTTACTTTCAACCATACCAACTCGCTCATATCCCATTTGAACAAACTGTGAAATCAAATTAGGTAAATCAATTTCTTCACCTAATTCAAAGTGAAGTTGATAACTAGCCCATAGTTCGGGAGAAGGAAGGAATCCTACAACACCGGCTACAGGTGTTACAATAATAGATGCTTTATTTGACATTAAACTATTTAACGCTATTAATCTTTGCGATCTAAGTTCTGGACTTGAAACGGCAATCTCAGACGCAATAAGTTCATTTGCTGGATATAAAAATATCTTATCTTTTCCTACAACCGATTTTAAATCCTCGAATACTTTTTGAGCTTGAAGAAGATTATTTGTTACGATTAACTGCGTTTTTCCAGTCTCTTTAAAAACTGCACCAGCCAACAAAGTTTTTGCAGATCCTGTTAAGTTTGTAACCAATTGTTCTCTTAGTCCATCCTTAATTCCCTTTATTACTTTTTTAATATCTTTATACTGGTTAAATTGTTCGATTAAACCAATCACGAAGCTAATCTCCCCTAACAGTCAATCTAAGTCTATTTCTCAACACATACCCTTAGTTGAAGTTTATATTTGTAATAATTTCGAAATTTAAAACAGAAAAACGCCTTAGGTATCTAACCAAAGGCAATTTAATTTATGAAATTCTTATATTGATGATAATGCGGAAATTCAGTAAGAGCCATTTCGCAATCCTCACACACTATTTGAACAACTTGGTTAGGAGATTGAATAAAATTTACAAAATCACTTAATTCAGCATCAAATGAATGACAATAATAAGACGAAATCTGTAGCAATTGCTGTTTTTCAAATCTACCTATTAATTTTTGACAATACCTACATTGACATTCTAATAATTCCATAATGCCTCCATACAACAAAAAATTCATATATACAGTATGGATTGTACTAACTATACTTATTCAATACGGAGGCTTAAATTCCTGTTTTTTTATTTTTTGGCTTTGTTAAACTATATTGTTGACATACACGAGAGTCGACTCTTTTCTGCGGACAAACAACTAAGTCCTTTCACGTTTATGGTCCAGGGGTCTTTTGCTTCTCATTTTTCCGCAGTATTTCATGGCTTCTCTGTCTAAAAACAATAAAATAGTGCTGAGCTTATTTTTTATTATATTGGTTCATAACTTCTACAAATGGATGTTTTAAAAAGTATTCACATGCATCTGCTGCTTTTTTGACGCTATCTACTACTTCGGCTACTTCCTCTTCATGAAAGTTTGAAAGTACATGATTGACTACACTCATACCATTTGGTCGGTCCACACCAATACGAATACGTTGAAACTCTTGTGTCCCCAAATGTTGTATTAAAGATTTAATCCCATTATGTCCACCTGCACTGCCTTTTGTACGTAAACGTAATTTGCCTGTTGGAATATCCATCTCATCATAAAGTACAATTAAGTCTTCTAATTCCACACCAAAATAGTCCATAAAGGGTCTCACGCATTCTCCAGATAAATTCATATATGTAAGAGGCTTTACTAAAAAAACTTTTTCTCCATTTACTATTCCAGATGAATATACACCATTAAATTTCTGTTGGTTCAATTGCATCCCAAAGCGGTGAGCTAATTCATCAATCGCAATGAATCCTATATTATGTCTTGTTCTCTCATATTCTCTTCCAGGATTTCCTAACCCGACAAACATTTTCATCCATGTGTCCCTCCAGTCGTTTATTTGTCTTATTTACACTTTACTATTCGCTCAGTTATATTACGAAAAGACGTAACCACTTCAGGCTACGTCCTCATTTCGTTAAATTAAAGATATCATACCATATAATTTTATTAATCAAATAAAGTACTTACTGATTGTTCTTCATATACACGAATAATTGCTTCACCAAGTAGGCCTGCAACTGATAATTCTACAAGTTTTTCTGTCTTCTTCTCTTCAGCAAGACAAATTGAATTAGTTACAACTAATTCTTTAATACAAGAGTTTTCAATACGATCAATCGCTGGTCCAGACAAAACAGGATGTGTACAGCAAGCATAAACATCTTTCGCACCGTGCTCAACTAATGCGTTGGCAGCAAGTGTAATTGTTCCTGCTGTATCAATAATGTCATCAATTAAGATGGCAGTTTTACCCTCAATATTACCAATGATATTCATAACTTCCGAAACATTTGGTCTTGGACGACGTTTATCAATGATTGCAATTGGTGCTTTTAGACGATCAGCCATTTTACGAGCTCTTGTTACGCCACCATGATCTGGAGAAACAATTACGATGTCTTCAAGCTGTTTTTTTCTAAAGTAGTCAGAAAGGATAGGTACACCTAATAAATGATCGATTGGAATATCAAAGAATCCTTGAATTTGTGGCGCATGCAAATCAAGAGTAATTACTCGAGTAGAACCTGCTGTTTCAAGTAGGTTTGCAACTAATTTAGAAGTAATCGGCTCACGTGAACGAGCTTTACGATCTTGACGAGCGTAACCATAGTAAGGAATCACTAGATTTATTGTCTTAGCAGATGCACGTTTTAGCGCATCAATCATGATTAATAATTCCATAATACTCTCATTTACAGGGAAGCTAGTCGATTGAATGATAAATACATCACAACCACGAATACTTTCTTCTATATTAATTTGCACTTCTCCGTCGCTAAAACGAGAAACTGAACATTTACCAAGCTCTACGCCAATATGCTTTGCAATTTCTTCTGCTAATTTAGGATTGGAATTAAGAGTAAATACTTTTAAATGCTTGTCTGGATATTGATTAGGCATGTTTCGTGTACCCTCCGCTTTTTTCTTTTTATCTATAATTAATTTTTATAGTAACCTTCTTTGTTCACTTGTCTTGCTCTTGCAATAGCAAGAGAATCTTCTGGAACCTCATCTGTAATCGTTGAACCAGCTGCAATATATGAACCTTTTTTAACTGTAACTGGAGCAATTAAGTTCGAATTACATCCAACAAATACATTATCTTCAATAATTGTTTTAAACTTATTTTTCCCATCATAGTTTACCGTAATCGAACCGCAGCCTATGTTTACACCTTGACCTACTTCAGCATCACCTATATAACTCAAATGCGAAGCCTTACTTCCATTACCAAATGTTACTTTTTTTGTTTCAACGAAGTTTCCAATACGAACTTCATTACCTAATGTCGTTGCAGGACGAATATGAGCAAATGGTCCAACAGTCGTTGAATCGCCAATTTTACTCTCATGTACAACTGATTGTTTTATGCTTGTTTCATTTCCAATTTCACTATCGATGATTTCAGTATTCGGTCCAATTGTACAATCAGATCCAATAATACTATTTCCATAAATCATCGTGCCCGGGTAAAGAATCGTATCTGAGCCAATCACAGTATCAGCAGAAATATAAGTGCTTAATGGATCAATAATTGTTACTCCATTTAGCATATGCTTCTTGTTAATTTCTTTACGCATTAGTGTTTCGGCAAACGATAAGGCATAACGATCGTTAACACCTAACGTTTCATCAAAGTTTGATGTTTTGTATGCGGCTACAGTTTCATCTTTAGCCTTTAGTAGTTCAATAACGTCGGGTAAGTAGTATTCACCTTGTGAGTTATCGTTGTTTACATCATTTAACACTTCAAATAATGCTTTATTATCAAAGCAATATGTGCCTGTGTTTATTTCTTGAATTGTAAGTTCATCAGGCGTTGCATCCTTATGCTCAACAATTCTTTGTACTGATCCATCTATGCTCCTAATTATTCTACCATAACCAGTAGAATCCTCAAGGTGAGCTGTTAAAATGGTAGCTTTTGCCTGCAATCTTTCATGCTCTTCAAAAAGGGCTTGAATTGTTTCAGGTGTTATTAATGGTGTATCTCCACAAATAACTAAAGTAGTACCTTCTTTATCCTTTAAAAGTGGCGCTGCTTGAATTACAGCATGTGCAGTTCCTAATTGCTCTGCTTGAAGAGCGTATTCACTATTTTCACCCAATTGTGTTTTAACTAATTCTGCTCCGTGACCAACAACAGTTACAACAGTATGTACGCCCACTGATTTTACATGATCGACTACATGCTGAACCATTGGTTTCCCACAAACAGGATGAAGTACTTTATATAATTTTGATTTCATTCTAGTGCCCTTACCTGCTGCTAGAACAATCGCATATTTATTTGACATAGTCATCCTCCATCAATCTATCTACCCATACTAGAAAGCTTAAAATGCTAATTTTAACAATTTTTATCAAATTTACATCTTTGTTATTATACCATAAAAAAAGAACCCATTATACATTAACGGGTTCTTTTTGGTCATATTTTTAAGAAGCACCTGCTTCTTCAAAGTCTTCTTCTAACTCACCTACACGGTGATATTCAGCTAATACAGAATCCTGTATTTTGCTACGAGTTGAAGAGTTAATCGGATGAGCGATATCACGGAATTCTCCATCCGGAGTACGTTTGCTTGGCATTGCTACGAATAAACCGTTATTACCATCAATTACACGAATATCATGAACGACAAATTCATGATCTAAAGTGATTGATGCGATTGCTCTCATACGACCTTCCGTGTTTACGCGGCGTAGTCTTACGTCTGTCACTTCCATCTTGTTCACCACCTTTTTCATCTTTAAGCAATACTAGTTAGTTTCAACAATTTTCAAAAATTTCCTTCTTTTTGGAAAATTTTTATGTAATTTATTTAATTTTTAAAAAAATTCATCAAATCAGAGGCCTCAAGTAATTTATCGGAAATATTTATGTAAAATTTAGGAATTTACAAAAAAAAACCTGAAAAATTTTCAGGTTTTAAACAATTGCTATACATTCTATTTCTACAAGTACATCTTTTGGTAGTTTTGCGACCTCTACACAGCTTCTAGCTGGCTTGTGTTCATTGAAAAATTCCTCATAGATTCCATTGAAATTCACGAAGGTTGATAAGTCTTTTAAGAACACAGTTGTTTTTACTACTTTCGTTAAATCAGTACCTGCTTCTTCTAAAACTGCTTTTAAGTTAGCAAATACTTGTTTTGTTTGTTCTTCGATTCCGCCTTCAACAATTGTTCCATCTACACGTAAAGGAATTTGTCCTGAAGTGTATAATAGGCCATTAGCAATAACTGCTTGGGAATATGGACCAATTGCCTTTGGTGCATGATCAGTATGGATTATTTGCATATGTACTCTTCCCCTCTATTATTATGAAATTAGCTTACACATTATTTGTGTGCTATTCCGTTTTAATAAATGATTCTTCTAGGAAATTACCTTTTTCAACTCGAATAAGTTGTTCTCTTTCATTTACCTCTGATAATTTAACAAGCGAGATATAATCTTCTACTAATCGCTCTTCTATATTTACGGCTTCTACTAATACACCAATACCAGCTACGTTTGCTTGGAATTCTTTTAATAAATTCTTCATGCCAGTAATCGTTCCGCCAGCTTTCATAAAGTCATCGATGATTAAAACATTTGAACCGGCCTCAATGCTTCTTTTCGTTAGTGCCATCGTCTGAATTCGTTTTGAAGAACCAGATACATAATTAATACTTACAGTTGAACCTTCTGTTACTTTGTTATCTTGACGAACGATAACAACTGGTACATTTAAATAATTTGCAACTGCGTACGCAAGTGGTATTCCTTTAGTTGCAATTGTCATAACAATATCCACTTTTTTCTTACCAAAAATCGATGCAAACATACGTCCCACACTATTGACATAGTTAGGATTGCTTAGTATGTCTGTCATATATAGATATCCACCAGGCAATACTCTGTCTGGTTTTTGAAGTAAATCGCATAACTCTTCAATTAAATTATTTACTTCTTGAATGCTAATACTAGGAATATATTTAACTCCGCCCGCTGCTCCAGGCACAGTCATCAATGTTCCAATTCCTTGTTGTTCAAACGTCTGCTTAATAATACCTAAATCTTCACTAACTGAAGATTTTGCAGATGCATACAAATCAGCAAAAAAAGTTAATGATACTAACTGTTGCGGATGATGCAACAAATAATGGGTCATACCTACAAGACGAGAGCTTCTTCTAATTTTCATGTGAGCACCTCTAATCACGAATATTTTAACAAAATCTTATAATAATATTCGTTTTTAATCAAGTTTTTCACGTTCACCAAGCATACGAACAGCATAAACTTGGTCACAAAAACCTTTTAATCCATTATAAACACGATTCATTCTTGAATCATGCCTTACTAAACCAAATACCGTCGGTCCACTTCCGCTCATTAAAACTGCATCCGCTCCAAAACGCTTCATTTGTTCTTTAATCATTGCAACTTCAGGATGTAATTGTAAAGTAACTGTTTCTAATACATTTCCTAAAGAAGAACAAATGTCGTAATATTTCTTTTCAGAAATAGCTTGGACCATTTTATCCACATTTGGATGGGATACATCATCTAGTTTTAATTTTTGATAAACCGTCGCAGTCGAAACACCTTGACTTGGTTTCGCTAGAATTACCCAGCACGGCGGTGGCGCATCGATATGCTCAATTTTTTCACCGCGTCCAGTTGCTATTGCTGTTCCACCATAAACACAAAAAGAAACATCCGAACCAATTTTCGATCCTATCTCAGCCAATTCATCTAACGTGCAATTTAGATTCCAAAGCTTATTTAAACCTCTTAAAACAGCTGCAGCATCTGAGCTTCCTCCTGCTAAACCAGCAGCAACAGGGATATTTTTAGTAATAAAAATATGCGCTCCTTGTTTAACTCCGAACATATCTTTTAATATGATAGCAGCTTGGTAAGCTAAATTCCGTTGGTCATCAGGCACATATCGATTATGTGACGTAACAATAATTCGATCCTCTTGAAGAAGCTCTAATTCGATTCGATCGGCTAAATCAATTGTTGTCATTATCATTTTCACATCATGATATCCGTCGTTCCTTTTTCCTACTACATCCAACGAAAGATTAATTTTCGCAGGAGCTTTCACCATTAACTTCACTATTCTCACCTTCTTATGAACACTACTTTTTTTGCTATTGTATCATAATTAAGTCATAAGAAAAATGTAACCATTAGAAAGTGCTATTTCTCGCTGGGTTTTCGATTGTAAAGGTCACAAAAAACCGAAGCATCTTGCTTCGGTTTTGTCGAAGTGAATATTCATTACTGTTGCTTATTTGATAATTGTAACTCAGCTAATTCGATTGCTCTTTTAACCATGTTCCCGGCATCCTTCGCTCGGATGCCTCCCCAGCCTTCTTTTTGAACAACGTCATAGAAACCAAGATCTTTTGCAAGCTCTTCTTTAAACTTCTCTGACATTACGCCTCTTCTTCTACCCAAAAAAAGCAACCCCCTTTTCATCTTCGACACGCATAGTATGTGTAATATATGTAATTTTATTTAATGAAAAGAGAGAAAAAGAAAAGAGACAGTAGATAATCTACTGTCCGTTCGCCATTAGTTCACTTGTATGGTCATCACAGAAAAACAATTCAACTGTTTCTGTTAAAATATCTGCATAACTAAAAGATAAGCGTTCAAATGCGTTCTCTTCTTGATCTAGTTGTACTACAAATATGGATGGATATGTTTCTGCTAATACACCGGAGCGTTCCACAGTTTTTCTGCGCCCGCTGTTTGCTTTTAATGTAAGTCGTTGTCCAACATGACTATCTAAAGTATCCTTTATTTCAGATAATTTCTTTGCCATTTCATACCACCTCACTCTGACAAGTATACCATATTATGTAAACTACGTCAACAAAACATAAAATTATACCAACGAGACTAGATACCTGTCAATAAAAATTTTCAAGTCCAATATATTATTTGTATAATTCATAAAGTTATGTATGAAAATTAAAAAAAGATTTTCTACTAACGAGTTCTCGTTGATGTAGAAAATCTAAATTTTTATTCTTCCATTGATTGAAAAGGCAATCCTGTTCTTAGTATTCCCTTTGTCTCTACCCCACCTAGACCTTTTTCTCCAGTAATCGTATTACGCACAACCTCATAAACATTCACTCGATCCATAAATGATGTGAAACTTATTTTCCCGACTACGTAGACAGGATCTAAAGCATGGATATTGACTCTAGTTGGTGAACTAGCAAAATTTGCCCCAGCACGAATAATCGCCTCAAAATGAGATTGGCATGCCCCAGCAAAAATAACTAGATGATCCAATGATGGAACTTTTCTTCTCGCTTCTTTTACAGCATCAACAAAGTATTTTGAATGTCGATAAGCATCTAAGTCAGTAACTACACCTTTTGCTTTCGTATATGCGTCATGACCTGTAATAACGAGTATGTCAGGACGATAATGATCTAAATAATACCCAATTTTTGTTGGTAGCTCTGTTTCTTTACAATAGATACCTTCAACAGGTACCCCCATTTTATTATACATTTCAATACACTTTTTTAAATAAAGTGGATCTCCATCTATATGAAGTACACGACCTGGTATCTGAAATAAGTTGACGTCAGTTCGATAACCGTTTGTTGCTTCAAACCTTCTTTTTTCTTTTTGTTCAAGCGTCTCTCTTCTAAATAATTTGTAATTCTGTTCAATTTCTACAGAAGATCTTCTACCTTTTTCGCGATACTCAGATTCTATAATCACTCGCAGGTCGGATAAAGGCGCATCAGCAATTAAACGAAAATCGTCACCATATAAAATAGCAATTACTTCATCACCGTTTTGTTTTATCTCCACTACACGAAAAAGTAAGTCATATTTATAAGATGCTCGCTCTACGATATCTCCTATATTAATATTCATGCCTTCCCCTCCAAAATGACTTAAGTACCCACTACGATTCTGCTCTCTTTTTTTAGATTATGTATCGACCTAGAAAAGGGTGATTAGATTGAATTATTGAAATCGACTCAAAAAAAAGAATCCAAACTTATTTAATCAATAAGTTTAGATTCTACCTATAAAAACTTGTTATTTTAAATACTTATATAGACTATTACTCAACGTAGCAAATTCCTGTATGGACAATGTTTCGCCTCTTCTTGTACCTACTATTCCAGCTTCTGTTAGGCATGTTTCAAGAATCGATTTATCTTTTTTCAGTTGTGAGAAATTACTTAACAAATTATTATTTAACGTTTTTCTACGTTGTGCAAAACTAGCTCTTACAATTTCAAAAAAGAATGCTTCATCAATAACCTCGGCTGCTGGTTGATCTCTTTTCACAAGCTTAATGACAGCTGAATCAACATTCGGTTGTGGCATAAATACTGTTCGAGGTACAGTCATTACTGTTGAGGCATGTGTATAAAATTGGATTGCTATCGAAAGTGATCCGTAATCTTTTGTTCCAGGTTTAGCTGCAATGCGGTCAGCAACTTCCTTCTGAAGCATACAGACTATACCTCTTATCGGTAATCCCTCTTTTAATAACTTCATAATAATTGGTGTCGTCACATAATAAGGTAAATTGGCAACCACCATAATGTCTTTTTCATTTGGTAAATATTCTTCAATTGCTTTTTCTACATCCGCTTTTAATACATCTTCATTTACAATTTGAATATTATCATAAGGTGACAATGTATCTTCTAAAATCGGTATTAGTCGATTATCAATTTCAAATGCTAAAACTTTTTTAGCACGTTTGGCAATTTGTTCAGTTAAAGCTCCAATCCCAGGACCAATTTCAATTGCACAACTTTCTCCAGTTAAGTCAGCATAACTTACAATATTCTCTAGTATATTTGTATCAATCAAGAAATTTTGACCAAAACTTTTTTTAAAAAAGAAATCGTACTTTGCCAGTATTTCCTTTGTACGACTTGGTGTTGCAATATCCTTCATCACTTTTCCTCCATTAAAACTTTATTTACAGCTTGCCCAAACTCTTCTTTCGAAATTTGAAACATTTGTAGACGTTTCTCTAGCTGCTTTCCGTTTGTATATCCTATATTAAGTATTTTACCGAGTTTATCTCGTCTCTCGCTTGACTTTGGATGCCCAATAAATCCCGCATCAACTAAATCTTCTTTTGTAATTTCAGACTCAACCTCGATAAATTCTTGTTTAACATGGAGTAAGGCATTTCGAATCGAATCTCTTGTCGCATGCTCAATACCTAATCCTTTTTTACCTGAACGAACCGCTTCTTCTTTTGGTAAAAAAGCATGTTTACAACCTGGTACATTTTCCTTAATAATTGATCGTATACGTTGACCAGGATAATCAGGATCAGTAAATACAATGACCCCTCTTGTCTCTTGTGCATGTTTAATTAATTGTAACGTTTCCTTATTTATGGCAGATCCACTTGTTTCAATTGTATCTGCATCAACAGCTCTTTTTATTGCCGCTGTATCATCTTTACCTTCGACGACAATGATTTCTTTAATTTTCATTTGTTCCTCCAACCAATTCAAGTATTGTAATCATACCATAAGGATAAAAAAACTTCATACCATGTTAAAAATAGTATAAAAAAAAGCAGAAGGACTTATCCTTCTACTTTTACAATCTCAACTATTTATTTTAAATAGATTAGCTTATAATACGAATTTTCACTGTACGACGACCAAAATCAAAACAGTCATCTTTTGTAGGCATTAAAATATCAATTCTACGACCTTTTATTGCACCGCCAGTATCCCCAGCAATTGCAACACCATAGCCTTCTACCCATACTTTAGATCCAAGAGGAATAATATTCGGGTCAACCGCAATCATTTTCATATTAGGGTTTTTACGAATATTAATACCAGTTGCAGTTGTACCACTCATTCCAGCATCATAAGGTGAATATGCAGTTGCTTCTACATACATTTCTTTAACCTTACTATTTACTTTAGGCGCGCTAGATTTAACTAGTGCACTTGAAGAAGGTACTGATTTTGTTCCGACAGCAACAACTCGATCAACAGGATCTTTTAAAATCGTTTCATCAATAAGTGTTTTAGAAACAACTTTTCCGTTTTCTTTGATCAATTCAAAGTTACGTTTAACAAGACCTTTTACACCGTCTGTGATAACTGCAGATTCCCCTTTATACATTGAGGAATCCACTTTTTCTTTTTCACGGTAATCTAATGATTCTTCCACCACATCGTTGACTTTTTCCACGCGTATCACTCGAACTGTATCGTTTTGTTCAACCTTTGCATCAACCGCTGGTTCAACTCGATCATATTCATTTAATGTAATTTGCTGTTTTTCTAAAAAGTCAGCGACAGTAGTCGAAGTTGAAAATACTTTTTTAGGTACACCACCATCATTAAGTACTATTGGAAAAGCTTTCTCATAAGTAACATTTTCATTTTCTTTTAATGGTGTTGATGGCCCTGGCATGATAATATCATTGGGTTTTACTTTAATTTTTTGTTCTTTTAATAATTCTTGGACAGTTTGAGCAGTTGTCATAATGACTTTTTCTTGCCCATCAATTGTAAATTTAACAGACTTTGCATGTTGAATGACGACGTCCATTTTATCTGAAATTTTTGTATCAGCAGAAGGATAAATCTCATCATTATTCGTTATTGTTAAGTTCTGTTCTTTTAATAATTCAGCCACAGTGTTTGCATGTGTTTGAATAACCTGTTCATTCCCGTCTACCTCAAGAGTTACTTGTTCTTTAAGTCCCTCATATGCTCCTGTACCTACTGATCCAGTGAAAACTAAAGCTCCTGCAAGTTGTACTGCTAGTTTTTTACTACTCCCAAGTCTAGAAAGTAACCTATTCGCGTCTATCACGATTTACTCCTCCTTTACTTTGAGAAAAAAGATTGACTAGCTCCAAACCTATTAACTAGTGCTTCTACTCTACTGAATGTATGTTTACTAGATTTAGAAGTAGAAGAGTTTTTTTTCGACAAATCCTTCAACTCTTCATACGTGAACTGTGACGAATCCAATCTATTCGCTCTAGTTCATAAAATCATTTGTTAATCTGAAAGATTTTACATGCGTTTTCAAATGTTCTTAATTGAACTTCTTCAACTGAAATACCTTTTAAACGTGCAATCTCATCAGCAACAAGTGATACATAGCTAGGTTCGTTTCTTTTTCCTCTATGCGGATGTGGAGTTAAGTATGGACAGTCCGTTTCGATTAACAGATTATCTAACGGAATCTCAGTCGCAACTTCTTTTGGTTTTTTTGCATTTTTAAATGTAACCGGTCCTCCTAAAGAAATATAGAAGTTCATATCGATACATTCTTTTGCAGTCTCCACACTTCCGCCGAAGCAGTGCATTATGCCGCCTACTTCTGATGCATTTTCTTCTTTTAAAATTGTAACAATATCTTCGGTTGCGTCACGATTGTGAATAACGATTGGTAATTCACACTCTTTCGCCAGGCGAATTTGTCTGCGGAATACTTCTTGTTGTATTTCCTTTGGTGACTTATCCCAGTAATAATCTAATCCAGTTTCGCCTATTGCTACTACTTTTGGATGTTTAGAAAGCTCTTTAATCCATTCAAAATCTTCTTCAGTTGCGTCGATTGCATCAACTGGATGCCAGCCAATCGCTGCATATAGAAAATCATATTGCTCTATTAATTCCATAGCTTTCGTAATAGTTGGTCGATCAAAACCAACAACTACTTGATGAACAACTCCTGCTTCAAGTGATCGTTTGATAACTTCTTCAAGGTCTTCTTTAAATTGATCAGCGTTTAAATGTACATGTGTATCAAAAAGCATTTTAAGTTCTCCTTCGTCCATCTGAGATTTAGTCTAGCATACCGATAAATTTCTTACCTAACGCACAGTTAACAATTCCGTTACAAATAGAAACAGCTAAAATTAATTAATTTCTAATAAAATTTTAGTGTTTTTTTAAGTTAAGCCCCTGAAAAACCAGGACTTTGGTTATACGAGTTACATTATTAGACAATTATCGTAATTTTACTATTGTAATCTACCTGTAATATTTTCTTCATATAATGACATATTCTAACAAAACTTCTGTTACATTTACCAAATTCCAACAAATTCATATCATTTTAAGTGTTTCACAGAGAATACTACATATTTCATCACGTTATAACAATTATTTCAGAAAAATAAATGACAAAAGAAAAAGTGTCCCATGTATAGTTTTACACGAAACACTTTTCCTAGTAACACTATTTTATAATCGTACCATTTGGTAAAGTTTGATCGATCGTTGCAAGAGAAAGTTTACCTTCAATACTCCCCGCAAGAATCATTCCTTCAGATAATTCGCCTCTTAACTTAGCTGGCTTTAAGTTTGTAACACAGATTACTTTTCTACCAACTAAATCCGCCGGTTGATAGTATTCAGCGATACCCGAAATAACCTGTCTTGATTCATTGCCTAAATCTAATTGAAGTTTAAGAAGTTTTTTAGCTCCTTTTACCGCACTTGCTTCTTTTACTTCTGCAACTTTAAGTTGTACCTTAAAGAATTCATCAATTGTAATTTCAGGAACTGCTTCTTCAATTTTTTCTTCAACTGGTTTTACAGTTCCCTGCATTTGTTCTTTAATATAAGCAACCTCAACCTCAGTTTCTAAGCGAGGGAATATTGGTCCACCTTTTTTAACTTTAATTCCTTCATTAATAGCTCCAAATTCATTTAAACTATTCCATGACAAGATCGCTTCGTCACTTAAACCTAATTGAGAGAATATTTTTGCTGGAGTTTGTGTTAAAAATGGCTTTAACAATATACCCACTTGTCTTAATGACTCTGCTAAATGCGCCATAACAGAAGCTAGTTCTTGAATTCTTTCTTCATCTTTAGCAAGTACCCATGGTTGTGTTTCATCAATGTATTTATTCGTACGACTAACAAATTGCCAAATATTTGTTAATGCAACCGAAAATTCCATCTTCTCCATTGCTTCTTCTACAGATTCTCTTGCATTTTTTGCAACTTGTTGAAGATTCTCATCAAATGCAGTAAATACTCCTTTAACCGAAGGGATATTTCCATCGAAATATTTCTCAATCATAGCAATTGTACGATTTAATAAATTTCCAAGATCATTTGCTAAATCAAAGTTAATGCGGTCTACGAATCCTTCTGGAGTGAATATTCCATCTGAACCAAATGGTACTTCGCGTAATAAGTAATAGCGTAGTGCATCTAATCCATAGCGATCGATTAATACAACCGGATCTACAACATTTCCTTTTGATTTACTCATTTTACCGTCTTTCATTAATAACCAGCCATGTGCAAAAACCTTTTTAGGTAATGGTAAATCTAATGCCATTAACATAATTGGCCAATAAATCGTATGGAAACGTACAATTTCTTTTCCGACCAAATGTACATTTGCAGGCCAATATTTCTTATAGTTTTCCTCATTATCTGAACCATAACCAAGAGCTGTAATATAGTTAGATAACGCATCAATCCAAACATATATAACATGTTTTGCGTTTCCAGGTACCTTTACACCCCAGTCAAAAGATGTACGTGAAACGGCTAAATCTTCTAAACCTGGTTTGATAAAATTATTAATCATCTCATTTTTACGAGACTCCGGTTGGATAAATTCTGGATTTTCTTCATAATACTTTAGAAGTCGATCAGCGTATTTACTCATTTTAAAGAAATAAGATTCTTCTTTTACTAATTCAACTGGATGGCCGCTATCAGGGCTCTTACCTCCAATTATTTTACCTTCTTCATTATAAAGAGGGTCTACAATTTGCGTTTCTGTATAAAATGTTTCATCCGGTACAGAATACCATCCCTCATACTCATCTAAATAAATATCACCTTGATCGAGTAACTGTTTAAAAATCTTCTCAACAATCTCTTTATGTCTAGTTTCAGTTGTGCGGATAAAATCATCATATGAAATATCTAGTTTCGTCCAAAGATCCTTAATCCCAACAACGATGTCATCTAAATATGCTTGGGGTGAAACGTTTAACTCTTCAGCTTTTCGTTGAATTTTTTGACCATGTTCATCAGTTCCTGTTAAATAGAAGACATCAAACCCTTGTAACCTCTTGTATCTAGCCATAGCATCTCCGGCTACTGTTGTATATGCATGACCTATATGTAATTTTCCGCTCGGATAATAAATTGGTGTTGTAATATAAAATGTTTTATTACTCATTCCAGAATCTCCTCCTTTAAATAATTTCTAAATATTGACACTAAATTATTCGCATGAATTTGCATTTCATTATAAAATGAAAAATAAGTTATCTGCATTTTCCATCAATTTACTTCTTCATGCTTATTTTCTAAGTTAAATTTTACACAATAGTAACATCTATTTCTATTGTTTCTCGTAAATATACATACATTTTCTTGTTATGTTCAAACAATAGTACGTTTTTAGACAATATTTAATCAGATCACTTAAAGATATTAAATTAATTTCTTTAATAAATACTTTGCATAGGAGGACTAAACATGAAATCAACAGGTATTGTACGAAAGGTAGACGAACTAGGTCGTGTCGTTATACCAATTGAACTTCGTAGAACATTAAACATCTCAGAAAGAGATACACTTGAAATATTTGTTCAAGAAGATCGAATTGTCCTTAAAAAATACCAGCCAAATTTAACTTGTTTAATGACTGGTGAAATTTCAAAAACAAATCTAGAACTTAGTGATGGTAAAATTGTTTTAAGTAAAAAAGGTGCAGAACTGTTAAAATTTGAAATTGAGCAGTTTTTATCTGAAAAGTAGATCCTATTTTGAAGAGGCTGTCTAATTTTTGTACTTTCTTTTTACTAAATAAATATGATTAAACTCATGATGCAAAAAAAGAAGAGAAATACTTACTACTTAGACAGCCAACTTCATTTTATAAATTTTACAATTCATGATACTCTGCATAAACATCTCTTTTATTTAGTGAACGATCTTTAGCTACCAGTTTGATTGCTTCTTTACTCTTTTCGTTTTTTTCGTTGATGTAAAAGTCGACATGTTCATTAATCGTTAAAGTTTCCCACCAACAGTCTTCTTGGTTTTTAGCTTCTTCTTCAGAAGCCCCTTCTAAAACGATAACAAACTCTCCACGCACTTCTTCATTTATTGCCCAGTTTAACGCTTCGCTAACTGAACCACGTATAAACTCTTCGAATTTCTTTGTTAGTTCCCTACAAAGTACTATTTTTCGATTTCCTAAAACTTCATCGATTGCTTGCAATGTTTCTTTTAAGCGATGTGGAGATTCATACAATAATACTGTACTACGCTGCCCTTTTAACGTTTCGAGCTGTTTTTTCTTATCCTTTTTTTGACGAGCTAAAAACCCTATATATAAAAATGAATCAGTTGGTAAACCTGAAGATATTAATGATGTTAATGCTGCGTTTGCACCAGGTAGAGATATGACTGAAATTCCTTCTTCTAAACAAAGTTGTACTAACTCATAACCTGGATCATTAATACATGGCATACCTGCATCACTGATCAATCCTACCTTCATACCTTTCTTTAAATCTTCGACAATTTTTAACCCAGCTTTTTCCTTATTATGTTCATGGTAACTAACTAAATGAGTAGAAATTTCAAAGTGATTGCACAGTTTCTTTGAATTCCGAGTATCCTCTGCTGCAATATAATCTACTTCTTTTAGTATGCGTACCGCTCGAAAGGTCATATCTTCTAAATTACCTATAGGAGTTGGTATTAAATAAAGACATCCTATCTCTTCATTTAAAAAACTCTTTTGGCTCTTTATCATTGTTTTTTCCTTCTCTCATATATCGTTCTTTATTCGTTCTAGTTAATTGTTTGAAAGCGTATTCCGCTTGCATCGCTTCTCTTTTTGATAAAAACTCCTCTTGATATATACATCTTACAGGCACTCTACTTCTCGTATACTTTGCACCTTTTCCATCATTGTGTTGTTTAATTCGACGTTCAATATTAGTCGTATATCCGGCATAAAAGGATGCATCATTACATTCTAAAACATATAAATAATGTTTACTGTTTTCCATATAAAATTTCCTTCATAGGCAATGTGTACTCATTATTTTCTTCATATACATAAATCGGTGGTAGAATCTTTAAATCCGCTTTACCACCTTTAATTCCTTCAATTAGAAGTGTATTTGCTTCTTTTCCCATTTTCGGATAGATGAATTGCATTCTTTTCGGTTCAATTCCATGGTTTCTCATTGTCGTAACAATATCTAACAACCTACCTGGACGATGAACCATTGAAAGTTTACCACCATGCTTTAATAACTGCTTGCTTGCAATTATTACCTCATCTAAATTAGTCTTTATTTCATGTCTTGCTATCGCATAGTGTTCATTTAAGTTCTGTTCTGATGTTGGGATATCTTGAAAATATGGTGGATTACAAGTGACAACATCGACAAATTCTCTTCCGATTATAGAAGGGGCATTTTTTAAATCATCAAGAATCATTGAAATTTTTTGTTCTAATTTGTTATATTCGATACTTCGTTTTGCCATATCATATAATCGTTCTTGTATTTCCACGCCTATAATATTTGCATGGCTTCTTCTATGTAACATTAATGGAATTACTCCATTACCTGAGCATAAATCGACAATCGTGCCTTTTTGAATTGGCACATACGTAAAATTCGACAATAGAACTGCATCTAAGGAAAACGAAAATACAGTTGGACTTTGTATAATCCGCATATCATCGGTTAATAAGTAATCTAAACGTTCATCACCCTTAAGCATAGTTAATTCCTTTCGATCTTCTAACTAATTTTTATCTTTTTATCATTACCTTTTCAGTCAATAAATAACTAGAAAAGAATACAAAGAGGCTATTCCATATGAAATTACGTCAAATACCTTAGCAACAATGATTATTTGTATATTCATTGTTTACAATTAGTAGGTAAACGCCCGCTTCTTCTGGAATAGCCTAATATTACTTTTTATCAAAGAAAGATAAACAAAACAGACAGTCCTCATCGTGACGAACACTTCCATAATGAAGATTACAAATATGAAAGCCTTCTTGGTATAGTCTAGCGAGATTATCGTATCCTTCACCAAGATCTTTGTCTTTTTGAACTTTTTTCTTCTTTGGGTCTTTCATCTGTTCTTTTTCTTCTACACGTTGATCTAAACCTAAGCGATGACGTAAATGGTCATTCTCAATTTTTGTGTAGTGGTTTTCTTCTAGAAGCTCAGCAATATACTGTTTTAAGTCACTAAGCTGTTTCGATAGATCTTGAATTTGTTCTTCCATATTGGAAAGAGATAAGAATATATTCTTCTTGTCCAATCTTACCACCTCTTAATCTGTGGTTTGTATTGAAACGACTCCCTCGTGAATTAAATCATCCAGGGTATACTCCACAACGCGTTCTTTTTTAATCAATTCTACTTGAATAACTCGTTCTAAGATGTTTAAACCAACTACTCTTCCAGGACCTTCAGTAGTCTCAATGATATCTTCTAAATCAGGTAGCTGTTCTTTCGCTGCCTCATATTCATCATTTTCATATTTTAAGCAGCACATTAATCGGCCGCATAGTCCTGATATTTTTGCTGGGTTTAAAGATAGATTTTGATCTTTTGCCATCTTAATCGATACAGGTTCAAAATCTCCTAAAAATGTTGAACAACATAACATTCTGCCACATGGTCCTATACCACCAAGCATTTTTGCTTCATCTCGTACACCGATTTGTCTAAGCTCAATTCGAGTACGAAACACCGCCGCTAAATCTTTTACTAATTCTCTAAAGTCTATTCTACCATCTGCTGTAAAATAAAAAATGACTTTATTTCGGTCAAACGTATATTCGACATCAACTAATTTCATATCTAGTTCATGTTGCATAACCTTACTTGAGCAAACTTCATAAGCTTCTTTAGCCGATTGTTTATTCTCGTCAACTATCGTACGATCATGTTCATCAGCTAATCGCATAACTTTTTTTAAAGGAAGGACAACATCATTTTCTCCAACCTTTTTATTCGGTACAACTACTTTTCCGAATTCAATCCCTCTCACCGTCTCAACGATGACAAATGTATCTTTAAGGATTGTTAATCCATTTGGGTCGAAATAATAGATTTTTCCTGCCTTTTTAAACCGTACCCCGACTACTTCGTACACAATCTACAATCCCTCCTGTAGCTCTATAATCATTTGCTCTAAAACTAACACCATATTTGCGTTTGATGTTAAACGTTTTTTAGCATCAAGAATGATTTCTAAACAAGTCGTTATCTTTTCTAATGAATAGCGGTTTAATGCTTGTCTCATTAAAGATTCTTCATTTTTGAAAACAACATTTTTTTCTTGCTCAGCATATATATATAGCATGTCTTTAAAGGCTAATACAAGCATATCTAGCATCATCTGTATTTGATCTTTTGAATCAAAATGACGAGAAACATTTTGTTGTAACACTAAAAGACTATCTTTTTTTGTGGTAACTAATGCTTCATATAATTCTATCACTAAATCTCTTGCTTGTGCAAACCATTCTTCTTGTGCGATTTGGACTGCTATAGATTCACTATTGGTAACTCTTGATAGTAGTGGGATTAGTTGAGGTTGTATATCAATATTATTTAAATGTGCCTCGAAATATTTTATAGGTAATGGGTTAAAATGTATTGATTGGCATCGGGATTGAATCGTTGGTAATATTTGTTGTATTTGTTCAGTTAATAAAAAAGCAGTTGTAATAGAAACAGGCTCCTCCAAAAACTTTAGTAATGAGTTTGCTGCATTCGAAGTCATTCGATCTGCATGATCGATGATATATATTTTGCGGTTTGACTCTACTGCTGTTTTGGAAAACTCTTCCTGTAATTGTTGAATCTGATGTTTTTTTATCGACGTTTCTTCAGGTTCAATGATATAAACATTTGGATGGTTACCTGAATCGACACGCTTACAGTTTCGGCAAGTCCCACAAGGAGCTGCCTCTTTTACATTTTCGCATAGTAATACCTTTGTATAGTATATGGCAAGCTCTCTCTTACCAGTTCCTCTTGGACCTTCAAATAAATAAGCATGAGCCACTCTGTTTTTCATCACAGCATTTTTTAACATTTTTGTAGCCACTGGCTGACGCTCAGTTAGTTCATCCCAAGATGTATTCATGTTTCACCTACTCATGTATATAAATTGATTAATAATCCTTTTATTTCTCCAATTTTGTTTAATAGATGGATGCTTTCACTTTCGCTTTCCATCATATTCTCTGTTAATTCGATTAGTTTTTCATCAATTAACTTCACAATCTGCATGGATGAAACTGATCCTCCAGCTCCCCAACTAATGTGCTCTGATAAATCCATTCCATGATCTACTGTTTCCTTTAAAAAGCGTTTAACTAATTGTTTAAATCTAGCCAAATCTCTTAAATTTTTTCCTTTTGCTAAACGTTCTCCTTGAACTTCTATCTCGCTAATTAAACGATTTAATTGTTCTATTTGTAGTTTTGATTCATTTTTTCGAACTAGCGATTGGAAGTTTGTCGAGTTTGTTTGAGTTTGTCGTAAATCTTTTCGTTCACTATTTAATTTTGCTACTAAGTTTTGATCGATTTTCACTTAAGAACCTCCATTAAGTACAAAACTTATTTCTCCTCTATTATACCAGTTCATAAATTTATTGTTCATGTAATCTAACTATCGAAGTTAATTATTTTTTGTCTGCTAGTTTATCTAATATAATTTGTAATGTATTATGATAAACTTCATCAATAGATTTGGATGCGTCTACTTTTTTAAAACGATTTGGTTCTCTATTCATTATTTCTGAGTAACCACTTTGAACTTTTATGTGAAAATCTAATTCTTCTAGATCTAATCTGTTTACTTCCCTCTCATCAGATTGATGAACTCTATTTAAGCCGATTTTAGGGTCTAATTCAAAGTAGATTGTTAAATCCGGCATCAATCCATTGATTGCAAATTGGTTAATTTGGTAAATCTCATCTATTCCAATGCCTCTACCAACTCCTTGGTATGCAAGAGAACTGTCAATAAATCGATCGCATAATACTAGTTTCCCCTCTTTTAAAGCAGGAACTACTTTTTCTGCTAAATGTTGCCTACGAGCAGCAGCATATAAAAGTGCTTCCGTACGTATATCCATTTCTATATTCTCTGGATTTAAGATGATATTTCTAATACTTTCAGCTATACGTATTCCACCTGGCTCACGCGTGGAAATAAAATTTAACTCTCGTTTAGAAAGTTCTTCTGTAATCATATTAATAATAGTCGTTTTCCCAGCACCCTCAGGTCCTTCAAACGTAATAAATAAAGATTTCAATCATTTCCCTCCTAGATTAGCACTTCAATTTGTAGTTGTTTATTTTCATATAGGTTGTGAATAGTTATTCCGAATTGATAAATTTTCACTATATAATCAACATGCTCTTTTGTTATTATCTCACCTTTTAATAAAACCGGCACACCTGGTGGATATGGTACAATATTTTCTGCTGAAATTTCACCGATTGATTCTTGTAAATCTTTTAAGGTTTTCTGTTTTTTCTTTAATAAAGCATAACTATATATCACTTCACTATTAAGGGTTGGTACAACAATTTGAGGATGCTCATTTTCAACTCTTGTTAACTTAGAAGTGGCATTTTTAATTCTGTTTATCAATTCATTGTAATTAAATTGTTCGTCTAGCGGTAATATGAATAGGACATGTGCCCAATCTGAAAGTTCTATAAAAATACCTTCGTCTTCAAGTATGGCCTGCAGTTGTTTTCCTGTATGTCCTAATGTGCTTTTTAAAGTCACTTTTAATAGATCTTGCTGATATGAAGAATGTTTAGTCGTTACTACTTCTATTGCTGGTAACTCACACAGTTCTTTTATAAATTGATTGATTGTATTTTGAAGTCTTCGTACATGATTGATTGAAAATTGTTCTACAAAGTTTCTTGAGTAATCAAGTGAAGCCATTATTGGATAAGAAGGACTGCTACTCTGTAGCATTCTTAACATCTCTCTAATTTTGTCTACACTTACTAAGTTCGATTTAATATGTAAATATGACCCCATTGTCATCGCCGGAAGCGTCTTATGAGCAGATTGGATAACTATATCAGCTCCCATTGATATTGCATCAATTGGAAATGGGTCTCCTATAACAAAATGGGCGCCATGTGCTTCATCAATAATGACTGGAATATTCATTTTATGTGCTAAATCGATCACTTCAACTAAATTCTGTGACATTCCATAATAATTCGGATTTGTTAAAATAACAGCTTTTACATTCGGGTTACTATTAATAATATCCATTGTTCTTAGTGTACTTATCCCTAATGGTTGTCCTAAATCTTGATCTATATCTAAAGGTAAAAAAATAGGCTTTACTCCTGCAATTGAAAGACCATGGAAAACTGATTTATGACAATTTCGTTGAACTAATACTTCATCGTTTTCACTACATAAGGCTAAAATAGATGCTAAATTCCCAACGGTCGATCCATTCACAAGAAAGAAACTCTCATCTGCTCCATAAACATCTGACAAAAGTTTTTGGGCTTCATAAATAACTTCAGATGGATAATGCATATCGTCTAAACCGTTTAATTCTGTAACGTCATATTTCAATAAATCTGGCAGTTCTAACTCATTTATATATGAATGCTTCCCATTTTTATGTCCCGGGACATGAAGTGATATTGTATTTCGTGAAACAAAGTGTTTTAATGCGTTCACTAGCGGCATATTTTCCATTTATTCTTACGCTTCCTTTTTAACTCTATTAAGTCTATCGAATATTAACATATTACAACATAGACAATTTTACATTTAATTTATAGTACTTTTAAGATATTAATTTTAATTTTTATTTACTATTATTTCACAAAATAAAAACCGATTTTAATACAAATACTCACCATTACTATAAGCCCTAGTTACTAATTAGGAACTAGAACTCAAAGTAATTAACTATGGTGGAGGTACCTTGTATTTTATAATCGGTCCTTCATCTTATAATATTATTTTAACTTACTATACTCGCTTAGACCACAACTAATGTCTGTTTGAAATAATTAGCATATCGATGAAATTCGAAAAATCACTAGTTCACAATTTCTTCTTTCACGGAATTAATAATTCTTAGTTTTTCAATAAACGTATTATAAGCAGGTTCACTTGTATCAGTTGTTACTATTTCCTTTTCACATTCGCAACAAATAAATGCATGTATTACATGGATACCTTTTTCTTTGTTCTCTTCACATATTACACACTTTGTTAAAACACTCACCCTTATTCCTCCTCAGAAAAGTTTTTTTAAAATCTGCTATATTGATTAAACAATTTTGTCTATTAACTAGTTTTGCAAATTAAAAACTTTTTATACAATTTATGGCCTATTTTTCTGTAATATATGAAAATTCTTTTAATATGGTGCTGCATTTTGAGATTTTAATTAAAGATGTTTTTTATATCGCAGTTTTAACCTTAGTTCCTTTATGATTGTAAATGCTTTTTCTTTTTCATATATGAGCAAACCTAATAACCACGTAAAGCCCATAGCTTGGTCAAAGTTGACGGTACTTCCTTTTAAATCCACACTCTCTCTGTGGACGTACTATCCTTTGGTTCATACACTTTATTGAATCTAGGTGGCCTGACTTTCTCTCAGGAGTCTCTTAGTCCTTGCATTTCATCTCGGAAATCGTTTGAGTCAATTCTCAACTTGAACACAAAAAAACATCAGCCTATAAGCTGATGTTTTTCAATTAACCAGGCGACGTTCTACTCTCACAGGGGGAAACCCCCAACTACCATCGACGCTGAAGAGCTTAACTGCCGTGTTCGGTATGGGAACGGGTGTGACCTCTTCGCAATAATCACCTGATTTATATTCATTTCGAGTACTTCGTACCCTCAAAACTAGATAATGTCATTATCAAACTTGTTAGTTAAGTCCTCGACCGATTAGTATCAGTCAGCTCCACGTGTCACCACGCTTCCACCTCTGACCTATCAACCTGATCATCTCTCAGGGGTCTTACTAGCTTAACGCTATGGGAAATCTCATCTTGAGGGGGGCTTCATGCTTAGATGCTTTCAGCACTTATCCCTTCCACACATAGCTACCCAGCCATGCTCTTGGCAGAACAACTGGTACACCAGCGGTGTGTCCATCCCGGTCCTCTCGTACTAAGGACAGCTCCTCTCAAATTTCCTGCGCCCACGACGGATAGGGACCGAACTGTCTCACGACGTTCTGAACCCAGCTCGCGTACCGCTTTAATGGGCGAACAGCCCAACCCTTGGGACCGACTACAGCCCCAGGATGCGATGAGCCGACATCGAGGTGCCAAACCTCCCCGTCGATGTGGACTCTTGGGGGAGATAAGCCTGTTATCCCCGGGGTAGCTTTTATCCGTTGAGCGATGGCCCTTCCATGCGGAACCACCGGATCACTAAGCCCGACTTTCGTCCCTGCTCGACTTGTAGGTCTCGCAGTCAAGCTCCCTTATGCCTTTACACTCTTCGAATGATTTCCAACCATTCTGAGGGAACCTTTGGGCGCCTCCGTTACTCTTTAGGAGGCGACCGCCCCAGTCAAACTGCCCACCTGACACTGTCTCCGAGCCGGATAACGGCTCTAGGTTAGAATTTCAATACAGCCAGGGTAGTATCCCACCGACGCCTCCACCGAAGCTGGCGCTCCGGCTTCTCAGGCTCCTACCTATCCTGTACAAGCTGTACCAAAATTCAATATCAAGCTGCAGTAAAGCTCCACGGGGTCTTTCCGTCCTGTCGCGGGTAACCTGCATCTTCACAGGTACTATAATTTCACCGAGTCTATGGTTGAGACAGTGCCCAAATCGTTACGCCTTTCGTGCGGGTCGGAACTTACCCGACAAGGAATTTCGCTACCTTAGGACCGTTATAGTTACGGCCGCCGTTTACTGGGGCTTCAATTCAGAGCTTCTCCCGTAAGGGATAACCCCTCCTCTTAACCTTCCAGCACCGGGCAGGCGTCAGCCCCTATACTTCGCCTTGCGGCTTCGCAGAGACCTGTGTTTTTGCTAAACAGTCGCTTGGGCCTTTTCACTGCGGCTCTCCCGGGCTTGCACCCAAAAGAGCACCCCTTCTCCCGAAGTTACGGGGTCATTTTGCCGAGTTCCTTAACCATAGTTCTCTCGCTCACCTTAGGATTCTCTCCTCGCCTACCTGTGTCGGTTTGCGGTACAGGCACCTATTTCCTCGCTAGAAGCTTTTCTTGGCAGTGTAGAATCAGGAACTTCGGTACTATATTTCCCTCGCCATCACAACTCAGCCTTATGATGTGCGGATTTGCCTACACATCAGCCTAATTGCTTGGACGCGCATATCCAGCAGCGCGCTTACCCTATCTTTCTGCGTCCCTCCATCGCTCAAACGGAAATGAGGTGGTACAGGAATATCAACCTGTTGTCCATCGCCTACGCCTTTCGGCCTCGGCTTAGGTCCTGACTAACCCTGGGAGGACGAGCCTTCCCCAGGAAACCTTGGGCATACGGTGGACGGGATTCTCACCCGTCTTTCGCTACTCATACCGGCATTCTCACTTCTAAGCGCTCCACCAGTCCTTACGATCTAGCTTCAACGCCCTTAGAACGCTCCCCTACCACTGATACCATACGGTATCAA
>NZ_NCSY01000008.1:0-85000 GCF_002156875.1 Bacillus sp. EAC | reverse complement strand
GTTCACGCGGCGTTGCTCCGTCAGACTTTCGTCCATTGCGGAAGATTCCCTACTGCTGCCTCCCGTAGGAGTCTGGGCCGTGTCTCAGTCCCAGTGTGGCCGATCACCCTCTCAGGTCGGCTACGCATCGTCGCCTTGGTGAGCCGTTACCTCACCAACTAGCTAATGCGCCGCGGGCCCATCTATAAGTGATAGCCGAAGCCATCTTTCAACAAAGGAACAGGAGTTCCTTTGTGTCATCCGGTATTAGCTCCGGTTTCCCGAAGTTATCCCAGTCTTATAGGTAGGTTGCCCACGTGTTACTCACCCGTCCGCCGCTAACCTGCAGGAGCAAGCTCCTACAAGTCCGCTCGACTTGCATGTATTAGGCACGCCGCCAGCGTTCGTCCTGAGCCAGGATCAAACTCTCCATAATAGTTAAGTTTAAATCTTGTTTTGCTCTAAAACTAATAATTGACGTTTTACTTCATGTTTTGTTTAGTTTTCAAAGATCACTCATCGCTCGTAAGCGACTTTTTTATACTAACATTATTTTAAAAGTATGTCAACTTTTCATTAACAATTATTTAAGTAATGTTTTTTATTCTTTCAAGTGCCGCACGTCTTGGCGACATAAAATAATATAACATCGTAAGACTTTATCGTCAACACTTATTTAAAACTTTTTCAAAAAAATAATCTTACTAGAATCCAAAGCTGCACCCATCTTCTTCAAACAACATATTTTAAACAATTTAATTTAGGACTACTATAATTTATATCAATTGAGATGAATACATTAAATAAGAAAAACAAAAAACAAATCAGATTATCGCATTCACCTACATCAGATAGATTAGAGGTGTTTTGAATGAATGGTTTTGTATTGTTTTCAAAACAGCATATCACTACTTTACTATTAATAATTCTTTTTATATTTGTATTGTTTTATTTTAGAGAGTTTATTAATAAGAAGAAAAGAGTAGATATTACAATTCGCGCAATTTTAATCATTTCAATGCTAACAGTTGAATTTCTACTTTACGGTTGGCTTATTAATACGAATAAATGGGACTGGGGAGATTCCTTACCTTTACAATTATGTGGAATTTGTATGTATTTATGTTGTTATTCACTTATCACAAAAGACTATAAAGTATATGAAATCATCTATTTTTGGGGATTAGCAGGTGCACTACAAGCTGTACTCACTCCAGATATAACATATGGTTTTCCTCATTTTAAATATATCCAATTTTTCGTTACCCACGGTGGGATTATACTATCTATCGCTTACATGACATTTGTCTTTAAGTTCTCCCCTACATTTCGTTCATTAGTAAGATCCTATATTTGCTTAATTTTAATCGCAATTCCTAATTACTTACTTGATTACGTAATCAAAGGCAATTATTTATTCTTAAGAGATAAACCAACTGGGGCTAACTTATTAGATTTTTTTGGTCCTTGGCCATATTACTTAATTGTTTTAGGAATTTTATTAATCCCTTACTTTTTAGTTTTATATCTTCCACATCAAATTTCTAATTTAATAAGAAACAAATCTAATCATACTTCGAAAGATACTTCTATCGATTAATTAAGTTTGATACCTTACAGGCTGTGATATCAATACTCAAAATTAATTTTAGTTTGAACTAACAGTTTAAAACCCATTTATGCTATATTTACATTGAATGGGGTGGAAGTATTGGCAAAAAAGAAAAGTAGTAAAATTAACAATATAAGAACGTTTGCACTTTCATTATTATTTATCGGATTCATCATTATGTACGGCGGGGTTTTCTTTAGAGAGCATAAAATCGTGATGACTATTTTTATGCTTGTCGGTTTCTTAGCTATTATAGGAAGTACAGTTGTATACTTTTGGATTGGGATGTTGTCTACAAAGACAATTCAAGTTGTCTGTCCAACATGTAACAAAACGACTAAAATGCTTGGCAAAGTCGATATCTGTATGTATTGTAATGAACCACTTACATTAGATCCTTCATTAGAAGGAAAAGAATTCAATGAAAAATATAATAGCAAACGTAATGCTAAACAATAATAGAATAAAAAAGCACATTACATTATGTAATGTGCTTTTTTATGATAAGTTTTTCTCTTTACAAGTCGGACAAATACCGTATACTTCCATTCTATGATTTGTTACTTCAAATCCTGTAACCTTCTCAACAAAGAAATTAATACCCTCTAATCCATCATAATGAAAGTCATTCATTTCTCCGCACTTTTCACAAATGATATGATAATGATCAGTTGTTATATAATCAAATCGACTAGAAGAATCACCGAAGTTTAATTCTTTAACCATTCCTACTTCACGTAATACTCTGAGATTATTGTATACAGTTGCAACACTCATATTTGGAAATTTTCCCTCAAGTGCTTTATAGATTTCATCAGCAGTTGGATGAGTTCCACTTTCAATTAAATATTCTATAATTGCATGTCTTTGAGGTGTAATACGCACGCCGCTATTCTTTAAATGTGAAATTGCATCTTGAATATTCTCTTTATGCAACGCCGTCTCCCCATTTCTATAATAAATTAGTTCATTTTTAAATACCTTATTAATAGTTTATTCAACTGCGAGAATATTTGTCAACTTTTTAAGAAAATCCTAAAATAAATTTTGACTGATTATGAAACTGTGTTGCATTTAAATGCTGTGATTTCTTATGCGATCTATTTTTAGACATAAAAAAGGTGCGAGATTTCTCTCGCACTTCAATATGCTATCATCTGAGGAGGTATGCCCTATACAGTAATATATTCCTCCACACTTTAAAGGTATAGACGAAAAGCTTGATTTAATAGATAAAACATTTAATATTTCATTAATAAACATCGATTAATATATCTCACTATACTTTTATCTAATATAACTAGTACAAATTCTAACTACTTTACAATTTGACTATAAACATCCTCAACATGGTTTTTAACTCTTACTTTCTGCCATACTTTTTCAATAATTCCATTTTCATCAATTAAAAAGGTTGTTCTTTCGATGCCCATGTATTCTTTTCCAAAGTTATTTTTAAGTTTCCATACATCATAAAGTTTCGCTACATCTGTAGACTCATCTGATAATAACAGAAATGGTAACTCGTATTTCTCAATAAACTTTTGGTGTTTTTTTATGGGATCCGGACTAATTCCTAAAATAACGGTATCACTGTTGCTAAATTTTTCATAAGAATCTCTAAAGTCACATGCCTCGGTTGTACATCCCGGTGTCATATCTTTTGGATAAAAATATAAAACAATTTTCTTACCTTTATAATCTGCCAATGAGATTTCTTCTCCATTATTTGCAGGTAATGTAAACTCAGGTGCTTTCATTCCAATTTCAACTGTCATTTTATTCTCCTTCTTAAAAACACTTTTACCGCTCTTCCCGGAATACCTGTAAAACAAAAGCAGCAGGCATTGTGTAACCGATGAGCGCTTCAATCATAGCAACCCATCTGCCAATTCCAACCGGTACAATATCTCCATACCCAACTGATAAAAGTGTAATTGCACTAAAATATAAACACAAGCCCATTATATGATAATTCGTACCATCAATAGGAATAGTATGCTCAATTAAAATTGGATGAGGTCCTCTTTCCAGAATAAAATAGACGGCACTAAAACCAATTAATACCGTTCCATATATTAAAAATAATAATATATAGCTATTTATTGAAATAAGTCCCTTACTTACTTTGGTTGTTGTTGTAGTCCATAAATAAAATAGACTATATAAAATCGTAAATATAGCGATAAAAAAGAAAAAAGCAGTTCCCATTTCAATCACCTCATTTCAATTTATGAAACAAGCTATTGAAATAGAATACATGCTTAATTCCCTGCACCTCTATATTTTTTGACACCTTGATTCCAAAGAATTACAGAAAAAATAAAGACGATTAAACCCATAATTGGTGTTAAAAATGAATAGACATACCATTCGCTTCTACGCAAAAAATAAGCTGCAGGATATACACCAACAAACGCAAAGGGCAAAATCCACGTTAATACAAAACGAATGATTGGATGATAAATATTAATTGGATAACGACCATAGTTACCTATGTTGTACATTAATGGCATAATAGAGGTTCTTGCATCTGACCAAAATCCTATACTCGCTAAAGAGATAAAAATTCCCGCATATACAAGCATTCCACCAATCGCCATAATTACAAATAAGATTGGATCATACCAGGTAAATGATAGTCCTAAATTCGTTCCCGCATACAACATTATAATTAAACCAGTTAATGCTCCAAGCAGTGACTCTAACTCCATTTTTTCTAATACAACTTGAAATAGACTATGAATCGGTCGTGTCAGTATTCGATCAAACTCACCTTTTACAATATATCGATCATTAAAATCCCAAATATTAAAAAATGAAGCAAACAACGCAAAAGGTACTAAGAAGAATCCATAAATGAAAACAATCTCATCTCGATTCCATCCTTCGATAAGTGATGTATGATTAAACACTAGTAAAATAAATATTAGATTTACTGCTTGAGCCATTAAATCTGATAAAAAAGACAAGAAGAAGTTTGCTCTATATTGAAATTTTGTTTTTAAATATTGACCTGAATATTGGAAAAATATATTTACATAAAACATTCTTTAACCTCCTTGTACAACAAGATGTTTTTTAGCTTTATACCATATAAAGGTGATAGGGATACATAGAATAAGTACCCAAGCAAATTGAAATAATAGTCCTTTTACAATTAAATCACCTTTAATCCCTTGAGCAAAAATCATACTTGGTATATAACTAATCCCTTGAAATGGCAAATACTTCATTACACCTTGTGCCCATAAAGGAAAGAATGTTATAGGTATCGTTAGTCCTGAAAACAAATCAATAATAACACGCTTTGCTTGAATAAACCCCATGTTATTTTGAAGAAAGAATGCCATAAGACCTGTTAATAAATTTAATTGAGTATTGATTGCAAAACTGAAAACAGACGCGACCAAAAATAAAACTAATGTAGTCAGATCAAACGATACATCCAATCGAAAAATTAAAGCCACGATAATAAAACCAGGAATGGAAAAGAAAAAGAATCTAAATATCCCTTCTCCTAATCCTTGCATTACTTTTGTTAGCAAGTAATTGTAAGGTCTTATTAATTCAATTGCTACTTTACCTTCTACAATTTCTTCAGCAATTTCTCGATCAAGATTATTAAAATAAAATGCTCTTGCCATCCAAGCAATCGCAACATATGTTGTCATTTGATTAACTGAAACGCCTTGAATTGATCCTTGATTTCCATAAATAGCTTTCCACAAGAAGAAATATGCACCAATATTGATAGTATAAATTATGATTCCTGTATAATAATTAGTCCGATAAGCTAACATCATCAAGAAACGAATACGAATAATCTCTAAATACTTACTCATTACCCATACCCTCTTGATATATATTTCGAATAATTTCTTCTGTTGAAGTTTCTAATATCTTCATGTCTTTAACTGGATGAGCTTGTACTACTTTTGCGATAATCATTGAAATCAATGTTTCATCATTTGGTAATGATACTGTCCAAACATTTTCCCCTTCTTCCTCGCGCCACTTCACATCGGATTGTCCAATTAATTCATTTAAATCGTTATTACTTACTTTCTTAATAAATTGGAATTGGATTTCTTTTCCTTCTCCCCATTGCCCTTTTAATTCATCAAGCTTACCATCATAAATGATTTTCCCTTCATCTAACATCACTACTCGATCGCATAGCGCCTCGATATCTGAAATATCATGTGTAGTTAATAAAATGGTCGTACCGTATTTTTGATTTAATTCCTTTAAAAACTCTCTGATTTTTAATTTCACTAACACATCCAAACCAATTGTTGGCTCATCTAAAAATAGTAAAGGTGGATTATGAATTAATGCCGCTGCTAATTCACATCGCATTCTTTGACCAAGAGATAATTTTCTTACTGGTTGATCTAACAACGGCTCGATATCTAATGTTTTAATGATATATCCCATATGCTCTTCATATTGCTCTTCAGGTATTTGATATACTTTTTTCAGTAGTCGAAAAGATTCCTGTACAGCAATATCCCACCAAAGCTGAGACCTTTGACCAAATACAACTCCAATTGATTTAACAAATCTTTCTCTCTCTTTTTGAGGATGGTAACCATTAACTTTTACATTCCCAGAAGTTGGTGTTAAAATGCCCGTTAACATTTTAATTGTTGTCGACTTACCTGCACCATTTTCTCCAATATAGGCCATCATTTCGCCTTTCTTTACAGAAAAGCTTATATTATTAACCGCTGTTTTAGTCTTATAATTTCTTGTAAATAGATCTCTAAACGCACCTTTTACACCTGAGCGACTCAAGAAAGTTTTGAATTCTTTGTGTAAATTTTGCACTTCAATAATGTTATCCATCAAATTTCCTCCATTTTTTATTCCGTCGCTAAGTGTATTTGAAATGTGGATTAAGTACAATAAAAAAGTACTGAGAAGTATTTTCCAATTTTTTTGCCAATTCACCTTAAAAAATACAGATTGTCCGAAATGTTCAAATTTCTTTTAAAGTTGTAAAGGCTTACATTTACCACACATAAAAAATTCGTGCTAGAATGTAATTTAACGAAATAAATAATGTAAAGATGCCGGTTAAAGTCTTTCGTTTTAATAAACAATGGGAGGTACTCCATGAATTATCAAAAATCAATTGAAATACATAATGAAGCTTTAGAACATATTGTCGGCGGTGTAAATAGTCCATCGAGATCGTTCAAAGCAGTAGGTGGCGGTGCACCAGTCACAATGAAGCGTGCAAAAGGCGCATACTTTTGGGACATTGACGGTAATCAATATATTGATTATTTAGCTGCATATGGACCAATTATCACTGGGCATGCGCACCCACATATTACAGAAGCAATTACAAAAGCAGCTGAAAACGGTGTTTTATACGGAACTCCACATGAGCTTGAATTACAATTCGCAAAAATGCTAAAAGAAGCTATTCCTAGTATGGATAAAGTCCGTTTTACGAATTCAGGTACAGAATCTGTTATGACTACGATTCGAGTTGCAAGAGCATATACTGGCAGAACAAAAATTGTTAAGTTTGCTGGTTGCTATCATGGGCATTCAGATTTAGTACTTGTAGCTGCTGGTTCTGGTCCTTCAACACTTGGAACACCTGATTCAGCAGGAGTTCCGCAAAGTATCGCAAACGAAGTGATTACTGTTCCATTTAATGACGTTGAAGCATATGCTGAAACAATGGAAAAATGGGGTCATGAAATTGCTGGAGTACTTGTCGAACCAATCGTTGGAAATTTTGGTATCGTTGAGCCTAAAGAAGGATTCCTAGAGGCAGTCAACGAAATTACCCACAATCACGGAGCACTAGTTATTTATGATGAAGTTATTACGGCATTCCGTTTTATGTACGGTGGAGCACAAAATCTATTAGGTGTTGAACCCGATCTAACAGCTCTTGGAAAAATTATCGGTGGTGGTCTACCGATTGGAGCATATGGCGGTAAAAAAGAAATTATGGAAACGGTCGCTCCACTTGGGCCTGCATACCAAGCTGGTACAATGGCTGGAAATCCTGCATCGATCGCGGCTGGTATCGCCTGCCTTGAAGTATTAAAACAAGAAGGTGTTTATGAAGAACTAGATCGACTAGGTACTATTCTTGAAAAAGGCATTCAAGCAAAAGCAGATGAACATAATATTCATATAAAAATTAATCGTCTAAAGGGTGCACTTACGGTTTACTTCAATGTTGACGAAGTAACAAACTATGAAGAGGCTAAACTTTCTGATGGTGAAGTATTTGGTCGATTCTTTAAATTACTATTAGAAGAAGGTATTAATTTGGCACCTTCGAAATATGAAGCTTGGTTCTTAACAACCGCTCATACTCAACAAGATATCGAAAAAACAATTGAAGCTGTTGGAAATGCGTTTCAAAAGTTAGCTATGATTAAATTATGATCTAAATGGGGTCACTACGAATTTTTGAAGTGACCTCATTTATTACATATATAATTCAGAATAATCAAAATTCTCAACTGTAAATAGGAGGTAATTACATGAATCAATTTAAATCACAATGGTCACCTAGTCTTTTTAAAGATTATATTAATCACGAACATGACGCTTGTGGAATTGTTGCTTTTATTAACAGATCCTTATCTCAATCAAGAGAAACAGTAGATGTAGCATCCGAAAGCCTAAGGAAAATGAATCACAGAGCTGGTTTTACGAACGGTGAAGGTGATGGAGTTGGACTACAAACTGACATTCCTACACTCATTTGGGAAGAAAAACTTGCAAGTGTTGGAATTAGCTCAGAAATTGTTTCACATCCATCGTTTACAGTTGGTCATTTCTTTTTAGATGATCAACCAGATCAACAGAAACAATCTTTACTTCAACTATTTGAAGAAAATGGTTATGAAACTCTATTTCATAGTACTAATCAAACAAACTCTTCTGCACTTGGCCCGATTGCATTATCAGTTGAGCCTGAGTTCTTACAGGTAGCCCTTCTACCTATCAAAAATCGCAATAATACATCTCTCTTCGATCTCGCAAATATTATAAGTGAATTAACAAAAGTCACTGTTGTCTCACTCAGTCAATCTACAGTTGTTTATAAAGTAATGGGAACAATCGATACTTTATTATCATATTATTCTGATTTACAACATCCTAATTTCCAATCTTCAGTTGTAGTAGGTCATAACCGCTACTCAACAAATACAACATCATCATTTTCAAGAGTTCAACCATTTAGCATATTGGCTCATAATGGGGAAATAAATACAATTGAGCAATTGCGAGTTGAGGCTAGACAAATAGGTGCAAATATTCAATACGGGAATAGTGATTCACAAGATGTCAACATTACCTTAGAAACACTTATTCACAAACACGGATATTCATTAATGGAAGCAATGGAATTATTATTCCCACCTGTACCAGCGGAATTTGAAGCAGACGAAAAGTACTCTTCCATTTTCCATACAATCAGAAGTGCATTCGGTCCTTACTGTCAAGGACCTGCTGGAGTTTTAACCCGAGAAGGAAATGAATTTGTAGCAAGTGTTGATGCATTAGGTCTACGTCCAGTTTGGTTATTAGAAACCAAAAAACATTATGTATTTTCATCAGAACAAGGTATTCTTTCTCCGGAATCGTTTATCGCTGAACCTCACGCATTATCACCTGGAGAGAAAATTGGAATTAATTTATCTAAACATTCAGCTCAGTTATTGCATCATAGTGAATTAGTTGAAAAAGTTACTAGCAATCTGAATGAAAGATTAAGCATGAATCTTTCTACTAATCTAGCAAACTTAAACAATTTAGAGGTTCATGCCCCCCCTACTATTCATCCATTTGAATACGGAGCATTTGGTTGGCATAAAGAGCAAATCCAGTTAGTTGAACAAATGGCCGAAAAAGGTGCAGAACCTATTCGCTCATTAGGTCACGATGCACCATTAGCATGTTTAGATGAAGGTAGACGAAATTTAGCTGATTATATGAAAGAAACAGTGGCAGTTGTTACAAATCCTGCTATCGACCGTGATCGTGAGACTGAACATTTCTCTACTTCAGTCATTTTAGGAAAAAGACCATCAATTGTCGAAAAGGGTTCTGGTATCGTTTTATCCCTCTCTTCTCCGATTTTAGGTGATGGTTTTATTGGGAGAACTTTAAAATCGAAACGATCGCAAATTTCTTATGAAGAGATATTAAATGTTTACAACTTAGAAAATAAACTTATTAAAATAAATAGCACTTTTTCTAAAATGCCTATTGAAGAAACTTTATCTCAATATAAGTACGAAGTAATTGAAGCAGTTAAGAATGGTGTTGAATGTATTGTAATTACTGATGAAGAAGCACATAAAGACAATCAATTTTGGATTGATCCAGCTCTAATTACTAGTACAATTCATAATGGTTTAGTGAAGGCAAAACTAAGAAGAAATTGTTCTATTGTGCTAAAAACAGCTGCGGTTCGAAATCTGCATGACTTAATGGTAATGAAAGGCCTAGGTGCAGATGCGATTAATCCGTACTTCCTATTCGGTACAATTTCTGAAATAGATGCACCTGAAAAAATTATTAGCTTATATGATGTTTTAAATAAGGGAATTGAAAAAGTCATCTCTACGATAGGGATGCATGAGCTAAGAGGTTATGCAAAAATGTTTAGTAGTATTGGGCTTCACGAAAATGTTGCTTCAGCTCTAGGAATAATTAATTTCTTTGGAGAGAACGAGGCTACTGGGTTTAGTAAACTTGAAGAAGATGCTAAAAAGCGCTATGACGATTACAACTCAAATAATTCTCAAATGCATAAGCCATTTCATGTTTTCCCTAGGATTTGGAAAGCGATAGGTGAAACAGCTCAAACAGGAAGCTATGAAACTTATCGACAAAAGCTAAATCAAATCGAAGAAGAGCGACCAACTGCAGTACGACATGCACTTTCGTTTGTCGAAAGTAGTTCTCCGATCGATTCAAATATCGTTTCATTAGAAGTTGGCACTCATTCATTACCATTTATTATTAGCTCGATGTCATTTGGATCACAAAATGAAGTCGCATTCCGTGCTTATGCGGAAGGTGCAAATCGTCTTAATATGATTAGCTTAAATGGTGAAGGCGGAGAAATTCAAGATATGATTGGCAAATACCCTACTACTCGTGGACAACAAGTTGCCTCTGGACGATTTGGTGTAAATGCCCATTTACTTCATTCATCTAACTTAATTGAAATTAAAATCGGTCAAGGTGCAAAACCTGGTGAGGGTGGACATTTGCCTGCTTCAAAAGTTACAAAAAAGATTGCAGAAACAAGACACGCAACACTTGGTTCAGATTTAATATCTCCATCAAATAACCATGATATATACTCAATTGAAGATTTAGCTCAAATGATTAGTGAAATTAAAGCAGTTAATCCAAATGCAAAAGTCGCAGTTAAAGTTCCAGTTGTACCAAATATCGGTACGATTGCAGTAGGTATTGCTAAAGCTGGTGCTAATTTTATTAATATCAGTGGATTTGACGGTGGTACAGGAGCAGCTCGCGTTCACGCCCTACAAAATGTAGGTCTTCCAGTAGAAATCGGAGTACGTGCATCACACAATGCCCTGTTGGAATCTGGCTTGCGTAACTCAGTTGAAATTTGGGCAGATGGTGGAATGAAAAGTGTAAATGACGTTGTAAAAATGATGATATTAGGAGCTAATCGCATCGGATTTGGTACATTATCTATGATTGCTATTGGTTGTACTACATGTCGTGGTTGTCATTTAGATACTTGCCATGTCGGTATCGCAACTCAAATTGAAACAGAAGTAGAAGCAGTTCGACATGGGTTACGCAAATTTACACCAAGACAGTTAGAGACTGCAGTTTCTAATTTAGTACAATTTTTTAACGCATTTAAAGGTGAATTACAAGAGATCGTTGGGTTACTTGGTGTAAGAAATGCACAAGATCTTGTAGGGAAAACTGAATTCTTAAAACAAACGAGATTTTTAGATACATTAAATCTTAGTAATTTACTATCCCCTGTTCAAATTGAGGATAAAGAATATGTTCTTTCAGATGGTGAATCTGCAAAATCACTTCAAAAGAATGGTATTGGTGCATATGCAAAAGTTGACAATGAATATCGCCATGCAGGAAGTTTATTAATTCATGATTTAGTCATTCAAAAGCAAACGGGTGGTACTGCTTCTCCAATAGAGTTAAGTTTTGAAGACCAATCCATCCCAGGAAATGGATTAGGAACTTATACAGTCGATGATTATTCTGTTTATGTTCAAGGCGGTGCACAGGATGGTGTTGGTAAAACTGCACTTGGCGGAACAATCTTTATTAGTAAAGCCAAAGGTGCTAATGGTCAATACTTCGGTGGATCTGTAGGTAAATGTTTTGCATACGGTGCCCAAAAAGGACAATTTTTTATTCAAGGAAATGCAGATTCTCGCGCAGGAATACGTTTATCTGGAGCAGATGTTGTCATCGGTGGTCGCAATACAGAAACCCAATCAACATCAAAGAAGATAAGACTTGGAGCTCAAGCAAATATTAACGGATTTGCCTTTGAATATATGACTGGTGGTCGAGCAATTGTTCTCGGTGATCCAGGTCCATGGATGTGTGCTGGTATGACCGGAGGAGTTATTTATGTCAGAAATTCTCCAGAATTAGGTCTTACAAAAGAAGCTTATCAAAATCGAATGGCTAAAGGTGCAAGTGTGAGTATTTTACCAATTGATGAACTTGGAAAACGGGACATCCAAGAATTACTCGAAAAATACAAATCACTTTTATCTTTTCATAATCAAAAAGAAGAGGCTCATTTCATCCAACAATTAATAGAAAATATTCAAGAAAACTTTTTACAAATCCGACCTAAAAAAGAGCAGGCCGATCCTTCTGTTTCAACAGAATAATTCAAAAAACAGTTTAAATTAATCAAAAAAAAGAAACGTCATCAAATTGTCGTTTCTTTTTTTTGGTGCTTCTATCTTCAAGCTGTTTTATTAAATTTAGGAAGTTTATTTAAAGCAAACTGTAAATAAAGAATATGATTAGAAAGGAAGGTGCGAGACTCCTGTGGGAATGGCGGGACAGGTGAGACCCCGCAGACGTGCCGAGGAGGCTCATCACACGCCTCACTAAAAAGCGAGCATACTGGAGTGGAAATCGACGAATGCCTTTTTTAACAGAGACAAAGTTTACTTAAAAGACCGCTTTTTTTGTTATTTAATGATCGATTGTACCACTAAAGTATCTGCGATTTAGGAGAAATATTTTAAATTTCTCCATTAAAAGGAAACTCGCTAATTAATTAAGGTTTCTTTCTTAATTTGACAAATAATTTAAACTTTTTATTCCTTCCATTATTTAACTTAATTTCTTAAAAATATATATTGATAATGCGTGTAGTTCATTGTATAGTAACAAGAGTTTCCAAAAAGATATACGGACTTTAATTTTTGGGAGCATCATTTAACAAATAGTAGATTCATATTATTATAGTTGAATGTTCTTTATTCAATACAAGTTCACTTGAGCTAGACAAACAAAAGGAGAACTACAATGAGATTAGGAGCGCGTGTTTTAAAAACTGGTATAGCCATTACGCTCGCCATTTATAGCGCGATATTTTTTGATTTATCAACTGCTTCAATTGCAGGTATCTCTGCTATTTCGGCAATGAAATCGTCAGTAAACCAATCGTATCAATCACTGATTGAACAACTACAAGCTAACTTTATTGGTGCATTACTTGCGATTATTGCTGTTATTACTTTAGGTAATAATCCAGTTATTATTGGATTTACCTGTATTATCGTTATTATTATTACACTAAAACTTAAACTAGAAAATACAATTGCTACAGCTCTTGTAACAGTTGTCGTCATTATGGAAGTTAGTACAAGTAACGAAAACTTTGCCATATTTACTTTTGACAGAATTTCAGCAGTAATGATTGGTGTACTTGCAGCTTCGTTTGTAAATATCTTCTTAATGCCACCAAACTACGAGAAAAAATTATCTCGCGGTATGATTTCAATAACTGAACAAACAAATAAGTTAATGATGATGGCTTTACACAAAACTGTAAGTCATACTGGATTAAAAGAAGATATTTATCAATTAAAAGAAATCATGCGAAATGTCACGAAAATATATCGATTATATAAAGAAGATCGAATTATTATTGGTCGTAAGAAAAAAGAACATGAAAAATCTAGAAAAATTGTATTGTTTAGACAGATGCTTCTAACTGCAGATAACGCATTTGATACGCTAAAAGCGTTAAATCGATTAGAATATGAAATCAATAGTAGTCCAAAAGAATTCCAAGAGATTTTAAAAAATGAATTGACTTGCTTAATGCAATATCACGAGCATGCCTTGATGAAACTAATTGGGAAAGTTAATGTAGAACAAACTTCTCCTCTTCATAGAGAAGAGAATATATTAAAAGATAAATTAATGAAGGCTTTTTTAGATCATCATGATTTAAACGATGAAGAAAAACAAAGAACATGGTTGCATCTTTTCCAAATCGTTTCTGCTATCTTAGAATATAGCGAAAATGTTGAACACTTAAATACACTCGTTGATAGTCATCAAACTTATCACAAGGAATATCAGCTGCAAGTTGAGCAACAAGAAACAATGTAAAAAACCATAAAAATAAAGCCTCCAAATGGAGGCTTTTTATTTTAGTACGTAGAAAAAGTCCCAAAAATATGAGATTCAGCCTGAGAAAGCCTATAATTAGTTGGCTTTTTCTTATACTGTGCTAATTTCTAGATTTTGAATCTCAAATAAATGGTAATATGCAGATTTTTTAGCCATTAATTCTTCATGAGTACCAATTTCAACCACCTGTCCCTGATCAATATAAACTATTTGATCGACATGAGTAATTGTGGATAATCTGTGAGCAATAAAAATGGTTGTGCGATTTTTTGCAAGTTCATGAATCGCATCTTGAATGACCTTTTCATTTTCCAAATCAAGTGCGGAAGTTGCTTCATCAAATATTAGGATTGAAGGATTTCTTAAAAAAACTCGAGCAATTGCTATACGTTGCTTCTGTCCTCCAGAAAGTTTTACTCCCCTCTCCCCAACAAGTGTGTCATAACCATTTGGTAAACTCATTATAAAATCATGTGCATTTGCCGCTTTTGCTGCTGCGATAACTTCCTCATCGGAGGCATTCGGATTACCATAATGAATATTTGACTTAACCGTATCACTAAATAAGAAATTATCTTGAAGGACGATACCTATCTTTTCACGAATACTTTTTAACTCATAGTCTCTAATATCAATCCCATCAATTTCAATTGAACCCGATGTTACATCATAAAATCGAGGAATTAAACTGACTAAAGAAGATTTTCCTCCACCACTAGATCCTACGAGGGCTATTTTTTGACCAGGCTTGATTTTAAATGAAACATCATGAATAACTTCTTCATCAAGGGAATTATAACTAAATGAAACTTGATTAAACGTAATTTCACCATCTAACTTCTTTGAATAAATCGGATTTTCACGATTGACTATATCATATTTTTCATCCATTAATTCAAAAACTCGATCCATAGATGCAAATGATTGTGTTAACGATGTGGATGAATTTGCTAACCTTCTAAGCGGATCATATAATCGATCGATATAACCAATAAATGCGACCATTTCTCCCAATGATAATTGACCATGAATTACTTGATAAGCAGAATATCCAATAATTAATAATGGACCAATATCCGTTAATGTATTAATAATGGTAAACGTACGAGCATTCCAGCTAGTGTGTTTTAAAGCTCGATCCAAAAATTCACCGTTTTTCTCTTTAAATAAGTCACTCTCGTATTCCTCTAACGCAAAGCTTCTTGTTACTTGCATGCCTTGAATTCTTTCAGTTAAAAAGCCTTGAACGACAGCTAATGCTTGTGAACGTTGTCTAGTTAGTGAGCGTAATCGCCCAAAAAAGTAACGTACAGCTAATGTATAAAAAGGTAAGACAATTAGGGATACAAGTGTTAACTTCACATCCATCGTCAACATAATCGTAACGGTAATTAAAATAGTGATTAAATCCAACCATACATTCATTAACCCTGTGATAACAAAGTCTTTTGTTGATTCTACATCATTTATTACTCTAGAGATTACTTCCCCTGTTTTCGCATTGGCATAATATTTAAGACTAAGCCTTTGTAAATGATTAAATAAGTGACCCCTAATATCAAATAAAATACGACTCCCAATGTACTGTGCATAATATTGTCTTAAATATTCAATCGGTGGTCTAAGTACGACAAAAATTCCAAATGCAATTAACATTGCATATCCTAAATGACTTCCCTTTGTCGCAAGTGTATCAGAAGAACTGATAATGCCATCTACAACATACTTTAATAATAAAGGTAAGGTAAGTGGTATTCCAAACTTTACAATTCCGATTGCGATCGTTAAAAAGATATGAAAACGATATGGCTTAACAAATTGTAAATAACGTTTTATACTACCCATTTTATGCTCCTTTCACATCATACAAAAAGAAACTGCTGAGCAATCAAACCATACTTTGAGATTTGAACAATCCCGAAAGTCAAAGTCCGCTCAACAGTTTACATCAATCTCGATACATTAAGAAACGTTCATACCAATTATCTATAAAATCAGTAGCAAACGGTCCTTTACGTTGATGAATTAATTCCTTCAAATAACCTAGATTCCTTTTTAAAATCGGATCGATTATTTGAGGATAGTTCATTAATTGTCGATGATTTTCATATTCATCTTCGTCCAACAGCACGTAAGTCATGTCTGGAAAAACTTTAATATCTAGATCATAATCAATATATTTAATGGCACCATCTTCAAAAACAAAAGGCGAGCTTATATTACAGTAATAATAAACTCCGTCTTCTCTTATCATTCCAATGACATTAAACCAATAATCCATATCAAAGTAACAAATTGCTGGCTCTCGTGTAACCCAAGTTCTACCGTCCGATTCAGTTACAAGTGTGCGATCATTTGCGCCAATTACTAACTGCTGCGTCCCCTTTAAAATGGTTGTCTCTTCCCATATACGATGAATATGTCCATTATGTTTGTAGCTATGTATCTGTATCTTTTCTCCCGGCTTGGGAACGTTCATATATTCTCCCTTCTTTCTAGTGTGGACGCATTTCAACACTTTATTTATACTTTACATTTCTATTATAACTAGTTCTCATCCATTTTTAAACAAAAGGGAGTTCATTTTAGTAATATGACCCATACTTTTATTTCATTGTAAGCTTTCTTTCATCAGAAAAAGATTTAATAATTTGCTGTGTTTGTAATAAAAAGGTGTTTTGGATAGCTTTTAATTCTGTTCTCATTATATGTATTTCATCTTGAATAGAAGACAATTTAGAGATATCTTCTAGTTCATAAAGTTGGTTTTCAATTTCTTGACATCGTTCAATTTCTTCTTGAATCTTTATTAATTGATCCATTGTTTCAAGTTGACGACTAACCAATTCATCGAATACTTGCATACCATTCACCATCCTTATTTCATTATTACACTATTTCTTGAAAACTAACATAATCCCTTTGACTACATTTGACGATATTTGACTTAATTGAAGAAATTAAAACTGTGGATTTTATTTACGAGAAATTTAGAGGAATTTACCATATAAAAGAACACCCTTAGCAAAGGGTGTTCTTTTAAGAACGTTCTACTTTTAATACTAGACTGCATGATATCTCATCAGACAGGAAGACAAAAAATTGTAAGATTCTCTCACTTACAGATTTTCATCAACAGCGCACCTCTAGTTCCAATTTCATTCATTAATTATTGTTGATTTTGTTGTCCAAAGTTTTTAGACGCTGCTTTTTGAGCTGATTGAGCATTAGCTTGTCTTACTGCTTGTGCATCAGTAGCTTCACTAGCAAATTCTTGTCCAAATGCTTGATTTTGTTGTTTTACTTTACCTGCGTTTGTTCCAGCCGCAGTTGTTTTTCCAGCGTTGTAGTTTTGATTGTTGTTTGCCATGTTTATCACCTCCACGAATAATATGATGTCCAATCATCCATGAAATATGTAATTAAATTTAGTTACTTTTTTGTTTAATGAAAAGATACTTTGGAAAACTAAACAAAAATCTAGAGGAGGTAACTATATGTATGTCGGAAGAGATCTTGCGGAACTTTCAATGACTTCAAAAACAGAATGGAAAGATAGTGAATTAGAGTACTTTCATCATTCATTTCAACAAATAACTGGATATTTAAACGTTGAAGGAAATATGATACAAAAAGAAATTATTAAAGAGATTGAATCTCGGGGCGGTTTGCAGCGTAACGAAGCCGACTGGAATCACGGGACACGCCAAACCTTTGATTAACAACTAAAAATTAAAAAGCACCCGTTTAAAGGTGCTTCAGACTGTTGACAAACGCTCGCTTTCTTACGGTGCTCATTACCATTAATGGTAACTCCGCTCATCATCACACTTGCGCCTAGAAAGACAAGCGTTGCGTTTTCAATCAGTCTTATTTTCATATTTTTGGGACTTTGATTACATAATGAAGCACCTATTAAAAGGTGTTTTTTTATATTTACGGACTTCAACTGAAATTTATTTACTAAAATGTAGCTTTTCAATCTGTTGATAAATTTTTTGATGTACTACTGGAAATGGTAATTCTTTACACTCATCTAAAGTAACCCATTTTTGACTTTCTGAAAGAATTCCTTCGTTTATTGCGTCCCCAATATATACATCCATTTTCCAAACTAAATGCGAAAAAATATGCTCAATATTAAAATGATAATTTAAAGATTCAATCATTAATTTTGATTCTTGATTCAAGAAAAAATTTAAAGTATCACCTTTAGATAATATAGTTGATTTTAATTCCGCTGTTGGAAACTCCCACATATTTGCTAGTAGTCCTGAAGACTGTCTTTGTTGAATTAAATATTGCCCATGTTTATTTTTTATCACACCAACAACAAGTTCAACAGGTTTTGGAGCTTTTTTCTTACTCTTTATTGGCAATTCATCAACTACTCCAGTTTCAAATGCTAAGCATTGTTCTCTTACAGGACAAAGAAGACATGCTGGATTTGTTGGAGTACAAATTAGCGCACCTAATTCCATTAACCCTTGATTAAAAGATGATGGATCTTCATGACTAATTAATGCTCTGACTGCTTGTTCAAATATTTTTCGATTTTTAGCAACACCAATATCATCCCAAAGAGTTAAAATTCTTGATAGAACCCTCATAACATTTCCATCAACAGCAGGCTCGGGTATTCCGTATGCAATACTAAGAATTGCTCCTGTAGTATATGGACCTACTCCTTTTAATTTACTAATCGATTCAGGGGTGTTCGGAACTACCCCCTCATACGTTTCATGAACCTCTCTTACTGCTGATTGCAAGTTTCTAGCTCTCGAATAATATCCTAGCCCTTCCCATGCTTTTAATACTTTTTCTTCTTCAGCATTCGCTAAATCAGCAATTGTCGGGAAATTCTGCATAAAATTATTATAAAAAGGGATTACTGTATCTACTCTTGTTTGTTGTAGCATTATTTCAGAAACCCATACACGATATGGATCTTTATTTTGTCTCCATGGCAAATCTCTCTGTTCAGCTAAAAACCAATTAACTAAATTATTTTTAAAGTCATTTTTGGGGAAAACTTCTAATGTCGTATTTAAAACATCACTCATAAAATATACCTTTCTATAACTTCTAAATTATTTATCAGTAGTTAGTCTATAGAATTAAAAGAGGTAAGTAAAGGGAGGAACTTAATGGATACTGGCACTCATCTTGTAATGGGATTTACACTTGGAGGATTAGCAACTCTAAGTCCAATTGTCCTAAATGACCCACATTTAACAAACTCACTTTTATTAACAACCATTATTGGATCTCAACTACCTGATAGCGACACGATTCTAAAATTAAGAAATAATGCCAAATATTTAAAACATCATCGTGGAATTACACATTCTATACCTTTGGTGGTCGTTTGGACACTATCTCTTTCAATCATCATGACATTATTTAATCATAATGAACATTTTTGGTATTACTTATTTTGGGCATTTTTTTCCGTAAGCGTTCACGTATTTGTCGATTTATTCAATGCTTACGGAACGCAAGCATTACGACCGTTTTCAAAACGTTGGATTGCATTTGGTATAATCAATACATTTGATCCATTTATATTTCTTATCCATTTAATTGGTGTGCCTTTTGTCATCTTTCATTTTAGAGCCGGTCCTATTTGCGTTCTTCTATACATTATTATGATTTTTTATTACTCATTCAGATACAGGCAAAAACAAATGGTAATTAAAGAAGTTCATCAAAAGTTACCTGATGTGAAACGTGTATACGTATCACCTTCTATAAAATACACTCATTATCATATTGTAGCAAGTACAGATACACATCATTATGTAGGAAAAATTAAAAAAAGGATTTTAACAATATATGATGTGTTCAAACGGGTACCATTACCGATTATTGAAGATGTAAAAGTTGCATACAAAGACGAAAATGTTAAATCGTTCTTAGCATTTTCACCAGTTTATATATGGGAATTAATTGGCTATGACGAACATAAAGAACTACGACTAATCGACTTAAGATATCGAACCGAATCCTATTATCCATTCGTTGCAGTTGTAAAATTTGATTACGATCATAACATTATCAGCTCATTCACAGGCTGGATCTTCAGCGAAAAAAAACTACAGAAAAAACTAAAAGTGGAATAAGCTTGTTCACCTCTGAGAGGAAAATCTCCATTTATCTGAAGAAGTGGTGCTCTTTCCACTTCAAAGATAGATGGAATTTTACCGAAGAGGTAGCTTATGGAACTATAGAAACTAAAAGTGGAATAAGCTTGTTCACCTCTGAGAGGAAAATCTCCATTTATCTGAAGAAGTGGTGCTCTTTCCACTTCAAAGATAGATGGAATTTTACCGAAGAGGTAGCTTATGGAACTAGAGAAACTAAAAGTGGAATAAGCTTGTTCACCTCTGAGAGGAAAATCTCCATTTATCTGAAGAAGTGGCACTCTTTTCACTTCAAAGATTCTGAGCTCTCTAATTATTTAAGATAAAGTATTTTCAAAAAATAATACCACCTTTTCTGAAGAATCAATAGAACTTCAAAAAGGTGGTATTATTTTAGTGTAAACGATTATTTTTTGCATCAGGATTTAATCCTATATGTTTCGTAAGTTTAGTTTCAGTATCATGTAGGAATCTTCCATACTGTTTAATAAATTGTTTGACTACTTTGTTAGCCATAAAACCACCGTGATATTCTCCTGCCTTTGCATAAGAGGATTCAAAATCCTCCCAAAGCAATTCAACCCATTGTCTTGCTTGTGCGTAAGTTAAGTTTTCATTTTCATTAAATAACATGTCTGTTAGTTGATCTATATATTTCTCCAAAATTTACACCTTCCAATTATTAATCATTTACTTCCGTTATAACTCTGAGCTTAATGGTCATCATAATGATGATGATTCAATTCATCTTTATTGTATCAATAGGAGGACACTATTTTGACTACTAAAAGTGAACGTTTTTCAAACCAAAAGCACGATATGAAAATAGATGGCTCGATAGATTATAAATCCAAAAATGCTTCTAAACGTCCAAACGGGACAATTAACTCGAACCCACAGAGTAGAATGGCTAAAAGTGATCAAAGTAACGACTAATTTTCATTACTTAAATTGAAAACCAGGGTTATTAATTCCCTGGTTTCTTCAATAAAGAAATTGGTATTCCTATTTCTTCTTCACTTGTACTTTTATATCCCCATGCAAAGATACCATTCATATAAGTAATTCCAAATAATACTCCAGGTTCCTCAATTAATTCGTACTGTTCGCCAGGTAAAAAATCATTTGGATCTAATAAATAAGACTGCGCCATCGTTTTTTTACGTAGAATTACTTCAAGTTCATTTATCATATCCATTTGTTCAGCTTTTCTTGCTTGAAGTGTTAATTCATTTACCTCTTGAATAAGTTCTTCCTTAGTTAGATCACTATAACGTTTTGGAATTTGCATTTCAGTTCTCCTCTATTACATGTAGTTAAATTTATTATACCAATCTCATTCAAAAGCAAAAAGAAAAAGAGGTTCACTCTTTATTGTGGGCTATTTTGTAAAACAAGTTGCTTTAAAACCTTTTTATTAATAACAACCCTATAAAAAAAGGACCTTTTTGTATTCGCTATTACTATTTATTCCTCATTTTCATCCTGTAAAATAGCTAATGCTTTTTCGATTAATTCTATCGAAAATCCTTTTCGGAATAACGCTGACTTCATTTTTTGATTGTGTTCCCAGTTGTCTAATTTATCATACTTTCTATTTGCCTTTCTAGCATGCACGAGTAATGCTTGCAGTTCTTCATCTTCTTCGCTTTCGTATTCGGTTTCTTCTATTGCAATCGTAATAATAGATGAAGTAAAACCTTTTCGTCTCAATAATTCTTCAAGTTTTAATTTCTTCTGAGATGATGAGTATCGATTCAGTGAACTGACCTTTTTTTGACAAAGCTGCACTGCGTGTTGTACTTGTTTCTCAAACGAATAATGCTTCAAACTATTTTCGATTACCGGATTCTTAATGCCTTTTGTAATTAACTCATTCCGTATAATGACAGGTCCTTTTAAGGTTGTATTAACTGATGTGCGAACATAACTATCTGAGTACTTTTCTTCGTTTATATACCCTTCGTTTTCTAAACGAATGGTAGTTGTTTGAATCGTTTCAGCTGTAAATTCTTGTTTTAATAAATATTGTTCAATTTCTTTTTTTGTTCTCATCATCCTTGATAAATAAACAATACTGGATAGATAAGCTTTTCTAATTTGATCTGCTAATATTATTTCTTCTAGTTCAAAGGGTTCAAACGACATACCTTTTTTCAAATTAAATTTAACGAGTGTATCTGCATCTACACTAAAAGAGTATTCTTCACCCTTTCCGCTATCCGTATATATATTGAAGCGTTCTTTATTTAACTTTTGAGTTTGAATTTTCGTTATAATAGTCATAAATTACCTCTAAAAATTTTTCAATTTATAATACACATAAAAATTAAATTATCATATTATGAAATGAGGAGATGGATGGATGAAGATTCTTCTTACAGGTGGCACTGGGTTTATAGGATCACAATTAGTTAATGAACTAACAAAAAATAATTTTCATTGTTTTATAGTAACTAGAACAAATATGGAGTCAGCTCATCCATTAGTTTCATATATTAAATGGGATAGTTTAGTATCGAATTCATTCCAACAGACAATAGACGTAATCATTAATTTAGCAGGAGAGTCAATTAATAGTGGCAGATGGACAAATAAAATTAAAAACAAAATTCTACAAAGTCGAATCGAATCAACAAACAATCTTATTACTTGGCTTGAAAGACAAGCCCATCGTCCGAACCTATTCATTAATGCAAGTGCAATAGGCTTTTACGGGACTTCTACTTCGTTAACTTTTAATGAACATGACAAGCCTATATCAAAAGATTTTTTAGCTACAACCGTTTACGACTGGGAACAAGCTGCCCAAAAGGCTGAGAGATTAGGAATTCGAACTGTTCTCGCTAGGTTTGGCTTAGTTTTAGATTTAAATGGTGGTGCGCTTCCAAAAATGATTCTTCCATATAAATACTATATTGGTGGACCAATCGGAAGTGGCACACAATGGATTTCTTGGATTCATCAGCAGGATGTTGTCGGAATCATTCTCCATATAATTAACGACAACGAGATTAAGGGGCCAATCAATGTAGTCTCGCCTAACCCAGTTACAATGAATGAGTTTAGCAAACTTCTTTCATCTTCTTTAGGTCGCCCAAATTATTTAAAAGTCCCTGGTTTTATGCTCAACATATTACTAGGTGAAATGAGTATGTTGATTTTAAAAGGTCAAAAAGTGCTACCTTCCGTAGCTTTACAAACTAATTATAACTTTCAATTTCCTTCTTTGGAAGAAGCTTTAGACTTTACTTTAAAATAGATTTTTGAAAGGATTTAACATGAATTTATTATTTAAGAACGCAACAATTTTCCCAATTACTTCTCACGTTTTATATAATCATGATTTGTTAATTGAAAATGGGAAAATAAAAGAAATCTCACCTGAGATCTATTCTTTAGAAGATCAAACAATTGTAATTGAATGTTCAGGTAAACCTATTTTCCCTGGTTTTATTGACGTGCATACCCATTTAGGACTTTATGACGAAGGAACTGGATGGGCAGGTAATGATGCAAACGAAACAATTGAAGTGTTAACACCACATATACGTTCTTTAGATGGAATTTTACCGCTAGATGTTGCATTTAATGATGCAAGACAGCATGGTATAACGACTGCTCATATTATGCCAGGTAGTGGAAATGTTATCGGAGGTACTACCTGCACAATAAAAACCTATGGAACCAGTATTGATGAGATGATTATTCAAGAGCCATCTGGTCTTAAAATTGCTTTTGGTGAAAACCCAAAACGAACACATAGTAATGGTAATAAAGAGTCAATCACAAGAATGGGTATAATGGGGATGCTTCGAGAAGCATTTTATGAAGCACAAAACTCGCATAATCCTGATGATTTCCGAATTGTTCCAATCATAAAGGCTTTGAATAGAGAAATTCCTGTTCGAATTCACGCTCACCGTGCAGATGATATTCTATCCGCAATTCGTTTTGGTGAGGAATTTAATTTGGATATACGAATCGAGCACTGTACAGAAGGTCATCTAATTGTTGATCATCTGAAGGATAAAAATCTTCAAGTGTGTGTGGGTCCTACATTAACTAGACGTTCAAAAATCGAATTAAAAAATAAATCCTGGTCTACATACAAAGCACTTTCTGATAATGGAGTGAGTGTTTCAATAACTACGGATCATCCGTATACTCCAATTCAGTATTTAAATGTATGTGCAGCAATAGCAGTTCGGGAAGGTTTGTCTGAATTAGAGGCATTAAAAGCTATAACAATTAATCCAGCAAAAAACCTTAATTTATCGCATAGAATTGGTAGCTTAGAAATAGGAAAAGACGGTGATGTTGTACTTTGGTCACACCATCCATTTCATTATATGGCTAAACCTTTAATCACTGTCATAGATGGTAGAATTGTGTATAAAAACCTCGAATAAAATTTGTTTGCAAATTGAAAAAAATGTATTATCATAGTATTGTAAGTTTTTATGGAGTTATTAAATAGATAGTGTATTAACACTATTCTCATATAGTATTTTTAACGGGAAAGGCAAATGGTGAGCCACCAGTTTTCGCTGGTCCTAGTGGGTTCGATTCCCACCCCGAAATTTTAGGGTGCATTAAAACATTATTCAATTTTATACTTAATGCACTTCACAGGACTTAACTACATAGTTTTGTCCTCACAAAAATTTCGCGGGTGGCGTGACCTTATTTCGCTACCCTTATTATGAGGAGGAGTAGAGATGCTAAAACAGCGAGATTTACAAGATTGTTCTATACTTTTTGAACTTATGGCGCATCCTGATGTCTTTCCCTTTGTGCGCCACAAAGCGACTTCTTACGAAGAATTCCTGTTTATAACAAGGCAAGCAATAGAATTAGAAGAACAAGGTAAAATGATCTCTAGAACAATTTTAGATGAGTGGGGTAACCCTATTGGAAACATTTCTTTACATGATATAGAAGAAGGCTATGGCTTTTTAGGCACATGGTTGGGCAAGCCCTACCATGGAATGGGCTATAACAAACCAGCAAAGGATGCTTTCTTTCACGAGTTATTTCATGAATTAGGAATAAACTCTATTTTTATGCGTATTCGCAAGGTAAATAAGCGTTCTTTTTATGCTGCAAGCAAACTTCCATATGCAACATTAGCTAATGAGACACGTAAATGCCTATATGATGAGATTAATAATAATGAAGAAATTTATGATTTATTTGAAATTACAAAAGACAATTATTTATTGCATACATTAAGAGAAGATTATCAACAGCATGAAGTAACACATTTAAAAGAGGCTTAATCTAGTATATTAACCACAAAAAATGGTAAGACTTACTAAGGATTTTATAACTTAGCGAGGTGTTTTTGTGGAAAAGAGAAAGCAAGATAAAACCAGACGTAATTTAAGTTCTACACAAGAAGTTTTATATGCAAAAGAATTTAAACAAGCTGACCGTGCTGCAGGTTATAAATTTAATGGTGTTGGCAAATAGTAATATTTCAAAAGGGGCTTCTATGTAGAAGCCTTTTTGTTTTTCTTTTTCCTTTATATCGTACTCTTTAAAAAAAGTTAAATACTTTTTTTCTTAGAAACTCAGATTTTATTAGTTTCCATTTATATTTCTTATTCACCTAATACATTGGAATCAATTATATGGACAGAGGAAGGTCTAACAAAATATTCCTTACTTAATTTCTCTTTAATATGAAGAATTACTTCATCAATTTTTTCTCCTTTTAATAAAGATCTTCCCTCTACCCCACATTTTTCGTCAATACTTACATACCAAGATATTCGATATTCTTTCAAATCTCTCACCCTTTTAATTTAGGCTCTGTTTTACGAGATATTCATGTACTTACTATCTGCTCCCCCACATGGCCGAATCAACGATCTACTTTATTAATAATTCAACATGAAGATCGAATTGCTTTTTCCGTTAGAGTCTCGCCATTTATATCACTATGCACCGTTCCTTCAAATAACAACATGAAACGTTAACAGAGTTTTTATTTAAAAAATAATCAATAAGAACTGTACTAAAGAAAATTAATATTCTCCATTATATTCAGGAAGCCATGAATTATATTAGTCATAAGTCTATTTAAAAATAAAAAGCTAACCATATAAATGGTTAGCTAATACACTTTATCCTATTGTGTAGTTAATAATTCAAAAGCCAGATTTACGCTATCATCAGAAGGAGGTTTCACATTTGCTAATGGATATTTCAATCCAAGTGCTTCCCACTTATAAACACCCAATTTGTGATAAGGTAGTACCTCAACCTTTTCTACATTATCCAGTAAGGAGATAAATCCACCTAGATTTTTTAAATCATTCTTACAATCTGTAACTCCTGGCACAAGGACATGTCTAATCCAAACAGGGATTTTCATATCTTTTAAATACATTGCAAAATTTTTAATATGCTCATTTGGATTACCTGTTAATTTAATATGCTTTTTAGAATCAAAATGTTTTAAATCTAATAAAACTAAATCTGTAAATTCTAAAACTTGTTCTAATTTTAATAGAAAAGATGGATCAAACGAAAAACATCCACCTGATGTATCAATCGTCGTGTGAATACCTATCTTTTTACATTCTCTAAACATTTCTAATAGAAAGTCTAATTGTAACAAAGGCTCCCCACCACTAATTGTAATACCACCACCAGATGCTTTCATAAATGGTATATACGATTTCACGTCTTGCATTAATTTATCTACTGTTACATCTATACCTGAACCTATTTTCCATGTATCTGCATTATGACAATATTGGCACCTTAATAAACATCCTTGAGTAAATATCACATACCTAATACCAGGCCCATCAACAGTTCCGCATGTTTCAATTGAATGTATATTTCCTGAAATCATTATCCGCTCCACCTTATTTGATGATTTTATTATCTACTCTTTATGTGTGCTCAAGTCATAACCCCTATATGTTTTAATTAAGCGATACTAGTCCCTATTATTCTAAAATTACATGCTATCATGAAACGTTCGATTAATTACATCGATTTGTTGTTCTCTCGTTAATTTAATAAAGTTTACTGCATATCCAGATACACGTATTGTTAATTGAGGATATTCTTCAGGGTGTTCCATAGCATCCAATAGCGTTTCTCGATTGAATACATTTACGTTCAGGTGGTGTCCGCCTTTTTCAGTATATCCGTCCAACATTGCAACAAGATTTAATACTCGTGTATTCTCTTCTTTACCTAACGCTTTAGGTACTACAGAGAATGTATTTGAAATTCCATCTTGAGAATCTTCATAGGGTAGTTTAGCAACCGAACTTAGTGAAGCTAATGCTCCATTTGTATCTCTTCCATGTAATGGATTTGCGCCGGGAGCAAATGGCTCTCCAGCTTTACGACCGTCGGGTGTATTCCCTGTCTTTTTACCATAAACAACATTAGAAGTAATAGTAAGTACTGATGTAGTATGAATCGCATCTCGATATGTTTTATGTTTCCTAACCTTCGACATAAAGTTTTCAACTAGCTCAACAGCAATCTCGTCGACACGGTCATCATTGTTTCCATACTTAGGATAGTCTCCTTCAATTTCAAAATCTACTACAACTCCATTTTCATCTCGAATAGTTTTAACCTTCGAATGTTTGATAGCAGATAATGAATCGGCACATACTGATAATCCAGCAATCCCTGTAGCCATTGTTCGTTTGATTTTAACATCGTGTAATGCCATTTCAATACGTTCATAACTATATTTATCATGCATGAAATGGATACAGTTTAACGTATTTACATAAAGTCCTGCTAACCAATCTAATAACATCTCAAATTTGTATTTTACTTCTTCATACTCGAGATATTCTGAAGTAATTGGTGCATATGCAGGGCCAACTTGTATTTTTAGCTTTTCATCAATCCCGCCATTAATTGCATATAGTAAGGCTTTTGCTAAATTTGCACGGGCACCGAAGAATTGCATTTGTTTACCAATCGTCATCGCTGACACACAACAAGCGATTCCATAGTCATCACCAAATTCTGGTCTCATAATATCATCATTTTCATATTGAATTGAGCTAGTTTTTATAGACATCTTTGCACAATATTGTTTAAATCCTATGGGTAAGTTTGGTGACCAAAGTACAGTTAAATTTGGTTCTGGCGCAGGCCCTAAAGTATCCAATGTATTTAAGAAGCGAAATGAATTTTTTGAGACTAATGGACGCCCATCTACACCAACTCCACCTATCGATTCAGTAACCCATGTTGGATCTCCAGAAAATAATTCATTATAATCCGGTGTTCGAGCAAATTTAACTAATCGTAATTTCATAACGAAATGATCTACTAATTCTTGAGCCTCTTTCTCAGTTAATATGCATTCCTCAATATCCCGTTCTATATAAATATCTAAAAATGTAGAAACACGACCTAAACTCATCGCAGCTCCATTTTGTTCTTTTATTGCCGCTAAATATGCAAAATATAACCACTGAAAAGCTTCTTTTGCATCATTGGCAGCATTTGAAATATCGAATCCATAACTTGCCGCCATTTGCTTTAATTCATTTAAAGAACGGATCTGTTCATTAATTTCTTCTCGATCCCGAATAATCTCTTCAGACATAGTCGTACTCATCTTGCTTAAGGCGTCCACTTTATCGTTAATTAATCGATCTACTCCATATAATGCTACTCTTCGATAGTCACCTATTATACGACCACGCCCATATGCATCAGGTAATCCTGTAATAACACCCGAGCGTCTTGCTGCTTTCATTTCATTTGAATAAGCATCAAAGACTCCTTGATTATGTGTTTTTCGATAATCATTAAATATTTTACTAACTTCTTCATCAACCTTATATCCGTAAGATTCACAAGCAGCCTCAGCCATTCGAATCCCACCAAACGGTTGTAAAGAGCGTTTAAACGGTTCATCTGTTTGGAAACCAACAATTTGTTCTAATTCCTTCATTAAGTATCCAGGTTGATGTGAAGTTATAGTGGATACTATTTTCGTATCCATATTTAATACCCCACCTTTTTTACGTTCTTCTTTTGATAATTGAAGAACGATTTCCCAAAGCTTCTTTGTTGCTTCGGTTGGTCCAACTAGAAATGACTCATCTCCAATATAAGGTTTCATGTTTTTCTGAATAAAATCTCGCACGTCAATCGTTTTTGTCCAGCTTCCTGATTCAAACTGTCTCCATTGTTCCATAAGATTACTTCCCCTCTTCTGTATATAGTACAGAAAGTTAATTAGATATATAACAGATTACAAATCCAATTTATCATATCTTTTATCTCATCATTCTCTTCATTTTTGAACACTTTGTGAAAAAGTGAACATAATTATTTAAAGCCTATTAACTTATACACTTATCACATTTCCTATCTCAAATTCGTATTAATAAATTAATAAATTATGATTCACAACTTTCAAGTTCACCGCCAAACTGTTATACTCATTTTATAGAAACTGTATTATTTAATGGTAAATAATTACCTACCATACATTCACCAACAGAATGTGAGATAATACTATAGAAAGAATGTAATTATATTAGAATAATCAATTTAGATTATTTTCAAATAAAGGAGTCAGTATGAATAAACAAATAAATCTTTCAAATTCAATTAGTGAAAAACTAAATACTATATATAAAAATCAAATCTTAAAAGTTTTACAAGAAGATCAATTATTAATTGGAACAAAACAATATGTATCCCAAGATACAACAATATTAGAGGATGCGATCACAGCATTACTTTTAGGTAAAAATATTCTTTTAAAAGGGCCTACTGGAAGTGGTAAAACAGTCTTAGCTGAAACACTTTCCAAATTACTTCATCAACCTATGCATAGTATCAATTGTTCGGTTGATTTAGATTTAGAAGGAATCGTAGGTTATAATACGATCAGTTCTTCAGCACATGGATCAGAAGTAGTCTTTATCGATGGTCCTTTAATGAAAGCAATGAAAAAAGGGCATATGCTGTATATAGATGAAATAAATATGGCTAAACCTGAAACATTGCCATTACTCCATGGAGCTTTAGATTATCGAAAAATGATTACGAATCCATTTACTCAAGAGGTAGTTAAAGGTGATGAAAACTTTAGAGTAATTGCAGCAATTAACGAGGGATACGTAGGAACTAGTGAGTTAAATGAAGCATTAAAAAATCGATTTATTATTATAGATGTACCTTATATTAATGGGGATGCACTTTTCCAACTATTAAAAGATGAATCTGAGCTAAAAGATGAAGATTTACTAAAGAAGTTCACTAGTTTTTCCAGTGATTTAATCCCACTTGCTAGTGAAGGAAGAATAAGTGAAGACGCTGCCAGTATACGAGGTATTCTTGATGCATGTGATTTATCAGTCCATATCCCAGTACTAAGAGCTATTGAACGTACGATTATTGCAAAACTAAGTGATGATATTGAGCGTGAAACTGTACGTGAACTAGCAGAAAGCTATTTTCTTTCTTGAAATGAGTGAATATAAATATGAAACAAATTGTGTTCAATAATAAAAAAGTCGATGCCTCTATCTTTCTTCAAATGGAGAATTTATCAATTTCTCTTTCAAAAGATCCACAGGCTTTTTTAGAATTCGACTTTCAAGCTTATTACGATGATGAAGAACAAAAGTTCACAGTAAGTCATTTTTGGGATAACCAAGACTTGAACACCCAACTTAATGGCTTAAAATCGGATGTGTATTTAAAAGCATTAGGCAATAAACATTTTACAGATTTTAAAGAATTTAAAGAGATTTTAAAAGAGCTTCAAGAAACTCATTTAAAGAGTTTTTTCACACAGCTTTATGTTTTTCTTGAAGACTTAAGATTAGAAGAAATGATCGTTAAACATAGACCTGGTACAAAACAATTGTTTTCAACACGCAAAAATATTTACAGACATTATTTTCAATCTCAATTTAAAGCCAATGAAATTCGTAATTTTCAGCTCGATCAATTATTTTGTTTAATCTATCTTTCTCTTACTTCTACACAACTAACATATCAAACAAATGACTATTTAGAAGACATCTTACCTATTCTGTTTCAAACTTTTGAAGCAAAGAAAACAAGTGATATTACTTCAATTATTTTTTCAGTTCAACGAAGATTACTCTCTTTTTTTAAAGATGATATGATCCATACTTATTTTGGTTTTCTACCTTTAAATAAAATTCAGGAGCCTTCATCGTGTAATAGCCGTGCTAAAGAGTTACAAAACGATGATGAACAAGAAGGACTTGAAGAAAGAAATAGTGAGGATGAAAAATTTTCGACTTGGCATAGAGAAAGTAAAAATAATGAAAATGATGATAATTTTCTACGCTTTGAAGTAGAAAGTGGGACAAAAACAGCAATTAAAGCGAATTTCGCTAGAGAACAAGAGGGCCAAGACCAGGCAATTGGTAATGCATTCGGTTCTTCACAACAAGGTGAGAATAAACAATCCAAGCAAACTGATGCCCATGAAACAAGCAATGCATCAAATAACATTCACCAAAATCCGTACGGGAAATATAATAGTAACGTTTCCATTAAGTATCTTTCTCCTGTGAATCAATCTGCTAGCGATAAAAAAGAATATTCCACTTTATCTGCCGTAGTATCAAAGGATGTCAAAGAGTTAAGGAAAACGATCGAAAAATCGTTAGAAAATAAACAAAATGCACCTACAGATAAGTATTACGGAAGACTAAATAAAAAATGGATAAGACTATTTACAGATGATAATCCAAAAATGTTTTATAAGAAACAATCTGATTCGAAGGAGCTAGATGCTGTTTTTTACTTATTAGTTGACTGCTCTGGATCTATGTTTAATAAGATGGATGAGGTTAAGAAAAGTGTTATTCTATTCCATGAAACATTGAAACAACTAAAAATTAGTCATAGTATAAGTGGTTTTTGGGAAGATGCATCGAATGCTTCAAAAGAAAATAAACCAAACATATTACATCAGGTCATCCCATTTTCACAGTCACTTCACCCTTCAAGTGGACCAAATATTATGCAATTACATGAAGAAGAAGATAATCGTGATGGATTAATGATTCGAATCGTTTCTGAAGAGCTTGCTAAAAGAGCAGAGAAACATAAGTTTTTACTTGTATTTACAGACGGCGAGCCCTCTGCTTTAGATTATTTTCAAGATGGAATAATTGACACCCATGAAGCAGTAAAGCAAGCAAGAAAAATAGGAATTGAAGTAATCGGTACTTTTATTGAAGAAGATGAACATCAAGAGGAGACAGTTCAATTAATGAAAAATATTTATCAACATCACTTTTTAATTGCGTCAGGAACTGAAGATTTAAGACTTCAATTAAAACCAATGTTAAAAAAATTATTATTAAGAAGCATAGATTAAAGAAGTTGTCCATAAAATGAAAGAAGAAATAGGCCACGTAATTGAATTGCCTATTTCTTTCATTTTCTTCATTTTTTTCAGAATTTTCATAGAGTTTGTCGAACGGATTTACATATTGAAACGTACTTTCCTATTGATTTTTGAATTTAAAGAGAGTACGATAAATTTTGACGACTTAGAGAGAAACATATTTTGAAAAAAGCTAGTGTAAGACCACTAGTTTGTTTTGTATTTAAGGGGGATTAGAAGATGCCTACTTCATTAAAGGCAACATTTTCACGTGTACGCTTCGTATTACTAGTTGCATTAGTAGTTTGGCTAAAGACGTATTTTGTTACTCTATTTGGATTTGATTTGAAAATTGATACGTTTTTTCAAAATGTAATATTATTTATTAGCCCTTTAGCTTCTTCACTGTTTTTAATAGGATTTGCGCTTTTCTTTAAAGGGAATAAACGAAATACAATAGCCCTTTTAATCAATTTCATTTTAACAATCATTTTATGTGGTAACGTACTTTTTTACGGTTTCTTTAATGATTTTGTTACTTTACCTGTTCTATTCCAAACAAGTAACATGGGAGACTTAGGTTCAAGTGTTAAAGAATTAGCAGGCTTTAAAGTACTCTTTATGTTTGCTGACATACTTGTACTATATATTTTACTAAAGAAATTTCCAAAGCTTTCACATACTGGTAGAGTACCTGCTTTTATGAAATCAGCATATTATCTTATTACAATTGCAATTGCAGTTGTAAACTTAGGCCTTGCTGAAGTGGAACGCCCTGAATTACTTACTCGATCATTTGATCGTGAAATGTTAGTTAAAAATCTTGGTTTGTATGTATATCAAGGATATGATTTATCTCTTCAAACGAAGACATCAACTCAAAAAGCATTTGCAGATAGCAGCAAATTAACTGAAATTGAAAACTATGTAAATAGCAATGGTGTCAAAACAAATGCAAAACTATTTGGAAAATATAAAGGTAAAAACGTAATTGTTATTTCTCTCGAATCAATGCAAACCTTTACAATTGGTGCAAAAGTGAATGGGAAAGAAATTACACCATTCTTAAATCAATATATAAAAGAAAGTTATTATTTCGACCACTTCTATCATCAAACTGGTCAAGGTAAAACATCTGATGCAGAATTTATCATTGATAACTCTTTATATCCTTTAGATCGTGGTGCTGTTTATTTCACTCACGCAAATAATGAGTATATGGCAACTCCTGAGTTATTAAAAGATAAAGGCTATTATTCAGCTGTTTTCCATGCAAATAATAAAAGTTTCTGGAATCGAAATGTAATGTATCCTACTTTAGGTTATGATCGTTATTTCAATGAAGTAGATTTTGATATTAATGACAAAAATTCAGTTAACTGGGGATTAAAGGATGAAGATTTCTTCCAACAATCATTACCTCTTTTAACACAATTAAAACAACCATTCTATAGTCGCTTTTTAACATTATCAAATCATTACCCGTTCACATTAGATCCTGAAGATCAATTAATTGATCAATTCAATTCTGGTGATGAAACATTAGACCGTTATGTAACAACAGTTCGCTATATGGATGAATCAATTAAGCATTTCATTGAAGGTTTAAAACAATCAGGACTTTACGATAATACGATTATTGTTATGTACGGAGATCATTATGGTATTTCTGAAAATCATAATCGAGCAATGGCGCAATTCCTTGGTAAAGATGAAATTACTGCTTATGATCACATCGATTTACAACGAACTCCATTAATTATTCATTTACCAAAACAAGAAGCTGGCCGAACAATTTCAAAGGTCGCTGGTCAAATTGATGTTAAGCCTACGATACTTCATCTATTAGGTGTTGATACAAAAACAGATATTGAATTTGGAAAAGATTTATTTAGTCCAAATCATCCAGAATTTACTGTTTTCCGTGATGGTAGTTTTGTAACGAGTAAATATTACTATGCAGCTGGATCGAATGCATTTTATGATCGCTTTACAGGTGAAAAGGTAGATGTTGATACTCAAGAATCTAAGCTTTTAATCGATAAAGCGAAAAAAGAGCTTACGCTTTCGGATAACATTGTTTATGGAGACTTATTCCGATTCTATACGAATAATAAGTATAAAACTGGAACGATGAAAACAATAACTGAACCAAATCAGTAAGAGGTGCTTTTACAAGCATCTCTTTTTGTTATAATATGGTATTTATACGTAAGGTTTAAAATATTACATACATTTATATTTTTTAGAAAAAGGCTGTTTTCGTATATATTGTTGCTATTTTAGAATGTGTTAGTTGATGACAACTCCAGGATGCTCCCTTTCCGTGGGGCGTGCGCTTGAGCCTCCTCGGCAAGCCTGTGGGGTCTCAAGCCTTCCCGCTACTCCCACAGGAGTCTCGCATATCCGTTCCAATCAACTTCTGTCTGAAGGGTTACTAAACCTAAAATCAACAATCTTTTTGAAAATAGCAAAAAAAAGAATAAGGAGGATATTACTTGTTTAAAAACTCTAAATTACTATTTTGGACTGTCGAATTTCTCTTACTTTTTTTAGTTTTATTCGTAGGGACAAAAATATCATTTTTATTTAAACCAATTGGCATTCTATTTAGTACATTATTTGCTCCAATTCTAGTTTCGGTCTTCCTTTATTTTTTATTTGCACCGCTTATCGATTTTTTAGAACGTAAAAAAGTCCCTCGTTCAATAGGCGTTTTACTTCTATATTTAGTACTTATTTTAGTTGCTGTCATATCTATTATTAATGTATTCCCTACTCTAACGGAACAATTTAAAGATTTAGTAAATAATATGCCAATGATTGTTAACCAAGCAACCAATAAATTCGGATTATTAGAGCAATGGTTAGGAAATCAAAATTATGTTGAAATTAAAGATTTACAGCAAAAAGTTTCAGATTATGCGCTTGTATTTATCGGAGGGGTTACTGGTGGAATTGGTGCGATATTCAATATATTAAGTAATGTCACATTAATCATCTTAACAGTTCCATTCATTTTATTTTATATGTTTAAAGATGGACACAAATTCCCAAAAGCAATGTCACGCTTCTTACCGGAAAGCTTACGAAATGAAGCAATTCATATTGCAAAAGAAACAAGTGAAACCCTAGCATCATATATCCAGGGACAAACACTTGTATGTATTTTTGTAGGGATTGGAACTTTTATCGGTTATAGCATTATTGGACTTCCAAATGCATTAATATTAGCGTTAGTTTCAGCTATAACAAATATTATTCCTTATTTTGGGCCATTTATCGGTGGGGCTCCTGCCGTTATTGTTGCAGCACTTATCTCACCAAAAATGGCTTTGTTCGTTGTACTTATCATTTTAATTGTTCAACAAGTTGATTCTAATTTAATATCACCTTACATCATGGGTAAAAAGTTAAACATTCATCCTCTAACAATCATTCTATTATTATTATTTGCTGGAAACGTTGCAGGTGTAATGGGGATGATTTTAGCCGTTCCTACTTATGCAATTTGTAAAGTTGTTGTTGTGAATATTTCTAGAATCATTCATCTAAGAAAAAAAGCCAAATTTGCAGATAAAATAATAGATGATGACATAGATACTCAGATTGAAATAAATATTATTGATGAGACCGATATAAAGAAAAAAGACTAACTAAATAGTAAAAGTCGGAAACTAAGTTTCCGACTTTTTTTATGCTGTATTACTTCTCTCTATTCAACAACCATTCTTTTCTCCACAATCCACCTGCATATCCTGTTAGTTTACCATTTGAACCGATTATTCGATGGCAAGGAACAATTATACTTAACGGGTTACGTGCATTTGCATTTGCTACTGCTCTTACAGCTTTGGGATTTCCAATTCGTATTGCTAAATCAGCATATGAAGCAGTTTCACCATATTTGATTTTGACCAACTCTTTCCAAACGCTTTCTTGAAATGGAGTTCCTTTCGCAATAGAACGTAACGTAAATTCTTTCCTAGTTCCATTGAAATATTCGATCATTTCGTTCGCAGCTTTTTTTAAGGAAGAAGGAACATTCTCAGATACTTCCTCTTGCCCCTCTTTAAGAAAATCAATAAAAGCTACTCCTTCTTCATTTCCGACGATTCTCATCATTCCTACTGGTGTGTTTATGTAGGCCGTTTCTAATTGATTCATTTTCTTTTTCTTCTCCTATTCAAACTGTAAATTTTAATAAGAATGTATGACATTCATTAAAAAATTGATTGTAATTAGTATATTTTATTTACCAAGTGAAATCATCTTCTAAAGTAAAATCTGCTATTCAAGAAGATCTTAGTTGATTTCCACTCCAGGATGCTCACTTTCCGTGGGGCTGGGGCTGAGCCTCCTCGACGCATACGCGCCTTGTGTGAGTCCCACCTATCCCGCTGCTCCCACAGGAGTCGAGCACCTTCCGCTCCAATCAACTACTTTTAAACAGAATGCTTTAAAAATCAACAATCTTACAAAAAAATTAGATTTATAGCGTTTATTTCTGCCATTCTTATTTCTAATTGACCGTTCCTTTTCTTTTATAATATTGATTTATATTCGATTAAATATAAATTCAAAAAATTCAACGATGCTTCCTGCAAAATAAAAAGGACCTTATATTTAAGATCCTCTAGTATTCTTCTTTTTTTAGTTTACTACTACACAAGTGAGCTCTAATCATCTGTTCCTAATACATCTGTATTTGGAGGTACATAGCCCATATGGCGTGCCATTGATACAATTTGACCTTTATGATGATATTCATGTGTGATTGTATGTATTAATAGTTTCATAGGCGTAATAGAAATTTCATCTCCTGATTCTCTCCAAGGAATATGTCTTTGAATGGGCACATCCATTTCTTCTGAAAAAGTATTGATTACCTCATTTACATATGTATCAACTAAATCAAACCGTAATTTTATATCTTCTAAACTTATCTGTGAAATATTCTCTTTAGGCGTTAATGGTCTCTTAGTTTTTAATAAAACATATGAACCAAGCCAAGCAATATAACAGTCTGCAGTATGCACAAGTGCTTCTTTAATACTTTGGAATCCAAAACCATCTAATTGATGGCTAAAATCATCAGGTTTTAACTCACTACAAAAGTTGAGAAGTGTTATACGATTTTGTTTCACCCATTTGTACTCGTTTTGATTCACAGCATTTCCCTCCAAAATAAGTTCAGATTAAAAGCATTTAAACAAATAGCTTTAAACTTACTTGTACGATTAGTAAAACTGAAACTGATATTAAAAAAATACGGGCTAGCTTATTTGGAACGTATTCTGCAAATCTTAGACCTATCTGATTTCCAATTATTGATGCAGCTGCCATCGTTAACGCAATTTTCCATTGGAAATGGCCAGTCATATAAAAGATAATGAATGCAGATAAGCAGCTACCAAAATTTAGTACTCTTGCTAATTGAACTGAATTAACATAAGTAAAACCTTTTTTTATAAAATAAAGTATAGCGAAGGTCGATGATCCAGGTCCAAATCCACCATCATATACCCCAATTCCTGTTAAAATACCTTTATCCAGCAGTGTCTGATGTTCAATTGTATTCACATTAGAAGATTCATAGTTCCATTTTTTACTTGCGAAGGTTAACCATAGTGAGCCTGCCAATAATACTAAAGCGACAATATTCATTACGTGTTCATCTAACCTACTAGTGATAAATGATCCTATCCCACCACCTATGAATGAGACAAGAATAAATTGAAAAATTAATGAAAATGAAAATTCCTTTTTACGTAAAGTGTAAAGAATACTACTAAAAGATCCTAAACCTGAAGCAAACTTATTTGTAGCGATTCCTGTCTGAATAGGGATTCCTAGAAAAATCATCATCGGAAGTGTGATTAATCCTCCACCTCCTGCTAACGTTCCAACAATTGCTGCACCAATTCCTAATATAAAAAGCAACCATAATGATTCCATCATACATTCTCCCTTTTTTCTCTCTACACCTACTATACAACAACAAATTTTTAGAAAAAAGCGGAAAATAAAATCCTCATCTGCAATTGATGAGGATTTTAAGTTAAAAGATACTTAAATTATATCGTTGTGCTAAGAGTTCTAATAATTTTATACCAGCTATACTATTTCCTTTATCGTCAAGTGAAGGTCCGTATACGCCAATTCCAAATCGACGTGGAACAGCTCCCATTACACCTCCGGATACACCGCTTTTAGCTGGAATCCCGACCTTTATCGCAAACTCACCTGACGCATTATACATTCCACATGTTACCATAAATGTATTACAAATTTTTGCAACTTTTTCAGGGATGATTTGCACTTTTGAGATTGGGTCCCATCCATCTAGAGAAAAGATTAGACCAATTCTTGCCATTTCAACACAGTTTATCTCGATCGCACATTGTCTCGTATACAAATCTAATATTAATTCGACATCCTCAGTAATAATTCCATGTTCTTTCATGAAGTAACAGAGTGAACGATTTAAATGTGCTGTTTCATATTCTGATATAGCTACTTCCTTCGAATATGACAGTGCAGAATTACCAGTTAATTCTTTCATAAAGTCTAATAAGCGATTGAATCGATTATTAATACTGTGACCTTTAATCATACTTGTCACCGCTAGAGCTCCTGCATTAATCATTGGATTTAACGGTTTACCAGCAGAACGCACTTCTAGTTTGGCAATTGAATTAAACGGATCACCTGTTGGTTCCATCCCAACTCTTTCAAAAACATAGTCTTCTCCACGATCGATCAATACCAATGCTAAAGTAATCACTTTAGAAATACTTTGCAATGTAAAGCGAGTTTTTGTACTACCTGCTTCAAAATGTCGTCCATCCGGTAAAAAAACTGCTAGTGACAAATCCTTTTTATTCGCTTTCGCAAGTGCTGGAATATAATTAGCTACTTTTCCATATTGAATGAATTCCTTTGCCTCTTCAATAAGGTCAAGTAACTCCTCCATTTTTTGTACTTCCTTTTCTTCACGAAACTTATGTTCAGTCATTTTAATCACCTAAATTCGTATTTAATAATCATTTTATTATATCAACAGATGTAATTTGTCAAAGTGATAAAAACACCTAGTTATCTAGGTGTTCGTTTAGTATTAGCTGTTTTATTTCTCGAATTTCTTTGATCTTTTTGTGGACCTCTCCAATCCTTATTTGGACCCGTTTTAGAAAAGGTTTGTCTTTTAGATGATTCATTTCGATTCCTTTGTTTAGAATCCCCTGAACTTGGTCTATTTTTATCAGCGTATTGACTTCTTTGCTCTTGATGAGATTCTCTCTGTGATCTTGGACCATTACTAGTTTTCAAATCACGATTTGGTCGATCTGAACGCAGTATTGAGCCTCTTGAATCTCTTGAATCCCTTGAAACCCCTGTATCTCTTGATTCTCTTGAACCTCTTGAATCCCTTGAATCCCTAGTACCTTTTGAGTCTCTTGAATCTCTTGAATCTCTTGAGTCCTTTGAATCTCTATCTCTTGATTCCCTTGAATCTTCCTTTTCAACTAAATTAATACGTTTAATGGTAAGATTAAGTTCTTTTTCAATCATTCTCATTTCTTGGAAATCCTTTGATGTAACGAAGGTAATTGCAATACCTGTTTCTCCAGCACGACCCGTTCTACCGATACGGTGAACATAACTTTCAGTATCTTGAGGTATATCATAGTTAAATACGTGCGTAACTCCTTCAACATCAATTCCTCTAGCAGCAACATCAGTTGCAACAAGGTATTGGATTTTCGCTTCTCTAAATAGCTTCATAACTTTTTCGCGTTTACCTTGTGTTAAATCTCCGTGAAGTTCTTCTGATAATAAACCTTTCCCTTTTAATTGCTCATTTAACTTATTCGCTCTTCTCTTCGTTCGACAGAAAATGATTGCAAGATATGGCTGGGTTTCTTTAAATTGATTTAACAATGCATTTAATTTTCCACGATCTGTTGTTTCAATTACAACTTGCTCGATTTCATCTAAAGTAATTCGCTTAGCTTTTATTCGAATAATCTCCGGTTTTTTCATGTAACGTTTAGCGAGTGACTGAATTTGTTCAGGCATTGTAGCTGAAAATAATAATGTTTGTCTTGATTGTGGTGTTTGATTAATAATATCCTCCACTTCATGAAGGAATCCGATGTGTAGCATTTGATCTGCTTCATCAAGTACTAGAAAATCTATTTTCTCTAGATTAATAGTGCCTCTTCGCAAATGATCTAATAGCCTACCAGGTGTTGCGATTATTAAATGTGCGCCGCCTTTTAGCTTACGAGCTTGTTGATCTACGTCTTGACCACCATAAACAGCCAATACCCCAAAATCCTCACTCACAATCCTTCTTGCTTCAGCCGTTATTTGAATTGCTAGTTCCCTTGTTGGTGCTACAATCAACGCCTGTGTATGCGGTAATTCTAAATTTATTTTTTCAAGGATTGGAAATAAGAATGCAAATGTTTTACCAGTTCCCGTTTGTGCTTGTCCAATTAAGTCTTTACCTTCGAAAACAATCGGAATGGCTTTTTCTTGTATTGGAGTAGGTTCGTTAATACCTAATTCAGTTAAATACTCAGTTAATTCTTCACTTAAACCTAATTTCGTAAACTTATTCATTTAGTCGTTACCTAACTTTCTAATTTATTACATCTATTAATAACAATTCATAAAACAATCGATCAATTTTTTAAACAGCCTTTTCATTTTATCATATCGCTTCTAAAACTACTTAAAAAATCTTATATTACATTATTATCTAAAATTAAATTATTAATTACCTTTTTTCAGTAATTACATATTAATATTCAATTTATGTGTATTGGATTTCCACGCCAGGATGCTCGTTTTCCGTGGCGCGTTCGATGAGCATCCTTGGGTCCACACGATGTGGATCATGCATACGTTCAACAAGACGTCGTGGTATTAGCATGCCCACCTCTTTGTCAACTTCAGGATCTTACCAGTTCCGTTGCCCCCACGTAGTTTCGGATCTTCCGCTCCAATCATTTCTATATCTACAGATTGCTTTAACAAAACCTAAAAAATACAATCTTTTAGTAAAGAAACTAAAAAAACTCGTTCTTATAATAAGAACGAGTTTTGAAGTTAATTAATATAGTATGAATCTACTTGATAACCTTGATTTTTTAAGTAATCTAGTATTCCAAGATAAATGCCTTTTGCTGCTTCTTGTTGCCATGAAGAACTATTCAGCTTTACATTATCCTTTGAATTATCAATAAATCCTAGTTCTGTTAGGATAGATGCCATCGAAGATTCACGAATTACATGGAAGTTTCCACTTTTCGTTCCGCGGTCTTTTAACTTAAGCTTTTCAACTAATCGCTTTTGTACAAAACCTGCAAGTAATTTACTATCTTGCAACTTAGTCGGACTAACAGCACTTGTACTTACGATGGACATCGAGCTTGGTGCTGCTAGAGCAGCTGCTGTACTCATGCCTTCTGCAGATTCTGAGCTGCTAGACATAGCTGATTTTGCGCTAGTTTGTGAAGTTCCGTAATAATAAGTTTCTGTTCCATCACCAGTATGAGAAGGAGTTGAATTAATATGAATACTAATAAAAGCATCCGCTTTTTTTGATTCAGTGAAATCTACACGTTGCGTTAATGTTGGATACACATCAGTTTCACGAGTATAGTAAGATTTAATTGGTAGTTTTGCTAAGTAACCTTTTAAATACTGAGATACCTTTAAAACGATTAAGCTTTCTTTTAAAGTAACTCCACTGCTTGTTTTAAAAGAAGTTCCTGGATCGCTTCCACCATGCCCTGGATCAATTACAAGTGTAAAATCCCCAAGCTCTGCAACTTCTTTATCAACCAACTGGATATACGTTTTACTTACCCAGCCATTTGTTGTACCAGAAGTGATCTGGTACCATCCATTGTTTTCACCGGTTACTGAAACAATTGTTCCACTTGTTAAAGCTTTAATTGTATCGTATGAAGTTCCTGGACCTTTTCTTACATTTAATGATGCTGCTGTAACCTTACCATACGTATCCTTCATTGGAATTGTAGGAGTTGTAGGAGTTGTCGTACCTCCGTCAGTAGGTGGAGGTGTGGTAGGGCTTGACGCTACTTTAATATAGTTCGCCATTACCCAACCATAGCCCTTACTTGTCTTAATTTTGTACCAAAGATCTTTTTTTTCAACGATTGATACTTTTCCACCCTTACTAAGGGTAACAAAAACTGTACTCGAATTTACTGGTTCCAGTCTTACATTTAATTTCGTCGCTGTAATTGTACCAGTATCGATAACTGGAAGAGTTTGCGAAGCTGTTTCATTCACATATTTCGCCATTACCCATCCATAACCTTTGCTTGTCTTAATTTTGTACCAAGGACCATACTTTTGTACAATTGAGACTTTCGCGCCCTTACTTAAGGTCACAAATATTTTACTCGTATTTACAGGTGTAGTTCTAACATTTATTTTTATAGATGTTACTGTTCCTGTAGACAAGACGGGTAATGTGGTCGAAGGATTGATTTGACCTACTTGATTGGTTGCTGCCAAACTTCTGTTCATCTGATTAGATGAAATAAATAGACTACTAGTCGTAAGTGATAGAATCATTACAAATTTCGATAGTTTTCTTCCTAATGTTTTGTTCATTACTAAACCCCTTACTCTTGAGATCTCTATACAATTATAGCACTTATAATGTTACAATTAAGTAACAAATAGCCTATTAACCTACTATTTTAACGAAAAATTATTATTCAAAATAAGTAATTCATTACTATGTTTAGAAAATCACAATTCTTACCAAATAAGACAAATGTCACAAAATATCAACTAAAATCAGCATTTACCGATTAAAATGCGTTATGAATTTTGTGCTAAATAAATTTAAAGTATAATAGTAAAAAGTAAAATTATTATTCTTTTCAGGAATTAACTACTATTTAGCATTGGTTAAAGGAGAGAACGCGATGAATGGAATTTTGGATATTGTTCTATTTTGTGCTGATACAAACTTGTCAAAGGAATGGTATGAGAAAGTTGGATTTGAATTTTTGCGCGGGCACGATCATATGTATTGGTATAAAGTTGGGCATGGCGAGTTAATGCTTCATCCAAGTGATGAAAAAAATTCAAATGCAGATGCTGTTTTTCAATTTGTTGTGGATGATATTTCATCGCTTTTTAAAAAGATTATAGATAAGGAACTGACACCATTAGATTTTTCAGATGGTATTCAAGTTTTAGAAGAACCTACCTTAAGACCGTGGGGATATAAAGAATTTTGCTTACGTGACCCCGATGGTTATATCTGGGCTTTCGTTGAGAAGTAATTTTAGCGTTTTGTTGTAAACTTTATTACTTTTAATACTTGAGAATTCAAAAAATTGTTGATATATATAAAACCCTCAATGTAATCAACTAAGAAGATTACATTGGGGGTTTTAATTATCTAAAGCTTTATAATTTATAACTCTTATGCGAGAATCGCTTAAAATTTAAAATAAATAAATGGATTAAATGTACTTGCGACAACGTACGATAGTGACACTAGTAATAGTAGGCAGTACCATCCAGCTTCTCCAAGTTGAAAACCAAAGTAGGTTATTTTACTTTTTGAAATTAGATAGTCACTTACTTTATGAGCAACAATTTTACCAATTGGAGTAGCAGCTAGAACAGCTAAGATGAATAAGATCCCATATTCAGACACATAGAAATTATTTGAAGTTTCCCATAGTCCCGTTCCATTTATTCCAAACATCGTTTTTATATAAGCGAAAGCATACGGGAATGTAGCCGAACGGAAAAATACCCATCCGATTACGACAATAATTAAAGCATATAAATGTTGAATAACTCTTGGTAATGCTGCGATTATCTTACCGAAGCCTCCACGCTCTAATGCTATCCAAAAACCATAATATAATCCCCAAGCAATAAATGTCCAACTAGCACCATGCCATATTCCTGTTGCTAACCATACAATAAATAGATTTCTGTAAGTTTCTAAATTTGATCCTCTATTTCCGCCTAGTGGGATATATAAATAATCTCTAAACCACGTTCCTAATGAAATGTGCCATCTTCTCCAAAACTCTGCTACAGAACGAGAAATATACGGATAATTAAAGTTTTCTAAGAAATGGAAACCAAACATTTTCCCTAAACCAATCGCCATATCTGAGTAACCTGCAAAATCAAAGAAAATTTGTAATGAGTAGGAAAGAATCCCAATCCAAGCCATGCCCGTTGTCATTTGATCTGGAGATTGAGCGAAAATTTGATCCGCGATTAATCCGAAATTATTTGCTAAAAGCATCTTTTTAGCTAATCCAATAATGAAGCGTTTAATTCCATAAAAAATTAATTCTAAACTTTCTGTACGCTTATTTAATTCATTTGCAACCGTTTGATAACGAACGATTGGTCCTGCAACTAACTGAGGGAACATTGTAATATAAAGTGCTAAATTTAAAGGATTCTTTTGTACTTTTCTTTCTCCTCGATAAACATCTATTACATAACTGAGCGCATGGAAAGTAAAAAATGAAATACCTATAGGTAATGGTATAACTGGAACATTTAGCGATAATCCAGTTAAACTTTCTATATTGTCAGCGATAAAATTGGTATATTTAAAAATTCCTAGAATGAATAGATTGCATGAAACCATCGCAATCATAATCCATTTTATCTTAGACTTTTTCTCCCTATTTTTATCAACTGCTAGTCCAAAGAGATAGTTCATTACGATTGAGAAAATCATTAACCATACATAAGTCGGTTCTCCCCATGCGTAAAAAAACAAACTAGCTATCAGCAACCATAAGTTCTTAATCGAACGAGGAATAATAAAGTATACTAAAAGTACAATTGGTAAAAACCAAAACATAAAAACTGTCGAACTAAAAACCATTCCCTTTTAATCCTTTCCAAAACAGAATCATCTATTGTAAGTACTCTGTAATATTTTTTTCTACCGCTGTCGTATTCGTTACAAAGATTACAACATCAGGCTTCTCAGATTTAATAAATTGAACTGCTGAACTATTTTTAAATCTCGAATCTACTCCGAAATATCGTGTATCAATTACATCTACTTCTTTAAAATGTTTTGTTAATAACGGAATAATAGGTTTAGCATATGAATCTTTAATAACTACTGCTTTCTTTTGAGAGATCGGTTTCGAATTTTTGTAACGAATCAATGCCTGATTTAACCCAAAGAATACATATCGATCTGTATACGGATTAAACTCTGTCAACTTCTCAGGAAAAAATACTGGATCATCACATTTATTGTCTTTATCAATACACGCTTTTACAGTTGTAGAGATAATATCATTTGTCGGAACGATCATTTTATCCGAATCTGTCACAAAAGATAATGTTGTAGAACGTGCATATGAACCGTTAAAATCTAGACCCTTCTTTTGAAAATTATAAGTTTTCTTTGGAATAGGTTGTCCTATCTCTGGAATCTCTTTGTTTACTTCTGAAATGATTTTTTGATACCCAATAAACGCACCATTCATATTCCAATGATGATCTGTTTTAAAATAAATATTTTCTTTCGGCTGTTTACGAAGCTCCTTATCAATATCAATTAAGTGAAGCGCGGGAACTGTCTTTAAACCTGTTTTTAATGCTTTGACGCTTTCTTTTCCATAGCTTGGAAGATATGTAGGTAATTCTGTTTCAAAGAATACAGACTTATGCGGAATAATACTATAAAACACCGGTATACCTGCATTTGTAACTTCTTTTGTAAAACCTTTTAATTCATTAATTAAAGTAGTAGGATTTTGTTTATAATTTTGTTGTATGATAAATCCACTATTTGAACGATAATATTTTTTCGGGCCAATTTCGGCAATTTTTTGATCAATCACTTTATATTTAAAGGTTCCATTTATCTCTAGCATTTTATTTCTTAAAGGATATTGATCACTGTGATAAGTTTCATATTTTTTAAAATACTCGCCACTCTTAAATTCATCCGCTGTCAGCACTGGTTTAGTTGCTAAACTTCTATTTTCGATTACCGATACTTTTCGATCTGGTAAGACCATTGTTAAAAATAAACTTCCAAATAGTATCCCAAAAAAGAATAACGAAATTATTATATTACTAAAATTCACTTTAGAATTCTTCATTATTGTTGCTTTACCTTTTGTTTATTTTTTATCACTAGCAAATCTAGTTCGTAAAGCAGCACCCCTCCTATTTTCTTAACTAGAGTTACTATTTAACAATTAAAGAATTTTTTATTAACTGAAATATTAATGTTTCATCTATAACTCATTTATTTTATAAGAGCACAGTAATTCAGTAAAGTATATTATGTGCATAAAAAGAAATTTTCATTTAAATAGTAATTTTTAGTTTCATTTTAAAGCTTTTTTCAAACCACGGTGCAATCGTACCTATGCAGTCTCACCTGTTCCGCCACCCTATCGGGAGCCTCGCATCTTACACTCCAACTAATCTCTTTCATATCAGTTTGATTTAACTAACCTTTTTATAAAGGAATAATCTTTTAGTAATGCGCCTAGTTTAATAAGTATTATTACTATATGAATACATAAAAAAAAGGAATCTAGTTGATAGATTTCCCTTTTTTTATATAGTTAACTACTATTCCGATAATTTTATTTCTTTCTTTAGAAGACTCCCTTGCTTTCTATAGCTATTAAATGTCGACCAGTTAGCTATGAATACGCCAGTTAATATAAGAATTCCTCCAAAGGCCATAATAGCCTTTATTGGTTCATCTAATACAAAATAGCCTAGTACACTTGCGATTAAAGGTGAAACGTATAACCATGTTGATGGGAATACAGGATTTGTTTTAGATATTAACCAACTATAAAGTCCATGTCCTCCAATTGATCCAATAAATACTAAATATAATATTGGCCACTGTGCATCCCAAGTAGTTAAACTACTTAAATTTGGTTTTTCAACTAAAAGTGAAAATAATAAAAGTAAGATTCCTCCATATAACATTTGAACTGCATTTATTAGGAAAGGCGATACTTTTTCATAATCGGTTAATATTTCTTTCGAATTGATGGATCCAATGGCATAAAATATTTCACTTATTAAAACAGCAATACATGCTATGATCCATAAATTTGATACGTGCTGGCTCATACCGGGTAAACAAACGCAAATAACACCTGTAAATGCCATTATAAGGGCAATTAACTGCTTCCGTTCGATTCTTTTTTGCTTACGACTTAATTGGATTAATACAATCATCATCGGCCCTGTAGCTGATAAAACTGCAGCCAAGCCCGAAGTAATGTACTGTTCTGCCCAGTATAATGATGAAAATGTCATAAACGTTAGGCAAAACCCCATAAACATAAGTCTTTTTGAGAATATAAATGATCTGATTTTCTTCCCTTTAAGAAGAAAAAATAAAATAACGATTATTCCTGCGATTGTAAATCGAATTCCAGCTGAAAATAACGGAGATACTCCAGATTCAATTCCAAATTTAATTGCAAGAAATGTCGTTCCAAAAATAATACAAACAAAAATATAATTAATAATGACCATTTCATCACCCCTTTGATAAACGTATTATATTAAATACAGTGTATAACAGTACAATTGCGTGTATAACAGTTAGATTTTTTTTATTGACTATTTACCTATTATTTTCTAACGTATAATCAAAAACTAATAAGGCGGATTAAATGAAAATTCATATCCATAAGAAATCCATAGTCCCTTTTTATTTACAAATATGTAATCAAATTGTTCAACGGATTCATAGTGGTTTACTAAATCATAATGAGAAATTACCTTCTTTGCGGCTACTAGCGGAAGAATTAGCAATCAGCGTATTAACAATTAGAAAGGCTTATAAATGGCTAGAAGTAAATGGATATGCCACTGTAATACAAGGTAAGGGGGTATTCATTAATAAAAAGGTATCCAAAGTCGTACCAATTGAACAAAGCTCTAGTTGGCAACAATCTTTAGGTATCAATGTAGTTCGCTCACAATACTTAATGAATAGAGAACCTGTAAAATATGATTTTTCAAAAGCAGTAGTTTATCCGCGCCTTCTCCCAAATAAATTTTTGGCAGAAGAAATGCAAAAATTATTAAATAAAGATGCTTCTATTCTTACCACTTATGGACCTGTTCAAGGGGATAGAGAATTACGCATTGAAATCTCAAAGCATTTATTAGAGTTTCAACAGATTAAATCAGATGCAGACAATCTATTAATAACGAGCGGAGTTCAACAAGGAATTGATCTAGTAGCTCAGGCAGTATTAAAACCAGGTGATTCTATCATTGTTGAAAGCCCATGTTATGGAGGAGCACTTGATATTTTTATAAATAAAGGGATTCATATCATTCCAGTTGAGATGGACTTTGAAGGAATTCGCTCGGATTTAATTGAAGAAGTTTGTCAAAAGTACAATCCAAAATTACTTTATGTCAATCCTTCCTTTCAAAACCCTACTGGTATCTCAATGAGCAATGATCGAAAAATGGAACTAATTGAATTAGCAAAACAAAATAACTTCTTTATTTTAGAAGATGATTCCTTTAGTGATATTTACTTTGATAAGGCAATAAATCAAGTACCAATTAAATATTATGATAAAACAGATCATGTTATTTATATTAAAGGATTTAGTAAAACACTGGCACCAGGAATTCGAATTGCTGCTATGCTAGCTAACGGTCCAGTATTTGAATGGTTACACGCTGTAAAAGCTTCGATGGATGTGGGTAGCCCCCTACTAACTCAAAAAGCAATACTACCTTTTTTGCGTACTGACCGAATGAGAAGCCATGTTGAAAAGCTACGAATTGCATTACAACTCCGACGGGATACAAGTGTTAACATTCTTTCAAATCTTACAAATAAGCTTACATTCCACATTCCTGAAGGGGGATTTAATTTATGGCTAACTGTTCATGAAACTCAGCTTGATATTTTTGAGTTATTAGAAAAGGCTAATAAAGAGGATATTGCCTTCTTACCGGGAATTGCTTGCTATAATAAGGAAACAAGTGCCCAATCATTTCGAATTAGTTACTCTTTAGTAAGTGAAAATGATTTATCAATTGGCTTAGAAAAGCTTTGCAAAATAATTAATTCATTTTAACGAAATACTGTTTTCGTAAACTCTGTTGCTATTAAGAACCTTTTAAAAACACCAATCTTTTAGGAAAGAGGTTACGAAAAGAGGACCAGTAATGGTCCTCTTCTTGTTAAATAAATCCTACATAAATTGATATGAAATTGTCGGACTCATACTTTCAATAACTGATATTCTACTGATAAAGGAGGTCAGGAAGTGGATTTGCTTAAGAACATGAACGATGCGTTAAAGTATATAGAAAATAACCTCACAAACGAGGTTGATCTTAAAGAAGTAGCACGGATAGCTTGTTGTTCTGAACATCATTTTAATCGAATGTTTTCTTATCTTTCAGGGATTACACTTTCGGAATATATTCGCCGAAGACGGCTTTCATTAGCTGCATTTGACCTTAAAAACAACAGTATTAAGGTCATAGATACTGCAGTTAAGTACGGTTATAACTCACCTGATTCATTTTCAAGAGCATTTCATGCTTTACATGGTATAACACCGTCTGAAGCGAGGGGTAATGGGCAAACGCTTAAAGTTTATCCACAGATGACCTTCCAGTTATCAATTAAAGGAGGTTGTGAAATGAACTATCGTATTGAAGAAAAAGAGTCGTTTTGCATAGTTGGCATTCAAAAAAGAGTTCCTATTATTTTTAATGGAGTTAACCCTGAAATTGCTTCTATGTGGAAAAGTTTAGACGAAGAAATAATTAAACAACTAAAATTACTCTCGAATGTAGAGCCCGTCGGAATAATTAGTGCTTCCACTAACTTTTCAGAAAATCGAATGGAGGAAAAAGGTGAGCTTGACCACTATATAGGTGTAGCAACATCAAAAGAATGCCCAAAAAATCTGAAGAAACTTGAAGTTCCAGCATCGACATGGGCTGTATTCGAAGCAATTGGCCCATTTCCTGAAACATTACAAAATGTGTGGGGACGTATTTACTCCGAATGGTTTCCCTCTTCAAACTATGAACAAATAAAAGGTCCAGAGATTTTATGGAATGAAAGTAAAGATATAACCTCAACTACATTTAAAAGTGAAATTTGGATTCCTATTCAGAAAAAATAAGAGCAGAAGTATTCTTTTATAATCGAAGAACTTTTTTTACAGCTCTTTTTTTGAAATAACACAGGAAACATAAAAAAGCGATTTTCAATTATTTGAAAATCGCTTTTAGTTATTAACTGAAAATACTACCAATGTGCTGGGGCAGTTAAAGTTGAAGGTAATTTTGTTTGGTCATCACCCTTCGCTGAATTAATCTGCGCTTGTGTAAGAAATATGCTCCCAGTTAGATCTGCTCCACTTAAATCAGCATCCCTAAAATCAACACCAATAAGGTCGGCCATTCTTAGATCAGCTTTTCTTAAATCAGCTGCTATTAAATATGCTCCTCGTAAGTTTGCCCCTCGTAGGTCAGCACCTTTTAGATTAGCCCCCATCAGATCTATTCCACGTCCAATCTTTTGACGTTTTTTCGAATTCCCCACATATTGACGAGCTTCATTCCTAACAAGTTCACTTGTACGTAGTAGTAATATGTTAACCTCTGTTCGATGTGTCTGAACGTCTAACTCAAGTATGGATTCTGGATTAAGTAGTGTAAGTTTTTCTGTTTTATCAAGCATTTCTCTAAGGTCTTTATGAATTATACTTGCTTCCTTTAGGCTCAGTGCTTCGGTTAAATACCAAAGCATTTCATGAAGTTGTTTCATAATTGGAAACACATCAAACATTTGATTGGCTAAATCTGAAGAATTACGCCAATCGTTTTCATTGAAAGTAATATTTGATACTTTTTGTCCAGCTCCGAAGCAATCAAATACTGTACAACCTTTAAAACCTAGTTCTCTAAGATTAGTATGTACCCCACATTTGAAATCTGAATTTAGGTTATGACAAGGTTTTCCTGCATCTTTATCAACAGCGAAGTCCACAGATTCTGTAAATGGCAAAGCGACACAGCATAGTCCAAAACAGTTCTCACAGTCAGCTTTAAGGCTACTAATTTGTTCTATTGTATCTTGATTTTTAACCATTTCCTGCACTCCTTCCTATTGTTTATATTATCTATTAATCTATACAAAAAAATGATGGTCCCTATTAGATCAATAATTTACGATTTTTATCGTAACACTGAATAATTACTCAGTCAATTTTTCCTGAATGGATTCATTTCAACTCACCTATTCAAAAAAGATGGACCAAACAGAATGCCTCTGCTTGATCCATCTTTTTCTTTACTTAACAACAGTAATCGCTTTTGTTGCACTTGTATTTCCTTTTGAATCAATCGCGTTTACCGAAATTTTAGTTCCTACTTTTTGCTTAGGAATTGCTAACTTATAAGTTCCAGTGCTGTACACTTTAGCTTTATATAGTTTCGTACCAATCTTTACTTGAATTGTTAAATACTTTTCAGCTGTTCCTTGTACTAAAGTAGAAGCTGAATAAACCGCATTTAATGTCGGCATATTTGGTCCAACACGAACGACATTTACTGAAGTAACTGAACTTATGTTACCTGAACTATCTTTTGCTGTAACCGAAATTAGTGTTCCTGCTTTTTGAACAGGTATTACTATTTTAAAGCTTCCAGTTGAATATGCTTTAGTCGTATATGTCTTAGTACCAATTTTCACTGTAACAGTAGAATATGCTTCACTTTTTCCAGTCACGTAGGCAGCATTATTGTTTACATTATTAATCACAGGTTTGACTGGAGCCATTTTATCAAGTACCTTGATGACAGTTGGATCACTTTCAAATCCTTCAAAGCTCGCAGTTATAGTTAAATTTGTACCAGCCTTTTGTATTGGAATGTTTAAGACAAATACTCCCTTTGAATCTGTTTTTGCATTGGCTAAAACTTTCCCATTTGCAACTAATGTAATCATTGTGTCTGGTTCAGATTTACCAGTTAACTGTTTATCTACATTACTAACACTATTTACTTTAGGTGTGTAGATTTTATATCCTGTACGAGGTTGTTTTGTACTATATTGTGCAGAAAGTGTTGTACCAGGATAATAGAATGAGACGATATCTTGATAATTTTTATCTGACTCGCCCATTTTTTTAGCACCATATTGACTCAACCCTACTCCATGCCCATCACCTTTACCTTTCAGTGAAATGGAAGTAGTCGTTGCATTAGTATTAGTAACTAAATAACTTTGAATCTTTCTTAGTCCAATAGCAGCTCGAATTTTAGATGAAGCTACTTCAGTTAAGTTTAAATGCTGCACTTTTAAACTTCCATCTGCCTCTAACTCACCTTTAACAATAAAATCAACAGTTAGATTCCCTTTTGACATTCTTCCACCTGAAGTAGGCGTCGTTAAATCCAACTTATTAATTTTTACTATTTTAATATCTTTAGCGGAATAACCATTTGATTTCATCCATGTTTTAATATTACTACTAATCTCTTGATCCACTTCGTTCGTAGAAGTCCACCATGAATCGGCATTTTTTAAATCTAATTTTGTCAAATCAATTTGCGTTTTATGAAGTGTTACATTCCATTCTTTAGCAATATCATATGGATCATTTTTAATTGGTAAATAAGGTAATGCAGTGCTTCCCCATGCGTTAGCATTTGACTCCGTTTTCCCGCCATTACTAGCAGAAAAAACAGCATCAATTAATTGATTATTGTATTTTAGTACTCGACTAAACGTATCATCTACAGCTTTAGTGCTATTTGTATTCCAAGTATAACCACCATAAACTTGATAACTAATCGTATCGTCGATCGTTTTATTTGTATTAGCATATCTCATTGCATAAGTTCTAGCCGAGATTGTTTGTGCTTTTAATGCTTCAATATTCCAAGAAGCAGGCATTTCGTTTGGAACTACACCTTTAAGATAGTCTTCTATTGGTAGAGTATTAATCGGGCGCACGTAATTATTTTCATTTTTAAATGAAACATTCCCTAAATAACTTCTACCATTAATCATTAATGGAACATTGTAATTAAAAGGAACTAGATCAATACTTGGATAAGTTCCTAGTAGAACATCACCTAGATAAAGTGAAACACTACTCGCAGCAACTTTAATTTTATACTCTGTATTGGCTTGTAACTTTATGCTTGAATTTTTTACTGCATAAACTTCTGCTGATTTAACAGTTACTTCGCTCTTATTACCTAAGTAATTTACTAATTTGACTGAAATTAGTGGTTCTATCCCTTCAGCATTTACCTGGGATTTTAGCGGGAACTGAGAAAAAATAATTGCTAAAATTAGTGAAAAAGTAAATAATTTCTTCAACTTTTACATCGCCTCTTCCTATTCAATTAATCTATGTATCTACTATATTTCATTATTGTAGCATACGAATATAGTCGACTAATGAATATTAATAGGATTGAAATGTAATTTTAATGTATATTTAAAAACATTAACCTTTTAGATATTAAGATAGATGACCCTGTTAAAAAAAATGTTGATTCCTTTACAGGATGCTCCCTTTCTATGGGACGTGAGCTGATCCAACTTGGCCACCACGATGTGGGTTATGCATGTGTTACGACAGGACGTCGTGGTATTAGCATGCCTACCTTTTTAGACCACTGTAGGTTCTCACCCTTCTCGCTACTCCTATAGGAGTCTCACAACTTCCACTCTAATCAGATCTATTTATCCACTTCAAATCGTTTAATATCAACAATAAACATTAACAGAGCGAAATAAAAAAAGCAGACCGATAAGTAATCGACCTGCTTTTATGCACATTATTTAATTGTTACCTTACTTAATTCTGGTACGAAATTTATCCACGTTTGGCCTGGTTCGAGGTCAATTTCTGTTCCATCAAGATTAAACGGAATTATACGACCATTTACATTTTTCCATTCTATATCTTTCATTCTGCCATCGACTAAATAATAACCTTTTCCTCCACTTTTTAAGTCAACTGATCGACGGCCATAATCATCGATAATTTTATGCGTGGATTGAACGATTAAAATATTTTTAATTTGCAGCTGTTTACCATTTAAAGCATCTTTCGCTACAACTCCATTTTGAAAACGTTGAAAATGTTTATTTGCTTCAGAATATTTGTACGTCACATTATTATCTGCATTATAGGAGTATTTAATAAACGCATCACTTATTTGTTTCCATGAATTATCAAAGCTCGGTGCTTCCTGTGTAAATGCTAATGGTGTGACTTTTTCAGTAAAGGAATAGTTTCTTTTTTCTACCCCTTTTTCAATTCCCTCTTTTAAAATATATGAATTATGTGGAGCTCGTCTAGTCTTATCTCTTTTAAATAAGGTTCCATCATAAATTAATCCATTTAATGAATCAATCAATCCAGCATCCATCATTTGCTTTGCCTTAGGGCTATTACCGTGACAAATAAATAAAGCATGATAACCATTTGCTAAATCAATGTAATAGTCTCGGGCACTTCGAACAGGGCCTATTTTTTCTGGTATATTGCTTTGAAAAATTGCTAAAAATCTCGTAATATCTCCTTCAGCTAAAATCTCATAAACGATGTCAGCATGATAAAGACCGCTTTGAGGCCTTGCTAAATGAAAGTTGTTAACCATAACAGCTACAGGTCTTTGTTCACTAACCTGACTTACTGGTAGTCCATTTAACGGTGCAAAAATTGTATCGATTTCTTCTTTTTCGACTACTTGTTCTTTTTTCGGTTCTTGACTCACTTCATTTTTAGTTGTTTTAACAGTTCGATCATCATGTTTACATCCAACTAATAGTAGGCTTAATGCAATGACTGATAAGATTTTCTTTTGCATGGATTTCCTCACAATACTTAGCTTATTTTATTAAATTGTATTAAAAATAACAGTAAATAGAAAGTTGTTTATGAGAATTTTTATAAAAATTAAAATATTTATCTAATCTTAAAATTAGACTTTTTATGATTTTTTCTCGTAAATAGAAACAAAAAATTAATGTTCTTATTTTTATTGAACTTAAATATTGTATAAAGATAAAAATGAATAGAGGAGTTGACTTCTTATGATCGTAGTTCATTTTATTAATAAAAACACTGAACTATTAAACCAACTGCTCGATCGTGCCCCATCCGAAGGTGAAAATGTAGTAATAAAAGGGCGAAAAGGTACAGTATTAAGTGTTATTCCTATAAATGATAAACATGTTAACGTACTCGTCGAACTAGAAGTAATAAAAAAACCGCAATTTTTAGCAAATGATCCTAAAAAGAAAAGAAGATAATATTCTCAAAATTAAGTGGGTATCGCACCCACTCTTTTTTTTGAATTTATCTCCTTTACTAATATCTCTTAATTTATTATGACTATACTTTTTTTATAAAACTTTTACTGAATTAAATTTACTCATATTTCCTGATTTATCTTTTGCATATACGAAAACTGTTAACCCCTTTTTGGGAGTTGCAATCTTGATTTTGTATTTCCCATATTTATCAGAAGTAGTCGTATAAGTTCTACTTCCGATTTTAATAGTAACAATTACGTTTTTCTCTGTTTTACCGCTTATTATAGTTGTCTTTGGTGTAACCTTATCAATTGAAGGAATAACAGGTGCTGTTTCATCTTTTACAGTTACAGTAGTCGAAGCTTTATATTGACCATTTTTACTTGTAGAAACAACTGTTAAATTAGTACCTGCAAGTTGTAAAGGCAAATCAATTGAGAAATCCCCTGATTCACTCGCGATCCCACTTGCTACCATCGTTGCACCGGAAAATACATTTATTTGTGCTCCACCTTGTGTAAATCCATTTAGTTTAATATCCAAGTCAGTTACTGTATTTACAAATGGCGTAGTAAGTGGCTTAGTCACTGTGTATGTCGCACCATCAGACATGCTTATATTAAACTGATCTTCATATAATGAAAATTGTGAAACAGTTATTGGAGTTGTACTAATACTCGTAAAATATTGAATGTTTTTTCCACTAGATTGAAAATCTAATTGTTTTATCGGATAAATACTATTAAATAATGTTGATGCATATCCTCGAATCGGTGCTTTTTGTCCAAAATATTCTATTAAAGAAGATGGATTATGTTGTTTCAATGTTACTGAGTTGTTAAGCTGGATTGTACTTTGATCTATTGTCTGAGTTGGAATATTTTGTCCAATATTAAACACTTGATCAGTCCTATGAAGTTTTTCCGATAGGATTTCATCTTGAATTAATGTTGCTTTATTAGCTTTTAAATAAACCATTGTACGATACACTCGAACACCATTATAAAGTGTATGCTCACCCGTTAAAATTACACTTTCAGGGTTTTCAATAAAATTAGTCATCTTAGATTTACCTATATTACTTGATAATATTGGATAAGATTTCCCATCGACTGTAACGACATTATGTGCAAATGTTGTTCTCAAATATTTTTGATAGGAATCTTTTGTATCGTAATTATATTTACCACTATCAATGAAAATTTCTTTACCACTTTGAGATAGAATAAATGATAAATCATCAGCATGTTTGTGAGTCGTACTAAAATTACTAGCGTTAAATAATAATGAAGAAGACTTACTTCCCCAAGCATCACGAATAACAACTACTGAGTTAGAAACATTACTTACTAATGATGGTTGCTTACCTGATTTTCCTTTTGTAAGTACATATTCGAATTCAGGATCCAAGACTGAGTATGAAGTTGTTTTTGGTAACTTAGTATAATCAGAATCTCCTAATCTAGGAATAGTAAAATCAGATAATACTAACTTTGAGAATGCATTTTGTTCTTTTAATAAAAATTGTGTTAATTCTTGATCTTGAGCAATACTGTTCATATCTTGTACTAGATTTAATACCACTAAAAAATATTGAGGAGAGTGTTCTTTGTGTAGGCCTTCTGGCGTAAAATCTCTCTTAATATGTAACTTAGTGCGATATACTGCATTTTTCTTCCATTGAGCACTTGTTGTTTCTTCCGGGAAATAAGAAGCTAATTCGAATAATGAACGATCTTGAAAATAACCATAGTTTGTACGTGTATTGTAGTATTTTGAGCTATTTAAAAAAGTTCCATGTTTTCTCATTACTGTTTTCAAATATTGCTTATTTTTATACGTGACAATTGGTGAACTAGCATAATAATGATAAAAATATAATAGATTACTAGTTCGATTAGCGAGCGCATGTGCATTGTATGTATAAGAGTCTGTTGGTCTAGCTGGATTTCCGTTAGCCTTCCAAAACGATTGAATTAAGCTAAGTCCATACGATAAATATTTTGTATCTTTTGTTGCTTCGTAGGCATTTGTTAAATAACTTAATGTATCAAGACTTTGATAATATAAACGCCATGTTGTATTTCTATATGGATCCTCTTTCCAAGTTATAGATTTTTTTAATTTATAAAATGGATATTTAGGAGAAACAAATAGTTCACCTTTAATAATGCGGTCTGCGTTAAGTACAGTATCTTTTGTTATCCCACTTCTCTTTGTTAGATAGATTTCTTTATTTACAGCAGCATATGAATGAATTGAGGTAGAAATAAAGATTGTTAAAACCAAAAATGCTAAGTATACTTTTTTCATAAATCCTCCAAGATAATTAATCAATTAATCTACTAATTATACAGGATAAATGAAATAATCTTTTTTATTTTAAAATTCAAAATATTAAAAAACTAATTATTTTACTACACCAATATTCCAGCCAAAACCTTATAAATCCTTGTCTTATAGCAGTTTATTACACATAATTACTTTTTAAAAATAATAATATTTTATTAAATTTTGACTATAAAATTCTAATTTAAATTCTTTCAAAAGCTCTTTTTGATTTAATTTCAAATTTAAATTTTAACAGTTTCTCATAAAAAAATAGTAAAAACATTATGTTAAATCTAATGTTTTTACTATTTTTCAAATGATTATTATGAACCTATGTTACCTTTTAGTAATACGGCAATATTTCTAGCAGTACGCTCAATATTTTCAAACGCATTGTTCATTATTTCTTCGATGGGTAAGATTGCAGGTATCGTTGGAAAAATTGCATCGATTCCATGCTTGTAAAGTTCTTCACTACCGTTACCGATACTTCCACATATTGCAATAACTTTTGCAGTAGGCGGAGCGCATGAAGCTGCTCCAACAGGTGCTTTACCAAAGGCCGTCTGTCCGTCCATTCTACCTTCTCCGACAATAACAAGATCAGCATCTTTACAAATTTCTTTTACTTTTAATTGTTCAAGTACAAGTTCGATACCTTTTTTAATCGAAGCGTTAGCAAATAACATTAGCCCCGCTCCCATACCACCACCTGCACCGCTACCCGGAATTTGTGAGACCTCTTTTCCAATAACATGTCCCGCTATACGAAAGAAGTTCCCCATCGCAATATCCATTTCTGGTAACTGGCTTTTTGTTAATCCTTTTTGAGGACCAAAGATAAATGTTGCACCATTTTCACCAGTTAATGGGTTTACAACATCGGCTGCAATTGTAATTTTTACATCATTAAGTTTTAAACTTCGATTGGTATCAGACATTGAAGATACCTTAAATAATGCCTGGCCATTTCCACTAAGCTTATTTCCTAATTTGTCATAAAATTCATATCCTAATGCAGAAGCCATTCCTATACCGCCATCATTCGTTGAACTACCACCAACACCTATTATTAACTCAGATACTCCGCGATTAATCGCATATAAGATTAACTCTCCAACACCATATGATGTCGTGTGCAGAGGATTTCGTTTCTCTAATGGTACAAGATGTAGACCACATGCCTCAGCCATTTCAATAAATGCAGTTTTTTCATCGATTGAGAAAGCAATTTTAGCCATAACTGGTTCATTTAGTGGTCCAGTAACTGAAACACTTTCAACTATTCCACCATTAGAAGCAATTAAAGCTTGTACTGTACCTTCTCCTCCATCTGCTAAAGGTAACAAATGATATTCTGCTTTTGGAAAAACTGAAGCAAAGCCTTTATGAATCGCACTAGCTACTTGTGCTGCATCTAGACTTTCTTTAAAGGAATCGGGTAATATTACGACTTTCATGTATTCCTCCCCTTAAAGAGATGTTTTTATTTTATCGTTTAATTCAAAAACTTCTCCATTAATTTCTAACGATACCGGTGGACCATATTGCTTAGTAACAGTAATAGATCTTTTACTAATTATTATTTCTAACTTTGCACCTTGCCAAGAGAAAGGAAAAATAAGTTTATCCCAATTATCTGGTAATTTCGGACTAATCTTTAAACGATTTATATCCATCGTGACATTTGCAAATCCAAAAATTGTTGCCAGCCAATTTGCACCAAGTGATGCCGCATGAAGTCCTTCATCAGATGATTTTGGATTTGGACCTAAGTCAATTAAGCAAGCTTCTTGGAAAAATTTATACGCTTGTTCTTTATCTCCACATCTCGCTGCAACAATTGAATGAATCGCTTTACTTAGCGAAGAATCATGGATTGTATGCTCTTCATAATATTTTATATTCTGTTTTACAACTTCAGGCTCGAATAAATTTGGAAAAAGATATAAAAGCATGACAACATCCGCTTGTTTTAAGATTTGCATCTCATTCACTTCTTGTCGTGAGTAATCTAACAGGATGGCTTGACTACCTTGATTTTCTTTATACATTGTTAAATCAATTTCTGGTTTAGTTAAGAAAGTATCATCTTGCGGAATAATATTCTCATCATTCGGCTGAGGCAAGTATAAACGATTTAAAAAGTCACTACATTTCTGTATTAAGTCTTCATCATTATCATTAAACTTTTCCATATAATCCATAGCGTGTTGAACATTATAATAAGCCATATAATTTGTATATGCATTATTATCTATATGCTCCGTATATTCGTCAGGTCCAATCACATCTTTTATTGATAAGACATTGTTTTCGTCTGATGTACGACTTATCCAAAAACGAGCTGTTTCTTTTAGTAATTCGAGTCCTTCATTTGCCATAAATCCTTCATCGAAAGTACTTTGATAATATTGGACAACAGCGTAAGCAATATCAGCAACGATATGATGTTCTGCCAATGCTGAGGCTACTTTTTGACGTTTTCCTGTTAAAATATTAATCGCTGCAAACTCTGGTGTTTCTTCATTTCCAGTAAAAGCACTTTCCCAAGGAAACATTGCCCCTTGATAGCCGTTTTTTTCAGCTTTTTCTTTCGCTTCCTTTATATGCAAATAACGATATTTCAATAATTTTTTAGCATTTTCTGGATCTGTAAATAAGTGGAAAGGAGCGATGAAAATTTCTGTATCCCAGAAAACATGACCTTTATACCCTTCTCCAGTAAGTCCTTTCGCTCCAACACTAAATCTCTCATCATGTGAAGGTGTCATTACTTCAATATGATAAAGTGAAAAATCAAGCGCTTTTTGATCCATGACATCTTTAGATGACAGAAATACTCGTTTTTGTTTCCAAAAATCCTGCCATTTTATAGCTGTACTATCCATTAAATTTTTGTACCCTTCAGATAAGAACTTTTGAACAGTATTTACGCTTGCTGCTGCCGGATCTTCACGTATCATATCATTGGAAGTATAAATTGAACTTATTTTTTCAATTGTAAACGGTTGTTCGACGACCAGATCCTGTTTGATTGTTGCCATCAACTGACGATTTTTAGCTGCAAATGAAATTTCACAGCCATGTGGAACAATACATGATGTGGATAAAGCTATTGTATGGTCGCTTTCTGTCGTACGATATAAAGCGTGCATTACCCTTTTGTCTATTACTCGAACATTTTCTTCGAGAAGATGTTGCTTTCCAAAATTTGAGCATTGCCCATCAATTCCTGTAACTATTTTAATGGATGCATTTCGATCCAAAGATGTAACAGTCACTTTAGAAGCTAATAAATGTAAATCATCTTTTGAAACAAATCGCTGAAATACTAGATTGAAACGTTCTTCATTTTTGTTTTTCCAAACGATTTCTCTTTTCAACTCACCAGTAAGCATATTTAATGTACGATCATAGTAAAGAATTTCACCTGTTAAAGCTGAAAATATTTCACCATCTATTTCGATTTTCATGCCAATTACGTCCGGTAAGTTAACAAGTTCAGTAGCTTCATTAGGGGTGAATTTATTATATATACCTGCTATATACATTCCTCTCGTTTGTTCAGCATAGTGCTCTTCGTGGCTAGCACGTAGCCCTAAGTATCCATTCCCTAATGCCATTAAGCTTGCATATTTATTTATCAATTGTAAATCAAATTGTTTTTCTTGAATCTCGTGTACTTCGTTCATAACGATATACTCTCACCTTTTTCAGCTGATTTGTAAATTGCTTCGATAAGTTGCTGGATAGCAAATCCTTGCTTGCCATCAGCTAACATGACATCCTTACCTAAACATCGATCTACAAAAGCAGCCATACTTTTTGAATGACGGTCTGGATCTGCTGTTTCTCTTTTTAATAAAGTAACAAGCTCTCCTTTTTCGTCAGTATAAATTTCTGCCGGAAACATTGTCGCGCCAGCCTGATCTCCACAAAACTCTACATTCATTTCTGATTTTTCCTTAATATTTAAAGCAAAAGACGTTTCAAGCTGTAGCAAACTACCATTTTCCAGCTCGATATGCGAAAATAACGAATCTTCCACTTCAAATTTTGTTGGATCCCATTTACCAAACGAACCTTCATTTTTATTATTACCAATTTTTTGGAACATTTTTGCCGTTACTTTTTTTACTTTTGGGTAGTCCAGTATATAGAGGGCCGCATCTAGCATATGGATTCCTAAGTCAATTAATGGGCCACCACCCTGAATCTTTTTATTCGTAAAGCTTCCCCAGCCAGGTATTCCATTTCGACGTAAAGCCTTCACTTTTACAAAATAAATATCTCCAAGTACACCTTGATCAACTTTTTCTTTTAGAATAGTTACATCGTCAGCGTAACGATGATGAAAATCGTAAGCAAGTACACGTCCTTTTTCAATCGCCTTTTCATGCATCTTTCTTGCATCTTCAGCTAATATCGCTGGAGGTTTTTCACAAAAAACATCACAATTATTTTCTAAAGCTTGCATTACATTTTCAAAATGGAATAAATTAGGTGTGCAAATACTAACAATGTCTGGTTTCTCTACCTCATACATTTCAGCTGCATCAGTATAATAGTTGGGAATATTATTGCGTTCAGCAAACAACTTTAACGTCTCTTCATTTACACCAACAACAGCTACAATTTCTAACTCTTCTCTTGTTTTGTAATATGCAACGTGTACATTTTCAGCAATTTGTCCCCCGCCAATAATAGCAACCTTCTTTTTGATCACAATGCTGCCCCTTTTTCACATAAAGCTTCTTTTATATGATGTAAAGCTTTTAAATATTCATCTTCTAAGTCAGTTCCACGAACACGACATTCAAACGTTAAATAGCCTTCGTATCCATCTTCTTTTAATTGATCAAAGTATTTTTTAAAATCTAGTGTGCCGCTTCCAGGTTGAAAACGATGATTGTCTGCAATATGAATGTGCTTTACTAAGTCGCTATTCTCATGAAGAGCTTCTGATATTCCATCTTCTTCAATATTCATATGATAAAAATCTGCAATGATTTTTACATTTTCAAACTGATTATCTTCTATATATTTACGAGCATCAGCTAGAGTATTAATCATATGATCTTGATATCTATTTAGTGGTTCTAAGAAAATAGTAGTTCCCGTTTCACCAGCTACTTTATCTAAAAACCTTAATGACTCAGTCACTGCTTTTCTGTCACCTTCTATACTTCTAGGTGAAGACATTGGTGGTAATCGGAAAGTAAACATACCCCACGCTGCTGGTACGACAATTCCTTTTCCTCCAACTTCCTTTAAAGCTTTTAATATCTTTTCAATATCTGCTAAACCATTTAATCGACGTTCTTCAATAAAATCACCAATCCATCCACTATATCCACCGCAAGCAGTATTAACTGGTAACCCGGTTTCAGCAATCGCTTCTTTTATTTCATCTAAATGATCCACTAAAAACTTACCATCGATTTCAAAACCTTCAAATCCAGCTTTCTTTAAATAATGAAATTTCTCTTTAATATCTTCTGGGAAAAAAGCCTGATTTTGTGTTCCAATTTTCATTGATTTTCACTCCTACACGAAGGGGAGTGAATTAACACTCCCTCATTTTTTCTAACATATAAAGATAATTCTAGTTAATAAATTCATTTTTTTTTAGATGTTTTGTAAACTCTTTTGCAGATTTATAGATCAACATTACATGACTTACTTATTAAATGTAATACCCATTTTAATACTCAATTCCGGGCGTTGATCAACATATTCCATATATGATTCAGCACACTCGCTAAATGGGACAACTGGCTCAATTAAATCTTCACAATTTAAATAACCATTCATTAATAGTTCCCAACAAGTATTTTCAATTCGTTTACGTGACCAACGTGGGTAATCTGGATTTGGTTCACTACTTCCACGAGAAAATACAATTTTCGCATTATTAAAATGTGCTTCGCGGCCAAGATTAAAGCCTTCAGGGAAAGGTTTAGCAAAAGCAACATAAGAAATTGTTCCTCCGTATGCAATACCTCTAAGAGCTGCCTGTAAAGCACCAGAATTTCCACTTGTCTCGATAATTGAATCTGCACCTAATTTATCAGTAAGTTTTTTAATTTCATAACCTAAATCACATGATGTTGGATCGAAGCAATAGTCTGCACCATTTTTTAGAGCGATATCGCATCTATGATTTATTGGGTCTACACCAATTACGATGCTTGCACCTGCTCTTTTCGCTAATTGAATCGCAATTTGTCCAATTGCACCTAGTCCAACTACAACAACATAATCCCCTGCACGAACATTTGCATCTCGAACTCCGCTCATTGCAAATTGTGCTGGATCGTAATAAACTGCATCTTTCCAAGAAGAACCAGGTGGCATTTTTCGAAGCTTGTAATTATCTACTGCATTTACAATAACGGTTTCCATAATTGGTCCATACGTACACACTTTTTCACCTAATTTATACTCAGTAACTTCATCTCCAATTTCAGAAATACTGCCAACAACCATGTTTCCAAGTTGGAATTCACCAAATACAATACCTCGTGCAGCTCCTTCTTCTCGAGGCATAAACATTTTCCACTCTTCGTTGAATTCTTCATCTATAAATGGACTAAGTCCTCTAAAATCTACAACCTCCGTACCATGCTTAGGTGATGCAAACTCAACTTTTATTTTCACTTCATTTGGTTGAACTGGGCGATCCTGATATTCAACTAATGCTGCAACTCTTGGTTCGACTGCTACTAATTTTTTCATTATTATTTCATCCCCTCAGAAAATTTGTGGCGAATTATCCTTTAACTCCGCCTTCTGTTAAGTTTCCTTTAATAAAATGCTCTGATAATGCATACATTCCGACAACTGGTAATGCAGTAACTAATGAAGCTGCCATCATACGACCCCATACATAATCTGGTGTGCTAAATAATGTATTTAAACCAATTGGTAATGTGAAATTCTCTGAACTTGATAAGAAAATTGATGCAAATAAATAGTCATTCCATGCAATCATGAATGCATATACAAAAACGGACACGATACCTGAAATTGACAGTGGAATAATAATATATAAAATGATTTTGATTCGACTTAATCCATCGATCATCGCTGCTTCTTCAAGATCATCCGGAATTGTATCGAAGTAACTCTTTAACATAAAAATTGCGGTTGGGAGAGTTTGAACAATCATCGTGATAATTAGTGCCAACCTAGTGTCGTATAAGTTAAGACCTGAAATAATTTTAAATAAAGGTACTACTAATAAAATCCCTGAGAACATATAAACAGTATAAAAACTCGCATTGATCGTAACTCTTCCTTTAAATTTCAATTTAGAAAGAGCGTATGCACCTAAAATTCCAAGAGCAACAGACAATGATGCTGCAATTAATGCGACAATTAAACTATTTTTAAAGTAGTTTAAATACGGGAAAATAGTTGGATTAAAAATATCTATATAATGCTGAAATGTCCACTCATGTGGCAGTATTGATGGACTAGTAGAAATAGCCTCTTTTGAACTCTTTAATGACGTCATCAACATGATAAAGAATGGAAATAACATAAATCCTAGAAGTAAAATTAAAACAACATAAAAACCAGTTTTCTTTAGTATCTTGTTTTTTCTGCTACTTGCTGCTGCCATTTAAGTTCACCCTCTTTCTAGAAATGATAATGACAATAAATAGGATAATAAATAAGATTACTGAAATTGAAGATGCTTTCCCTAAATCATTGAAAGCAAATGCAGTTTGATATAAGTAAATTCCAAGTATATTTACTTTATTTGTTAATAAGTAAACGTCTGTAAACATATAGAACATCCAAATAAATCGTAAAGTAACTACTGTTAATAACACCGGCATAATTGCTGGTAGTGTAACAACTTTAAACTTTTGCCATAAAGTCGCTCCATCAATATCAGCTGCTTCAAATAATGTCTTATCAATCGTTTGTAAAATTGCTAAAAACGAAATAAAGGCATATGGGAAGTACTTCCAAATTGCAAAAATGACGACCACAATAAAACTACTTACAGGATTATCAAACCAAAGTGGAGCTTCTTTAAAAATATGCAGTACATCTGTTCCTAAGTAATTTACAATTCCATATGAATTATTGAACATATATTTCCAAGCAAAAACTAATGAAATGGATGGAGTTACATAAGATAGGATAATTAATGAACGAGCTGTTTTACGAAACCTAAACGGACGATTAAAGAATAGCGCAATAGCTAATCCAAGAACTGTACTTCCTGTCACAGTTAATAATGTATAAAGGATTGTAATACCTAGTGATTTATAAAACTCTACATCTTTAATAATGTCTGAATAATGTTTTAAACCTACAAACTCAGCTGGTAATCTCGGATTAATCGGCTGATCAAAGAAACTAATTTTTATATTAGATAACATTGGATAGGCAACTAATAGAATAAGTAACAACATGCTTGGTAAAAGCAGTGCTAACGCCAACTTTATATCTGATTTTTTTTTAGCAATCGTTTTCATAGTACCTCCTCAAAGCACAATCTATCATGTTATTTGCTAGACAAGTTATAAAAGAAAAGTTGTTTAAAAAGCAACAAAGCTTGCTTTTCAAGCGTTCGTTCTTCTTAAACAACTTTTGTAACTCAGAATTTCTTTATCAAATGTATTCTATCTACACAAATGAAAATCTTAAATTATTTTAGAACACCTTCTAGTTTTGCTTTTGCTTCTTTCACAGCAGCATCTACACTTTTTCCGCCAACTGTAATGTCATTTATTAATTTGGCAACCGCGCCTGAACTAGTGATATCTCCACTTTTCAAGAAATTCTTGTTATCAACTAAACCAAATACTTGAACATCATTAAATGCACTCGCAATTTCAGTCGAAAGCTCACCGAAAGAATTCACTACTTTATTATCTTTATATTCTTTACTTTCTGTTACATCTTTATTTACTGGTTGAGAACCACCTGGTGACATTAAAACTAATTTCGTATTGTTTTCAGGTTTTACCATAAATTCTAAAAATTTCTCTGCAGCTGCTTTTTGATCATCATCTAATCCAGAAGAAATCGTATAAGCAGATACTGTTCCATATACAGCTTTTGCTTTTTCTGTCGGAATGGCAAATCCAATGTTATCTGTTGTGCCTTCTTCATAAACTGAAGGTAAAATATATGTTGAGTAAATAGCCATTGGTGTTGAACCGTTCATGAAAGCATCTTTCACTTCAGTTACATCATTTGAACCCGGCATTGTGTAACCAGATAATTCTTTATAGTAATTTAATGCTTGCTTCATTTCAGGTGTATCTAAAGTTAATTTTCCGTCACTATTTAAGATGTTTGCATTGTTCGATAGAGCAAACTGAGAAAATGCTTGTTCTGAAAATCCACCTTCAACTGTTGGTATAGCGATACCATACTTCTTACTTCCTTTATCAGTGAAAGCTTTAGCAATCTTTAAAGTGTCATCCCAATTTTTCGGTTCTGTAAAACCTTTATCAGCAAGCATTTTTTTGTTATACCAAATTCCTTGTACCCAACCACTGATTGGAACTCCAGTATAGTCTTTGCCATCTTCTGTTTTTAAAAGTTTTAACGCGCCTTCGTAATACTTATCTTCACCAACTTTTGAAATGATGTTTTTAACAGCATCTTTATCAACTAATTGATCTTTATCCATTACTTTTGCGTAATCTTGTCCAACTTCGATTACAGCAGGTAGTTTACCCGAACTTGCTAATGTCACAACTTTCGTATTATAAGCATCTTCTTCAACTGGTACTTGTTTTACTTTTATATTTGGATTTGCTTTTTCAAATTTTGATATTAAGTCAGTAATGACTGCTAGTCTCTCTTGTTCAACAGAAGAATGCATGAACTCAATCGTTACTTTTCCATTCTCCTTTTTACCGCCACTACAAGCTGCTAATCCAACAGCTAACATTAAAACTAAGAACATACTTAAGGCTTTTTTCATTTTATTTTCCTCCTAGTTCGTTGGTTTTAACCAAAGGAATTGATACGGATTTAAAGATATTCCTTCTTTAAATTCTTCAACTGCTCCAGTAATAATATTGATAAACTTTCCAAATAAATTCACTTGAACTTCATCATTTGATAAATTATGAAGTACGACTAAACTCTCACTATCTTTCACTCGTTTTAACGCAAATATTTTATCTCCCAATTCAAGCACTTCCATTTTTGCATTTGGATGGAATAACGCTTCCTCTTTACGCACTCGAATAATATTTGTTAACTCCTTGAAGACTTTATGTCTCAGTGTTTCCTGATTATTTAATTCTTTCTCTATTTCTTCAAGAATATATTTTTGGCGGTTAATAGACCGATTCATTCCAGTTCGTTCGACACCTTTATAGTCATTTCTAGAGCCTAGCATGCTTTGAATATAGATTGCAGGGACACCTGGGAATGTTAGTAAAATGGAATGTGCTAAGACGAATCTTTTTACACGTAAATCATCACTATATGATTGTTTATTTAATGCATCTAAGTAAGTTACATTTATCTCATATGGGCTTTCACTGCCATCTGAATTTTTTTTATAATTTACAAGTGCACCTTCTTCTTTTAAATCATTAACAAGTGATAAGATCTCTTCTTCAGGAATAATTCCTCGAATAGGATTTAAGCCAATTCCATCATGAGAAGCAAGGAAGTTGAAGAACGTTGAGTCTTGTCCAGCTCCATCAAGTTGTTTAGCCCAATTTGTTAAATAATTCCCATTTTCATTATGAAGAGAGTATAGAACTAAAGGTGGAAGTGGAAATTGATAAACCATATGAGCTTCATCACTTCCGCTGCCGAAATAAGAAATATTATCTAAATGGGGTACATTTGTTTCTGTAATCATTACAGTACCTTTAGCAGCTTCATCTAACAAATCACGGAACAATTTAACGATCTCATGTGTCTTTTCAAGATGAATACAAGAAGTACCAACTTCTTTCCACATATAGCCTACTGCATCAAGTCTTACATATTCCGCTCCTTGCTCTAGATAAAACAGTAAGACATCAATCATATCCAATAACACTTGTGGATTTTTAAAATTTAAATCAATTTGATCATCACTAAAAGTAGTCCAAATATATTTTTCTTCGCCATTTGCTAATTTGAATTTTGATAATAAAGGAAGTGCTCTTGGTCTTGTTACAGAACTTAAATCAATTGAAGGATCCATCTCGGTAAAGTAGTTACTATATTCTGGATTGCCTTTTAAGTATTCTTGAAACCATTCACTTTTAGCAGAGATATGATTACAAACATAATCAAACATTATTCTTGCTGATTTCGATAAGTTTTCTACATTTGTCCAATCTCCTATGATTGGGTTCACTTTTTTATAATCAATAACTGAAAATCCGTCATCCGAAGAATAAGGATAAAAAGGTAAAATATGAACGATTTCAAATTTATTTGCTAAATATCCGTCAAACATTTTTTTAAATGTATCTAAAGTGGGAATACCTTCTTCACTAAATTGATCGCCATACGTTATTAAAACAACGTCAGATTCATCCCAATTTTGTTTTCTTTCTCTTAGATTTTTAGCTTTTGCTTCATTTAGCCTTTTTACGATTGCATCATAAATTGTTTCAATATTTTCATTCTCATAAATAAACGCTAATCTTTGTTTTATTTTATCCATATTACCCCTCCTTGTGGTATCGCTCCCACAGAGTTGTGAAATACTTATGGTACCGCTCCCATAACCAAATACTATTATAGAAAGCGCTTACTGTCAATTTTAAACTTACAACATTTTTCACATATTTTTATAATTAACATTTTACTTTTATAATATAACTTTTTAATTATTTGAAATAAATTGCGAATTTTTTTTATTGCTACTTTTATTATTTGTTCATATAATGAGTCCTAGTTACATAGTGACATCCATTCAATCAATTCATTAGTTTAACAGTCTGGTCACTTGCCGATATTAATATTATTAGGATACAATCGCTCGTAAAACGGTTATGTAATTATATTTCCGCTCCTTAGGAAAGCACAAAAACAATATTTTATTAATATATCTTTTTATTTTAATTTTACAGTCCTACTTTTAATATAAGTAATGTGAAAATTATTCTTTTTTCGATGTTGTAAGCGTTTAATTGTAGAATTAATTTATTAATTTGAAAAAATAAACAATAAGGAGAATACAAATGGGCCCAACTATATATGATATTGCTCGAGTAGCAAATGTTTCTAAGTCCACTGTATCTCGAGTGCTAAATAATAAAAGTAATATTTCAGAAGAAAGTCGTTTGCGAGTATTGAAAGCGATAGATGAATTAAATTACCAACCAAGTAAATTAGCTCGCGCACTTACTTCATCGGGGTTCGATGCCATTATGGTTATGTCTCGTTCAACAAAAACAACAGCTGGCAATACTTTTTTCTCTGAGATTATATACTCTATTTCTACGAGAGCAGAGGAAGAAAATTTTGATTTAATTATGCAAACTTCCAAAAATAGTCATGATGAGCTGGAAAAGTGTATAGCAAAAATTCGCGGTAAAATGATTAAAGGTATATTAATGCTAAGCTCACCGGCAAATGAGGAATTCTTTAAAGAATTAGACAAATACGATATTCCAATCGTTGTAATTGGTAAATTAGAAGGAAAATTTAAAAACATATACTCTGTTGATACGGATAATTTTAATGATAGCTATCAATTGGTACAGCACCTTATTAATAACGGTCATCGTAAAATAGCATGTTTACACTCATCTCTGGATTACCATGTTTCGATTGATCGGCTAGAGGGATATAAACAATGCTTACTAGATAATGGCATTCCACTTCGTTCTGACTGGATTATTGATAGTGGCTATACGATGGAAAGAGCTTATGAAGCATCAGAAGAACTATTACAGTCGAATGATCTACCAACAGCCGTTTTCGCAATTGATGACTTAAAAATAATTGGTTTGTATAATACTGCGGTTAAATTAGGAATATCTATTCCAAATGATATGTCAATTGTCGGTTATAATAACGGCGTATTTTCACCATTACTATCTCCTCCATTAACAGGCATTGAAGTACCAATTATTAAACTAGGTGAAGTTGCTACAAATCTATTATTTTCACAAATAAAGAAAGAAATTGAACTACCTGAACGTATAATCGTACCGACTAAAATGACTAAAAAAAAATCTGTCATACCAATACAAGGCAAGTAAATTATATTCCATAAAAAAAAGATGCGATTTTAGTTGATCGCATCTTTCTTATTTTATCGAAGTCCATTATTAAATGCTTTTTCTGCTGCTTTTAGTAGGGAAAACATCCTGAAAAATACATAAAGTACTATGAATGCAATTACGACAAATACAAAAAATGCACCAGTACCATCCATACTGAATTTGACTTCATCCTGCCCCATTAGTAAAGAACTAACTAGAAGTACAACGCATGAAACAGTTTCGAAAATAAATGTAATTCGAAATACCTCTTTTGATTTTTCAACAAGATGAATGTCATTAATTTGATTTGCTTCGACTTCAATACCTTTACATAGGTTATAAATACTATAGATTAATAAGGAAGTAACCGTTAATACAAAAACAAAGGTAAATAGTTTTCCTTGTATAGTGTGAAAATCATTTATTACATTATTTAATACTGTTGAATGTTTAATAATAGTATCCAAAATTGCAAGTACAATTAATATTTTACTAGCATCTTTTGCCTTTAAAAAGTATTCACTACCGAGTCTATTCATTATACTAGCGACACCATAATAAAATAAGATATAGCCTATAAAATCTGGCAATACATTTAAATTGTTTAGATTAAAATCAAAATAAATAAAAATAAATGCAAAGATAATTGTTGTAAATCCCATAAATCCTCCTTCATTAATAAAATATCGAATTTTCCGAATATAATAGGTAATATTATACTATATCTAATCTATGAGAGTAGGGATGCTTTTGAAATCTCATAAAAATATCATAACAATGTATATTTCATTAACTGGTCTATTTATTCTCTTTCTCTTATCTTCATACTTTGACCAAATTCATCAATCTAGCATACTTACAAATCCTAGAAACTTTACTATGAAAGTAGTAACTCCAAAGATCAGTAAAGATAAGGATTTATTAAATAATCTGGAAAATTTAAGTTTTTCAAAGTTTACTATTTCCAATATGTCCGATGACGAAATTCAATATTACGGAAAGCTAAAAGGCAAGGTTGTCGATAATATAACAATCTACAAAAAAATTACAAAACAAAATGAAAAAAATCTTTCAAAAAAAGATTATCAAGATTATTTGCAGAAATATTCAAGCTTTCATCTTTCAACTCTTAAACTAGAGCGTATTCAATTAAAGCTTATTTATGAAGGGAAAGGAAAATTCATCTTTCTAACTGAGCATCATTTTGATTATAGTCCCTCCGACCTTAATCCAATGCACATCGAACTGCAGTATCGTGATCAATATATTGTCTTAAATAAAAGTGCAAAACAAGTTTATTGGACTGCATCTAGCTTTCATTCATCAAGAGTAAAACAAGGAAAAATAGTGTATCGAAGTGATCATTCCTTTCCTCCAACAAATAATGAAGAGCCTTTTGGTTATTTTCAATCGAATATAAATAGTTCTTTTTACTATGTTGATTGGCACAAACCTAATCTATTTCAAGATATTGTCGGAGCCTATTTTTACACAATTTCTGAATTTGAAGTTCAAGGAAACCCTAATCGAACTGATGTCTTCATTCAAGGAGGCAACCCTACCCTTTCAGAGCAGCTTATGTATGATGTTGAGGAAAAGCAAAAAATAAATAGAAACGGCACTCCTGATGTAGTTCGATAGAGACGTTTTTTACCGATTAAATTAAACTTAATAATCCGCCTATTTTAAATAGTAAAAATGGCTATTTTAAAGTTAAGTATGCGATATTTGCATTAAAATTTCTAATCGAATTCGTTCAATACAATCCAATAATATGAGTCGCCTAAGCAACTCATATTATCGGTGTCACATGCATTATTTGAATAAGCAAAAAATGTTCAATTTCTTATGATTTATAAAAAATCACTATAATTCTCTCATTTATGTCCTTCTTATTTATTAGTCTACTAATCTCTTGTCATTTACTTTTTTACGGACATGGAAATTATTGCGGATTCATTGAATCCTTTAACGATGAGCCATAATGCCAATATTATTTCATTAGCTGCTACTGGTAGCGCCATAATAGCCCCCAAAGCAGAAACTTGTTGAATGACATCGAACATGACTAATAAAGCGTAAATAAAAACAATTGCTGCTCCTGTCATACCCAAGCTTGATATAAATCTTGGTACTAGCTTAGATTTATAAAATATATAACTGTACATCATCGTATTTATACCCAACATGAAAAGGGGACCAAGCATGAATGTCCAGTCATGTATTGCTTTTAATATTATACCGGATGTTTGAAAAGATGCGATTTCCGGGGCACCTGTTGCTACAAACTCCCGGCTTAAAGTCAACAGCGACAGAACACTTATTATACCAATTGTAATGATGATCGCCTCAAGAAATCTGAAGCAAACATGCCAAAGAGCTATCGTTTCATTATATCTTCTTAAAATTGGAAACATTGTGGTTGCAGTACCTACAGCTGAAACGACAAGAATTAACTCCATAAGTGCTCCTAGTATCACCTGGTTGGAGTGTTCTGCCCCTTTAATCATGTAATCGGGACCTTCAAGGATGGGATTGTATAAATTAAGGCCAATTATCGCTGTAACGGTTGCAAGTATAAACAATACTCCCACAATTTTTGCAGTTTTTTTGTTTGTATTCATTTTTTATCTCCACCTTTTTATAAATTTATAAACGGTAAAGCAAAAAAACATGTTCTTATAGTTGCGTGTTGTCCCCATAAAAGAAAACCTCTTCTAGTGATAAGTTAAAGCCGCGAGAAATGCGAAATGCCAGTTCTAGAGATGGGGAGTAGTTCCCCTTTTCAAGAGCCACAATGGTTTGTCTTGTTACCCCTACCTTGTCAGCCAATTGCTGCTGGGTCATTTCATTATGGTTGAAGCGCAATTTACGAATGTGATTGCCGACAAGATTTTTGCCCATTTTAGACTCCTCTCCTATAGTGATAAAGTTTCGTAACGGAGCCCGTCACATCGGAAATGAATCCAGAAGTGATCAAGATAATGAACATTACCTGTGACGGCTGATAGATGATCAGTGATCCCATTGCAAGAAGAAAGCCAACGATAAACACAAAAAAAGAATTTCGGTTCGCCTTTAAGTCAATTAATTTATCTAGTTCATCTGCAAATTTCGGTTCCTTTTCTCTTGTCGTAATTCTAAAGACGATGTTAAAAATAATGCTAATAATGATGTGCGAAACGATTGATACCAAAGTCAAGATTAGGACAAATGAACCCCAGTAGTGAAAGGTTTCGGTCGAATCCAGACCCCCTTTAGGGTACTGAGGGTACATGTACAAGCAATAAGATACGAAAATGAGTATAGCGCTGATCAACGATACGATGCTTTTCTTTTCTTGATAAGTCATGATTTACACCCCCTGTATGTTCACTTTTACATCATGTAAAGAATTATATGCACGATGTAAACAAAAGTTTACATAAAGTCAAATTTAAATTACACATAATTGGACGAACTCCTCATTTTAGTGCAATACACCGGCCTTCGTTGAGACGCAATTGGATTAGCTGCAACCAATTTTCTGAACTGTAAAGTATCGCAGAAAACAGACCAAAACTGATATCATACAGTCTTGGTCTGTTTTAACTAAATTCTTTTAAATAGAAAACTGTATAGGACTTTTTTTCACTTTACACTAATTAAGAAATAATAAAACACGTGCAGTCATCTACTGCACGTGTTTTGATTTAAAAACTTATAATTATTTTTGCCCAAGGCTTAACTGCCAAGATACTCCGAATTTATCATTTACCCAACCAAACTTATCACTAAATGGATATGCATCTAATCCCATTAACACTTGTCCATCTTTACTTAATTCTGCAAATGCGTGATCAATTTCTTCTACTGATTCACAATTTACATAAAGAGATACAGAAGGTGTAAACGTAAAATTATGTTTCACATTACTATCAATGCACATAAACTGTTGACCATTTAAAGTGAATGTAGCATGCAACACCTTGCCTTCAGTTCCTCCCATATTTGCTTCATATCGTTTAATATTGACTACCTCTGAATCTTTAAATAATGAAATATAATAATTCATTGCTTCCTCTGCTTGGCCTTCAAACATTAAAAACGTTGTAATTTTTTGCAAATAAATCAATCTCCCTACTATTTTTGATTTTGGTTATTTTCGTAAACTTTATTGCTATAAAACATGGAAATATATCATTCTACTCAGGATGTTCACTTTTTAATGGAGCGCGAACTATCAACCTCCTTGACGTAAATGCGTCTAAGGTGCCTCACCTATCCCGAATTAAAATTTAATATTATGAGCTGATTTTATTAATTGTTTATGTATGTCTAATATTAATTCAATCGTTTACTACTTCTTGCATTTTGGCATCAATAAGTTTGAACATTTTTTTTACTTCTTCCTTTGGAATGCTTGAATATTGGTCTCCGATACTTATTTCGCTGTAACATGTACCCTCGTTAAGTTCCCTCAAATTGCCAGTGAATCCTATTTTAGTTTCATTATACACATCGATTAGGAGAGATTTCACTTTCTCTAGAGGTGCATTAAAATGAACATGGAACATATTTGAAACTGGCTTTAATGGTATCGTAGTAATTGCATGACAATCATTTACATATTCAGCTAGTTCAATTGCTTCTTCAAAATATTGTTGCATTTTATTAATTCTTTTATCGAAATAATAGTCCGCACTAATAACATAAGGATATAGACTTATTAAATCCCCACCATGACGTCTTTTCCATATAACTGATTCCACGGTAAAATCTTTGTCCCCAGCAAGAATTGCACCTGCAACTCCACCAATTCCTTTGTAAAACGAAACATAAACACTATCGAATAGACTACATAATTCAGTAGCTGTCTTTTTATAATAAGGCAGAATTTCAAAAAGTCTCGCACCGTCTAAATGTAATTTTATCCCTTTTTCATGACAATACTCAGAAATTAATTCAAGTGTTTCATAATCAGGAAGCTGACCACCTATTTCACGTTGAGGTAATTCAAGCAACAAGCAAGAAATATCTTCTCTCATTGCAATCACATCTTCCAACTCAATTATGCGGTTTTTATCTGCCAATAAAATAGGTTCGATTTGATGAAGTTCTTTTAAACCATCTTCTTCATGGATTTCTAAATGACATAATGGATGATAAGCTACCTTTTTAATTCCTTTTTTATCGCACCATATTCTTAATGCAATTTGCTGTGCCATTGTACCACTTGGAAAAAATACCGCTGATTCTTTACCTAAATATTCAGCCATTTTTCCTTGAAATTCATTAATGAAATTACCTTGTCCGTAAATATCGCTTTCCTGATGCCCCTCAATTTCATTCAATGATTCTTTTAATATTTCAATATCTCTTACTCCGTGTCCTGCTATTTGATACTTCGTTTGTTTAAACGCTTCTATAAATGGATTTTTCACGTTCAAATTACCCCCCCTAGTGTTATCAACAAGTTGATCAATGTCCACTATACAATTTCTGCATCTAATGCATTAATTCCTTGCCAAATGAGTTTATTTTAGTCTTTTAGTAAACTTTGTTACTATAAAACATGTAGTTTTGTAGATTACTGCTCCAGGCTGCTCTGTTGAGTGAGTTCTTAGCGTTTTAAGTGAGTCTCACTTATCCCGAAACTCCCACTGGAGTTGAGCACCTAACTCTTCAATCAACTTCTTCTATGTATCCATTGTCTTCTTTACATCTTTCTGACTATAAAAACAATCATTTAATAGAAGCCTTTATTTAAATACAACTATATAAATTATCAGATCCATTAATCTAAAAGACGATAAATCAAAAATCGCTCATTCATATTTTGTTTATAAGCTGGAAGTACAATTTCTTCTTTCAATACAAATGCAGTTTGATTCTCTAAAAAATAAATATAATCATCTGAAATATAGTAAAGGATAATCTCTATTTCTCTAGGTGACTTTTCTACTGAAATCATTATACTGTTAACAATATTCATAAAAATTTGGATTGAAAATGGATTAAAAAAATAAAAGCGATTGTCTCTAGGATTAACTTGATACTCTTCAGCCAAACAACAATAAAAGTGAATTTTATCATTTTCTTTCTTATTTCGCTTTATATAATTTTTTTTATTTTCAATGGCTTCTTTATAAAAAGTTTCATTCATTTCAATTCCTATAACCGTTGAATTAAATAAGTAATTTATATAAAAATTTAACCTGCCTTTTCCACAACCATAATCAACAACACGATCAGTTGATTTTAATTCGTATTGGTTAAATAAAACCTCGAGAGCTGAATAAGGTGTAGGCTCGTAACGATGATAATGATATGATTTATTAAAACCTATCTGTTCCCCTTCTGTTTTAATATTTAGTAGTTCATCATAATTCTTTTCTTTCATTCATTCACGACCAATCAGTGACAAATATTTTATTTAATTTTATCATAGCCATATTGCGAAATTAGAACATATCACTGGATTGTCTATTTTTGTCATAAAATTAGTATAAAAATAAGCATGTTATTTAAACACGCTTAAGCCTAAACTTTCTACCTGCACTAATTTTATCCAACATTTTCAAATCTTCTTCAATGATTCTCCCAATGACATTTACCTTCTCATCTGTAGGCAAATCAGTTAGTGTAATTTGCATTTCTCCTGCATATCTTCCATACAACTCATTATCAATTGTAATCGATCCTTTAAATCGATCTATTGTATTTAATGGACGAATCAACGTATCTCCAAAACTTCCATTTAGCCTAGATTCCATCGAACGAATGACATCTCTTGCAGGGTCCTCTCGATTTGTATGAAACTGTTCAACAATATTTAGAAGGTCTTCATCGTGGATCATAGGTTTATATTGTAAAGAAATATAATCAATCGTGTTTGACAGATTCTTCATTGTATCCTCAGTTAAGCTAACGTCACCAACAAGAACCTTATCAACAAAGCATTCATCTGTTAATTCAAGATATGCCTGAATTGGATTACTATCACGATGTTTCTCTAAAGTTGGTAATCCTCTATATATTGGTCCACGTTTCTCATTATCTCCAGCAATAAATGCCATTGTTGATATGCCATTCTGCTTTAACCATTTATTTTTTTCGATGATATAGCTCTTTGCCAAACCTGTCTCCGGTCGGGGATAAAAATTATGCCATGCTTCTACATTTTCACTACATAATCCATTTGCAACTAATGTTTGCAAGAATGTCGGAGTAAGGGTACTAGCATTTAATGCAATTTTCATCTTTTGAGAAAGCTCAGCTATTTGTATTTCGCTTATCCCATAATCAATCCGAAGGCCAGACACCCCCCATTTAAGAAGTTCAGTAATGTTTGTATAATCTAAACCTAAGTAGGAAAGTGATTTTGTAGAGATATCAGCCATCAGTTCCATTTCATTTTCTTTCGCATGTTGTCCAAGTAATTGGAGTAGTTCTTTATACGTAGAGGGATCATCCTCAGGAATATGAAGAGAAGTAAAAATGGACTGAAAGCCGTTTGCTTTTGCTAATTCGATGAATTGTTTATTTTTAAGTTTATTTTCTTGAGATAAATAAATTGAAATACCAAGCATAGTCTCTCTCCTTATAAAGAAAAGGAGGTTTACTTAAACCTCCTTCAGACTGTTGACAAACGCTCGCTTTCTTCGTTGCTTCGCCTTCTTGCCGTGCTCATTACCGTCAATGGTAAATCCACTCCTCATCCTAGCATCGCGTCTCGAAAGACAAACGTTTTCAATCAGTCTGAATATCAGATTTTTGGGACTTTATCCACATACCAAAAGGAGGTTACTTAAACCTCCTTTTTTGTGTTAAATATTTTCTGCCATTTCTTCTTTAAAGCCGAATAAGTAAGTGAAAATGAATCCAAAAGTGTATGCAATTAATAAGCCGATAATGTAAAGAATATACTTATTATTCGCAATTAATGGTACTAATGATAATCCAGATACTCCAATTCCAACTGAAGCCGTTTTCATCATTGCTTGGAATGCTCCACCTACCGCAGCACCTAAGCAAGCTGTAATAAATGGTCTACCTAATGGTAATGTTACCCCATAAAGTAGTGGTTCACCAATTCCTAAAAATCCAACAGGTAGCGCCCCTTTTATAACATTTCTTAAGTTTTTATTTTTTGTTTTTACAAAGATGGCAATAGCAGCACCTACTTGACCAGCACCAGCCATAGCTAAGATTGGAAGAATTGGAGTAACACCCATCGTGTTAATAAACTCCATGTGAATTGGTGTCAAACCATGATGTAATCCAACCATAACTAATGGTAAGAAAGTTCCAGCTAATACCGCTCCAGCAAGTGGACCACCGATATCTAAAATTGCGTTAATACCATTTGTAATACCATCTGACAATAATCCAGCGACAGGCTGAATAGCATAAAGTGTTAAAAGACTTACGATTAAAACTGTAATTAAAGGAGTAACGATAATATCAATTGCATTTGGAACAACTTTTCGAACGCGTTTTTCAATAACAGTCATTAACCAAGCCGCAAACATAACTGCAAATAGTCCACCTCGGCCAGGGATTAACGCTTCACCAAAAATTTTAATATCAACTAAAGCCGGGTTTATAATTAAAATACCAGCAATTGCACCAAGTACCGGAGTACCACCGAATTCTTTTGCAGTATTTAAACCTACTAAAATACCTAAATAAGCAAAAATCCCTCCTCCAATTAATAGGAGAATCTGTAACCATGCTTGAGTCGGATCAGCACCAGCATTTTTAGCAAAGTTTGCGATCCCGTTGATGATACCAGATGCAATCAAACCAGGAATTAGTGGAATAAAAATACTTCCGATTTTACGTAATAAGTTTTTTATTGGTGTGTTATTTTTCTTTTTAATTTCTGCTTTCTTTTGATCAGCTAAGCCATCAAAGTTATTATCTTCTGCAACTTCCCCAATTTTCAAACCTGTTTCTTTACTCATTTCGTCTGCAACCTTGTTAACAGTCCCCGGTCCGACAACAATTTGTAATGTATCATCTTCAATGACACCCATTACACCTGATACCTTTTTTAATACTGGGATGTTTACTTTACGATCATCTTTTAAAGAAAGTCTTAATCTCGTCATACAATGAGCAATACTTTTAATATTTTCAATTCCACCTATTTGCTCGGCAATATCTTTAGCAAGGCGTTGTTCATTTTTCATATGTTCCCCTCCGATATATTTTTTTTATGTTAGAAAATTTTTCTTATAATGTTTTTCGGACAAACCCTTCTGCTTCTTTTAGTTTCACAAGTGCTTCATCATAAGTACACTGAACTAAAATCATAACAATCGCAGCTTTTACATTCTTACTCGCTTGTTCGAAGTATTTCGAAGCCGTATCATAATCCACATCAGTTGCTTCCATAATAATACGTTTCGAGCGTTCAATAAGCTTTATGTTTGTTGATTGCATATCGACCATAAGATTTTTATATACTTTTCCGATTCCAATCATCGATGCTGTCGAAATCATATTTAAGACTAATTTTTGCGAAGTTCCAGCTTTTAATCGCGTTGATCCTGTTAATATTTCTGGTCCAGCAACAACTTCAATACTAACCTCAGCATAATTACTTATTTCTGCATCACGATTACAAGCAACGCTACCTGTGCTAGCACCTACTTCTTTTGCATACTTTAGCCCACCAATTACATATGGTGTTCTTCCACTAGCTGCAATTCCAATCACAATATCGTTTGCATTCAGTGCGATTTGTTTTAAATCTTGAACAGCAAAGTCTTCACGATCTTCAGCACCCTCTACCGCAACCGTAAACGCTTCCAATCCACCTGCAATTAAACCTTGAACCATTTCTTTATCCGTTCCAAAAGTTGGAGGACATTCCACTGCATCAAGAATACCTAAACGACCGCTTGTACCTGCTCCGATATAGATTAATCTTCCTCCTTTTTTAAAGGATTCGACCACATTAGAAACAAGTTTTTCAATGTTATTTATTTCACTTCCTACAGCCTTTGGTACATTATAGTCTTCTTCATTCATCGCAGTAAGAATCTGATTTATAGTCATTTCATCTAGATTAGATGTTTTTGTATTCCTGGACTCTGTTGATAAATTCTCTAGCATTAAATCACCTTCCATAAAACTGAAATTTTATTTCACACTTTCATTCTAATGAATTGAAATTAAATGTCAATATTATAATATTTATTTATGAAATTTCATTTCAATATAGACCGAATTTTTTTCACATTTTAATCACTTTATAATTCAGGTTTTACTTGTTATACGTTGCAAATCCAATATATTTTGTAAACTTTCCTTGTCTTACCCAACACCTTATTTTTCCAATAAAAAAACAAAATAAAGAAAGGCAACAAAAAGTTGCCTTCCTATTTTTTCACATAATGAAATAATTATTTGTAAACGACAATTGATCCAACTGACTTGTCAGTTGATTGACCATTCACTCGTACTTTTAAGCCAAAATGTCCAATATTACGTCCTGCATCTGGTAAGAAAGAATTGTTATAATCTTTTTTATCATCAAATAGAGAAATACCAGCTTGACTAGGCGAAGTTAATGACATATCTGGGTAATTAAGGTTATAACCAGATGTAGGATTTAAACCAAATGCAGCATCTGCTACATGATAACGACTTGATGCTTCAGCTCCAATGTTCCACATTAAATTTGTATCATCATGAGCATCTACAACACCAAGGAAACCGTCACCAGGATGAATACCAGTCCAGTTTTCTGTAAAGCTATCATCAACATACCAAACTACTAAGCCTCCATCATAGCTCATTAAAGAATTTCCACGTTGAATGTGAGCAAGTCCTTGATCTGCACCTTTATGATTACGCCATTCTAATAAATAGTAATGATTTGAATATTTGTTTCCATCAAATTTTGCAAATCCTTTTAATGTAAATGGTGATGTTGAATTTTCTGCACCATCATCCACTAAAGTATTGCCATCCGCAACTACTTTAATATTATCTGCAAAGAAACCAACATTTGAAGTTCCCCAATCAGTTGCTGAACGTAAACGCAGCTGAATTTTTTGACCTTTATAAGCTGATAAATCAAAAGATTGTGCTTCCCATCCATTTGATTTGCCAGTGAAACCAGGCATTGAATCTAAGATTGTTGGATATCCCTCAGCAACTACATCACTTCTTGTATGGGTGTTACTTAATGATTTCCAAGTTGCTCCATTGTCAGTTGAAACTTGTACAAACGCAAAATCCCATTGTTCTTCCATGTCATACCAAGCATCAAAAGTTAATGCTGCTGAAGCTTTTCCTGTTAGATCTACATTTGTTACCATGCTATTATCCATTTCGTCTGCTTGTCCACCCCAATATTCATAAGTGCCAGCAGCAGGTTTATTAATAGATGTTACCTTTTTCGGTAAATTTACTTGGATAGCTTGGTTGTTTTGACCATTTGGAGAGTTTGCTTGATCTAACAAGAACTGAGTTCCTTTAGTTGATACATCTTCCCAATTTAGAACTGTTGGATTTGTCCAATTTCCACCTAAAGTTGTTTGGAAATAAGATTTTGCCCATGGAGAGAATCCAGTTGGTTCTGTTCCAGGGATTTTACCAGCCCAAGATCCAGCTGACATGATAGACCAATACTCAACTGCTTCACCAGCACCAGAATAAATTGTATCGTACTCATCTGGTAAACCTAAATCATGACCGTATTCATGAGCGAATACACCAGTTGCACCGTCTTCTGCCATCATTGTGTAGTCATAGAATCCAGGTTTACCTTTTCCAAGTCCATCTGGATCAAAGAATTTAGCAGAACGATGTGACCAAATTGCATTATCTCCAAGTGTTCCACCGCCAGCATCTTGTCCCATACCTGAGTGAATAATTTGAAGATGATCAACTAAACCATCTGGCTCCCAGAAGTTTCCATCTCCATCTAAATCATGCGGATCCTCTAAATCATAATCTTGTAAAGGAATTCCAGCAGCTAATGCAGCATTATAAGTATCAACTACTAACTGTTTTGATCCACCTGGTGTTACATTATCATGTCCAGTTGCAGAATCTGTTCCATAATAAGCTGCTGTACCTGGTACTTTTAACCAGCCATATGCCTTACCATCAATTGTATAAGTTCCACCTGACTGTTGTTCATAGTATTGCTTTTGAGAAAGAAAGGTTTCCCCGTTTGGACCTTTCACACCATTTTTACCAAAAATCATCTCTTCATAATGAGCTGTATTATAATCAGGATAATAATTATCTGTATCATTTTTTGTAAGATTATTATGAGCAAAATCAGAATACTCTACCATGATTGTTAAGAGTTTTCCTTGTTTCTTAACACCAGGTGAAGGAGATTCTTGAACTGGATCAGGAGTGCCTTTTAAGTGACCATTTTTCTTACCATTTCCGTGCAATAATCCATTATTAAACTTCTTAAATTCACTGTGCTTTGTAGATTCAGCTTTTTTTACTTTCGTAGCAAGTGGATCTTTTTCTGTAATTGTATCTGGTTTCCCTTTTAACTCTAAATAACTTTGTAAAGCAGCTTGTTTTTCTGATTGAGTAGCTTTTGCAGGAATTACACCACGTTTAACCAATGAATCTAGTAATTTTTCATCGTTTACTAGTGATAAGTCTAAAGTACTATGTGAACTAGTAGCTTTAGCAATCTCATTATGTACACGGCTTAAACCAGAAGTGCTTGCTTGATTAAGCGGCAATCCAGAGAATAGCGCACCAGCCACGACTACCGAGGTGAAACTAGACAAAATGAATTTGTTCACTAAAAAAAACCCCCTTAAAATTTAAAGATACATTTCAATAATATTCTAAAAATTAAAATAATTATAGAGGGCTTTATACACAAAATGTCGACAAATACTATTAAAATTAGATAAAAAAATCATTACTTTTTTATTAGAAAATAAAAAACCGACTCAAATAATTTGAGATCGGCATGTTTTGAATCTATCTTAAATGTATAGTTTTATTGTGGATTTCCGCTTTTCTTCCTGTCCAGCTTTATGAATTAGCGCTTCGGTAAAATTCTATTAACCTTTGGAGTGGAAAATCACCACCCCTTCAGGTTAATAGAGATTTTCCTCTCAGAGCTGAACCAATTCATTCCGCTTTTCTTCCTGTCCAGCTTTATGAATTAGCGCTTCGGTAAAATTCTATTAACCTTTGGAGTGGAAAATCACCACCCCTTCAGGTTAATAGAGATTTTCCTCTCAGAGCTGAACCAATTCATTCCGCTTTTCTTCCTGTCTAGCTCCGGCTCCTATT
>NZ_NCSY01000007.1 GCF_002156875.1 Bacillus sp. EAC | reverse complement strand
TATTTCTGGTTTGATCTTTTTAATTCTATTAGGTGGTGGTGCATTCGCACAGTTTATTCCTAGACCTTCTCAACCTGTTACACGTATTAGATGGGGGATCTTGCTTTTAGTTATTGGTTCTTGGTTGATTGTTACATCTGGTTTTATAGCAAGTTTACCATTATTATGGATCAGTATATTCATACAAGCACTTGGTGGTGGATGGACTTTCCAAAATGCACTATTTTTTGCAGGGCAACTGCCTGTACCTGAAGCGAAACCACGTGTGATTTCGGCTTTCTGGATGTGTGCGTATATAGGGTTTATTGTGCCTCCTGTTTTTGTTGGAGCACTTACTCAAATTTTCAATTTAAACATTTCTCTTATCGTGCTAAATCTGTTTTCTTCCTTGATTGTCGTTTATGTATTGTTGTATTCAGTTAGATTTAAACAAAATACTTCCAGTCCATCCATACCAAATCAAGGAGCGTAAATATGTTATAAATCTCCTAATGGAAAAAGGAGATTCAAATAAGAATACTAAATTTTTTTGTGAATTTAAGAATGATTATTCTCAAATGTTTTTACAACTTAATGATTCGAATTATAAAACAGATGTTTAAAAAAATACAAAATGGGGTGTTTAGGTATATGGAAATTCCAAAACAAATAGCACTAATTACAGGAGCAAATCGTGGCCTTGGTCGTCATCTTGCAGAGGAACTTCTTGCGAGAGGAGTTAAGGTTTATGCAGGAGTTAGAAAACCAGATTTGATTGATCTTCCTGGAGTCATCCCACTAAAGATAGACATTACAGATGAAAAGTCAATTTCTACGGCAGCCGAGATTGCAAAGGATGTAACTTTATTAATCAATAATGCTGGATCAAGCACTGGAGCTGATTTGCTAGATGGTGATATTAATAAAATTCGTTCGGAAATGGAAACTCATTTTTTCGGCACTCTCTCAATGATACGTGCTTTTGCACCGATTATTTAGAAAAATGGCGGAGGAACAATCCTAAATATTCTCTCTGTTCTATCTTGGCTGAGCGTGAACGGAGTGGGGGCATATTCAGCAGCAAAGTCGGCAGAATGGAGTTTGTCGAATTCGCTCCGACTGGAACTAGCACCTAAAAATATTCTTGTTTCTGGGTTACATGTAGCATATATGGACACAGACATGACAGCAAATATTAAGGCACCAAAATCAAACCCTGCTGAAATTGCAAAGATTGCTATCGACGGTTTAGAAGCAAATAGCTTTGAAATTCTAGCAGACAATATGAGCCGAATGGTTCAGAAAAATTTCGCTGGCGGTGTAAAAGAGATTTACCCACAATTGTTTGAACAATAACTATTCCCTTAGATGAAGAAAAATAAGGACACATCATTTATAAAAATGAATAAAAAGTAAAAGTAGGTATTGAACTATCCCAAGCGATAGTTCAATACCTACAACACCAATTAGGATCTGACAAATTACATAGACTTTTTTAAGGAAAAACATTTTATCAAAAAAGTAATTGCATGGTAAGAAAACATTCTAATTAAATGATAAAACTGTTAGCCCAAAGTTAGATTTAACTCAATGGGTCTATTACTATATATGTGTATATTTACTTGTCGTTGTTAAACTAGTGTACCCTAATATTTTGTAATTTATATTGATTTTCCTCCTATAATCTTGCCTCATTCTTTTTATATCGATAACTAAAATGAATCATTATGATAACGAGAATGTCATTTACTAAAAAAATAGTTCACCATATAATTACCTTAACATTTTGAAAAGTCTAAATTTTCCTGTTTTTTATTAATGGTTTAATGCCTCTATCCTAAAATGCAATTTATGTTAAAGGTGATGTTTAAGAAAACATTAGACTATGTTGAAAAATAGAAACAAACTGCAATGAGTACTAAGTTAATGATTCGTTCTGTGGATATTATCAGCCTTTATTTACAGGCTGATTAATATAAAAAAAATATGGAGGTTAACAAATGAGAACAAAGATGACAAAAAGAATTACTTCATTAACGCTCGTACTAACTTTATTCATGTCTCTATTTAGTAGTTTGGTTTTTGCCTCAACTGAAAAGTCAGTAAATGTAACAAAAAATCCACCTTCGAAGGAGATTGTAAAACTCAGTCCAAGTGAATCAACAGTCTCATTCACCCTTTCTCAAAGTCACTACGATATAAAGGCTGAAGCAGAATATAAGGATGGTACTAAGGCAGATGTTACAACGGAAGGAAAATGGACATCATTAGATGAAAAAGTTGTAACAGTTGCAAATGGAAAGCTAACGGCTGTAAATGTTGGGACTACAAATGTACAATTCAATCTTGGTAATGCAGTTTTAAACGTTATAGTAAATGTTGCTAAAGATGCTCTTGTTTTAAGTCAAATGTCAAATCCTTCAAAAGAGAAAAAAATTGTATCGCTTGTTTTAGAGGCAAATCAAGTTACATACATAAATGAAGGGCAAGAGCGTCCTATCACTTTGAAAGCGCTTTATAGTGATGGTTCAATGAAAGATGTAACGAAATCAGCTAAATGGGAATCAAAAGATCCTTCAATTGCATTGGTTGAAAAAGGTGTATTAAAAGGAATTTCACCAGGTAATGTTTCAATGAAAGTAACTTACGCAAATTTTCCACAAATAAATTTCTTTGCTTCGATAAGAGATATTCCTGAAAATGTAACGGGGCTGTACCTGTCGGCTGACATGTTGAGGTTAGAAACCTCTGATAAGTCGGTTCAAGTAAGTGCCACTACAAAGAACCCCATGCTGGGGAATAAAGAGGTTACTTCTTTAGGAAGTTGGTCAACGTCAGATCGAAATGTAGCTACGGTAAGTAAAGATGGTCAAATAACTCCAGTTGGAATCGGCCAAGCATATATTTATTTTAAATATGATAAGTTGGTTGGTGCTGTACAGGTTAATATTGTTAAGCCTACAAAGCTTTTAACTGATGAACCTACAGTTGAACTAATGCCAGGACAAAATTGGCCCGTTAATTTAACCGAAGTATTCACTAATGGAATATCAGAAGGTGGTATGACTTTAGTTGAAAATGTAAATCCAAATGATGTCAAATGGACAGTCGAAGATAACAGCATTGCAACGGTTACTGATTCAGGATATATCATTGGAGGTAAGACAGGTAAAACGTTTGTGACAGCTTCCTATCGTTCAGATGTTCTTCCTCCAGTTAAAATTGAGGTTACTGTTACCAATAAGCTTACAACTCCTAGAGTTATTGGTTTGACAGCTTCTCAACCAAACCTCTCTTTAGGAATAGGTGAAGAAACGCCTATTAAAATAAATGCGATTTATAGTGATGGGAGTACTGAGGATGTAACAGATTCCGTTGAATTGTACTCCGACAATTTCCACGTAGCTTCAGTTTCCCGAAAATATGGTGGTGATTCAAAAGTTATTGGTCAATTAAGTGGCACAACTGTCTTGCATGCTATCTATAATGATTTTCGTTACTTTGTAGATATCCCGGTGGCAGTCACGGATAAAGACGGTCAGAAGCAGGCTCCAAACCCTGAATCAATTTCTGTTACACCAGATATGAAAAATATGGTAGTAAATCAACAGCAGCAATTAGAGGTAAAAACGACCTATTCAGACAGATCAAATTCGAGTTCATATGCGGTATATAAATCATCTAATCCTGATGTTGTTAAAGTAAATAAGGATGGCCTGCTTACAGCTGTAGGCACTGGTACAACAATTATTACCGTAGATAGCTCTGGATACTCAAAGCAGGTTTCAATTGTCGTTTCAAATGAACCTTCTAAAGATTTTGCAAATAAAATTGTTGATCTGATTCCTAGTGAAAATGATATTACCTTTAGATTATCTGAGCACACGCATTCGTTCTCTGTAAAAGCAAAATATAAGGATGGGTCAACTGCTGACGTCACATCAGACTCAAGATTCACTACATTAGACCCGGACAAAGTTACAGTTAAGAATGGGGTCCTTACAGCAGTAGCAGCAGGAACAACGCAGGTACTTATCGATTACGGAACAAGCACAAAAATCTTGAATGTTTCAATTCTTTCTGGGAATGATGCGTCAATAAAAGATTTAAAAATTGAGTCCTTGCTTGCTTCCTCATTGGATATTGTTGTTCAAAAAGATAAGCTATATCCAGTACATTTTTTTGCTCAATACAATGATGGAACTCAAAGAGAAATAACGAAGTCAATTCAATGGACAACAGAGGATCCTACAGTTGTAAGTGTTAACGACGGGAAATTTATTGGAATGAAAACTGGAAAAACGACGGTTAGTGCAACAATAGCAGGTTTCTCTTCTATTAAAATTCCAGTAAAAGTACAAGATCCAGCTGGACCAGTAAATTTAGTAGGAATTGTTAGCGCGGGGATGATAATACAGCCTGAAGCCGGAAATATAGTAGAAGCGATAACTAATACTAGCAATGGGATGATATTACACCCTGAAGAAGGAACTATTGATGCGAACGCGTTTGCTGAATATACAGATCATAATATAGTTCAGGTTGATACAGAAGGGAAATGGGAATCTTCCGACGAAAGTGTAGCAACTGTTGACCAGAACGGAGTCATTACATGGGTCGGCGTTGGTGAAGCATACATCTGGTTCAATTATTATGGTTTGAGAGATGCTATTTGGGTAAGAAACACTAAACCTGTAGATTTATATTGGGCTGAAAACAATAAATGGACAACTAGCAATGTAATGTTAGAACCTAAAAAGTCCACTGACATCTCAATTAATGGCTTCTTTGGTCATCATGGCAGAGATGGAAATTGTGATTGTTATAATCTTAATAGCAAAGCAAAATTTACGGTGGCGGACGAATCGGTTGCAACGATTTCTGCTGATGGACATATCATTGCTCACTCTCTAGGAAAAACGAAAATAACTGCTACTGTTTTTGGAATGTCAAAGACAATCGATGTTGAAGTTGTATCAAAGTATCCTACATTTACTAGGGGGATAAGCTCCTCGGCTGGTTATATAGTAAATTCAACAGGTTCAACAAATGATATAGTCATTAATGCTATGTCAAGCGATGGAACGATAAAAGACGTTTCAGCTGATGTAAAATGGTTTAGTTCCAATACGGAAGTAGCGGAAGTGACCGCTGATCATAAGATCCTAACGAGGTCCGTAGGAGCCGCTGTAATCATTGCGGAATATGATGGAATTAAAATTATTATTCCAGTAATAGTTAAACCTAATTAAATTGAAACATTTGATTAAATTTCAGTAAATTTTAGAGATGATCTTGTCTTATAGTGGTTGTTAGGTTATAAGAGTTGATATTGTACGGTTCCATATACAGAGGAGAATATTACAAAGTTTGTGAAATACATGGAATTGAATCAGTTAGAATTTTTTATGGCACTTTGCGAGGAAATGCATTTTACTAATTTAGCTTTCTTTTTTTGAAATTTCGAGAATGTTCGTTCGTAAATCATAGCTGTAAAGATACTAGTCTGAAGTAATTTCTAATATTAAAATTGTCATAAGAAATAACAAGTTACTTAGTATCTAGATAAATGTGATGAGGAAATGGTATTAACTTTGATTGAAATTAAAAAAGGTAAATAAAAATGCGAAGAAATAAAAAGAGCAGTCAATAAAGTTGCTGCTCTTTTTCCTTTATATGAATGTTCGTTCTAAATATGTAAATTTAATAAAATTGGAGGAAATTAATAAAATGAAATCAAATAATCAATTGAATAAAAGTGCTAAGCAATCTCAGTTAAATGAAGGAATAGTTACGTTGTTGCTTGGCATTGCAATCGTATTAGTCATTATGAATACGACGATGTTTAATTTAGCTTTACCTGATGTAGCTAGGGATTACCAACTATCAGCTTCTTCAACATCATGGATTGTGACAGGTTATTCAATTGTATTTGCTATTTCATCTATCACATATAGTCGACTTGCAGATTTTGTACCAATCAGAAGACTTTTTGTATTAGGATTATTATCACTGAGTTTTGCAGCAATTGCTGGAATATTTAGTAATAGCTTCATAATGCTATTAATTGTCCGTATTATTCAAGCTTCAGGTGCGGGGTCATTTCCAGCATTATCCTTAGTTTTAATCACACGTTATGTACCACTTGAGCGACGTGGTAGGGCAATGGCATTAATTTTATCTTCTGTATCACTTGGGTTTGGTCTAGGTCCTGTTGTGGGTGGAGCAATCGTTGAATATATAGGATGGAAATCATTATTTATCGTGACAGCTATCACATTATTTTTAGTACCACTTTTTATCAAGCTTATTCCAAATGAAGCCTCAAGAAAAGGATCATTTGACGTTTTTGGTGCACTGTTTATTGGGGTTGGAATTACTGGTTTACTTTTATTCTTAACAAATCATTCTTTAACTGCTCTAGTTAATGGTTTAATCGCAATTTCATTGTTTATTATTCGTATACGCACTGCCAAGGAACCATTTGTATTACCTTCATTATTTTTAAATCGTTCTTACCTTGTTCTAGGAGCAGTGGGGATCTCGGCTTATATGACTAGCTTTGCAACATTATTTTTAATGCCACAAATACTAGTCAACCAATATAGTTTAAGTGCAATACAAGCCGGGTTGGTCATATTCCCAGGATCATTCCTAGCTATGATTGTTTCAAAAAAGATCGGCTGGTTCATCGATACGAACGGAAACAATGCGCTAATTAAGCATATTCCGCTATTACTTTTAGCTTCGGTCCTAATGTTTGCATTATTTGAAGGGGTTTCTTACTTTGCAATCATGGGAATTTACATGGTAATGAGCGTAAGTATCACAATCCTTTCAAGTAGTATTTCAAATGAAATGTCTAAAATATTACAACCAACTCAAATTGGATCTGGGCTAGGCCTGTTCCAATTATTACAATTTTTTAGTGGAGCATTAGGAGTTGCGACGACAGCAAGTGCTCTTAATTGGCAGAAGAATTTTTCAATTGGTCAGGCGTACAGTAATATTTATTGGGGACTAACAATCATTGTGGTTCTATCAATTGTTTGTGCGTATATTTATTTACAATTAAGTTTACGAAAAGCAGTATATCTTAAAAGAAAAGAGTATAGCTATGATGAGTAAGTAAATAAATTTGATATAAAAGATAATTAAATTACTAGGATCATAAAAATGAGTGGTTATTCATTCATTTATATGATAAATTCGAAATCAGAATATTTATAAATATGAAAATGCGGTAACTGTAGTCTGGATTTTCTACGTATTATACATACCGTAACTACAGATGACTAATTGAATGTAAATAATAGTTTAATACAAAGGAGATGAAAAGTGATGTTTTTAAAGAAAAAATCATACTTAGGAGAGAAAAATGGCGTCTCCTACTTGAATGGTGAAGTTAAATATCTAAGTATTTCATTAAATGTTTACAGTTATTTAGTGGATGGTGTATTAATTGATACAGGATCGCAGTCCTTACATAGATATTTCGAATCTTTTATTGACCAAGCAGATTTTGATCAAGTAATGATCACTCATTCTCATGAAGATCATTCAGGTTGTGCTGCTTATATTGAAAAAACTAAGAATCTACCAATTTATTTAAGTGAAAAAGCAATAGATTATTGCGCACGACGTGCAGATTATCCTTTATATAGGCAACTATTTTGGGGGAGAAGAAAGCCGTTTCATGCTAAGGCTATCCCTGAAACGTTTACATCCAGAAATGCGACATGGAAAGTAATCGATACACCTGGTCATGCTTTTGATCATAAAGCATTATTAAATCAGGAGACAGGTCAATTATTTACGGGAGATTTATTTGTAAGTGACCGGACAAAAGTCGTGTTAGCAGAAGAATGTATCCCTTCAATTATTAACTCATTAGAGAGAGTATTAACTTATGATTTTCAAGATGTATTTTGCAACCATGTAGGGTTTGTAGAAGATGGTCGCGCAGCACTTGAACGTAAACGAGACTATCTATTATCTATTAAACATAAAGTATTAACTTTACAAAAAGAAGGGAATTCAGCTGAAGTTATCCGTAATAAGCTATTTCCAAAAAAATACCCAATTATAAAATTTTCAAGTGGAGAATGGGATTCACTACACATTGTAACATCTATAATAAATGAAAATAATGAACGTAAACCTGATTAATTTTAAAAAATATTGATGATTTACTGGAAAGACCTTTTAATTTATGTTGAATAAGGTATTAGTCATTTTTAATAATGAATATGGCTAAAATACCCCGACAAATGTGATTAATTCAGCAAATAAACCAGTATAAAACGATTATCCAAATGAATAAATGGCTTAAAATAAGGCTGTAATAAGCAAGTAAATTACTAAAATTAGAGATTCCTAAACAACTAACGCAAGCGTTAGTTCAACACGACACGATGGGCTGCCACGGTAGTCTATTTTTTATAGTGCTAAATGGCAGTTTAATAAGGAATGTTACAAGAAATATTGAGAGTCTAAATTATGTTTGACATTTTGGAGGAAAAGTAATTAATAGAAAAAGGAATTTTTTTATCTGTTATCACTATTTATATCTTGTTTGTTGTCTTAAAGGACTTCAATCGTTTACAAAAAAAATTTAAACATACTCCAATAAAAAGTGTTGTTAGAATAGGTCTCCTACTCCTTGTAGTTGGATTATTTTTCAGACACTTTATATTAAATATTTAACAATCAACTAACTCATGCATTAGCCAACCACGAATCGCAAAAAACTACGATTCACCTCAGTGAATGAAAATAGATTGTAAGTGTTAATACTGATACTGACCTTAATCCAGTCAACTGTAATCACTAGTCTATTTATTTAAGCTCTTCTCTTTGAGGGGATAAGTCTGTGCCATGGACTCAATAGAGGCGGCTTAGAGTCATTACAACAGGCATTTCTAAATTAAATAGATGGAACGAGTAACTATGTCAAAAGTGACTACTTTTGATTAACCAATTATTTTATTTGTTTAAAAAGGAGAGAATTTTATGAAATCAAGAAAATCTGTTAAACCATTATTTACCTCATTTGAAATTGGAGAATTGAAGCTTGAAAATCGATTTGTTATGGCACCAATGACTCGTAAGTTTTCACCGAATGGGATTCCAGGATCCAATGTAGCTGAATATTATCGACGACGAGCTGAAAACGGTGTTGGTTTAATTATCACTGAAGGTACACTAATTGAGCATCCTGCAGCTGGAGCAGAACATAATGTTCCGCATTTTTATGGTGAAGAAGCTCTAAACGGATGGGCGCAAGTTGTTAAAGAAGTACATGAGGCTGGAGGAAAAATTGCTCCACAGATTTGGCACACTGGTATGGCGCGCGAAAAGAAAAATTTTCCTGATTCAGATGTCAATCCAATCGGTCCATCAGGTATCAGTTTAACTGGTGAAAAGGTATCTGAACCGTTAAGCGTTGAAGAGATTCAAGAACTTATTCAAGCTTACGCAACTGCTGCCTCTAATGCTAAGAAGCTTGGGTTTGATGCAGTGGAAATACATGGCGCGCATGGATACCTTATAGACCAGTTCTTCTGGGAAGTAACAAATAAGCGTACAGATGAATATGGTGGTGATTTAGTAAGTCGCACACGTTTTGCTGTAGAAGTAATCAAAGCCGTGCGTCAAGCTGTTGGTCCTAACTTCACTATTATTTTCCGATTTTCTCAATGGAAACTTACCGACTATAATTTCAAACTAGCAAAGACTTCCGATGAATTGAAACTTTTCTTAGAACCTTTGTCTGAGGCTGGTGTAGATATTTTCCATGCTTCAACAAGACGATTCTGGGAGCCAGAGTTCGAGGAATCAGACCTTAACCTGGCTGGCTGGGCTCGTAAAATTACTGGTAAACCAGCAATTACAGTCGGATCAGTTGGTTTGGATTCTGAGATGATGACCTTATTCACAGAAGGTAAGGGTGGACAACCGGCAGATATTGATAATCTGATCGACCGTCTTGAGCGAGAAGAGTTTGATCTAGTAGCCGTAGGACGAGCACTACTAGGAGATCCGGCTTGGGTAGCAAAAATTCGTGAAGATAACACCGAAGAACTTCATTCATTTACGAAAGAAGCTTTAAATATTTTGAAATAAATACAAGGAGTACCTATTCTCTTTGATAAAAAACAGGCAGCTTGCTAAAAATGATAAGCCGCCTGTTTTTTGATAATTTTATATACTCTTATGAGAAAAGAATTCTTATAAATTATTTAAAGCATTTGCTATTGGAGTTTTACCATTTCATATTGTTATGACTTTGCCAAAATTTTATAGATGAGATTTTTACATATCTTTCTAAATGTATTGAAAATACGTTAATGTTAGATTGACAATACTTATAATAATATGTTTAAATCAAAACAGACCAATTGTTCTTTTTTGAAAAAAGGAGGTAAGTAGTAAATGAATAAAGGTGAACGAACTAAAAAATACATCATTGAGAAATCTTCTACATTATTCAATAAACATGGATATAAATCGACATCTATCTCTGATATAATGACTGCCACTGGTTTAAAAAAGGGTGGTATTTATAATCATTTTGAAAATAAAGATACATTGGCCGAAGCTTCGTTTGCTCATTCTTTAAATACTCTTAAAGAAAATTATAAAGAAGCAGTTGCATCAAAAGATTCTGCTTATGACCAATTTAAAGCATTTATTAGCGTTTTTAGTACTTTGTCTCAAGATGAAATTGTCATAGGTGGATGCCCGTTGATGAATGCAGCAATAGAAGCTGATGATTCAACTATTGAATTCGAGGATACAATAAAAGAAGGATTTACTGGCTTAATCAAACTTATTAGAACGATTATCATTCATGGAAAGAATCGAAATGAAATCGGAAGAGACATAGATCCAGAAAAGATGGCCGTTTTCATTCTGTCTTCATTAGAAGGAGCATTAGCCCTTAGTCGTTTATACAAAGATAAAAATTATTTAGATATGGTAAATATGCAATTAATAGAAATTCTTTTCTAATTGCGATTTCCATATTTTTTTGAAACAAAAACAGACCGTTCGGTTCTTTTAGTTGAATGTATTTAGAGAAGTGAATTGCATAATAATTTGTGACTTTGCTATTATCAATTCTTTATTTTCATTTTAGGTTTATGTATTTAAATAATATTTTATACTGAAAGGGGAATTTTAATGAAGAATACCATTAAATTAAATTCACAGAAGGAAATTTCTGTTCCTCCTGTTGCAAAATTAATAGGCTTTTATCCAATAGAGATTAAAAGAGGAGAGACTGTATTTCAACTTGAGACAAAAGAAGACCATTTCAATCCAATGGGAACCGTTCATGGTGGCATACTTTGTGACTTGGCGGATGCAGCAATGGGAGTTGCTTATGCTACCTTATTAAATGAAAGTGAATCCTTTACAACTGTTGAATTAAAAATAAATTATTTAAAACCTATATGGCAGACAACTTTAAAAGCCCATGCGGTTGTAATCAAAAAAGGCAGCAACATCGGTTTTATTGATTGCTCAATATATGATGAAAAAAAGTCATTGATTGCGAAAGCAAGTTCTACATGCATGACGCTTAAAGGTGAAATTGCAAAAAATAGATAACAATGGCAAAATCTCTAGAATTATTCAAGGAGGATCTTTATGAATCGCAGGGTTGTAATAACTGGTTATGGTGTAGTATCACCATTAGGTAATGATGTAGAAACATTATGGAAAAATATCAAGGCTGCAAAATCTGGCATTAAAAAGGTTGAGTTCGAGGGTTATGAAGATATAAGTTCAAAAATTGGTGGTCATATCGAAAAACTTTTTCCTGAAGAATATTTTGATAAAAAAGAATTAGGTAAATACGATAAATTTGTTCAATATGCGTATATTGCAGTCAAACAAGCATTAGATCAAGCAAGACTAGACCTCGAAAAAACAGATCCTAATCGATTAGGAGTATTTATTGGCTCAGGAATTGGTGGATTAGACACTGTACTAGAAAATCATAATATGCTTTTAGAAAAAGGAGCAAGAAAAGTATCTCCTTTCATGGCACCAATGATGATCAGCAATATGGCTGTAGGAATCGTTTCAATCAAAACAGGATTCAAAGGAACAAGTTTTTCACCTGTATCTGCCTGTGCAACTGGCAATCATGCAATTGGAGAAGCCTTTCTTAATATTCGGCACGGATATTCTGACGCCATTTTGGCAGGAGGATCTGAAGCTTCCATCAGTCCTTTAGCTTATGCTGGTTTCTCTAGGATGAAAGCAATGTCAACTAATAATGATTCACCCGAGACTGCCAGCAGACCATTTGACAAAAAAAGAGATGGTTTTGTTATGTCGGAAGGAGCAGGAATTTTGTTGCTTGAGGAATATGAGCATGCTAAAAAAAGAGGGGCAACTATTTTAGGTGAAATCATAGGTTATGGATCAACAACTGATGCCTACCATATTACTTCCCCTGACTTTCATGGAGCAGAACGAGCAATGAATCTCGCATTGAATATGGCACAGATCCAACCAATAGATGTCGATTACATTAATGCTCATGGCACGAGCACACCTGAAGGTGACAAATCTGAAACGAAAGCAATTAAAAGTGTTTTTGGTGACCATGCATATAAACTGAAAGTAAGTTCAACTAAATCTATGACAGGGCACTTATTTGGAGCTGCTGGTGGAATTGAAGCAATCATCACTCTTAAAAGTATTTTGGAAAATACAATTCCACCTACAATTAACTATGAATATCCAGATGAAGAATGTGATCTAGATTATGTTCCAAACTATCCAGTTCATGCAGAAGTAAACTATGCGATTTCAAATGGATTCGGATTCGGTGGACATAATGCAGTTTTAGTATTTAAGAAATTCAATGATAGTTTATAAATATAGCTCTTTCTATTAGATAAAATACAAAAATAAGGAGGGCTATCATGAGCTCGAATACCATATTGAAAACTGCAAACTATGTACGTTTAAATAATATACGAAAATTTGAGTCTATGTCAGAAGAGTATTATGATATACAGCCGATCCAGTTTAATAACACAATTAGGTGGAATATAGGTCATTTCATTACGATTATGGATAGCATGCTTTTCAAACGAATTACGGGTTCATCAAGGCTACCTGATGGATTCAATGAACTTTTTAAAGGCGGAACAAAACCTTCAGACTGGACTATATCTCCACCTTCAAAAGTTGAATTGATTCAACTACTAAAAATACAATTAGACGATATAAATTCAACCTTTACGGGTAAATTAGATGAGAAGCTGAAAGATCCATTTTTGATTCGTGATACTACGTTTGAAACTATTGGGGATATTTTAGGGTTTGTAACAATACATGAAGTACAGCATTCAACGACTTCAACCTATATATTAAAGGAAATTCAACGTTTAAATACAAACTCAGAGATTAATAAATAAATAATAAACTATGAGGATGGTATAAAATGAAAAATTTAGAACAAAAATTTAATACTTTCACTGCAGAAACAGTAGAAACATCTTATTTAGAAGCGGATGGTATTCGGTTCGCTTATCGGACTTTCGGTAAACCATCGGATGTTCCGCTCGTTTTCTGCCAACGTTTCAGAGGCACGATAGACGATTGGGATCCTGCTCTCATCAATGCACTGGCAAGAGAACGGACGATCATCCTGTTCGATAGCGCGGGCATAGGATTATCATCGGGAGAGACACCGGAGTCGTTCTTTGGAACGGCGAAATACGCATATGCTTTCATTCGAGCGTTAGGACTTAAACAAGTCGACTTGTTGGGATTTTCAATGGGCGGTTACATTGCTCAAATCGTGGCGTTAGAGCATCCGGATTTGGTCCGTCGCTTGATTTTGGCAGGTACGGGGGGAGGAACCGGGGAAGGCACGGAAGCCGGAAAACCTGAAGTATTTCAAGTTGCGTTCAAGCCGGTTAACGAACCCGAAGATTTCTTGTACTTGTTCTTTGAGCAAAGCGAGACGAGCAAAGCGGCAGGTTTAGCGTATTTAGAGCGTCTTGCCAGAAGAAAAGAATCAAGAGCGCCGCTTGTAAAACCGGAATCGGTGCAAGCCCAAATCAAAGGTGCTGGGGAATGGAGAACGATCTCAACCTTCGATCGACTGGGAGAAATCAAGCAGCCCGTGCTCGTGGCCAACGGAAATCGCGATATCATGATTCCTACCGTTAATTCTTATATTATCTCTCAACGAATTCCGAATTCTCAACTGATTATTTATCCGGATTCTGGTCATGGATTTCTTTTCCAATATCCAGAAATATTTGCAGAACATGTAAATATTTTTCTTAATAAAAATCTTAATTAACAAATTGAATTAATATTTTAACATCGAATAAATATGAAAAAGATGACTCAACAAATGAGTCATCTTTTTTTATAGAAATAATATCCCTCTAAATTGGAATTATTTCCCATAAAAAATATTTTAAATTATCGAAATTTTTTTGAAATTATACTATAATTTAGATAGTGATTCCCATAGTCAGCATGATCATTATTTGGAGTATGAAAATTGTACTTTTAAATTACCTTGTATTGTAAAACTGAAGTTAAGTGATTATTTTGCTTCTAACCACCTATAATGAAACGATTTATATTTATTCCAATTGTTTTATTGAAGATGTCTGTCAATAAAGAAGGATTTAAAGTAACTAATTATTTTTTAAATACTCCTTGAACATTATCCCAAGTCGGAATCGAACGATGAAATAAAAGGTTATTATTTTATCAAACTACTACACTTAAAGGAGGAGCAAAAACGTGGTCTACGAAAAAATGCATCCTGAAATCAAAAATATCATTATAAATATCGAAAATGTAATAATTGGAAAAAGAAATGAAGTCGAACTAAGTTTGGTAGCCCTTCTTGCAGGAGGGCATGTTTTATTAGAAGATGTTCCAGGTGTTGGGAAAACAATGATGGTAAAAGCACTTGCTAAATCCGTTAATGCAAATTTCCGTAGAATTCAATTTACCCCAGACTTGTTGCCTTCAGATGTAACAGGGGTTTCAATTTATAATCCAAAAGAGATGGAGTTTCAGTTCCATCCAGGACCTTTAATGGGGAATATTATCCTTGCTGATGAAATTAACCGAACATCTCCAAAAACACAGTCTGCACTATTAGAAGGTTTGGAGGAAGCAAGTATAACAATTGATGGGACAACCTATGAGCTAGCCAAGCCCTTTTTCGTTATGGCGACACAAAATCCAATTGAATATGAAGGGACATATCCACTTCCTGAAGCACAGCTAGATCGATTTTTGTTAAAGATGACAATGGGATATCCGACAATAGATGAAGAACTAGAAATATTAAATAGGTTGCAAAATATCCCTCCAATTGAAGAGTTAAAACCTGTCATTGACATCGATGGTTTGCTTTCGCTTCAAAAGGAAATGAAGAATGTATTTATCGATGAATCGATTAAGAAATATATAGTGAGTATTGTTAATGGTACAAGACAGCATGGAAATGTTTATTTGGGTGCAAGTCCAAGAGGTTCCATCGCACTTATGAAAGCGGGACAAGCATATGCATTCATGTATGGACGTGATTACGTTATACCGGATGATATACAATATCTAGCGCCATTTGTATTATCCCACAGAATTATTTTAAATTCTGAAACAAAATTTGAAGGAATTACCGCTGAAAAAATTATTAAATATATTGTTAAAAATAGTTCTGTACCCGTTCAAAGGAAAGTGAAATTATAATGAAAATGCAATTACGTGTCCTCAAAAAAGCCAGGAAGTTCTTATTGTTATTTTTTCTATTACCCTTACTATTTTTGAATGCTTTGTTACAAGGAGGATTTGTAAGTTGGTTTTTATTCTATAGTTTTCTACCTTTTATCTTATACTATGTGGCATTATCATTTTATCCTTTGGAAAATCTGAAAGTGACTAGAGAACTTACTAAAAACGTTTTCCAGGTCGGTGATCCAATAAAAGTTATTTTAACCGTGAGAAAGTCAAATTTTTTACCATTATTTTATTTTTTAATCGAAGAAAATTACTCAAATAATATACATACTACTGATCAACAAAAATATACAAAGGAACTGATTCTTACTGGCTTTAAAAAGGAATGTTCTTTTGATTATACAATTTATAAATTACCACGAGGGGAGTACTGTTTTAATTCCTTAACAATTAAGGTTGGTGATCCTCTTGGTATTTTTGAATCGAAAAGAATGTTCACCATTATGAATAAGTTCGTAGTATACCCTCAGTATTCGGAGCTTTATTATCGTCCGCTTGAGCATCAAAATAATCAAGGTTCATCAATATCGAGTCATCACTTTCAGCGGGATATATCAATGGCTGTTGGTATAAGAGAATATCAGTCTGGAGACCGGTTTTCCTGGATTAATTGGAAAGCCTCCGCGAAACGAAATAAGATGATGACAAAAGAGTTTGAAGAATTACAATCTAATGATCTGTTTGTCATAATGGATTGTGCACAAAATGGACTATTAGAATCAATCGTTTCGTTTACAGCATCTTTTCTACATACTGTACTGAAAAAGGGAATTCAAGTTGGCCTTTTAACAAATAACAAAAAACGAGATTCCTTTCCAATTAGAGGAGGAGAAGGACATTTTCAAAAGCTTTTACACCATCTTGCTAAAATAGAGGCAAATAATAATTCACCAATTGAGATGGTTATAGAAAAAAATCTCAGTTTCATTCAACAAAATGTATCATATATCTTGATAACGACCCACTTGTCGAAAAATTTAATCGAAAAAGCTAATTTTATTAAAAATAGAAAAGCCTCATTTACACTATTTGTCATTAAGGCAGAATCAATGGTCGTATCAGAAAGTGAAAAATCACTCATTTCAATCGCAAATGCACGCGGGGTGAGAACAATCATTGTACGTGAAGGTAATTTTAATGCAGCCTTTACAGGGGGAGATTTACGATGATAAAAAGTAATTTCACCTTATTTTTGTTGTATTCATATGGCTGTATATTGTTATGGGAATGGATAAGGCCCATTGATCATTTAACTACTACGTATCACATAAATATTTTTATATTTTACAGTTTAATAGTTTTTACATTGTCTTTTTTTAAAGTAAAAAGAATCCTACAATGGATTATAAACATATTCTTAGTTTTAATCTTCGTTAATCGATTTCATTACGATATAGGTTTCCTTCATTTAAGATGGATATTAATATTCATTAAGCATGTAGTTGAAAACATCATTTGGCTTACAACAGGCCGCTTGAATGAATTGACTGACGAATTCAAGACATTTTTATTCTTACTTTCACTTTCTATAATCGTCTATTTCATCAATTTCTTTTTAAACCGCATGTGGATTTTTTTCTTATTCCTTTTGACAGTTCTATATATTTCTCTATTAGATTCGCTTACCGACTACGGTGGCAAAACTGCCATTGTTCGAACAGTTTTACTTGCTTTTACAACCATGGGTATTTTAACTTTTGACAATCTAATGGAAAAGGGACGAGTTCATTATTATTCAGAATATGTAAAAAAATGGTTGGCTCCACTCGTTAGTATGATTACTCTTTTTGTCCTAATTGGATCCTTGGCTCCTAAGCCATCACCAATCAGGACTTTCCAAAATTGGTCATTCCAACTATCAAAACAGGATAACAATGGTGGCTCCGGTGGAGGAACAAAGACAGGTGGATACGACACCGATGATTCAAGACTAGGTGGGCCTATAAAAGGAAATGATAACCCGCTTTTTCAATATGAATCAAATCAAAGTATATATTGGAAAATGGAGACTAAAGACACTTATACAGGTCGAGGTTGGGTTGATTCTGCATCGACACAGCGTCCTATGAAAAAAGAAGATTTTGTAATGTTAAATACTTATCCAAATGCGATTGAGACCAAAATTGAAACAGCAAGAATCAAAATTTTTGATAACTATCAGTATAACTATATTATGTATCCTGAAGGAATTAAAAAATTAGTAAAAATTCTACCTTTTAAACCCGATCGAAATGTTTTCAAAATTGATACAACCATTGACAGAATAAGCTATTTCAATTATAGCATTCCAGAAATTCCAGCCAGTTTTGAAGTAGAATATGAAATACCTAGATATAAAGCAAACGATTTAATCAAAACAGTAAAACATGATTCAAATTTGATCAATGCTGTCTTTTACCAAAATTATACTCAATTACCAGCAAATTTACCTAAGAGAATAGGTGAGCTGGCGCAGCAAATAACAACAGGAAAAACAAATTGGTATGACAAAGCGAAAGCAATAGAGAATTACTTTGACAAGGATGAATACAGTTATAATCAAAAGAATGTTGCACTTCCAGGTCAGAATGTTGATTATGTGGACCAATTTTTATTTAACACAAAAACTGGTTATTGTAATAATTTTTCAACTTCGATGGCAGTAATGCTTAGAACACTAGGGATACCTACACGTTGGGTTAAAGGATTCACTGGAGGGAATTTTGTTAGAAACAGTAAAGAAGACTCATCAAAACAAATTTACGAAGTGAATGGTGACAATGCTCACTCATGGGTTGAGGTATATTTACCCAATCAAGGCTGGGTGGCATTTGAACCTACCAAAGGATTTTCAAATGAACTAAATATCAATTACAACAACGAAAATTCATCAACCAGCCAACAGCAAGATTTACCTACAAATGTAATTAAAAATAAACCGAATCCTGAATTAGAAGTAAATGGTGAAGAATCAAAGAAAACTGAAAAAACAAATGTCTTTTCTAGCCTCTGGAATAAGGTTAAACAGTCAAGTATGAGTGATTGGAAAGAGGTTTTTCTTTCTCTAGGTTTGATCCTTGTTGTTATAGGAATCATTTATCTAAATCGTAGAAAATGGCTCCCTTACTTTTTCATGCTAATTTACCGTTTTAGTAAGAAGGAAAATAGATTAGAATCAGCTTACCTAACATTATTACGTCAATTAGCTCGTTATGGATTAAAACGTAACGAAAGCGAAACACTAAGAACTTATGCAAAATATATTGATTCCCTTTTTACTACAAGCGAAATGACCGAATTAACGATATATTATGAGCAATACTTATATCAACAAGTTAGTCAGGAAGATAATTGGGAGAAATGCCTAAAATTATGGAAGAATTTAATGAAAAGAACGATCTGAAATTTATTAAAGTTTAAAAATCGAGATAAATTAATTTTTTATGATGAATTTATATATCATTCATAAATTTTGGTAGTTTTTTACTAAGTAATAAAAAGAAATGTTTATCTATAATTTTGATTTCACCTAATATTGTGCTGATTATACTTGGTTTGGATACGCTTTAATAAGTCAATAAATTGGAATATACGTCCCAAATACATCTAGTAAATCTTTTTTTAAATATAAAAAACCGCTGTTAAAGTTTATAAACAGCGGTTTTTTTATTACTCGATTGGATAGAAACGCTTAGTAAGATAATTGGATATTGTGAAAAAAATGGTCAATAATCATCCTTTAAAATTATTTATTTCCGTCACAATAAAAGGTAAGGCTTTTTTTATATATTGTTCTGCTGAAAGAGAACTATTATTTTCCCAATCCACAGAAGCTCCGTAAATTCCCCAACTCAACAGAGTAGTACCAATTTTTAAGGCTTCCGAATCCAAGTTAAGTTGCTGCTTTAAAAATAGGGAATAAAATAATTCACCCAGTTCTTTTTTTATTTTTTGTTCAATTATTGAATAAAAGGATTCCACACTTCTTCTACATTGTGAAGTATATTCTGTACGTTTTTTTGTATGAAACTTAGTTAATGTATAAAAAATTTTTACAATAGTCTCTTCATTTAACCGATCGTAATGATTGAAGTCTTTCACAATGCTTTCAAATAATTCTTCTGTAATGGAAGCATCCATTAACTCGTATTTATCTTGAAAATGAGAATAAAAAGTGGCACGATTTACGGTTGCTTCCTCCGTAATGTCCTTTATTGTAATGTCTTTGAACTCCTTTTTTTGAGCTATTTTTATAAAGGCATCCATTAACAATCTTCTTGTCCGTATAATACGTGGATCCACTTTCTTCTCTTCCATATTTAACACTCTCTTTTCTATGAATAGACAACAATTTATTTCGTTTGTTGTTTAGGCGATAAAACACCGATATTGATGATTGAGACTTAATGATTTCTAATTTAGAATCGAGTATACAACATCCGTTGCTGAAAAAAAAGATGTTGGATTCTACATCTTTAATATTTGTCAACTTGTTGAAATGCTAGTAAAGGTTAGCTTATATAAAACAACTAAGAAGGAAGTGTTTGAACATGACACAAAAAGTAGTAAGAAGACAAGAAATTCTTGATGCGTTTAATTTTAGACGTGCTATAAAGACTTTTGATCCAACAAAAAAAATCTCAGAGGAAGACTTTAATGTAATTCTAGAAGCAGCCCGACTTTCGCCGAGCTCATGTGGACTTGAACCTTGGAAATTCCTCATTGTTCAAAATCAGGAATTCAGAGAAAAGCTAAAAGAAATTTCTCCAGGCGCACAAGGTCATCTGCCAACTGCGAGCCATTTCGTTATCATTCTTTCAAGAACAAGCAAGGATACAAGGTACGACTCAGAATATGTAAAAAATCAAGTGCTTAATGTAACGGGTTTCCCAGCTGAAATTTCTGATCAAGTAATCGAGAGTATAAGAAATTTCCAAGAAAACCAATTAAATGTGTTAGAAAGTGAGCAAAAAGCGTTGGATTGGACTAAAAGACAAACTTTTCTTCCCTTTGCCAATATGATGACTGTGGCAGCATTACTTGGAATTGACTCTTGTCCAATAGAAGGCTTTTATATCGATAAGGTAGAAAAACTCCTTGCGGAAGAAAACCTACTAGAGGATGGTTACTTAGCTGTTTCAGCTATGGTCGCATTTGGATACCGAGCAAATGATGCTAATTTATTCCCTAGAGGAAGAAGAGACATGAAGGATATTGTTCAGTGGATTAGTTAATGATTCAGAGAAGCTGGAATGAGAAATTTTTAAAAATACAATACAGTACCTTTGATTGGTTACAGCAGCGAAGAGTTCCTTAAAGAATTGAAAATTTAGTTAATAGCTTAATGAATGCTGTTGGTAAATCACGAGCAGTAGGATCACCAACGGATAATTAGATGTTAATGAAGTAACTTACTGGTATGGAAAACATTAAACATAACTATTTAACAATGTATAGCAGGGGGACACCATCGTTAAAGATGTTCCCCTAACACTAAATGCGTTATCCAAAATAAGTTTTTAGTCACAGGATTTATAAACTTTTTTTAAATTAAGTTAGAAAGAAATAATCTGAAATTATCGAAATTAAGTATCTATAATAACTACGAAAGAAGGTTTTTTAATGAAATTAAGCGTTTTGGATCAAACTCCAGTTTCAAATGGACAGACTCCTCATGAAACTATACAAAATACGATTGAATTAGCTCAATTAGTAGATGGTTTAGGATATCAAAGAATTTGGTATTCCGAACATCATGGATCTGCAAACTTAGCCAGTGCTTCACCTGAAATATTGATTGCCCATATTGCTTCCGTGACAAACCAAATTCGTGTTGGTTCTGGTGGAATCATGCTGATGCATTACTCGCCATTAAAAATGGCAGAAATTTTTAAAACATTAACGACTTTATACCCTAATAGAATTGATTTCGGTGTAGGCCGTGCACCTGGTGGTGACCAATTTTCTACTCTTGCATTACATGAAGGAAAACAACCGAACCTGTTCAACCAGTACGATAAATTAGTAGAAACGATGATGTTTATGTCAGAAACGATGCCTGTTGATCATCTATATAATCGTACACTTGCAACTCCATTGGGAGCTCCATTACCTGAAGTTTGGCTATTAGGCTCAAGTGGCAGCAGCGCTGTACAAGCAGGACGATTCGGTATTGGATATTCGTTTGCTCAATTCATTAGTGGGCAATTATCAACCGAAACGTTGGAGTCTTATCGTACTAATTTTATTCCATCAGAGTTTATGCAAAACCCTAAAATTAATGTTGGTTATTTCGTGATGGTGGCAGAAACAGATGAAGAAGCTGAATATCATGCAGCTAGTTTAGATTTAAACTTATTATTTTTAGATAAAAGGATGCCTTTTCAAATATTATCTCCTGAGGACGCATTAAATTATTCTTATACCGAAATGGATAAGATGCATATACAGAATAACCGTAAACGATTCTTAGTGGGGAGTGCAAAAGATGTTGCAAATACATTACGTGCACATGACGAAAATTTTGGTATTAATGAAGCAGTGATTGGGACAATCAGTCATAGTCATGAAGCAAGACTACAGTCTTATCGATTACTTGCACAAGAACTTTTATAAAAAGAAAGGCGGAGAAAGAAATGATTGAAATTTTAAATCGAATTAACATATTAGCTAAAAAACAGAAAGAAGATGGTTTAACACAAATAGAATTAAAGCACCGTCAAGAATTACGCCAAGAATATCTTCAAATTATTCGTGGTCAAGTAAACAGCACAGTTATGGGTTTAACGATATTAGACCCTTTAGGTAATGATGTTACGCCTGAAAAATTGAAAAAAGAACAGAAAAAACAATCATTAAAAAAGAATGATGACGCATGAAAATGACTGGTGGCGTGGAACAAGCTGTAGAATTCATAAAGGGAGCATGTATGATACCTTTGTTTATAAACAAACCTTTTACGTCAACACATTGGAACATTATTTCGAAATTGGCCAGCTAATAATTAAGAGTGGAATAACTGATACAGCGATCCGATTCATTTTTAATTGGGCAATCGAACAAGAAGAAGACTTTCCCTTGGGCTGCTTAATAGTCAACACCGCAAAAGTAATAGACCAAACATGTATACACATTTGGTGACTGCTATGTTTACATGTTTGGTTCAACAGACAAGAGAGTAGGAAGAGATTAAACTAGAGATATTGATTAGATAATGATCTACTTTTCATTTTTCTAGTTTACATAATATATATTATAGGAAGTTGAATGTAAAACTAATAAAACCATCTCATTAACTAAGTATTCTTAGAGTTTTGAGATGAGACGAAAAATTTCATTATATTTGCACTGAATTCACTAAATTACTTATAAAGCAATCATTTTTATTTAAAACGCAATTTTATCGATTTAATAATTTAAGCAATAATTTAGTACCTAGATTTTTTCAAATAAATTTTTTTATTTTATAATCCATACAATCGATTTGTTCGTTTAATTATTAAACTTAATCATTCCAATAATGTTTTCATTTATTATTTCAATCATCAGTTCAATTTCGTTTTCGAATTATCTGATTAGTATAAATTTGAATTTATAGATAACTTCATCCATTTTAGAAGCGACTATGTAAGGTATTTATTTTTGATATCTATTGCAATTGATTTATTTCAAACTGCTGATCTGAGTGATTTCCAGCAATTTGACTATTTATGTGATAATTTCTTTTGCTTCTTCAATTACATCATCACATACCATACTTGCTAGTGTCTCACCGTTAACCCAATCAGTTTCTCTTATTTCTAATAGCTACAATACTTTTTTATTTAGTTATTTAGCATATTTGACCGCTGAATATTTAAATAATTGCTATAAGTAATATAAACCAGTATTCGAATAATAACTCAGTACTTGGTTTAAACTCAAATTCATATTACACATAAGTGACGCTGGCAATATCATTGGTCTAAACCGAATATCAGGAAAACTCGTAAAATTTGGCTTTCCCAAACAATGTTTTAAACTATAATTCATATTCATTTCAGTAACTTGTAGAATATCCGAAAAATACTTATTGGTCGGATCATATACATTTAACTTTAACTCATCACTTAACATAAAGATCTTTTTTGCAGTAAAACCTTTTGTTAATTACCGAATCCGATATTTTGTTTCATTTTTAATTTAAAACGTTATGATTTCGATTTATTCACTCTACAGAAACCTTTATTATTTATAGTCTTTACATATTAAAGACTTATTTATTTAATTTTGAAACATGCCTCTTCCCCCTTCTAATTCATCTTCTGAGCAAATAAAAATTTACACATTCAAGCATTTTACGTTCTTATCCAAATATTTTTTACTGTACGATTTTAATTTGGCCATTTTCATCAAGTTTTTTTCTTCCCCTATCTAATTTGAGCCCTTTTCAACAAAAAATCAACACCACAATCTATTTGTGATGTTGTCAGTATCTAGGTTACTTCCAATTAACGATCCGTTTCTTGATAAGTAATACCTACAAATCTATCCGTGCTTGGCTCGAATTCTACGTTTACAAATACCCCAAATTCCCTACTTCCATCTTTGACTCTTAACCAAAGCTTAAATTTTTCAATCGAAATACTTGTTGTTTTCCTTTCTCTACCTATATGTAAATAATCTATTACATCTGAAGCCGGATATCGTTCTTTTGTTTTTTCAACCGCGATTTTTCCCCATTTAGCATATGGAGGTTCATAAACACGTTCAGATTTAACAATCGTGATCGTAGTGAATGCAAAAAATAGTACAATCACCATCATAATGAATTTAAATGACTTTTTCATATGACCTCCTCCTTATATCTTTACTATTTGACCGCTCCATTGAACCTATTCACGACATATTTGAGCAAAATTTATCAATTTTTACTCAAACTGTTAATAAAATACAATTTTTTACAAATAGTAAGCTTATATGTTTTTTAAGGAGGACTTATTTTGCAAAAAAAACTTCATGTTAAAACTGCATTCATAATCTTTTGCATAATATGCTTATCACTTTTAATGGTAAATTCTTATCTACCTAAAAAAGAAGTAAATGCATTTACTAGCCAAGTTCTTAGTCGGGGTTCTACAGGCCAAGATGTAAAAGAATTACAAGAACGACTCAAGTTCATTGGTTTCTTTAATGGAAAGGTCGATGGTATTTTTGGTTGGGGCACATACTGGTCACTTCGAAAATTCCAAAATGAATTTGGTATGAAAGTTGATGGAATTGCAGGTCCAAAACTAAAGGAAAAATTGCAGAAGGCTACAAAAAATTATAAAAATACAGCAGCAGGCACAAAAAATAGTACAGCTAATAAGACTAGTAACAAAAATAATAATAATTCTAGTAAAAATTCGAATCCCATACCTAATAAAAAACCAATTGTTAATGCACCAAGCGGCTATACAAATAATGATATTAAATTAATGGCCAATGCAGTATATGGAGAATCACGAGGCGAACCTTATATTGGTCAAGTAGCAGTTGCGGCAGTTATATTAAATCGTCTAACTAGCTCCTCTTTTCCAAATTCAATTTCTGGGGTTATTTATCAGCCAGGTGCATTTACGGCAGTAGCAGACGGACAAATTAACTTAACTCCTAATGAAGTAGCTAAAAAGGCTGTTATTGATGCGATTAATGGATGGGATCCTACAACAGGTTGTATTTACTATTACAATCCTAAAACAGCTACAAATCAATGGATTCGCAACCGTCCTAAAATCCTTACCCTTGGTCAACATATTTTTTGCAAATAATTGCAGTGAGGTGTATTTATGAGAAATGGAATTATTATTGGCGCACTTTGTGCCGCTCTAGCAGGTACTGGATATTGGGGTTATACACAACATAAGAATCTGCAGAACACACATTTACAGGCTGAAAATAACTATCAACGTGCATTCAATGAGTTAGCTTATGATATCGACTTACTACACGATAAAATTGGTAGTACGCTTGCAATGAACTCTAGAACCTCCCTCTCTCCTGAACTTGCAGATGTATGGAGGATATCAATCGAGTCTAAATCAAATATTGCTCAATTACCGTTAAAATTTTTACCATTTGATAAAACGCAGGCGTTCCTTACGAATGTAGGTAATTTTAGTTACCGCACAGCGATTAGAGATTTAGAAAAGGAACCACTTACTGAGCAAGAATATAGTACGTTAAAAGGTATTTATAAAAAGGCAGAAAGTGTACAAAACGGATTACGTGGCGTACAAACAAATATTATGAATAAAAACTTGAGTTGGATGGAAGTTGAAACGATGTCCGCTCAACGAAAAGCACCTCGAGACAATGTTATTATGAATGGTTTTAAACATGTTGAACAAACGAAAGCTACGACGGATCAAGATTTTGGTCCTACATTTTCGAATGGTCAAGAAGAATCGAAAGGTTTGAAAAAGCTTACTGGGAAAAAAATTAATGAATCTGAAGCAATCAAAATTGCTAAGTCATTTATATCTATTAAAAATAGTAAAGATATTGCAGTAAATAAAAGTATGAATGGTAGTGCGGAACCGTTTTTTTCAATATCAATGGAACATAAACGACCTACTGCTAGTTCTTATATGGAAATTACAGAAACTGGTGGATACCCGTTATTCTTTATTACGACTAGAGACATCAGTTCACAAAAAATTAGTTTAGACGACGCTTCTAAAAAAGGACAGAAATATTTAGATTCAAGAAAATATACGGATATGGAACTTTATGATAGCTCACAGTACGATACAATCGGTGTATTTCAATTCGTAAAGACAGTCAATAAAGTAAGAATATATCCAGAAGCGATTCAATTAAAAGTGGCACTTGATAATGGTCAAGTCATCGGATTAAATGCAAAAAATTATGTAACTTCAAACCATGTTCGTACGATTCCAAAGCCTAAGCTCTCAATGGATCAAGCACGCAAAAAAATCAATCGAAATGTAAAAGTCCAAGAAGAAAGATTAGCTATTCTGCTAAGTGACTTTAATAAAGAAGTTCTATGCTATGAGTTTTTAGGTACATTAGGTAATGACACGTATGACATCTTTATCAATGCAACGAATGGCCGAGAGGAAAAAGTGAAAAAATTATAAAATGCCAAAGCACAGGAAGTAATTTCCCTGTGCTTTTTTATTGATACTATTCTTTTAAAGTCAATATATTTTTAAAACACTTAATGCCAATTATAGTTTCGAAAAAAGTAAATTTATATAAAGAATTTTCCACTTACAATAGTACATCAAATTTTTTATATCGTTCCTCTTGCTTTAAAACATTTTTTTATAATAAGTTTTTCTTCTTCTTCATTATTTTCTTCCACTATTTCTAAAATATAATACAGGTCAAATATCAACCAAATAAGTGTAACAGGTCAAATATCAACCAAATAAGTGTAATTGGTGATAGGAAGAATGAAATAGTTAAAATTAATTGAGTAACAGCAGTACCGTATCTTCTATTATAAAATCTATGGCCACCAAAGATACCTGTTATAAATAATAGTAAGTATGATACAGATAAATGTTTCTTTTTATATTGCATCTCTGCTGATACTATTAGCAGTTCTTTTTCTGATAAATCCATTCTATTAATCAATTTCATCCCCCCTCTATACTTCTAGAGTTTTTCTTAAAGTTTACAAATAACTGATCTGTATTCGTACGACTCGTAGCTTATATATGATTGTCGCATCCATTTTAAAAAATCACTTTTAAAAGATATGTAAATGCTGGAGAATGACTATTCCTACTCCAAGGAATATAACGTAATATCCAAACACATTAAGTGATTGTTTCTTTAATAAATTAATCATCCAGTTGATCGCAAGATATCCAAATATCGCTGATGCTAAAGTACCAATGAACAATGGAACAAATGATATTTGCTCGACACTCCCACCTATTAGATCTTTCCCTTGTAATACGATACCTCCAACAATAGCTGGTGTTGACAAAAGAAATGAAAAATAAGCTGCACTTTTTCGTTCCATTCCTTTAAATAATGCAGCGGCAATCGTTAGTCCCGAACGTGAAACCGCTGGGAAAATGGCTAATGCTTGGAAAAATCCAATGAATAATGCGTCCTTCCAAGTTAATTCTTCCATTGTTTTACTACCTTTTCGATTTCGATCTGCCAAAAATAAAATGATGCCTGTAAAGATGAACTCCCAACCAATTGTTTTACCTGATACTGAGATTGCATCAAAGAAATCTTTAAATAACAAGCCAACAATAACAGCTGGAATTGTACCTACTACTAATAATAAAGTTAATTTTGAAAAAGGTTTTTTCAATAACATCTTCCATTCATCTTTATAAAAAACAAAAACTGCTAATAGCGTCCCAATATGCAATAGTGTATCTAATAATAGCCCCGCTTCATCTAAACCAAATAAATGTCTGCCTATATATAAATGGCCTGTACTACTAATTGGAAGGAATTCAGTTAAACCTTGTATGATTCCTAATATAAATGCCTCAAAACTAGACATACACTTTTCCCCCTTTACTCAACCTTCTAACTGAATTGAATTACATTTTTAGAAAACACTTGTCCTTCTACACTTTATGCTAATTTTAGAAAAGCTATGAAAATAATATGAAACTTATAAGCTAAACAAATCAGGTATCATAAAAAGTTAAAACAATTTAATTTCTGCACAAAGACTTGCAATAAAAAATAGCATCTAAAAAGATGCTATCAGCGTACTAACAATATCCAAAAAATATTTGTTTCAGTCTGCTCGCAAAAATAAAGATACTATTCCGTTTTCAGGACCGAAAATAATTTACTAATCGGTTCTTTGTTTATTTGATTTGAAATATAGTTGGTCGCTTCATGGAGTTTTTGTTCATCAACACCTGTATATACACCTAATTGATGCATCAAAGAGATGATATCTTCTGTTGCAACTGTTTGGTTTATCATCGTATTTGGTAAACTACCACCATATCCACCGTTTGATGATTCAAAACGCTCCACTCCATACAATAATGAAGTGTATACATTCGTTATCGCTAAACCATACGTATTATCAAATTGCATTGAACATCGATCTTTTGGAACTTCCAGTAAGAGTTCTTCTAAAAAATGAGTTACAAGAGGTGGAGTTGCAAGGCCCGTAGAATCTATAAATGATAATTCATCAATTCCATCTTCTAACAACTGGTTTGATAGATTTATTGATTTTTGAAAGCTTATATTGCCCTCATAGCGACAGCCAAATACATTTGCTATATAAGCCCTTGTCTTTGTCTTATTATCTTTACATTCTCCAACTATTTTTCTAATTTCATTCATCGTATGCTGAATACTACAATCTTTCATTTTTTGATTAGAAGTTTCACTTGCTGAAACAAATAGATTAACTTCATCTGCGTTTACGACAAACGCTCTTGTTAAACCTCTTTTATTAGGAACGAGTACACTATATTTTAAATCTACATTTCTTTTAAGTTTTAAAACTAATTCAGCTGCCTTATTAAAATCCTGTTTATTTTCCGTACGAATAAAGGAAGAAACTTCAATATTTGATAAGCCACTATCAACTAATAAATGTATCCAGTGTAATTTCTGTTCGATTTGAAGTTGATTGCCATCTATTAATCGAATTCTAGGGCCAACTTCCTTCAATATGACAGACTGAGGAAGGATCAATACGACCTACTCCTATCCATTAAATTTTAGCGCACTTAAAAATGATAGATTACTATCTTCTTTTTATTGTCTTCCTTACTTTTATAGAATGGAAATACTCTTGTACTAATATAAGATTGTTTCATGTTAATTATGATTAAAAGAAATTAATGGTAAAAATGGCTTATAAATAAAAAAGAACTGACATATAGTCAGCTCCTAATTGGCTAAAGTACTTTACTTAAGAAACTCTTCGTACGTTCATTCATAGGATGATCAAAAATTTGATCCGGTTCATTTTCTTCAACAATATAACCTTGATCCATAAATATCACTCGATCTCCAACCTCACGAGCAAATCCCATTTCATGTGTTACGACAACCATTGTCATTCCTTCTCTAGCTAATTGCTTCATTACTTCTAATACTTCACCAACCATTTCAGGATCTAATGCTGAAGTAGGCTCGTCAAATAACATAATTTTAGGTTCCATTGCTAATGCTCTTGCTATTGCAACTCGTTGCTTTTGACCACCAGATAAAGAATCTGGGAACTTATTTGCTTTGTCAGCAAGTCCTACTTTATTTAAGAGCTCGAGTGCTTTATCCTTAGAAGCTTCTTTTGTTTTATTTCGCACTTTAGTTGGTGCTAGCATAATATTTTCCAAGACTGAAAGATGGGGAAATAGATTAAAATGCTGAAATACCATACCTACTTCTGTTCGTATTTCATTAATATTTGTATTTTTATCTGTTAGTTCAATACCTTCAATATACACATTTCCCTCTGTTATATCCTCTAACATATTCAAACAGCGGAGGAATGTCGATTTACCTGAACCCGAAGGACCAATCACTACTACAACCTCTCGTGGTTCAATTTCGATACTGATATCTTTTAAAACCTCTAATGCACCAAATGACTTTTTTAATTTATCTACTTTAATCATTTTGTTGTCAGCCTTCTTTCAACGCGATTTAAGACAAAGTTTAATGTAAGCGTTAGGACTAGGTAGATGATTGCAGCGGATAAGAATGGCTCCCATACTTTATAGTATTGACCTTGCATTGCTCTACTCCAATACATAATCTCAGGAGCGGCTATAATCGCAGCAATTGAAGATTCTTTAATTAATACGATAAATTCATTTCCGAGTGGCGGAATCATACGTTTTACGGCTTGGGGTATAATTACATATCTCATGGCTTGTACATGTGTCATACCTAAAGAGCGTGAAGCTTCCATTTGACCTTTATCAATTGATTGAATCCCCGCTCGGAAAATCTCAGCTATATATGCTGCAGAATTTAACGATAGCGCGATAATTGTTGCAGCAATTGCATTCGTTTTATCAATAAATAAAGGGACAACTCCAAAGTGAATTAATAGAAGTTGAACAAATAATGGCGTGCCTCGGAAGAAATTGATATACCAAACAAATGGCAAAGCTAACCATTTATTTGTTTGCATTTTACCTAAACCAATAAATAAACCGATAATGGTACCTAACGCAATTCCTGCTAACGATAGGGATATGGTAAGTAGTGTCCCTTGAAAGAAAAATGGCAAATATTCTTGAATGATTTTAAAATCAAATCCCATGTACAGTCCCCCTATTTAACTAAAATTGCGTAACACCACTTGCGTTACGCAATTTCTTTTAAACTATTTATTTTGTTCAGCCTTTAATGTCTCAAGATCTGGTTCAGCACCAAAGTGTTTTTTATAAAGTTCTTCATATGTTCCATTTTCAACTACTGCTTTAATTGCTTTATCAAGTTTTCCTTTTAATTTGCTTCCATCTTGTAGCAATAAGCCATAGTATTCAGGATCAAAGCTATTATCATCACCGATAACGACTAATTTTTTATCAGGGTTATTTTTTGCATAAGCCTCAATTACACCATTATCTGCTACTACTGCATCAGCCCCACCACTTGTTAATTCTAAGATTGCAAGATTATTATTTTCGAATTTTTTTAGATTTTTATTATTTTTTCCAAACATTTTTTCAATTGCTTCTTGTCCTGTTGTTCCATTTTGAACTGCGACCGTTTTACCTTTTAAGTCCTGTGCAGATTTAATATCACTACCTTCAGGAACTAAGATTTTATTAATAGAAAGGAAATAAGGAGTAGTAAAGTCATATGTTTTCTCACGCTCTGCATTAATAGAAATAGAAGACATACCGATATCAGCAAGCTTTCCACCAATCTCAGCAAATAATGGGTCCCATCCTGTGTTGACAATATCAATTTTTATTCCCGCTTCTTTAGCAACTGCATTTGTAAAATCAACATCAAATCCGACAATTTTACCTTTATCAAGATATTCAAATGGAGCATAAGCCGCGTCTGTTACAACTCGTAAAGGCTTATCATCTGAGCTTTTCCCGCCAGTTTTTGAATCCTTTGTTCCACATCCAGATAAAATAAGTGCTGTAGAAACCGCAAAAGCAAAAGATAGTTTTTTGAACTTTTTCATTAAATTTACCCCCAAATAGATATATATGTAGTTTAATTGCCTAATAATTTAAATATATAGAATATTTACTATATTTAGACTTTAAATAATTATATCTATTCTTGTTTAATTATGCAATACTATGTCGTATATTGTGCCTTTTTATAAGTTGATAGGTTTTGCATTAATAAAGGAGCACAGATTATACTTAGACTTTGCTATATGAATAGCTCTTATCTATACACAGCATCAAGCTTTTAATTATTAGTCGATCGATTTACTATTTTGGTAGGCCATAAAGACTGGAGAGTGTTTAAAATAGAAAACTATCATTACTGCGCAACATGTGTTCATTTTGAAGTGAAAAAAGTAGCGGGATTTGAAATTCAATATATATGTAAGAGACTAGGATTTATAACCAAACCGAACTATATCTTTAACTGCTGGGATCCAAAAGAAAATGTTAAGAGGTTAATCGAAAAAAGAAACATGGCAAAATAAAAGGACTACCGCTGTAGTCCTAGTTAGTCATATAACGCACAACTTAGTTCAAAACTCGGAAATTATTGAATCATTTAACTAACTATAAAAATTTTGATGTTCTTTTATTTCTTTCCTTTCATTGACTATTTAATTTATTACTAAAAGATTTCAATTAGATTATTATAAGGTTTATTTTCAACTATCCATTCCCTCTCCAGCTTTTCTTACTGTATTCATTGAATCTCTGCTAAATAATATTTATCCAACCATTAGATTAATCCTTAGCGAAATTATTAGCTGTTTACTCTAATATAACCTTTTTAACTAAATTTCCAGTTATTTCAATAAAAAATGAACTGACCAATACAGTTCTTACTTTTCAATTATCTTCATGAGATCCTTCGATTTTCTTGACCCAAACTTTAAAAATCAGCTGATTATTTATTTTTTCTACATCTGAAAATAGATTAAATCTTTCTCCATTTAAGGTATTTGATCTTACTAACTCAAAAACTAAGGCAGTAGCAATTTTTTCATCTTTAGTTTTGTATCCGTCAAAAATATTACCTATTTCATTATAAATTACACTATATGCCCACTCATGTGATTCCCTCATTGTTTCAAATGACATTCCGTCTTCATACCATCGAATCCAGGATTCCTTCGAACGGTTTTTCAATCAAAACACCACCTAATTAATAAATACAATACGACTTGACATCAAAATAAAAAGGTATTTGAACACTCAATTAAGCATTTCAACTATCGTATGCGTAAAATACACATTAAATTAATGTTCCCAAAAAAAATTTCGTAAACATTTGATGCTTTTTTCCCTGAACTTTACTTCAATATGGAATTTAACAGATCTTTTTTCGATTAATACGGTTATTTTCTCTGGAAACACAGAAAATAGAATTGAATGGTTATTTACGGAAAAGGAGAATTCTCTATGAAGCTTTGGGTTACATCTATTTTTACTTTTATTGTCGTTCTTTCTATTGCTTGTACTTCTGTATTTGCTGAACCAACTCATAAGGTTGCAATTGTCATTGATGATTTTGGAAATAATATGAAAGGGACAGAACAAATGCTTTCTCTGCCCATTCCATTAACAGCTGCTGTTATGCCCTTTTTACCTTCAACAAAAAAAGATGCAACAACTGCTCATGATAAAGGCTATGAAGTAATTGTTCATATGCCAATGGAACCAAGGCATGGTAAGGCAAGCTGGCTAGGTCCAAATGCTATAACGACTGACTTAAGCAATGAAGAAATCCGAAGACGAGTTATTGCTGCTATTGATGATGTTCCTTATGCAATTGGTATGAATAATCATATGGGTTCAAAAGCAACTGGTGATGAGCGTGTGATGCGAATTGTCTTATCTGTTTGCAAAGAGCGTGGATTATATTTTCTTGATAGCAAAACAAACTACAGGAGTATTGTCTCAAAAATTGCAAAAGAGTTAAGTGTACCGGTAATTGAAAATAAGTTGTTTTTCGATGATTTATATACACTTAATCATATAGAAAAGCAGAGTCAATTACTTTTAGAAAAAATAAAAATAGAGCCTACTATGATTGCAATTGGGCATGTGGGACCGTCTGGTGAAATTACCTCAAATGTGATTAAAGGGTATATTCCTAGAATTAAACAAGAAGCAAAATTTGTATTTCTATCTCAGCTTGTTGATACTTTACCAATCAAAATACACTAAAATAAAAATTACTTTACTAAAATGTTCGACCAATACATTATTCGTTTTAAACAAATTGGTTAATCATCACTTTCTAGTTTAGATAATCGATCAAGTATATCTTTTAAAAATAAAAAGCCCTAATTATCAATTTTCACTTTGAGTAATTGGGCTTTTTACAATGGAATTTCACTTACGCTATATTAGCGTTTTAATTATAGGAATCGTACATTCATAAAATTACCTTATTTTATCCATCTCTATACAATTACTAAATAACTTTAAGCTTTACAGATGTCTCGGTTATCACAGAGTTTTTGAGTTCAATAATTCCATATTGTCTTGTAAGCCCTTTTCCATGAAAAGAATGTCACAGTGATGAGCAGTACTAAGTAAAAAAACACTCCGTATGGAATAAAGGTGACAGCGAAATGAACTCCTGCAAATAGACCTGCCAATATAAGTGCAAGAATTATTTTCAGGCCAGAATTCTGCTTAGCATCATCAAATGACTCTGAAAATGGTAGTGACCCTTTAAAATCATGAGAACAAATAACCGAATATAAAATCGAGGTTACAAATACAATCAAAAGATCAGGAATTATTCTTATTCCAAAAATGCCTATAAAAATTAAACTTAATACAAAATAAACAGGAAAATAGAGATTAGCAATAAATACCTTTAATACTGCGCTGTATAATGGTGCCAAGTTTTGTATGGGTGCTGTTTTATATAACCAAGCACCTTTATACTTCCCTGAATATTTTAGCATTGCGATTGCATTTGGAATGATTAAGCAAGAAGTATAGATGGCTAAATAACTCTTACTCGAACTTAACTCGTTATATGTAGAAAGTTGAAGCTTATTAAACAAAAAAACAAAAGGAATCACCAATGATAGACCTAATGCGGGGTATACCTTTAATCGAAATTCCCTTTCGTTACGCATCATATTATCTGCGAATCGAAAAAATAACTTCTCTTCATTACTTCGACAAACAACTCCAATTAACCAATCTTTCCACTTTCGGTCCTTTCGTTTACTTTTGCCACTGTTATTCGTTAATTTTTGGAGATTCTTCTCGAAAGATGGCATCATCATGTTATAAACAACTATCGATAGAATAGGAATCACCACAGCTAAAATTGAAAAACCGATGAGATAAAAGCTTGAGTGTCGGTTTAGAATTAGCTCAAATGGTGCGCCAAACCAAAAAGGAGGGATCAGAAAATGCCACCAGCTTGGTGAAAAAGTAATTTTCAAATCAACTAAGCTAAAGGCTCTTCCTAGAACTTGATAACCTACTGCAATCGTAATAGAAAGTCCAATTTGAACATAATTAATAATATCTTTTAGCATCTCACCATCAAAGAAACGCAAAATGAAATAGTAAATAATCGACGTTAAAACAACAATGAATAAATTCACTAAAATTAGCCCGATTATTGCCATAAACAAAAATAATAATCCATGCTTAAATGTTCCAACTACTACTGGTAAAATTGTAAGAGCGGCAGTTAATAAAAATAGATAGATTGATATATGTACCGTTTTTGCGGCATTAATAGTCTTTTTTCCAATTGGTTTCGTATGAAGAATTCCTTTATCTCTGATATCGAGAAGTACATTCGAAAAATCTGATATCATCGAAGTCATGACCAGAAACATTACAATTCCAAAAAAAGCGCTCATTTGATAAAGGTAGTTCTTTCCAAAAAGAATCAAAGGAATGAATACGAGGCTAATAAACACATACATGCCTAACGACTTGATAAACCCATTTTCTTCCGGCTTATTCGATTTCTTAGCATGCTGATTAAAAATCGTTGAAGTCCGACGACCATCCATCGTTAATTTAACTGCTAATATTTTTCTCATTGTGGGATAATCTACTCCAAAACGCTCGAAAATGAAACGAAATAAATCTAAGATTTTTAAAGTTTGAAAGTCTTTCACGCTTTAGCCCCCTCGAACAATGGAAACAAATTCCTCGGCCAGCGCCTGATGTTCATTAAAACCAGTTAGCTGATTAAATATCTGTTCCAGCGTACCTTCTTTATTTTGCTCCTTTAATTCTATGAAACTACCATCCGCCACAATCTTACCATCATTGATCAATATAATCCGATTGCTTATTTTCTCGACTACATCCATGATATGTGATGAATAGAATATCGTTTTACCATTGGCAGCAAGTACGCCTAAAATCTCTTTAAATACCATTACACTATTCGCATCCAGTCCACTTAACGGCTCGTCCAAAAACAGTAGGTCTGGGTTATGTAATAGACTTGAAATGATAAGTACCTTTTGTTTCATTCCTTTTGAATAAGAGCTAATTCTTGTGTGATAAACCTCTTCAAGACCAAAAACGTTCATCAGCCTTTGTGCTTTTTCATCGGCTTCTTCAAAACCCATACCATATAATTCACCAACAAAAGTTAAGTACTCTCTAGCCGTGAGATTATCATAGAGTTCTGCAATTTCCGGAACATAACCAATCTTCCTCTTAAAGTCGATCTTATCGTCAGTGATTTCTTTCCCAAAAATCTCAACTGTTCCGGAATAATCCCCCTCAAGCCCTAACAAAATCTTAATTGTCGTACTCTTCCCAGCACCGTTTGGTCCTATATAGCCAATAATTTGACCACGATTAACCTTCAAATCAATCCCTTTTAAAACTGATTTTGCACCATAGTCCTTCTTTAAATCCTTTAAGCATAGTACGACTTCCTCGTTTGTATAAATGGCAATCACCCTCTTTTAGTTTACTAATACAATAATACTGATGATTATTGATGTTGAAAAGAGTATGTCATACTATATTTGATTCACATCTGCTTTATTGTTTTTTACGAATTTATTCTCTTGATTAACCTAAATATATTACTTAAGTTAGTTGAACAAGATTTAATTATCACAAAAAAATAAAAGCAGGCTAGAGTATCAGAACTAATTCTGTAAACTCTAGCCTATATTTAAATCAAGCTATAATCTATAACTTACTCCTCAAGCCATTTAACTTCGCTCATCATTCTTTCTTATTTCTTTTTGAATTTTCCGAAGTGCTTTTTTCGAACCTCTCTCGATATCATGCTCCATTTTCCTCGTCTGATAATCTACAAATAATGACTCTAAATCATACCCGTTTGGATATAGTTCTGTTGCTTTTACTTCTAAAGATATTCGCTTGTGATTTATTTCAATAAATTCACCATTATAAAACACAATCACATTTTGGAAATTATCTTCTTCTTTATAAATAATCCCAAAATTATTATTGTCTAGTAACTTTACGCGATCTCCTTTTTTAAATTCATATTTCTCCACTGGTTTCTCTTTGATAATCCTAGGTTTTCTAATTCTACTTTCATTTACCTGTTCTAACCGATAATCTTTATTTTCCATATATTCCTTTGCTCTTTGAAGCACGCTTTCCGGTATATTCATTTTTCTTGAAATCCAAAGGGCATTACTTTCACCAGATTTTCCAATCATTAATTTGTATAACGGTTCCAATGTTTCACTATTAAATTGCATTGCTGCATTCATAAAATCATTATGAATTTCTGAAAAGCGTTTAATTTCACCATAATGAGTTGTTGCAATTGTAAGGCTACCCATATGGTAAAATTCTTCTAATATAGAAATCGCAAGGGCAGCTCCTTCATTTGGCTCCGTACCACTTCCAATTTCATCGAATAATAAAAGTGTATTATTATTTGAGCTTTTCATGATTTCCGAAAGGTTTTTCATATGGGATGAAAATGTACTTAATGCATTTTCTAAACTTTGGTTATCACCAATATCAACAAAGACATTTTCAAATACTGCAATTTCCGTTTCCTTGTCTGCAATAATATGGAAACCTGACATTGTTGCTAAAGTTAATAATCCAATTGTTTTCAGTACAATCGTTTTGCCACCAGCATTTGGTCCTGTAATAATTAAACTACGATAATTTTGTCCGATTTCAAAATTAAGTGGAACAACTTCTCCGGATAGAAGAGGGTGCTTGCAGTTTACCAATTTTATATAACCATAATCATTTAACCTTGGCTCGATCGCATCAGTTTGTTTGCTAAATTTCGCTTTCGCAAATACCATATCATATTGGCTAATAAGCTCCATATTTATCTTAATTCCGTAAATGTTTTCTAAGATCATTCCGGAGAGAGTAGCTAATATTTGATATTCTTCCATTGCTTCCTCAGCTTTTAAACTTGCAAGTTCTCCATTTAATTTTGAAACTGAACTCAGTTCCATAAATACTGTTGATCCCTTTGATGAAGCTTCAATAATCGTTCCTGGAACTTGATTTTTAAAAGAAGCTTTAATTGGAATTGTGAAACGTTCATCTTTCTTACTAATAAAAAATTCTTGAATATACATCTTATTGGCACTGCTATTTAAAAATTTGGTTAACCGCTCTTTAATTTTCACTTCAACTGAGTCTATTTGACTTCGAATTCGTTTTAATTCTTTACTTGCAGCGGAATCCACAATATTTCCTTTTATTGAAAAATTAATTTCTTCTTCCACTTTTTTAAATTCAGTCATTGAATTAGCGTACGATGCTAGGACTGGGGCAAAAAATACTTTTTCCTCCATAAACTTTTTAATTTTCCTACAACCTCGTAAAAAATCCGATGTACTAAGCAAATCGGTTGGATCTAAAATGATACCTTTTTCGAGATTTTGAATGATATGTCCTATATTTGAAACTCCTAAAAATGGTACATGACCTTCTGCATCTAATATCGCTCGTGCCTCAGTTGTTTCATTTAAACGATTTTTTACTACTTTTATATTTGCGCTTGGCTCCAATTTGCTGATCAATTGTTTTCCTAATCCACTTACACAATAGGATTTAACTATGTCCTTTAGTTCGTTATATTGTAACTTTTCAAAAGTTGTCTGATTCACTTTCTATTCTCCTCACTACGATTTATTAGTATCATAAATGAAGATACCTACAATTAGATTTCAATGAGTTTTAACTAATTATATATAGATAAACTTAAAAAAGCTGCGGAGATGGATACCGCAGCTTTCTTTACATTACAAGGCATGTGCAATATGCAAATACAATGAAATAAACTAACTAAAAAGTATAGCTATCTCATAACAATTACACGCTTTATAAAGTATTGTAGGTATCTCCATAGGTCTTGAAATAAATACATGACAAATTTAGGGGTGCGATTTTTATGAAAATCCCCTTTATATCATGCTTATTTCATTAAATTTTTCCTATTTAGAACCTACCGCACTCACAAAAGCACCTCTATTAATTTATATTTAAGTTCATTGAAATCTAACTTATTGCAATTATCATACAATTTTTCAATTAGAAAGTAAAGCATGTAAACCATCGTACGTTTAAATTAAAGTCATTTCTAAATAATTTAAGGTTTCCTAATAACAAAAAAGTGATAAAGCTATTATTAACTTGCAGTATGGTTCGATCGAAAAGGAGGATTATTTCCTCAAAATATTTAATAACTTTATTAAAGAAAGTAGTTATCTAGGAGGAAGAAAATGAATAACGAGGAACACTTTGTTGCAAGTTTCGGAAGTAGGTTAACTGCTGGTGTAATTGATATCCTCATATTGTTTATTCCATTATGCATTGTCTTCTTAATGATTAATGGAAATCTCTTCTTTAACAACTGGGAAAGTTTTTTGTTGAACATTTGTTTGATCATTTATTTAACCATTACTCCATTATTTTGGGGTGGTAAAACGGTTGGAAAGAGTTTTGAAAAAATCAAAATAGTGGATAAAAATAAAGAGTCTTTAAATCTGTTTCGAATGTTTTTACGTGAATTTATTGGAAAATATATTTTAGCTACAATTACATTTGGAATCTCAACAATTATAAGTGCTTTGATGATTCATTATAGAAGAGACAAAAGAGCGATACATGATTTTATAGCTGGTACCTATGTTACTGAGTACTATTAACAAGAAATGCAACTTACGCAGGTTTAATGGATAGGGATTTTTAAAAGTAAAATGTACGTTATAGGGTAGAATTTTTAGGTGTCCACTCTATAACGTACATTTTACAGGGATGCTACTCATATTATATCTGTTCAACTAACAAATGGATTAATTAATGTGATTATTAATCTCATTTTTATTAGTTATTACTACTATCTTGTCAGCGTATTTCCCAAATTTAAGATAAAATTTCGGTTTACTAACTTCTTCAAAATACCTATTCCATTTAAACATTTTAAAGAATATTTTTAGTGTTGGTTTATAATTTGATTTTTCTAGTTTTAGTTTCTGTAAGAGAAACCTGCGTATAATTCTGTACGTTCTAACTGAATAGTTAGTATCCAAAAAGATAATCAATTCTGCATCTCGAAAACTATCACTAACCCATTCTTCATTGTGAACACCTTCGACAATCCAAGTATCAGAACTAATTAGCTTATTTAAGAATACTTCTCTTTCTTCTTCGGTTCGCATTAAATCGATATGCCCTTCATTCCTTTTCCATACAACATTATCTAATTCATAGAATGGTATCTCTAGTTTAGAAGATAATTCTCTTGCTAATGTTGTCTTTCCACTTCCAACTGAACCAATAATATGTATTTTATTTGGTAAATTTTGCTTCAATAAGACCACCACTTATCTTTAATCATTATTTCCTTTTATTCTATTTGATTATTAAAATCACCTTTTTCGAATTCAATAAAACGACAATTTCTTAAATAAAAAAAGTCGCAATCGCGACTTTAAAACTGAGACAATTCATTAGCTCTATATTTTAACTATTCTTGATGTACAGTTCATTAAAAAGCTGTAACTGCTAATCAAATTTTTTAAAATATTAACAATTTACATTAACAGAGTCTAATAAATAATAAGTTAATTATTTGGATAGAGAATCTCATCAATAATTCCGTATTTTTTTGCTTCTTCAGCGCTCATGAAATAGTCTCTATCTGTATCTTTTGCAACCTTTTCAATCGGCTGTCCTGTTCGGTCGGCAATGATTTGATTAATATGCTCACGTAATTTTAATATTCTACGTGCAGATATTTCGATTTCCGTTGCCTGGCCTCTTGCGCCACCCAATGGTTGATGGATCATGATTTCGCTGTTAGGAAGAGCATAACGCTTGCCTTTTGTTCCTGCCAGCAAAAGCATTGCACCAAATGATGCTGCCATCCCTGTACAAATCGTTCTTACATCTGGCTTAATGTATTGCATTGTATCAAAAATGGCAAAACCAGCTGAAGTCGATCCACCAGGACTATTTATATAGAGGGATATTTCTTTATCTGGAGCATCCGCTGCCAAAAATAATAATTGGGCAACAACACTATTAGCCACATGATCATTAATTTCGTCACCAATTATAATAATCCGATCCTTTAACAAACGGGAATAAATATCATATGATCGTTCACCATTATTTGATTGTTCGATTACATAAGGAATTGTACTCACTTAAAATCCTCCTTTAAAGCATTAATTGGCTATGCAGCCGTACAGAGAGTGCCAAAAGGAGTTTGAGTTCGACTTGCTTTTAAATTACTGAAGGACATTTTAGGACTATCAACAATACAATCTAAAGTAGGAATTGCTTGAATAAGGATTGATGGATCTTGTTCTTCTAAAGCTACATGAAAAAGTTCCTCAAGCTCTTCTCGGTCTTCCTCATTCCAAAAATATTCAATAGAAAGAGATTGTTCGTCATTGTTTGTTTTTTCTAATCGCTTTTTTGCTCGATGCATACTAGATTTTATAGCCATTTCAGTGCTTCCTAAAATATCTGCAATTTCCTTAAAACGATATTGAAACGCTTCTTTTAGAAAAAAAATAACCGCTTGTTTTGGTGTAAAACGTTTAAGTAAAAGCTCCACACTACTGGTTTTATCTGAAGTTTGTTTTGCAACTGCAAATTGTGTTAGTTCAATTCCAGAAGTAACTGTTACATTTTTTCTTTTCCGTAAAGTATCAATCCAATGATTGTAAGCAATTTTATTCAATAAAGTTGAGTTCATCTTTTCATTCTTATAGTATTTTTTTGCTTTAACAAAGGTTTCTTGTGCGATATCGTCTCCATCCCAATCATTTTGAGCAATAAAACGACAATAGCGCTGTAATTTTGGATAGAACTCTTTCCAATAATATTCATCGGATTTTTCATCCAAGTTTCCCTTTCCTACGATGTGAAGGCTAAGCTTACTAGACATTCGTGTTCACTCCTTTTAACACTCTCTAACCTATAAACGAATCTAGACGTATAAAAAGTTACGGGGTCAAAAAGTTTTTTATTCAATGTATGTATTTTATATAAAAATTCTTCTATATTTATCCTTTGTTTTCTACTTTAATATATATTACCACAATTAGGAAAATATCTAGCTTCATAAAAAAAGCGTGAATCAAATGGTCGCACTTCTGCCTAAATCCTTATTTTGGATTTTCATAAACAATAACAATATCCTCAAAAAATACTATGATATTTTCAATTTGCGTGTAATTAGTTGTCCAAGCCCTTTTTTAGATTCAACATATACTATTTTAATTTATTAAATAAAAAAGGGTGATTTAATTTTGAAAAAGAAGCCTCTACAGAGGTGCTGTCCACCTATTCCTGTCCCAGGGTTACTAAAGCATAAATCCCCTGGGCCACACGAACTAGGTAATCCTGGTTTTTTCGATTGTCCAGATCCTACTGATATTACTATAACTGTTGGCCCAGCTGGACCTCCGACGTTCGATTTCTCGACAATACAAGCAGCTATAAACGCCGCAAATTACGGGGATATAATTTCGGTAGCCCCAGGAACTTATCTGGAACAGATTACAATTCCCGCTGGTAAGGACAACCTCATTATTGTTTCTTCGAGACAACTAGGAGCAATTATTAAACCTCCATCAGGAGGGTTGACAGGAAATCTTTCTATTCTCACAATAAATGCGAAATGTACTAGGATTGCACGGTTTAAAATCGCTGGACCATCAACTACCAAAGGAAATTTACAAAATGGAATACTTGTAACGAAAGACGGTTCTGCAATAATAGTAAACACTGTGGTTACTGATATTAGAGATAATCCTTTATCAGATCTTCAACAAGGGACAGGGATTAATGTTGATGGTGGAGCTGCAACAATAGATAGTAATACCATTTCTAACTATCAATTAACAGGAATTCGAGTAAATGGTCAAAATGTAAGTCGCAGTACTATTTTTAACTCAGTTGTTACAGGTGTAGGGCCAACCAATGTCATTATCCAAAATGGAATACAAATTTCTCGTGGTGCAAGAGCTTTCATTCAATCCAATAATATATCAAGGAATAACTATACAGGTCAGGGTTTTGTTTCCACTGGCATTTTATTATTTCAACAAGATGCTGGAGTGAATGTTTTAGACAACAAATCATTCAACAATAATGCTGGAATCTATTTAGCAACAACCAGAAGAGCTATTGTTCAAAAAAGTCTTTTCATTAATAATCAATTTGGAATATTTGTGACATCTGACTCTGAAAATAATATATTTTCTCTTGATCAAGCTGTAAAAAATACAACTTTTGATGTTGAAGATGATTCAATAGGAAATAAAAATAGTTATCCTTTAATTAGATGTCAGACAGACAATAAGAATGGAGCTATATGTCATTCACATTTGAAGGGTAAGAAACCAAAATCAAAGACTGTTTTGGATTCATTCTTTTCTGGAGATCATTCAAAGGATCTATCTATTTCTGTCGATTAAATTTTAAAATGCCTTATTCTTTAAGATTTAAGACCTTTATCAAGGCTATGGCCTCAAAGGTCTTTTTTACTTTTTATTAGTTCAACGTATTGAATCTAGGCATCCATTAGATGAATTGAATAAAGGCTTTCCGGGATGTGGTGATTTACCATTAATTATAGGAATTTTATTCCACTTCTTGAACTATCCTGACATTTTAAAAATTTTAAATTCAACTTTTTAAAGGGGTTCCATATACGACATGCCAATGTAAATGTTTTGAATCTTGATAATTTCCTAGATTAGTTATCACTCTACATGCCCCATATTTTGAATTTACCTCCTTAGCAACTTCCTTTATTACAGTTAACAACTCCATTAACAAATCATTTTCACTCACTTCTAAAGTAATTAATGAAGAAATATGCATTTTTGGAATAACGACAATATGTACTGGATAAAAAGGTTTCGTATGAAAATAAGCCATTACGTTCTCAGTTTCCTTTACTTTTATTACCGTTGTTTTTCCACTTAAAACTTCATCGCAGTAAAAATCTTCAGTCACAAATATTCCCCTCACGTTATATGGTTTATTTTCTCTAATACGGCTGTTACTTTTTTAAAATACTAGTTAAAGTTGTAATTAATATGATTCTTTTTTAAATTTTATTATCCTTCTTTAAATAGCATTGATGGAATAAAAAATAGAGCTACCATTGGCAACTCTAAGATTATGTAGTTTAAGCTAATAACTTTTCTCTAGCCTTAATTATGAGCGGTTAAAAAAAGTAATTCTTGTATTACCCTATATGTCTTCTAAGAGGTCTTGGCCGGGTTTATTTTCTTTAAAGGTAAGAACTTCATCCACTGGCTGATAGGATTCACCGTAAAAATGTGTGTCCCGATAAGTGTGGATCATATTATATGTTTTTTTCATGGCTTTAAAAATCATTTCTTCACTCTCATTATTTGGAGACCAATACAGAATCTCCATCGAATTTACTTCTTGAGTTGCGAGTGATCGTCTACTGTATCCAATCGATAATGCGTGCTCAAAACCTTCTCTTTTATAAAAACGAAGTCTCTTTTCAGTATCAGTATCCTCATAATTAACCGGCTCGACTTCTAATATAATCGGTTTCCCTTTTTTCTTAAGCTTCTCGAGCAACTTATTGCCCAATCCCTGTCCACGGGCATCTTTAGAAACGAATAAATAATCGATGAACACAAAATCATCCAGTTCTACATACATAAGAACATGATGAGGCCCTTCATCCTTATGGTAAATATCAGGCCGTTCTTTTAATAATGTTTCCATATGCTCCCTTGATTTCATTTCCTCTACAGGAAAATATTTATTCAGCTTTTCATACCAATGCATATTTTTACTCCTTTTCTATCCTGCAAATCAAAAGTGCCTAACTTTTGACAAGCATTTATTTTATAGAGACTGTTTCCTCCTCGACTTATCTTTCTATAACTACCTGCATTATATTTGATGAAGAGAAATTAAATTAATAATTAGTAAGTACCTCTAATAATGGAAGTATTTGAAGTATTTCCCATTTTCATACAAGAAAAGTTCTAATACGTTAAGTGCTTTTTAAAATGTATTATTCATTCGGTGATAAACCTATGATTGGTGAGCATTTGTTAACTGACTTTATAAGTTTACAATCAGCAATAGTTCCCGATTGCCAAAAATGAATACGGAAGTAATACTTTATTGTTTGGCAGTACAATTACTTGGTTCCTCATTTTTTATAATAAAAATTAGGGGATTTATGGTAAAATAAATGATAGTATATCGACTGAAAGGTGATGCGAAATGGCCGTTAATATAGCGCTTTTCATAGCTCTTATTGGTACCGCTCTTGCTTACCCTTTTAGCAACGGGAAATCTAGAAAAAGAAAATACATCATCTGGGGTATCGCGAACATGGTAGCAATTGGGCCATTTTTGTCGTTTGCTATTGGATTAACGTATGCGATTATCAAAAGAAATGGATGGGCAGCGATGTTGATGTGGATCGTATATCCTATCATATTTGTCATTGGTCTCATTCAGTTAATAATCGGTATCTTCATGAAAAAAAGCTCCCATTAAGGAAGCTTTTTTTTGCTACGATTAACGATTTAGATAATTTTTGTTTTACTGTTACTATATTAAATTAAATTGCTACATATACAAAAATAGAGCTACGGAAGTAACTCCAATTGATACAAAACTTGTGTTTGCGTTAATTTAAAAATATATTTTATACATATTATATAATCTAATACTTGTATTGCACGATGACTACTATTTCAATTCAGGTGTGAGTTAAACTTTTTACTAAATGAAATACAGAGGTTCTTTAATGTATATAATCTAGCAGTAAAAATATATAGTTCATTATAGTTAATTTCTACATATTCATCTATAATGTTTAGCCCTTCTATAAATTTATCCACTAATAAATATGTGTACTTTTCATCCCAAACGAACCGATTAATTCTGAGAAGTTCATCTGCTATTCTTTGAAATTTAAATTCCTCGATAAGAAGTTTTATTTGATATATTTTATCAGGATTTATAATAAAATTGATTTTGCTTTTTTCATGAATTTTATGAATAAATTTTATAAATCCATCTATACTTTCAGCCAACATATTCGCTTTTTGCATTTCAAATTTCATTTCTCCATCCCCTCAATGTAGAAAAATTATTAAGAAAAATGTATTTTTCGAGACGCTCTTTTAACACAATCGATTCTATTAATACTGAATTCTTTATCAAATCAATGGAGGTTTTTCAATAACTCTATTTCGTAGTTTAGTAGGAAAAAAATTTTCGATTGAGGATCAATAAAAGCTTTCTTGTATTAATCAAAGTCATAGTTTGCTCTTTAAATGCCCATCATCCTTGATTTAACATCTTCCTGTTAGACACTACTATAAAAAGAAGAGCAACAATTGTGTCGTCATGAAAAACCAACTAATGTTCACGTTGAATAATAGGCATTATATCATTTTTAAAGAATGTATTGTTCAACTAACATTAAGTTGGTAAATTACAAAGTTATTGGTTTAATACAATTATATATTTATATTCATAATTAATATCTTTATCAATACTAATTTGATTTTCATTAAGTCCGCAACATATGACTAAATATCCAACTTCAAGGTTGAATCACCTTCCAATAATATATGTAACTTTACTTTGTGATCTATTACAATGTCTTTTGTTCAGTATACAATTTAGGATTATATTATTTTAGTCCAAGCATATGAAACTCCAATTGATAAGTTCATAATAATATGATTATATCATTCCTATTTCAACAAAACTGTCAATTAGTGCAATAAAAAAGACTACTATGCAGTCTTTTTGTTAAACTAACGTATGTGAATTCATATCATTATTCCATATTAGCATAAACCTTAAAATTCACTTTTAGTTTTGGATAATATTCATCCCTCCAATCTTTTAATTCATGGTAAGAAAGCGCATTTTGAAATTGTTGCCCAAAGCCAAAAATATCTGCTTGCCTTCTATGTGTTTTCTTAAGTATAGTGTAAAATCTCTTTTCAATAAGCTTTTCAAGTTCTTTTCTTATTCTTTTATCTTTAATTCCATTATCTCTTTCTAAGATATATATTTTTAAATTCAAGTCACTTGACACCTGCGGTTTATTATTTCGCATTGATATTTTATTTTTGATTGAACTGTTTGTTACCATTAGACTAGCAAATCCCAGGCTCACAAGATTGCTGTTTTATCTACTAACTCTTCTTCAATGAAAAAATCGTCGTGATTTGAAAACTTGGTTTCAATTTCTTTTACTATATTCCTCATTAATTTACCCCTTAAAAAATAGAAATCTAACAAAATTTTTTTGCAATAAGGCGCGATTTTATACGATAAGTTATGAATAACTAACTTAGGCAAAGGATAATAGTGAATTAATTTAACTTAGAAATAGACAATTAATTTACAGAAAACGATTGGAAGATGTTAGATAAACTTAGCTCATCTCGCTGTATCCAAAATAGGAAGAGACAAAATATACTTTGTAACTTAATATAAGAAGCATTTATTTATTAATTTAGCATTTACCGAGAATTTTGCAAGAAAGGATCGGTTTATTTAAATTTTACTGCTATAATATTAAAAATGAAGGAGTGGTACATTTGAAAGAAATAATTATCAAACTTACAGAAATTTTAAATAATATCCATGATATTATTCAATTATATGTTAGTGACAAATTGAATCTAGAATTAAGTGATAAAGACTTACATTTTTGGATAATGGGTATAATAGGAATTACTGCATTTATCTTAGTTCTTATTTTATCTAAATTAATATCAAAAATGCCATTTGGGATTACAATACTTTCGTTCCTTTACACTTTTACATTCATGGTAGTTTTAGTTTTTGCGATTGAAATTCAACAAGCAATTACAAACCGAGGTCACATGGAATTTCAAGACGCAGTTATAGGATTATGGGGTTTCATAGTGTTTTTCTTATGTTTTGCATTAATTTCTTCTATCTTCCTACTAACTAAAAAAATATTAAAAACACTATTTAAAAATGATTCTAAAAAAAATATTAATATATAAATTACTATTTTAAAAGCACCGTAACAATGGTGCTTTTTTTTATTTGGAAATAGTTTGTTCACTCAATATTTTGCAACAAAAGAAGATGCAACAATCATCAACGTGACTTCCGGTTTAACTTTTACACCATTTGTCTTTGCTCCAATTTATTCAGCTACGAAAGCTGCACTACATTCATTTACGATGAGCCTAAGACACCAACTTAGTGATACGTCTATAGAAGTGATAGAAGTTGCGCCTCCAGCGGTGAATCAGATTTGGGTGGAGCTGGGTTACACACTCATGGGGTACCATTAGATGAATTCGCAGATGGTATTTTCAAAGGATTCGAAGAGCGAAAAAAAGAGATTGGATATGGGACTTCATTGGCTCGCTTACGAATGTCAAGAGATGAAATTGACGAACATGTAGAAAATATGTATATGACTTTGAAAAACACAATTGTATAACAGTTAATACTAAAAAGGTGTTACTACGATATCGGTGCACTTTCGAAGTTTTCAACCAAAATGACAATTGCTTAATCATAATAACAAAGTAAAACTCGCCACAGTATAGGCGAGCTTTCTTTGTTATAGTTATAACCTTCAATTAAACAAAAGAGATAAGGCGTGCTGAATTATTTCCGCCAAAAATTCGTATAATCTGCTTTATCCTGAATATTAAATTCAATCATTTTCTCAAGCAAATCGTAATTTACTTGTTCATTCCATGGAATTTTAAACAAGCCTTTTGTAGCGCTGTACCCGGCCTTTTTAATATCATCAGCAAAGTGCGAAATCCCTATTTCTTCAGGTGCGACGCTTAAATGATGCTTTGCAGTGGAAAAACCTATGATAAATGTTCCGTGATTAGAAAACATTGGTGTATTCCACTTGATTTGTGGTTCTAAATTTGGGAATTTATTTACAACCCACTCCAAAATTTCATTTGTTCGATAGAGATGGTCTGGATTATCGATCCCTGCTAAATATTCTGCAAAAACTTCCATGTCTTCCTCCTTCATATTATTCATATACATGTAAAGGTCAAAAATGTTGCTCTATATGGCCCTTTAATTCACTAAAGAAAATGTCTTACAACTTTGCTTTTTACACAAACACATGTATAAGTTTACTATAAATTATTTTAACACCTTACATGTTTACGTTTGAAACCAAGTAACCCTCTATCTACATCCTTTTGTATATTTTCTGAAGCTAGCAGGATGCTGTTTTTTTTCTTATCTCGCCTGATTTCAACTGGTCCAATAGCCTTTGCGGTTTCAACTGCTTTATCATGTTGTGGTAAGTATGATATCCCGACAGTGTACACAAAATTATTCATAGCGGATTTCGTTCGATCAGGAGAATTGTGGATCGTATTTTTCACTTGATCAAGCATACCGCTAATCTTGCTAGTGATAAATTCAGTGTCCGGGCGATTACCTAAAAGCCAGCAGTAACAACTCCAACCTGCAGACATTTTAAGTTCTTCACCGCTTGCGATCCATTTATCCGCAACATCTTGTGCAAATTCGGTTTCAGCTAAAGTTACCGCTACCACAAAATCTGATAGCATATAAAAATACGCAGCATCAATCCAACGCTGAAAATCTGATTCAGTCATTTTCATTGGGTCAGCAATTACTCCTGCGAAATACATCGCATCGTAGTTCCCGGTGGCGTATAGTTGGTCAGCCAAAGTCTGATTTTTCTTGATTTTCTTTGCAATCGGCTTCATAGCGCCTGTAGCTACACCAAAGAGCGGCTCAATTGCTCCATTACTTATGTAAGTCTTTTTAATACGTTCCTTGCCAAGCGCTTCCAATTCCATCATAACCATTTCCAAATCCATCGTTTTGCACTTCCCTTCTAAATATACCAAGTTCATTGTAACCAACTAGAAACGCTTTTTTTCAATGTTTTAATTGAATAAGTTAAATTCAATATGAAATTTTAAAATTAGTTTGTTTGAAGTTAATAAGATCGGGCGAGACGAAATCCAAGGTCATCGATATAAAATGTCGGATGGCTGCGACGACGACAAGTAGCCCCACATCCCCTTGCTTCTTCAGCCCAGGAACCGCCTCGAAAGATACGGTAAGCTCCGTACGCTTGCTCATCATATAAATCCCAACACCACTCCCAAACATTACCAATCATATCATATAGTCCCCATGGGTTCGGTTCTTTTCTTCCTACTTCATGAATTCTGCCACCAGAATTTTCATAATACCAAGCAATTTTGTCGAGCTCTCCGTATCTATAACCAGTAGTCCCTGCTTTACATGCATATTGCCACTCTGCTTCTGAAGGTAGTCGATAACCATCTGATTCCCTATCAAATATAATATTTTTTCCATCTTTACTTGTAGAATAACAGTTTTTCAGTCCCTTTTCCTGTGAAAGCAGATTACAAAAAGAAATTGCATCATTCCAAGAAATATTCACAATTGGTTTTAATTTTTCATTAAAAGAATTGGGCGATTGATTTGTAATTGCATAGTATACATCCGTCGTTACAGGAAAACGACCAATAAGAAACGGTTCTATTTCAACATTCCATTTTCTTTTTATTCTATCGTCTCTTAATTTCACTTCTCCCCCAGGAATTTTTATCATTGGGTAGTCGATATAATTCTTTATCATTTGACAACCTACCTTTCTCCAAATGATGTTACAAATTCCACTTAGTTCAGAGCTATTGAAACAAATAATAGATATCATAAAAAGATTTTCACGATTGTTTTTCTTTTACTATCATTATTCATAAATAATTACAAATTTTTCTTTTACTAGTTACAAAAGAGATTATCAAAATTCTTTTTACAACATCTGTACCTGCTAAATAGAATCAGTGTTTACTTTACTAAACACACATTTTTTATTTTAAATAGTTTAATATTCCATTTTTTTTTTTTAGTTTTGCCAATGTAAAGAATCCGTCGTAATTTGTTAACACAATGACTATATCATTCTTCTCAAAAATTGATTAGCTCCTAATTGATCTTTGGCAAACTTTAATTCCATAAGATAAAGAGTCCCAGATGCGACTTTTTTGGTTTGAAATTATCTTGTTTATTAAATCACTGGAAATTAGTTTTCGGTATTGTTGGAGCTGAGTTTATTTTTTTCTTCCCAAAATTGAATAAGCGCTTCGTGCATTTCTTTTGGTTTTTCAATCGTAATCCAATCTATGCTACCACTATATCTCCAAATAATATTTTTGAACGGGAGCTTATGTCTCAATCTAACTTGCTCTTGTTTATAAATGAATACCCGTATATATGTTGATTTTGTAAACATGTCATTTTGCGATTCATAAAATTCGATATTTTCAATTTCATTCCAAAATATTTTGTTTCCTTCAAAATCAACTACTACACACTCATCATCCCAATAGATTCCTTCTCCTTTTTTTCTCGAAAGAAACATAGAGTATGAGCACCAAAATAAAAAATAAGTAAATGCAATTAAACCAATCAAAATGAAAATATTTGAAACAGTAAAACTACCTTTACTAGCTGATAACATGATTGTAAAAAAGAGTGAAATGAAACCTATTATGATGAAAAAATATATCAATTGAACTTTCGCCTTATAAACTCTCATTATTTTTTTTGCCCCCAAAATTCTAGATGTACTTAAATTATATAATAGAAATAAAAAGGCAAGGTGCTTTTTTAAAACTGAGAAGGTATATTTATAGGTGAATTAGCAATATCAATAAAGTTAATTTAAATATTAAATAATAAATTAGGATTGCACAGAGCAACGCATTTTTTAAAGACTATAAAAACTAAGCCCATAATAGATTTTTTAACCACTTGTCACCCTCAAAACTATATTTTAATCTTACGTGCTTACGATCTTCATCAGCTTGCCAGAACTCCACCTCTTTTGCAATTACTCGATACAAAGTCCAAGAAGGAAACACTAAATTTGGATTATGTTTTAAAATATCAATTTGTTTATTTAGTGCTTCATCTAATTCATGTTGTTCTTTTAAGATTGAACTCTGTTGGCCAAGCAAAGCTATTCCTCGTGCTACAGTACTTCGGCCTAAAAAGTCTCGGGCACTTAATTTTTTATCCATTTTAGTGGCACTTCCACGTATTCTGACTTGTCTTCCAATTAGTGACCAATAAAAAGTCATAGCTACATTTGGATTAATATCTATCTGTTTGCCTTTTACACTTTGTGAACTTGATGCAAAATACCACCCATATTGATCAACATCTTTAATAATCAAAACCCTAGCATCTGGAAGTCCATTATGGTCAGTTGTTGAAAGTGTCATTGCGTGAGGTTCATGTACACCATAATCAATTGCCTCTTGAAACCATTCTAAAAAAAGTTCATTTGGATAATCCGACGTTTTATTAGTATTAAATTCATGAAAGGGTCCTTTAAGCGTTTTACTTTGTCTTATAACTTTCCTAATGTCGTCCATATAAATCCTCCAAATAATCAATTAACCAAATAAATAATTAAGACATTCGCTATTTTTTTCAACTAATCTGCTAAATCATAAAAAGATTTATTATGGACCCCTATATCCACTCTTTTCCATATTCACGAATAAATTTAATATCGTTTTGATAATGTTCAAGATGCCCTTCATCTATCATCTTTTGAAAAGCAACGTCACCTTCACTGGCAATTCTTGTAATTGTTTTACATATACCTTCTAATCGTAGCAATACCATTTCTAAAAGATTTCCTTCTATTTCCTCACCGTAAGATTCAAAAAACAACGCAATTCTTTGTTTAAATTTATTAGCATGCTGTGATGAATTATAATAAACTTTCTCCCCAGCTTCAGATTGATAAAATCTACTTAAGGGGACGCAAGTATAAAGAGTATAAGCTATATCCCAAAGTCTTGGACCCGGCCCAGCAACATCAAAATCAATAATACCTATTGGTCTTTCATTATTAAAAATTATGTTGTATATTGCAAAATCATTATGGCATAGTACCTCATTTTGATGTGGAGTATTATCTATCGATTGCCAGTTATCATCAAATGAAAAATCACTCACAGAATCATGATAAAGTCGCAGCATTTTCGCTATTTCTATTAAAACATCATCAGACCACATGTATTCTTTTAAAGGATAATTACCGGCTTCTCCTTCTATAAATGATAAGATTTCTCTTCCTTTATCATCAATGCCTATAAACTTTGGTGCATAACTGAAACCTTTATTCTCCAAATGCTTTAATAGCTTATGAATTTTAAGACTATCTGACTTTAAATCTCGTCGCACAGTATCTCCCGAACGATAAACGTTTGAGACATTCCCTCCTGATAGCATTTCTTCATTTTCATGGTTTGACATCTATATCCCTCCTAATATGACTTTCTACAACCTGTTTATCAAATCCTTTTTGTTCAACTAAGCTTTCGATTAGTAAAACAAACTGGTTCCGGTATACTGACACGCTAGGCACAAGTTATATGTTTGATAATGATTCTTCTTAACTGGATGAAGAAAAGAAAGTCATTTAGAGAATACGATATTAAGAGGAAAACATTATATTTATTGAGGTGAAAAATACATTAAAGAATCTTTAAAAGAAAGAAATCGATCAAAAGTTACGAATCGTGGATTGACATATATGTTTGGTAAATAAGTAGTCAATTTTAGCTTGTATTCAAAAAAACTAGTAATTCAGAACTAATAAGTTATTCTATTAAGTGAAGATACGAAATAACAATTATTCAAATTGTATAAATAAAAGGACATCACATAATTAAGATGTAATGTCCTTTGTATTCAACTAAGGTATACCTTTGTTGAATGAGATTATTAGGTGCTCCAGATGGACTAAACCACTCTAAAATACAAAAGTAGCAGATAGTAATTGATTGCCAAATTGTTTGCTTAGTGTTTAGCTCCAGCGCTCTAATTTTTTCAAGAATTTTTTTGTATACATTTTATTTAGAAAAAATTTTTCAATTCGATTCATATCTGATTCTTGAAACCTTTTTAAACTGAATGCATAAAATTCATCGAAAGTTACATCAGGATGAATCCATGCTCCATTTTCGTAACAATGATGACAGTATTTTTCTGATGGTCTTCCATCCTTTTCAGTTCCAAAGTCAGTTGATCCTTTCAAGGGCATGCCACAGCTTTGACACAGGTTTGTTTTTGCCATTTTTATTCCTCCGATTTTGTTAAGTTTTTAAGTTGTAAACATTAGAATTTAAGAATTTAATCTGATTTTACGATCAACTTCAATCACTTGGTTATCAACAAAAGACACTAAATGGTGTCCTATTTGCTATCTAAATTACGACACTTTTCATGTCTTGTCAAGCTTTCCAATGATAAAATCTCACGCGTGCTTCAGTTGAATAAGGAAACACCAGCTTAAGACTTTAAAAATTGCCTCCAGACACATACATTGTCATCTCACGTTGCAAATGAATAATGAAGACAAAAACAAAATAACAATAACTTCTATATTAATATTTTTCATGGATTTGCTATCAAATTATGCTTATATCTCTCTTCTATAATTTCTTTTAATAAAATTAAATTATCTATAATAATGTCTGCTTCTATCAATTCTTCTTCTTGCGCAAAGTCAAATTTACAACCAACTGCGAGTAAGGCATTCTCTTTGGCTGCATTAAAATCAGATAATCTGTCACCAACAACTATTCCATCCTCTATTGAATGAGTTTCGATTATATTTTTTACAAGTTCAGTTTTATCTAATGATTCGATTTGCTGAATACTATAAACATCCATTAACCAATGATTTAATTGGTAAAATTTGATAATAGCATTTAGATATTCCGTTAAGCCATTACTCGCTATAAAGATTGGTATATTTTTTTTAGATAGAAACTCAAAAATTTCTATCACATTTGGATATAATCCACCATTTCCAACTTCAATATTTTCCACTAATTTTTGATGGAAAATATCGTTAGCATAAATTCTTACTTCATCTGAATGATCAGGCAATAAATTTTCCCATACAACGGGTAATGGTACACCCATTATCTGTTTGTATTTATCTATTGGAGTTAACCCAATCCATAAATCCTTCATTCGTAATTTATCAAATGTGTCAACAAGTGATATTTCTAATATTTTGTCAGTTTGAAACAAGGTACCATCCATGTCAAAAATTACTGCATTTTTCATTTTTCCACCCCGAAATTTGAATTAATCATTCGTAAAAATTCATTATTTTTCCATTTTTTCTATTAAGAATATTTTATATTAAAAAAAATCATATCGATATAGTAAAGAATTAGTCTTCTTATTGAACTAAATTGCCAGATAATCGAAATACAAAAAGTGCTTCTACTTAAGCCTCATTGTATAAAGAAGCCTCCTTTACTTTATCTAGTGGTATACAGGCAGATTATTTGTAAATAATAAGCTTGTTAAATGATAAATTAAGGAGGATATATATGCCACAGGATTACAAAGCTAAAGGGAATATGAGTTCTAATACGAATTCAGAATTCGCCAAAACTGATCCACAAAAAGTAAAACAAGAAATTCAAAATGATGTAAACGCAGGACAAGGTGCAATGACTTCCCGAGAAGCAGGAGCTATGCGCGATTAAAAACCACTAATCCTTATATATGTAAGACATCTATTTATCTGAATATAAAGCTGTATCTCTGATTACTTTGTAATTATTGATACAGCTTTTTTATTTCCCTCGTTTAGTAGAATACCTCATAGTCACTTTGAAATAACCATTGAAAGATTAAAAAAAGTCAGATTCTACATGATAGAATCTGACTTTTTTAGTTAATTATGCTTTTTTAACATTAGTTGCCTGTGGTCCGCGTTGCCCTTGTTCTACTTCAAAAGTAACTGCTTGACCTTCATCTAATGATTTGAATCCGTCAGTTTGAATTGCTGAGAAGTGAACGAATACATCGTCACCATTTTCACGTTCGATGAATCCAAACCCTTTTTCTGCATTAAACCATTTTACTTTACCATGTTCCAATATTGCTACCTCCTTGTGTGTTATACACACATTTTAATATTTCAATTTTAACAATATCGTAAAAGATAATCAAATCCCCCTAAATTTTTGTTAAATATTTAAGCATTATAGTCATTTTGCAGACCATTAAAAACTTCATTGAAACTATAAAATTCGTCTTATTTTCTCATCTCAAAATTTATGGTTTCACAAATAATTGCTTTTTCTTGTAAAACTGCTTCATTTCTATCAAATCAGTAATTAAAAGGTATTGAAATCAAAAAATACATCCTTTTTCCTTACTTAAAACTATAGTTATATGACATTGAGATAGGTAAGCATTAGGAAATTTTGGTAAATCTGTTTTAATGACCTCTTATATTTAATCAAAACGTACCGTATCTAAACCATCCAATATATCCTCTAATTCAGTTAGGAAATTTAGTTTTACAGGATCAGGAATTTTCTCCATCCATTTTTTCACTTCAGGTAACTCCTCAGCATCCTCTATATTCGTTGGTTTTGGGTCAAGTGTTTCCCACCATTTCTTCAATTCATCAATAAATTCATAAAAATAGCGCTCAAACCTTTCTGCCCATTCTGCTCCTTCATCATCTGTAGTTTTTTGCATCATACTCCAGGCTTCCATCGCTGTTTCAAAGTATTCATCTATCTTATTCATATAGAGCTCCTTCCTTCATAGATCCCAAAAATTTTAGGCTCTATCTTCCACTATCTTAAGCTCAAACTTGCTTTAGTTGCATTATACATATCTACTTTATGCATATTTTATTTACAAGACCGCTCCAATAGATTTTTTCTAATTTCAAATAAAAAACCAGTTAGTCTCAGCCATGAGTTATCTTTGTGAAGAATTAATTGTTTAAGTCTACTTCCTTCAAAAAGCCTCCAATCACTCGCATATACTCTTCTGGCTCTTCTATGTACGGCATATGTGCACTTTGCTCGAATACGTGGAATTTTCCATTCGGTGTTAGTGTGCTGAATAATTCGGTTGATTTAGGCGTTGCTTCATCATACCGCCCACAAGTATATATAGTTGGAACATGAATGTCTTTTAATTGCGACGTACAGTCAAAATCCTTTAAGTTTCCGGTCACGTGAAACTCAGATGGACCCCACATAACATTGTAAACCCCCGGATTTCTGTAATGTGCTCCTTTTTTCAGAAATTCTGGATACGGGTCTAATCTGCAAACGAAATGCTTATTAAATACCGAGGTAGCTTTCTTGTAGTCCTCTGACTCAGTTGTTCCTTTTTCCTCACAACTTTTTAATGTTTGTTGAACATCAATTGGTAGTAGTTTCCTATTTCTTTCCTGATCCTCTGCCCATAATGGAGCGCTTAAACATGGGCTTGAAAAGATAATACTATTCACGCCTTCTGGATTGGCTAAATAATAAGCGGCAGCAAGTGTTGTCCCCCATGAGTGACCGAGTATATGATACTTATCAAGAGAAAGCGCTTCTCGAATTTGCCCTAATTCCTCGACAAACCGATCAATATTCCATAAAGAAGTGTCAGTTGGCCGATCAGACTTCCCGCATCCCAACTGATCATAAAAAATAACTGGACGATCTTCTGATAGTAATTGCAACCCCTGCAATGAATAATGCGATGAACCAGGTCCTCCATGCAAAACAATAACAGGTGTACTTTTTGTATTTGTATCATGAACCTGATACCACACCTTCCCACCTGTTACATCAATAAATCCCTCTTTTACAGTCATTTATTTCACTCCTTTTATCATGCGTCTATTTATATTATCAGATAAAATGATTGAAATATGAAGGAGAAAACATTTTTCATCGACCTTTTTTTACAAATTCATTCATAAAAAAGCCGATCTCCACATTTGGAGAATCGGCCATATTGATCTATAGAATAGAGCAGGATCGGTAACTATGAATTATAAAGTGTGCACCACCGATTGAGTTTGCCTTCAACTTTTTGTCACAATGAAAAGATTGAAAGACACTGCTTTAGTAATCACTGGAACGTTCCTATTGGATTATATGATTAGAAAGTTTTCACCAATTATAATAATTCGATATACCCTTCTGTTCCATGAACCCGAATTCGTTGTCCGTCTTTAATCAGTTTGGTGGCATTTTCCACTCCGACAACTGCTGGTAGTCCATATTCACGCGCGATAACTGCACCATGGGTCATCAGCCCACCAACTTCGGTGACCAGGCCTTTAATGGATACAAACAATGGTGTCCAACTAGGGTCAGTGAAGGTGGTTACTAATATATCTCCATCTTCTAGCTCCGCATCTTCCATGTTTAAGATGACACGTGCTCTTCCTTCTATAACTCCAGAAGAAACAGGTAGACCGACAATAGCACCCGGTGGGAGATTTTCTCGTTTATATTCACCTACAATGATTTCTCCATCAGAGGTGATGACACGTGGTGGGGTTAGTTTTTTATATAATTTGTACTCTTCTTTTCTTTTCTTGACGATCTCGTAATCTAGTTTATTTGTGCGTACTACTTCGTGAAGTTCTTCAAGAGTGAGATAGTATATATCTTCTTTTTCAAGTATAACGTTGGCTTTTAAGAGTTGTTCAGCTTCTTTCATTAAAGCCTTCTTATAAACGAAATAGCGGCTAACAAATCCGTATTTTGGATATTCGCGATAACCGATAAAATTACGGATTAGGTCGATCTTTCTTTTTGTTTCTTTGGCTTTTTGTTCACCATCCGATAATTGCATCAATCGAGCTAATAAATCTTGTTCTTTTGCCAAAGCTTCAAGTCGCCCTTGCTCAAATTTACTCCTACTAGCATTAGGCTCAAAGTTTTTGATATTATTTAGAATCATGGGGACAAGAGTAACTGGTTTTTCGCTCCAACGAGTTCTAGTAATATCGATTTCTCCGACACATCGCATTCCGTATTTGTTGAGATAATTATAGAAAGCGTCTTGGGTTTCCTTTCCACCATCAAAATTAACAAGTTCATCTAAAAAGTTATCATCTTTTACATGTTGTAAGTAATCAATAACTTCTGGAAAAGGACGAATCACATCTGCCAAATCTAATAGCGCTAGACCCATTTCTGAAGTAATATTGTTAGGGACGGATTGAGAAAGTGTGTCTGCTGCGTTTTTTTCACCTAACCACTCGTTCATTTTTTCATTGATCCAAGATGAAGCATTTATAGCAGCCATAAATACAGCTGAACTTTTTGGGTCAAATAAAATCCTTTTTAATTGCTGTATATCTTCTAGAATGAAATCTATTAATTCCACTCCTGATTTCCTTTTGATATTTTGTTTTAACTCTTCTATGGATGTTTGACTACTATTAATCAAATCAGAAACTATTGTCGGGTTGTTTTCGATTTGTGTTTGAGAATCTGTAGGCGAAACATTTTTACTGATTTTATCGGAACTCTGTTCTTGCTTATCACTCGGTAAAGATTTTATGAAATCTCCTCGCTCTATTATGGTAATGAGTGCATCTTTCATGAGTGGGTCGTGTTGCCCCATCGCATCTAAAATCTTTTTTCTGCTGTCAGGTGAAGCCAACAAATGTGTGACCTCAACAAACAACCTCCCACCAGCTTTAAACCTAGGACCAAAAGATGTTAACTGGAATAAAGACATCCCCAATGGTTTCAAGGGGTCGGTCATCATTTGTTGATGACCGACAGATACATAAACGTGATTGTCTCCGCCATTGGGTTCTGGAATAGGGTATAAAGTGGTGATTGGGCGACTCTGAACAATATAAAATGTATTATCAACCAAACACCATTCGACATCTTGCGGGCTACCAAAATAAGCTTCTATCTGTTTTCCAATGCGTGCTAGATCTAAAATTTGTTTATCAGTTAGTGTTTGAGTTTGTTGCTGATCAGGATCGATTTGTTGTGTCTTTGTTCCGCCTTCTTTTTGTCCATAGATAGCCAATTTTTTTGTTACTATCTTCTTACCGACGATTTCCCCATTCTGTACTTTATAACAATCGGGAGAAATTAAACCAGAAACCAGTGCTTCTCCAAGTCCAAAACTGGCATCGATTGATAGCAATTTTCTGTTGGAAGTAACTGGATCAGCAGTAAATAAAATCCCTGAAGCCTGTGGGAAAACCATTCTTTGAATTATAACGGATAAATAAACTTGACTGTGGTCAAATCCATTTTGAATGCGATAAATAACAGCGCGATCAGTAAATAGTGAAGCCCAACATTTGCTGATATGGTGTAAGATTGCTTCTTTGCCGATGATATTTAAAAAGGTGTCTTGCTGACCAGCAAAAGAGGCATGCGGTAAATCTTCAGCAGTCGCACTAGAACGCACTGCATAAGCATATTCCTCGTCAAACTGGGAGAGATAGTCAGTAACTGTTTTCGCAATATCGGAGGGAATTTCTACTTCCATAATGATTTGTCGTATCTTCCTGCTGATTTCACCTATTTGATCTCGATCTTCTACTTTTAGCATTGTTAGTTGATCCAACAAAGCACGATACAATTCGTTTTGTTCGATGGCTGCTTGATATCCTACTGTTGTAACACAAAAGCCTTCTGGTACTTCTATTCCTTGAATTTTTGATAATTCCGCTAAATTTATCCCTTTTCCACCAACGAGTAAAAGCTGTGTTTTTTCTATCTCCTGAAAACCGAGAACCAATGAACTCATGCAACATCTCTCCTAACCATTAATGTCTATTGATTTTAGCAGTCATAAATGAGAATAAACAGACTATAATAAACATTTTTTACATGTTATAATTAAATTAGGAGGAGTACAAAAATAACTAGTCCTTACAAAAATATAAACTAATGCCCCTGGTTCACCCCCTCGAAAGGAGCTCATTTACCTTTTTTAATCCACAAAAATCAATATGATTCTTTTTGAATTTTCCCATTATTCCGTATAAATTCCCTAAAATACATTTTATTTATATGATATTTCAAGCGCTCTTACTAAACTTGCCTATCTTTAAGTCAATTAAAAAGACCGCCGAAGCAGTCCACGGATGTTCAACTTTCTCTAGCATTAGTTGAATAATAATTAAACATTTTTAAAAGTCTGATCAATTTGATTACTGAGGATATAAGTTAAATTTGCCTCATTTCACTTACGGTTCAAAAACGGTAACAATTACTCCATCCATATTGTTACCCGAAATCTCATATTGGCTATTTCCCTGTACGTTAATCGTTTTTCTTTGAGAAATAGGGTAATAAGTAATCGTGTATTTTTTCCCATTATATCTAACCGAAATGTGTTTTTCTTTTTTAAGGTATTCTAAATATTCTTCTAAAGCAAAATTCTTTTCCTTCATAACCGCACTATGCGGCAAACCAACATAGCGAATATGCCAAGGTTCATATTGAATTCCTGTTACATCTGTTTTATCTTTTGGATAGCGTAAAATGAAACCATATTTCCAAGCATTTTTTTCTATCCACTTTCCTTCAGGTGCTTCAGCCATCTTCATTTGAGTTGATCCTACATCAAGAGATAAACCCAAATTGTGTTCGCTATAGCCGGCTGGTAAGGCATAGGCAGAACCCATTTCTTGATATAGTATACTTTGCTTCTCAAAGTCTCGAAAACCACTAGTAATGGAGTAATTTTCAACTCCATCTTTTTCCGCAGCGGTAATCATATCTGTAAATCTACTTGCTATATACTTTGACAAATAAATGTCGCTATCTTTCACGCCATATCCCTTTGTCATTTCATTTTGAGTTGATAAATTTATGACATCTGATTTAATACTTTCTGGGTGAACTGGGTATTCACTGTTGACCAAAAGCAGGTTTCCCTGATAGATATCTTCTTTTGTGATCTCATTTTTGGTGATATTTTCAGTAGTAGTACTATCCTCTACTTCATCATATGTATATTGACTATATTTTTGTATTTCTACTTTTGGTCCGAAAAAAGGTTCAATTTTCAAAAAAGATAAACACAAGCTCAATAGTAATAATAATAAAAATCCCCACTTCTTCATTTTTTTAGTTTCCTCCGTATTCTTCTTTGCTTTAAAGAATAGATAAAACTGTTTAAAAAAAGAGTAGGGTAAATCTTAAATTTTTCTTAAATTATATTTTTTAATTAATTCTATCTTACTTATTTAGTTCACTTTCCATTGGGAAACGGACTTCAAAAATTGTCTGAATTAAACTACTTTCGGCATTAATTGATCCATAATGCAGTTCCACAATATTCTTCGCAATAAACAAGCCAAGACCTGTGCTATCTTCTTTATGAGTTCGAGCTTTGTCTCCTGTATAGAACATATCAAAGAGATTTGGGAGTTCATCAGGAGGAATGATATCTCCATAATTCACTACTTGAACTACCACTTCTTCTGCATCAACAAAACCGTTTATATCGACATACTGACCTTCATATCCATACCGTATTGCATTAGTCATAAGATTTTCAAAAACACGTACTATCAAATCTCCATCACCAAAAATGGGTAAATGGGGCGTACTATTCATCCTAGCAATCAAATGATTCTTTTCGAATGCAGGATACAATTCTTCCTTTAATTGATTAAGTAGGTCAGTTAAATTTATTCTCCCTTTCTCAACTGACACCATTCCATAGTTCATTCTAGTTATCTCGAATAATTCATCAATTAGTCTTTCTAAACGTTGAGATTTAGTAAAGGCAATGGTTAAAAAGTGTCTGACTTGATCTTTAGTCAATCTCTCATCCTTTAGGATCAAATCCAAATAACCTAAAACAGATGTAAGTGGTGTCCGCAAATCATGAGCTAAGTTCACGACCAATTGATCCTTACTGCTTTCCGAATAATCTCCTCGTTGAATTGCTTCTTCCAATTTTTCACTGGCCAAATTAATATCTTCCGCAATATCCCTAAACTCATCATTTGAAAGGATATGTACCTTATGTTTAAAATCACCGCGAGCGAGATAATGAATTCCATTTGAAATTTCTTTAAAATAGGTAGAATAGGGCTTAGTAAGGAAAAAGAAAAAAAGGAAAGATAGTAAAATAAATAATATAAAGAAGATATTAAAATCTCCAAATCTCCCAATAAATAAACGGAAATAAGCCATAGGATCTTCATAACTGACCATCATGTGATAATAGAACTGAAGTCCTCTAAAGATTAGATACGTTAGGATACCTGATAGAAACATACTTAAGCCAAATAACAACACCATCTTTGAACGAAAACTGCGCATCATTTTAACCATTGAATGTATAGCCTACTCCCCATACTGTCTTAATCCATTTGTCTTTCCGTATATCTTCTTCAAGTTTTTTCCGAAGTGTACGTATATGAACCATCACCGTATTACCACCTTCAAAGTACGCTTCACCCCACACCTGTCGAAAAATATTTTCCACACTAAAAACTTTTTTTGGATGACTAGCAAGTAAATACAAAATATCAAACTCTTTAGGTGTTAGCTCGATACTGTCTCCATATAAAGTAACTGTACGCTGATCAAGAGAAATAAATAGTCCTCTAAATTCCACACAGGTAACATAATCTGTTTTAGGTTGATTTAACTTCATAAACCGTCGGAGCTGAGCATTTACTCTAGCAACCAATTCTATTGGAGTGAAAGGTTTAGTCACATAATCGTCGGCTCCGATTACCAGTCCCTGTACTTTATCGAAATCAGATGTTTTAGCACTCAAAAATATGATGGGCATATTATGTTTTTCGCGAATGCGGCGGGTTACTTCATATCCATCCAACTTCGGCATCATAATATCCAAAATTAGCAAATCTATCGATTGAGTCTCGACAACACGAATAGCCTCTTGTCCATCCGATACTTTAATTACATGGTACCCTTCCTTTTCTAAATGGATGGCAATCAGATTAGCAATTTCTTCCTCATCATCAGCAATTAATATCGAAATATCTCTCATCTTCCCACTCCTATGTAAATTTAACATACTGCTATTTATCAAGTCCTATTCATTTTCTATTATTTCCTTTGTTTTTTCAAAAATAAGGTCTCATTGTTATGTAAAAAACACAGCTCTTCAACTATACTGACCCTTTTCTGAAACAAGAAAAGGGCAGCCAAAGCAACCCATTAGTAAATCTATTTTAATGAACTTCTAAACCTAACGCTCTAATTACCTTAGAGACTTGAATATCCTCTTCCATTTCTTTAATCGGTTGCCACTTTATTTCTTTTAATTCCTGCTGTTCGATCAGTAATTCGGGGTCAAAACCTAATATCGGTGTTGAATTTTCTTCAACTACTTGCACCAAGAAACACTTTTCAACTCCAAGTTCATAACTATTTGTATATAAATGTTTAATTATCTTCACCTTTAAATTAACTTCTTCTTGTACTTCTCGGATTACTGCCTCTTCAAATGTCTCTTCATTCTCAAGTCCACCACCTGGCAACGTCCAATAGTTTTTTTCACCTTTAACAACGTGTACCATAAGGATGCAATCCTTCTCAATGATTGCAGCAAATGCCCTTGGTCTATTATTCAATATTTTCACCTCACGACAATACTTTCTAGTAAGTGTAATAAATAGACTAATAGCCTATTGTTTATCTTCAAATTGATAGTTCCATTTTTGTTTACCATTTAGGTCTTGAATTTGAACAGTAAAGCGGTGGAAATGTTTATCGTATTCTATCGATTTGATAATAATGCTAGGAATCATTAATTCTTTTATTTTTTTTGATTGATCATGAACTACCTTCTTGATTACATCGGCTTCTGTTAATTTCGAACCAACGAATGATTTACTTTTTATAACCTTTACTTTTTCTGCATTTGACTGACCAGGGTAGGATTCCAACATATAATCAAACCAAACCTGAACCTTTTGTCCGATTTTGATGTTTCTTGGAGCATTTGAAAACCAAACTGCATTATAAAACTCTTTAGTTCCACTCGTCGATTCATAATTTTTAGGCTCTTGACTAACAACAAGCATTTGATGACCGCGAATTCCTAATACATATCCCTCGATACCCGGTTTTTTAACTATATTTGATGTTTGTTCATCACTGACTTTAGTTTTCGTTTCCAAATGATTTGTAGTGTTGTTTGAACAACTCGCTAAAAGAAATGCTGAACTAATCGAACACAAAATAAGTGCAGAAGTTTTAAATTTTTTCATATCTCTCCTCCTATTGTTGTCTATCTCCAGTGTACCGTATAAGAATTCAATCCTATATACGACAAAAGTTATAAAATAGTTAAACAAAAAAATTCGCATATGCAACTCGTGATTTTATCGAACTAACACAAGTATTAATTGTAAATAAAGATAATTCCTTTAAATAAAAAAAGAATCCCCAAAAAACTGACGAAATTTTGTTCTCTCATATAACACTTTTAAAGTTTCTCGAACCTTTACTGTTCTTTCAAGTTTATTTTGCATATATTTTTAGTGGAAGACTTTCAATATAAATGATAAATAGAATAGTTGTCTAAATTTGTTTAGATGCTTTAAAAGTAACTGATTTGAGTATAACTTGGGGGGATAAATTTTGAAAATAATAAAAAAGGCAATTATTATAGGAGTTTGTATTATATCAACAATTATTCTACTGACGGGTTCATCTTTCGTTTTATTAAATCATTTTAAAATCAGTGTTCACAAACCTAACTCACCACTATCATCTGGGATAAGGGGGATAAATTGGGCGGATGAACGTGACAATTTTGTTGATGGTGTCATTTATGTAAGTGGACTGACCAAGAATGATACATATGACTCTGCCAAAGTGGTCGGCCGACAAGTAATCGGGCAAATGTTCGAGAAAACTGGAGCTAACACTGTCAGACTTCCCATTAACGAAGCTACAATTTCAAACTATTGGAGTACATATACTGGAGCAATCGATTCCGCTCTAGAAAGAGGCAAGGTAATTTTTTGCTATTGGCCGCCGAAAAACGGAAAACCTGAAGATCTCAATAGATTTTATAGTATGTGGAGTACTGTTATCGGAAAATATGGGAGCAACCAGAACGCTTATTTTGAGCCAATTAATGAGCCCTTTGGTTATAGTACAAAAGATTTACGGAATATCTACAACGATTGGTTGACAAAATTTCACGTTCCTCGAAAAAATGTAATTCTTGACGGAATTGGTCTTGCCGCTTTATATATTAATCCTCTCGGTGATGACAAACGGTTAGAAGGCACAATGCTTGCCGTTCACTGCTATGCATTTTATGCAGGATATGTTCATATAAATTCCCTGACAGAAACTGGTTGGTCCAACATTTTAACACTCGAAATAGGAAAGTACTCTGACCGTGCCATCATCACCGAATGGGGCGCAACAATGAAAAGCGATATAGATTATTCGGTAAAAAAACGCAATAATGACGTCAACTATATCCGCGCAATGAGCAAAAAAATTAATAGTATCGGCGCCGGAAGTGTATATTGGCCGGGCTTGCGAGACGGGGATCCTTATAGTCTGATGGAGAAAAAAGTCACTAACAATCAAATCAACCTTACGATAACAAATCCAACTGGTTTGGAAAAATTACAGGAATCCTGGGGTATACATCCTTTCTAATTTTGGAATTTTGTATGCAAAAGACCTCTTTTCGCTTGGCGAGGGGTCTTTTTGAAGTTCAAACTTGCCATTTTTTTGAAACTGTTCACGGCTATTGTGCTAAATTTCAAATTAATTTCTCAACTCTTTCTCGATTGTTGATCACAAGTTAAATATCACTCTTCAAAATCCTACCTTTTTTAATAAAAAAAGCAGCCAATGGCCACTCTTGATCTAAAACTTAAGTATACGTAATTTTATAAGTAAAATAATCTTTCTTTTACATATTTATTACTTAAGTTATGATTTAAATACCTTGCCATACGTGTTTAAGCTGTTTTAATCCCAGTTTCCGATAAAATTCTTCACTTCCAGTTGTTGAATTAACTGCACAAAAGAAACATCAATCATGGCAGTGAGAAAAAAAATAGATTGCATTAGCAGCCTGTGTTGTTCGTCTCACGCACTCATTTGAATAATTAGTATGATATTATTTAATTTTTAGTATTAGTTTCCTCTTCTTCTTTATATTTGTTCTCATCAATATTAAATGAATCGATAAATGAAAGGAAATTTTTATTAAAATTTGGAAATATTTGATATAGTACACCTACAATAACTAAAAACCAACCTAAACCCCTAAATAATAGAGGACCATGAAAATTATTAAAATATGTCATATAAACAAATAAAAGTCCAACTAATATATATAAAGCGCACACAAGATTCTTCAAACTCATACCACCTCTTCTATACTATATTTCTCTCAATTTAGATTATTTAGAAAGTAATACGTTGAATTAGTTTTATTTTTATTAGTACATTTCGTTACACATTTACTTATTCCTTATATATTTCACTATGTACAACAAATAAGGTATGTGCATTGGACCTTTTTACTAATGAATAATCATTTGCCTTAGTTCAATAAGCCCTGCCATAATAAAATCCTCTTATATAATCTAAATAGTTAGTTGTTAAAAACATCTCTTTAGATAACTTGCTTTGTTCCAATTACTACAGTCGCATCAAGTTCGTTGCAGTTTGCCACCTTTGAAATTAGCCCGTTTTGAACAAATATCTCAACAGTCTGTAAAGCCTGTCGTTCGCTAGTCTCTACGAGTAAATGACCGCCCGGTGCCAGCCAAATTGAAGCTTCAGTAACAACTTGACGAAGTATATTTAGTCCATCAGCGCCCCCATCGAGCGCTACCATCGACTCATATAAGCGCGCCTCTTGAGGTAACAGCTCTATTGCCTTGGTTGGCACGTATGGTGCGTTTGCGACCAATACATCAACACTGCCTTGTAGTCTAGTTGGCAGTGGATTGTAGAGGTTACCTTCATATACTTGACCACCGACTGGAGTAACATTACGGCGAGCACATTGAACTGAGGCAGGGTCGATATCGATTGCATGCAACTCTATATTTCCCAGAGCTCTAGAAAGTGCAACCCCAACTGCGCCAGTTCCGCAGCATAGATCAACGACGATCGCATCTGACATGGTGTAGGCAGCTGCCTGGTGGACGAGAAACTCAGTGCGGCGGCGCGGAACAAATACTCCTTGATCTACAACTATACGTACACCGCAGAAATCAACCCAACCAATCACGTGTTCGAGGGGAACGCCTTCTGATCGTCGATCCACCATTTCGGCGAGTACATCCATCGTCTGTGCCTCGGAGGTAAGCAGATGGGCCTCTTCTTCAGCAAAAACACAACCTGCCACCTGAAGCCTAGTAATGATGCTTTTTTCTGTTTCATCGTCCAAATAAAAATTATTTTGTTTTCTTATTTAGATCACCACTCTTGAAAAAATGATTAGTTTATATCTAGAGGAATTTCGGTAAAAGTTTGAAAAAACCTCCCCAAATTACCAAAATTTACTTAAATAAAAATGAGTTACCTTAGCAACTCATTTTATGAAACTAACTTATGAGTTAGTTTCATAAGAGTATCTAGTTTTTTAAATGTGATAATATTTTTTGCGCTTTATACTGATCTTCTTTTTTAACATAGAAATCATACATAACTGGTGCTCGAAAGTCAGTTACATTAACCTGCTGACCGGGAGTAGAACTATTTCGTAAGGTGCCTTTGACTTTGAACTGTAAGCCTTCAGCTTTAAATGCATTAGTAACTTTCCAATAGTCATCATCTAGTAACGCTGTATAAACTAATATTTTGTTAAAGAAAACATCAAATAGCGACAAAGTCTCCACTCCTTTAGTTTCTCGTATACTTAAGATATTCATATATTAAATACAAATTCCTAGTTCTACTAAACTAACAGTTACTTAATAAGAACAAGAGCTGCCAAAGCAACATGAACTTCGACAAACACTTGTTTTACTTCTATTAGGAGGTAAAAGATTTTTCTGCTCGAAGTGTCTTTATCTATTTTAAATTAATTTTATAAAATGTAATGTTGTTGCGACAAATTATTCATTTTCCCTAACAATTAATATGTACTTTCCAATTCAATTTACCAGATAACCACTATTTCATTGTTTTTTTATATAACACTCTCTTACTTCAGACATTAATTTTACCAATCCTTATTCAAATCATATTCCAGCTAGTTGAACAAAACCCCTCTCTTAATCATGATTCCCATTGACTATTTATGAAAAAACAAATAGACCCTCAACGTGGTCTCCCTATTTCTCACTATCTACAAATTACGAAATCCATATTTATCATTTCTAATCTGCTTAAACTCCATGAACATATTCAATATTCTAGTAAAATAATGAAGCTATTGGAAATTTAAGGAATACTTTCAATTGATATTGGAAGCATATTAATACAAGATTATAAAATTTCAGGATGTGTAAAAATGGGATTTTTTAAGCCAAAACATCAAAAAATTAATCAAGATTATATGCAACAGCTTCAAAAAACTAACATCGATAGCATTGAAATTTTTTCCTCGTTTGGTGAAAATGTGAATTTTATAAAAGAATTTTTTAACCACTCGCATGATTTAATGACTTATTCATTTAAATTAAAACAAAAAGAGTGTGTAGTCTTTTATTTAGAAACCCTTGTTGATCAAGAGAAGTTCGAACAAAAATTTTTTAATCCGATTGCTCAAAGTACAAATGATAAGGATAAGATGGACAGATTTATACTAGATCATTTACCTAAATCCATCAATTTCGCTGAAATAACACAAAAAATGTTACTTGGATTTTCAATTATTTTAATCGATGGGGAGAAGCATGTTTTTTTAATCGATACAGCATCAAATAATGAAAGGAGTACGGATGAACCTACCAACGAAAAGGTTGTAAGAGGTTCTCATTTAGGTTTTGTAGAGAGTATAGCAACCAATTTAAACTTAATTCGCACAAGAATTAATAATCATAATCTATTTATTGAATATCTAACACTTGGGGAAATAACAAATACAAAAATTGCAATTGTACATATTAAAGGGATTGCAAATGAAGAAGTAGTGAAGGAAGTTCAAAAGAGATTGAAGAGCATTTCTTCTGATATGGTTTTTAGTCCAGGTTATTTTGAAGAATTCATTGAAGATACCACTTCTTCGCCTTTTCCTCAAATGTTAAACACTGAACGTCCGGACCGTGTAACCGCTAATTTAATAGAAGGAAGAATCGCACTTCTCGTTGATGGAAGCCCAACTGTGTTAATTTTACCAATAAATTTCTTTTCTTTTTATCAATCACCTGATGATTATAATAGCCGTGCATATATCGGGACTTTTATTCGAGTTCTTCGGTTATGCAGTTTTATACTTGCAGTAACTTTGCCTGCCCTCTATATTGCAATTATCGGTTTTCATTTTGAAGTATTACCGGAGGAGTTGGTTCTTACTGTAAAAGGGGCAGTTGAAAATGTTCCATATCCACCATTAATTGAAGCATTAATTATGGAACTAACCATTGAATTGATCCGTGAAGCAGGTATACGCCTTCCTTCTGCAATTGGACCAACGATCGGAATCGTAGGCGGACTTGTTATTGGGGATGCGATTGTGAAGGCCGGTTTAGTATCGAATACAATGGTTGTGGTCGTCGCAACGACTGCTATTGCTTCATATGTCGTTCCATCGAATGAAATGAGTGCTGCAGTTCGTCTTTTGCGATTCCCAATGATGATGGCAGCAGCAACTTTTGGATTTGTAGGAATTGTGTTTGGTCTAATGATTTTGGTAATCCATTTATGTAATTTAGAGTCCTTTGGTTCACCTTATTTCGCTCCAATTGCCCCTTTTCGATTCAAAGATTTAAAGGATGCGATTGTAAGAGTACCTGTATGGAAAATGAATACTAGACCACTAGATCATAAGCCTGTAAAGGTTCTCCAACAATCAAGAACAAGGAAGTGGAAGAAAAATGAAGAATAAAGAGAAAAAGATTTCACAAGTTCAACTATTCTTTATTACCCTTCAAGCACAAATTGGTATAGGGGTTATTTCACTACCTTATGATGTATTCAAGTACTCAAAAAATGATGCTTGGATATCAATACTTATTGCTGGATTATTTGTACAGATTAATATTGTACTTATCTGGTTACTATATCGCCGATTTCCTTCACTTACTATTTTTGAGATGATGAATAAAGTTGTCGGAAACCATATAGCTTTTTTTATAAAAACCGCTTATATTGTATATTTCACCTCTATAGCGACACTAGTCATTTTACTATTTGGGCGGTTGATCAGTATTTGGATACTCCCTCGTACACCTGTATGGATAATTAGTTTAATCATGATTTCAATTTGTGTATATGGTGTAAAAAATAATTTAAGAGTAATCGCTCGATTTTATGTTATCGTTTCTTTCCTCTTAATTATTTTATTAATATTAATCACTTCTGTTATCAAAGATGTTAACTTTATATCTATTCTTCCAGTAGGGCAAAACAGTTTACCTACAATTTTTAAAGGGGCGACAAACTCAATCCTTGCTTTTTTGGGTTTTGAAACTTTGTTAGTGGTTTTTCCCTATAGTTTGGGTAAAAGTGTAGGAAAATTAAAGGTAGCCTTAATGGCAAACGGCATCGTAACTATTTTTTATACCTTTTTAACAATCGTCAGTATTTCTTATCTTGGTCCCTCCATTCTAAAGTTTATACCAGAACCAATTTTATATATCATGAAATATCGGACCTTTCAAATCATGGAAAGAACGGACTTACTCTTTTTGTCGATTTGGATTGTAGCAGTAGGAACTTCTTTTATGATGTATCTTTATTTATCTTCGAATGGTTTGGCCAATATATTTAAAAAAGTAAACCGTTCAACATTTGTTTTTTACACTGCCTCTCTCGTATTTTTACTTTCATTTTTTATACCAACTAACGATAAATTGATTAATTCACTTACTAAATACGCTACGTATGGCAGTTATTTTTTTATCTTCGGTTTACCTTGTATCCTTTTATTTGTGTCAATTTTTAGAGGTAAAAAAGAAACATCAGGAGCTGTCTGAAAATGCAATTTACAAAAATAGCCATTCTATCAATCATTTGTTTAACCATTTTAACTGGCTGCTGGGATCAACACTTACTAAAAGATGTAAAACTAGTAATGGGCACTGGGTTTGATTTAAGGCCTGACGGGAAAATAGTAAGTACTGTTACCATTCCATTATTTACCTCTGGTCCAGAAGCTACAGGAGCAACAGAAAGTCAAGTTCTATCTGAGATCGGAGACACACCAAGAGATGCTAGAAATAAAATTAATCATAGAATAGCTGAACAGTTCGACTCTTCAAAATTAATGGTTTTGCTGTTAGGAGAAGAATATGCAAAGCAGGATATTTACCCTGGACTAGACGTATTTTATAGAGATCCAAAAAGTTCTCTCCTTGCAAACGTAGCAGTTGTAAAAGGAAAAGTTAGTGACCTGCTCAACATTAAAATTCAAAAAAACAGACTTATGAGTGAGTATTTAAGTTCACTGATTCGAAGCGAACAAGATTCCACATTTTTACCTTTACAAAAGAGACCACTCATCTCAGATATGTTTGATCCAGGTGTGGATTTTGTCTTGCCGCTCATTAAACCAAAGAAAGACGAGGCACAAATCTTAGGATTAGCTATGTTTAGTGGCAATAAATATACTGGCCAATATTTACCTCACGAAGATTCAACTCTTTATTTATTGATGGCAGATCAAAAGCAAAAAAGGGCATGGCTCAAACTTAAAATTCATGAAGATAAAAAACCAGAAATGAAAAATTTCATTTTATTCAACGTGGAGAAATTAAAACGAGATTTAATTGTAAAAGCAAAAAATCCTGATAATATTTCAGTGGACTTAAAGTTAGATTTGCAAGTACAAATCATGGAATATCCAATAGACGGATTAAATTCAAACAAACGAGTTGATGACTTGAATAAAGTGTTATCCAAATTGCTTACGAAAAAAGTAAATGTCATTATAAAAAAAATGCAAAAAGCTAATTCGGACAGTCTAGGAGTTGGAAGGCAAATTAATGCCTTTCATCATGATACTTGGAAAAAAATTAATTGGAGAAAAGAATATCCAATAGTTGAGTTTAATGGAAAAGTAAAAGTTGAAATTACGAAACATGGAATTGTTAATTGAAATAAAAATATCTTTTAATTGAATTACATCAAATCATAATAATTACTCCTTTGCTAATCCATCAAAGGAAACAATTGATGGATAATGAAATCCCAAATTCTCATTCAAATCACTGAGAGTTTGGGATTTTTTCACTGGAATATCTTTACATTGTAAATCATTATATCGACCGTGGTTGTGGTTCCCCTTTAGGAACACTATTTGCCTGCATACCAATACCGCGTATAATCAGTCGTGACAGATGCATAACCCATTTGGCGCAACATCGACGTTATATTTCCGCGATGATATGTTGCGTGAGTGACAATATGCAAGACCATTTCAGATAGGCTCGTTTCTCGTTTCACTTCCCATGGAATATCAAGTTCCACCAACTTTTCAAAATCTTCCTGCTGGTTTAAAAATTCTTTATACTTCTGAGATAAGTCATAAAACAATTTATCCATTTCTTCAATACCTTTCCCCTCCCCTGTTTCTTTCTCTACTTTCAATGCTTCAGTCATGTTTTTACCAGATATAATGTGAAACCAAAGCTGATCGACTATGTACATGTGAGAAACTACTTTCGATATAGAAGGGAAAACGCTCTTAATTTCTTTATTGTATACGTCATCAGATAGTTCTCTTAATCTTTTAAATAGTGTTTGGTTCGCCCAAACATGATAATCGTACATTTTCAATGCAAGTTGAGTCATAATTTAATGCCTCCAATAAAATAATTTCTTTACTAATTTCTTCTGTACTAAATCCAAGTATCCTTCTTCACCCTTTCGGTCATTTAGTTAAATAAAAAAAGAGCCACCGATTCAACTCAAGATGTTCAACTAACGCATTCCTTAGTTACATAAGGAATTATTAGCTATTATGTAACTCTCATTTCATTTCGAAAGTGACCCCTTTTTATGAAGAGCTTATTACAAAAATAAATATTTAAATTTAATGTTCCTTTAGTACTCTAATTAAGAAAAGTAAATGAAAAAACGGATAGACGAAAACAGCTAAAAATGGAGTGGAAATTACAGGAATTCAGAACTAAGTAATTGTATTAAATAATCAAAGAATAGGATTTTTAAGGTGTTTTTTTCTAAGTAATCGATTGAATGGGAAATCTTCTCGTATACACATCAAAGAAAATTGTTTCATAGGTAACTCATTATTTTGGATTGTTTGAAATAGAGGAAATAAAAGTTTTTTTTAGAATTTATTATAGACAATAAAGAGAAAAGGAGTAAATGAAAATTGATTAATCAATTAATCCCAGCGTTAATTTCTTTTGTAGTTGTTTCAATTTTATCTCCACTATTAATTGCTGTTTTGAGACAACTTAAACTCATTCAACCGATAAGAAAAGAACTTCCTTCAGGTCATCAGTTAAAAAAAGGGACTCCGTTAATGTTTGGAATGATTCTTTTTGTAGGAATTATAGTATCAATTCTTTTTTCTCCTACTCCATTAATGTATTTCTTATCTATTACCTACATTCTTTTTAGTTTTGTTGGGTTTTTGGACGATTTTTGGAAAGCTTCTCGTCAAGATCCAGGAGGGGTTTCGAGTAAGACTAAACTTATTTTTCAATTTATTTTTACAGGTACTCTGCTTTTTTACGTGATCAACGAACTAGGCGTAGACACCAGCATTAATATTTATAAAAATATTTCCCTGGATCTTCCTATGTTGTTATATGTTTTTGTCATCACATTATTTGTCGTGGGTTCTGCAAATGCCATTAACTTTACGGATGGTTTAGACGGTCTTTTAGGCGTTGTTGCAATTCCTACTTACTTTTTCTTTTTTATGGTTTCAGACAGATCAGAGGTACAAATTTTTTGTTTAATTATGATTGGATGTTTACTTGGCTTTCTCATTTATAATATATATCCTGCCAAAGCTTTTATGGGGGATACGGGATCATTAGCAATAGGAGGATCGCTATCATTTCTTGCTGTTCTTGAGAAAGTTGAAATTTTAATTCCCATTTTATTCTTTATATATTTTGCTGAAATACTTTCGGTTATTTTACAAGTTTCGTCATTTAAACTTACTCAAAAGCGTATTTTCAGAATGACACCGATTCACTATCACTTTGGCTTAAAATATGGGTGGTCCGAAAATACAATTGTCACGGTTTTTGGATTTATTTCTTGGTTTTGTGTATTTATCTGTTTAGCTTATTGGAAATTTCTTCTAAATTCATAAATATAGTTATTATTATTCCAATTAACATTAGAGGTAACCAGGCAATACACGATGCAGAAAAAACATACCAAGATCGAAAATCTGCCACTACATAAATTGATGCACTAATCAATATCCCTATAATCAAATAAATGAAGATGATTTCCATTTTGTCGAACCCCTTTTTAATATTATAAAAAGGTACCTTGTAGGTGTACTAAATTTTGGATTAATATGAAAGATTTTTTTGTTAAAACGATCTTCGATTTGATGATCGTTTTAACTAAGAACTATACATACATAGTAACCCTATATCCATTTACAAAATTAGAATAAATTTCTTTGTTCTTCAATTAAATGCCTCAATTGTTGAAGAACGTTTGAAGGTAATTTGATTTTTTCGTTGGATAATACAATCGAAATTGTAAATATTTGAACTAAAACTAAACTGCCATTTACTTCAATAAAAAAACGAGCTGCAAGCAACTCGTTATCTACAACTAAAGTATGTGTTTGTTCTAAATCAAAATTTATTCACTCAAAAAACTTGGTTGAAATGGATATAAAACTGGATAAATCAGAAAAATAAATATTACCCAATCGAAAAAATCACCTTAGCATAAAAGGCTGTATTATCCTTTTCTTACTTTGAAACCTTCACATATTTTTCTTGGCCAACGTTTTCTCGAATTATTGATATCGGTTTCCTAAATATCTTTTCCTGTACGTCTTGCCTTGATTTGGAATATCCATGAAACCTTGTGCGCTCCATACTTTATGCTCTGTTAATTTTTCAATACTGCCAATTAGCTCTACCTTTTCTTCCATTTCAATATCATCATCTTTCGGAATGTCCATATCCATCGTTGAATCATCCTTTCTATTTTACTTTTCACCCAAAACCGATCGATACGCATTCTAAAGTAATGCCATCGTTTTTATAGTTTTCTTCATCTGATTATTCTTATTCCACTAAACTGCCAAAAAATAGAACAGGAGCCATGATTGGCTTCCAGATGTTATGTAACTAACGCATTAACATAAAAATTAAATCATTCTATATTTAATAAATCTTCCATTTACTTCAATAAAAAATGAGCCACATCAGTGACTCATGAACTTTAACTAACGAATATATTAGTAAAATAAGAACGCCTAATATGATAAGTCCTTTTTTAAGAAGTAATGCTTATAATCTCTGCCAACTTTATTTAGAGTGCCATACACTTGATAACCGAGTTTCTTATAAAAATCTAATGCCTGGAAACTCAAAGTATCTACTTTTATGAAGTCACAATTCTTTTCCAATGCAATTTGTTCAATTTCAAGTAATAATTTAGTTCCATATCCATGTTTTCTAATATCTTCATCAATCATAAAAGTATGAATTTCTAACCAATTCCAGCAAATCTCACCTAATATTCCACCACGTACATTATTGTTTTCATCCTTAAGAAATAAATTAATTTCTTGATATCGTCCTCTTAAATCTTCTGGAAAATGTTTTAAATTATATTCATACAAGCTTTTATTAATATAATTTTTATCTTTTTCATTCAAATCTTTAGTAATATGAAAATCCATTTCAACTATTCTCCTAACCTGTTTCATACATTTAAATATTATATAAAACTTTTCATTTTATATTTTGAATTTTCTACCAACAAAAAAGTTGTCTAACCCAATCCCTTCTTACTTGAACTAACCTATGCTTTAGTTGCTTAAATAACATAAATTAATAACTACTCCAGTAGTAATATCATAGTGAAATTGCAGCCGATATCTATTCCCCTTATAGGGTATCTGGGTTCATTTATAGTACAATAAAGCGATTATATTAGCTGTACCAATTAAAATGCACATAATTCCACCAAAACGGGTTGACCATATATATAAAGTTGAGGGTTCATCTGCATTTTCTGACTTCCAACTTTCTGATATGAGCCAAACAAATTGTGGAAATGCAGTAAGTACAATTCCACCTAATAGAAGAATTATCCCTAAAAACATTGCATACCATCTCCTAAGTAATAAATACTTATTGAATTCACTTTGTAACCAAAGGCTATTTACAAAAAATCTTTAAAGTGTGTTCTTATAAATTACAATACCCTCTTTATTTTTTATTAATATTTCAAATTGGTCTTCGATTGCTAAGTTCGATTTCACTTTATTATAAAAAACAAACATACCACGCTTTCCTTTAAAAAGTTTTGTAACAGTTTTTCCATCCTCAAATATGATTTTTACTTCATTTGCTTCTTTCAATAAGTTTTTATCATCGATAATAACTGAAACATAAGGACTACCCATACTTGACATACCTATTTGAACTTTTTCTTGTCTGGTGCTCCCCCATTCAGTATGATTTTGTATAATCTTTCCGTCGTAATTGGAAAGTTCATAAATACCGTTCTCATATAAAATCATTGAAGTATCTTTAACTTCTACAACTGATAATGGTGCAATATTATTCTTTTTAATAAATTTTCCAATTTCATCTTGTGATAATGGTGAATAGTTAGTATTTCTATCGAACTTTAAATACCCAATGACTATTAGACATATTAGTATTGTTATGATCAAATAGATCCTTCTTTTCAACGTAATTCCTCCTGCCCAACTGTGAACTCAAGTATAAGGTAAGTGATTATATATATATCTTCCAAAAACACTATAACTACTTTTATTAATTCTATTGATTAATCAAATAGTCCTTTTATTATGCAGACAAACTTCCATTTACTTCCAAAAAAACCACATTTACAACCCTAAACTAAGTTAAACAAATGCATGCGTTAGTTAAATAACACAAATGACTATTAAACAGTCTTTAGTTGTTCCTACTATAATAAAATCTATGTTTGGAAAATAAATGATAAAAAATAATAATTGAATATGGTTAGTTAGATTCAAAAAAAATAGAGTCGGATAATTATAGTTATTATTGAAGAAATAAGTCAGAAATATTATTAAAGATGAAAACATTCATTTAAAGGAAGTCCCAAATAGTTAATAGAATATAAGTAAATGAAAAGTAAGGTTTAAATGATTGAGACTAAACATTCATTTCTAATTTAAAAAGTTAGCAAAATGTAAATGAGTAGAAATAGTAAGTAACTTCAATGAAAAAATTGAAGAAAAAAGCGAACGAATTTTATCTAAAAGAAAGGAAGTTGTTTTATGAACTTGGACATGCAATGGTGGATCACTATGGTGGTTATCAGTACGTTTAATTTGTTTATAGCACTATTAATCTTCTTTAGATCATTAAAATGGAAGCTTCAAGAATCGAAAAACGCGAAGTATTTTTTGACTTTGCGAGTTTTAGGGATCATATTTGTTGCAGTTGCATTATATCGCACCATATTTGTATCTAGTTATCCAGAGAGATTGGCTTGGTTTGACACGATTTTCAATAGCCCCTTTATTATCCGGTGCTTAGCATTTTTTGCCGAATTGAGCTTTATCGGGATGATTGCAATAATCTTGCTGAAACTAATCAATGAAATGGAGTTTAATAGCTATAGAAAAAACAATAAACTAATTAATTTAATGTTAGTGAAATCACCGTTTATTGCCTTAGGTTGTATTTTCCTTGCACAGTTTTTTGCCTTTGGTGGACTTATAACACAATATCGTATATTGTTTGCCATAGAAGAAACGTTATGGGCGTTCGCTTTTTTAAGTATTTCACCTTTGATAGTAGTCGGACTGAAACAAATTAATAAACACATCCCCTTAGAAAAAAGTTACAATCGTTTTCTTATAATTTTGGCTGTTTGGTGCTGCGGATATTTAATTTTCCAGAGCTATACACTACCATTCATCCACTATGCTAATTTATCACGGGATATCGGAAATATTGTCCCACATGATGCCCTTAAACAAGCTATTTTCAACTTTACAGCAACCAGAAATTTTGATGTTTGGGGAGGCATTGGATTCTTCATTTGGCACAGCGGCTATTTCAGCATTTGCGTATGGATGGTGTTATATTTCATGTCTGCGCCTCGTAAACGAAATAATGATAATTCCTCTAATAAGAATGCCGAAACGCAAATGGGGCAATCAATATGAAACCTGGAATTCCGGGGTCTACGCCACAAACTATAACAATACTATTATTAAAATAACGGTATTAAAATGCGAGGCAGATTAACAAATCTATAAAAGTAACCTAAATATAAAACCTGTATCTATGATTACTGAGTAATTAAAGATACAGGTTATTTTTCATGTTTATCATTCAAAAATTAAATGCGGTAGTTGAAGAAGATTAGATATTAAGTAGATAATTAATTTTAGTTATGTTGATAGCTCCAATGTTCTTCTAGTAAAACCATAATGAATGCGAAAGCTAGTACAATAAAGATAGAGATTAAAAACGAAACTATACTGGGCCCCCCTGCTTTTTGTAAAGAAGATAGCTCGTCATCCTTCGCTAGGCCTTTTGCTTTAATCCCATCGATTTTTTTAGAAGAATAAGAAAAATAGTGTGAGTTTCCATACATTCCAAGTAATAGATTGACAACAAAGTTAATACTTGAAGATAATCCTTTTTGGTCTCTTAATAGCGTGTCAACAACTACGAAATAAACTAAATAGATCGCAACGAACTTCCACATTTTTCGGTAGGCCATCCAATAGATACCTAAAAAGAAACTTGCCCAGTTCCAACTAATGATTTTGCCTTTCTTAAGATAATCATAGTCGGATTGACTAGTTAGATTTAATCTTTCTATATATTTTTTAGTGTTTTTACGTGTAAAAATCTTAAAACGTTCAATATCAGTTAACTCATCTGATTCTTCAGTAACTTCTATTAATCTCTCTTCATTCTTTGAAACATCTGACATTTAAAACACCCCACTAAGTAATCCTTATCAATAAATTTATTAATTTTACTATTAGATTCACCGTAATTTTAAAATTTTCCTTCTTCAACTTTACTGTTAAATAGTTAAATAGTGGATGTTCGAATGATCACCCTCTATTTGTTGTGTAACTAACGCACGCGTTAGTTAATCAAAGAACTTCTAAACAGCTCATATCATTTCAATATGGAAGATTATATGTTAACCAAAAATTAATACAGGTTGACATATAATTTTAAAATCATTATTATGATATTTGTAATCACAAATTGAACGATAGGAGCAAGAACGATGAAAATCAAAGAAATTACATATGTCGCAATGTTTGCAGCTGTTATGGGCGTTCTCGGACAAGTTCCCCCGATTATGCTTTCTTTTACCCCGGTTCCAATTACTTTACAAACATTAGGAGTTATTCTTTCAGGTGGATTATTAGGAGCAAGATTAGGAGCGATGAGTCAAACAGTCTTTTTATTACTTGTTGCTGTTGGGATGCCTCTTCTATCAGGAGGACGAGGTGGGCTAAGTGTCTTTGCCGGACCAAGTGTTGGTTATTTAATTTCATGGCCAATTACGGCTTTTTGTATCGGATTTCTATTATCACGTTTTCAAACGTTAAAATTACAACATGTCTTATTGATTAATTTGACAGTAGGAATACTATTAATCTATTTAATTGGTATTCCGATCCAAGCTGTAATCATGGAGATTCCTTTTTTAACTGCTGTAAAATTAAGTCTCGTTTATATTCCAGGAGATGTGTTAAAAGCTATACTTGCTTCATTCTTAGTTTACAAACTAAGAAAACACCCAGTTTTTTCACGTTCATTGGCAACAAGTTATTCATATCAATCATCTAAAAATATCTAAATCTTTGAGACACATTAGTGTCTCTTTTTTATAGAGGAGAACTATCGTGGGAAATATTACAGAAACCTACCAAACTATCGCAAAATTATCACCAAAAAAAATCGCAATCCATACAATCAATCAACAAATTAGTTATCAAGAATGGGATGAATTAATTAATCGAACAGCTAATTGGCTGAATTCACTCCGTTCAGAAACGAAAACAATTGGAATCCTATTGCCGAATGGTATTCCCTTCTTGCAATTCTTTGCAGGAGCATCCAAAGCAGGATGGATTGCTGTTCCTTATGATTTGAAATGGAATATAAATGAATTGCAAAAGAGGACAAAACTGTCAAATCCCTCGATAATTGTCACAACAAGAGATATTTACGCCAAAATCAACCATATTATTCCATGTTTAACAGCATTTGATGAATGTTTACAGGAAATCGCTCAATTTGAGCCATCTCCTGCAGTCGAATTGGATGATGATCCATCTTTTTATATTGGATTTACTTCTGGTACAACTGGAAGTCCCAAAGCATTTATTCGCTCTCAAGACTCATGGGTCTCTAGCTTCGATTGCAATCGTTTTGATTTTGGATTAAATGAATCCGATCAAATTCTAATTCCTGGAGCCTTAATCCATTCGCACTTTCTTTATGGTGCCATTAGTACTTTATATTTAGGTGGAACCGTTTTTCTTTGTGAAAAGTTCTCTTCTTCTACTATCTTATCCTGGATTGAATCTTTTCCGATTACAACAATCTATGTCGTTCCAACAATGATTGAAGCACTTCTAAAAGAAGGTATCCAAATTGATAAACCAATAAAAATGCTTTCATCTGGCGCAAAATGGGCCGAGAAATCAAAAATCGAAATTCGACAACTGTTTCCAAATATGACCATGTTTGAGTTTTTTGGTGCTAGCGAATTAAGCTTCATTACTGTACTTTCTGATCGAGATGGACTTCAAAAGGCAAACACCGTAGGTAAGCCCTGTTATGGAGTGGAGATCCAAATCCGAAGACCAAATCAGGAATTGGCAAATCCAAATGAAACAGGAAAAATATATGTAAGAAGTAATTATGTGATAAATGGGTACTTTGAACAGAGTAAAAGAATCATCAATTCGATACAAGATGTTCACAGATGGGCAACAGTCCATGATATGGGCTACTTTGATGACGACGGCTTTTTATCGATTGTAGGTCGAGAACAAAATATGATTTTATATGGTGGAATCAATATTTTTCCTGAAGAAATCGAAAAAGTCATCTCAACCCACCCCGATGTTGAAGAAGTTGCTGTCATTGGCCTAGAAGACTCATATTGGGGTCAGGTTGTTGCTGCTGTTATAAAAGGAAAGAGTAACTCATTGGAGTTAAAAAGATTTTGTAAGTTGTATTTATCTTCTTATAAAATTCCTCGAAAATGGTTTTTTCAAAATGATATGCCATACACAACGAGTGGCAAGATCGCTCGTGCTGAACTAATAAAACAAATAGAAAGCAAGGTGACTAGACATTAACAGAGCTGTAATTGTCAAAGCAAAACGAACTCCTATTGGGAAAATGGGTGGAATCTTTCGAGACATTCAATCACATGAACTTGCTGCTCCACTTCTATCACATTTAGCGAATGGATTAGTACAAAAAATCGACGACATCATTTTAGGGAATATAGTTGGACCTGGAGGTAACATATCTCGAATTGCTGCTTTAGAAGCAGGATTTCCTCATTCTGTAACTGGGATGACAATCGACCGTCAATGTAGTGCAGGGTTAGAAGCAATTCGAATGGCTTGTTACTTAGTCCAAGGAGGAGCTGGCCATTGTTACATTGCTGGTGGTGTAGAAAGTACAAGTACCTCTCCATTTCAATCTAGAGCAAAATTTGCTCCTGATAAAATAGGTGATCCAGATATGGGTGTTGCAGCAGAGAATGTCGCTGAAAAGTATTCCATTTCAAGAGTATTACAGGATGAGTATGCTCTATTAAGTTATAAACGTAGTTGGGATTCTTATAATAAAGGATTTTTTAAGCAAGAGATTATTCCCGTTATTGATATCCACGAAGATGAAGCCTTTTTCAAAAAAAGAAATTTGGAAGATCTTTTACCTAGGGCGAAACCTATATTTAAAAAGAACGGTACAATTACCGCTGCAAATAGTTGTGGGATTCATGACGGGGCGTCAGCTGTACTAATCATGGAAGAAAATATAGCAGTAAACAATGGATTACAGCCTATTCTACGATTTATGGATAGTGAAGTCTCAGGTGTACATCCTAATTATCCAGGTGAAGCCCCTATCCCAGCAATTCTAGCAATATTAAAAAGAAACAATTTATCCATTTCAGAAATCGATCTTTTCGAAATAAATGAAGCCTTTTCTTCTAAGATAGTTGCTTGTTCAAAAGAACTTTCTATTCCTTATGAAAAGTTAAATGTTTGTGGAGGGGCTTTAACATTAGGTCATCCTTATGGGGCTTCGGGCAGTATGGTGATCACAAGACTTTTCCACCAAGTGCAAAGGAGAAAAGATCTAAAATATGTATTAGCTGCAATAGGCAGCGGTGGAGGAATTGGTGTAGCAGTCTTATTAGAGGTCGTAATATGAATGAAAATATGAGATTCCTTTTAGTTACGAAGACCTGCACAATTCGTACAACTAGATTAACAAGTAAGTCATTTGAAAAGGAGCAAAATGATGAAAGTAATAGGTTCGATTGATAACTATTCACGCTGCAAACATTACCATACAGATAATGATATTATTGCCATTAAATTTAAATGTTGTGATTTCTATTATGGATGTTATTTTTGCCATGAGGAGGTTGCTGATCATCAACCAAAAGTATGGAGTAAAGAGGAATCGGGAATAAAAGCGATTCTTTGTGGTAACTGTCATAAAGAATTGACGATTCAAGAATATCAAGATTGCAACTACTCATGTCCTTATTGCCAGTCTAACTTTAATCCTAGGTGTAAAAATCACTATCACTTGTATTTTGAGTGATTGTTGGCTATCGAATCTAAAATAATGCCTTCCCAAAAGTGAAAATGGGAGCATATCGATTAGCTCCAATAAGTTATTGAACTAACGTATAAGTTAGTTCAATAACAATTTATTTAATTATAAATAAACAATTTGGTTTGGAATCCATTATTATTGTAATTTCTTATTCTTGAAATATCGTGAAATAAAGAAGTTTTTATTTATAAAGATAAACATATAAACTGATACCCTCTTGCTTAATATTATAGTTCCTGAAATGCATTTCTTGTAAAAACATCTCAAAATTTTCCTTAGTATAGGCACCTTGTTTAAGGAAAGTTTTAAATGCAAATTTCACAAAATATTTATCAAAACCTTTCATTCCTGAATTTCTTACTTCATTTTCAATGTCTTCAGAAGTTGAATTATAATTCATATCGATAACAAGAGCCTTTCCATCCGGTTTTAACACCCTGTACATTTCGGAAAGTGCTTTTACAGGATCTTTAAAATTCTTAAACGCGGCACTGCAAACAATAAAATCAAATGAGTTATCTTCACAAGGTAGATTAGATGCATTACCTTCTTTAAAATCAACTGAAACATTAGCTTCTTTCGCGTTATTTTTTTCAATGACAACAAAATCTTGGCTTAACTCTACTCCAGTAACATTGAACCCTTTCTTCGCTAGTTCAATAGATAAATAGCCTGGGCCAGGTGCTACTTCTAATATACTCGCCCCATTTTCAACTAAAGTTGAAATTTCATTTGCATACTCTTGCATTTGTTTCATACGACTCTTCCGCGAATTTTTGTCATACCATTTTGCTGTTAATCCATATATACCTACATCTTTTTTCTTACGCATATTTTTCATTTTACTCTTCCCCAATCTATTATCTCTTTTATTTTTCAATCATAATTAACGAGTCAATTTATATATTTAAATGGAAAACAAAGTCAGTAACTTTATAATGTTTTGCTTTTCTTGTACAATTAAGAATAGAAAACAACTATCACCGTTAGATTACCTAACGTTGTTAGAGTATCATCTAACAACGTTAGAGTCAATGCATTATTATTAAATTTTTTGGAGAGATTTTATGCCTATAACAAAAGAATCAATTGTAAAAGCATCATTAGATATATTAAATCGTGACGGAATAAGTAATTTAACAATGCGCACATTAGCTAAGGAACTTGAGATTAAGGCCGCATCCTTATATTGGCATATAAAAGATAAACAGGATTTGTATAATTTAATTTCCGAACACATTAATAAAGAAATCGTCCTACCTGAGGAAATTGATGATCCAAAAGAAGCTTTAACTAACCTTGCTTTGGAGATCCGAAGAGTTTTATTAGACACACGGGATTCAGTTGAGGTCTTTTCACAATCTATGCCAACTACACCGAGCAGATTAAAAGCAGTGAAATTCACAATAGATTCTCTAAGTAAATACGGAGTTTCTGATAAAAACTGTTTAGTTGCAGGAAACCTTTTTAACAATTACGTCATGTCATTCATAGCTGACGAACAGCGCGCAAAACATATCTCGTTCTCACCCGAAGAAGTTGCCGCTTTCACTTCATTTTTAGGAGAAAAATATCAATTTGGCTTCGATTTTAAAGAGCAATTTTTATATGGATTAAGGGTATTGTTTACTGGTTTGGTTACTGATTAAGTTAAAGAGTCAAATCTTTCATTTTTAGATAGATCTTATTTTTTGCTGTTTTAAAATCTAACTACATCTTTTCAAATACAAACAAATATATTCTCTATATTTGCAGTAGCAGTAGCATCTACATAGAAATGAAAGTTTTGAGAGCAAGTAAAAAAGAAATAGTAAAAAAAGAGAATCTAGTTTAGGTCAACAAAAAAAGATCGACGAAAGTGTCGATCTTTTTTTTGAAATTAGCGCATGGGTTAATTAATTATCTAAAAGTGTTTCTCATTACGAATGTTAGATTTTTTCTACTTTAAGTAAAAGGTTCAAATACATATGTAAAAAAGATTATATCTTTAACTTCGATTGCTAAACTATCCTCGATACCTACTATCTAATTTTAACTATTTTTATATAACTTACGAATCATTCTTATTTGACCTCGATGATTGATTTCATCTTCAAATACATGAAACCATTTAAAATAATTTGTCGCTTTTGTTCTTCCAAACTCTGACTTCTCATGCAACCACTCATCTGAAAGTGTATTAAATTTTGCATAAGTATCTTCTCGAATCGCATTTAAAAGATTAATATAATATGTTGCATCGTTGCCTTTAATTTTCTCTCGTGCCTTATCATCCAAATCTAAACCAGGTAACCATTTTTCTTCTTCTGCCTCATTTAAATCTCGATTTTCAAATGTATTAAGCTGATACCAGTATTCAACGCCCGCTATGTGAGTAAGTAACATCCCAATTGAATTTCCTGTCGGAGTGTGCAGATAATCTAGCTCTTCCACAGTTATGTCTGTAATAGCTTCCAGTGTTGTATATCTAACATAATTCATCATTGATTTTAATGTATTAAAATCTCCTTTAACCCCATCTTGTTCCCCAACTAATAATAAATCTCCAAACATTGTTGTAACCCCTCTCAATTTTGTCCAATCTTTTTATTTCTAGAAAAGTAATCAAATCTCCTACATAGAATTAAAACAAAAAAAATTCAACTAATGCAAACATTAGTTGAGTAAACTCTAATCAGTAATATCAATTTTTATCTTCGACTAACGGATATGTTAGTTGCATAAGAAACTCATAAACTACATTTTTTCTTCTATTTATCGATTTAATAGATCGATTGCTAATATTTGACCATTATCACTGTCTACAATTAACTCTAAATTAAAATATTGGCTGAATAACTTAATTGATTCAAGTTTTTTTATATCATTTTTTATTTTCCATCCTGCTGGTGATATTACAGATGTGTGATTATCTTCTTTAGAAACACCAAATGATTTTTTTATAAACATGATGACATCTAAAAAACTTGAATCTGCTTGAGAAGGTATCCCAATTTTTTCATTTAAAACTTGGTAACGTTTTTTATTTTCCCTAAAGGTTAGAAAATTGTGCTCTAAAGGAATAATTTCTGACGAAAAATATAATTCCCTGATGATCGGATGAATTTGATTAAATCGAGACATTTCTAAGAATTTGTTTTTAGAGAAGTCCTTTATTTCCATCAATTGAATTCGTTCTAAGCGATTATTAATGATTATTTTTTGAATTTTATTGAAGTGAATTGCAATTTGTTCCATGACTATCTCTTCAACTTCTTCATTGGTAATCGGAAAAGCTGTCACAATAGGTAAATCAAAAAGTGTATGTATCGCTATAAAGAATTGAGCAATGATAGTTATATCATTACATTTCCCATCTATTTGAATCCTATTTATTTCGAGTTTTTCATTACTTATCCCATTACCTAATGTACCATTTACAACTGTAATGACATTCATTTCTCTGAGCCAATTCAAAGCCATAATCTCCTATTTGAACGAAATATAATTTAAACCTTGTGGTAAAACATAACAAAATGAATTATCATAGCAAATTTTTATAAATCTAACTCATGCTTTAGTTGAAAAAGTCTTACAATTAACAGTTAATGATACTGGTACCAGGGTATCCACTTATTATTTTTGTCTTTAACGATGAATAGTTCACCAGTAGCTGCGCTTGTTGCTGGAAGAATCTTAGGGAATACCAATCTAACAAACCATGAATGATCTGCTACATTTTTTCCACAATAGGTAGTTGCTATTTTTTTATATACTTCTTGGTAACCTTTTAATTGTGAAGCAGGCTGTATATTAACGACTTTCCATTCTTTATATAATTGATCATCACCGTATACATTTGGAATAATTTCATTTAAAGCGCTTAATAGTTGAGCCATATCATTTTCAGAAGTTTGTACTAGAATATCAGTATTAGGACATTTTGGATTTGTTATGCCAGAACCGTATGTAACACTTGGGGAAATTAAAAATAAAATTATTGATAGTAATAAAATTTTTTTCATATCATCACCTCAGTTGTAGTATACCCTTTTAATCTCAAAGTTAATTAATTCAGTGCTACTTAACCCCCTGGCATTTACTCCAATAAAAAAAGTTGCCGAAGCAGTCTATCGGTGATCAAATAAGGTTACCTATCACTACTTTTAACTTTCACTTGTTGTTCGTAGATTTGTTACTTGAATTCTCATTTCAATTAGAAATTCTTCTTTTTGATTCTGAGCATAATTATTATGTATTAAGGACTCATAAATATCACTGGTAACTGTCAATTGATGAACTTCCACATATTTAATTAGTTTTAGTAAATTTAGAAAATAATCTTCTGTTGATACGCTTTTAAATGTAATGCATACGTAATTTCCTTCCGGTATTTTGGCAACTTCAGTACCTTTCATAAGTAATGAAATCTGTTTTTTTGTTAAAACAGGTGTAAATAAATACCGATAAGTAACTTCATCAACACTTGTATAAGATTTATAAGGAAAAATGGCACCATAACCATTATTTCTAAATCCTTCCGTCGATGCAGCAAATTTCTTCAATTTACTATATGAAGCATTTAAAATACTTTTCGGAACAATTCCTTCCGCCTTTGTCTGTATAATTTCTATTTCTTCTTCATAGGAAAGAAATACATCTCCAATTGCCGGATATTCCTTTTGCTTTTGTAATCCCTTTTTAGCATTTACGATAATCTTTTCGATTTCTAATAAGGATTCTATCTTTTTTCTTACGATTTTTTCTTGTTCCGTTAAAAAGACGAAAAAATCATCTCTCTTTAATCCCTGTACTTCTTTCATTTCTTCTAATGGAGTACCAATATATTTCAAAGATTTGATTAGATCGAGAAGATGAATTTGTGAGTCTTTATAATATCGATAGTTAGTTTGTGGATCGACATATGCAGGTTTAAATAAGTTGATTTTATCACAATAACGAAGGGCCTTAATCGAGATGTTCACCAATTTTGAGACTTCACCTATTGTGTAAAATTTCTCTTTCATTTCTATCACTTCCTCAATCTTAGTTTAGTAAAAGAAGCATATTCTTTATTCGCAAATTAAGAATATGCTTTTTCTGGTTACTTAAGATGTTCTATAAACTGGTACTTTCCAAGAAATAGTTAACCCTACCCCACATGCCAATATGACTGTCGCAAAATAAAATGGATAGTTTAAGTCGATATCAAATAAAACCCCACCAATAATAGGACCAATTACGTTCCCGATACTTGTAAACATTGAATTCATTCCGCCTACAAAACCTTGTTCATTATCAGCTATTTTTGATAAATAAGTTGTCACTGCTGGTCGCATTAAATCAAATCCTAGAAATACTGTAATTGTAACAAGTAAAATCGTAAAATATGAGTTCACGATTGTAATTAAAAATACAAGTATCGTAGAGAGAATTAAGCTATATCGAATTAATCGAATTTCTCCCATCCATTTCGTTAAGCGATCAAATAATGCCAGTTGAGCAATCGCACCAATAATACCACCGCCTGTTATCATAATAGCAATATCCCTAGGTGTAAATCCAAATTTGTGATCCGTATATAGAGAAAATAACGATTCAAAGGCTGCTAAACCAAATTGTGAGATTAATATCACCATAAAAGATATAAAGTACAATGGTGAAAAAATACGATTAATCCCTGGTTTTTGCCTTGTTTCTTCATTATTCTCTGAATTTCGTACTGGTTCAGGAAGGACACTAATAGATAAAATACCTGCGAATACAGCAAGGGCAGCAGCAAAGAAAAACGGTAAACGAGGACTAATCTCTGCTAAAAAACCTCCAACACCTGGACCAATAATAAAACCTGTTGAAATAGCTGCTGACATATAACCAAGCGCTTTTGCTCTTGTATCTACCGTTGTAATATCTGCAATAAATGCTGTTACAGCTGGCATGATGAATGCTGCACTAATGCCTCCAAGCATACGCGAAATAAATAGAACCTCTACTGTTTTTCCAATTCCGAATAAAAACTCTGAAATACTAAAGATTATTAGACCAATAATAATCATTCTTTTACGTCCAAATCGGTCTGCCCAATGACCTGCAATTGGTGAAATCATTAATTGTGTTAAAGCAAAAGCAGCAACCATATAACCTACAACCGAACCAGAAATATTTAACTCATTCATAATTGAAGGAGTAACCGGAATTACTAGGCCAATCCCTAAAAAGACAATGAATAAATTCATCAATACAATAGTTAACATCATGTTTTGTTTCTTCATATTGTTCAACTCCTTTTAAAAGCTTACAAAACATAATGTAAAGCCTCCCCCAAGGGGAGAGTCAATGAATTTATACTCTTTTTCTTACGGATTTTTCCTGAATCCGCTTTCTGTTTATTTTAATATGATTTATATGGTGTCCCTTCTTCTAGTACTGGGTTATTTAAAATTCCATGTTCGTCTATCCTGTCATCTAATTGCATAAGGAAAGGTCTTAATTGAGTAATAAAAGGACAAATTCGATTATACGAACTTGTCCTTTTATGGTAATTTTATCTCCATTCCAGAAGTTTCAGTAAATTAGGGATTCACAACATCTTCGTAAAATTGTGATTACTAAAAAGTTCTACTTCACAGTTTCTAACTTTTACTCTTTTGACACCTTCTTTTTTGAAAGAAGTCCGCCTCGTTGGAGATTAGCCCAACGCTTCATTTCAAAAAAAGTTCCAAATCGCTCTTAACTAAAGTAATATACCCTCACCAGATTCGGGTAAGTTATACTACACATTTGAGGATTATGGGCCTCCCTTTGCAATATATTAAGTTCTAAAAAAAAGGTTATCCTAACATATTGCCTCTTTTTTACTTTATTAAGTTCTTTTTGGTTTTCTAATTACTTAATCGGACACAAGATGGAAAGTCTATCGAAAAAATTATTTCATATCAGGTCCATAAAAATACGGCTCAATAAACTTGAACCGTATCCATAGGGTATTAATTTAATAGCTAAAAATTCAGTTGGGTTATTCAACGCTTATTTTTGCTTACCCACTTGATTCAGAATGCTTTTGTTCAAATTATTGCGTAACTTATCATCCCATCTTTTCGCTTGGTCGATAAGTCCATTGGCGAATGCAGTTACGTCTTCACCTGTCAATTCAAAAACGTTTTTGCCATCTGCCGCACCAGCTTCAAACAAATCAATGAGATCGTATTGGATTCTTAGCATATCCATGCCGCTTCCAGATGCGAAACCCCACATATAGTTGCATATTTTTTTATAGGCTTCTGGGTAGTCGCCTGGCAAAGCCTCCACACGCGCCATCATTTCTTTGTATTCTTTTTTGTCGTCAAGTATCTTTTTGATGAAATTTAACATGATAATTAACCTCCTACCTTATTTTTTATTCGTCCATATTTTTACTTGCTTTTCAACTCTACTCTCAATTTCTTTTTTCAGATCTACTTGCCCTCCTAATATGCTCGCCGATTCTCCATCTAGGTTTGATGCAGCCATCAATTCGTCGGCAAATGCTGCCACGTCTTCACCGGTAACATCTAGCACATGCTTGCCTTCTGCTGCACTAGCTTCAAACAGTTCATACAAATTGATAATTTCTTCACCAAATCCATATCCGAAATTCCACATGTACTTTTGAATCTTCTTGAACACAAAGGCGTAATCTCTCGGCAGGGAATTTACTTTTTTCATAAATGCTTTGTATTCCTTCTTGCTTTCTAAATCGCCAATGATTAGTTCTATAAATTTCTTCATATTATTTCTCCCCCTTTAGGCTATTAATTTTTGATGAAACAAAATTCCATTTTCCCCAAAATTGTTCGAGTTCCTCGTATCCTTCATTATTTAATGAATAAAATTTGCGAGGAGGACCCATTTCAGAACGCTTTTTCTCGATATTCACTAATTCTCTCTTTTCTAGTCGCACCAAAATGGTGTAGACCGTACCCTCAACAACCTCTGTAAAACCTAGTTCATTAAGGCGACGAGTAATCTCATAGCCGTAAGTATCGCCCCGACTGATGATTTCCAGTACACAACCTTCCAACGAACCTTTAAGCATTTCTGTTAAATTTTCCATATCATACACCCCCCTTATTTGTTTAGTTAAATTAAAGCTCTGTCTATTTAGTAAAGGATAACTGTAACACGAGTAGCGGAGGTTCAAAAATATTGAATAGTATTTTCATAAAAGCACCTCACAAGCAAATTAGTAATCCTCATATTCAGTATCACTTAGTACCAGTATACAGTAACACTGAATAGATTATACATCAAAGATTTCTTTTGTTAATTATTTGTGAACACTTTTCAGCTAGCTTGACTGATATTCAGTATTACTTAGTAATAGTATATTGTATTACTAAGTAGATGAAATGTGCATCGTTTTGTTAAAATTATATAAAATATATTGGCACTATTTTGTGTTAAAGATATTCAGTACTACTTAGTACCTCTGCATTGTAACACTTAGTAGCAAGGTCATCAAGTAGTTAAATAATAAAAATAAAAATACTTTGTTTTTACTGCCAGCTAGCAAAATAAAAAGACTGCCAAAGCAGTCTTCATGTTATTCAATTAGCGCATGCGTAAGTTGAATAATGTTCACCTGATTTTTCAATGGTACTCAATTTTCAACAGACAGAAAAGGCTATATCCACCTGGATCTAACCCCCTGTAACTGTAATCATGTAACAAAAATTTATAAATACTTCTATAATTTGACTAAAAGTCTTACCTAGTCAACACATAATAAATAACGTAGAACCAACTAAAGAACCCGTGAATTATTGCCCAGAGAACTGATTTATGAATACTCCAAGATATTGTAATGGCTAAAGCAGAACCAAAAGTAATTGCACTTTTTGAACCAGCTGGAACATTAAATCTATTTTCTGTCCTTTCTTTCATAACCCAACTCCCATTTCCTCTAAATCTATATTTTATTTTCTATATGGTAATATTTATTCATCTTTGAAGGGGTTATTCCCTTCAACCACTTACATTCTGTATTTTCAATATAAATAACTTCCCATATATTGAAAAAGGAGGGGAATAATGATCAGCTCCTTTTTCTATTCACTTACTGTATACGTTAATTACAATAGGGTATAAAATTAATTAGTAATTAACTGATCACTCTATCTTGTCATTTTTTGCATTAATTTTCTTCAATGTGCTATTCATATTATTAAGATTTTATATACCTTCTTACACTTTAAAATAGCAAATAGAGGATGGTCGAATTACGATCATCCTCTATTTGTTGTTCAACTAAAGCATGCGTTAGTTCAATAAGAATAAGTTCTGATTTTGGAATTACCCCTGTCAAATAGACAACAAACCGTCTTTTTATAGGTATTTCCCCCAAGTTTATATAATATTTTTTCTAATTCATTTTCAATTCACATCATAATTTAGTGGATTTATGGTAATTTTTAACGTTTTATAACATTTTTCGATAATAAAACTGTAATTTTGCAGATTTTTCTCTAACCAAAACACATTAACTAACTAAAATTTCCCCCAATATACATAAAATACAAGCTTAAGTACAATAACATTAATAAGTTTAGTTATTAAGATTATTCTTAATCATTTAGTTTATTCCTTTGTTACTGATTGATCAAGTAAACTTCACAATAGATTGCTCAGTCAAAGATAGAAGAAACACAGAGTTTAGTAAGCACTTTTTTTAAAGGGATATTATTGGAGGATTATATGAAAATAGTACAATTAAAATATTTCTCTGAAGTTGTAAACAGTGGCTCCTTTTTGATTGCAGCTCAAAAGAATTTTGTTAGTGAATCTGTTATTAGAAAGTCAATAACTTGTTTAGAAAATGAATTAGAAATTAAACTATTTGAGCATTACTGGGATTCTAGTGTTATACCATCAGTTGCAGGATTAAAGATTTTTTCATTGGCCAAGGAGTTATTAATAGAATCTGAGAAATTAGAAGAAAAAGTTAAATCAATTAAAAATAATTCTAATTACTATTTTAATGATATGTATGACATCATACTATGATTTGTTTAGAGCAGCTACTTGATTTGTAGTTGCTTATTTTAGTATCTATTTCTACAATAACGCTTTTAGTACAATTTTTTTAAATACAAAAAAGCAGTGCAAATCCAAACCTGAATTACACTACTTTTTATTGGACTATTTAATAGGAAAATCATGTATTTTGTTGTTCAATTTTTTAAAATTACTTCTAACCAAATATATATAACTTGTTGAATAAGAGTAAAAGGAGTATTCAAAAACTTACCGTTGAATGTTTAAGATTTTCTTAACACTAGCTGCCAAGTAACACCAAAACAATCAGTAACCCAAGTTACTTTACTAAAGTCATACATTTCTACTGGCCCCATGAGCACTTTCCCATCCCCCTTTAATCCGTCAAAAATTAAATCGAACTCCGCGTCGTCATTGCATTCTAAGTAAAAGGAAACTGCCCAAGTAAATTCGGGACAAAATTCTTTTTCCATATCCAAAACCATAAAAGTCTGCCCTAAAATTTCAATTATGCCATTCAGGATTTTCCCCTCTACACCTCGGTCATCTTTTGTAATTCTTCGAAGTGAAACGAGTTTTGAATTCGGAAAAGTACGAACATAATAATTCATTGCTTCCTCGGCATTGCCGCAAAACGTAAGAAATGGAGTAATCCTTTGTTCTGATATAAACGGTATGGTTTGTTCTGCTGTCATTTGAAACCCTCCAAGCAATTTGTAATTACCTCATTATAGAACTTAAATTTTCTTCTGTAAAAGAACAAAGAGATTTTTTCTTTCATTAGCTTGTTCAATTACAGAAAATGAAAATGTATAATTCAGAATTCCGATTTACATTATAAAAATTCCTGCACTTCCATTAAACAGCCGATTATTGAGGAACGGTGTCAGCTAATTAGTTATGAGAGTTAGAATTCACCGTTCAGTTTGTGAGGTTATTACCACTTAATAAATATTCCATTTAATCCCAGTAAGTCCTTCTCTTATAGAATGATGCCGCCAAATATTTAAAAGGGGTGTATCATCATCGACTCCTAAATTCCCATAGGTTAGTTACATAAGACAAGTAAATTTTTTTAACTGCCTTCTCTACAAAAATCACAATCTACCAAACAGTTTGTTCGTAATTTAAAAAGCACTCGAGTGTTAAATATAGTTTTAAGTAGTAAATAATTTTCCATTTATTGCTTCAACATACCTGTTTGCTGATCTCTGTACATGAACAGCAGCATCCTCTTTTATGACGCGATGAAATGCATCATATAATCGAGTAAACTTTAATTCATTCATCCTTTTAGAGATTCTCTCAACAGTCACACTTGGTAATGGGATGAAGTTAGGATAGCTGTACATAAAACTTACCCAATTTTGATCGGCTACGACGCGAATAATATCTCCACAGAGTAGAATTCCTTTTTGTCTATTGCCATTTTTCCATTCTAATACAGTACCGCCTTTAAAATGTCCTCCTATCCTTTGTAAGACGAGACCTTTACTTAATTCAAGCGTTTCGCCTGACCAGAAAATGATTTTTTCGCTTTTTCTTGTCACCCATTCTCTATCATCTTCGTGTATATAGATCGGAGCATCAAAAGTTTCCGCCCACTCTACCTGACTAGAGTAATAATGAGGATGTGATAAGGCAATCGCATCAATTCCACCTAGTTCATTAATCGTTTTGATGGTATTTTGATCAAAATATGTAATACAATCCCACAACAAATTAAATTCATTATTTTGTATTAAATAGGCTGTTTGCCCAATCCCGAAACTTGGATTCGTACTAATACTATAAAGACTTTCTTCTACTAAATTCACCAGAGTAGTATATGTACCACTTTCAATCATCTTTTCTAATGTGGTCCAAGATTGCCCTTTAGCACTAACGAATTGTCTTTCTTCCTTACAGATAATGCATTTAGTTGGTTCTTGTATAGAACTTACATATTGAATTCCACAAGTCTCACAAATATAGTTATTCAAAACTTTTCCTCCTTGGATAATATTAATTTCATTTTCATATATTAACCTCCTAAAATATTTTGGTAAATAATTACATTTACTTTTTATGAAAATGGTAACACGGTTAACATAAATAACTTGTCTAATTCTGTTCAACAATCCTGTCAAATAATAGAATAGGAGACGGTAAACATGCACCGGCTCCTAAATGTTATTAAACTATTAATGCGTTAGTTGTATAAGACCACTTAGTTTAGCATATACTTTTTTTCATTCATTCATCTTTTTAATCTAATTCATCACTCGTAATAATATAATATAAATCTGCTGAATTTTCTTTAGTTAATAGAGCGTACTGAACATATTGAGACTCTCCTTTGTGTATTTCTAACCTATCTTTATTTGGATTAATCCATATCCTGTACAATATCTCTTTTGCTTTAATGTCAGGGTTTTTGAATTTAAATACAAATAGGTAATCTGCTGGACGGGACTTATCCATATTATTTACTTGTGCCTTTTCCCAACCAGTATCTCTTAATATTTTTTTTACTTTTTGGACTTGCCTACTATCGGTAATATAGAATATACATTTTTTATTTAGAAGTCACTCTGACTCACAACTTTAGGAGGAATCCTACTATGAAGTTAATTTGCCTAACTCTTACAAGTTTAGTGAGACCAACAGCAAGCTATTTTACAATTTCTAATTGTTGTATAATAGTGTGAAGAAATTGTATTTTAACGGGGAGGTAATGAAAATGAAGATTTTGTTTGATGAAACTTACACTTCAGATGACGGAAAGCGAACAAGCAGGAATATTTGGTATGGAGATGCTGATATAACTGTTGAAGGTAAATTTGGAAAAATCATTAATCTTAATGAAGATTTTATGGATAATTTATGCGAAATAATTAAAAATGACTTATCTAAAAATTCAGCGAATAAACCTACTGAAACTAACTGGTATATTTATGGAAGTGGTGTAACTCAGGACACTATTGGAGACAATATCCGTCCGACAATTATGGTTCGTGAGAGGTCTAACGAATTTATAACTAATTTTAATATCAGTGACCACGATTTCGCTGTAAATATTGATGCTATTCTGTTGTTTAAGGCGGATTTTGAAAAACGTTTAGCTAGTAATTGAAGAGTAATATCACAATAAGCATTTTCAAGCCATTTGAGGGGATGATTTGATAATGAACTCATTCTCCTTTTTGAGTCTCTTTGTGCTGAGGAAAAAGACATTTATAAATAAAGATTGTGTATAATTACACTTACATTAAACTGCTATATAGTGAAAATAGAGGATGATCGATTATGATTATCCTCTATTTGTTGTTCAACTAAAGCATACGTTAGTTGATTAGGGTTATTTTTTTTAGTTACGATTTTACAATATTATAAGCAAGACCAATTACACCAGAATTAAATGTTTTGTTTTCGACAAGTGAGAGGTTTCGTTTATATTCCGAGCCCTTAAATAAAGGTAAACCACTTCCTATAATAACTGGTGAAATAGTAATTTTAATTACATCGATTAAATCAAGTTCCATAAGATGATGTGCAAACCTTGGGCTACCTAAAATAATAATATCTTTACCTGGCTGTTTTTTTATGTTTTTAATTTCTTCTTCGATATTTTCTTTTACTAATCTTGAATTATTCCATTCAGCTTTTTCAAGTGTCGTAGAAAAAACAACCTTTGATGTCTCTTCTATCCAATTAGCATGTTCTATTTCATTTTTTGTTGATGCAGGGTTAGAAGGTACTGAAGACCAATAATTTTTCATCATTTGATATGTCCCTCTACCCCATAAAACTGTGTCCACAGTACTTAAAATTTTTTTTGCATGCTTTTCCAATTCTTCATTGTAAGTTACCCATCCAATATCCATTTCACCATTCGGCCCTTCTACAAAGCCATCTAAAGAAGAATGTAAAAATAATATAACTTTTCTCATAAAATCCTCCTATTTACTAAGTAATGTTTTCTTATATTTAAGTAAACAATGAATTACTAACTGTTTATTTTGTTTAGAAGACATTTTTCTTCTTAATGCTTTCCTTTTCCTATATTCTTCACTTGGAAAAAATTCCTTTCCAATCTTTGATGATTCCCCTTTACTAAATTGATCAATACTGACAGTTAGCACAATACATTTAAAATTTTATCCTATAATCGACTTACCTATGAAATGTTCTAAGCGACCTTTAAAGAAGTTGAAAAATAGCGGATATTTTAACGGATTTGTCTCCATTTGTTGAAAACGACTTAATCACCCGATAAAACCCAGGTTCAAGTGGTTTCGAAAACCTCGCTGAACCAATCGTTATCTTTTCATCTTTTATCTCTGATTGGTTAATCGTTAAACCAATTTGATCAAACCCGAAATCCTTTCGGAATGGAATCTCTCTCCACGTATGTCTTTTTTCATCGAACCGTTCGATTGAATACGGTGTTCCGTAAAATAGCGAATCACCATTATTAACGATTGACAGAGTAAGGTCCTTGGTTCCAGACGGGTAATATTGTCCGTCAAGAATCATCGATATTTGAATCGCACCATCTTGAATCGTATCCGGAATGGTATTGTCCGGCGAATCAACAAAAGATTGAAAAATTTTCTGACTAAACACATGTTCATCTGAATTCGTTGAACAAGCAGACAGGAAACAGAACAAACCAAAAACAATAAGAAACCAACTTTTTTTCATCTTTTTTTCACCTCTATTGTAGAAAAATTCTACAGATATCAAGAAAGTCCTATCTGGATTTGTATCGTTAATGTAGTTCGGCAGGTTTCATCTTTTCTAATTCTTTCATTTTTTGATTTGAAATTCCTTATATTTTTTTACTATCTTAAGTATTGCATACCCTATTAAACTAAAATTGCTAAGCCTACTTGCGACTCTTGAACTTGTTCAACTAATTCAGGCGTTAGTAACACAAAAGTTGGTTCATTGTATTCGATAGTGATGTGTGAAATAATTGAAATTGAGTGTCATAAAAGAAATTTTGAATTAATGGAGGTAAATTAGAAATGACAGACAACACCCCAATTAATGAATCAGTTAAAATGCACTTTATGCTAAAATCTAATCCCCCTAGAACAACTTTTCAACAGGACATGACAGATGAAGAACGGAATATCATGGGCAAACATATTGCTTATTGGGCGGACAAGCAAAACCAGGGAATTGCTTTAGTTTTCGGACCTGTTAGAAATCCTTCATCGCCTTATGGAATTGCTATCATTGAAGTTGAAAATGAAGCTCAAGTTCCAAAACTTATAGCAGAAGACCCTGCCGTAATAGCTGGTATAATGACAACAGAATTTTATCCGATGATCGCAATGCTACCAAAACAAAACATTTGACCTTGTAGTTGAGAGAAAAGCAAACGGCTCAGTATTGGACTGAGCCATTTGCTTCTTTAAAGGTTTCGAAAGGAAAGAAAACTCATCACTGTTTTTCAAGTTTCTTCTATTTTATTCAACTATCGCACCATATACTAGAAGAAGAAATCTTTAAAATTCGAGATCTTAATCATTTATAGTCCCATTCAATATTTATCTGATTTTCTCTGCCAACTCTAAAATAATTCCCTCTGGACCACGAACGTAACATAACTTATAACTTTCTTCATATTGCTGTATCTCACTAAAGATTTCCGTGCCCTTCTTTTTCAATTTTGCAATAATAGCTTCAATATCTTCAACAGCAAAGCAAATATGTCGGATACCCAGTGTATTTGCAAAAGGTTGCTGAATATCTTTTTCATCTAACGGCGTATAAAATTTGACTAGCTCGATCCATGCCTGACCATCTGGCATCCCCAATCCTACACATGCCGTTTTAACGTCATTAAGCCCAACTATTCTGTCCAACTGTTCTCCATCCATTTCCCATTCCGCTTGCACTTCAAGTCCTAAATCAAGAAAAAATGCTTTAGCCTCTGAAAGATTATTTACGTTTATACTCACATGATCTATTCTATTGATCTTCATATCTCTTACCTCCTATGTACCTGTTATTTTCAATACCTGTATTCGTGTAAGGTTTGTTTGAAATTCTAATTCGCTTAAAACTGGAAAATATCCTTCTTCAACAAATCTGCCTATGTTGAATAAAAAAAACCATATTGAGCAACTTATGATCTTCAACTAACGATTGGGTTAGTTCAAAAAGGATTAAACAATTATTGTATAAAATCAAGTAATTGCACAAATTATTAAATTTCATTTTAGGTAAACCTTAAAACTTATATAATCAAAGGTCACAGAATTAATAAAAACTCTATGACCTTTGTCTATTGCTACATATTATTTTGGCTAAATGAATTTTAAAATATTTCAATAATAATTTCAGATCTCTTTCAAGTCCATTTTACTTTCTATCCAATTTAACAAGTAATTATATCGATCAAATGAAATCGAATTTTCGTTATGATGGAAGACTATATTATACTTTTTATTTGAATTGTCTCGTTGCCAATTTGATAATTCCGCCAAATGATTAAAATTCGGTCTTGTAACTGAATTAGTCAGGTAGGCTGACCGATATGATCCTGGCATTCTCATTTTATTTAGAGCATAAATCATTTGTTCAGCTGTCAATATTCCTAATCCATGTCCAAAATACGTACCATCTCCTAGAACTACAGCATTTTCTCCTCTCCACTCAGGGGTTATTGGATTAAAATCTGGATTATTAAAATATACGATATCTCCAGGATAAAAACGGGCAGAATATTGTGCATTTATTCCAAGGTCAGGATCAGCATGCCAGCCGTATAAATAGATGTTTTGAAATATTTGATTAAATAAGTATTCCCCAATAAGACTTAGGATCGCATGGTAATTGATAATGACCATTGCCGTTGCACATTCAAACGCATAATATGAACTGTTAAAGTAAATATCTTTAATTGCATCAGAAGGTTTTACACCTTGCCTCAATAGGAATCCTCCGCTTCTCATTAACTGCCAGAACATAGGATTGCATCGAGATCTTTCAAATACTGCAAACCTCACTCCACTTTGAAACATGGCTCTTGCACTTAATGTGATATTATTTCGTAACATGCGCTCAAATTCATAAATGGATCGATATGCATTTACCGTCGGATCTTCATTCAGCTGTTGAATTGACATCCCCGAAAATTGATTCATAATTTACCTCTTTTCAACATCAAGTATTAATTTTCATTAATTTTCATTTATACCCATCATATTCAAACTTCGATTTGAAGTGTATCTTCGCCCATTCAGATAATTAATAGATATCAGTTTAAAAGACTCAGACGAAACTCGATTAATAAATAATTAATTTATTTTTTGTGTCAATTATGAATTAAAAGGGAAAGGATAATCTTCTCACAATTCATTTTACTGTCAGATAGCATAATAAAAAGGCTGTTAGCAGCCAATCACTATATTCAATTACTATGTGAGAACGATTTAATCTGTCATTCACTGTTGTGAATCTCTGATTCATGGATAGCTAACGCATGCGTTAGTTGCATAAAATTCGATATTTCTTTGTTTAAATCTTTCTATTTTTGCTGTGAAATAAAGCCTGATAAGACAAAAAAGAGAATGATTCATTATCACCATTCTCTGAATATCTACTTATATATTTGTTTGTTCCACATATTTTTTGAAATTGTCTAGAATTGCTTGCCATCCTTGTTGTTGAAACTCAACAGGATTAGTTGTTTCAGGATCGAATGTTTCAATTACTACTGTTTGGTCTTCTTTCCCTTTAAAAGTTATATCAACTTTTCTTCCATCACCTAAAGTATAAGCAATAACCTCATTAATTTTCACTTCGTCATAAGTTCCACCAAAATCGAAACCAAAACTGCCATCTTTCGCTTCCATTCTCGATAGAAATTCCCCACCAACTCTTAAATCATTCTCAGCAATTGGTGTGTGCCAGTCGTCTGAAGGACTGTTCCATTTTTTAATATGTGTGGGTTCTGTCCAAAGTTCCCATACTTTTTCTACTGATGCCTGAATAGTAGTTTCTACTGTTACTTTTTTAGTTGATTCCATTTCATTTCACGCCTCTCTTGATACGAATTTATATAAATTGAATTATACACCATGTGTGGCTGACTATATTGTAGACTATTTCAATAAAAGTCATGCTACCTCTTATTATTTTCTATTATCTGCATAATAATCCCTACCTGTTTTCCTAACTTTTTCATTTTAAAATACTATTATTAAGTTTCCTTCACAATGATAAAAGCTAGAAACCGATAACTAATCTGTATTTTAGCACAATAAAAAAAATCGACTTTACAGCCGATCGTGTTATTCAACCAATTCTTGAGTTAGTTCAATAAGGAGGCCGTAATGACAATTTCCTTAAAAATCTAAGATTTCTTACTTTGAAGTCGCCCATCTGCAATCGAATGTGCCTCCACGATGAGTTGCTTTTAATTTACAACAAAAAAAGAGCCACAACAGTGACTCATGATTTCCAACTAACGCATGCGTTAATTGAATAAGTTTTATTACTTTGTTAACGTTTTTTGAACTAGATTTTATTTGATCTATCATTGATTCAAGATCCCTATTTTACACCATTCACAAGTTGCCTCATGGAGTTTAACTGAGAAGATAGTTCATTAAACCAATCCTCATCCCCCGTCGAAAGGGCCAAGTCAATTAGAAAGCGAATCTGTTCTTTGTTTGTCACTTTCGAATCAGGCATTTTCTTTACGTTTTTATTTAGCATATGAATGGTTTTCCCAACAGTCGTTTTATTATCTGAAGTTATTACATTTACCTTTACTTTTTCATCAATAATAGTAAGTGATTCTATATAACCTATTACTAATTCTCCATTCAGTGATTTACCTTTAACCCAGTCACCTTTTTTTAAAATAGAATCTTTATTTAAGTTCATTTTTTCCACCTTCTAATTTAAAGTTATAAGTTAAAAAATTTGTGATCATAATGGCACTTAGATCAAACTGTAATTATTTTTATTACATTTCGATTAAAAGAAGGCTTAGCCTTCACTTTTTTAGCTGCTCACTTCTCACATTTAATATGATCGACAATATCCTTAATAGTGTATTGCTTTAAATATCCCCCAAGGTGTTCTTCTGCACCTATGAAAATATTAAAAAGTACATTTTGCATATTTGCCCCAACAACACACTTTTCATTTGATTCAGGGCACTTAGGTTGTAATGCCCCCTCAGAGGTGATCATATAAATATCCCATAGATTAACTTCATTTAAATCTAAGGCAAATATAAATCCACCACCAGTTCCTTCTTTCGATTTAATAAATCCATACTTTTTTAACAAACTAAGCACTTTACGAATACGTACTGGATGAACACAGGCACTCTCTGAAATTGCATCACTTGTAGACATCCGATCCGGCTGCAGTGCAAGATAAGTTAAACTATGAATGGCAAGAGTGAAATCACTATTCATGGCCTGCCTCCTAAAAATCATTAATTTCTTAATATACTTCGATGATATTATTTAGTACTGTAATATTATGTGTTACAGATTGTCTTGTCAAGAAAACTGACATTTTTTCACTTTCAATATTGTTTATTAATTAGCTACTTTTTGTGATTTAATGTATGTGAATGTTCGTAGCTTACGAGGAAGAAAACTACGAATTTCATCTTCATTATAACCAACCTGTAATCTTTTTTCGTCTAAGATTATTGGCATGCGCAACATTTTAGGATTATTTATTATTAATTTAAATAATTCATTAAGTGGGAGCGATTCAATATTTATATTTAATTCCTGAAACGTTTTTGATTTATTCGATATAATCTCTTCCGTACCATTTTCTGTCATGCGAAGAATAGATTTAATCTCCTCAAGTGTAAGTGATTCATTCATAATATTTTTAACACTATAATCAATATGATGTTCCTCTAGCCATGATTTTGCTTTGCGACAGGATGAACAACTTGGTGTTACATATAGATTCACCATTTTTTTACACTCTCCTTATATTTAAAATGTAATAAAAAAAATTACAGTTGAGATAAAAACGATTATTAATGTATTACCAATAAAACAAATTAGGTTGACCTCTATACTCAATTTAAATGAGTATACTGTAATTTTATTATTTACAGTTGAATGTGTCAACTATATTTTTTTAGAGTTTAGATATGGGGAATATTTTCTATTTGTACTAATTACAAAAAAGAAATATACAAATAAGTATAAGCCTCATCCCCATAAATCAAGAATGAGACTTAACTGATTTTTTTCTTAAATTAACTTTTAATTGAGATCTTTGAAAATACGGATAAACCCTAGTTCAACTAACGCATGCATTAGTAATATTAGAAATCAATTTAATTACTACCATAACCAACTAAAATTCTAAGGTAAATATGGGAACAACATTGTTCCATTGATTTTAGTTAGTTGTAAGATTATTAAGAAGGCGATTTGATTCAGCAATCACTTTTTCCTCATCAATCGATAAGCATTTACCATCCTTTACAATTGTTTTGCCATCGATGTATACATCACATACATCACTTCCTCGTGCAGAGTAAAGTAAATGTGAATATGCTGCAGTAATCGGTTGTAAGTGCTCTTTATTATAAGGATAAATTGTAATAAAATCTGCCTTTTTATTTGCTTCAAGAGAGCCTGTATGTCCCATCCTTATCACTTCAGCCCCACCTCTAGTAGCCAAGGTTAGTGCTGTTTGTGCAGAGAATTTAGTTGCATCTTTATATATCCCTTTTTGTAATAATGCAGCAGTTCTAACTTCTTCAAACATATCTAGATTGTTATTAGACGCTGTGCTATCTGTTGCAATTCCTACTTTAATCCCCGCATCTAAAAGACTAACAACATCAGCAATACCAGAACCTAGCTTCAAATTACTAATTGGATTGTGAGCAACCCTTACATCATATTGCTTTAATATTGCTCTCTCTTCATCGTTAAGAACAACACCGTGAGCCATTACTGTTAGTTGATCTAATATACCTAGTTTACGAAGGTGCTCAACAGGTCGATTTCCATAACGAGTTTCAATTTCTAAGATTTCATAATCAGTTTCTGATACATGGATGTGTATCATTAAATCATTTTCCTTTGCAATTCTAGCACTTTCAATTAACGCTTCCGGGCTACATGCATAAGGACTATGAGGTGCTACCATAGTTGTCAGTCGTCCATCAGCAAACTTTTTGTAGTCCTTCGAAAACTGCTCGGCACCTATTAGATTCATTTTCTGTTCTTGTTCTGTTCCGAGGCTAAAAATTGAATAAGAAAATGCTCCACGAATTCCTGTTTCCGCAATGGATTCCATTACAACGTTAGGATCAATACCGTTAGGATTAAACATATCTGAGAATGTAGTTGTTCCCGACTTAAGCATTTCCAAAATGCCCAGTTGTGCGCTCATAGACGCAATCTCTGTTGTAAATTGCTTTTCGATTGGCCATATTTTCGTTTCAAGCCAAGGTTTTAATTGCATATCATCTCCGATACCACGTAATAGAGACATTAATATATGAGAATGAGTATTGACTAGACCTGGCATCACCCATTTACCAGTAAGATCTACTACTTGATCTGCATCGACGAGTAGTTCTTCATTATGTTTACCAATATAGATAATTGATTGATCTTGTACAATCATCATACCGTTTTCAAAGATCCGATTTTCCTTATCCATTGTAAAAAAAGTAGCGTTAATATATATTATTTTCAATTCAAATTCCTCCTAAATAGTATTAAAATAAAAAAATCCTGATTACGAAGAAAAATGTTAAAAAACATTTTTTTTCGTAATCAGGATTTTACGGTTCCTGGTAGAGACCCTCATACCTTATCAATGAGGTTATACAATCGATTTATGATTTTATATGAATTATAATAAATGAATAATGAGCAAAGTTCAAGATTTTCTTTAATTTAACAGATTTATTTAGCTCGTCATATCTATTGAAGTAACATATTTTAAGGTGAATCAACGTATGTACATGTCAAATTCAAAATCCTTCTGGATTTATACAGAAAATCGATACCCTGCTCCCCAAACTGTTTCAATAAATTGTGGATTTGAAGGATCAATTTCAATTTTCCCACGAATTTTTCTAATATGAACAGTTACAGTTGAGATATCACCCGCTAAATCTAGACCCCATATCAGCTCAAATAGCTCTTCTTTACTAAAAACCCGATTAGGATGTTTAGCAAGAAATGTTAGCAGCTCGAACTCCTTGGCAGTTAGATAAACCTCTCTCCTATTTACAAAAACTCTGTGTGATGCTTCTTCAATAGTTAATCCTCTTATACGTATTTCCTTTTTATCTACTTCTTTAATTCCACTCAATCGGTCATAACGCGATATATGTGCTTTAGTCCTTGCAACAAGCTCACTTGGGCTAAATGGCTTAGTGATATAATCATCTGCCCCTAGTCCAAGTCCTCTAATTTTATCAATATCCTCTTTCTTCGCTGTTACAATTAATATCGGAATTTCCTTAACAGCACGAACCTGTCTACAAATCTCAAAGCCATCTGTATGAGGTAGCATTAAATCTACAATAATCAAATCGTATTCAACATTAAGAGCCTTTTCTAAGCCATCTTTTCCTGAAGCAACTAATTCCACATTAAAACCATTTATTACAAGACTGTAACCCTTCATTCGTTTGCTTATCATCCATTGATAGATCCATTTTTTTCTTCTTATCCTCACAGGATGAAGATGATTACTAACGCAGGCATAAACCATTATGTTTTTATTACAAAAATCCCCATCAAGAGAACTCGTTACTGTTGTGCCGATTCTTTTTTAATTAGTTAAATCTTCTTTTGTACATAATTCTAAGGAAAGAGCCAATTTTGTTATTTCTTCTGAAATGGCATTATTCCAAATCCACCGAAAGATATTATTACTATAAAAGATCTCACGAACGATTCCGCTTTTCATTTTATTGCGTAATTCGATAAATACTTTTGCTTCTTTTTCTTCTATCATTTTCTCACTCAAGACTCGAATCAAATTTTCTGCAAAAGCCGTTTTTTGACTAATTCTTTTTTGGTGCCTAGCCGAAATCATGCCATTTGCTGCATATGTTGCTTTTAACAAAGGAAGTTCATTTCTCTCTTCATCTAATAAATTAATATATTCTAACCTTAGTGTTGTTGCCCATGCTACTTGCTTCTCACTACCAATTAATTCTGGCAATCCTTTTTCTTTCGATAATTCCATAGAATAAGCATTCTTTTTTTCTTTATAATATTCAAAGTTATGCTTATTAGATTGGTCTCTATCATTCGATGTCATCGTTATTTCCCCCTTAATCATAGTCATTCAAAGTATTGACTGTAATTAAGGCTCTAATACCAAGTACAAATAGTGATAGTTTTAAATGATTGTGGATGATTTATTATATTAAACACAAAAATAGTCTATTCAAAAAGAAAAATTAATTATTTTATTTTTGGTTGTGTTAGTTAAATAAGAAGCTTAATTATAATAGGTTAGTGCAATATAAAAACACCGAAGAATTCGAACAATGTTGAACTAACGCATGCGTTAGTTGCATAAGGAAGGTGTGGTTTTACTACAGGTTAAGAAGGTTTAAAATTCGTATCCCTTAAATACTTTTAAACCTTCTTCATTTAATATTCTTTCTACCACATTTGGTTTGTGAGGGCTTTTTTCAAATACTTCCTTGCATGATATCATAATGTTACTACCTGCTATTTCTGCTAATTGATCGTGGGATACACTAAATACCATTTTCCCTAAATTTGACCATACCATAGCTCCAGAGCACATTACACAAGGTTCACAACTAGTATATAAAGTATAATCACTCAAATCAAAAACATTATGTTCTGAACAAAACTTACTTATAAGTCCAATTTCTGCATGATGAGTAGGGTCACAGATAGTATTTATTTTATTTTCTCCAATCATAACTATTTCATCATCTTTTACCAAAATAGCTCCAAATGGTTCATTTCCTTCTTTTCTAGCTTGTAAAGCCATTTCTATTGCTTTTCCCATAAAATATTCATCATTTTTTAACACTTCATAAGTCCTCCATCTAAACAATTTTTTCTTTTAAATAAAATCTTAGTATTAGTCTGATTATATCATTTCTTTTTCAACTAATCTGTCAATCTTCCAATACAACTAACGCATGCGTTAGTTGTATAAGAATATTTTATAGTTCGAAGTATTTTTCAATTACTCCAAATAATCCAACGTTGATCATTAGTCATACTAAAAAACTTAGTATGTATAAATAGATTTTAAATATTGAAGGTGTATATTCCTTTTTAAACAATAAAAAAAGAGCAACCATTGGCTACTCATATTTTTTAACTAACGCATGCGTTAGTTCAAGAAAGTAGTCATTACATTTTAAACTGCTGTATTACTTTCCCATCTTTTGAAAGAGCTGTAATTGTTGAACCTAACACATTTTCTCCATCAGTAATTAAAAACCAAAGTTTTTCAGCTTTGTCATATTCAATAATTTTAGCCTTATACTCTATCTTATTTTGAGTAAGAATATGGATCTCACTTATACTTGTGTCATATATTTTTCCGAAAATTAAATCTGTGTATTTAGAGAAATCACGTTGAGACAAATTCGAAAAAGTCCAACCTAATTTGTATTCTTTTGGCGTTTGACCTCCGGTACTCCCTAATTCCTTCCAACCAAATATTCCTTTTTTTAACAAAATATCGGAGAAATACTCATTACCAGCTAAATTACTTTCGTAAAATCCTACTGCTCTATTACTGTCCAAATTCTCGACATGAGCGATTTTAGTTATCGATGGATTTGATGTTATAATCACCTTTATAATTTCATTATTATCATCTTTATTTATCTGCTTGATAAGAAAAGTAAGAGCTATACACAAAAATATGAAAATAATTATTATTTTGTTTCGCAAACTATACCCCCTAAAATAAAAAACATTTTACAAACATTATTTTATTCCTTATCCCTTTCGATTTTCCCTGTATTTTCCAAATAAAAAAAGAGACCTTCTTAAAAAAGTACTCAACATAAAAATAATTACTTATTCAACTAAAACATGCGTTAGTTGAATAAGTAATTTTTAATTATAGGCTAATTTATCTTTGCATATATGCAGGTATCAGTTAGTTTTTTACCATCAGCTGATAGATCATAATTTCGTAACATCCCTTCTAGCTCAAAACCTAATTTTTCAGGAATAGTACGACTTTTCGTGTTACTTGACTCACATCGTATTTCAATTCTTCTCCCATTCAATTCCTGAATTGCAAAATTGGTTAATTTTTGTATTGCTTCTGTCATATATCCCTTACCACTAAAACGAGTATCAATCCAGTATCCTATTTCAAATTTAGGAATATCCCAATTAATATTGTGTAAACTGCACGTCCCAATAAACTCATCTGTTTCTTTACTGAAAATAAGAAAACGAAAACTTTCACGATTTAAAAACTGATTATGTGCACGTCGCACAGTGATTTCTGTTTCAGTAATTTCAGGCATACTTTGATATAATGGTAGCCAAATTTTTAATTCATTAATTGAAACTCTTATTGAAGCATTAACTGTTTCACCGTCGCCAGCCATCGGAATTCTTAAGTACAATCTCTTAGTATCGATTTTAGTTGGGATTTCTAATAATAATGGATTCATTGGTTCTTCTCCTATACTATTTATTAAATTTCACATTTCTGTGGCTTAAATATTATGTTACATGTTATCGAGAATTTTACCTTTACATTAAACTGTAGAATAGTATAATAAAACGACCGCCAATTCAGCCTTCATGCTCTTCAACTAACGCATAAGATAGTTCAATATGTTAATTGTTTTTTCCAAATCCAACAACTGAAATTATCAAACCAACAATTACAATTAAATGTTCATATCCCCTAAAATATGAATTAGTATCAACTGACATAATACCACCAACTAAAATTATACTTATTCCGAGTAGCATAAATTTAACACCTGAATTATCACTATTTTTTACAACTATAAAAATAAAAAAGCCTACTAATATTAAAATTAATAATAATGCTAAAATAGCATTCATCTCCCTTTCTCCTAACATTTTGACTTACTCATAGCTTCTTAAATTCGATAAAATCATAATTTTTACCTTTTTTTTCCATTTAACCTCTTTTAACTAACTTTCTAAAAACTTAAAAAGGAGTCGATCGTTATCGACTCCTTACTCTTATTGAACTAAAGCATGCGTTAGTTCAATAAGGGATTTTAATTTACTTAACAATTTATTTATCTTTCCAACCATTTTTTGAATGAAGCTTAGTAATTTTACTTTCACTCATAAACTCAACTGTTTTTCCATTTACTTTGTACTTCGTCACCTTAAATTTAATTTTAACGGAATCGTATTCAGGATGCTCCCTCATAAAGACAACCGTTTTATAAATCGTGAATGCCCCGTCGTGAATTTCTTCACATAGCCATTTTCTTTTCGTTTCTTGTATATATTTATAAAAAAGGGCCTCTTGCTTACCTTTAATCTGTCCAATATCATCTGTGGTTAAGGTTTTAGTAAGAGTTGTCTCTTCTTTCGTCTGTTGAATAAAAAATTTGTTAAGTGAACTTCGAATGGTATTTATGTTTGTACCTATGATTAAACCAATAACAACTATTACTAATATTCCACCTGTTTTAAATCTCTTTTTTCTTTGAACTACTTCCATAAGTAGTAACACTCCTTACAATATAAGTCCTAATTCATAGTTATTAAATGTTAAAGGTTAATAATACTTTTTAAGATATAAATTAAATGCTCCCTTATTCACACTTAACTGCCAAATAATAAAATAGGAGCTGAAATGTGATCAGCCCCTAAGTCTTGTTCAACTTTTACATGCGTTAGTTTCATATGCATTATCAAAAAATCCCACTTAAATCTTGGTCTTTTTCAAATTTGTATACCCTAAGACTATCAAATATTTGATAGTCAACTCATTATATATTTTCAATTAAGTCCATATAATATTGTCGTAAGGTTTCCTTTAAAATAATAGGCTCTATGATTTTTACTGTTTTTCCTAATCTAGCAAGATATTTAATGATAAAGTCAAGTTCGTTTGGCTCATAGGTACCTATAATATATGTTTTTTCCAACTCGTAGATTAATTCCATAGATGGATAATGTTCATTTTTAAATAATTCTATTCCTGCTTGATTTATCAACCATTTAAATTGAACGGCTTTTTCTGAAGCCTTCCAAAGTGAATGCGCATTTTGTTTAGTAATTTCCTTTAACTCTTCCAAAGGTTGAATGGTTGTTATTTCAGCTGATGAGATTCGATCACAGCGAAAAACACGATAAGACATTTTATCTATATCATATGCTTGACAATACCAATATCCCTTCATTACATATATAGCAATTGGGTGAATAGTGCGAAATTTATTTTGATATTCTATTTCAAGAACAATATTTTGAACAGCTGCCATTAATAATATTTCTAAATGTATGCTTTCTTTGATTTGTACAGTATGTTGAAAAGATACGCGATTTTGCATTCTTTCAATATCTTGCTTTTGATTTTCAGACAGTTCATTTAAGAATTTTTCATGTATGGTACGATAGGAGACTTGAAATGGTAAATTCGAAAAGCTTCGAAGTGCCTCCATAGCAAAGTAAAGCGCAAGGATCTCTTGAGTATTAAAAGAAATAGGTGGAAGCTGCATTTGATTAAGTAAACGATATCCTCCATAACGACCATATTCTGCATAGATTGGTGCACCAATTTCTTCTAACGAAGCTATATCTCTTAGTGCTGTCCTTTTTGAAATCTGAAATTCCTGCATAAGATCCTGAAGTGTAAAATGCTGTTTTTGATTAATGAAGCGCAGTATTTGATTTATTCGTTCCGATTTTTTCATAAAAACACCTCTTAATGGTGCCTAGATATGTCACCTTTAGTCACTATACTTGTAAGTGTAATCAATATTGATGAATCAAACAATAGGATCTCGTTTATATCTCTCAGTAAAAATATCCAAATGATATAAAACAAGCATACTACACTTAAAACTAAAGGAGTTGTATTACAATGACAGTACAATTAAATTCATTTTTGATGATGAATGGAAACGCAAAGGAAGCTATTGATTTTTACAGGGAAGCTCTAGATGCAAAACTTTTATTTAGTCAAACATTCGGAGATGCACCAGAAGATCCTAAATCCCCCCTACCAGAAAATTTAAAGGATTTAGTATCACATGCAATAATAAAAATCGGTGAGACAAATATCATGATTGCTGACATGTTTCCCAGTATGACTTATCGAAACGGGAACAATGTTAATATCTGTATTACTACTAATGAAATTGAGAAATCCCATAGCTTTTACAAATTGCTGAAGGAAGAAGGTCATGTGGTTATGCCATTGCAACAAGTTCATTTTAGTCCAGCCTACGCCATTGTAACTGACAAATTCGGTGTTACCTTTCAAATTTTCACAGCACTATCAGAAGAAGCAGTAAAAAGAGGACATCAAAAAGAGAATTAACTAATTGAGTAATTTACACAATATGAATTTAATTACCACCTAATTATAAAAATAGGTGGTTTTTTATATAGGCTCTGTAAAAGTAAAATGGTGAAAGATTAAACTAACGCATGGGTTAGTTTAATAAGGTAATTTATTTTACATCAATAATTACTATGTGATATTAATAGTTATAATGGGCTATAAGTAATATTCAAGTAAATAAAGTTGATTCTTTATTGGATTCAGTATAAAAATTGCATATTCACCTTGTATTTCTTTATTTTGTTTAATGTAGTAATAACAGCTGTTGTTTAGTATGATTTGATGTCTTAAAAGGATACGTTTATTTTCCTTAGCATGGATGTCATATTCTATAAATAAGCCAGTAAAGTCAGTGACTTTTTGATTAACACTTTTGATATTATTGTTTGTAACTTTAATCCAATATGGTTTCTTTTCTAATTTTTTTATAGTTTCTTTTTCATATTTGTACTGTGTATAGAGTTCTCCATCTAAACCCAAACCTCCGAGTTCATCTATGATTATTTTTGATTTAAGAGGCTTTTCTATATCGATATTCCAATTTTGTTGAACAATTCCACGATCTGAAAAATAATGTTGATAGATTTCATACCAACCAAAAATACCAATCGCAATAGAAAATATAATAAAAAAAGGTAAGAACACCTTTTTATTGAAATGATTGATCTTTAATTTCGCCACTAATATTTAACCTCACTATAAAACTACTTTATCTCCTAAATAGTATATTTATTTGAAATAAATTATAACATTTCTTTTTTAACTACATAATCCTAAATACAATAAAAAAAGAGTTGCAATAAGCAACTCGTGATCCACAAATATCAATTGCGTTAGTTGAATAAGAAATACAAATTTATAGAGAAAAAAACATTAAATTCTTATTTCTTTAATTCTTCTATTTTCAAAACTATTAAAGATCTTTTGGTATAGGTGATTCTTATTGACCTACTTTTTGGTTCTTTATCTAGCTTATCTAAAAAAGCAGTATTCTTGATTAATTGATCAGGAATTTCTAAATCCCTTGTCTTTCTTGTCCACAATTCAGATGTTAATTCGATCATAATTATCTTTAGACACAACATAGTCTTTTTTTTAATAATCCATTAAAATGTCATAACTTGTACTAACCCCTGCTAAAGTATCGGATTTCCAACTCATAGTCGGATTAACAAAAAAAAAGAACCAAAATACTTTTTCTTTTCGTGCTCATTTCCTTATCTTTATTTATGTTTATTTTAGTAGAGTAGAAGAAAATGCCCATAGTCGTATATTTACTGTTTTTTTCGCAAGAAAAGCCAGCCTTCTTAGCATGTCTTTCTAACATATTTTCATTTTTAACCGAAAGTAAAATAGTATGTATTAATCACTTTTTTATCATTTTGCATTAAAATCTGTTTTCTGAACAGGAGGGATTCGGTTGAATAAATGGAAAATGCTTAGTCTGATCTTACTGGTCATTTTAGCCGTCGACGTGTTGTTTCGGTTAGTTGACCAATTTGATGAAAAAAGAGAAGTTTCTTCCTATATCCAGCTGGTAAATGGATGGAAGAAAACACAGATCGAACTTGAAGCACGTTACGAAAACGAAGTCGTTAACCAAAATGAACAAAAACTCGCTCTTCGTACATTAATCGCCATACTCGAAGAAAACGATGAATTAATTTGGAAGACGGAACAATTTAAAGCGAAGAGTGCTGAAGTGAATCTTGCATTAAAAGAATACCAAGAAGCCTTTATTTACAAATCCGAAGTGTATCGTTTCTTGTATTATGCAAAAGAAACAGGTGAAACGAATATGAATAATGCAGCGGAAGAATCGCTTCATCAAGCTAATAAACATTTTCGCGAACACGAAAAACTGTTACATCAATTAGCAAAATAAACCTTGAATAACTATCCCCTACTTTCTGCGAGATGAAAGAATTATTCTATGACCGTACAAATAAAAATCCCCACTTCAACCATATAGTTGTAGAGTGGGGATTTTATTACCATTCCATTTAGGTAGTTGAACAATGAGTGACAAAGAACATGCACACGATTATGCGTAGTTTAAATACAACACTTGGGATAGTTGAACTTCCACTTATTGATATATGCACCTAGTAGAGCAAGGTTTACATACAAAGCTTGTTACAGCATCTTTAACTAATGTGCTCGTTAGTTTAATAATTTTCAAGTTCATCTTTTAAGTCTACTAATAGTTCATCCACATCAACCAGTGTCATATTTTTGCCATTTTGAAAAATGGTAGGCTTAATGCCATCACGTTTCATTTTTATTATCCATTCTTTGATAAAATCATCAAAGTCTAAGATACTAGTACGATATTATGGAGTAAGAGTAGATATAGCCTGAATTAAACTTTATCGACTGAGCAGGTGCTAGATTGGACAAGAACGCTCACAAAAGAAGGTTAAAGAAAAAAAGACCTGGGATGGAAGGCCCCAAGTCTTTTTCACTTTATGAACAATGATGCCCATATACTAAATTAACAACGTAGTCGACAAGAGTCAAATTGTCTCAAACATAATTGTTCACATGATTGAATCCCCCTACAAGCTGAAAGACATCTCTTAAGATCTGAGAGGCATATCTCTATACAATTCTCACTTGGAATTTTCGGAGGACAAGTACAATTACATGCTCTTCTGTGTTTCTTTTTTCTTTTGTCTAACAAGTATCTTCACCTCTTTTTTAAGCTTGTACACTATCAATATATTCATAAATTAATAGAGTTGATTAGACATAAATTAACAATTTTTGATCATGACTTACAATATGAAAGAAAAAAACCTGGTACCAAATAAGTACCAGGTTTTTTCCCTTCTCTTCTCTTCATATGACCAACGATGCCCAATGTACTGCAGCTTTTCCATCTGCCAGTATAGTAACTTCTCCCTTAAAATCACCATTGTCTGGAATGCCATAATAAGAATAGAGTATGACATCTTTCTTGTTCCCCAAGAAGTAAGTGTATGATTTGCTTTTATCCCCATCACTGTTATATACATTCATTTTTGGTTCTATTTTCTTGCCTACTACGGTGATACTTGGAAGATTTTCAGTCATAGGTATGGTTCCATTCTTTTCTTTCACATAGTGTAATACTTGAATCGGGCTTTCTCTTGTCGCTACAACATAATTGATAGTTTCCGAGACCACTATTACCCCAACTAGAAGAACACCATTAGATAGAGCCGAAGCAATAAGCTTTTTATAAGAAAATTTTGAAGAAAATCCAACTCTATAGGAGATAAAACCTATCGTTGCACCTAATGTATTGGATGTAACATCATCTACATCAAAGCTGCAAAGATAAGTTATAGCCTGCAGCGATTCCAAAACAAGAATCGTTAAGACAATCAAGGATATGAACTTCCTAAAACTGGAACGATACAACAGAGGAATTACAACTCCAAAAGGGATAAAAGCAGCAATGTTTCCAAAGTTATATAACCACTAAAAAGTTGGTTTTGGAAATTGAAGCGGAACTCCTTCTGGAACAAGCATAAATACATATTCATAATCACCGCTTGCATGATCTAATCTATTAAAAGCAAAGAATATAAAATATAAAATTAGAATTGTATATAAAATGGTTCCAACAATGATAATTTTCCGTAGTTTCGCTTCCATAATCTCTCCTGAATTTCGACAAATCATTTACAATAAATCTTATGCTACTAAAATATCAATTCAAAAAAAACAGGTATATGAAAATTCCTGTTAAGTTACTCCATATTAGTTTTGTCTTGAATATTTGTCAAAACCAACTTTTTCTTTGTGGAACTAAACTGCCACTTAATTGAAAAGGAGTTGAATGATCAGCTTCCAAGTGTTATGTAACAAATGCATGTGTTAGTTTAATAAGAGAATATATTAAAAAGCTATTTTCAATAAGCAAATAGCAATAATACCCATCAAAATTACTTTTATTAACTCTAATTTACTTTCAGTATTTTTAATTTTATTTAATAACCAATCATCCTTAGTAAACATTTTACATATTCTCCTTACTAAATTTCATTTCTATAATATAATTCGCTATTCAAAAGAGTTTACCTTCTTAAACTATATACTGCCAGTTACTTGAATAAGAAAAGAGCTGCCGAAAGCAACTCAATGATCTTCAAAGAACGCATGCGTAAGTATAGACTCGCTCTATATCTTCAGGAGTTATTATTATTCCATTTTTCATTTGCTTTTTTCACAGCTAATTCATGCTGTTGATCTCTTTGTTCATCTGTAAATAGCATAGAAGAGTTGATTCCGTGTTTTACAGCCTTCTTTATTACAAAATATAAAGTAAATAAAAAAATGAACAAAAAAATAATATTAATAAAAAACATCTCACTTTGGTCTAAATACATCGATATCCTCTCCAATTCATTAGACACTTGATTCAACTTCATTTTATAAATTAAATTTGAATTAAATTACCAAAATATATGATAAATAATTTATAAATAAAAAAATCGCCCTTAATTGGGCGCACTCAGAGATCCTTTAAAACACTAGTTATCGAATTATCGCATGCGTCAGTTCATTAAGAATATGCTACTCATACCGTTTAACTAACGCTCTCATTAATTCAATAAACTCCATCTTTCCAAATTAACTTTCCGTCTCTTGAATATGCCTCTATTTTAAGTTGGTCTGGTTTACCTTTGTCAGCGTCTTCTAAGATTTTAAAAGTTGTAAACCACACTCTTACTCCTTGTTTCGTTTTAATAATCTTAGCCTCTTTTTCCATGGTTTTTTGTTTAACCATCACTTTTACTATGTCATCTCTGGTGATAACCCCTCCAAATGTAACAATGGGTACATCTGGCACATTATTCATAGTCCAGTCAAATCCATCTTTGGGATTAACTACCCCATTTCCACTGTTAAACCAAATTTTAAAATCATTAGAAGAAAATGCATGACGGAAACCACTTTTATCTTTATATAAGTAAATAGTACCCTCATCTATTTTTTCTTTATATTGTAAAGTTGTTGATTTTGGAAAAGGTACATGATTGATAAACTTCTGAGAAGAAGGTTTTACTGTTTTTTCTGAACAACTCACTAATATTAGGCATAATAAAAATATATATAATTTCTTCATGCACTCACCCTTCGAATATTTTCCTACTAAATATATTCAAATACTTTATTCAATATTAATAATTAGTTCACCTTCTACTACTAACATTCTTATTACTTTAAAATGAAAAAGAAGCTGCTATTGTAACTCGATGTTGTTCAACTAACGCTCTCTTTAGTTCAATAAGAATTTAATGATAATCCATGTTTTTTTGACTGAATTAAATAAGTCTCCTCGAATTCAGATTTGTAAAAACCTACATTATATTTATTTTGATCTATAAGTTCTCTAATTGAATAAGGAATTTAACAATTCGATTTTAAACCCTCAGGGAAATGTGTAAAGTAATCATCAATTGGATTTGGTGTATGTATATATACTGCATCAGAACCAGTATCTTCTTCATGTATACATATCCATGACTGATAAGGTTTTTGAAAAGATTCCAGTTCTTTTAACAATTTATCGTATAATGACACCTGATCTTTTATATGTTGTTTTACCATTTTTTCTAAAAATGACAGTTGAAACTCATTCCAATGCGAAAAATCTAACGTTAGTTCGCTATTTTTTCTCCCAATTAAAATTTGCCTTTTATATTTAAATAATTTAGTGATGATGATGCGTTACTTTCTCATTGAAAAATAATAATTTTTTTCAATCTTAGTATTTATCAATTATTTGGGATAATATTTACATATCAAAAAGGCGTCCGAATGGAATCATTCGGACGCCTTTTGACTTTAAATCGATTTATCTTATTTTTTTACAGAAACTTTGGTAGCAATACTTACATTTCCAGCTTTGTCCTTCGCAGTTCCGTAAATGATTGTGCCAGCCCTTTGTTTTAAAATGGAAACAGAGAATTTGCCAAATTTATCAGCTTTTCCAGTTCCAATAATTTTTGTGCCTACTTTAAATACAATTGTAGAGCCTGACTCAGCTTTCCCCGAAACTTTTGTCGTTTTTGATGATACTTTATCCACAATTGGTGCTTTTGGACTTTTTGTATCAATCGTAAATTTCACTGTTGTTGTGTTTCCAGCACGGTCCTTTACCAATAAGGTATAGGTTCCATTTAAGAACACTGAAATTCCACTTCTAAATAATTTGCCGTTTAGTGTAGCTGTTCCTTCATTAAATTTAATTGTCACTCCTTTATTGTAAAGGCCATTTTTAGATACACCTGTTACTACTGGAGCTGTTTTATCTATCGTAAATGTCAGTGTTGTTATGTTTCCGGCTTGGTCCTTTACGATTAATGTGTTTGTTCCTTCCTTACTTACAACTGTTCCACTTGTAATACCCTCACCATTTAATGTTGCAGTTCCTTCTTTGAATATAACGGTTACATTATGGTTGTATAGACCATTGTTACTTACACCTGTTACGTGCGGTGCTATTTTATCTATCGTAAATGTTACCTTTGAAATGTTTCCAGCTTGATCCGTTACGATTAATGAATAGATTCCTTCTTTACTTACAGCCGTTCCATTTGAAATAGTATCACCATTTAATTTTGCTGTTCCTTCATTAATAGTAATGATGACATCATGATTGTATAGACCATTGTTGCTTACACCTGTTACGTTCGGTGCTGTTTTATCAATCGTAAATGTCATCATAGTTTTGTTTCCAACTTGATCCGTTACGATTAATGAATAGATTCCTTCTTTACTTACAACCGTCCCATTTGTAATGGCATCACCATTTAATGTTGCTGTTCCTTCATTAAATGCAATGTTTACATCATGATTGTATAGTCCATTGTTGCTTACGCTAGTAACAATTGGTGAAGTTTTATCAATGGTAAACTGAACAATAGTTGTGTTTCCAATCACGTCAGTTACCACTAAAGTGTGCTTCCCTTCGCTTGTTACTGCCGTACCGCTTGTGAAATCTTTTCCATCTAATTTAGCGGTTGCTTCATTAAAACTAATGATGACATCCGTGTTATAAATCCCATGGTTTTCTATTCCAGTTGCCCATTTTGCGTAAATTGTAGTATCCTCAGTTACTTTTTCCAACTCAAAATTCCATGCTGTTTTACCTGCTGGATCTTGATACCAACCTAGGAATGCATAACCCGGTCTAGTTGGTGCTGGAGGAGTAGTTATCGTCGTATTATAATCTGCTGTCTCACTTTCGACCACGCTTCCATCTTGTTTGTCGAAAATAACGGTAAATTTCTGAATCTTGAACGTTACATCGATCGTATGATTGGTCGTTATATTCGTCATCGTGTAGGTGTTATTTGTTGCAGTTGCATTTACACCGTCAACTTTCAACGTATCAATTTCATAACCGATCTTAGGTGTAATCGTGAAGGTTTGATCTGTCCCGTCATTCACTGAAACCCAGCCACTTGGATTAATCGACCCATTTATGTCAGTTGTTGCCGCGATCAAATGTGCTAACTCGTCGCTAACGAATACATCAAATGTAGAATCGATATAACCAGGCGCGGAAATTGTAAACTTATAATCACCTAGCTCTTTAAATAATGTTCGGTCAACTAATGTCAACTTCGAATCTGAAAGCTCATATTTACTCGGATCAACGACAGTGTCATTCATCGATACAACTGGTGCTGCTGCAAGCCATGCTGAATCCGGTTCATAGCTAATCATAATTGGTGTCGATTCTTGGATATAGGCAATTTTTGAAGCAAACACTGGCGAGTTGCTCTTAATGACTTGAGTTACGGTCGTATCAGGATAGCAATACGCTTTCAACGTAATAGTACTATTTCCTGTCGTTGGAAACGCCGTACCTGGTAGTGTAAGCATTATATTGTTTGCATCTGACGAGAGCGTCGTAGCCGCTTTAATCGATACTCCTCCCACCTTAATATCACCTGAAGCTGATGTTAAAGCTGTTGCCCATCTCATGTTTTCTACATTGTTTGGTAATGTCAAGATGACCGGCTTACCAACACCACTTGGTTTCAAAGTAGGGGTTGGTGCTGTTCGTTGAGTAAATGGTTGAGCTATTGTTATTGGTGCAAAGAAAGGCGATTGGAACATAACGGTCTTATTTCCTGCTGTTGTATTCGACTGTGTTGCGTAACCGTCAATTGTAATTATCCCTTTGCCATTTATAAAAGATGTTGTGACAAATGGTTTGACTGATGCAAATTGAATTGTCACATCGCCATTGTCGATTGTTTGATCAGAAGTTGATGCAAGTAACACTGAACTTCTCCACAATGGATTATCATCACCGTTTATCGTGTAAGTAATGGTGTCGCCATATTGTGGTGTTCCTGCAGGCGCAGATAGTGTAAGTGTAGGCGCAGGTTGTGGTGTTATTGTTACATTTAAAAAAGTGTCTGCATAACCAGGAGCAGTCACAATCACATCTCTCGAAATTGCACTGTCACCATCCGTTCTTACCAAATCATATGGAATCTTTAATGTTCCCGCTGATTCATCAATGTCAACTCTTGTCTTGATGTCAGTAGCAAATTTAATATTGCCACTAGCCTCCACTGCATTGATCCAATCAGATGCTGTAGATCCAGGGGTAAATGTCATCACAAGATCTTTTCCAGCATAGATTGTACCTGTTGGTTTTGTAAGAGTTACCCCTTTCTTATAGAAAGGTTGATTAACTGTCGATGTTTGGTAATTTGTTGCGATTACATTGATATTAATGTTCCCTGGCACTGTAATTAACGATTTATCAATCATTATAGGCGTTCCAGGATCACCTACATTGATATTTTTAGTTGCAAAATCCGCTTTCGCAATTGTAGTACTGCCAATTTGCACGGCTGTAATCGCATCTCTCCACGCTAGTGTATCGTTTGTAGTTCCAACACCAATCGAAATCGGATTTGAATTGCTATCATTAAAATATCGATTTGATTCGGCTGTTAACGTCGGAGCGGCAAACGCATTGATTCTTTGTGTAATATTATAAGAACTAAAATTATCTGCTGTGATCACGATTTTCCAATCACCGCTCGTCGAGAAAACTCCTGCGGGGATTGTAAAGTTAAAAGTTGTTTCGTTTGCTGGTGTCACTTGGTTAAAAATCGCAACAAGTTCATTTCCTGTATAATTTTCTACAACATTATTGTTTGGATCAGTTACAGTGATTGACTTAATATTTGGCTTCCAAATATCGCGATAGTGAGCAGATGTAGATCCTGTTGTATCTGCACGACTAAACGTTAATGCTTTTCCAATTGTATTGTTATTATTCGGTGCAAGGAGTGTAAAGAAGTTTCCAGCTCCATCGAGCATTCTAAATTTCAACGAGCGATCCATATAGCCTGGTGCTTTAAATACAATCGTGTGAACTCCGGCTTTTGTGAACAACGATGGATCAAACTCATATTGTCCTTTGCCAGAAACAACTTTATTAACAATTGAATTTCCGGAAACGCCATTATACACATTCGTAGCTGCTTTACGGTCAATTCCATCAATCAATATTTGTCCACCAGCCCCGTCTAATGCAGTTCTCCAATCCGCATTATCGATTTGCGTAACTGTTGAAGCATTAAACGCATCAGGCGTTTTGTAACTCACAGAAAATAATTGAAACGGATTAACTTTCCCGTAATTTACGAAGCCAGTGCTATCACTCGTTCTCATATACGGTACTGGTTTTACGACTTTGTTAAACTCAGCGAGATTCGAACCGCTTGGTAAGGTAGTAAATCCAGTTAATGATATCGCTTCACTCGTCGTTAATGCAGTCGTTCCTGCTAAAGCTGCTGCATTCGGAGCAGTTGAATTGACTTTACCAAAGTTTTTGACAATGTATTCAAAATCAGTATAATCAATTCCGCCGTCAAAGTTGAAATCAGCTTCTCTTGTGTAAGTTGACGGTGCTGAAACATAGGCATTGTAAGCAGCACATTCTGCTTCGATATCTCTCATATCGATCACATCATCACCGTTCACATCACCCGCAAGCATTACGCCACTAGGAACAGTGTAGTTACCTCCTGCTGAATAGTTATATTGTCCTCTAGTACTCACAGCTAATGTGCCATTGTAGGTGAAATGTCCTGGCATTTTCATTATAATGTTGTATGGCTTATCACCAGCTTGCATAGGAAGATTTGAAACAAATAAACCATTTTCAACGATGCCTGTATTCATACTTGTAGAGCTTTCTGCAGGGTTTTCTGCAATTGGTAATACAGTAGTTATCCCCCCTGTATTCGGGTCTTCAAATTTAATCTCAACGCCAGATTCATTAGCCGTTATCGGTGTTGCTCGACCATATGCATTCTGCGCTGTCGGATGGTTTTGGAATCCTTCAGGTTTAATACCTCCGCTTATATAAGCCCCGCCTTTAATGTGAAGAAATTTATCTTGGAAAATTGGGACACGATCCATACCAGTCTTCCCATCGCTGTAAGTTTTGATTTCAGGAACAAGCGTAGATCCTACAAGCCACATCGTATCAAATCCAGCGTCGTTCGTAACATTGTATTTAATATCAAGGAGAGGCATTTCCTGTTCAACACCACTGCTCATTGTATCAGCTGAATTCAATATACCTTGGGCTTGAACATCTGTAGGGATTTCAAAATTAAAAATAAAATCACCATTGATGTCCTCGCTTTGATGAATCCACCTTTTATCAGGAGTAATACCTTTGGATGCCAAAAATGTTTTGTATTGTGCACTAAAGTCAATATCCAATATCTCAGCAAACGGAAGTTTGTCGATATTGAACTTCGCACCTACAAGATTTTTAGGATATTTAATGGATAACGTTGATTTAAACTGATCATCTTTGGAAATTAATGTTTTATCAATAAGGAAAGCAGGGTCGATTCCATTTAACGTTGTCGATCCTGGCGTCTCAAGTCGTGCAAATCTGTTCACTACATACTCGTTGCCTTTTTTAACAAAGTAATAATATTTTCCCTGTGTTTCAATATTACCTGCATATGAATAATCCTCAGGGTAAATTCTGAACTGTGTCCCATAGTTTTCTTTTTCAGGATCAGCATCTGTATTCAAAATGTCGTCTTTAGAGATCCCAAATTTAAATGTTCCGTCTTCATTCATGCCCAAGGTGTAATTAACAAAAGGTGCAGAGTTTGAGTCGCCTAACATTCCGTCAATTTTACCTAATGATTGGCTCACTTTCGTATCGGTGTCATAGACAGGCGGTGCTGGAACTAATGTTTCGTGCCCAACATTCTTCATATAGTCAACGTTTGAGTCGTAAGCTTTTCCTGAGAACCATTTTAACGCTCCGTCGGTCAAAGGACCATTAGGGTCTATCTCATAAATGCCCGGTACGCTTCCTGGATCCATTTGAACTGTCGGAGGAGTATTATCAACATAAACTGTGCTGTTAATTTCATAAAGTTTGCCTGTAGAAGCGTCTAATGCACGTGCTTGTATGACATATCCACCTTCTTCAGCTACTACTGATCTTGACGATTGTTGAGTAAGTTTTGACGAAAGACTAGGATCATCCTTGGAAATAGGACTACTATACGGGTTGTACGTCCCATTCATCAAAAATGAAACTGTCGCTAAATTCCCTAAACTAAAATAAGACGAGTTCATTGCACCGATAAATCCGATATAGTTTTTTCCTTCTAAATCCATTACATAAAGCTTTAGACCGTAGGTAGGGTCAATCGGACTTTTTACTCGAACACCTGCATAGGCTACAGGAGTCAATGCAAACGTATTGGGATTAAAGTTTTTATCTCCACTAAGGGTAATTGCTTTTCTTTCAACTCTGAAATCAATCCCTCTACTTTGAATATTAATTGCAAGAGGGATACGATAAGTTTCAGTAGGTCGTTCTGAATTCACAAAGTTTATATATGCCTCATAGAATCCACTTGCTGCTGTTGCAGGCGTAGTGAATTTTGCGATTAGGTGAACTGTCCCTCCTGATGGAACAGTGAATGACGTTAATGTCGTTGCTGGTGACGCAGCTTCACTTAAACTAATATTTGCGCCTTCAGCCCCACCATCTTGTCCGTCTTTCACTAATGTATCCTTAAAGAAAACGCTCGATGAGTCAAATGTTTTTGCAGAAGAACCATTATTAGTGATATACAAGTCGCCCGTTTTCAAAACAGAGCCGTCCTCTTGGCGCGCAATATAACCAAACGAAAATGATGAGGTTGTATTGGCAACGCTGATAATATTCGAGCTAGATGACTCATCGGTTGACGAACGAGATTGAATATAATCCTTTACCTTGAATAACATGTCTGTATGCACAGCTTGATAAGGATCCGATTTACCAGAACCGATTTGAAATAAACTGTGCCCAGAATCAATCGGGTCTGCAGTTTGCATCATTACAGCTTTCACATCCTCTGGCTTATAGTTCGGATGAGCTGACAAAATTAATGCTGCCATACCAGCAACATGTGGGGACGCCATCGATGTACCTGACATCAATTGATAACTTTTCGAATAGTCTGTGTTGTCTGGCTCCCAAATATCATATGGCGCTGTTGAGTATACATCCACACCTGGGGCAACAACGTCGGGCTTGATTGCAAGTGAACCTGTCACTGGACCTGTCGAGCTAAAGTCCGCAAGCGTATTTCCCGACATCTTATAGTTACCCGCATTTGTAACAGAAATCGTTTTAATCGTGCCGCTTTTAAACGCATTATAGAAATTGGTTCCGTCATTCTTGCTTATTTGCAAAGTGTAGACAGTACCATTAGATGCGCCATTATAATATGGATAGAAACCTTGTTCATCAAAAATAAGTACAGGATTGTCGGTTGGATTCCACAAAATCATGGCTTTCACATGGTTTTCGGCAGCATACATCATAAGTTGGTTGACAGGTGCAGCACCACGCCTAACAACAATTACTTTATTTTCTACACTGATGTTTTTACTTTGAAGGTAATCGTACCATTCAGGAGTACCGGATCCAGCATCCACCATATCATACTGAGTCGATCCGCTAAGTTTGGTATTTGATTCTGAAAAATCTCTTCCAACCAGGCGAGTATTAATATTGGAAAATGAGTCTTGTTTATTCTCGTCATAGGAATGGATATCAAATAATGGCACTTCTTTCGGATATGTAATCGCACCAACGGTAATTGCCTTCGCAGCAGCGCCAGGAGTTCCCAATGTACCAACGGCTGGACCAGAGTTTCCAGCAGCAATAACAGCGGTTACACCAAGGTCAGTAATGTTGTTAATCGCAATCGCACTTGAAGATAACGAATCGTTAACTGGTGAGCCAAGTGATAGGTTAATCACTTTACACCCATCCGTGTAAGATTGCTCGATTCCTCTGATCACATCCTCATCAGCCCCACCATGTGGACCTAACACACGATAAGCATATAACTGTACATCAGGTGCAACACCTCTTACAGCAAATGGAGAATTGTTACGTGATTGACCTGCAATTGTACCGGCAACGTGAGTTCCGTGGGAAGTAATATAATTACGATAATCAGTTGGGAAGTTCGGATCTTTCTGATCAGAAGGAAGATTGTCATTTGCATTCTTAGCTGCCAACCAATCAGAATAGACAGTTTCCATCGGGTCATTGTCATTATCTACAAAGTCTTTCCCACCTTGATATTCACCAGATAGGTCTGGGTGATTGTAGTCGAGTCCAGTGTCAATAACTCCAACTTTTACGCCCTTCCCTGTAATATTTTCATTTTGAAGATCGTGAATTTTCAACCAATCAAGTACGGCTGTTTCACCAGATTGTGGCCCTTCTGGACCTGGACCTGCAACAGGATTAGTAAGCGGGTTAATTGAATTTCGTGAACTAGCAGTGACTTTAGAAGACTCGCTAGTTGATTTACCTTTACTGCGGTTCGAACGAATAATAGGTAATAAATTAGGGTTCGTCTCTTTTTCGGAAACTTTACCGTCACCTGTACTACTTTTAAGAACATCGCTCGACTGAGAAGCAGGAATTGGAGCGTACTTTACGTTTTGAAAAACGCTCTTTACATACGGAAGTGCCAATAGATCATTAATCGCTTTACTAGGCAGTTTAACTGCTAGGCCGTTAAATACTTGAGAATACTCTCTTCCTATTTTAATAGAGTTACTTTCACCAGCATCTTTCAAAGTTTTAGACTCACTGTTTACGAAACTCTTAAAGTTACTGTGAGTTTGATTGACTGCTTCCTTAGCGCTTTCAAGTGTGACAACTGGTGAACCTTGTTGATCATCTGAGAATGTGCTAACGCTCGCGGATGTTCCACTTTTTTGATGATTCATCATTTGGATTTGGATCGGATCAACTTCAAATTCAACAATTAAATCTAGTTGGTTTGACGAATCTAGCAGTTTCGGGTCAAACCGAAGCTTTTGTAAATATAGGTTTTGTAATTGTTGCGCCTGATTCAGGTCAAATTTGCTTTGATTACTTATTTCGTTAGAACGAATAGTGCCCGCTGTTTCGCCTGTCACGGCAAACGCTGGAACCGTATTGCTTAAAATCATAAAAGTTGAAAGCGACATTGACGTGATCATCGTGTTTAGTTTACGATGCCTCATTCAGTATTCAAATCCTTTCATCATTTGTCTAGATATAGCAAGTACTTTATACCCCAAATTTACTCCTCTCTAAATTAATAAAAACAGTTAATTTTAATGAATATCTTAAAAGAAAATATTATTTTTAAGAATATTCATAAAAATCTATTAAATTATACTTGGGCAATAAATGGAAAGTAAATTGGGGGAATTTCACATTGAAAATTTTGTAGAAATTAAAGGGATTGTAGGAATCCGAGGAATCCAGAACAAAAAATAAGAGTGAATTTTGTAGAAATTAGAGGAATTTAACACAAAATGTATTATGAATATTGGTATAGCCAAATAAAAAGCTTACGGTATTTTACTTTTTTCCTTTGTTTACATGTATTTTTACAAAAATAAAATTTGGGGGAATATCCGAAACATATTGTGTATTTTGATATCGTCCTATAAAAATTGTTTACTATATTCTACTTTTTTGACATATTCTGGGAATATCAAATAAGATTCATTTACTAAGTTAGTACAACAAAAATAAGACTACCCATGTAGCCAAATTATGTTCAATATTTAACTTTAATAAAACTCTTTAGTTTTTCCAATACTTCTTCAGTTACAAATAAAGTTTGCATTGCACTATACTCGTTTCCATTTTCATTCTCTAATTCGAACAATCCAAGAAGTATGATCCTGAGAAAAATCAATGTCTGGTTCTTTAAAAGCATCAAAGAAAGACTTTCTGCATTAGCGAAAAATCACCATTTTTATAAATATTTAAAGAACACTAATCACACAAGTTGCTTTATAGTTGTTGATTTCTTGTTCAACCGAAAACTGAAATAGAGGATGACCGTTTGATGATCATCCTCCGTTTTTTGTTCAACTAATGTTCTCGTTAGTTACATAAGTTGACTTTAATATTTCTTTATTTCTTTCATGAAATCTTCAAGCTCCAATTCTTTTTGGGTAGGTAATGCTTTGGTAATTCTCTTATTAATATTATATAAATAATATAAACCTCTACTTAACAACCCTATCAATATCCCAAAAGCAATAGCTCCTCCAATTGCTGGTGGTAACCATAATAGTAAATATCCTAAGATTGTAAATAACACTATTAATAAAAATACATACATACTTCTTTGCCCTCATTCAATTATTTTAATTAATAATATTCGTTAGAGATTCGTTTTTTCCTTGTTCAACCTTCTTACCAGTTAGCCTAACAAAAAAGACTACCGAAGTAATCCATTGCTGTTCAACTAACGCTGACGTTAGTGGAAGAAGATTTCACATTTACGGTAAGGAAATTCTTGATTATGCTGTTCAATCAAATACTCTTTCAATATTACTAAATCATTAGGTAATCTTCTCTCTAGTTCTGACCAACCAATGAATTCTAATCGCGTAAGTAAGTTCACTAAACCAGTAATTGCATCCCAAAATGCATCCCAATTCTCACCATAAAAATTAGGAAAACTTAGTTTTTCTTTAAGTAATAATTTTGGTTTAGCTTTTATCATTTTTCATAATAGATTCGTTAATGAATCAAGTTATACCTTCATCAACTGTAAAGCTACATAGCAAAATAGCGGATGATCGAATAATGATCATCCGCTATTTGTAAAAATTTATTGGTTTTGAACCTTTCTTTTTGAAAGTATAGCCAGAAAATCTTTAAAAAGCTCAGATAAAACTCAAGGAAAACTTAATTTAGCTAAGCGCTCTTCCAAAATCACGCGCAGCTCATCAGGAATCCTCTCAAACTCGACCCCTTTTCCCAAAAACAAAAGCCAATCCGCATAATACTCTAGCTCTTCAACATCGGTTATATCCAGCTGAACATTGAAAATCCCACTCGACTGAAACATCCCAGTAAATGACAAAATAATCCCAGGCGGGTGCATACGCTTAAAGCGCTGAATCCCAGTCGTATCAAGCTTCACAACAAGATTGGACTCACGTGCATAAAGCAGTTTTTTGTTTAAAATATCTTGCTCAGACCACTTCATCTCCCGATCAGAAATTGCTGAATCCCGCAGCATTTCAACAGGCAAATAACGAAACTCCTCTGAATCAAAATCATAAACCTCGACCAGCCACTGAGCGTTCGAGTTAAAAATATGTAGCAAAAAAACGTCCATCAATTGCGGCCAGCCAGGAGTCAGCTCATAAGTCACTCGCAAATGCTTTTCCCGTACAGCAAGAGAAATTAGTTTGTTCAACTCAGCTGGCGCTGCATCATCGAGCTCCAAAAGATTCGGATTGGCAGGATTTGTATTTTCAAAAAGCAAGATATTATTCAGCTCGATCAGCTCGTCTTGTTGGGTTTGCGAAGCGATGCCGATGAGTTTTTCAGTGATTGAGCGTCGATTTTGCAGATAAGGAAGCTGAGAATTTTTAGAGGCAATAAAGCTGATAAACATCGCCTTCAACTCTTCCGGCGTGAAGCGGGTGGCGGGCAGATACTGATTTTGCATGACAAAGTAGCCTCCCCCCCTACCAAGCTCGGACGTCAGAGGAAATCCCATCGCCTGAATCTCGTTAATGTCGCGGATCGCCGTCGCGCGGGATATCTTGAACTCTCGCTGGATCTCGGCAATCGTAAAATGTGCGCGATTATTTATGTAGCGCATAATCAGGTTCACTCGTTCTATTTTCTTCATATTTTTATTGTATCAAAAATGTAGCAAAATAAATATCAGTAATGACAGTAAAACTATATTTACATTAAGCTTATAATGATTTAAATTTTAGATTTTCAGGAGAAAAGCTAATAAAATTTTATTTATTTGATCTTCGAAAAAAGGTATCATTTTTTGATACATTTGGCAAATAGAATCAATCTTGTAATAAATAAATCCACAAAGGAGAGAACAAAATGTCTAAATACTCAATCAAAACTAACTCAGAAAACTACAAAATGACCGCTTTCGGTGTTTCACTTGAAGACTACAATGACTGGGCAGGTAATGCAGCAAAAACTGCAGCGAAAAAAGCTGAAATCACTGAAAATGGCAAGTTAGCTGAGCTTCTCGCAATAGCTGACGGGCAAGAATATCAAATCAACTACGTCATCGACCACAAGGCTTGGCGCGGCTTTGGCGTGATGGGTGAGTTCGACGTGGAAGGCGCGGTCGTCCTCGATTTTCTTGCTGGCGACTACCTGGTCGTGCCTGGCACAGGCACTAACAAAGATCGCCTTGCTGATGAAATCACAGGCAAGGTTTTCAGCGGCATGTTGCAAGAAATCACAGACTACAAATACGTTGGCCCTGGTAACTCAACATTCGTAAAAGCAACTGAAAACGGTGAATACTACGGCGAAATGTGGCTTCGTATAAAAAAAGTTGAAGGCTAAACTCTGTTAAATTTGTCAAAATTTTAATAACAAGGTCTGTCAAAATTGACAGACCTAATTTAAGAGGCAAAACTCTTGAAAAACTCACTAAATTCATCATGAACTGGACACCCTTTGGACAAAAGGTCTCTGATTCTGAGAATTTTTTGGTATAATTCACTGTAAGCTTTTCGTGGTAAAGGTGGCTTCTTACTTGACCAATTTGGGATTCATTGTATCTTGTACCGGAGCTCGACCTCTCAGAAAATAAACCTGAAAAAAGGAGTACTCACATGGCAAATTACACACTTGAACATAAAAAATCATTCACATTGACCGCTTATGGTTTTTCAATCCAGTCGAATTTCCAAGACATGAAAGCTATGCAAAAAGAAAAAGCTGAGTTTTGGGGCGGACTTAGGGCTGACGGGCGTTTTGATAAACTCAAAGACGCAGCAACAAACGATCGTGAATGGTCAGTCAATGAAGTTTATCAAGGCAAACCGTGGAATTATTTTGCGGTAGAAGCTGGCAAATCAGTGACTGATGTAACTCGTATCATCGAGTTTCCAGAGAGCGAGTACATCGTGGTCGCAGGTAATGGTGATAAGGAAACATTGTTTGATCAGCTAACTTATCGTGCTTTTGGCGAAGTATTGTCCAAAATTACTGACTATGCTTACGTTGGTGGTCCAAATGCAACTTATCGTAAAGATAACGGTGACGGCACTTTCTACGGCGAATTTTGGGTACCTGTGGTTAAAAAATAATAAAAAAAGTTATGTAAAAATGAATTTCTTTTGTTGTTCTCAAAGCCTCGATTTTTCGGGGCTCTTTTTAGTTTATTCGATATTGTCTATCTGAAAGGTAAGCATTAACCAAACAGAAGCTTTTCGATCATAACTGCGGTTTAATTGTAAATTCCTTCTAATAAATAGTAAAACAAACTAATTTGTGAAGTTTTTTTCTTAACCTATTCTGCCATTTAGTGCGAGAAAAAATCGACTATACAGCCGATCAAGTTGTTCAACTAAAGCACTCGATATCTCTAATTTCCTGATATCTATATACTACTTTGCTACAAAATATCCTCTCCATAAAAAAAAGCGGGTTGCCCCGCCTTATTAAATACCGTATTGTTAATTATAAATTTTTAATTTTTAGAAACTCAGTAATTGATAAATCTATTAGTTTCACACTAGACAAAGGTATTTCTTTTGAACTAATGATTCTTGAACTTCCTGTACGTTCACCATCTAATTTGTAATCAGGAACTTTTTCACTTAAAGCTTTTGATAACTGCTGATCATCTTCGGCTAAAACTATTTCGCGTAAACCACTTTTACCTGGAGCAGCGTAAAAGACATCAAATGCTTTCATTTTAACATTCCTTTCTAGAGTTCTAATAACTTGCTGATAATGCTTTAACTACGTTAGAAAAAAAAGTCACATCTGTGACTCCTGCCAAATGTCCAAAATTCTTACCCCAATGAAGGTTAATATTAACCATTTTATTCACTCCTCTCACTATTGAACATTATGAACAACCAATCAAATAAAGTAACACTGTAACCTAATAAAGATACAGGCATTTTTATGTATAATTGAATTGTTAACGTTATGATTAAAAATGTTTAAACCGTGTGCCCATTAAAAATTTACTAATTAAATGGTTTTTACATATTTAGTCTTGATGGCCATTCATATAATACTATGGACAATTATTATGCTTAGTGGATACCTTATATTTCCAATTATTTAATAGCTATTTATTAGAAAAAATAACACAAAATAGTTGTATTCAATTACTAAACTAACGGAGCTGACATATATCTGTGAAAAAAACTTTTTTTATTATATTCTTATCCCTTTCATTATTTTGCGATACAGAAAATACTTACGCTACACCAGTCGAACCAGTTCCCTCACCAATTAGCTTTCAAATAGAAATTCAGAATTGGGAAGCTGTCAACAAATTACTTCCAAAATACTCGAAGTTCACTGTAGTCGATGTGGAAAGTGGCAAGAGCTTTGATGTACAACGAAGAGCTGGTAGTAGGCATGCAGATGTTCAGCCATTAACAAGAGAAGATACAAAGATAATGAAGGAAATATACGATGGGAACTGGAGTTGGCGAAGAAGGGCTGTATTAATTTTAGCTCAAGACAGCCTAATCCCTGCGTCCATGCACGGAATGCCACATGGTGCAGGTTCTCTTCAAAACGGTTTCCGTGGTCACTTTTGCATTCATTTTTTGGGAAGTACTACACATCGGACAGGAAAATCAGATATAAATCATCATGTGATGATCCTTAAAGCTGCTGGGAGGATTGATGAATATATGAATAACCTTTCACCTTCCCAACTGTTAAATGTATTATTCGTTACCATTAAAAACGGAGATAAAGGCTTAGCTAAAAATATTGCCATAAGTAATCAAAAAAATATTAAAAAAGAGCTAAAGAAAATAGAAAAAATAGAAGCAATACAGTGGGCTTTACTTCAAACAAAGGAAACAGAGCCATACTCCATTGCAACTGAAATTCCAGTAAAGGTGAATCTCTTCATAAGAGATATAGGTCTGATTAGAACCAAACTTTCTTTTACTTTGGTGAGAACGTCACCTCTTTCTCCATGGAAAGTGAATATCGATCCTTTACTTTCAAGCATTAACTAGTTGTCAAATTACAGGAGTGGAGATTTACACGATGGTCATAATAACTATAGTTCGATGGTAGATTTGTAAGTGCTTTATACTTAAGAATTCCATCTACATATTCTTCTTCTAATTCAATTTCAAACTTTGCTAGTTCTGGAAATTTTTTAACTATCCTTAGAACTGAAGATACATGTCCTTTGAGTGAAAAATCTGAGAAAAAGAAGTAATTATTTTTATCTTGTTTTCTGTGTTTGATTAATACTTTTTCTATATACTCAAAAATAATTTCCGTTTTGTCATGCTTATTTAATGTATAATCAAAATTTTGATATAGTCTCAAAATATAAGGTTCACCTTTTGAATATATTTTGCAATAATTATTAGATTATAAGTTCTTAACATACTTTTAAAAACCTCTTTTTTTAATGAAAATGGATTATCTTATGCAACTATGCTTCCAAATATATAAATAAAAAAGCAGCCAATGGCTGCTTTTGATGTTTCACTAATGCATGCGTAGTTGAACAAGGAATATAACAATGTAATATTAAAACAGTTTCCAATGCCCTTCAGATACAACTTCGACAACTCCATCGACCACTTTGATGGCGGTTTGATCGTCAATCGCATACGCCGGAACCTGCATCCCGGCTGCCCATTTCTCTGCGGCAGCCATGGTGTTTTCTGGCAGCATCTCGTGATCCAGGTGTGGAAACATTGCAAAATCGACCAGGCTTAGCGTATCATCACCACCTTTGGGTGGAGTCCAATCAACGAAGAATTCTCCAATGTTAGGTGCCATCACCATGCTCCCGGCGCTCAGACCCACATAGACTGCTCCCATTGACGGCAATAGGTCTGCCAGCCCGGACTGCCGCATCCAGTAACATAGATACAAGGGGTCACCGCCATTCACTAATAGAACGTCAGTCTCCTTGACCATAGGGACCCAAAGCTCTTTATCGATGCTTGTTAGCGCGGTGAGTTCCAGTACCCCCATGGACTTCCAACCTAGCTCACACATCGGTGTGGTTGCTTGTCCGCTGAAGAATTGCCATGCGTGGCTAGCACCACCAGGTATGGCGTATATCCCGGTGGGAATGCAGAGGGCGCTTGCCTCCTCAATCGGTTTGCCCAACATGCCAACTAACGCGTCATGTATGCTCTTGTTCTTGATGCCTGCAGATGTGAGAAGAAAATTCATAACTCAACTCCTTGTCGTTGTGTGGTATTGAAAATGTTTTTCATATTTCCAGAGAGTGGCAACTCTTGAAGTTGAATTAGATTAATTAGTATAAAAAATCTTTTAATTAAAAGCTCTTGATGAAATATGTAGTTTTAAACACGTTTAGGACGTAAAAACTCGGACTTGTTAATATATGGTGATAAATCAAGATTGGGATATTCAGCTTGGATTAATAGATAAATATCTTGAATTATTAATTCTAATTCTTTTAATCCAGCTTCTGGATCACCAGTAAAAATAAGCTCAAGTCGTTCTAATGCATTTTCAGGTATATTCTCCATAGTCTCTAATGAATTTTTTTGCCATTTGAACCCAGGGTGAATGACATATTGTCGGTTTAGTCCAAATAACAAGGCCATTATATTAGTTTGAACTGAGTCTACTACTTTATAAAACATCAACCAGTCTTTACGACTAAGCAACGCTTCTCTATTATTCCATCGATTACCAAAATCAATATGCTCTAAGATCATTGCCTCACTTAATGACTTCGGATACTCACTAACTTTCTCTTTAAGTGTAGCAATCATAAGCTCCCCATAAAGCGGTACACCAAAATGGACAGATGCGATAAGACATTGCAAATCAAAGCTTGTCTCAAAGTTTAATGTAACTTCTTCGATTGCTCTTTCAATCGTTTTTGTTAAAAAACTGCTAATCTCAAGTTTTACATTATTAGTAATATAAGTCTCTGCCCATTCTTCATCTTCAAAATCATGAAAATCAATAATTCTTCCGTTGAGTATTTGAATAGGTATTTTCCTATCTTCGTCAGTTGGTTCTTCTTTCCAAAAAATTAATAGTTCTATATCAGAAAATTCATCTTCCCAATTTCGTGAAACTGATCCAGCAAGTAAAACAGCTTCAACTTTTGGATTTTTCTTATAAATAATTGAAATTACTGATGCCAAATTTTTTAAATTCACATTCTTCTCCCTTATTAACTATTCAAAAAGGCTTGTTAGATCAGCACTTCTTGTTATTTAACCTAATTAATATTATTCGGCACAATTTAGTGAATCCCTTGTTCAAATAAGTTGCCCTTTTAGTGCAATAAAAAGGACCGCCGAAGCAGCCGATCGTTGTACAATCAATTATATATTTAATCCTTTTTTTATAACTTCCCCACCAACCAGGTGCACTGGTGTATTGGCCTGTCCGTGAGCGATTGTAAATTACTAACGTTGGCGTTTATTTTCTTCGCTTTGACGGACGATCTCGTCAACGACGTGCTCGATTGGTGCGGTGGCGTCGATTATAATTCCGTTTTTCGGAATGTCTTCTTTCGTTTGGTGCAATCGCAGAATGAGCTCGCGTTCCCATTTCTTTCCGCCCCACTCATTATCCGGTCGCTCGTCAAGCCGCCGGTTCAATGTGTCGAGGTCGACCTCGAGGACAATCACACCGTCAAATAAATCTATAAATTTCGCAAAGTTTCTAGAACCACCGCAGAAAAAGGTTACCGTCCTATCCTTGTTTGCGACCAAAGCTTTTACTTTATCTACATGCCAAATGTGATTTTCGTGCGTGCCGCCATCCGTTGGTGTACCAGTTTCCGGATCGCCTTGATAAGCCAATTCACGGTCACCATGAATGGCATGATAGCCGCGCCGCTGCAATTCATTGCAGACCGTTGTTTTGCCGGTGCAGGAAACGCCTTCAATCAGATAATTCCTAATGCCCATGGCTAGACCCCCAGTCAAATAGATTCGCATCGTAAGGTATACCTATCAAAGTTTTTCTTTGTAATGTAACATCTGTTGGTTCAAAAAATTCGTGGCAAAATGGGTACGTTTCAAATTCAACACTAATGTTACAATCCTTGATCATTTTATTTGGACACTGATTACATTTCATCTTTGTACCTCCCTTTTTAAAAAATTTTGCTATATTAATTTCGAACGAACAACACATATATTTACATAAAGTGAAGAAACATTACTTCTTTTCCAATTAATAAAATTAGATACATTTCTATGCCTTCATACCCTTATTTAATTATTTTAATAAATAATATTCCCTACAGAATCATTAATTTCCTTGTTTAATCATCCTGCCAATTAGTACAACCAAAAAAAGCTACCATTGACAACTCTTATAATTAGCGATACCTCATGTACTTCGTTATCAATTGTCGTTAAGCGTATATGAACACGGACATACAACCATAATGTCATTTTCACACCTTCTATAATCTACTTGCTAAGCAACTAACGAGCTAGTTAGTTGAAGAAGAGATCCTATTCAATTCTTAATTGTATTTTGTAGTAATGATTTACTTTTTTCTGCCCCCCCATAAGTATAATCTCTTACCACTTCAATATATCTGAATGCTAATATCACCTTAGTACATACTAATTACTGGTAATTAGTATGATTGAATGACTAGAGGTGAAAGAGAGTGAACCACTATGATCCGGCTAATTTTTCAAAAAGTCTTCATAATAACATTGAAACAATTAAGGAACAATTGAGCAATACAACGGAATTAGTTGTGCGGACGATTCGAATAGGAGAAAGCAAGTATAAGGTAGCACTCTGCTATCTTGATGATCTCGTTAACGCAGATGTGATTCGCGATTTTATCATTTCTCCATTGTTTTTATTTCGGGGCATTCAAAAAAACGATACGGAACCGTTTATCGACCAATTAGCCTCTGATTATATTCGAGCCTCTTCTGTTGAAATAGTCTCCTCATTCGATGATGCACTCGATGGGATTGTTCGAGGGCGAACACTAATCTTAGTCGATGGATATAACAGTGGAATTATTGCAGAAACGACCCAGTGGCAACAACGTTCAGTTGAACAAAGTAACAGGCAAAGATCACCTGATGGTCCAATGATTGGATTGACTGAGCAATTAAAAGTCAACTTAAATCTAATTCGAAGTTTTATTCAATCACCGAACTTAGTTGTGGAAACGAAACAAATCGGGCGCTTTGCGAAAACGGACCTTTCAATTATTTACTTAAAACATAAAGTGGATCAACAAGCTTTAGAAGAAGTACGAACCCGTATAGATACACTCGATGTAGAATACGCTTTGATAGCCAGATTGGTCGAAGATGCTTTGGAAGGACGAAAGAAAAGCATCTTTCCACTAGTTTTCAAAACAGAGATGCCAGACATTGTGTCTGCTGCTTTATACGAAGGACGAATTGCCGTTTTAGTGAATGGTACACCAAACGCTTCAATTGTACCTTCATTATTCGTTCAGTATATGGCGCAACCCACTGAATACTATTCGAAAATTGGAAGGCTTTCTAATCGATTGATAATATTCTTTTCTTACTTAGTAACAATTTTCTTGCCTGGAATATATGTTGCATTAGCTAAATTTCATAGTGATTGGTTTCCAGCTAAATTTGCAAAGAAATATTTTTCTGCATCAGATACAATACTTCCTTTCTTATTAGAAATCATGCTACTACTAATCATTTTATACATATTGAGTTTAGCCGCCTTTCGGGTTCAATCCGATTTAATTATTGTTGCTTCTTTGGTAGGAACTTTGGTAATTAGCACAACTGCAGTAGATGCCAAACTAGTCCATTCCCTTAGCCTTATTATTGTAGGGGTTGCTTATCTTACAAGCTTACTTTTTCAAACAGGAGGTATGATAAGTGCAGCTTTTTTTTTACGTTATTCATTTTTGTTTATCGGGAATTTTTTAGGTTTAACAGCGATCGGCGTTGGACTCATCATGTTGATTATTTATATGGCTCGGTTACGATCAGTGGGTGTTCCGTACTTAGCACCAATTATTCCGTTTCGACCGCAAGAGTTCAAAGATGTATTATATCGTGGAAATTTAAAGAAACTGATAAACAGTGAACACAAATATCCACATGACGATAAAGAGTAATACTTAGTAGCCTATTTAATATTGCTTATAATAAAGGATCTTCTATTTTAGAAGATCTTTTTAAACGTTTATAGATCTACAGTTTTTCTACTCGAAATTTAGTATTTTGTTTTGATGATAAAAGTAAAAAGTAACCAACCATCGATAAATTTAACTTTTACTTTATCTTCATGATCAATTTCAACTTAATTTCTCTTCCCTTAAATACATGTACCTATTACACTATACTGCCATTTACTTTAATAAAAAAAGCCGCAATAGCGACTCGTAATCTTGTTTAACTAACTCATGCGTTAGTTAAATTGCACTCCCTTTATTTTTTCCTTTTCAAATCTTTTCTTTAAATAATCAGACACAAAAATATGAGTTGGACAATCAGCATTCCTAACTAAATTAAATTGCCCTAAATCATCTGTATTATAGACTATTTTCTTAAAATAAAGTATTGGGTTTCTCCCCTTAATAGCTGTATATTCTGAGGCCTCTTTGTTTACTATTTGAACAGTATTTACAATATTAATTAAGTAATAATTCGAGATTCTTTTTTCTCCTATAAAAACATTTGCATCGAAAACTTGAATATCTTGACTACAAACTTCCCGTAATATTTCTAAAACTCTATTTGACACGACTATTAATTGACCACTATTAGGCAGTATGTCTGATAAATTTTCTTCAGAACATCTAAATACGATTTTTGGAGAAATGACTTTAACCTTAATTACTTTACCTTCTCTAAAAACAAATCTGTCCGTTCCAGAACCATTAATGTATTCACCTATACTTTTATTTGTGTATTTATCAGGAATGGACCAAATCCAAATCACAAAATCACCTTCAATAATTAGATTTCCTTAAAAACCTCATTTTTTCTTATTTAATCTTTTTTTTATTAAAATCCTATATTCGTTCGCAATACATTAAGTTCATTGTTCAACTAATCTGCAATATCGTTTAATAAGAAATATACTTTTTTGGCAAATTAAAACCACTAATCCTTTTGTATTTATGCATTGCGGTCAACTAAATTGTTACTAGAATATTACATGCCTTAAAGGACATTTTTTCTAGTTAAGAAATTTTATAAACAATTAAGAACTTTTTAATCACTCTACAACTAATGTTGTTGGATAAAAAAAGTTCTTTACTGAATTAGTGAAAAAATTTAATAAATTAGCAATTAAATTATCAGACAATGTAAGATACGCTATTATAGATAGAAAATTCAGAAAATATCTCTTGGAAAATTTTCATTTACTTTCAACTGTTGAACGTAAAGATCTTCTTAAAATTTTACCAGTACTGTTCTTTGGAAGTTCAGTTAATATTTCAATTTCTCTTGGCTGCTTGTACTTTGCTAATCTTTCTTGCGCAAATAACAAAATCTCTTCTACAGAAACATTTGGATCGATACATACGACAAACGCCTTCACACTTTCTCCAAAATTACTATCAGGAATTCCAACTACAGCTGCTTCTACAACTGCATGATGTTGGTATAATACCTCTTCTACTTCTCTTGGATAAACATTATAGCCACCTACAATGATTAAATCTTTTATACGGTCAATTATATAAAAATAGCCATCTTCATCCATCTTTGCTAAGTCCCCTGTATAAAACCAACCATCTTTTATTGAAGTAAATGTTGCTTCCGGCATTTCTAAATAGCCAAGCATAACATTCGGTCCTTTAACAACTAATTCTCCAATTTCACCAATCGGTACTTCTATACCATTTGGATCTACAACTTTATTAGTGACATTTGGTATATTTACGCCTATTGAACCAGGTTTTCTAATACCATTTAAAGGACTAAATACAGTTACAGGTGCAGTTTCAGATAAACCATATCCTTCTAAAATATCAACTTTATATTTTTCTTGGAATCGATTAAGTAGTTCAACTGGTATTGAGGCACCACCTGAGAAACATGCCCTAATAGATGAAAAATCTTCCGCTGTAGCATTAGGTAGTTGCATCATAAAACTATACATTGTAGGAACACCTGCAAACAAGGTAGCTTTTTCTCTTACAATGGTTTTAACTACTTCTGTAGGATCAAATTTAGGCATTATTAAAATGTGAGCTCCATTTTTAATCGGTGTATTGATACATACTGTCATACAAAATACATGGAACATTGGTAACGTGGCAATAATTCGATCATCTTTAGTAAATCCAAAAAATTCTCCAAATGATTCAGCATTCGAAGTCATATTTCGATGAGAAAGCATTGCACCTTTTGGATTTCCTGTTGTTCCTGAAGTATATAAAACAACAGCAAGATCATTCTCACCGATAGGAGGTGCAACAAACTCATTATTAGAACTTTGAATTAACTGATCCCAGCTATTATAAGCATTAAATGAATCAGTGTAGAAAGTCATTTGTAAATTTTCTAGCTTATTTACTAACGATGACAATAATTGACTTAATCCACTGTTTGCAATAACTGCCTTAGCTTTACTATTCGATAAAATGTAAGTAATTTCACGAGAAGTAAAAATCGGATTAATCGGCACGACTGATGCACCTGTGCGTAGAATTCCATAATATGCAATCACAAATTCAGGACAATTTCCAAGTACTAATGCTACTCGATCCCCTTTTCCAATACCATTCTCATATAATCCTGAGGCAACTTTATCAACCATTGCTTCTAATTCTTGATAAGTTACACTACAATCTAAAAATGTATAAACAAAACGATCAGGATACTTTTCTGCACTATTTTTTAAAATTCCACTTAAATTGAAACTCATAATTCCTCTCCTATTGATCTAAGAATAAATGATTAGATTCAGTTTTTTTTAAAGTCAAAGGAAACTCTGAATGAACAAAAAACACAACTTCTCCTCAATTAAAAAGAAGCATTAAAGCATTTAAAAAGTTTCTTAAAATATGCTCGTTATAATACTGTTTTTAAATTAGTTCCTTCCATATAAATAGGAAGGGTTAAATTAATTAAGTATTAAAGCTTTGTTCAATCATTCATGATCACCATTAAATTAACACTAACTTTGTGGACAAAAACCATGTTTATTAAGAAATTCTAATTGAATTGAAATATTCACTTCGAAACAATCACCGGTATAGGGCTCAAAATGTGTGCAATCTAGCATGTGAAACTCAACATCTTTGATTTTAGTCGCAGCGCGTTTGGTAGTAGCTGCTGGTGTTACAGTGTCCTTGCTGCCTGCAATTACTAATGAAGGCACTTGGATCCTATGAACACTGTGAGAAGGGCTATACATCGGAATTTTAAGAAATGTCCTAGCCAATACTTTATTTTCCCATTGAGCGTCCGGAGTTACAAATTGCATATAACCTTCCCAGCTTCCTTCAGAGTTCATAGCAGCAAATGTCCCAGGCTTCCCGATTACAGGACTGTAATAATGACTTTTAAACAATGAGTTGCCTAGAATGTCACGCAAAGCCGCTCCTATTGCTGTTAGAAGATTGATAGGTTTCATAGCTAACATGGTAGGAATCCCACTCACATGTGGAACTTGTGCAATTACTGCAGCAATTGAAGGTTGTTTTCCTGCAATTGTTAGAACATGTCCACCAGAAAGTGAGCTCCCCCACAAGATTACACGATTAGCATCTACCTCAGGCAACGTTTTAACATACTTAAGTGCCTCGTAATAATCCTCTTGGTGGCGCTTTGGATCTACCCAATGACGAGGTTCTCCTTCGCTATCTCCAAAATTCCGATAATCAAAGAAGAAGGCAGCCACACCGGCTTCTGCAAACCTTTCTGCAAAGGCATCTAAACGGAATTTACGAATTCCTGCAAACCCATGAGCCATTATTATGACCGCAGGATTGTTTACACCAATGGGTAAGTAAAGCGTTCCTGCGCATTGCAATCCCCTACTAAGAAACTTGTAATAAATGGCTTTAAATTTATATGGTGCATTTACAGTATTCAAATTTATTACTCCTCTCTTATTTTTAAACTTAGATATTATCCTCTAATTAGTAACTTAAAATCTTTCCTAGCCATATGAAACTCATTCCATAAACTTCAATATCACTATTTTTTTTATATTTTTACTAAATTTTTAAAAAGTTTTATTACTAGACTGATTGGAAACAATTTTATTTGATTCAGGTCTTACACCAAACCAAAACAGGATCCCAATGATAAGTATCAACAAGGCGGTTATTTGAAACCCATGATTAAATCCAACTACTTGGGATGATGATTTTTGGATTATAGCCCCAAAAACCAATGGTGCGATAATACTAGCTATAGTCGACAACGAAGTAAAAACCCCCTGCGCTTTTCCGATATTTTTATCAGAAACAGTCTCAAATAAAATAACTGGTAATAGTACAAGAGAAACTGTACATAAACCCGGAGAAATAGATAATAAGATCATTGCTAATAAGCTTGATTTAACAATTGTTGCTAAAAATAAACCAATTGCTGATAAAAACATTAAAATACTAACATAAGCGATACGTGATTTTCGTATGTTTTTCGTTTTGCGATATGACCGATCTGAAAGGGAAGCAATGATAAATTGTAAAACAGCTGTGATAAGAAATGGTAATGAAACAGCTAATTTTAATCTACTACCCTCGAAATGTTTTACATTTTCATAAAAGTTAGGAAACCAAATTAAATTTAAAGCTATTAACCAATATGATGCCATTCCAGTTAATATAATAAGGATAAAATTCTTAGTAGCTATAATTTTGAAAAATTGACGCCAACCAATAGATGGCGTATTTTTTGATTGTGTTTCAGATTGAGAAGGAGATGCGAGTCCTAATTCTTTTGGACTTTCTTTAGCAAATATGACCCAAATTACAAGAAGTACAAAACCTAGTATTCCCGTTGCCAAAAATGCACTTCTCCAACCATGAGTTTTCATTAATGACAATAAAATCGGAGATCCAATTGCAGGTCCAAGAAGCGTTCCTAAAAAGATGAATGCAAAACCAATTGCATATTTCTCTTTTGGTAACCATTTTCCAATAACCGCGGCAGCAACAGCACTTGCAGGACCTTCCCCCGCTCCTAATACAATTCTTGTAAAAATCAAAGAAGGTAGTCCAATAATGACTAATGTTAAAAATTGTACTGAAGCCCAAATAATACTTAGCCAGATTATTAACTTTTTAGAGCTGTGAGTATCCGCCATACCACCAACTACAATCGCTGATATTGCATATAGCCAATAAAAAGAGCTTCCTACAAGCCCCCACTCAGTTGGATTTAGGTGTAACTCTTTCATAATTGGTACTGATGCGATCCCTATTACAGCTTTATCTAAATTATTTATAAATGCTAAAAAGAATAGAAATAACATCATAATCCAAGCATATCTAGATGTTTTCATATTGGTCTGGTTTAGTAGTTCATAATTTTTTTTTTTGCTCATGACTGATCAACTCCTTTGAGTTAAGAAGATTATTTTACTTACAGACAAATATAATACTTTCATTCCAAAAGAACAGGAACGTTTTCAAAACGTTCCTATGTCTTTTTAAAAAGCCTTTTTATGCATTTATTCTTGGTTTAAACCCTTCTCTTATAAACTCAATTGAAGGAGAAATTGGTCTAGCATTCGGTAAATTTAACCATAATCTCAATAAATGTCTCCAAAGCTTTGGTTCTGTATAATCTACATATTCTGTACGTGAATGAAGAATAGTAAAGTTGTTAATTAATTGAATATCACCTGGCTCAAGATCCATATCTAGTCTCATATCTTCTCGCACTAAAAGTGAATCTAATATATCCAGTGCCTCAATTTCAATTTTTGATAAAAGCTTGTTTGTTTTTAATTGCGCGCTTTCAATATAACCACGAACATATAAAGAGCTAACAAATCCTTCATGACTACTAAAAATCGGTGATGTACGAACAGGAGACTCACCAGGGTTTTCCTCACCACGTTTATCAAAGTAAAAATCATTACATAAAACGCCTAAATATTCTGGGTATTTTTCTAGCATTTCATTGTAGACAGCCATTGAACTTACAATTGTACTATGTCCGCCCGATTTTGCTTTATTTAAACAAAGTAATCCTACTACATCACTTAAGTCTGTATGAAATGGTAAATGAGAATTTGTTTGGTATCCTCTAACATTTGCATTATCAATATTTAAACCTTGGCTTTTTACATGTCCTAATAAATGCCCTTCAGAATTTTGTGTAATAGGTGTTCCCATATGTAGACCTAAACCATAAAAGATAACGCTAGACTCTTCTTCTGAATATTTATCAACCGGAAGGCCTTTAATAAGCAAAAATCCTCTTCCACCTTCTATCTCATTAGCAAATTTTTCGATTGTTGCTGAAAAATTCGGTAAAGGGAAATCTTCAATTGTAAATTCACAATTTGTGTCAGTTAATGAAAGCCCTTTCATTCGAACGTTTCCTAAGGCATCCTCAATCTCTTGAATATCCTCCAACGTCAAACGATAAATCCATGAATCATCATTTTTGATTACACTGCCTTTCCAAGCACTAGGGTGGTTAATCTTTTCAGTACGGATTGATTTCATTAGTAAATTCCCCTCTCAATATGATTCATTATCACTTTTTATTACTTAAAGATTGTCCGAAACAAAATATTGAATTTTTTGAATCTTAAGTAATTAACTTAATAATATGATAGATCAAGAAATAAATAAAATTAAAAAAAATGATAAACAATTAAGTTTTATTAATACCTTAAATAAAAAAAGACAAAACCCTTAAAACTAGAATTTTGTCTACTAAAAAGCTATTTCATCCTATTCCCTAATTATTTATAAATCTGATCAATCTCAGATTTTACTAATTTCATGAAATCTTTTTCACAACTATTAGTATGTTTTTTGTGAGATTTTGTCCAACCCAAAGATACATCAACAGGCCCAAAATCTTTTAAATCAATTGAAACAATATTGCCATTTAATAAATTTGGATTGTTTTTAAAAGCAAAATCTGGTGAAAAAGTGATTGCGATATTTTGATTGACTGCTTCTGCTATGAAGTGTGAATCATTTGCAGTGAATAATAAATGGATGTCTTTAAATTGGTTGAAATATTTGCCAATGAATTCCCTTAAAATTAATGAATCATATAGAACAAGGTGCTGATTAAATACATCTTCAGGCGTGATTGTTTCATAATATGCCAAAGGAGAATTCTTACTTACGAATAATTTCAACTTACCTTCTACTAATACATCAAACTCTAGATTTTCAATGGTATTTATAAGTCTACTTTCTATTGCAATAAGACCAATATCAATCATATTTTGTTGAATAAGATCAAGTATATCCTTTGTATCTTCTTGTGATATAGCTAATTCAATATTAGGAAAGATTTCTTTAAAGATAGATACAGGTTTTAACATTAATTCCATAAAACCACCAATTGAGGCTACTTTTAGCTTTCCTTTTCCTAAAAAAGTATTCCTTCTTGATTTATCCTTTAATTCTTGAAGTTTTGATAACACTTCAAATGCAAGTTTAATAATTTGCTTTCCTTCATGAGTGGGCACTGGACCTTGTCCGCGATGACGGTCAAAAATCTTAAAACCTAATTCACTCTCAATATTTGTAATAGCTTGACTAATACCAGATTGAGTTACATTTAGATTTTGAGATGCGATTGAAATTGAACCAGTTTTTGCTACTTCTACTATATATTCTAAATGTACTGGATTCATATATTCCCCTCTTCCCATTTATTTACAACTACTATTATTTTACTAACTTATAGATTAATTGTATCAAAATAAATTGAATTAGTGTTTTTATAATTTTAATAAGTAGACTTCTATTAGATCAATAAATACTTTCATTGATTTTGTTTGAAGCGAACTGATCCTGTAATAACTGAAAAATTTCTTTTTATCGGAGTTCCTTCAACATTAAGAAATAGAATAGTATCAAGTAGCCTTTCTTTTTTTACAGTAAGTTCTGATAGTTAAGTTATTTCTAGCCCTGCTTCAACTTCTTCTTTTATATGCTGAGTTCTGCCGAACTCCATTAAATTTGTAGGACGAATTTTCAAAATTTGAAATAATTTTTCTGTAACTTCTCTTGTTCCTGATCCACTTTCACGTACGATCCAAGTTGCTTGTTCAAATTGTTCATTTGTAATTTTTTTAAATGTTGCTAATTTACCATTTGATCCAGCAGCAAGATACTTCTCGTCCGTAGAAACAGTTTTTAAATATAAGTTATGATGAAAAACTTCCCCTTCCACAATTCCAACATCAATTTGTTGATTTAACACCGCTTGGGCTATGTCAATTGTGTTTCCAATTTGTACTGATGGAATAACATCAGGATATTTATTCTTTAGATTTGCTAAGACATGTTGAAGTACATATTCTCCAAATGTATAACTCGCGCCAATTTTTAAAAGTCCATTTGGCTTGCCCATTAAGTCATCCACTAATGTAAACATTCGCTTATATAATCCCGTAATTTCTTTAGCGTGTAGATAGACAATTTCTCCAGCCTTAGTTAGTTGAACATATTTATTTGTTCTTATAAGTAGTTTTGCACCTAACTTTTCGAGTAATTGAATCTGTTGGCTCACTGATGGTTGAGTCATAAGTAACTCGTCGGCAGCTCTTGAAAAATTTCTTTTTTCTGCAGCAGTAATAAAAACTATTAAAATATGTACTATTTATTACATACCTTCTTATTGTAAAACTCCTAATTATCACATTTAAAAAGGACTACAAAAGTAGTCCATCATTGTTTAACTAACGCATGCGTTAGTTAAATAAGAATTTGAACAGTTCTTTTACCTAGAAAAATTCCATCTGTAACTGTTCTTTTTCGTTTTCCTTTTTCTTCTTTGGCGCTTTTTTCGACTTTTCACTTGCCGTTTTAATCGCTTCTACCTGTATTCCCCTTTTGATTTTCATTATTTCTAACGAATGCTCTACTTTACAGTTAGTACAAGTATAAACTTTATTAGGTATTCGTGATTTAGCAAGTTCAGAACGCTCTTCTTTTGTCATCCCAGCTTCTTTTGAACATTTACCGCATAATTTCTCCATATTGGTCTCACCTTCTATCCTTATTATACGTAACCTTTTCTTAATTTGGCTAGCTCCAATTTCTTCTTAACTAATGCTCTCGTTAGTTGAATAATTTGTATGTATTCATTTAATAAATCCATTAAGATAATGGTACAATTCCTGTAATTCTCGGTACTAGTTATTTTGAAATCATTCGGTGCACTGATATCTTCTATATACCCACTATTATATCATGACGGAGCCCTCTACCATTTAACCATTCAACTAATAAAGATTGAATTCTTAAACTTTCATCATTAGGGATTTCTCTCCATTGATTATCTTTAGAATAGTATCTTTGATTAATATATTTTGTCTCACCGTAGATTAAAACATCGAGATTCGGAACACCTGACATTTCAGCCTCGATTGACACGATCGTACTATTTTCAACAAAATAAATTCTTGCTGACCTACCGTGACTTTTCCAATGAAAACCATCTTTTTCACCGATCACTTTATCTTTTTCTAACAATTTAGTAAAAATATCTTCCATTCTCTTATCCTACCTTATCTCTCAATATAACTCTCTTTAAAAAAGAACTTTCTCTTTCACCTTAACACCCATAAGTAACTTGTACTGTTCTGCCACCAGTTACTTCAATAAAAAAAGCTACATATTAGTAGCTCGTGATCTTCAACTAATCCTCTCGTTAGATCAATTAGGAAACATAACCTTTTGCGCAAGGATGAGACAAGATTCAAAGACTTACGCTTTTTTTGTTCTTAATTAATTTAGCTCCCAGGGATTAATGAACTTATTAATAATAGAATTACAAAAACAGATACTGGAAATAGGCATCCTATGGCAATGGAAACACCTAATAAACTTAATAGCCCTTTAAATTGTGGAATATTGTCATAAGTAACTAACGGTACTCTTCTTATTTTTTGAATTAAGAAAAATACAAGGTCCATCACAATCACAATACATGCACCAATTAAATACATTGTTATTGAATATGGCGGGAAGAAAATCCACATAGTTGCCAATGCACCAGGCCCTGAATTAAAAGCCATGACTCAAAAGTAAATGGAAGCACCGATACTCAAGAACAAATTTGTAGAAATGCGTATTCGTTTTAATCTCTTAAATGAAAATGAATACCGTATACGAATAAATAGATAAACAGGACCAATTAATAAAAAAGGATAAAAATAGTGTAGAAAATAAGAGATAAGTTCCATTTTCACAATACACTCCATAGTTTTTTTATCTTAGCAAAATCTTATTAGCTAGTTAACTACTTTTATTAATCGATTCTACATAGAAATATATTATTCCTTTATATGGATTTAAATTGCCATACAGTTCTAAAAGCAGTATTTTTTTATGGACCTAATAAAAAACCCGCGTTAGCGACTCATGATCATGCTCAACTAACACATGCATTAGTAATTTCGTTTAGAAAGTATATTGTTATTTTTATCATAAAAATTAAATTCAGCAGGAAATGGCTTTTCTATTTTCTTAGGCACTTTTTCAACCCAATTGTTTTTAATTAAATCAACCGATTAAAACTTATATTAAGAGGTTAGAAGGTAGAAACCCATTATTATAGAAATAACTCCACCTAACCTTGCAATTATAAGGGCTGCAGTACTAGGTTCTGCACCTTTGAACTTCCAACCTTCACTTATATACCATGAAACTTTCGGGAAAAATGTACCGATAATTCCTAAAATAATAAAAATAAATGCAAATAAGACCATGACCATATTTCTCCATTCATAAATAGTATAATAACAATCTAAAACTTTATAATATTTCCAAAGTTTTACAATTTTATATATTTAAATTATTCTATGGAATGTTTCTTTATCCTCTATGGATATATCCCCACCGTGTAGATTGATAAAAAAGTTCTTTACAAATTGTATTAATTTACACAAAAAAAACCTTATTTTTAGAAGGACCTTTTTTCTTATTGCACTAACGCTCTCGTTAGTTACTTAAGAAATTGTAATAATTTAAATTTAATGACTGTTTATTAACGTGTAATATGTCACTAACCCTAAAATTAAAAGTAAAATTAAAAAAACCTGGATACATAATCCTACAATACTACAAATTCTACCTGAAATAGCTAATCCTTTACCTTTTTCATTTGAGATTTCAATTTCAACAATGCTTCTCTTTGATAAAGAAATTCCAAGAATCCCAAGGATAAACCCAATATAAGGAATGATTATTGATAAAACGCCTAATGTTAATGATGAAATAGATTTTCTATTTGTCGCCCCCACTTTATTGCCTCCATAAATTAAATTCTACTTTTCAAATTATTTATATATATATTCTATCTTACTCTTAATCTATCCTGGTAGTTGCTTATATAAGAAAAAGAGTTACCTGTGGCAACTCTTGATATTGAACTAAAGCGCTCGTTAGTTCAATAACACTCTATATTTTCTTTGTTTAAAACTTTCTATTTTTGGTGTAAAAAGAAAGTTGGTAGTATTAGATTATTCTCCTTTTGGATTAGCTCCGTACTGGTTTCCACCATTTTGACTATCAATACAAAAGAACGTAATCATTACAATGAAACAGATTATTGTTAGTAAAGAGACAAAAATACCAACTAACCCGACCAGCTGATACTGCATATTAATTCCGAAAACTTGAGCAACTGGTAGTAAAAATAATGGTAAGAACCATATAAATGGCAATACACTAATCAACAACCACCATCCATTTTTACCTATATCATGGAGTCTTCGTATACTTACAGACAAAATTGGAATAAACATTAAAACATAATAAATTATTGCCACAATATTTACTACAAAAGATGCGTTTGTCGAAACCAATACTCCAGTTACTAAAAAATTGAAAAGAGTATTGGTCAGAGTAAACATCCAATACTCTTTACGTCTTGCTCTTCCTGAAAAATCATAAGAATTCTTTAACACTTTTATATACCAATTCATGCTGCTTTCTCTCCTGTTGTTTTTAAAACCGAATAGTATTAACTAACGCATACGTTAATTGATTATTAACTGATAAATTCACCAGAGTTATTTCTAAACTGTTCAATTGCTATTGTTATAGCACTTTCTTCAGTATCAATTAAAGATACTCCTTGTTTAATAGGACTCCAATATTCATATCCGCAATCTACCTGCCACATATAGACTTCTATGGTAAAAATATTATCCTTCCGTTTAATAATTTGAACTTTATTTTGCTTACAAGGGGAGAATATTTCTTTAATTACTTACTCCATTATTTCACATCATCTCTACTAGGAATAATGTGTATATTATAACATCTATCATTTAGCTATACTGCCAATTAGCATAATAAAAAGGCTGCTAAGCAGCCTTTAATGATCTTCAACTAATGCGCTCGTTAGTTTAATAAGGAATTAATAATTCACAATAAACTAAAATAACCAAAAGTTAGTCCCGACTAAAGTCCAATGTTCATTCTATATCGTTTAATATTGATATTTGATTAGATAAATTCTTTTGTAGGTAGTCTTGTTGGAGAATACCATAAATTCCACAATCCTTGTATTGATTATCTTTTCGAACCATATGTCTAATAATGCCTTCTCGCTCCATTCCTACTTTTGACAGAATTTTACCCGAAGCAGGGTTATCGATACCATGTGTTGCCGATATCTTATGAATATTCATAAAGCGAAATGCAAAATCAACAACTGCTTGTAAAGCTTCTGTTCCATAGCCCTGATTCCACCAATTAAAGCCTAAGTCGTAACCGACCTCACAATTTTCGGTATCTTCATTGATATTATAAAGGTCAATCGTTCCGATTAATTCACTACTTTCCTTTAGGACAATTCCCCAATAACAAAACTTTTCACTTTCATATTGTTTAGTAATTTCAGTCAGTCGATTGATTGTTTCGGAAATCGTTTTATGTGGTCCTTTGATTAAATTATCCATTACGCGATGGTCTGAGAATATGAAGTCAAACATTCTATTTGCATCATTCATTTCCATTTCCCTTAAAATAAGTCTTTTTGTTTCAATTATTGGTGCCCCTTTATAATTAATCACACAATCACCTTCACCTTTTACAATTTAATTCTTAAAGAATTCTATGTTCTTAGTGTACCTATTTTTTTATATTCAGTAAATTGGGGGAATTTCCATTCTTTGGTAGCATGAAAATAGCACATTCTTTTTGTTCTATACTGTAATCTACTTTTATAAAAAAAAGAGCCACATAAGTGGCTCAAGTTATCCAACTAACGCTCTCGTTAGTTGAACAAGATTTACATTCATTACTATTCTTTACGACAAACATTTTCACCAGTTTGCTTGAACTGTGATAATTCTTTCAAATCCCAATTCATTGAGTCAAGAAATTCACGCGAAATTCTTCTAATTGTATTCCATTCATCTGATTCTAAAATTTTTTTCAAATCACTTTCTTCAATTTCCTCTTCACAAGAAATAAATAAAGGATCGGTGCTCATATTATCGGAATTTTTATCTATTTCACTCAATAGAAATAACTGTTTTTTAGCTAGATTAATGGAATTAACAGTTAGAAAATCTTTATAGTATGACTCAACGATAATTAAAAAATCATCAGTAATACAACCAGGTAGTTCCGATTTAATTTGTTCAATAGGATTTGATGCCAAGGCAATTATATACATTGGCCAAAATTTTTTACTCTAATATATTTTTCTTTTTTAGATAATTTATGATAAAGCAAAGGTTTCCCCTCCTTAATTACTTCTAGGGTAGCGTTAGGAAAATGTGGATTTACAACGTTTAGGAAAATCTAACTATAAAAAAGCCTAATTTCTCCGTATTATAGTGAGAAATTAGGCTTTAGTTAATTCATTAAAGCTCCCTTTAGCGGAATACTCAATTTCAAGATAAACTTAAAGACAATGATCAATGCCCCCCACAATCAAAGAAAGGGATGTTTATTGATGATTTTCAAATGCGAAAATTGAGTTAATCATTTTAAGTGCATCGTAAGTAATAGTAATTTTGATTTGTTTATCTTTTATTTTATGCTTTCTTATATTAACTTCGGGAATTGTGTATATAAAACCTTTTTCTATCATCTCCCAAAGTACTTTTCTTGAAACATTTAATTTCTCTTTAAGTAACTTGTCTAGGCGAAAATTAAAGCTATATTGTGACTCAATGTTAATAAATATTTCTTCCGACAGGTTTTTATAAAAATCAATGTTTTCGCCTTCTGCGATATAATCAATGTTAAAAATTGCTTCCGCTTGATTACTCTTAAGTGTTTCCGTATCGAAGGCATATTTCCAAGCAGTTTCTTTATCATTGCTTGACATTTTGTCAAATAAGCTTTTATCTATACCTACAGGGTTAATGCGAGAAAAGATAGTTACGTTCCATGTAGAATCACATTGATTACATTTATAAATTAACCATACATCTATTTTTTGTTTATTCGAATTCATTCTAAAAAGTTCACTACAATAAAATTCCTTTTTTTTTCCGCATTTATTACAGTTCCTTAGAACCACTGGTGTGCTCTTCGGCTTTATAGACCAAGTAATTATATTTTTTTCATTCATAGAGTATTTTTGTTTAAAACACATCACTTTCACCTCGAAAAATGTTTTTGAACTATTCCGAATTTTTTTGCGTGAAAGTGTTATCTTATCATTGGTCTCACCCCTTTGATAAATTTACATATTAACTAATGAAGAATTCATTGGACTATACCTCACTTTTGTTTAGGAATAACTTTATACTTCCAAAATTATCCTCAAATGCACAATTCGTTACTTCAGAATTTACCCTATAAAGGAGACGGTACACATATTACTATAAATTATTCATTTTCAATTTGTTTATTACTTTTGTTCTTTATTAACCTTAAGCGTCAGTTAGTGCAATAAAAATAGACTACCGAAATAGTCCATCAAGGTTAATTATTCTATTATGATGCTCTTATTTCTTATTCTATTTTGACCATATACCCTGTAATTTTCTGTTCATTATAATTTGACCAATATGGTGAGCATCATGACGGATTACTCCATTTATATGTTTCCATAAGGGATGTTTAGATGTATCATTTTCTAAATCTATAATACTCATTTTTTGAATATGATCATATATATATTGGTTTACTTCTTCCATCCTTTTTACTAGAAAATCCCAATCTTGTTGGGTATTCCCTAGAATGTCAAATGTTTCTTGATTATTTGAAGTATACTCAGCATTTTCTCTTCTTAATCTCAACAATAATCGTTCTTTATAGTATAACAAGTGAGCAGTAATTTCCCATATCGAGTTAATTGAACCGATTTCCGGTTTCCATAATGCCTGTTCATAAGTTAAATCACTTATTACTAATTTTAATGGTGAATACCAATCATCCTTACTATATGTATTTTCTAATTCATAAAGTAACAAATCGATAATATTCAATAATATTACCTCCTCTAATTAATTTCTACTTAATTTTATTCAAACCTAAGTTTTTTAGAGCAAATCAGTAGAAGTTTTATGTGCATTATTTTTAGAGGATTATTTATTCTATTATCCTTTCTGTTATACTTCAATAAAAAAAGCCGCGTTAGCGACTCCTCATAATGTTCAACTAACGCGCTCGTTAGTTGAATAAAAAAGTATAAATAGAAATGAATATAATGAACCCAGATATAATGAACTGTGGATAATAAAGAGACTTTTGTTTTTCTTGCAAACCCATAATTAAAAACATTACTCCTAATAAAAATAATACATAAGGCATTACTACAAATCGACCTGTTATTAATGCAAATGCTGCTAAAATCAATCCAATTATACGAACAGCACTCGCTAATTTTTTTAACATTAAACTACCTCTTTAATAAATTAATTTTCATTTAATACTATATAAAAATTCTACCATAAAATTTCATGTGTTTGTATATCAATCCGTATGCAACTAAACTAGCATTCACTCCAAAAAAAGAGCCACAAAAGTTACTGTGGATCTTAAACTAACGCATGCGTTAGTTGTACAAGATACTTTATTATGTACTTGTCTTTTTTTACTGGTTTACAATTAAACTTGCTATATCTGAAAGATATTGTTTAATATCACTTAATTGTGCTCCTATATAAAATAAAGCACCAACGCTTACTAATAAACAAACTGTTTTAACAATTCTATATGATTTTTCATCCATATTAATTTACCACCTTATTTCGCTCTTTTTTCTTCCGCAGAGGTTTCTATTAATTTATTATTCAACTAATTATTTAAATATCCCTTTTCTTATTAAACTATTCTGCCTATTACTTGAATAAAAAAAGAGATGCCGAAGCAACTCAATTATCTTCAACTAACGCTCTCGTTAGTTGAATAAGAATATAAATTTAATTGATGAAAATTGAAATCATTATAAAATAATAATTTCTTCCCTATATCGCTCAATTTCTAAAAGGTTTATTTACAACAGTGAGTTGATCCTTATAATCTTATTCAAGCATAATTTCCCATGGTTCAATTCCATAAAATCCTTCATCAAAGTCTACAACTACACCACTTGTATTAATAACGGCAGTAACATCACCCCTAAATTTTCCACTTAATCTATATATTTTTTTCCTAATGTATCTGAACCAACACCACCAACTACCATCAATACTAACGGTAAAAAATTATGCAAACCATTTGGTAAACTTTCTAAAATCGTTATATCTGCACCAACAAATTTGTTAAGACCAAATATTATTAGTTTTACCACTAACAAAAATGCTCCTAGTAAAAATATAGTATCAAAGATCAATTTCCATTTTGGATAAGCCAGCTGTTTACCATCTTGAATTACTTTCTCTTTCAATTCCGCGTCACTCCTTAATAATTCATCTATCGTGATACCGAACAAATCACTTAAATCAATGATTATCTCAATACTCGGATAGTTTTTTCCCGTCTCCCATTTAGAAACAGATTGGCGACTCACATGAAGCTTTTCTGCAAGTTCATTTTGTGACAAATTTCTTTTTTCTCTTTCTTTTTTTAATCGTTCGCTAAAAATCATAATAAGTTCATCGCCTTTCCATACTTAATAATATTATGAAACTAATTATTTATAGTAAAGCTAGTTATAGTTGCACTAGTGTGCAACCTTTGAGTGACAGGTATAACCCTTTATTTATTATAACTAAACTGCCTAAAACTTAAATAAAAATAGCAGCCCTTGGCTGCAATGATCTTCAACTAACGCGCTCATTAGTTTAAAAAGAACTATAACAATAAGAGCAATTTCTCTTCGTGGATGAATCCCCTCGTTGTTAACATCCTTAACTAAGGTGTCTTATGAGCTACAAAAATATATGATTTTACATTTTCTTGAGCATCTTCAAACACCCAATCTCCATATACCTTTATTTCATCAAAACCAACATTTTTTAAATCTTCAATTACCTTTTCTTTTGATCTGAAAATTAACACATCTTCTTCAATTTTACTCTGTAAGTTTCTATCTTCAAAAATTGTACGATATTTCACCAGAGGATGAATAACCTCTATATATTGATGCCAAACCGTAATATGTTCTCCCGTTAATGGGTCGATAATAACTTTTTGTGTTTGTTCTTTCGTCCAGCTTTCCCAAGGGCGTTGTAAGGGATTTCTTGTATCAAATATTAAATAACCACCAATATTTAATGAATTATAAATATTTATCAATGTTTTATTCCAGTCAATATCATTTATAAATATTTGTACTACATTGGATGTCATTGTAACTACATCAAAAGTTGAGAAGCAAATGTCTTCTGAGGTACCAATTTTCCACTTAACCAATTGAAATTCGTCCTTTTGTTTAGCAGTTTCTATAGACTTAATATCAGGGTCAATCCCCACTACTCTATAACCTTTATTTGCCAAGAAAATAGTCAGTCTACCAGTACCACAACCTAAGTCTACAATTGACTTGGGATTTAATTTTTTTATTAGTTCCACAAAAAAATCATCATCTTTATCCCATTTATTCATTTGATCGTATATAGACTCTTCCATTGTTTTTCTCTCCTCAAAGTATCTTTTTAAAAAAATAAACTAACATCTTCTTCTGCCCTTTAGTGTTCATTCCTATTATATTTTTCAAGTATTCATGTCAGAATTCCTCTTTAGGTATTGAGTCAAAACAACTTCTTGTTCATCTATACTGCCAGTAAGCACAATAAAAAGATCTGTCGAAACAGACCTTCATGATATTCAACTAACGCGCTCGTTAGTTGAATAACAGTAAGTAAAAATTATAATTTTTGTGGTTTTTCATTTATTGAAAATCAATAAAGATAAATTTTAACAAAGACTAATAAAACATCCCTGTAATCTTAATTAGATACAGGGATGTTTTACTCACGTTTAATTTTTATTGTTTTTTTCATCTTCGTGTGGATAAGCATGCAAACTATTGATTAATTTTTTGCTATTTCCTCTATAAAAAGTATCTTTGAATTCCTTTGGATGAAAAGGAATTATTGGTGCTAAATATGGAACCCCCACTGATTTTAAACTAGCTATATATATTGTCAATAATATAAGTCCAATTACCATACTACTAATTCCAACGAAATAACCTAATATAATAAATATTGTCCTCAAAGTATACACTGGATTAGCAAGCCCTCTAGAGGTAATCACATAATTTGAAATAAATGTGATTGCGACAATTACAAGACTAATGGGATGTATTAATTTCGCTTGAGTAGCAGCTTCTCCAAAAACGACAGCCCCAACGAGAGATAATGTAATAACTATATCTTTAGGTACACGGACAGATGCAATAACTATCATTTCCAAAACTAGTAATAATAACAAGACCTCCATTATTGCTGATGGAAGTGTATCTGAATTAGAAAATAGCTGTTTTGAAAATTTGGGAGAAACCCAATCCTTGTGAAATTCTTCGATTGCAAGATAAAAACCAGGTAATAAGATTGTTAAAATAAACGCAATAAATGTACTTAGGCGATTGGTAAATCTTCCAAGTTTCATATAATATTCGTCAGCTGATTGAAAACATTGAATAAATAACGTGGGTACAATAATTGATTGTGGGGTCCCCTCTGTCATAATCGCTACTCGACCTTCATATAAACTCGAGGCAACGAGGTCGGGTCTTTCCGTATTGGTTAGTAAGGGAAAAATCGTTTTTTTTCCTTCAATTACATCTTCAACTACTCTTGACTCTATAATGTAATCTACTTCTATAGAAGTAATACGATTTCTTGTCTCTACTAAAACCTTTTGATCCACTCTTCCTTTTAAGTAAATAATAACAATTGAGGTTTTAGTATAAGTTCCTATTTTTATTTCTTCAATACATAGATCAGAGGATTGTACAATTTTTCTTAATAAATTTATATTCACTTCTAGCTGTTCATTGAAACCTTGGTTTGGGCCAAATACAGATCGATTTGCATTTGTTTGTTCAACAGCTCGATGCTTCCAATCCTTGGTATCCGCCAGAATAGCACTGTTATGCCCATTGAGTAATAGTAGAGTTTTTCCTTTTAATAATCCTTGGATGCATGTATCAAATGAGAGAATTATTTCAACGATACTCGATTGGATAGTATGGTAAGCTAAGTCTTCTATAAAATCCTCATTTACAGTTTCAGTTATTTCTAAAAGAGGCTTGATAATACAATTTTGAATGAATTCTGTATTCGTAATTCCATGTAGAAAAACAAGTGCGGCATCGTGCTTGTCATTACCTCCTATTTTTATATGCCGAATAATTAAATCAGAAGGATTATTTAATTTCTCACTTATTATCTTTATATTGTTATGTAAGCTAATCGTTAAATTATCTATATCTCGATTCATCATAATGATTAATATTTCCAATATAGGTACAATAATACTTATAAAACAATGGTTCCTTATTTGTATTCATGGTTATTTTTGTAAGCTATTATATAATTCTAAGTTATCTGGACTTAATCAACCTCTAAAAAAGAATTAGTTAAAGAATATTATTTTTTTCGTTGTTCAACTAACGCGCTCGTTAGTTTATTAAGGTTTTGATGAATAGCTATTGAATTTTTGCATAGACACAAATATCAGTAAGTTTTTTGCCATCCGCAGAAAAATGTTCATTTCGTAATATACCTTCTAATTCATACCCTAATTTCTCAGGTATCGCCCGACTTTTAACATTACTTGATTCACATCGTATGACTACTCTTCTTCCTTTTAAATCATTTATGGCAAAATTCGTTAACTCTTCGATTGCTTCTTTCATATAACCTTTTCCACTAAATCGAGTATCAATCCAGTAACCTATTTCAAATTTTGGAACATCCCAGTCAATGTTCTGTAAAGTACAATTTCCAATAAACTCATCGGTTTCTTTATGAAATATCAGAAATCGCAAACTCTCACGATTTAAAAACTTATTGTGAGCACTTCTCATGTTGATTTCTGTCTCTGTAATTTCAGGAATACTTTGTGCAAAAGGTAACCAAATTTTAAACTCATTAATTGAGACTCTAATTGCTGCATTTACTTTTTCACCATCACCAGCCATTGGTATTCGTAAATTCAATCTTTCAGTAACTAGTTTAGTTCGTACTTCTAATAATAATGGATTCATATTCTCTCTTCTCCTAAAATTACTATCTTTACTTGTAAAATAAATAAACCTTTTTCCCTAGAACTCTATATAACTTTTTATCGGTAAGAATATCCAGTATTGAATAAATTCCATATTCAACTGATATGAACGAAACTGTCAAACCGCTACCTAAAAATTATATTTAAAAAGCATATTTGTTATTTTCACTTAAAACTTTTTCCTTAGCAGCAAGAACTTTATATCCATTATTTAAATTGAATTGTGATTTTAGAAAATCTTTTACAGATTGTTCTACTCTGCTTTTCCGAATACTACACCCACTTAAAACTAGTAAAATTACAATTAACACTATTGAATAAAACAACTTTTGATTAATTTCAAACTCCCCCTATATTATTTAGATTTATTCGAATTATTTTTAGAATTGATTTAATTTTCTATTTAATTCTACTTTAATAATTATTAATTGTAACTTGGGGGAATAGCCTACTCGTATAAAACTACTTTTAATTTGTTAATCGTCCTTATTAAAATGCACACCTGAACTTATTCAACTAGCCTGCCAGTTATTGCAATTAAAAAAAGACTGCCGAAGCAGCGATTGTTGTTGAACTAACGCATACGTTCGTATTATACGCTCATCCAGTTCTTAATGACATTTGAGATTGCTTAATCTATAACTATTTAATGTTCAAAAAAAAGAGCCTCCTTAAACATTGGAGACTCAAACGAATTAATATTGGTCGGTAAATATCTGTTGTTCCAGGATGCCATAAAAAAATTGTTCAAGATCTGGGATATCCTCTGGCATAATTCCAAGCTTTTGTACCCAATGTTCTGGATTTTTTAAATCATCCCTGCAAATTAACACCATGCGTTCGCTTTGAATAGAAATAACCATGGCTTTCCCTAAAAAATTCCCTGAAAAGATAATCGCAAAGTCGTAGCGATGACTATCAGTAGCGATGCAGTAATAATGAATGTTTTGACTTTCTTTCTCTTCTGATAAAATATGTAACTTCATCCTTACCACTCCTTTTTTGTCTACCTTTACTACTTTGAGCAACCTACAATTTAATAGTTTTACTGATTTCTGATCATAAAACAAAAGAAATTCTAAAAAGTCTACCTACATATTAAATTAAATAAGAATTGCCATTTTCCCTTTATTTTTCTTAATATTTTAAATGTCCCAATATTTTTAGCAAATAATTCCCTTTCATTTTTCCAAATTTCTCCTACCTCAGAAGCAATTTTATATCTTTGATTAAGTATCTTTGCAGTAAGTAAATAATTGAATATTAACCAATTATATCCCTTTCTTGTTCAACTAATTTACCTGTTAGTCCAACAAAAAGAACCGTCGTGGCAGCTCGTGAAATTTAACTAACGCATGCGTTTGTTAAATTATTCCCATTAATTAATTCATTTTTCCATCATTATAATTTCTATGATTATCGAAACTATCTTTTACCCAAATCATAAGTGAAGCTCTTTCAAAAAAGTAACTTCTATTTATGACTATATAGGGTAAACTTATTCCATTAAAACCACCATACTTGTCGATGGATTCTTGTTCAGCATTAATAATTTCTTTTATCTCAACAACAGATAGTCCGAGAAATTTTGATGCCTCATTAATATCCATCAATACTTTATTTTCTACAACTATTTTATTATTTGGTACTTTAATACTTGAGCTAAACTTAAGAGATAGGAGTAAACAGCCGATAATTATTCCTAAAGATAAAATTACTGAGGCAATAATTAAATTTTTACTATTCAATAAATTCTCCCTTTCTTTCTATTACTTTTTTGTAATTATTATTCAAAGAGAGCGTTACATATGCAACTAACGCATGCGTTAGTTGCATAGTAAAAAAGGGGCATCATCTTTTAAAGCTGTATGTACTAATATTTTGTTCAACAATAGATCAAGAGTATCAAAGTTTCCCTTATTTTTATTTGCCTTATAAATAATAGGATTATGGATATCAGGATGTATTTGATATCTTTCTATTTCTGATTTCTACATTCCTAATGAATCAGCAATGTAATTTATATTTCTTCCCCCACAAAAGTTAGTACTACTCAGCAAATTAATTCAGTGTGATCTTAATTAGAAATTGGCTGTATCTTTGTAGTGCATTTAATAATTTTATTTACAACGAAACGTATTTTAACTACTATCTAAATAGTAACTAAAAGAAAGGTAGATTAGATGATATTTGATTTAGATCCATCGTTATTCATTACATTAATTATTTTTGGTTTTTTAGCAGCATTTATTGATTCTGTCGTCGGAGGCGGTGGGCTGATTACATTACCAGTATTGTTATTTACAGGTCTTCCACCAGCAGCAGCTGTTGCAACAAATAAATTAGCTGGTTCTATTGGATCGTTAACGAGTACCATAATGTTCTATCGTTCTGGCAAGCTCGATTTAAAATCAGTATATAAGTTATTCCCACTTACCTTTATTGGTTCGATGATAGGTGCATGGACTGTCCATTTGATGAATCCAAATGTGTTAAAGCCACTGATGCTTGTTACGCTTGCAGCTGTCGCGATTTATACAATTTTCAAGAAAGATTGGGGATCTATTTCTACCAATAAAAAATTATCAATCAGCCGCATTATTATTTTTATAATATGTATTTTTTCTATTGGTTTCTATGATGGTTTCCTAGGTCCTGGAACAGGTTCCTTCTTAATATTTGCCTTTTTAATGACTGGCTTTGATTTTTTAAAGGCAGCAGGAAATGCGAAGTTTTTAAACTTTGGGAGTAATATAGCTGCATTGTTAATGTTTATGTATTTGGGGCAAATCCATTACGTCTATGGTTTATGTATGGGGTTAGCACAAATAGCTGGTGCCATTTGTGGATCGAAATTTGCTATTAAGCAGGGAAGTGGCTACGTTCGTATACTTTTCATTTTAGTAACTTGCTTATTATTAGCTAAAAACACTTTTGATTATCTTCACTAATTTAAGGATTTTTTTAAGCAAAAAGCTCTTCACTTTTGAAATTGGTACTTATCCATATGAATAGGATAGGTACCTCATGTTATACAACTAACGCGCTCGTTAGTTGTATAACAATATTATATTTCTACCATTAATAGTTGAATATCATTTTGCAAATCAGTTTTTTCTAATTCATCACCTAAATAGTCAATCAATTGTATTGGATACTTATTCAAGTTAAGAATGTAATGTTTTTAATTTAAAAAAGCGCTTAATGGAAAGCCATGTTCTTACCATGTCTCGCGATAACCAACAATAACATATTTTTTTATTAATTTGTCTATTTCTTTTATTACGGCTTTTAAGAATCCATTATAAGAACATGTAGTTTCGATTTTCACTTCAGGATTTAATTTCAAACTAAGATTTTCAAATCCTATTATCTTAATATGTAAATTATCATCTTTTAATTTAAAAACGATATTTGTGCCTGCCGGTTCAGATTCCCATTCTAAACTTGTAATCGTCTTCTGCTCATCATAAGGTAAGCAATACTTATTTAATTGTAAAAGTGCGTTAAGAAAATCGCCTAAACCATCTGTTAAATAACTTATACCAAAGTAATGTTTTTGATTATTAATTTCAATAATACCTTCAGCCCATCCTAAGCCGGTGAGTTCATATTCAAACTTCATCTCTTCACCTCAATTCGTGTTGTTAAACTATTGCACTCGTTAGCTTAATAAAAAGTAATTATATTCTTTTCCAAATCACCTCCAAAACTAGTGTAAACTACCATTTCTAAGTAATTCTTCGTGGTGCGATATATAAAAAAAACTGAGAATGAACAGTACAATTTCAAATCTCTAAAAATCCAATATTTTTGCTAAATAAACAACATACGATTCACCTGTTGTCAAATAATTAAATTAATGTTAGGATAATGTTACTTTAAAAATAAATCGTAATGAGGTGAGGATAACAATGAAAACACAAAAATATATGTCTTATCCTCATATTGTTATTTAGATATTTTTTTACGAATACATTTGGCTCTGAGGGTAGGTTTCACTCTCAGGGCTTTTTATATTTAGGCAGAAGGAACGTTAAAGCTTCCTTGCCGAACTATTCTATGACAGCCACTTACAGAGTGGCTGTCATTTTTTTTAGTCAAGAAATAGTCAAAGGAACATTATTGGTTTTATTTTAAAATTGATTAGGATTTAATCTTTTTCTTTCAAACTCATCTGAACTCAATTAGGGGGAGATTTATTGAAATTGAATTATTTAGGATGGAATTCATTTTCGACGAAAAATTTCAAACAGTACTGGCTTATGTTTGAGCAGGATTATAACAGGAGATTAGGGACATATCCGATTAGTCGTTACATTGTTCCAAAGGATAACGGTCCCCCTTCTTGGGATATTTTTTTAACTTCGGAATTAGTTTTTCTTATTCACAGCTTTCCAAATATGAAAGGATGATATTTTATTAAAAGACTAGCTCAATATTTTCGCTCATTACAATCCGCACAATCAACATACAGTATGATTTATGAAGACGACCCAACCTATTGGAATAATGAGGTTGCCTATAATATTGAAAGGACACATAAACTAACACTCGATAAACCATGTATCACCATAAAAATACCCTTTGAGCGTCTCGGTTTATATGAAAATATCAATCAAGTAGTTCTCTCAGATTTTGCATTAAGAGAATGGGTTGATCATACAGAGGCATTAAATGAATTGATATATAACCGTTCACGTTCTGATAAAGAAAATGGTGCTTTTTATTGTTTCCGTCCAACCAATGTTTTGTTGCAACGAAATGCATCCTTTGTCGAAGAAATATCGGGAAAATTGTATTTATGCATAATGATTACAGTTCAACTTCCATACAAGGATAATATTAAAGCTATGCGAATGCTCTGCAAAATGCTTCCAATAGAAGTGGAGAAGTTTATTACCAAGTTTGACTTAATCAAATTAAATGCTTCATATGATTTAGAAAAAAAACAAAATATGATTCGCGAATGGCTAAAATCCAGTGGTTATTGTGCTTTTATTGGAAATGGCAGCATATTGCCAAGAAATAAAGACAAAAGTGGACCACTAGAGAGTGCCTTGCCTTTTAAATCCCCGGAAGATGTTGAAGTTGAAATTTGTGGTTTGCGAGGTATGGGAATAAAACAGGGGGTAACGGTCATCACAGGCGGTGGTTATTCGGGTAAAAGTACATTGCTGGATGCACTAAATTCGGGGATTTACAATCACATTATAGGTGACGGACGAGAATTTGTGATTACAGTTCAAAGTGCAATGGAAATATCAGCTGAGGAGGGCCGTTCCATCAAAAATATCAATATTACGCCTTTCATAAAATGGATACCCAATAGTTCGGCTGAACAGTTTTCAACTGACTACGCCTCAGGTTCCACATCTCAAGCCGCGAATATTATGGAGGCAATCAACTACGGGTGTAAGCTGCTCCTTATTGATGAAGACAGAAGTGCAACCAATTTTATGATTCAAGACATGAAAATGCGGTCATTAATCAAACGTGAACCCATTACACCTTTTACGGAACGTGTCAGAGAGCTTTATGAGGCTATTGGCGTATCCTCCATACTTGTTATCGGAGGTAGTAGTGAATTTTTATCTGTAGCCGATCAAATCATCCTGATGGACAATTTTGTGCCAAAAATCGTCACCAAGGAAGCAAAAAGTTTAGGTGAACACGAAAAACCACGCGAGCGTATCCCACATACAAAATGGGAGATTGAAAGAAAAATAACTACCGAACACTTTACAAGCTACCCCCAGGGCAGTGGTACAGAAAAGCTAATAGTTTCAACCATGGGATACATGATGATTGGTGATGAACAAGTTGATATCCGAGGGCTTTATAATATTACATCACAAGCCCAGCTTGCAGCTATTGCCTTTTTAATTCGAAAAATAGCAATAAGAAATCAGGATCGCACCATCTTTCTTCATGAACAAATCCAAAAAGCTCTCGAAGAAATGGAGAAAGATGGAGTGGATATTGTATTTTCTTCCTTTTTTCCTGGTTTCGAAAGATGGCTTGAATTACCTAGAATTAATGAAGTATTATCTGTCATAAATCGAATGAAACATTTGAATTTCATTCAACCTGAGCCATCTGAACATCACTAATTAAGACATAAATATTAATTATCTTGATAATCAAATAGTTTAGTTAATCAGTGAAAGTAGTAAATATAAATTAAATAAAATAGCAGCCTATGGCTGCTATTTTTGTTAAACTTATGCGCTCGTTAGTTGAATAATTTATAATTACTAATCTCGTATGAACTATTTACATCTATCGAGCCACTCTCATCGATAGAATCAAAAATTACTTCAGCCTTTCCATGATACTCCTTATTTAATTGGCCTATAACTCCAATTGATTCTGTTTTACCATTTTCATCTTTATATTGTAGTGTTATAGAACGCTTACCATTTGGCATTACATTTATTTTATATACTTCACCTTCTAATAGTGTAGGTATTTTAATATCTCCTTTTGGGGTAGTAAGAATTAGGCCTGAGAGTTTTTTGTTCGTTTGATTTTTAATCTTAATGTTAAACCCTTCGTTACCTGAAAATAGGAAAAAACATCCTATTCCAATAATCCCTAATAATATCAAAATTAATATTTTTTTCATTATGTTAACCTCATTCAACTAAATTTATCTTCAAGATTATAACATAGTATCTTTTTCCTTGAATTAATATACCGTTTACTTCAATAAAAAAAGCTGCATTAAGCAGCTTACATACTTATACTAACGCTCTCGTTAGTTGCATTAAACTTTATTGGCTCATTAACATTCCGACTTTTTTGTTATTTTTAGTATCTATAAAGATAACTATTTTATCTCCAGTATCATATTTAAAAGAAACTGAATATAACTTTTCTTTCTTATAGTTTTTATCTAAGATAGTGGCATTATCAGGTATAAACTCAACTTTTTTAACCACTCCATGTTTATCACTTAGCGCAGTCTGTTCGCTTCTCTCTAAACTTGCGTATGCAATTCCTTCAACATTATTGTCATTATTTTTATTACAACCCACTACAGAAAGAAGCGATAATATTAACATAAATATTAAAATGTTTTTTTTCATAACATCCACCCCTTTTTTATCTATAATAACATGTAACAAGTAATATAAATGTTAAATACTGGAATTTTTATTAATATACTTACTCAACGATTCTACCATTTACTGCAAATAAAAAGACCGCTGAAGCAGTCTATCTTTGTTCAAACTAACGCTCTCGTTAGTTGCTTAAGGAATATTTTCAAAATTTTTTTCATTATTTATCAATCTGCTTCACAAGCAGTTCAATTCTCTTTTCAAGATCTATTAATTTATCATTTCGCTATTGTGCATTACCTTTTAGAATACCTTTAATAAAAAAAAGATTACTAATAATAATATTAACCAAAAGCCTATGACTTCAAATAGCGTAGTTGACCAACTTATCCCGTTCCTGCTCCCAAAATACTACCTCCATTTTTTTATTTCTTTTAAACAAACGCTCTCGTTAGTTAAAGTGAATTACTTCACAATGATGAACGATTTACAAATGGAGAAAGTAGTTCCACTTCTAATTGAAGAGCCGATAGTAAATTTAGTAATTATAGGAGGGCTCACGAGACTTTCTCAACAGCCTTTTAGCGATTATCATAGTTTCATAGGTTGCTTGTTTATTCTTTCTTTACTCCCACCAACGCTTCTTTTCACTGAATCCAACGTCCCATAGTTTGGCGTTCCCGGAAACGATAATCGTAATTTCGTTTACCTTCTTTTCAAAAGATGGTAGACACAAATATTCTGTCCCTTTATTATTGTACTGAGCTTTTACGTTTCCATCTACCAGTATAGTAACTTCTCCCTTGAAATTACCCTTGTCTGGAATGCCATAATAAGAATAGAACGTCACATCTTTCTTGTTCCCCAAGATGTAAGTGTATGATTTGCTTTTATCACCTTCACTGTTATACACGTTCATTTTGGGTTCTATTTTCTTGCCTGCTACGGTGAAACTTGGAAGATTTTCAGTCATAGGCATGGTTCCATTCATTTCTTTGATATCGTGTAATGCTTGAATCGGGCCTTCTCTTTTCGCTACAACATAATTGATAGTTTCCGAGATCACGATTACTCCAACTAGAAGAACACCAATAGATAGGGCCGAAGCAATTAGCTTTTTATAAGACATTTTTGAAGAAAATCCAACCCTATATGCGAAAAATCCTATCGTAGCTCCTAATGTATTGGAAATCACATCATCTACATCAAAACTCCCCAGATAGGTTAAAGGCTGTATAGTTTCCAGAAAGAGGATTGACAAGACAAACATAGAGATGAATTTCCTAAAACTCACACGATACAAAAGAGGAATAAGTATTCCAAAAGGGATAAAAGCAGCAATATTTCCTAAATCGTATAACCATGAAAAAGCTAGTCTAGGGAATGAAAGTGGGACTGATTCTGGAACTAGCATAAATGTGTATCCATATTCACTATAATCTAACCTATAATCTAATCTATTAAAAGCAAAGAATAGAAAATATATAATTAAAATTGTATAAAAAATAGTTCCTACTAAGATGGGTTTCCTTAATTTTATTTCCATAATGTCTCCTTTTATTAATCATATATTTATCCATTATTATATTATTTTACTAACATCGATGAACAAATCCTATATAATCATTATTTTCTTTACTCCATTGTTTTGTTTTTTTCAAAATGATTTCTCCCACTCGTTTAATAATGCTTTCTCATTATACTGCACAGTCCAAACACACTATGCTTATTGAACTATCCTGCCAGTTAGCTCTGTATGTACTACTTAGTACATACACAATAAGTGTACTATATACACAGTACACTTATTTGTCAACATTATTTTACCAAAAATACCCACTCACTTTATACTACTTATTTAAAGTATCCTGCCAAATAGTTGAAAAAAAGCCGCATTAGCGACTTGGGATCTTATTGAACTAAAGCATGCGTTAGTTGTATAAGGAGATTCAATATCCTGCTAAGCCAGGTCCAGCTATCACTCTTGCAGACGCACTTATCATAGCATTTGTTAAAAAAAGCTAGACTAAATAGGAGAATGGGTGATTATATATGAGTAGATAAAAAATTTGGATTTTAGGGGCCTGATTAATTATGACTGATTTAGTAAAATTGCCGAAAGCTGCTGTCTTTGGAGCTGCAAATGGCGTGTTGTTCATGACTTTTTTTGGAGCGCTTTGGGCTTCCATTGGTATTATTGGTTCACATGGACTTGGAGCTCAATGGTTACTTGTTCTTTCGGTTGTTGTGACATTAATCTTACTCATCGGAGCCATATCGCTTTTTGGTAAAGCTCGTAACATGAACAATGCTTTTATACCGGAAGTGAGTGAACATTGGAAAAAAACAAATCGAAAATTTGGTTTGATCTTCGGTCTAGAAGGTCTTGCGATCTTTATTGCAAGTCTGATTTGTAACATAATCAATCATTTTGAAGTCTTTTTCCCGATTATGGCTATTATTGTCGGTATTCATTTTTTTCCTTTAGCTAAATTGTTTCGAGAAAATTTTTATTATGGTACAGGTGGAGTGCTCTGTATTTTAGGCGTTATTACTTTCTTATTACCAACGAATGTCACTGTTAGCAATGTAACTCTAATTGCAACGTCTACTTTTATCGGTTTCGGCTCTGCTTTGACACTATGGTTGACAGGTCTGAGAATCTGGATAACCATACTCAAACAATTGAAACAAATATAAAAAAAAGCGATGAGATAACGGGTTTAATCTAAGATGTTTTAGCATTGTTAAACCCCTTCTCACGGATCAATCGAGTGTCCGCTTAAGAAATGGTGAATTAGTTTTTGTTAATTCAATTTGAATTATATTAATCATTTGATCCATAGAGAGGACTTCTTTAACCAAGGGGTACCACCTTTTCTAAAAAAATAAAATATCTTTAAATTTTATTCAATTTTAAATTGAAGTTGAAGTTCAACTATAATTTAAATCACAAAGATATAAATTAGCGCAATTCCTTATAAACTAATCTGCCAGTTGGCACAATAAAAAATAAACTGCCGTAGCAGCCTTTCGTTGTTCAACTAACGCGCTACCGCTAAAGTTCGAATCTTATAATTCGATAATATTCTCTATTAAATTTTAATCTAGAATTTCTCCCCAGTCATAATTGACATAAAATCCTTATAAAACCCTTCATAATCTATGCCTACTGCGATATGTTGTTGTGGTCTCCCATCAAATTTCTCGGGAGTATCTGTTACTCGAAAATCAGCAATACTTTGACCTCTAGCCACATCGGTTGAATCAATTACAACAGCAGATTGATAGAATGTAAATAAGTCGCTACGAATGACTCCCATTAGAGTTACCGCATCATGAACTGGACTCCCCTGTATGCCAGGTACCTTCTTTTGATAAAAGTTGAAATAATAGTAATCTAATAGTGGTTTTACAAGATCGGTTTTCCCTTTAGAATGAATATAATTGACCATTGAAGGAGTAACTATTGCATTTTGCGTTACATTTAATGGAAAAATATATGCACCTTTTACATACTTCATAACGATATTAGCTGCTATCGGATCTCCATGAAAGTTCGCTTCTGCAATTGGTGTAACATTTCCAGGATATAGAAAGGCCCCACCCATGATATAGTAAGAATTCACACTTTTCATCAGATCTTCGTATAAGATAAACAGAGTGGCTAGCGAGGTTAACCTCCCAGTATTCACAATAATTAGCTCATGCTTATACTGCTCAATCAAATTGATAACTTCACAAAAGTTTTCTAAGTTCTCAAACTTTAAACCTGGGTCTATTGGACCTAAACCGAACGGACCATGTATATCAAGGTAAAAGGTTGGGAACTCTCCCGTCATTGGATTCTCAGCACCTCCATAGACTTTAATATACTCTTTTCCTGACCTTTTAAGTAAAAACCGAACATTCCTAGTCGTTTCTTTTTTAGATACATTCCCATAATCCGCCACAATACCAATTACATCAATATCTTCTGTTAATCTTGCATAAACCAAAGCGATCGCATCATCAATTCCTACATCACCGAAGAACAACACTTTCTTCCCCATTAGCTTAGCTCCCCTTATATCAAAACTTCGGAACATTTCTTTTATTATTTATTCCTTTGATATATTGGTATGTTGTTATCTATTTGAAAAGTATAAAAATCGTTATCACAACGAAAATAACCAGCAATAAAATATCATTTATTATTACTCTCTTTTCGGTCTAATTCTAACACAATGCTTAATGAATTATCCTGCCAATAGTGTATTAAAAAATTATGGCAGCACTTTTTGTTCAACTAACGCGCTCGTTAGTTCAATAAGAAATTAAAAATAGATTGATTAACCACCAACTTATAGCAAACGTTATTTTATTTTTCATTTAAAGATAACTAGGAGCAGTTATTCAACTATTACATGCAATATAAAATAAATAAATAAATATGCAATTTCTAATTTTATTAGCATAATTAATCCGATTCATCAGCTTTAAGAATAAATAAAAAAGGACATTCCCATTAGAGAAGAATATCATTTTTGAATCAAGTGTATTAATTTAATAGAAAATATAATTTAATGGGTAAAATATAAAGGATTTATCAGAAATGCAAAGAAAGGATGTATGAATATGGAGTATTCAAAAAACAAATCCCCCAAAACGAGCATTAATTGTCCAAACTGTAATTCAAACATTTCCACTAATGACGAATATTCAAATAGTAGTAAGGTAATTCAAGATCATTATGAATATGAGTGCCCAAATTGTGGAAAACCAGACCTTTTTTATAATAAAAATTAATTTTAAAAACGACTCTTATGAGTCGTTTTTCTAAAATAAACATAAAAAAAATTGGTATTGCAGCCCTTTTACCGATTAAGAATATATGAATTTATTATGTATACAAATAATAATTGGAGAGTTACAGGAATTTAACCTTTTCATAATCTGAAATTATATATACTTCGTCCCAGTAAGTGTGTTTATTCTGACTAATTCAAAAACTAATGAAGATGCAATTTCTTCATCTTTGGTTTTGTAACCATCATATAAATTTCCTATCTCATTATATATTACACTATATGCCCATTCATGTGATTATCGTATTGTTGCAAACGACATTCCATCTTCATACCATCTTATCCATGAAGCATTAGAAAGCTTTTCCAATCAATTCTCCACCTATGAAATCAGATTTCTATTATTCAACTAAAGCGCTCGTTAGTTGAATAAGAAACTTTTAATTAGTGGCATTACTAATAATATTACAGAGCAAGATACATGTAAATTAGTAACTTTTTTTGGTAGTATTACTTTCCCTTTTCCTGTATACCATCCACTAAATTGTAATTTATTTCTATACAAAACAAACAAAAAAAGAGACTTAATGTCGCTCTCCAAGTTTTCTTAAACCCATCTTCTTAAATACTTGAATAACTTTTAGCAATTCAACAAATTCCATAAGTTCATTGTCTTCATTTAAATTAAACCAGGTTACTTTATAAGTTCCACTATCACTATCACTTAAATTATATCTTTCTCTCATAAATTCTTGAGCTTGTGAGCCATTAATGGTTCCAATTGAAATTTTATTTTTTCTTTCTCCTCCAGTAAACATTGTTCCAATATCAAATTGATTTTCTCCCTTAAAACTCAAGTGAATCCCATAAGATTTTTCAGTTAAAACTAAATTATCTACTTTAGACAAAATTACTGCGCTTTGTAATTTATTCATTTTTACTCCTCAAATCAGTTGTTATCTTACTTAAGTTATTTTAGCACTTTATAATTCAAAAGATAATATTATGCAAACAATTCTTCAACTTACGCGCTCGATAGTTCAATAAAGTTATATCTTAATACATTACCGAATAGAACCTAGACCAATGACATTTTCATCCCCTTTGGAATTTAGATGATTTCCCAAATGGAAAGTGTACTTTACATCATTTCCAATTGCATGTTAAACTCAATTTATGTAAAGTTAACTTTCCATATTAAAAGGGGTGAACACGGTTGCTCAACCGTTTAGAAGAAATCCGCAAGCAATGCGGAATTAAGCAAGAAGAGTTAGCGACGGCTCTTGAAGTGTCAAGACAAACTATAGGTTCACTGGAAAACGGACGTTATAACCCATCTATCCTTTTAGCGTTCAAGATTGCTCGTTTTTTCGGTATGAGTATCGAAGAAATCTTTATTTATGAGGAGGATGAAAGTATATGAAAAAAACTAATTCGATTTATTATCTTACCGTAGTAGCCTTAGTTCTACTAGCAGGTGGTCTATACTTCATCAAAACTAATGAAGATCCACAAGGTTTGCTGCGCTTGTTACCTTATATCTGTTTTGGGCTAGGCTGTAGTATTTTTGGTCACGGTATGGGAGAAATACTGGTCCGTTTCGCTATGAAGAATAATCCCATCGCGGCAAAGAAGCTAGAGATTGACAAAAAAGATGAGCGTAATTTTGCAATCGCTAATCAAGCAAAAGCGAAAGCATATGACATGATGGTTATTGTGTTTGGAGCCTTAATTTTAGCATTTGCCTTGATGGATATAGATTTAATAGTGTTATTACCATTAGTTTTTGCATATATGTTTTTCTTGGGATATAACAGTTATTACCGTTTAAAGTACTATAAAGAAATGTGACATAATTCATATAATGTTTTAGGAGTAATCGCAAGGTTGCTCCTTTTTCAAGCCATTTTTTTGAAGGGCAGCGTATATGGCGGACAATTTCGACCTGAAAAATTGGTACCGAGGGTTTTTCTCACACTCACTTTTCCTCCGCGGACAAATATGTCTAATACAATTAAAAAGTTTGATATTCCTTTAAATTGGTTAATTTGTTAAATTTACTTAGATTTTTATTATTTTTGTTTAACTAATACTTGTATGCTCTAATAAAAAAGAGTCATAAATATTCCTCAATTTATATAACTAACGCGCTCGTTTGTTACATAAGCAACAATAATTAAAATCCAATGTTTATTCTTTATCTAAATGCTTTTCAAGTCGTTCTATTCGGTTTTCAAGTTCTATTATTTTCTCATTTCGCTTTTGTACATTACCCTTTAGGAGCCCTTTAAGAAGAAAATAGATTACTAATAATACTATTAGCCAAAAACCCACGACTTCAAAGAGTACACTTGACCATCCTATCCCTGTTCCATTTTCCAATGTAATACCTCCATATTAGACATTCATTTAATAATATATAGGGTGATTACTTACTATTTAACTTTTTTAGTTCTTCTTCTATTCTCTTAACTTGTTCTCTATCCTTTTTAGCATTTCGGAAATATAAAACAATAAGTGATATAAAAATTAAGGGTATTAAGTATGTTGCTATCGCAAAAATATAGTCTCCTAGAAACATGGAATATAATCCTCCGTTTAAAATAAATTCCAAATATTACCTATTTTAAATTATTCGACATGAACATAATATAATCCTATTTAAAACTGAAATCCTTAACAATCCAGCCCGTTAGCATAATAAAAAGGCTGAAAAACAGCCTTTTGTAATATACAACTAACACTCTCATTGCATAAGATTTTTAATTATTAACCTAAAAGATTATCTTGATTCTTTACCAATAACAAAAAGTAATATAAAAACCGAAGAGTATTTTATAATTTTCCCTTTTGTCCATTTTTCTAAGAAATAAAAAGAAAAAATAAAATATAGCAGAAACAAAATCGGGAAAATAATATTACCAAACTTCAAATAATCGCAGAAAATTGAAATAATCAAAAATACTAAAAAGTGTACACCATCATACTTTTTGTTATACCCGTCTCATTTTCCATTGATATGGCAATTCTCCCTTATTGAATCTTTTAACTATATTAATATTCTTTAAAATATTTCAGATTCCTTGTTCAACTAATGCGCTCGTTAGTTCAATAAGATTTGAATTTAATACTCAACAACATTGAGCCATTGACTATCAGGACCTATAGTTACATGAGGAATTTTATTAACTTCAAATATTTTGAAGATGTCATCGTTCTTATTGTTTATTTTACTTAAAAGTTCTGATGTATCAGTCTCTGAAAAAACAAGATAATCTATTGAAATAGAGCGTAGATAAAATTGGAAAATAAATTTCTTTTGACTATCTTTTACATATCCTAAATGCCCTTTTTCTCTAGGAAAAACTCCAGGTAGTGATAATTTATTAAATTCAATAAAGTTACTTGATAGTTTTTCTAAAAGTTCATGTTCGGATTCAGGAATTATCGTATAAATAAAACAATCATGTTTGTAAATGCTATTGAAAATGCTAATAAACTCTTTTTCATCTACTACATCATCGAGTAATATTTCTCGAACATTTGGAAAGTTTCCCAAATCAAAATCACCCCTTTTTATGATTATACAATTTGCTTGAACTAATCCTGCCATATAGCAAAATAGAGGATGATTGAATACGATCATCCTCTATTTGTTGTTGAACTAATGCGCTCGTTAGTTGTATAAGAACTAGCCTATAATCGCATTCATTTAAATAAAAACGCCTTAGAATGTTAGTAAAAACATTCTAGGCGTTTATCAAATTCAATCAATTCTCAAGCATCATGTATATGTTTTAATAGTGAGTTTAATTCTATATTAGCTTTTTTTATTGATAACTTAAATAGATAAGAAAATAATTTAAATATACTATATCCAATTAACGTTCCTGTAAAATTAAATATGAGATCATTAATATCAACAATTCTCAGAGTGAAACCATTAAGTAGTGCGATAATCCCTTGCAAAGACTCAAGTACGATCCCTAAAAATAATCCTGCTATGGCTATTTTTTTTAATGTACTTTTTGTCATAAAAGGAAGTCCAAAACCAAATGGTATTGTCATCAAAACATTAAGTAAAGAAGTCCCAAAATCCTCCTTCGTAAGGTTTATAAGAGGAACTAGATTCAGATGTCTCGATAAATGTAGTCCAATCAAATTCCTGTAGGTTTTAGATACATAGATTGGAAATTGAGTATAATTTAAAACATAACATAAATAGATAGACATAATAGAGAAAAAGAATAGATACACCATATCTTTTTTGAACTTTACCCTTAAAACAAATAATATCAATAATACTATAATTATAGATCCATACAATATCCATCCATTGAAAAATATCGCCTTTTCCATTTTAGAGAATCTCCTTTAAATCAAAAGTACAAAAGACTGATTTTTTTGCTAAACTAACACATGCGTTAGTTGTATAAGTAAATGCAGTTGATAACTCTTATTTTACTTTTTAATTAACTTAACTATTACGAATATCAAGCCTAAAAGTAAAGCTAATATTAATAACGGAAATAATATATTTGACATAATCTCCCACAAAGTAAATTAGTTTCTAATTATACTTTACCATAAATATCCAATTATTTTATATTTTCTTATTCCATTAATCTACCTTTTATTTGAACAAAAAAAAGCTGCCGAAGCAACTCATGTTGTACAACAAACGCATGCGTTTGTTGTACAAGTAAATTTAAATTATAGGTTAATTTATCTTTGCATAAATACAGGTGTCAGTTAGTTTTTTACCATCAGCTGATAGATCTTCATTACGTAATATCCCTTCTAGCTCAAAACCTAGTTTCTCAGGGATCATACGACTTTTAGTGTTAATAGATTCACATCGTATTTCAATTCTTCTAAATTTGAGTAGTTGAAACCCAAGGTTTGTTAACTCACTTACTGCTTCTGTCATATATCCATTGCCACTGAATTGTGTGTTAATCCAGTATCCAATTTCACATTTAGAAATCTTCCAATTAATTCCGTGAAGGCTAGCAGTTCCAATAAAATCGTTAGTGCCCTTATGATAGATAAGATAACGAAAGCTTTCTCTTTTCAAAAAATCTATATGGGCATTTCTCACGATAATTTCTGTTTCTTCAACAGTAGGAATTGATTGGAATAATAGCAACCATTGCTTTAACTCACTAATTGAATCCTTAATAGCTTGGTTTACTACTTTCCCTTCACCAGCTTGAAGTGGTGCTCGAAGAATTAGTCTGTCTGTTTCTATTTGTAAAGGAACATCTAATAAAATAGGATTCATATAATTTCTCCTCTCGAAAACCTTAAATTATGGCCCAATGAAACTTAAATATATATTCAATTAATCAATTAGAAATCCCTTTTCCCATATTGAAAACTAAACTGCCAGTTGGTACAAAAAAATGGCTACCGAAGCAGCTATCTAATTGTTCAACTCAAGCGCTCGTTATTTCAATAAGGAGTAACGTAAAAAGATAATTATACTTTCCTTTTGTTTAACCAATTGCAATTTTTTTTAATAGGAGCCAACATGAATAGATAAATAGGATCCAAATTAAATATGGGATACTCGTAAGTGAATAAGTTGAAATGAAAGAAAAGATTGCACCCTTTACTCCCATACTATGAAGTATCCAAAAAAAGACGAAAAGTGTCAATGGGAGAACCGCCAATGATCCAGCTATCATCGATAAGGCAGGCTTCTTAAGATAAAGGAAGATAATTGTTCCAATGATTGCAATCAAAAAGTTCACTAGATTTCACCTCTAAATTAATTTAATTACTATTATCTTCTATATTTTTTCTTGAATTCCTTGCTCAACTAATCTGCCAAATACATAAGTAAAAAAGCAGCCAATGGCTGCTCTTTTACTTCAACTAACGTATGCGTTAGTTAGACAAGATGTCGCTATACAAATCGACTTAACATAAAAAAAATCATTCCCAATGTAATGAAAACATTTTCTTAACTTCATGATATCATCTGAATGCTCATTGAGAACCTACAGATATCATGTAGTTAATTTAAATTGTTAATAACCTCCTGTGCAGCTAGTTTTGCGCTGATCATAGCCGCGTCGGCAAGTCGCCCTTCTATGCCGACCCAATCACCAGCAACATAAAGCCCATTTACTTCTGGAACGAATACACCTGGAGCCGAACCAGCTCCATCGTGGTGAATCGTACGTGAATCATGGGCAACCATTATTTTAGGTAAGAAACGTATAGAGACAATTTCCTTATCCCATCCAGGCTGTAGAAGATCAAGTAGATTAGTCAATTGCTTCTTGTCTTCTTTTGGATCTGTCTGACTCCAATTATGGTTATACTTCATGACATGAATTACATGCGCTCCATTTTCACTTAATTTAGCCGATAGCGACTGAATCGAAAAATATAATGGTTGATCCAAACCAAGGGCGAAAGCTTTTTCTGAATTTGGCAAACGATTTAATGCTACATCTAGACATGCTGCATATAGGGGACGAGATTCATTCTTCCACCTTCCTAGCGACATTTGATCTGCTCCATCAACAAGCCGGCAAGCTTCATCTGGACCTGCAGTAATGATAATTGAAGACGTTAAGACTGTATTGCCATCTGATAGCGTTAAGCCACGAACAGTACCAGAGCTATGCAGAATTTTATTTACTTTACATCCAGTGGCAAATGTTACACCAACTTCCATGGCTAGTCCATACAGATTATCCACAACGGTTTGCCAGCCTCCATCAATATATTTGACACCCTGTCCAGCTAGCTGTCCTTGCTTGATTACAAAACCAGCACTTAAAACACTAGGATTGTCACAATACGACCATTGCCTGCACATTGCTAGAAAAAATAGTCGAACACGATCATAAAATATATGTTTTTTTGCCCATTGCATCAAGTTTATCGATTGAATCGAACCTGTATCGACTTGCCCTAAACCACTCATAAGTTTATTCCACTCTATATTTTCTTCTTGAGACAAATCTGTTGGAATTTGGACCACGCCCCCTTGCCAAATCCCAATTAATCTACCTTTGGGAGCATACCCTCCTTTTGGAATGCAGTTGAGTTCGTTAAGGATTTGGAGTGCTCCGCCACCTTCATACATAGCATGCGGACCAAAGTTGAATAGGGCACCATCTTTATTGGTTGTTTGAGCCATGCCGCCCAGTTTTTTTGCTTTTTCAAAAACAATGACGGATTTGCCTGCCTTCGCTAGATAAATAGCCGCAGTTATACCTGACAATCCTCCACCAATTACGGATGCATCATACTTTTTCTTATCTAATGTCATTTACACCATCTCCATGTACCTTAATGTAAACCCATTAACATATATTCCTCCAAGTGTTTTTTGAGCTAATACTTTGTTAATGGTCTTTTCAAACTACCGTATGGTCTATTGTTTTACTTTTGGGAATGATATTGATGCTGCTCTAACTAACTTTCCAATCGCTTATGTATTCAGTTTTTCTCATCAGAAATCCTCTAGTTAAATTGACCAGTTATTCTTTAAAGTCATGGAACGTATTATAAAAATTATCGAGTGAAGTCGATAGTCTTCTTACTTTTATGTATTATATGCTCAGGCATTTATTCAATATCACCTCAATTTGTTATATGTTACAATGGAGATGAATAATAAGAATTTTCTCAAAATTGAGGAGGAACTTATTAATGTTTCCAGGAACTCTATATGAAACACATGTTCAAACAAAAAATTTAGAAGTAGCAATAGAATTTTATAAAAAACTGGGATTAGAGCTAGCACATTATATCGAGGAGCGCCGTGTAGCATTTTTTTGGTTTGATAAAAAGAATAAGAAAGAACAAATGCTGGGCGTTTGGGAGGTTTCTGAGGAAGAATTTCATAAGAGTCACTTTGCTTTCAAGATTAACTATGAAGATATAATTAATGCAAGAGAATGGCTACTCAATAAAGGTATAAGTCCAAGATCAGCTTTTGGTCTTGAACCAACCGAGCCCATGGTACAAACATGGACACCTACTGCTAATCTTTATTTTTACGATCCTGACGGCAATTCATTAGAGTTTCTTTGTTTGCTTCCTGAAAAGAAAAAAAATGTGGTACAAGAAGTCATGTATTTAAGTGAGTGGGAAAAGTTGGAAAGTGAAGAATAAATTTGGTTTTTAACGCACCGTGTTACCAGCAAAATAATTAATATAATTTGGTGACAAACAAAACTCGGTTCTTCAGAACCGAGTTTTGCTGTTAATCTCAATTCAACTAACGCTCGTATTAGTTGTACATGAAATATTATTGAATACGAAGAAATTATGCATCTGTATCGAACATTGCTGGAATATTTACTTCTTTTACACAAGAAGCTTTGGAAAGGTTAATAATGCATTTAACTAATGAAACGATATCCTGAAGGGGAATTTGTGTACCTTTGTAAGTTGATAAAACTTTCTCAATTCCTTCTTCATATGCAATTTGTGTTGCAATTTCGCCAGGATTAATGCAGGTTACACTGATTCCATATTTTTTCACATGTTCTCTTAAAGAATTTCCAATACCACGTAACCCAAATTTAGAAGCTACAAAGGAAATTTGGGTTAATTGATTATTTTCTAGTCCTGCCGTAGATCCAATTAAAATAATCTTTGCGTTATCAGATTTTTTAAGATTCAATAATAACTTTTGTATGCAGGTAATTACTGATGTTACGTTTACTTGAATTATTTTTGCAATTTCTTCTGGATCATCATTCTCAAAATCATATCCTTCTCGAAATCCTTTGCTTTCCCAAATGCCAACATTATATATTAATACGTCTAATCTAACGCCATCTAATGCTTTCGAAATCCGATTGCTCGTATCAGATTTCGATAAGTCAGCTTCTATCCAATATCTATTAACCCCATCTTTAAAAATCAAACTTTCAGGACAACTTCTGGAAACAATCCATACACTATCACCTTTATCTGGCAACCCTTTGGCAAATGCCTGACCCAATCCTTTGCTTGCTCCAAAGATAATAAAATTTTTCATTTTAGTCACTTCCTTATATTTAGATATTCTCTTTAAATTAAAATAGTCCTTTTTACCTTTCCTAATAAAACTCTACTGCCATAAGTACAATAAAAAGGGACTACCGAAGTAGTCCAAACTTTTCAACTAACACTCTCGTTAGTTGAATAAGGATTAATATAAATATCATATATTTTACACGCTCGATGAAGCTATAATTGAAGTTGCAGCATTTAAATCTATATCTTCTTCTAAATGATTAGGACTCCATGGAATATAAATATGTGGTTTAATACCTATTCCTGACATCCCTTGCCCTTTGTCAATTCGCGATAGACGTGAAGTAGGATACATTAACTCAAATTCGTTATTCCATTTCATACTAATCAAGTTCGTATAATCGTTTAAACCCTTAGTAGGTCTGCCTATAACGGTTACTTTTCTAGACTTCTTGCAAATTTCTACGAAAGAGTCTCCTGAGCTTCCACACATACAATCAGTTAATATAAATATATTATTTGGAATCCTTTTCCCTTTGATAATGCTTGTTGGGAAGAGCTCATCAAAGTTGAATTCTACAAATCCTTTCCCCTTATTTTTTTCCCATTCTTTCTTAAAGACATTTAGAAATAATAATGATTGTTTTTCGTTAGTGTTTTCTATATATTTATTAAGTTCGGCTAATTGGAGCTCAGTGTTTGTATTCGTACAATTGAAATACATCTTTTCATCTGAATCGGCTAGATCAATTCCTTCTTCTGGCAGGATATGTGGAAGCAACGGAAAAAAACTTGAATCACTACCACCATAATTAGTACGAACATCGATAATCCAATGTTCAGTTATTTCAAGTAATTGATGATTTTCTTTTATCATGTTTAAAATTGCTTGAGAATCCATAAAATCTGTAATTGTAATTAGTAGTACATTCTCTTTTAATGACCTAATAGTATAAGTAGGAGTATAGGGAGATTTTTCATAAAAGTTCATTGAAAACAAACTAAGATTACCATTTAAGTCTACTAATTCACCATAGCTGTATAAAGAAAGAATTGGGGACCAATTTTCACGTTCTACAGATGATTCACATATCAATCGTTTATGGAATTCAGCCAATTCAGGAATCGAATAACCTCCTAATGAATTGAAGAACATACCACGTTTTATTCTACTTTCGCCACCAACTTCAGTCACATATAATTTATTCTCAAACCGACGTACTCGAAATCCACGATCTTTCAGTTCTTTATTTGTAGAATTATATTGTTCAAAGTAGATATGCTGATCTTCGAAATCCAATAAATAATCTTTAACAATCTCAGTAAATAGTTCTTTGGTAAGTTTTTTACTCACCATTAATTCTTTTATTTTCTGAAGAAAGTAATTAGGGTTATCCCAACCTTTTTTGTCTTCATAACCAGAATAATCGTGATGCATAACATGTACAATTTCTTTGAAAATAGATTCCATCTAACTCACCTCAGTAGTTCTTTTCGTTTGTTAACCTAAAAAAGTTTCTATTAGAGGAATTCTAGTTATACCCAAAATTTCCCTTTTCTTATTGAACTTTACTGTCAGTTAGTGCAAAAAAAAAGACCACCGAAGTAGTCCATCGTTGCGGAACTAACGCGCTCGTTAGTTCAATAAGCCAATTGAATGGCTTCTTTTATTTATATTTTATTTTAGACCTAGTTGAGTTAAAACAACATCTAGCGTTACACCTTTATACGCCGTCTTAGCCTTAGGTGGATTTGGAACAGTACTATTTTGTAAACCGTAGTTTTTAACTACATAGTCCATATCCTTTTTATTTACAACTCCATCGAAGTTCAAATCAGAACCTGATTTATTTGTTCCCCAATAAGTTTGGATATTTAATGCATCTAAAATATCAATGACATTATCTTTATTCGTATCTCCAGCTGCCGCTTGGGTTAAGTTAAAACCTAGTCTTCTTCCAAGTTGCTCTCCTTGAACTTCATCTGACAACACTAATTCCTTATACATTGTGAAGTGGCCTGGTACATCAACTTTTATAGTATAAGGCTTTGTATCAGGCTTTAGTCCTACTGCAGAATAACTGCCATTTTTGTTGGTAAAGTAAGCATCTGAAACATTTCCATCATAAGAAGTAACAGTTACTTTTGCTCCAATATTTTGTTGGTTTAAAGCCCAATTCGGTTGGTTAGTAGTTGGATCAATTGTGCCTTCTAATTTCAAATTACCCTCTAATCTTGAGTAAGTTTGTTTTAAATTCATAGATTCCATATAAGTATAAACGTTATTTGTGATAGCATCTGATTGATCGATTGTTGTTCCTGTAAATTCCATAGAATACCAGTTTACAGGGAAGTTCCTCCAATATTCGTTAACTGATACTAAATCGAAGTTAACTAGTTGCAGATCTTCAGGTAACGTTTTGTTTCCTAAATAGTTAAACGTAATTGTATATGCTGAAGTAATTCCATCATTAGTGTTAGTAACACTTACATTTGCATCACCATATTGCTTAACTGCATCACTAACAACTACATTTTTAATTGTAGCTAAGGCTTTGTTATCTACCATTAATACTGGAATTGTAATCTTCGCTGTTTTTAAGTTTTTAATATTATTCGAACGAAGTGAATAATTGATCGTATCTCCAGTTGAAGCAGTTTGTTTATTTGCTTTTAAGTAATAGTATGGATAATTGTCAGCAACAAAAGCGACCCTTAACATTGCCGTAGCATCTGAAGTAAAGTTTCTAGCAGCATCCATTCCATAAAATTGAACCTTTAATGGAGTTGTTCTCTTTTTAACTAAGATTTGATCATTGTAATTTCCGTTTTTATCTGTATTTATTGGTTGTGCAAAGTATGGACTATCGTACTGGGAAACAATTTTATTACTTGATTGATCAACTGGAATTCCAAATTTATTAGATTCATTTGTCTCAGGATCATTTAAATTAATATTAAAGTCATATAAAAATTGTCCATTTGAATCAAATTGACTATCTTTATATTCAATAACCTTTTGATCTAATGAATCAAACGTTGAAGTCATTTTTGGTGCCCCTTTTTCATAGAAAAAATCTGCTGATTTCGAGAATGTTTTCCCTTGATCATTTGTTCCAATCAGTCTTAATTTATAGTGACCTGTTTTTGCCATAACAATTGAATTAGCGATAGGATTTTTTGGATCACCAGTGAATGGGAAATAAGCCCCTGTAAAGGCATATGAAATCCCGTAAACTGTGTTTTCATTTACTCCAAATCCATCGAAAGTTCCAAGGTATCCAACATCTTCACCAGTTGTTGCATCTTGAACTACAACGTCAATAGTTCTCATATGCGATTTTTCTGAAAAACTAAATGACATGCCTGGAGCTGATTGTTCTGGCCAAGCTGTATCTCCAGAAAACATTGGATTTAGGATCGAAAGTGTATCAATACCTTCATTTACTACTCGACCACCAAATGGAATTTGGTAAGTTTCTGATGGATCTGCAGCATTCGTAAAGACGATATATCCTTCATATGTTCCTTTTTCCGCTGTCTTTGGAATATTTAAATTAAATTTAATGTTTTTAGAGCTAATTCCATTTACTTTAACTGAAGTTTGTCCAGATAGCGTTACATTATTTTTCGCAGCATCTAATGAACCCCTTAATCCTGTTTGGAAATTAACATTCACATTAAATGTTTTTGCTTTTTCACTTCGATTTTTCAATGTAACCGTACGGTCATCAGTAATATTTTGATCATTGAATCCGTATGAGCCGAAGCTAATGCCACCAGTTAATTCTTTAATCGTTTTTAGTTTACCTTTTTCATTAACTGTCGGTGTTTGATCATTTACCTGTAATTCAACATTTGAATGAATTGCTTCATACGCATCAACTCGTCCGCTTCCGATTTCAAACACGCTATAATTTTTTGATAACGGATCTGCTGTATTCATTAAAATTGATTTGATATCTGCTGGTTGTAAATCTTTGTTCGACTGTAATAATAATGCAGATACACCAGCTACATAAGGTGTAGCCATTGACGTTCCAGATAAACGCTCATACGCATATTTGTAATCTTCAGGATGAGTTCCATCTACCGTTTTATTGTTAACATAAAACGGAACAGTTGACATAATTGCAACACCTGGTGCAGTTACTTCTGGTTTAATATCATAATTCACACGAGAAGGCCCTCTTGAACTGAATCCTGCTAATTCATCACTAGCTGTTTTAATTTTCGAATTATCACCAAATGTGAAGCTTGCATTTCCTGCTTGAATAGATGCTAAGATTGCTTGACCTTCACTATTTGAAACTGAAAATGTAGGTACTGCATCAACTGATTCACCTAAGAAAGACTGAATTGCCCCCTCCGCTTGGTTTGCTTCATCGTTATACATAAGTACTCCGACAGCTCCTCTTGTTTTTGCATTTTTGATTTTTTCTATTAATGCATTTGTACCACGTTTGATGAAAGCAATTTTTCCACTTAAATCTTTTCCATTAAAATCAGCTGCTGTTCTAGCTAGTCCAACATCAACTAGTTGGAATGTTTTTCCCTTTAGTTGAGTTAGATCATCTGAATAATTTCTTGCTAATTGTCTTACTGTGTAATTAACACCATTTTGTAAACCTTCGTATTGATATATATCAAGTGAAATTGTTGATGCACCAACTGTTAAAGCTAATGCAGATGCAGCAGGTGAACCTAATGTATAATTTTTATCTCCACTATTACCAGCTGCAACAACAGTCATAACACCGCTTAAAACAGCATTATTTACAGCAACTGAAGTCGCGTATAATGGATCATTTAACGAGTTACCTAAAGACATATTAATCACGTCCATACCGTCACTCACTGCTCGATCCAATCCAGCAATAATGGCATCAGTTGTTCCACTACCATATGGTCCAAGTACACGGTAAGAGTATATATCGGCCTCAGGTGCCGCACCTAACATTTTATACTCATTATCTGCTTTAGCACGACCACCAATAATACCAGCAACATGTGTACCATGTTCTGTATAGTAAGGTGAGGAGTTGCTTATTTCTGGTTTTCCAGATTTCTTCCAATCAGCATAAGTTGTTTCCATTGGATCATTATCATTGTCAACGAAATCATATCCACCTTTAAATGCGTCCTTTAAATCTGGGTGGTGATAATCAATCCCCGTATCTAAAATTCCCACTTTAATTCCTTTACCAGTGAAACCTTCAGTATGTAAACGATCTAAGCCATCATAAGGCGTATAGTTTCCAACCTTTTCCTCATCAGCCTTTAATGCATTATTATCTTCTGCAGTAGGCGGTTCAATTGAAAATGTTTCATTGCTCCAAACAGTTTTAACTGCTTTTGATTTTAATAGATTTTTTATTTGATTAGCAGGTAAGCTCATAGAAACACCGTTAAACGCATTTTTATATGAGCGATTAACCTTGTAACCTACTTTTTTACTATTCTCATCCACTAGTACTTGTCCAACATCTTGATTAAACGTTTCATGATCTTGATTAATCAATTTCGTTGCTTCAGTTTCACTTAGATTTTTCCCTTGAAGGCTCGCTTCAATTTGAGCAACTTTTGTAGGTTGATTTGCAAACTGTACGATTACTGATGTTTGTTTAGTTGAAGTTTGATCAATATCAGATGAAATTTGAAGTCCTGTCTCTTCATTGGATGATAATTGCTTAAGTGCAGATCTTTGTTGTGGAGTTAAGTTTGCTAAAATATCTTCAACCTTTGTATAACTTGCAGCTTTTGTAAGTTCAAAATGTCCAAGAGAACCTAAAATAAAACTAGATGATAGTGCAACTACAGATAAACTTTTCACAATTTTACGATTGTACGACTTTTTCACCATTTTTACCCTCCATGCCTCTTTTTATTACATATGTAAGTGTTCATGAATAACGATACTTAGATTTAATTGTGCCGAACTGTTTTCAGCTCTCATTAAATTTCGCATGATTCAATTACAAACTACCTATGTTAATACTATTATTGAAGAAAATGGGTGTTGAGTAAATTGGGGAAATTTAAGAAATAATCGTTAATACAAAAGACTTAAATATTTATATTTTTTATGAAATAAATAGTCATTTATACAAATTCAATGTAGAAAAATTAGTTTTTTTGGGGTTCTTTTAATCTTTTTTTTATATGTTTTGTTGTATTTTGAAATGAAAAATAGCCTTGAATTTGGGGAAAAAATGGAAAATCTATTAAATTAATAAAGATAATGATAAAAATTCACGTTTAAAAAATTTTCAGAATGATACATTTGCCCTATCAAACAGGTGAAGAAATAATGATTAATCCAATTTCATATTTAAGTGTTAACTTTAAATTCTTAGAGGGTGATCGAATAATCACCCTCTATTTGTTGTTCAACTAAAGCGCTCGTTAGTTCAATATGATTCAATAGCTTTTTCATCAAATGATTCTCTACATTCTATATAAAACATATATTCTTTAAATTCGTATTTTCATGATGAATAAAATAAATCTCTCTTGTTTCTTATCTTAGACAATGTTTTAAGAGTAAAAGGTATAAATAAGATTTATATTAAAATTTACTAATTTACTGAAAATAAATAATCTTATATAATAATACAGTTGTACATCATCAAAGAATATAAACAGAAGGAGTTTGAGCAGATGAAAAAGCTTATTTCAATGATTCTTGTTTTACTACTAGTTTTGCCAGTAAATTTAATTGGCTATGCAGCTAGTGATATTACTCCACCAAAATTGATCAATGTATCTATTAATTCGAAAGAGCTAAAAGTTGGCGATGTTTTAAAAATTACTTTTGAATTGGCACCTGATTTAGAATCAGGGCTTAATACAACTGGCCATAGTAGCATGATTGAATTGAAACATAGTTCAGGTGAAAAGAATAATGGAGTTAATTTTTATATAGGAAATAATAAATTTCAATATGAAAGAAAAATAGATTCTGAATTTTTACAGGGAGAATGGAATATAGAATCTGTCACTTTTAGGGATAATGCAGGTAATTATTCGAATTATCATATAGAAGACGATGCTATATTAAAAGCTTTGTCGTTTAATGTAAAGGATGGAGCTGCAATACCAGTAAAGCCCGAATTAAGAGGACTAACAATTCTTACACCCAAAGTATCTGTTAATGAAGATGCAAAAATAAATTTAGATGTATATGATCCGAGTAATATAATTGTACAAGGTACTGTGGCTTTTGTTCATAAAGAAACTGGCAATCGATATACTACTCTTCTAACAAAAAAACTAAACGAATCCACTTGGGAAGCCATTTTAACTGTACCAGATGATTTAAAAAATGGAGAATGGTATGTTGAGGAAGTAAGTTTAGGCACTAGATATACTTCTTATCGTTTTTTTAATAAAGATTATGCCTTTCTTCAAAATAAAAAGATTACAATAACAGGTGGATTAAATGATTTCACCGTGCCAAAATTTCATTCGATAGAAATTTCGAAATCGTCTGTTCAACCAGGAGATACTTTTGAAGTAACAGTTGAAGCAGAAGATAAAGAAACGGAGATAAAAGATATAAGCGTTGCATTTGGAAACAAATTGTCACCACATACTTTGTATACCCCAGATGTATGGACAAAAAAAGATGGAAAATACACATTTACAGTACAAGTTCCAGTTGAACAACTGCCTGGCAAATATTTATTAAAACAGATTTACATTACTGATAATGCAAATAATACCAATTGGATCATGCCAAAGGATCTTGTAAATGTCCCTGAAATCAATATACAATCAATTTTTACAGGCACTGATGGAGAATTTAATAGTATTTTAACTGGTTCAACATTTGAACCTATGTATAATGTACAAGCGATATCAAATTATGAAGGCGATTTAACGAATGATATTACGTACAATGGGAATGTAGATACGCAAACAAAAGGTGTATATTTAGTAACTTATAGTGTGAATAGTAAAAATGAAAACTACACATATAAAGATTATCGTTGGGTTAGTGTAAATGATGAAAATACATTAGATAATAGTGCAGATGTGTCAACGGCTTATTTTAAATCAAATGTTGATGTAGTTGTGCCAAGTAGTTTAAATGTAAGTTTAAAATCAGAAAGTACAAGCATAAGTGTTAATGGAAAAGCACAAGTAACTAGTGAAGGTGTATACACTGCAACAATTAATTCATCTCAATCATCTACACAAACAAGAGCTTTATCATCAAGCGGTTCATCTCAGACAAGTCAATTTAAATTCGTAATTGACCGAACTCTACCAACTACAAAGTTGAACGATATTAATTCGGCTTCAACCTCTGTAACTGGTCTAACTGAACCAAATGCAAAATTAACTTTAAATATAAAAGATATAATTTATGTAGGTAAAGCAGATTCAACTGGTAAGTTTACCATTAAGTTTCCAAAACAAAAAGTAAATACAAATTATTCCATACAAGCAAAAGACTTAGCAGGTAATATTGGTAAACAGGTGAGCGGGAAAGTAGTTCTTCCATTGACAGTGAATTCAATTAGCAACCGTTCTACACTTATTTCTGGTTCTTCTGTTCCATATGCTTCTGCAAAGTTATATATTAACAATAAATATGTAAAACAAACAAAAGTTAATATGAGTGGAGAATTTAAGTTCGCTATATCTAGTTTATCTCCTGGAAAAATTGTCAAAATCGTAGTTAATACAAAAGATGCTAGTACTTCTTTTTCAAGAAAAGTATCTGATAAACTTGCACCAGTTATTCAAAAAATTGATAAAGTATCAAGTAATTCTACTTACGTTACAGGCAAGGTAGAAAAATATGCGAAAATCCGTGTGGACTGGATGGAATATCAAGGAATAATTGCTGAAGGTAAAGCCTTAAGTAATGGTTCATTTAAAATTAAGATCCGAAAATTAAAAAAAGGTTCAACTCTTAGAATATGGGCTGTTGATGCAGCAGGTAATGAGAGTTATAAAATTATAAAAGTCAGCTAAAAAAAAAGACGAACAGAATTTTAACCTAGTAAATAATTAAATAAACTCAAAAGAAATTGAAAGAAATGAAAAGACTTATCTTTAATCATTAATGAGATAAGTCTTTTCTTCTGAAAAATTCAGTCATATTCCCCGTCATTATATACCGCACCAAAATATTAGCTAAAACTCCTATATATTTAACTACTAAAGTCTATAAAGTTTAGGATATTTTTTCATATTATTCTTAAAAAACTCTAAAGAGAAGCTTTCTATTATATCCTTTATATAATTATCTTCTATATTTTTATAACTATCATTTGTCAATTGTTGTCCATCGAAATATTTTCCTATATCACTAATTGCGGTCCAATCCTCTTTCAAATAAGCACCTTTATCATTTCTAAAAGAAGGATTTTACTTCGTAATGCTATATTTGTACAAATAATCACCTATTCTATATAAATTTTTATCATATGTGTACTTCTAGTTATATTATATTTTTATCTAGAAACTCACAAATCCCTATTCAACTAAACTTTATCCTTAAATAAAAAGGAGCCACAGCTGTGACTCATGATCTTCAACTAACGCACTCGTTAGTTATAAAAAATTCCTATAATGAACTTCAATATATTCGAATTACACGACTGTTAATTTTACTAGTCTTCTAATTCAGTAATTTCGTAATTTTTGGCTAATATCCACCCACTGAGACCATAAGAGGCTATAATCTCATAATATTTATATCTATTCTTTATTAAGATGTTCTGTAACTCAATTACATCGTCATACATAATTGGCCAAACGTAGCATTTTTGTTTTTCTAATAACTGTTCATTTTCAGCACAAAATTTGGATATATCCGACTCATCTATACTAAATAATATACTTCCTTGTAGTTGAGTTTCAAAGTAATGAGCAAGTACATCTGTCTATAAAACATCAATTTGACTATTTGATTCCGATACAGTGTGAAAAATTATTTTATTGTTTGATAATTCCACCTCGTAGCCACTAATTTGATTATCGTGAATTCCCATAAAAACTCCTTTTATCTTATTGAACCAATGCATTCGATAGTTGTATAAATTCAACTTTTAAAGAATATATACTTTCTATTTAAAGTAAGGACCAAAATCTTCTCCATGTGTTTTTACATATGTCCAATTAAAATCACTATCTACTACATAAACATCCTCTTCATCTATAAAGTCTGCTACTTTAATTTTATTCGCATTCTCAATAATCATTGCATAATTATGGTGCTGATAGAAAATATAGCAACTTTTTTTCTTTATTTTATCAAACTCATTATTTGCCTGATCCCCTTTAATACAATTCACTTTTTCCCAACTAAATATATGCCATAAGTAGGCATCTAAGTAAATGTTATTTTTCTCAGAAATACTAAGGTTATTTGCAAAATTCAACTCCCAATTATAACGTAAATAATTACCCCATTTCGGGATCTCAGTTATTAACATTTTTTTGTTTTTAAGTTTAGTTACTAAATCCATTTATTCACCTTCGTTATTAGAGTTCTGTTTACATTTATTATTTAAGAAATCCTTTTCATATGCAACTAAACTGACTAATAGTTAAAAAGGAGCAGATAATTCCATCAGCTCCTTTTTGTTATACAACTAACGCGCTCGTTAGTTCAATAAGGATTAATAATTAATATTTGCGACTACTTTACCATCTTCATCATATGCTATTGCGGAAAGATCCCACTCTTGATATAAAGAAGTTTCAGAGTCAAAAAAGGAACGAGTAGGGTACCCAATAAAAACATTATTTTTTACTGGTATCTGTACTTCAATTTGATCATCACCATTATTTTTATTGGTATATACTACATTAACTCTTACTACCTTTTTATTCGTTTTTAATGCGCCCCATATTATATTTCCTACTTTTTCTCTATTAATTGTCCTAATTAAGAATGGAACACCATCATCAGAGTCAAAAGTGTAACCTTCTTCTTGATCTGTAGAATATATGTATCTATCATGTTTTTTTTCAAATGTACTAAAAACATATTGTACGTCTGTTGTTCCATCTGTAAAAATAACTGTTTGTTTTTTGTTCTCGATGTATTGAATTTTCACTGGTACTTTCCACTTTTTTTGGATAGCTTCATTCAAAGTTTTATATGAACACCCAGTAAGTAGTAAGATCATACATAAAAATAATTTAAGATATCTCATAAATAGACAACTCCAATCAAATTACCTATAAAATATATTTCTATTTATGTTTCTAAATACCTTTATAACTAAAATGGAATAAAAATGGAACTGATTAATTAATCAGCTCCAAAAGTATTATATAACTAACGCGCCAGTAAGTTATATAAGACCGGATTTGGGTAAAGATAAACGAGATTGAATAGTTTTTTAATTTTGTTCAATCTCGTTTTTAATTGGGACTACATTTTCCTTTGCAAATCTGCGAGCTGCTACCACGCATAGTACAACGATGGTATTAACTGCCACAAGTAACCAACCAACTTTCTCGTGTAGAATCAGTGAGGCAAGCAATAGTCCAAAGAAAGGTTGGAGAAGTTGTAACTGTCCAACCGCCGCTATGCCTCCTTGCGCAAGACCTCGATACCAGAACACAAAGCCAATGAGCATGCTGAATAAGGATACATAAGCAAGACTGAAGAGAGCAGGATGGCCGATGTCCTTCCACGAGCCCGGATTTAAATAGAACGAGAGTGGAATCATAAGGGGAAGAGATAGAACGAGAGCCCAAGAAATCACCTGCCAGTTCCCTAGACGACGTGAAAGTCGAGCACCTTCTGCATAACCGAGACCACATACGATGATGGAAGCCAGCATGAAAGCGTCACCGATTGGTGATGATTCCCCACCATGAATTAGTGCAAATCCTGTCACCAAGAAACTGCCTATAACTGAAAAGATCCAAAAGGCTGGTCGGTGCCGTTCACCACCCCGAAGTACGCCAAAAATTGCCGTCGAGAGTGGCAGTAGCCCAATGAAGATAATAGCATGTGCGGACGTGACATACTGAAGGGCCAAGGCTGTCAGTAGAGGAAAACCAATAACGACGCCGAACGCCACTACCAATAATGGAACAATGTCGCTTTTGACAGGTCGTTTCTGCTGGAAGATTAGAAGAAGAGCTCCTGCCAATACACCAGCTATCGCGGCGCGGCAGACTGTTAGGAACAACGGATCGAATTCAGCCACAGCCAACCGCGTCGCAGGTAGAGAACCACTGAAGATAAGTACTCCTAGGAAACCATTAATCCAGCCTTTTGTTGCTTTATTCATTGCAATCACTCCAAATCATGTCTATTCTAACCCCTTTTTAGGGAGAAAAACGTAATTAACAAGTAAATTCTACTCGTATTCCTCGATCCTTAATTCCCATAATATGTAAATTGTTGCACTTAAATGATATTGCCTTCAATAAGTCATGATTGAAATTAGTTACAAGTATTATGTATTTAATTAAACTGCTACTGCACAAATAAGAGTCACCTAAAAAACTCATGTTGTTGAACTAACGCGCTCGATAGTTGTATAAGGTTAAATAGGTATATTTATATTTTATTAGTTTTTTGATAAATCAATGAATATACCGAACATTTCAAATGCTGAATATTCAATTTTATTTCCTTTTTCATCAAGAAAAGTCACATCGTATTTTATGAAAATTCCACCATCACTTATACCACTTGATTTATACTTTAATGGCCCATTAGGTCCATACCAACCTAGATGATGACCAGTATTATCATAATCTAGATGTTTTTCATTTTTTTAAAACTCCTCAAAATATTGCCAAGACATTTTATTTATTAAATATGAGCTTATTAACATATAAAAAATCATGAAAATAAATATTATTTTAAATAACTTCTTAGTTGTGCTCTTCATTTTACTATTAAACCTCTAGTCATTTTCTTTATTTTATGTTTTTAACACAAATCTCTTCTCAGTTAGCTCTGATTCTATCTCTTTTAATTGTTTTAGGGCAGCTGGTTCACTAAAACCTGACTCTTCTAAAATCTTATAAATTAAGTTTTTCCATATCATGAATTTATCTAAACTTAAATTCAGCAGTTATTATCTTTTCATGTTCCTATTCTGTTATTAGTAAATTAAAAAACCGACTAAAAAGGCGATCACGTTATACAACTAACGCGCTCATTAGTTCAATTAATATACAAAAACTACTCATTTATGTTTTTAATATATTTCACCATTAAAATATTAAAATAAATTTCTGTTACTACAGAAGAAACTAGATCGAACCAGTTTGTCTCATCTAATGAAATTGCAGGATCAAAAAACGGGAGAACTAAATACCCTACTACAGTAATAATCAAAAAAAGGACAAAAAATCGGAGTGTGGTTGGGAGATATAAACTAAAGTAACGAAACCCAAATTCTTTCCCATCTCCACGGTTATTAATTATGTATGATATATAGATTCCAACTATATTTATAACTAAGTAACTAATCATATCAATAATATCTAAGTAATTGAAAGATTCAGTTAGCATTAATATCGGAGATGCTAATAGTGCTAAAGTGAATAAAGAAATACCTACTGCTTTATGGTGTTTTTGTGACTTACTAGACAGGCTTCCCTCTTTTATAGCTTGAACAAGACCTTTTATATTCCAAATGTACATACGTTACTCCTTCATGTTGTCGTAAAATATCTACATTATAACATGGATCCTTACAACAGGTTCTTTATGATAAGTTTATTATGTAGACTAATTTTTCACATACTCTTTATAAACAATTAGTACTTCATAGACTGTAAGTTAGAGCAATAAAAAAGACTGTCTAAGCAGTCTATCGTTGTTGAACTATCGCGCTCGTTAGTTCAATAAAGTCTTTAATTTTTTATCATATTTCATTCAATTTTTCTTCTTTGTTTTCCCTGTAAAATAAATTAATAAGCCAGTAATAATGAATCCAAAATAATTAATTGAGAATTTTTCTTGTACCAGATAGATTAAAAATATTAAAGTCATTATTACAGGATCTAAGTTTGCTATTATCCATAATAATTTCTTATTCAGATTGGTCTTATTATCATATTTAAATTGAATAAGTGGTATTACGATGATAAATAGCATTAAAAATAATTTTAGAAGTAAATTATTAACAATAAAAAATATAATTACACAAAAAAATAAAAATCGAAAAATATGAGAACCTGTCAATTTTATCATTCTAATTTAATCCATCCTGCATATCATAGTAGTTAATTACTTCTAATTGTAACATTTTTAAACTTTCCTTATTGAACTATTCTGCCAAATAGTGATAAATGAGCTGATTAATCAATCAGCTCATTTATTCTTATTGAACTAACGCGCTCGTTAGTTCAATAAGAGTTAGTTTTCTATAAACTAAGGCTATTTTAGGATTGTTTAACCATGACCCATTTTCCATTTTTATACTGATAATGATAAATGATTGTTAATCCCTTTTCTTTTACAGTTGATTTCACAATAACTTTAAGTTCTCTTCCTTCAACCAACCCACTCACTTCGACGTCGTTCCAACCTTCCAATGCACTTGTTTTACTTATTTTTCCCACTTTCCCCTTCATATGAGTTCTTTCTTCATAAAGAGTAAGCGACTCGTTTGATAGTTTTGTAATTGTATCATTCGTAAAATACATTTTGTTTTCAATTGGCTTATATGAATATGCCGAGATAACCAAAAAGACGATAAACACTACCGTTGTTCCGACCATCGCCCAAATCCATAATTTATTTGATTTCTCGAATATTTTACCAATACAGAAGAAGTACAACAAATATGGCGAAGCAAGAATCAAAATCGGAATGCCAAATGTAAAAATTGACATGAAAAACCAACCCATCGAGAAAGCAAGTGTTTGTGGGATTCCTACACATATTGATAAAATCATCGTTAAAAATATCGGTAACATGTAATACATTAATTGTTTAATTTTCATATGTGATTGAATAATGATCATCCTCTGTTTGTTGTTCAATTAACGCTGAACGTTAGTTGCATAAGCGTTTAATTTAAAGTACCCATATTAATATGGCTAGTCCTAACATAAATAGTCCAAATACAAATGAAAAAACCTTAAAAATGATGAAATGATATCTTTTTGGAAATAATTTTTCAGAGATAAATTCTAAAATTCCGAATAATAATTCATAAAACTCTCCTGTAGATGTCCCCCCAGAATAATCGTCATCATCTTCATATTTCTTAAAAGTAACGTAAAAAGCATTTCCACTCAATAATAGTAAAATCAATGTGCATATTATTAGAACATATATATTCATATTTAAAGCTCTCCTAGAAATCTAATAATACAATTTTATATCACTCTATAATCAGTAACAATAAATGAAAAAAAGCTACATTTTAGCAGCTCATGATATTCAACTAATGCGCTCGCTAGTTGAATAAATTATATAAAATTAGCATTATTAAAGCGGTACCAAGTCTGTAAAACAAAATCTAGTTTCTCCTGAATATGCATCAGCTGTCAGCTTCTTTTCTCCTACATGAAACTGAATTGGCTTATTAAAAATGGGACCATCAAAAACAAATGAATGGTACTCCCCATTTTCACCGCAAGGATCAACCCCAAAAGGAAGTTCGTCAATAAATTGTTCATTTATTTCTTTACCGGAAAATCCTTCTGATAATTTTGTTAAATCCACACACGTAATAATGGTTTTATAGCCTAGAGATAAAAAACGTTTAAGAACGTTTGTCGTATTTTCTCCCCAAAGTGGAAAAATAGGATTTATTTCTAACGGTTTTAGCATATCCTCACGGTACTTACGCACATCTTCAAGAAATAAGTCTCCAAAGGCAATATCCTCAATCCCTTGCTCTTTTAACTCTATATTTACCTCAGTCATTATTTCTTGATATTTTTGATTAGAACAACTTTCTGGAATCCATATTTTTCGAAGTGGAAGTCCAATAGATTTTGCCTGGGCATCCAACAATTCTACCCTAACACCATGAATGCTAGTACGTTTCAAACCTTCCGTTACTGAAGCAATGAGTAAAACTACTTCAAATTCATTATTATGTAAAAGATCATGCAATGCCAACGTTGAATCCTTACCGCTAAAAGATAAGGCTACTTTTTTCTTAATGATGGTAATCACTCCCTTCTTCAAATTCATTTACTCAATTACTCTCCTTGTTCAACTAACGCGCTCGTTAGTACAATAAGGATAAAAATCTATATCAAAAACTTACGTAATTATTTGTTTTCTAGAAGAGACTTTAATTAAAAATAAAAAGATTATAAAAACTGGAATTTGCACATACAGTCCGAGGATAAAACTGCTTGCTACACATGCACCAAGTCCTAAGAACCCTACCTTTCTTACTCCCTTTTTATTGCCATAGATTAATAATATCACTCCTAAAATTATTCCTGCTAATAGCGTTCCAATAATTTCATATAAACTAGTAGAGTAACTTACCCCAATTGAACCATTCATTTCTTTCCCTCATCCCTATACCATATAATGATTTATTTCTAGATTTATATATTAATTCCTTGTTCATCTATCCAACTAATTTATTCATAAAAAAAGCAGCCATTGGCTACTCTTAAACTTCAACTAAAGCATCCGTTAGTTACATATGAACAATTAATTATTTAAAAGGCTAAATCTGAGACAAACAATATTTTTTGCAACCTCAAACAATTCCCTCCTTGCTGAATAACAAAGTATTCAACATTAGAATCTAGTTACCTTCTTAAATCATAGATCTAATTGTATAAAGTGGCAATTATTCAATATCCATTTTTCTCCAATAAAATATCTGACTTTGAAACGAAAATGATTGTTGAACCAACTATTAAGCAAGCATAAAAAAGTCTCCGTTATAAGTAAAACGCTTATAAGGGAGACTTTTTTGTATTAAAAGGTTTTACTTGTTTCTACAGATGCATCATCCTTTGGTTCAGAAACACGAGTTAAAATAATCATACCAATTACAAATAAAATAATTAAACTAAAAACGCCCATATTAGAATGTCCTGTCATTTGTGCAGTTAGGCCGACTAATAAAGGTCCCATAATCGATGCAAATTTACCAAAGATATTGTAAAAACCAAAAAACTCATTTGATTTTTCTTTTGGTACAAGCTTCGCATAAAATGAACGGCTTAACGATTGAATGCCACCTTGGGAGGTTGCTACAAGCATCGCTAAAATCCAAAAGTCTAAAGTTGTTTTTAAGAAGAATGCATATATACATATGATAATATAGACGGTGATTCCAACATAAAGCATTTTTTTACCGGAAAACTTTTCTGATAATCTCCCGAAAAGGATTGAAAAGGGGGCAGCTACAACTTGTGTGACAAATAAGATAATCAATAAGTTTGTCGAGCTAATTCCAAGGTCAGAGCCATAGGCTGTAGACATTGTAATTATAGTTCCAACACCATCAATATAGAAGAAATATGCAAGTAAAAATAAAAACAACGCTCGATAATGTTGAATATTTTTGAAGGTTTTTACGATCCGTTTAAAGCTATTCATAATAGGATTTTGTTCAGGTTCAATAAAGTAATTTTGATGAACATTTCGTAAAATAGGGATTGAAAATAGCCCCCACCAAACAGCGGTAATCAGAAAGGCAATTTGACTTGCAGTTGTAGTATTAATCGGAAGAATTTCTGTTTGAGCTAAAATGATGACAGCAATGCTAATCAGAAATGGAATGGTACTTCCTATGTAGCCTAATCCAAAGCCTCTGGCGGAAATTCTGTTCATTCGCTTTTCAGATGTGACATCAACTAAAAAGGCATCATAGAAAACATTAGCTCCAGCAGATCCTATAGCTGCAATCGTATAACAAATTAATAATATTAACCATTTATCACTTGGTATAAAGGCAAGAAGTGCTGTAAAGGATACTCCAAGTATTAAAAAGAAAGAGAAGAATTTCTTTTTAAATCCCTTATAATCAGCAATCGTCCCAAGAATTGGTCCTAACATCGCTAATATGAATGTTGAAATGGCAATCGTATAACCTAAGTAAGCAGTAGAATCTGAAGCACTCATCCCAGCTTTTGTAGCTGCAGACTTATAAAACAGTGGGAAAACAGCTGTTGTAATAATAATAGAATAAGCTGAATTGGCCCAATCATAAAACATCCAACTATTCTCTTGTTTTGTAAAACTCTTCATGAGTTTTTCCTCCTAGTAAACTAGAATATCTATTATTATTTTACATAAAAATCTACTAAAAATCTGAACGGTAATAAAATTTTACTTCAGCATTACACTTTTTATTACTAGTGAATAAGAGAAGTGAGATAATAACGCTATTATTTGTTTAAGCAATCCGTATATAAGCTAACTATTCAAGGTTTACATCCACAATTCCTTCTTCAACTAAACTGCCAAATATAATAATAAAAAAGCAGCCAATGGCTGCTTTTAATGATTAACTAAAGCACTCGTTAGTTCAACAAGATAGTTTCAAGACCAAGAAAGCACTTCATTTTGCAATATTACAACATCTGGTTTGCAATATTATTGACGTATTGCTTAATTATTTTAGAATTACCAAAATTTGCAACAAAGGTAAGTTCATAATAAATACCACCTTTTGCAAAGATAAGTGTATTTTCTATTAGTTCCCCAACCTCTTGAGATTTACCAAGTTCATATGATACTCCTAAAGTTGAATAACCAGTATAATTACCACTAACCCCACCTTTTAATTGAACAATTTCTTCAGGTTCATCAGTATCAAGTTCTACAAGTTCATCAGACTCATCAACTTCAGAATCAAGGTCTACAACTTCACCAGTCTCAAAATCAGATTCAAGTTCATGCTTGTAATTATAAATTGAAACATTAATTACAAATTGTTTTGAATTGTCAATTTGAGAAAGACTATAACGTACGCCTAATTTCCTACCATTATGATTATAATCATCAATTTGTAATGATTCACTAGGTACAACTTTAAAAGGCAAATTTTTAGGAATCTTTAATTTAAAAGGAAGAGCATTTAAACCTTCTTCTAGCGAAGAGGCTTTATAGGTGATCGGTATCATCTTTCTTTGTTCTTTTGTAAGATTTGGTTGCTCAAACTTTTTTAATTTAGAAGTATCTAATGATTGATTCATACGTTTTTCACATCCAAACAGTATTAAGATTAAAGTCAAACTAAAAAATAATATTTTTTTCATTTTCATGCTCCAGTAGAAAGTAAGTTATTAATTTTTATATTTTTATATCATACATTTTATCATTCAATTTTTATTTTGATTTACTTCTTCAAAGTTATTAAAACAGAAGCTACTGTAATAATCTATCTCTAAATTTAATCCAACTAACGTGCGTCAGTTGAAGATTGTATTTCTTTCTTTTTTATAAAATTAATAACACTTAATACAATACATGTTATTAATGTGAATAAACATCCGAAAATATGAAAATAAAAACATCCATTAACAACATGTTTACTATAGTTAATGTCAGGTGCTGATATGTACATCGTATCTGCCATATTTACGAAATTAATTAAAGAAAAGGTAGAAACGATAATAGTTAAACCTAATACAAATAAATAACTTTCTTTTTTTGCATAAAACCATGATATGACTGCAACACTTAAACTAACCACGCCAAATCTATCAAAACCCCAAAAGTTTCGCACTTCTGATCCCATTGAGGTCCAGGGTAAAAATAAACTAAATATAATAATTCCAATCCCGATTAATACTAGCAACTTACTTTTTTTATTCAAAATTCCCATGTTTCATATCCTCACTAGATGTTATTTACATATAATTTTAACTATATTTGAAAATACTGGAAAGTGGTATTTATTGTAATAACTTATTACAATAAAATGCCAATTAGCGCAATAAAAAATAGACCGCATAAGCAGCCCTTCTTGTTGCTCAACTAACGCGCTCGTTAGTTAGTGTAAAAGACATAAGTAACTCATTTGTAACTTGTGAAAAATAAACTATTTACCAGTTAAAATTAACTTTCGTGTTTTGGGATTATAAATTTTATAACTAATTTCAAACATATGATCTTTTGTAACAGTCACCTTACAATAATAAGGGATTGACTTTCCATAAGCATCAAGGGCAGGAATATCACTGAAGGTAAAGATTTCATCTGTATCGAGCATTTCAATGTCCGCATCGGAAGAACGACCTGATGAATCTATTTCAATAACACATTTTCCACTGACAACATCATAATCCTTAAGCACAACATATTTTAGGCTTGGTAGTGTGATCCATAAAAGTAAAACACCTACTAAAAAGCTTCCAAGGCTTTTACCTAAAATTGATAATGGATACTCTTTATCAAAGTACATAGCTATTAAGAAAAATAATGCCCCTATTACCATGAAAACTCCTAGTATGAGCATAAAATAATACATGAACATTTTTTCACTTCCTATATCAATTGAATCAATTACGAAATTCCGTATCCTACCAAACTACCTGAACGTACTTAAAAATTGCAAAAGCAGCTTTGATGAACTTCAACTAGCGCATGCGTTAGTTACTTAAGCTTACATTAGTTCTATATTTTCTTCTGCTTCACGTCCATCAAAATTGGAATACTGATTATGACACTTTTAGTAAGATTGTTGTTTCAGAAATAGTGGAAAAAACTTAACTAATGATTTTATTCTTATGTTTTTTCCTTAAAAATTCAACTAAAGCTAAAATCGATAGACCTATTATTATTGTTACGATATGAAAAAACCATTTCTTTTCATCGGGAATATTGTCTTTTATAATTCCAAAACCTGCAATAAATGAATTTGCTCCAATAAAATAGTTCATTCCATGCCCAATTAATATGTACTTTTTATAAAAATGAAATGATGCTAACATAAAAAATACAAAAAATAAGTTTTCAAAAATCACAATTTTTCTCCCTAAATAGTTTTAATAGTTGAATTTTATCATACTAATCCCTTGCTTTTTGTTTGAAAAAATTACCATATCATATTGAACAAAACTGCCATTTACTTCAATAAAAAAAGAACTGTAATAACAGTTCTTGATCTTCAACTAATGCGCCAGTTAGTTATATAAGTCAATTACATACATAATAAAACCTTTTGCAATTAATATTATCAACACAGAAATTAATCCAAAGAAGAAAATCCCTATTGAAGCACTTAACATTTGTCTTCTAAAACTTCTACTGTCATCTGCAAGCTTTAAGGTTATTAAATAACTTATAAATAATAAAAAGAAGAATGACCAGATAAAACTATGGAACATATAAAGCATAATTCCAAATAAAAATGCTCCTAATATAAAATAAAGAACTTGATCTTTCTTCTTCGTCATTTTATTACCACCCAAAGTTATATATTTAATTCATTTAATTCGATTTTTCGAATTGAATTACCGATAAGAGTGATATTTTGTTAAACATTTGTTAGATTTTTTCACCTTCCCTATTCAACCATCATGCCAATTACTTGAATTAAAAAAGAACAGCCATAGGCTGCTCTCGCTGTTCAACTCACGCGCTCTTAGTTGTATATTTTCTTTTCTTTTTTAACTCTATCTTCAATAAAATCCCAAATTAACTTTATTAATGTAAAAACTAGTGGGGCAAAGATTCCGATCTTATAATCGTGGGTGAACATCCAACCACCCAGACCCACAATAAGAATAAATAGAATGATATTTCTTAATAATCGTCGTGACATAATTTTTAATTCTGCCTTTCTGTAGTCGTACCAGTTGATGTGCTGTATTTCTAATTCTTAGTTTAACAGAATTTTATCTTTGCAAATGTTTTTTATGCAACTAACGCGCTCGTTAGTTGAAGTAGAATACTTCACAAACAACAATATTTTATACAAATATTATCATAGTATTTATCCCCATCCGTGATTCTTATTGATTTAAATCTTTAATTCCTAGCTTTATGAATGATTAGAATCACTTCTTTTAAGTCATTGTTAATCCAATGATTAGCCTATCGGTCTATTCGAATACTTGGCGAAGCTCAATCTGTCCTTCCCCAAGACCATGTGGATCTGGTGCGCGCATCGCCCACTCGATTGCTTCCTCGCGAGATTTCACATCTATGAACCAGTAACCTGCAATCAACTCATTGACTTCAGCGAAAGTTCCTCTGTAATGGTCGGCGGTTCTCCAGGAACAGGGAAAGTAATACGAATACCGTTGGAGCTTGGATGGAGTCCACCGACTGACACCAGAACTCCAGCTTTCTTCAGTTCTTCATTATATTTCTTCATCGCTGCAAACATCAGATCCATCTGCTCCCTTGGCATTGTCCCTGCTTCAGAATCCTTTGAAGCCTTCACAACCATCATAAATTTCATTAGTAACTCCTCCTCTGTGTTATGGATTTCTAATGTTTATCCTTCCTTTAACCCTTATACATTGATACCATTCTTACTGTTGCAGCTATCATCATTATACCTTGGCTCATCATTCTTTTATAGCTTCAATATTAGAATGAGGAATGCTTCCATTTTCATATTTTCTGGTTTCTGTAATGGCCTAATTGAATTAATTCGATCTATTAATCTATGTGATAATAGAATAAGTAAGAATTGAATTTTATAAGAGAATATTATCACTAAAAAAAATGCCAGCTCATAGAATATGAGAGTGGCATTTTTTCATTCTATTTTTGTAATACATTAACAGTTTGTGGGGTTGTAGTTACTTTAAAGCCTTGTTTATTTTCAACGTCTGCTGAAACAAAATACGTACCATTTGGAACATCTAACTCAGGCGTCCAGTTCAAATGAATTTCAGTTTCATTTTCAACTACAATAGAATCAATTACTTTTCCATTTATATCTTTTATATTGATTGTCCAATTTACATTGTTACTAGCAAATGCATTAATTCCCGCAGGTGTACTTGCAGAAATATTTTCATTTGGCCATACACTAAACCAGCTAACTAGCATTCCCTCATTAATATATGAAGGGTCTCCCCACACTGAATATCCATGATTTAAAGCATAATCAATGCCCAATACGACTAGGCTCTTTGGTTCTTCTTTCACAAGGACTGAGGTCTGTCCAATCTGTAATGGCATATATTGACCGTTATACCAAATAATTGCACCTTTAAATCCACTACCATTTTCGTTGTCTACTGCTTTGAAAGAGATTTCATATTGTCCTTCTTTCGGTTGTACTTTAATATCCGAAACAACTGGAGCAACAGAATCTACTTGGATAGGTAGTTTTACTACTTGAGGTTTAGCATCCTTATAATCTAGTGTTGTTTTTATTACATACTTATAATTTCCATCTTTGACTACTTGGCCATTTTGGTCTTTTACATCCCACAAATAACCACCATTCATATAGTTTTGATAAGACATAATATTTTTACGGAATTTCCAAGGCTTTCCAGTATATTCACTAAAGTCACCAAGATATTGAATCCTTTTACCATTTTCATTCTCAACATACATTTCTGTCTTTTGTAAGTTTCTTAGTGCCGTAAAAGTTGAGAATACATTTTTAAAGAGTGCATTCGGAGAGATAACCATTCTACTTTTTTTAAATGTTCCAGTTTTCGGATCATAACCTAGTGGGAAGTTGCCTTCTGAACCAGGTTCATCATTCCAAAGAGCTGTGAAACCCAAGAAAGCATCTTTATCCCATGCCGCAGGGTCAATATTATATGGTTGATCCCATTTTCCATAGAAGCCCATATATGGTACAGAAATTGGAACAGCTAAATCTGCGTTTTGACCTGTTGGAACTAGTCGTACATATCCCTCAACAAAAATTCCTTTCTTTAAATTAGATGGTAATTCAATTTGAATATCGAGATTCTTACTTTGCCCTGTCTTAATTTTTATTATATTCCCACGTGAGTTAGTTACTTTTTCTCCGTTCACTGAAGCTATAGCACCTTGTATTCGCTTATTTTTTAATGTTAAATACTCTTTTGAATCCAATGCACCATCATTGTCTAAGTCAAATTCTTTTGTTTCTTTGCCGTCTGTTAGGACATCTACATAAACTCTGTATTCAAATTCTTCTTTATCTTTATCTTTATTGTTTTGAAGTGCATCTAAATTCAATTTAAATTGGACATTATTACTATTAATCTCTTTTAATGCAACTGATCCTGCTTGTTCTAGAGGAGTTTTTTCTCTTGTTACGAGTACAGGTGTTTTAATTGCATTTTGTATTTGCATCAAACCAGACCCTTGAATTCGTGGTGAGTAAGGAACTTCAGAATTTGTCCGTGGATCTTGTACAATTTTAGACGTGTTCATTAAAGCAATTTTAGCTTTTAAAGCTGTTTTCTTTGAATGATCTAAACCTTTTTCATATAAGGATTGTAATAAAAGTGCAGATCCACCTGCTACATGTGGAGTCGCCATTGATGTTCCACTCATAATCTCATACTCATTTCCTGGAACAGTTGAATAAATATTACCTCCTGGTGCTGATAATTCAGGTTTAAAGTCTAATGTATGTGGTGTTCCATAAGATGAGAAATATGACATTGTATCTTTACTTGGATTATCAATATAAATTCCTTTTGATAATTTCATTTTAACGATATATCCGCTTGTTAACTTAGAAATTAACGAATTACCGATTGCTTTGCCTGTTGTTGCCGCAGGAGTAAAATATGGACTAAAGTCAGTAATTGGATAGTCAACATCTGTATTCGACGGTACTAAAATAACAGCTTTAGCACCTTTCCTACTTGCTTCGTATTGAATATAACTGTATGATCCATATATTTGATTTGGTTTAGCAATAACAATTTTACCTGTGACATCTTTATTATTAAAATCTTCAGTTCTACCTTCACCTACATAAATCATCTCGTAACTTTCAAATGGAGATAATACTTTAGAAAGCTTAAAGTTAAACTGACTTTGATCTTGATATGGAAGCTGAAGTCCATTTTCTTCTACAAGTGTGCTCACATGTACTTTCGAATTTTCATATGAAGCAACAGAAATTGCATATGGACTTACACCTGGTTCACTCACTGTACCAATATCTGGATTTTCGGCATAAGGTTGTAAAGAAGATTGTATTAGATCATTTTTAGTGCTATAAGCAGAGTTCCCACCAGCAACTACAACAAGTGTGCCATGTTCTGTTGCTACGTGTATTGCCTTCTGAATCGGATCGTTGTCCTCACCAACAAATCCAGCATCAGTTCCTAAACTCATGTTAATAACATCTGCTCCCATAGTTACTGCGTGCTCAATACCAGCGATAATGTCATCCTCATAAGCACCTTCGCCATTATCAGAAAATACTTTTTCAGCTAAAAGTTGCACTCCCGGCGCAATTCCTTGTACGCCATCATTTGATTCGTCACCATTTGCTCCTACAGTACCTGCTACATGTGTACCGTGTGGGCTTCCAAATTGACCATGAGGTATTACATCAGTATCATCATCCGCCCAATCATAACCTGTAGGTACTTTGTCACTGTACCATTTCTCATTTACTTCAGTTTCAGCGAACTTATTTGGGATATTGGATTCTGTCCATTTTTCCTTTTTTTTACCTTTTTCAGTAAGTGTCATATCTTTATGAGTATAATCAATTCCGGAATCTATAACCCCAACTAGTAACCCTTCACCTTTATAACCATATTGCTGCCATACATTTTGAGCTTGTACCAATTCTTTGCTTGCACCCATTGATGGCTCAAAAGTTCTTGCAATATGTACATTTGCAACCCCAGGTGTATTTTGTATTTCTTTAACCTTACGAAATTCTGTTTCAACACTAAACCCATTAAAGCCTTCAAAGAAACGATTTTTTACCTTGGAAGCTGATCTTTGCTTTGAAATTTTTGCTATTATGTCATCTTGCTTTTGCTTTTGTTGCTTCTTTTTTTCTTTAGGAGAAATATCAATCGATTCTGGTTGTTCTACTTCAACTATTACCCGAACTTGTTCATTTGGGTTATAAGCTTTTACATTACCATTTTCACTTAAATCCTTATAACCTAGTTCATCTACTTGATCTTCATTTAAATGCTTCTCTTTATCTAAGAAAATTTTTTGACCTTGTTTTACAATGTCCTCAATACTTGGAGCTGGAACCGTGTTACTTTCTGTTTCTTCTGCAAATCCCGTTGACGTTAACAACAATGCTGCTAAAGTTGTAGTAGTAATTACTTTGTAAGAAAAACCTTTTTTCTTCCTCATCATACACTTTCCTCCTACTTAGCTCATCTTGATATTTGACTTAAAACAAGTGCATCTTTAGTAATATTTCTTCAACGTTTAAAACAGCAGTTCCAAGATTGAATTGTACATGTATAGACCCTGCTTTCACTGCAGTTAACACTTACTAGCAACTGCTATAACTTTCTCTTCTAGTGAAGTCCATTTTCCTTCTGCTGTAACATCAGCTTTGGAAATATCCTTATCCTGTGTTTCAACCTTAAAATTGTAGTGACTTTTGAGAATGGGAGAGCGGGACTGGTGATTCACTTGGGTGGGTTCTTTGTTGCATTTAGTGACTTTTCAATTGAGGCAAAAACCAAACTACTAAATAGAAGAAATGAATAAGGTTAGAACGTGTGCTAATGAAGTAATTCGTTTTTTATCTTTGTTCTCATTTGTTAACCTCCATATTTTATATTGATCAACCTGTAAATACTGGCTGATAATATCAACAGAACGAATCATTAACTTAGTATTTTCTACTGTTTGTTTCTATTTTTTAGATAATCTAATGTTTTCTTATGCATCACCTCTAACATAAATTGCATTTTAGAATAGTGGAATTAAACCATTAATAAAAACGTAAAATTTTAGACTATTCAAAATGTTAAGGTTATTATATGGTGATATTTTTTTTTAGTAAATGACATTCTCGTTATCATAATGATTCATTTCAGTTATCAATAAAGAAGAATGAGGGTAGATTATAGGAGGAAAATCAATATAAGTCTGTGTTTTTAAGTTTTTTTGTTGACAAAAAAAATTAATTTGTATAATGGTATAGTAACTTTAATAGTTAGCTACTTAATAAAAAATAGATAAATTGCTCATCCCCCACTTTCCTCCTAAAATAGTAATAGAATTTCATAATGATAGAATCCTGATGATATACCCTTTAATACGCCATTTTCAAAATTCAATACTGATCTCTTCATTCCCATTTAACTAATTTAATTAAGTTTTCCATCGAGGCATAGCTATAAAGCTCTTTCAAAGAAATAGGACGCTATTCTACTTTATTTATGTAGGTGATTTTATTCGAAGATAAAATGAGGGACACAATTATTTGCTTTCTGAACGCTTTGACAATTTATATCCAATAATGAATCGTAATTTCTAATCTTCCTTTAAGTAAAACCACAAGATTTTAGTGCATAAATACTTCAATCGATTCCCTAGCTGAGCGACCGATTGGAAAAAGAAAAAAGGAACTTCGTATGAAACGAAGTTCCTTTTTTCTTATGTTACAAACGCTCTCGTTAGTTACATAAGTAGCTTCTCTTAATTACATATAATCGTTGTACTGCGCAGCTGGAAAGTTGTTCTTCTAAAAGATAAGCGCCCTACAGAGCAAAAAGAGATAGTGGGTTAATCTTTTACATCTTCCTTGCATATTTCACTAACTAGCTAGCTGCCAAAACGCGTTGTTTTCTTTATTTTTCGGTTCAAGCCTATTACAATTTTCATATTGAGGCTTTGAATTCCTTTATTTTTTGCATTAAACCCTAATGAATTTTTCAGAGGTAACTAATTATTATGTCGTTTGTTAACTTCAATCGTAATGAACTCCGGCAAATAGCTGGGAGTACATCCTTTTGCTACTATTTCATCTTTGTAAAGACCCGTTTTCTCACCAAGTTTAATACAACGTGCACGATTCTTTTCATCATAAACGCCTATCCAACCTGCGGTGAAATTCATAGCCCATTGAACTTCCGGTTCTTCCTGAGTAATATTAGCTTCCAATGCAGATAGCAAGTCTGCGGTGTTATCAGGCGGTGTTTGTCCAGTCCATCTCAATCGCCCTTGATAATACCAGAAAGATCGCCTTTGAAGAGCAGAAGGACTATTTCCCCATGACTCCATCAATGCAATTTTCTTATTGTCTTTGGTGAGCTGATTAGCCATTAACCAATCCATTAAGTTATTTCGCTCATCAAAAGTGTGAGTCTGCATATCCTTATCAAGCTTATTTAGCACATCTTGTGAAAGAAGTTTTTTGTCCATAATTAAGATTGCTAATAGTCTGGGCAAAAACTCTTCGGTTGACCAAAGTTCCATAGCTAGTTCGTGATTTTTTTTAATGTCCTTCGCAATTTTTCGTAAGTCGCCTAGCTTAGTTTTACTATTGATCTGAGGTAGAATGTTTTCTGCTTTTGAAGATCGTTTTAGTTCTGTACCTTTATTTTCATTCATTTTATACAACTCCTTTATTAAAGCACTGTTTCATAATATGTCCTTGACGGGATATGTTTGCGTTAGTCTTGTACAACTAACGCGCTCGTTAGTTGCATATGATGTATCAATGTGCCACCAGATTATTAGAATTCAAAAGTCCTCAAATCTGACTAGAGAAAGAGGACTTTTTTGAATTATAAATTGATCAATAAAATGGGATTTCAAAGATGTTAATGATTGTCATCAAAATTAGAATAATATATTTGTTTCAATTCTGGAATTAATGATTTATCTACATAAAAAGTAGATTCTTTTCCGTTATACTTATCAATTTTATATAACGAGTTTATTACATATACTTCTCTGAATCTAAATTGAACTTTTATTGAAAAATTGTTTTGTTTCTTATAAATATTATTTTTATTTTCTTGCATTAACTTACAAAATTGAGCTGTTTGAAACGAAGAAAGTCCGAATGTATGACCTTGTGAATAAACAGTTATCGAATCCATACGTTCTTCCTCAGTACTTAAATATCCCCACTCTATATTGCTAACAGAAATTGGTTCTCGAATATCATTAACAGGTTCAAAAAAACCAATTATTTTTAAAAACCAAAATGCACAACCTAGTGAAACCATTATTGCTAATTGAATAATTAATGCTTTTTTTTATAACAGGTTCCCCTTTTCAATAATATCGTTCAAAGTTAACTTCAAAAGGAATGATTAACATGCCTTTACAAGATTAAACTAACGCGCTCGTTAGTGGGATACTGGGTATTTTTGACTTTCTGTTAAAACTAAAATAGAAGCTATTTTATCTCTTCAAGAAACAATTTTAATAGTGGCGCTGTATATGGATCAAACTTGTCTTTTTCATCGATCGAAATCCAAGCAACATCAAGGATATCACTATTGTCTTCATTATTCATATCTAGATATAATTCTCCACCTATTATCTCTGCAATGTATGTAAACTTGTTTTGTTTATTAAAAAGTAATGATTTTATTTCTACATCATATCCTGTTTCTTCTTTAACTTCTCTTATACAAGCTTCTTCAGGGGTTTCATTTTTTTCGATTCCTCCACCTGGATAGTTCCAAACAATATCTCCTCTTTGAACAAATTGTTTGACCATTAATATATGTCTCTTATGTATAATAAGTGCTTGTGATATCATTTTGGCACCTCCATTTAGTTAAATACTAACATAATTCTCATTGTTAGGAGACTATTCTCCCATTTAGTGCATTAAAAAATTGACTACATAAGTAGTCTATCGTTGTACAACTAACGCGCTCGTTAGTTCAATAAGTAATACAAAGTTTATTAAAAAGGTATCCAATTATTAACTATGAGAATACCTTTGTTTTTGATTTCTTGTGGGTCTTCTTTATAATCTTTTTGAACGTAATCGTAGGAAATCCATTCGAAATGTTCTAATCGCAGTAAATTTGCTACTTGAGTTACTGGATTTTTCTCAATTAGTTCTTCAAAGTCTGAAACATAAAATATCTGTGTTATATCTAAAGGTGTTATGGGCTTTACTTTATGGGGATTGGAATTTATTAATTCAACTAATCGCTCCCGGTGGTATTCATCTTGGTTAATTTCTATGTCTTCTTCCCAACTGCATTCAAAATGAAAGGTCCTTTTTATACCATCGTATATAGATAAAGACCAACCATGGTCCTCCGCATTTATCAAATGTATCAATACACCTTTATTATTTTTTATAAATCTTCTAATTACATGAAATTTCCTTCCACTTGGAATAATCGTAACCCAATTATTTTTTTCTGGATATACAAATCCACGAACGAAAGAACGCTTTAACAGTTCAATACCATCTTTCTGATCATTAGAAAAAAGATGGTAGCTCTCACTAAATTCACTCATGATTACACTCCTATATAATGATATAAACTACAACTCAGTAATTTTTTTATGCTTACAATTTTATTCGACTAATTCTCAGAATAATAAAGTAGGAGCTTAACATTCAGCTCCTACTTATTGTTTAACTAACGCTTGCGTTAGTTGAATTTATTTTTTTCTAAATCACTAATTCTTTGTTCTAACTCTTTAATTTTAGTAAATCGTTTTTTACTAATGTTTTTGATTAATGTAATGAAACTAAAAATAGCTAATCCAATAATAACTAATGCAATAAATGATGGTATAAAACTGTTCATTTAATCCTCCAATGCTAATTTAAATCTGATAAAAGATTCCAGTAAACTTTATATCAAAATTAGGATAAACCTATTCTAACAGAAATTTAATTCTTTAAGTCTATACAATACTTATTAAACTAAACCTAAAATGCCAGTTAGCACGATAAAAATGGACTGCCGAGGCAGTCCATCGTTATTCAACTTAAGCTCTCGTTAGTTTCATTAGAAAGACTTTATTTTACATATACCAAAGCAATTCATTTTTCATTTGCTTACCAGCATTATAAGTTCTCCTATCCTAGTACTAGTACTCCATCAAACAAACTCAAATTTGTCCACATGAAATTTTTACAACTAGTTTTTTGAATACGTTTCCAATATGATGAATATGTAAGCATCGTATCGTAGTTCTGACTCTTTGAACTAGAATAAAACAACTAGAACAGGAGGATGATAGAATTGAAGAATAAACGGGTATTGCTCTTACTTATTAGCTTTTCCCTGGTTTTTTTACTCGGCTCAATTGAGAAACCAATCGAGGCTGCATCGGTTGTCTACAAAGTGAAAAAAGGTGATACACTTTATTTTATTTCGAAAAAATTTAAGGTATCAGTTTCTGAATTGAAAAAACAAAATAAATTAAAATCGAACAATATTAACATTGGTCAAAAATTAGTGGTTCCAACTAAGAAGTCGACAATCAAACCAGTGAAATTACCAGCAAGCCAATCAGTAAAGAAAATAGCATTATCAGTTACAGCCTGGTATGAAACTTCCTCAACAACTGAAGATGCTTTTGGGATGACAAGTGGGAATTTTGATGGGGCTGGTTTGTCGTTTGGTGCACTTCAAGAAAATTTTGGAAGTGACACACTTCAACCAATCTTAATAGATTTGTTAACGAAACACAAACAAGTAGTTCAATCTGCATTTGGTGATGATTTCACCTCATACAATACTTTTGTTGATGTAGTAATGCACAAAACCAAAGCTGAACAAATTGCTTGGGGGAATTCAATTTCAAATCCATCCAATAAGTATCAAGTGATCGAGCCTTGGAATATGTATTTATTTAATATTGGATCAAGCAAAGAAGGCGTTGCTAGACAAATCCAAGCTGCTGATTATTATTATGACCAAGCAGAAAAGTATTATAAAACGTTTGGACTATGGACAAAAAGAGGATATGCTTTGCTATTTGATATTTTTGTGCAGAGCGGGTATATTTCTGAAAAAACAAAAAATCTCATTCTGTCTGACTTTAAAAAAATTAAAACAGCTAACTTAACACCAGCCCAAATTGAAACAGTAAAAATGAAAATTATTGTGAAACGTCGTTCAGTTGATGTTCCTTCGCAATGGAGAGAAACGTGGACGTCTCGAAAGTCGGTAATTGCTAATGGTAAAGGAAACGTGCTTGGTTACGGCGAATTTTTCGATGTCTCTCCATATGGTGCGACATTAACTCATTTGAATCAATAATTGAAAAAATCCGGTACCAATTTAGGACCACTATTGAGAAAAAAATTTATTAAAAGTCAAGCAATCGATTAAAAATATTTATAGTTTAGTGTTTTTTTATTTAATGTCACATATTTAATGCGTAAAAACAAGGATAGGAAAGCAGAAATAATATCTGCTATTTCTATCCTTTTTTGTACTATAAATGAACTCATTTATTACAAAAATTATTTAGCATTTTTATTGAACTAACGCGCCAGTTAGTTACATAAGAGTTAAATTAAGTAATAAATAAATTTATGTTTCTCTCTTCTTCTACTAAACTCACTTGGTATTATATACAAAATAAATGCACTTATTTCAAATAAAAAAAATGCATAAGAATTCTTCTGTATCCATCCATTTATAATCCCTAAAAATACAGAAACAAAAAGAAAAATAAAATAAACTAAACCGTTCAAGATAAAATCATAATTAAATCTACCAATGATTTCGGTTCGAGTTCCATTTTGTATTATTTCTCCATTAAAACTTAGAGAATATAAACGACCATTCATTGATAGACGTTTAAATGAGAATTTATTATTTTTTACATCCCCGTAAAATATCTTCCCTTTTTCCTCGAAATTTTTATCCCATATCGAATCAACTGCTGATGTTCTGTCTTTATATATATTTGCTGAAATGGTACTTCTAAGTTCATCAAGAGTTTTATTTGATTGAAATCGATATTTCAAAATATCTCCTCCACAATTCCATATTGAATTTATATTAAAAGTTCATTGCTTTCTAATTGATGTTGAACTAAAGCATGCGTTAGTTGAATAAGATCAATCAAATAAATTATGTTCATATTGAATTCTATCCAACACTTCTGCTGGATTTATATCGTAACCTTTAGCCTTAATACCACTCCAATTAACCCCTACAAAAAGACCATCATTCTCAAGTCCTTTAAGCCATTTATTAATAATATCATTTAAACTAATTTCATATACTTGAAATCTACTATAGGAAGGAATATTTTCAATAATCTTTTCAGCCCTTGATTTTAATGACCAAAATGGCATTGATGTCTCTCCATCAATATTCGTTGAAGTTGGAATTCCACCTTCGTCTTTAATTGTAAATACTATTCTATTTCCGATGATTTCTTTAATAAATGCATTCCATTGAGCTGCTGAATGGCTCATTTAATCACCTAATTTCAATATAAGTTAAGTTATTAAATCTCCATTAATTATTCCTTACCTTCTTCAACTAATTTGCCTAATACTTAAATAAAAAAGCAGTCTCGGCTGCTCTTGAACTTCAACTAACACATGCGTTAATTCTATTAGATTTGATATTTTTTAGTTAATAGTAATGAGTTATTGCACTGGAAAAATGACTTTTCCTTGTTTATTTTTACAAACAAATTCGATATCACCCATAAAGTTTTTAAGATGATTATCAGTTGGTATTTTTTTATAGATGAAATAGGCATCTTGCTTTGGAACTCCTAGTGTCGTAGTGTAATTCGAATATTCTCTATTGCTACTATTAAAAGTATAAGCTCTTAATTCTATTGTATCAATATCGCCATTTTCATTATTACCCATAATCACTTGATATCTTCCTTTATTTGTTTTAAATGTTTCCACTTCAGCAAGATCTATTCTACCTCTCCATAAAGAACCTTTTATTTGGTACTTTCCATTTGGTCCTTTGACCAGACGAGTTCTACCGTAAAGTCCATCATATTTACTAAATGCTAAAGCAATATTGCTATCGTCTAATGTAACTACTTTTAATACTTGTACCTCTTTCACTAATGGATTTCTAGGACCATGAGAATAATTGATATTCTGTTTTATTTCTTTGCTTAAGTTACTAGAATAAATATTCACCGAAAATTTTTGATTTTGATAAAAATATAGTACAAACCATACTAAGATAACCGTAACAAATAACCATATAATTCTTATATTTTTCATTATATAATCCTCCATAGAATAGGAAAATACTACTTTCCTTTTAGACTTTTCTTCATCTAGGTACTTATTCGTTTTTTCCATACTGAATCAATCCATCAAATGCAACAATTACAATTGTTCAGTATCTAGCAATCAGAGAATTACAAATTATCCTAATTCAATTAAACTACTTACTTCAATAAAAAATGAGCCACTTTGTGACTCATGATCTTCCACTAACCCATGCATTAGATGAATAAAGAAGTGTAATTATATGCTTACCGTTACTGAGTAAAGGAATAATAACGCTAAAATAACACCAATAAAGTATTTCGAAAAGTACTTAAGAGTTTCATTTTCAAATGTCTTAATCAATATATAAAAAAATCCTACCACCCATATACTATTTTGAAAAAAAGTGACAATTATATTCTTTATCATATTTGAATAAAAGAAAAATCCCATTAATTTACCTCTCTATAGATATTATTTATTTGTAAAAATTTACCAACTAATACAAATACTTATTCTATGTGTTTACTAATGAATCCTTCTTAGTCAATTTATTCCATACCATTAAGCACAATTAAAAAAGGACTACCGAAATAGCCCCTCGCTGTTCAACTAACGCGCTCGTTAGTTACATAACTAAACATCTTATTTTGTATAATCATTAAATGTATCATAATCTCCACAACACACAATAAGTTCACAACTCTCAGGATGAAGCATAGCTCCCATTGATTGGACTACATATTCTTTACTTATTGGGTCAATATGAAAATGTTTACCATCTTTATAATCATGTGCTAAACGGATTAGCTCAGTACATAAACCAATCAATGCATTTTTACTTAGGGTAATTTGTACTCTACAATTTTGTGTAATATCATTCCCACTATTATCAAGAACGGTTACTTGAGCAATATTATCTCCTTCGATTTCAAATACTTCTTCTTAATCAGAATTGTTTTCCAAATTAATATTATAAACAGACATAGTAAACACCTCACTCTACATTTTATGTATAATTTTACCATATTCAATTCAACTATCCTGCCTTTTAGTGAAACAAAAAAAGAGTCACCGGAGCAACTCAAGATATTCAACTAACGCGCTCATTAGTTCAATAAGCTCCTTATAAATAATATTGGTTAACAATGATAATCGTAGTAATTAATACGCCCATATAAAGAAAGGAATATACTAATCCGATTTCTTTCCCGTTTCCAATTATTTTTCGGATTCCCTCTTCAATCACTCTAATTAATATTACAAATAGAAAAAAACAAATGATATCTGCAATAAAATAGAAACTACCAAATAAACTACTAATCGTCGAAAGAGGCTTCCCCTACTGATATTTAATGGCAAAAAAGATAAATAGAATTATAATTGTTATGAAATTTAAGAAGAGGTGTCTCTTTTATCGTAATCTTTAATAAGCCATTGTTTGAAATTTCTTAAATAATTCAATTTGTTCCTCCATAGATGTTAATGGTATTCGATTTAATAATAACAATATTCTTATTAATAATAATTAGTAAGTTTTTACAATTATTTCACCACTGATCCTTATTGAATTAAACTGCCCGTTACTTAAATAAAAAAATGAGCCACAACAGTGACTCATTGATCTTCAACTAACTCTCTCGTTAGTTGAGAATATTTCATTCAATAATTGACTTTTTATCTAGAAATACTTATATGATTTTGGGGATACTATAAAACATTAACAATAAGCGAGGTATAGCATGGAGAAAAATAAATGGTTCAATGACGAAGAACTTGAAAGATACTCAGACAAAGGAATTTTGTCTGAGGAAGCAGTTAAACAATTGCGCGAATCAAGAGAAAAGGATAAAAAGAAAAAATCATCTATGAGTCCTTAGATAAAAAAGTTCTTTACTAAATATATATAAAAATTGGAACAAATAAGATCCTTCATTAATGAGAAACCTTCCGTTTTCTACTTCAACTGACGCGCTCGTTAGTTGAACAAGAACTAGCATATTTTCACATGAAATCGTATGTGAATTTAGATTTCATAAATACGCTTATCGGCAATAAAAAAAGATCTTCAAGAGAAGATTTTTTTTATTACTTATTGAACAAAGGTAACGGTAATTTCTCTTTAAATTTCCTTTGTATTAGAGCAATTATTAATAAACAAATAGGAATTATTATTTGAAGTGGTATATGTAAAATATAAGGAATAATTTCAATCCTTTCTTTAATACTTTCGATTTGATTTCGTGCAACTAAAATTGAACATATTAGAATTATTACACCTATTGGATAAATTAGATCATTTGTTTTTCTTATATTAAATATTTCAGCAGTTCCTGAAACAGCACAATAGAAAAAGATAGTAATTTTTATAAAACCTCCACAAATCATAAATATTACAATAAAAGAATCTAATCGTTGAACAAAATTAGCGATATTAATATAACTAACTCCTACCAAAAGAGGATAATTGGTTCTTTCTAATACGGAAATACCTAATATTGATATATTTATTATTGTAAAAAACGTTAAGATAAGTCCTGAGAATACTAATGCTGGAATTCCTATCTTGAGTGCATTTTGTTGTTTATTTAAATGTGGCATTATCATTAAAAAAGTAACCATCTCACCAAATGGAAATGTTATTCCTATAGGAATAGATGCAGTAATAACAGGTCTCCATCCATTTTCTAAAACAGGTCTCAAATTATTTATATGGTGAATCTTAGCTATAAATTCAAAGGCTACTATTATTGAAATAATAAGGATTATAAAAAAAAATATGACTTCAGTTGTACGAGCGATAGTTTCGAACCCCTTAAAAAGTCCATACATAATTAAAAACATCATTAATATCCCTAATGAAATAAGTGAGGATGATTCGAACAGTGTTATAACCAATAATTGTTCAAATTCTCTTAAAATTCGTGCTGCCATGTAAATAAAATAGATAATATATGCGATAATTACAAGTTTACCTGCGAACTTACCCAAAATTTGTTGAACATAATTTGTAAAATGGATAGCCGGATAAATTTCAAATAGTTTAATATAAACTAAAAATAATAAACATCCTAAAAAAAGACCTATTAACGCACTAATCCATGCATCTTGCTTGACATTAATAGCATAAGGTAAAAGACCTGTCATACTAATCTGAAACAAAACAATCGTACAAAAAAATTGAAAACCACTAATTCTTAATTTCCTATTCATTTCAATACCTTCTTTTAGTGGGTTAATTGAATCCACTATATTTTCACCAAAATCCCCAATTTTATGAATATTTTTTTGTATTTTGTTAAAATACCAGTTAGCACAATAAAAGGGCTGTTAAAACATTCCATAGGATTTTCAACTAAGACGCTCGTTAGTTTAATAACACAAATCCTCATCTCCTTATTTATAGGTTTGGTTTTCGGTATTTTTAACGTATCCATAAATGTAAATTGAGTCATTTTTATCAAGATAAGGAATATTGAATTTTTGTAATATCTCCATAAATTTTATTTGTCCGTCTGTACATGTCTTACTTTTATTTTTTCAAGTTCTGGTAACAATGAATTATCTACATAAAAAATAGATTCTTTGCCATTATATTTCTTATTGACTTTATAGTACAACCTTGTTAGCAAGGGGTTATCTTCATTAAATCGGAAATATATTTTAAGGGTATTTTGTTCAAATTTTGTATTAATTTTGTTTGGGTTATCCATCATCAATTTACAAAACTCATTAAAATAACCTCTGTCTATTCTAAAAGAATTTCCTTCAGAAGTTATTACTATGCGTTGAAAGCTAGCAGGATCACCCTCCCCTTCGATTGTAAAGTATTGCCAGTCTATTTTCTCTACTGATATCGGTTCACGTTTATTATCATATTTTTTGCACCCTGTCAGCAAAAAGCAAAATAGAATTACAACAATATATTTCTTTATATCAGCCACCTCTTTTTCCATCCTCTTATTTGTACAAATCTAACTATAAGTAGTAGAATAACATTCCAGTTTAAAAGATTGTGTCATTTTAAAAATTCTATTTCCTTCTACAACAAACCTGCCATTTAGCAAAAAAGAGGATGATCAATTATGATCATCCTCTTTTTGTAGTTCAACTAACGCTCTCGTTAGTTGAATTAGTATCATAATACTTTACATTTACTGTTTCTCCATGTGTAATCATCAACCGAACAAAACAACTCCCATAATAAATAAACATACAATAGAAATTATATTTAAAGTTATTATCAACTTTGTCTTCCGAGAAATAATTGCTAAGTAAATTAAGAGTAACATAAGGACAACAAACCATAACTTTTCCAATATTCCCTCTTGGAATGATTCAAAAAAACGTACGGTCAAGATCATAATAAAAAACATATACAGCATTGGAATTTGGTTTGATTGTTTCTCCGTATTATTTTGTTTCATTGAATTTTTTCTCCTTTGAATAATTACTATACTTTAACTAGTCATATATTAACTATTCAATATATTATTGGAAATGTCCTTTCCTTATTAATCATCGTGCCATTTACTTCATAAAAAAAGCTGCATTAGCAGCAAGTGTTCTTCAACTAACGCGCCAGTTAGTTCAATAAGTAAGTATATAAAATTATTCTTACAATTTTATATACGTTTTACTAATTCAGGATCTAACGCTACATAATGTGGTCCCGAACAGTCTTCTTCTTTAATACCAATTTCATGATTATTTATGCATACAATATTATGTCCATAAACCCCACTCAAACCACAACATCCAATTAATCTATCGGGATTTATGTGAGGTTTTGAATTAATTGAATCTTCGATATTAATAATAAAGAAGTCTTTTAAGTTAAGTTCCGATACAACACCACCAATGGGAGTAAAGTCAAGTATGTAAAAACCTTTACGTATATACTCTTGGTCACCGTTACTATATAGTAATTTAGTATTCTTTAATTCCTCTACCTCTTCAGAAACCTCTATTTTACAAGTTCTACAAATTAGTTTTATCGTGATGAACACTCCCCAAGTTCTGACTGACTATATTATTGCGAATAGATATCTTAATTGTTTCAATTCTAATATGATCAGACAATTATAGTATTTAAATACCAATAAAAAAGCTGCATCTAAGCAGCTTTTTTATTTAACTAACACGCTCGTTAGTTACATAAGAATATTTTATAGTTCGAAGTATTTTCCAATAACTCCAAATAATCCACCGTTGATCATTAGTATTACTATGGCTATTTTCAAATTTATAATCTTACCGGATATTCTAGGTATATTTTTTATGATTAAAAAAATTAAACCACCGCTTACCATACCGGATAGTCCATACATAAGTATATGTGAATAATGGAAAAAATCTGCTACAATCTCGGAGAGCAAGCTTGTATAAGCACTAATTAAAATAAACGTAATAAACCAATCTAGCCTCATGACAACAAAATCCCCTCTTCTTTATTAACTCTTCTCCTTAAAAAATAAAAATGGATCAATTAAATAATCCTGTGTTTAGACAGTTATTCTATTTAAATTTCCTACTACATTATTAAAACTTAGTATTTCTAAATAGATATTAAATGTTGAAGGTGAATAATCCTTTTTAATCAATTAAAAATGAGTAGCCATTGGCTACTCATACTATTCTACTAAAGCGCCAGTTAGTTGCATAAGGAATGTTAAAATTTAAAAATTAATGCGAAGTTTAGAAAATCAAAATACAAAAAACAACATTTAAATCAATAACCAATACTTAATCAATATTCTTTGTTAGCTTTTCAAAAAATTTTGCTACATGGAATCCATCTACTGTAGCGTGGTGAGATTTAATAGAAATAGGTATAGATAATCTCCCGTTTTGTTCAGAATACTTTCCAATAGTCAATATTGGCTTTAAATAACAAGAAGAATTAGCGATATTTAAAGAAAAATTATCAAAACTCACCCAAGGAATAGATGATATATCAAAGGTGTTTAAGGGTTGATTAACTTTAGGAAACATTTTATCGGAACCAACGTATTTTTCAACTTCTTCTTTAAAAGCAGATTGAAATTCGGCCATACTTTCAAATTTATCTAACCAAATACATTGAAATTTTTCTTTTTCTTTATCAAAAATAGTAAATGCCGGAACTAGATAATCCCAACATACTAATTCATTTTCAATAAGATCATAACGGTAATTTTTGATAGAGTTAATAGATTTCGTAATATTAAAAATCATATAGGCATAGAAGCTGTAATTATTATTTTGGCAATATTCAACGGCATTAGTTACATCTATTTTCGTTGTCAGTTCATGAGTAACATTTATTGAAAAGTAATAATTATAATATTCTTTTCTCTCCCACTTTTCTAATTCTACAACACGATATTCAGACATTACTTCACTCCTAACTTGTAAAAATATTATTTTATCTAATGAATTTGTTATAAAAATAATTTCTATTTTTATAACCGTTTCCCTTTTCTTTTTCGACAATACTGACATAAGCACAATAAAAATGAGCTGCCGTAGCAACTCACGTTATTGAACTAACGCGCCAGTTAGTTGCATAAGAAGAGAAAAAAACTTATTATCTCCTTTGATTTTTTTCCTTAAAAATAAAATTTATAAAGTTCTTAAACTTTGAGGTAAAATTCTTATTAACGTCAAAATATGTACCGTATCGTCCAGAAATTGTTTTTTCAATTTTTTTTGGCAATGTATTCATAACTTTCAAAATAGGTGTTCCTCTAATACAGCAT
>NZ_NCSY01000006.1 GCF_002156875.1 Bacillus sp. EAC | reverse complement strand
ATTTTAATACGTCCATTTTAAACTCTATCGAATAGTTTGTATATGTAGAAGTTAAACCATCTACGCCATATTCATTATAGAAAGCTACCCAAGTTTGTACGATTCTTTTTCGTACACCAATAGATTTACCGATAGAATCATATGAACCATGACCATCAAGATATTTATGAATAGCTATTAATTTTTGATCTAGTGAAATTTTGGTCACAAAAAATGCACCTCCAATTGTTAGTTGTGTCTAACAATTGGGGTGCAGTTCACTATTAAGAGGATCCTTTTTGTTATTAGTTTAATTAAAATACATTGTTGTAAAGCAAATTGAAAGAAGGTATTGTATAGAGCAGAAAGAGAGTCTCCTGGAATTTCCAAATCTCTAAATAGTAGAAATTAATAATTCTATATGTATTAGAATTCGGTATAAAATAAAAAATTTTAAAAAAAGGTCAAATTAATTTATTCTGGATATTCGCGAGAAGGAATCAAAAAAAGATACACCTGAAAAGGCATATCTTTAATTAAATATTTTTGATAAAAATGAAATTCTTCGTATGATTAAGATATCAAGCGTAAGTGCTATTAGTAATGAAAGACCGACTAATGGTAAAAGAATTGCTAATAAGACGATCAGTACTATAACTCCTTTAGCCAATTTATAGTCCTTTGGAACAGTTGGTGATCCTAATTGACCAGTAGGTTTTCTCTTCCACCACATCCATAATCCAAGTACTGTTGTAAACGCAAGGACTAAACAGATAATTAAATCAATTATTTGATTTGCTACTCCAAAGTAGTGACCTTCATGTAGTGCAATTCCAATTTCAATGATTTTGGCAGCAATACCGTAATCTGCAAAACGTAAGTCCATCAATTTTTTTCCACTGTACTGATCTATATGTAAAGTTGCCTGATCTTCCGGTTTGGGTGGAACCACTGAAACTGTATATACCCCTGCTTCATCAGTTGGAAACGTAATTGTATAGCCTTTATGGACATTTGCTTTGTCGACGATTGAAATAATATCAGAAACAGACTTAGAAGGTGCTTTTATTATATTTGAAGTTGGTACTGGTAATTTTTCTACAGCCCACGGTACTTTTGCAACTTCTTTTGAAGGAATAACTGAAGATGGGATATTGCCATCATATAATCCAGTTGGATAGCTAGTATGAGTTGATGACGCTAAACGATTTATATAGTCACCTAATAAACCAGACCAAGGTAAGCCAGTGAAAATAAATAGGCTAATAAATATTGAAAACCAGAAAGCTGGTACAGCATGTAAATCTCTTAATAATACTCGTTTCCCTTTTGAAAAACGAGGTAGCAAGATCCCCATAATTATATCCTTTTTACGAGGCCACCATAAATAGATTCCTGTAATTAATAGAATAATAGCCCAACATGCAGACATCTCAACAAGACGGTCTCCTATTTTTCCGGCCATAAGCTCTCCATGAATCTTGACGACTTTATTAACAAGGCGGTCATCATCATGACGATCCCCAAGAATTTTACCATTATACTGATTAATAAACACTGTCTTTACGTCCCCATTTTGATCAATTTCTAATTGTGTACTAGTATTTTTGGAAGAAGATGGGGTGTAAGATGTAATAATTGAATTAGGGTAGGCACTTACTGTTTTCTTAATTAATTGCTCCGGGCTCAGGACTTTACTTTCTTGCTTAATAAAAAGTTGATCATGATAGATTACATTTTCAATTTGAGGCTTAAATAAATAAATTATTCCACTAAATGTAAGGATTAAAATAAGAGGCGCAAAGAAAATACCAGCATAAAAATGCCATCTCCATATTGCCGAATAAAGTGAATTAGGTTTCATTTTCGCTTTTGCTTCCGATTTTTCAGCTGATTCAAAGTTATTTTCCAAATTACTTTCTAAATTAATTTCCAATTTATGACTCCTTTTTTTCCGACATGTTTCTACATTCTTAAATAAATATAAAGTTTAAATGTGTTAAAACTGTGAAATATGTATGAAATTTAATAGTTAATAAGAAATTATTGAAGTATAAAGAGGATTTTTGTAATACGCATGAATAATTATACGTAAATATTCGTTCGACAAAATCGACATTTTTACGACAAAGCCTTTTGTGGCAACGTTTTCATGAATACCTGTTCATTTTTTAAGATAATTACATGAATTTTTTTTGCATAAATACAAGGGTATAGTCAATAGTTTGTAGAATAGTAATATTATAGAAAAATTAATTAGATTGTAATGAGGTGAGGATGTTGCTTTTGACACGACCAACTGAATTTGATGTGCATTTATTCCATGAAGGGAATTTATTTAAAAGCTATGAATGCTTTGGCGCACATATTGTAAAAAAAGGGAATAAATTAGGAACAAATTTTACAGTTTGGGCACCCCATGCTAAGTGTGTTTCCGTTGTAGGTGATTTTAATAACTGGGATGGATCGCTACATAAAATGGATAAAATGAGCAGCGAAGGTATATGGACAATTTTTATACCTGACATTTATCAAGGAACAATCTATAAGTATGAAATATTGTCTAATAATGACGAAGTTCTACTGAAAAGTGATCCATATGCTTTTTATAGCGAACTAAGACCAAATACTGCGTCGGTTGTCTATGATTTATCAGGATATAAGTGGAAAGATACTAAATATCAAAAACAGAAATTAAAAAAAGATGTATATGAGGAACCGGTATTAATTTATGAAGTTCATTTAGGTTCCTGGAGAAAAAAGGATAATGGTGATTTTTATACTTATGCTGAACTAGCATCTGAATTAATTCCGTATGTTAAAGAACAAGGGTTTACACATATTGAAATATTACCATTAATAGAACATCCATATGATCGTTCATGGGGATATCAAGGTACTGGCTATTTTTCAGCAACAAGTAGATACGGTAATCCACATGAATTGATGAGTTTTATTGATGAATGTCATCAACAAGGTCTAGGAGTAGTAATGGATTGGGTACCTGGTCATTTTTGTAAGGATGCACACGGACTATACATGTTTGATGGGTCACCTACATATGAATATGAAAGCTATGATGTTAGAGAGAATGAAGTTTGGGGTACAGCAAACTTTGATTTATCAAAACCCGAAGTAAAGTCCTTTCTTATATCAAACGCCATGTTCTGGTTAGAACACTTCCATGTTGATGGATTCAGAGTAGATGCCGTAGCAAATATATTGTATTGGAAAAAAGAAAATAAAAATGAGGAAAACCCTTATGCTGCTTCATTTCTAAGGAAATTAAATGAAGTGGTATTTGATTATGATTCAAAGGTTTTAATGATAGCAGAAGATTCAACGGATTGGCCTTTAGTGACAGCACCTACTTATGAAGGTGGGTTGGGATTTAACTTTAAGTGGAATATGGGTTGGATGAATGATGTTTTAACCTATATGGAAACAAGTCCAGTCGAACGAAAATTACACCATAATCGGATGACATTCTCGTTTTTATATGCTTTCTCAGAAAACTTTGTCTTACCTTTTTCTCATGACGAAGTAGTACATGGGAAACGATCCCTGTTAAATAAAATGCCAGGCACATACGAAGAGAAATTCGCTCAGTTAAGAACATTATTTGGTTACTATTTATCGCATCCTGGGAAGAAGCTTCTTTTTATGGGAAGTGAGTTTGGGCAGTTTGACGAATGGAAAGATTTAGAACAGCTGGATTGGATGATAAAAGATTACGAGTCTCATTCAAAAATGAATTTGTTTTTTAAGGAATTGTTAGCCATTTATAAAAAGAATAAATCATTATATGAAGTTGATAACCATTGGGATGGGTTTTCATGGATAGATGCAAATAATGCAGAACAAAGTGTATTCTCATTTATTCGAAAAGCTAAATCTAAGGAAGATTATGTAATCATTTTATGTAATTTTAGAGAGATTTCTTATGATACATATCGCATTGGTGTTCCATATAAACATCGTTATAAGGAATTGCTTTCAAGTGATTATGTACAATTCGGTGGTGAAAGTAAAATAAATCGTTCTGTAATTGAAGCAGAGGAAATTCCGTTCCACGGTCAACCATATAGCATTCAAATTGCACTACCTGCCTATAGTTTTACAATTATACGTCCAGTTAAAATGCGAAAGGGGATTAGCAGCAATGGTTCAGAAAAAATGCGTAGCAATGTTATTAGCAGGGGGAAAAGGGAGTAGGTTAAGTTCTTTAACTAAAGAATTAGCAAAACCAGCAGTAGCTTTTGGCGGTAAGTATCGAATCATTGATTTCACTTTAAGTAATTGTACAAATTCAGGTATTGATACGGTAGGTGTTCTTACTCAGTATCAGCCACTTGTACTTAATTCTTATATTGGTATAGGCAGTGCATGGGATTTAGATCGTTTGCATGGTGGAGTAACTGTTCTCCCACCGTATTCAGAAGCATCAGGTGTTAAGTGGTATACAGGAACTGCAAGTGCAATATATCAAAACTTAAATTATATTAAGCAATATCAACCTGAGTACGTGCTAATCCTCTCAGGTGATCATATTTATAAGATGGATTATAGCAAAATGCTAGATTACCATATTGAAAAGGATGCAGATGTTTCAATTTCAGTAATCGAGGTTCCAATTGAAGAAGCGAGTCGTTTTGGAATTATGAATACAAATGAAGACATGGATATCATTGAGTTTGACGAAAAACCACAATATCCTAAAAGTAATTTAGCTTCAATGGGAATCTATATTTTTAAATGGAATATTTTGAAGGAATTTTTAGAAATGGATGATCGTAATCCAGAGTCAAGTAATGATTTTGGTAAGGACGTAATTCCACTTTTATTAGAAGAAAAAAAGAAAATTGTAGCTTATCCTTTCCAAGGTTACTGGAAGGATGTAGGTACAGTAAAAAGCTTATGGGAAGCTAATATGGACTTATTAAATGAAGAGAGTGAGTTAAATATATACGATCGCGACTGGCGTATTTATTCTGTGAATCCAAATCAGCCTCCTCAATATATAGCTCCTACCGCAATTGTTGAGGATTCGCTAATTAATGAAGGATGCGTTGTTGAAGGTTATGTATCCCATTCAGTTCTGTTCCAAGGGGTGACAGTAGGTGAGGGAAGTTTTATTAAAGATTCAGTTATCATGCCTGGAAGTGTAATTGGTAAGGATGTACGCATTGAGAGTGCTGTAGTTGCTCCTGGGATGATAATCGCCGATGGAAGCTTATTACGACCAGAAAAAGATTATGAAGAAGTAATTCTGATTACGAACGAAGAATAAGAGGTGGCTCATTCCTCAAATAGAAAAATAGACTGAGAGGGGTATATCATGAAACAAACAATGTTGGGAATAATTGAGGCTTCTACACATTTTGAATCGTTAAAACCGTTGACTAAGCACAGACCACTAGCGACTCTACCTTTTGCTGGTCGTTACCGTTTAATTGATTTTATGTTAAGTAATATGGTGAACTCTGGTATTACAAGTGTTGCAGTATTTCCTGATCAGCCCTATCGTTCTATTATTGATCACTTAGGTTCTGGAAAGCATTGGGATTTAAATAGAAAGCATGATGGATTATTTATTTTTACGCCTGAACCAAATGATGGAGCTTTTGGAACTTTTGATTTCATCGAAAAGCATATTCAGTTTTTACAGAGATCAACTCAAAAATATGTAGTGGTGGCAAATACATATACTATTTGTTCTGTCGATTTTAGACCGATTCTAAAACGTCATGTCGAAACAAACGCAGCAATTACTGAGCTTAAGCAATTTGGAAAATCATTAAATATTTATTTTCTCGAAAAAGGACTTCTATTAAAGCTTTTTGAAAACTTTCATGAAAAAGGTTATGAAACGATAATGGATGTTGTACGAGATCAAAATAATGGAGTTGAGCTTAGTGGATATGAAATTCCACAACAAGTAGCAACGATTCGTACGATTGAAGACTATTTTGAACATAGTATGAAGTTATTAAATCCAGAAATTTGGAATCAATTATTCTTAAAATCTTATCCAATTTTTACTAAAGTAAAAGATGAACCACCAACAAAATATTCAAAAGATGCTATTGTTAAAAATTCAATTGTAGCTAATGGATGTGTGATTGAAGGAACTGTGGAAAATAGTATTATTTCAAGAGCAGTGAAAATTGGAAAAAATACAATAATTCGTAATTGTGTTGTTATGCAAAAAACAATCATTGGAGATAACTGTATATTAGATGGAGTAGTTTTAGATAAAGATGTACGTGTAGAAGATGGTGTTGAGATTAAAGGGAGTTTAAACGAGCCAGTTGTACTTCAAAAAGGTTCAGTTCAAGGAGCGTTGATTCAGTGGTAAATGTTTTATATATTGTTTCCGAGTGTGTCCCATTTGTTAAATCAGGAGGCCTAGCAGACGTTGCAGGTGCGCTTCCAAAATATTTAAATAAACTAAATGTAAATGTTCGAGTGATGTTACCCTTTTATTCACAAATCCCTACTAAATTTAAAGAAGAAGCGAAATTAGTAAAAGAGCTCTCTATAAATCTAGGATGGAGAAAGCAATATTGTGGATTATACGAACTAAATTTGGAAGGAATGACCTATTATTTTATAGATAATGAATTTTATTTTAATCGAGATAAATTATATGGTCATTACGATGATGGTGAGCGTTATGGATTCTTTTCACTAGCAGCAATCGAATGTATCAAAGAATTAGATTTTATTCCTGACGTTATCCATTGCCATGATTGGCATACAGCAATGATTCCTTTTTTCATGAAGGAATACGGAGCATTAAAAGATGTGAATCCGAAAATAAGGTCTGTTTATACAATCCATAATTTACAATTCCAAGGAGTTTTTCCGAAGTTAGTCATGGATGACATATTAGGAATTGATGAAGAGTATTTTAGAGATGATTATTTAAAGTTTTATGATTGTATTAATTTTATGAAAGCTGGAATTATCTCAAGTGATATTGTTACAACGGTAAGTCCAACATATAAAGAAGAAATTAAGCATGAGTTTTTTGGAGAGCAATTAGACGGGTTATTACGAGAACATGATCATAAACTGTTTGGTATTGTAAATGGTATTGATGAAACAATCTATAATCCGTCGACAGATTCAAAAATTCATACGAATTATGATGAGTTTTCGATTGAGCAAAAGATTGAAAATAAATTACAACTCCAGGAATCATTGGCGTTAAAGGTAGATGAAGATATTCCAATTATCGCAATGGTATCGCGTTTAACTAGTCAAAAAGGGATTGATTTAATCCAACATATTTTTCCTCAATTAATGGACCATAATGTTCAGGTAATTATTTTAGGAACTGGTGAAGAGGAATTTGAGAACTTCTTTAAAGAAATGGAACATAATTATTACGAGAAAGTAAGAGCTTATATTGGTTTTAACGAAAATTTTGCACATCAGATTTATGCTGGCGCAGATTTATTTTTAATGCCTTCGTTATTTGAACCGTGTGGCTTAGGACAACTTATTGCAATGAAGTATGGCTGTGTCCCAATTGTCCGAGAAACTGGGGGGCTAAATGATACAGTTCAATCATATAATGAAGAGATGAAGAGCGGTAACGGATTTTCTTTTAGTAACTATAATGCGCATGACATGCTCTTTACAATTGAACGTGCATTAAGTGTTTATGGCAATAAGAAGCATTGGAGAAAAGTATTGAAAAATGCTATGAGTACTAATTCAAGTTGGTTACAATCTGCGAAAGAATACGCGAAATTATATTTGCAATCTACTAAGTAAATCTTTTAAGGCGGGGTGGTTCCATGTTTTCTAGTGTGGAGGATTTTGAATGGAATTTTAAAGAAAAACTAGAAATTATGCATGGAAAGAATATTGCAACTAGTACACTGCAGGAGCAGTACCAAACACTGGGAACAATGATTCGCGAACATATAAGCAAGAATTGGTTAGGCACAAGTGAACAATATCGTTTAGAGCGGAAAAAACAAGTGTACTACTTGTCAATTGAATTTCTATTAGGGAAGCTTTTGAAAAGTAATTTGATCCATCTTGGTCTTAGGGAATTATGTGAAACTGGTCTTGAGCATTTAGGGATTTCTCTTGCAGGATTAGAAGAGTTTGAAAGTGATGCAGGACTTGGTAATGGTGGACTCGGTCGATTAGCATCTTGTTTTCTAGACTCTTTAGCATCTCAAGATTTACCAGGTCATGGTTGTGGCATTCGCTACAAACATGGCCTCTTTGACCAAAAAATTGTCGATGGTTATCAAGTAGAACTCCCTGAACAATGGTTAAAGTATGGAAATGTTTGGGAAGTACGAAGAGATGACCAATCAATTGAAGTATTATTTGGTGGAGAAGTAGAGGCTTACAATAATAAAAATAGGTTAGAGTTTCGCTTGCATGGAGCAGAGGCAATCACTGCAGTACCATATGATCTACCAATTATTGGATATCACACGAATACTGTTAATACGTTAAGGCTTTGGAGTGCAGAGACATCTTCACATTCTTCAAACAAGTTTCTTATGAAACATAAACGTGAGGCTGAGTCAGTTTCAGAATTTTTATATCCAGATGATACTCATGATGAAGGTAAAATTTTGCGTTTAAAACAACAGTATTTTTTAGTTTCTGCTAGTATTCAGAGAATAGTAGATTCATATAAAGAACATAATGGTGATATACGTAAGTTTCATCATGAAGTCGCAATTCATGTCAATGATACTCATCCAGTTTTAGCGATTCCAGAACTGATGAGAATATTAATAGATCATGAAAAGTTATCTTGGGAAGAAGCATGGGAAATCACTACCAATACAATCTCTTACACAAATCATACAACGCTATCAGAAGCATTGGAAAAATGGCGTATTGATTTATTCCAACCGTTACTTCCAAGAATTTATATGATTATCGATGAGATAAATGAGCGATATTGTACGAATTTATGGAAACGATATCCCGGGGATTGGAATCGAATTGAACATATGGCAATTATTGCTCATGGAGTCGTTAAGATGGCGCACTTGGCGATAGCTGGAAGTAAGAGTGTTAATGGAGTTGCTGAGATTCATACCGAAATTTTAAAGCAAAGAGAAATGAAGCTTTTCTATGAATATGAGCCTCATAAGTTTAATAATAAAACAAATGGAATCACTCATAGAAGATGGCTTCTTCAATGTAATCCAGAATTAAGTAGTTTAATAAAAGACACAATTGGTGACGGATGGATTTATGAGCCTACGCAACTAGAAAACTTATTAAATTATCAAAATGATGAATCATTCTTAACGCAATTTAAGGAAGTTAAGAAAAAAAGAAAAGAAGTACTAGAAAATTATGTGCATTATACTAATGGAATCTCACTCGATACCGATTCGATTTTTGATATTCAAGTAAAAAGGATGCATGCATATAAAAGGCAATTATTAAATGTTCTTCATATTATGTATTTATATAATCGACTAAAGGAAGATTCACATTTTAAAATGCACCCAAGAACGTTCATATTCGGTGCAAAAGCATCACCTGGCTATTACTATGCTAAAAAGATTATTAAGTTAATCCATTCTGTAGCAAATATAGTTAATAATGATCGCTATATAAATCAATTTATAAAAGTGATTTTTATCGAAAATTACCGTGTTTCTTTAGGTGAAATGATTTTTCCAGCAGCAGATGTAAGCGAGCAAATCTCAACTGCTAGTAAGGAAGCTTCAGGAACGGGAAACATGAAGTTTATGATGAATGGAGCTTTAACAATTGGAACATTAGATGGCGCTAATATTGAAATACTAGGTGAAGTTGGAGAAGAGAATATATTTACTTTTGGGCTCACAGCTGATGAGGTATTAAATTATTATCAATATGGTGGATACAAGAGTAGTGACTACTATCATCATGATCTTCGAATTAAAAAAGTTTTAGATCAATTACTACACGGACTTTTTCCTTTACCAAGAGAAGAGTTTGAACCGATTTTTGATTCACTTATATCATATAATGATGAATATTTTCTACTTAGAGATTTTTCTTCCTATTTAACTGCACAAGAAAGTATAAATACCATTTATCAAAATAAAAAAGAATGGACATTAAAAAGTCTTCACAATGTAGCAAAGTCAGGATTTTTTACTAGTGACCGTACTATACGTCAATACGCATCTGAAATTTGGAATATTCAACAAAGATCTTTTAACCATTCTTAACCTCCTTTGCAACAAGGAGGTTTTTCTCTTCAAAGTAGAATACGAGAGGAGAGATTAGTTGAAATTTCCTTCGATTGACTATGATATTTCTTTAGAGTTATTAGAATGCTGTATGGAGACCTATAGACAATGGGAATCTGATGGAGAGTTTATGATTCCTGCCAATTATTCTTTAGTTAGTACGATAAAAGCATGCGCAATAGTTGAGCTTGAATGGTTTGGATTTATTATTGAAAATGAAGCTTCTGTAATAATTGCATTTCGCGGGACTAAATCAGATTTGGATTGGCTTGCTGATTTGAAAATTGAACAAGAACTTTTTCCATTTGCTATGAACGGTGGTAGTGTTCACTCTGGTTTTCTATCAATTTACAAATCTTGTCGTGAAATGATAATCGATATTGTAAAACAGAGGGCCACTACAAAAAAGATTTATATTACTGGGCATAGTTTAGGTGGCTCATTAGCTACATTGTTAGCATTTGAGCTTGCTAATTCTGAAATATGCAATCCAAATATTTATACGTTTGGCTCTCCAAAGGTTGGAAACATTAAATTTAAAGAGAAATATGATGAAATTGTGCGGCAAAGTATAAGATTCGTTAATTTATACGATGTTGTCCCTTTACTTCCTCCATTTAAAGTGGATGTCAAACCGATAAAAATCCATTTAGAATATGTTCAAGTTCAAAATGCAATAACGTTTGCAGTTAACAAAAGCTCAATTGCAAAAAGTCACCATATAACCACATATTTAGAAGGGGTCAATAAAATGAAAAAACAATATGACTATACCCCAACATTCACATATAAGTTAAGGGACGAAGATGAAATGTTAGAAGAAAAAATATAATGTTCATAAAGAAAAAAACTAGTCAGCAATCTGACTAGTTTTTTTGTGTTTTTAATTAATCGTTACCATCTAACAAATTACCTAAACCGCCGAGAATACTACCTTCTTCTCTAGTAGTTGGTAAGTATTGGCCAATTCTTGATGCCAATCTTGCTAATGTTAGTGATTGAACCCAAATTGTACCTGGTCCTTGAAGAGTAGCAAAGAATAATCCTTCCCCACCAAAAAGAGCAGTTTTCACATTACCTACATATTCAATTTCATATTGAACATCGCCAGTAAATGCAACAATACAACCAGTGTCAATTTTTACTTTTTCGCCAGGTTGAAGTGTTTTTTGATAAATTGATCCACCTGCATGAAGGAATGCAAGACCATCACCTTCTACTTTTTGCATGATGAATCCTTCGCCACCAAATAATCCTGTACTTAGTTTTTTACGGAATTCAATTCCAACTGAATTGCCTTTGGCTGCAGCTAAAAACGCATCCTTTTGACAAATAATCTTGTTTCCATATTCTTGTAAATCAAGGGGGATAATAGTCCCAGGATAAGGAGCTGAAAAACTTACTGTTTTTAATGCGTTTGATTGGTTAGTAAAACTTGTCATAAACAAGCTTTCACCAGTTACTAAACGTTTACCAGCACCTACTAATTTACCAAATAGTCCCCCAGATTGTTGAGAACCATCACCGAATATCGTTTCAAGTTCAATTCCGTCATCCATCATCATCATTGCTCCAGCTTCGGCAATGACACTTTCATTCGGATCAAGCTCAACCTGAACAAATTGCATGTCATGTCCATGAATCTTGTATGTAACTTCATGAGATTTTCTCATTTTATGTACCTCCAATTGAATATGTATATCCCTATTATATTACAAGATATCCAAGTTTTACCTATAAAAATAAAATGTATTAATTTAATTTTACTCAGTTTATTATGACAAATTTTCTAGAAATTAAATCACATTTATTAACAAGATTATCGATTTTTATAGTAGATAAAAAATTGTATGAATAATATAAAAATTTTGTTCCGAATTGAGAATTAGTAGCGTTGACGCGTTTTTTTATCTATGATATATTTAAATTACTATTAACTGCATATTTATTTGAAGGTAAGAATTAATGATCCATTTGCACTACAAAATGTATAGTATCGCTCATTTTTCTTTGTCTTGAAAAGAAGTATTGACCACTTTCAATGTTGTAGAAATCTTATTGATTAACAATGACGATCTTTTTCTTCACCCCTCTTTTATGCACGTATTAATAGTGTATATATGTATTTTTAGGAGGTATTATCGATGGAATTCGGTAAAGTTAAATGGTTTAACAGTGAAAAAGGTTTTGGATTTATCCAAACTGAAGGTGGAAACGATGTATTCGTACACTTCTCTGCAATTCAAGGCGAAGGTTTTAAAACTTTAGAAGAAGGTCAAGAAGTTAGCTTCGAAATCATCGAAGGCAACCGCGGACCACAAGCAGCTAACGTAAACAAAAAATAATTTTTGTATTGCTTAAGGCATCCTCTTGTAGGATGCCTTTTTACTTATATTAATCTAGTATCCTATCTATTCAGTTAGTAAATATCGTTACTAAAGTATGCTGCACATCTTTACTAATAGAGGTTATATTTTTAAAAATTGAATGTCATTTTTGGATAAGAATCTCGCTAAATTCTTAGATTTAAATAAAAAACACGCATACTTAGAAAAGATGCGTGTTTGCTTTCTTTGTTAATACTTTTCAATATCTTTTACATCTATCTCTGATAATTCTCCGTTCAATGCTTGCTCTTCATAATCATCAAGTTCTCGTTCATATTGGTCATGCTTTTTTGTAGGGTAGATTGTACGGTTTTGCCCGGTAATATCGGTTCCAATAAAATTCTCAAATTCCTCGACATAACCTACATTTTCATAACTTTCAGTATAGGTGTTTTCATAATCCTGAATATTATTAAATTCAAAATCTGAAGGAGTTTCAGAGCTACCATAACGCTCAACATCCTGTAATGCATCTTCAGCGTCATACATAACTGAACGATCTTTAGGATCTCTTGCAAAAGGTGGGCTAAGTATTTCTTCTTCAACTGGTCGATCGTATTCTCTATTTGAACTTGAAATATGCTGATCGTGAGCATGTTCTATGGTCGTTTTTGCAGTTGGAAGAGCCTGCAGACGCTCAAATGGGATTTCTTCACCACTTAGCTCGCAAATACCGAATGAACCATTTTCAATTTTTTGCAAAGCATCTTCTACATCACTTAATTCATTTCTTAAATGCTCGTGAAGCGAGATATCCTTTTCCCGTTCATATAATTCAGTCCCTAGATCTCCTGGATGATTGTCAGCAAGCGAAAGTTCATCGACTGAATCTCTTAATGAGTAGGGTGTAAAGGCTGGATCATTTAGTCTTTCTTCTAAATGTTGCTTTTGATTTAACAATTCGGATTTAAATGTTTGGATTTGAGATTGTGAAAGCATCATGCTCCCCCTTTTCAATAAATGGATATGGCTATCCATATTTTGTTCAAAAAGAGGGAAAACATGAGTTAAGTTTTTAGAGGAATTGAAATGCCACTATTAGGAAAAGATATTTCCTACAATTAAACCAATCACAATAAGGAATCCCATTATTGTATTCGTTTTAGCTGTTGCTGCCATTGCAGGCATCATTTCAATTGGTTCAGTTTTACCAATAAATCCTTTTGTAGCTTTAATAGCTAAAGGAATACTTGCTAACGAAATTAGGACAAATGGCGTCATTAATTGTGCAATTACAAATGCTACAATTAAAGCATAAGCAAATACAAACATTGAACCAATAAAAATGATTGAATTTTTTTTACCGAGTAAGATAACAAGTGTTTTTCGTCCATTTTCCTTGTCATTATCTAAGTCTCGAATATTGTTTGCCGTTAAGATTGCTCCAATTGTAATTGAAGTTGGTAGGGACAATAAATAAATTTTTGCTGAAATAGTTCCTGCTTGAATATAGTATGTGATTCCAATGATGACTACACCCATGAAAAAGCCCGCTACTAACTCACCAAAAGGAGTATAAGCGATTGGATAAGGACCTCCAGTGTAAAAATAAGCTGCAGTCATACAAATAATTCCTATAACTGCAATCCACCAACTGCTCTGACTACATATATAAATACCTAAAAGGACTGAAATACCAAAAAATATAAAAGCTAGCTGTAATACAGTTGAGGGCTTAATGCCATCTCTTACGATTGCTCCACCAATTCCGACAGAGCCTTCATGATCTAATCCTCGTTTATAATCATAATATTCATTAATCATGTTAGCAGCTGCTTGAATAAGTAAACTTGCAACAAGCATTGATATAAATAAAAGTGCATGAAATGATCCATTAATATGAGCTAACATTGAACCAATCGCAACAGGAATGAACGCTGCGGTTAAAGTATGTGGTCTTAATAAATTCCACCATGTTCGAAAACCTGTTGAGGAAGTTTCAGATTGAATATTTGGTTGCATAGTTAACATCCTCCTTATTATATTATTTGAAAATGTAGATCGTTTTACTTTAAAAAAGTATGGACGAACTTCATAAAATTGACAGTCTACATTCATCGTTGTATCTTTAGTTATATCATGTATTTACGTATATTAAGGCTAGGGGGAACTTGTTATGCTTAGAACAGGTCAACTGGAATCGATTGCTTTTTTTGAGCAGTCACTTCAGAAGGCAAAAGCTTGTTCAAAACGCTTTATTTGTAAAGTGGAAAAAATAATGAATATTCATCCCCTAAGTGTTTACCATTTTTATCATGAATTGGGTTTAACTGAACGCTTTTATTGGTCAAACCAAGAAAACTCGTTAATTCTCACAGGAATTGGTACTTTAGTTCCTTTTCATCATAGTACAGAAGAACAGTATTCTGCAATAGAAAAAGAATGGAAACGCTTTGGAGATGAAGTGTATATCGAGCAAGAGAATTGCTTTGGTACTGGACCTTTGGCTCTTGGGGGTTTCTCTTTTTTTGATACTTATAAAAATGATCAGGATTGGAAGGAATTTGGTACTGCCCATTTCTATGTGCCAAGATTAATGGTTACGGTTACAAATGAAGGTACATTTATCACTTCAAATTATGAAATAAATGATCAAACTTCCTTAGAGGATTTATTGCTTCAATATAAAGAATACGACGATTATTTAGAACAATATGGCATGAAGCAGCCTACGTTTACTCAATCTGAATGCATCGACAAAGACGAATTTGAACCAGATGAGTGGGTACAAAGCGTAAAAAATGCGATTCAACAAATGAAAGATGAGCATTTAGAAAAAGTTGTATTAAATCGAACATTAAATGCCACTTTTTCTTCTGAAGTAAATTCTTCAAAAGTAATTTACGAGCTTGAAGCTACAAGAAATGTCAATTATGTCATTACTTATCAATTAAAAGACACTGTATTTATTAGCGCAACACCTGAACGGCTAATTTCGAAAAAGAAAAATACAGTCTCTTCGATGTGCCTTGCTGGATCTGCAGCGAAAGGTAAATCAAAAGAGGAAAATGCTGAAGCATCAAGTTGGTTATTAAATAGTAAAAAGAATAATGATGAACACGCTTTTGTTGTAAACTATATAAAGGAAACTCTTCGTCATTACTGTGATAACTTATCGATACCTTCCTTACCAAGGATAATGGCAACGAAAAGTCTATTTCATTTGTATACACCTGTCGAGGGAAGTTTATTAAATCACATTACTTTATTTGAATTAATTCAAGCATTACATCCTACACCAGCACTAGGTGGATTTCCAAAGGATGAGGCATGTAAACTAATTCGTGAACTTGAGCCTATTGATAGAGGTTGGTACGGTGCTCCAATTGGATGGATCGACTTAAACGGTAACGGTGATTTTGCAGTAGGGATACGCAGTGCTCTTGTAAAAGGAGACAAAGCAAGATTATATGCCGGTTGTGGTGTTGTTCAAGATTCAAAGCCAGAAGAGGAATTTTATGAAACTGGCGTAAAGTTTCTGCCAATGCTTAATGCATTAGGAGGGTTACGAAATGAAAGATAATGAAGCACTGACGAAATATATTGGTGCTCTTGTAGATGAATTAAGTGCGTTAAATATAAAAAATGTAGTGATTAGCCCAGGTTCACGTTCTACCCCAATTTCGATGCTTGTTAACGAGCATCCAAAATTAAATTCTTTTATTGCAGTAGATGAAAGAGGTGCGGCTTTTTTTGCGTTAGGAATAGCAAAAAGTACAAAGCAACCAACTGTTCTGATTTGTACATCTGGAACAGCGGCTTCAAACTATTTACCTGCAATATCAGAGGCAAAAGAATCAAGAATACCGTTAATCGTATTAACAGCAGATCGACCTCATGAACTTAGAGATATTGGTGCGCCTCAAGCGATGAACCAAATTGGTTTATATGGTTCATTTGTTAAACAATTCATTGAACTAGCTCTACCTGAAGCATCTGAATCGATGTATCAATATGCTCGTACAAGTATTAATAGATTGTATCGTTCAAGTATGACTGCGCCTAGAGGTCCTGTCCATATGAATGTGCCATTACGAGAGCCTTTAGTCCCGAATTTTGCACTTGAGGGTATTTTTACATCAGGAAAACGTCAAGAAACTGCACATACAGTATTGACTGAAACAGTAGCAACTATTTCCAAACCTACTATTCATAAAATGACTGAGCTTTTTCAATCAAAACGAAAAGGCTTATTAGTTTGCGGCCCGTATGTAGATGAAAAAGCTGTTCAGAAAATATTGGATTTAGGAATCATGCTAGGGTATCCGGTTCTTTGTGATCCTCTTTCAAATGGTAGAACATTAATGAATGAAGAAGCAGTAACAATTGATACGTATGATACATTCTTAAAGTTTGAAGAGATTGTAGAGACAATTGAATCGGAAGTAATTGTCCGTTTTGGTGCAATGCCAGTTTCCAAACCATTTAATCAATATGTACAGAAACAAACAAATTGTGAAATAATTGTAATAGATGAAGGAGATCTTTGGAGAGATCCAACGTTAAAAGCAACTCAGATGATTTCCTGTAATGATGAAGAATTTTGTACAGCTATTTTAAATTCTTGTACACAAAAAATGGACAGTGAAAATCAATGGTTGATGAAATGGCAGACGATTAATGAAAAAACTAAAAGTGGTCTACAAAATGCTGAGCAATTTGAAGGACTATTTGAAGGGAAAATCGTTCAACTATTAGCGAAGCATTTGCCAGAAAATAGTACATTATTTGTTTCAAACAGTATGCCAATTCGCGATGTAGATACATTTTTACATACACAAACTAAAAAGATAAAGATAGCTTGTAATCGCGGTGTAAATGGTATCGACGGCACGATTGCCACAGCATTAGGAATGGCGGCTGCAGGCGAGAGTGTTACATTGTTAATAGGTGACTTGTCATTTTATCATGATTTAAATAGCCTAGTGTTATCAAAATTACATCAACTTCCAATAAAGATTATTTTAGTGAATAACGATGGTGGTGGGATATTCTCATTTTTACCTCAATCAAAAGAAGAAAAGCATTTTGAGGCTTTATTTGGTACACCACTTGAATTAGATTTTCAACATGCTACAGGTTTATTTGGTGGGATTCATTCTAAAATTGCTAATTGGTTTGAGTTTGAAGATGCTCTTTCAAAAAATGAAGAGCGGATGCATGTAATTGAAGTTCAAACGGATCGGAAAGAAAACTATGATTTACACCAAAAAGTTTGGAGTATTGTAAAAAAAGAATACGAGAAGTGAAATTAGGTGTTCCGATTAATGAATATTATGTTAAATGGAATTAATTATTCTTATTTAGAAGCTGGAAAGGGACAGACGATTCTTTTACTTCATGGTTTTACAGGTTCTAAAGAAACTTGGGCTAATTTAATTAATAGGCTAAAGCAAAACTTTCATGTAATAGCTATCGATTTACTAGGCCACGGTGAGACTGAGAGTCCGAATCATGAAGGTAGATATATGATGGAACCGGCAGCAAAAGATTTATATGATTTTTTAACAAAAAAGCAAATTGAAACCGTTCATTTGCTTGGTTATTCAATGGGTGGAAGACTAGCCCTCTATTTTGCTTTAGCTTATCAAAATAAGATTCGTTCGCTAATTTTAGAAAGTTGTACAGCTGGACTGATTTCTGATGAAGATAGAATTATGAGAATTAAACAAGATCATGATTTGTCATCTCTAATTCTAAATAAAGGGATAGAGAGTTTTGTTGATTATTGGGAGAACATCCCTTTATTTTCATCACAAAAATCACTACCTAGAAACATACAAGAAAATATAAAAATAGGAAGATTAAATCAATCACCAATTGGGTTAAGTAATAGCCTAAAAGGGATGGGAACTGGTGTTCAACCATCACTATGGAATCGATTAATTTCCTTAGAATCGAAAACCTTGCTAGTTTGTGGAGAATTCGATGAAAAGTTTTGTTTAATAATGGGGAAAATGAATGATAAGATCGTTAATAGCGAAATTATAAAAATTCCGAGTGCAGGACATGCAATTCATGTGGAACAATCGGAAATATTTGCTACAATAGTAAGTGAGTTTTTGTTAAAAAGAGAAATGGAGGGTATATCATGACAATTGAGTGGGTACAAGAAAGAAAATATGAAGAAATTTTATATTCTACATATAATGGTATTGCAAAAATATCAATTAACCGACCACACGTACATAACGCATTTACACCATTAACAGTATCAGAAATGATCGATGCTTTTGCTTGGGCAAGAGATGATGAAAAAATTGGTGTAATTATTTTAACAGGTGAAGGTGGAAAAGCATTCTGTTCAGGTGGTGACCAAAGTGTTCGCGGACATGGTGGTTATGTTGGACAAGATCGTATTCCTCGTCTTAACGTATTAGATTTACAACGTTTAATCCGCGTTATTCCTAAACCGGTAATTGCGATGGTTGCAGGCTATGCAATTGGTGGAGGGAATGTATTAAACGTAGTTTGTGACTTAACAATCGCTGCTGAGAATGCTAAATTTGGACAAACTGGTCCAAACGTAGGTAGCTTCGATGCTGGTTATGGTTCTGGTTATTTAGCTCGAATCGTAGGTCACAAGAAAGCTCGTGAAATTTGGTATCTATGCCGTCAATACGATGCTCAGGAAGCACTAGATATGGGCTTAGTAAATAAGGTTGTACCATTAGAAGAGTTAGAAACTGAAACAGTTAAATGGGCAGAAGAAATGCTTGAGAAGAGCCCAACTGCACTTCGTTTCTTAAAAGCTGCAATGAATGCAGATACTGATGGATTAGCTGGTTTACAACAGCTAGCAGGAGATGCTACACTTCTTTACTATACAACTGAAGAAGCAAAAGAAGGTCGTGACGCATTTAAAGAAAAACGTAAACCTGATTTCGGTCAATTCCCACGTTTTCCTTGATTCGAAAAAAGAGTTAAGCTTGATGAGCAATCATCAAGCTTTTTTTGAATCGCTCTTTTCTATAGATTGTTGTAAAAAAAATTTGATTGTTATTATTAATAGTTTTTGTTGAAATAAACTGTTAAATATGAAAAAGATTGAAACGGAAGGTGAGACCCCCCCTAGTGGTCAAAAAGGTAGGCATGCTAATATCACGACGTCCTGTCGTAACGCATGCATGACCTACATCGTGTGGGCCTAGGATGCTCACCGCCCGCCACACGGAAAGCGAGCATCCTGTAGTGGAAATCTAAGAACCTCAATAATTTGTATACGGTCAGGAAGTGTTTAAATGAATCAGATTCCGAATTTTTTAATCGAAAGGGTTAGATTAACTCCTAATCGAATAGCAATTAGTACCGATGAAGAAGAAGTTACATTTCATGAATTAAACGAAAAAGTAATAAAACTTGCAGGCAGATTACATAATTGTGGAGTAGAAAAAGGACAACATGTAGCGATATTGATGAAAAATTCAATTGAATTTATTGTTACGGTTTATGCACTGCATTATATAGGTGCCATCTCCATTTTATTGAATATCAGGTTAAGTGACGAAGAAATTAACTATCAACTTTTAAATAGTGATACAAACTTTTTAATTGTAGATAAGCAACCTAACTTGAAAGTTACAAATGAACTTAAAGTACTCGAAATAAATAAATTACATTCAAATGAATATAAAGAATTTAATATACAAGAAACGTTCGAAAGTACTGATATCGCAACGATGATGTACACTTCAGGCACAACTGGTTCTCCAAAAGCAGTATTACAAACCTATAGCAATCACTGGAATAGTGCGATTGCATCGGTTTTAAATTTAGGATTAGATCAGCAAGATGTTTGGCTAGTTTGTTTACCTATGTTTCATGTAGGTGGACTTTCGACAGTATACAAAAGTGCGATTTACGGGATGAAAATCGTATTAACAGATAAAACAGATGCTAAAACAATATTAAGAAGTATTAAAAAACATCAAATTACTATTTTATCGGTTGTAACGAAAGTGTTGAATGATTTAATTTCAATCACTGAAGAAACAAATGAGTTAAGCAAAATTAGAGCGGCATTACTTGGTGGAGGTCCTGCTCCATTACCTCTTCTCCAAAAAGCTCAATTATTAAATGTACCAGTATATCAAACTTATGGAATGACGGAAACTTGCTCCCAAATAGCAACTTTGTCACCAGAATTCATGCTTTCTAAAATTGGCTCAGCTGGTAAAGCGCTTTTTGGTTGCTCACTAGAGATACGAGATAATCAAACGAAGTGTTTACCTGGAGTGGTAGGTGAGATTGTCGTTAAAGGTCCTAATGTAAGTAAAGGATACTATAAAATAGAGCATGAATCTGATTCAACAGGCTATTTTTATACTGGTGATTTAGGCTATGTTGATGAAGATGACTTTTTGTTTGTAGTCGATCGTCGAAGTGATTTGATTATTTCCGGTGGGGAAAATATTTATCCAGCAGAAATTGAATCGGTTTTATTGTCACATCCTGCTATTAAAGAAGCTGGTGTTACTGGAAAAAAAGATAATACTTGGGGCAAAGTACCGATTGCTTTTGTTGTTGCAGAATCAAATAATCCACCGTCTCCAATTGAACTGATTGAATTTTGTAAAGGTAAGATAGCAGGTTACAAGATTCCGAAAGAAATACGCTATGTACAAAGTCTACCTAGAAATGCTACAAACAAATTAGTTAGAAGAGAATTATTAAAGCTATTATAAGGGGGGAGTAAATGTTTATCCGCCAAATCGAGTTATTCTTAATAGAACAGCAGCTTAAAACACCTTTTAAAACGAGCTATGGTCAATATGAAAAGCGAGAAAGTGTTATTGTTAAACTAATTGATTCAGATGGTGAAGAGGGATTCGGAGAAGTAGTAGCCTTTTCAGAGCCATGGTATACGGAGGAAACAATTCAAACAGCTCTACACGTCATGCAAGATTTCTTAATTCCTATCTTGTTAAATTCACAGTTTTCTCATCCAAATGAAGTGGCAAATGCGTTTAAACAATTTAAAGGAAATCCTATGGCTAAAGCTGGTCTAGAAGGTGCGTATTGGGATCTTTATTGTAAACAAAACTCTATTTCCTTAGCTAATGCTTTAGGTGGTACAAAAGAGGAAATTGCTGTTGGTGTAGTAGTTAGTATAAATGAACCAAATGTGATGTTGAAACAAATAGATGATTTTCAAAAAGAAGGATATGAACGATTTAAAATAAAAGTATCTAAAGAAAATGATTATAAAATCGTATCAACAATTCGAGAAAGCTTTCCGAACATTTCACTGATGATCGATGCAAATTCTGATTATTCATTAGAAGATATGGATCAACTTAAGAGGTTAGATGCATTTAATTTATTAATGATCGAACAACCATTTGGAGAAAGAGATTTTATAAATCATGCTATTCTTCAAAAAGAGCTTTCAACGCCCATTTGCTTGGATGAAAGTATTTATTCTTTAGAAGATGTTAAGATTGCACATTCACTTAAATCCTGCAAGGTAATTACGATAAAACCTGGAAGAGTTGGTGGATTATCAGAATCTGTTGAGATACATAATTACTGTGTTGCACACAATATTCCAATTTGGGTTGGTGGCATGATTGAGACAGGGATTTCTAGAACTCAAAATGTTGCACTCGCATCATTACCGGGATTTACGATACCAGGTGATATTTCAGCATCATCTAGACACTTTGAGCGAGATATTATAATACCAGAAGTAATTCTCGAAAATGGAAGGGTTAAGGTGCCAACTGAAAACGGATTAGGAATCATAGTTAACGAGGACAGATTACGTAGATTAACAAAGAAGGTTTTTACTTTTAAGAATTAATAATGTTGAATAAGGTTCTTTTTTTTAAAGATTTCTTTTTTTAATAGGTTTTGATTAAAACCAATGTATATAGCGTTTGATTGAAGCAATCGTCCTAGAGCGGAAGTCAACTAATACAATGATTAATTGAAACAAAGATTACGAAAACTGCCAAAAATAAATATCAAAGAAAACTTGGTAAGTAAGTTCAAGTTTCTTTGATATTATCTCTTTGTTTCTTTTCAGGAACTAGATCAATTCCACCTGGATGAAATGGATGGCATTTTAGTATACGTTTGGTAGTTAAGTATGAACCTTTAAGTGCTCCGTGTGTTTGAATCGCTTCCATACCATAATGTGAGCAAGTAGGATAAAATCTACATGTAGGTGGTGTAACAGGAGAAATCCATTTTTGGTAAAACTTTATGCTACCTAATAATAGTTTTTTCATATATAGACCTTTTCGATCGTATTACTTATTTTCATGATTTTCTTCGTGGTCGTTTTTTAATTTAATTTCATCTAGGGTGTCTACTTTATGTTTTACTCCATATCCTTTGTTAACAGTAAGAACAAATGCACCAAATACAAGAACAATAATTATTGCACTAACAACATAAACTGCAGTCATAATATACCCTCCTAAACTTTATACTATCATGATATAGTATACTGTCGAATATGCAAGCCAATCAAATATTTTCACCACGATTTGCGAATATTATTTCAATAATGATGAAACATTTTAAGAGACATAGTACAATGGATAACAAAGTATGAAATGTAGGAAGGATAAAATGTATACATTTAAAGATTTTTACCATAATACAGTTGAATTATCGTTTGAAAAGTATCCATTTTCTACAAGTCCTAAACATGTTTGGGTTATTTGTAAATACAAAGGACAATGGTTACTAACTGACCACCAAAGACGTGGATATGAATTCCCAGGTGGGAAAGTTGAAGAAGGAGAGTCGCCTGAAGAAGCTGCAAAACGTGAGGTATTAGAAGAAACAGGCGGAAATGTCTCCTCAATAAATTATTTGGGGCAATATCGTGTAACAGGTAAAGACAAAATAATTATTAAGAATATTTATTTTGCTGAAGTAGGCGAACTTTTGAACCAACAACATTATTTTGAGACAAATGGTCCAATTCTGTTCAATGAGTTTCCACAAAATATCAAAAGAGATCGCCGGTTTAGTTTCATCATGAGAGACGAAGTATTTTCACATAGCTTAAGTTATCTAAAATCAAAAGTGCATGATGAATAAAAGAAACGCTCACCTAATAATAAGTGAGCGTTTTTTTTATGATGTTATTTTTGAATTTTTCGTTCAATATAATCAACAAGTATATACATCAATCCGGCAGAAACACTTATTATTAATACACTCATTAATACAAGCGTAAAGTTAAACACTTGGAATCCGTACACGATTAAATAGCCAAGACCATTCTTTGAAACTAAAAATTCACCGACAATCACTCCTACCCAAGCCAACCCGACATTTACTTTTAATGTTGAAATGACCGTTGGTATACTAGCAGGAAAGATGACATTTTTAAATATTTGAGATTTTGTAGCTCCAAAGCTCTTAATGACTTTAATATAATTTTCATCAACTTGTTGAAATGCCTGATAAATCACAAGTGCTGTTATTACAAAACTTATGATAATACCCATCGCAACAATAGAAGTATAAGTTGGTCCGAAGATAACGATCATAATTGGGCCGAGTGCAACTTTAGGCATTGCATTAAAAATGACTAAAAATGGGTCCAGTACTTTAGATGCAAATGGATACCACCAGAGAACGATGGCTAAAAGAATACCTAGAAGAGTTCCTAATATAAAGCCTACGAGTGTTTCTCCAATTGTTATGATAGCTTCATGATAGACCGAACCATCTAGCAATTTAGAGATAAATAAATCAACTATTTTTGAAGGTGAACTAAATAAAAGCGGATCGATTATTTGTTTAGTGCTTAAAAGCTGCCAAATGATGAAAAAAAGTGCGATGAGTATGACTTGAGAGAAAAATATCCAAAACTTTTTTCTGCGATTCTTTTTTGCAATAAAGGCATGATAAGTTTGTAATTCATCCTTTACATTATTCACCCTTCTCCAACTCCTTCCAAATCGAAGAAACAAAAGAAGGGAAGAGAGGCTGCTTTCTTGTTTCGAAAGGAGAACAATTTTGTAGCACTTCTGGTAATGAGAATACTTTTGAAATTTTAGTAGGAACATTTGTTAGCGTAATGACTCGATCACACATTGCAACAGCTTCTTCAATATCATGCGTTACTAATAGAGCGGTAGTGTTTAACTTCTTAAATAAATTAAATACTAATTCTTCAAGTTTTACTTTGTTTTGGTAGTCGAGTGCGGAAAAGGGTTCATCTAATAAGACGATAGAGGGACTTGTAGAAAGAGTACGAACTAGAGCAACACGTTGACGCATCCCACCTGATAGTTCTCTTGGATAAGCATTTGCATATTCTTTTAAACCGACTTCACATAATAACTCTAATGCTCTATTCATATTTTCATTTGTATCTTTACCAAGTATTTTTAGGCCAAGAAAGACATTTTCTTTAATCGTTTTCCATGGAAACAAATAATCATGTTGTAACATATAGCCAATTTCCCCGGTATTAATATCATATGGTTGACCTTTAAATTGAACAGAACCATCATATGGTGTTAATAAAGATGAAATAATCGACAAAAGTGTGCTTTTCCCACAACCACTAGGGCCTAAAATAGAAACGAATTCGCCTTTTTCCACATCAAAAGACAAACTATCTAGTATTTTAATCGCTTTTTCCTTTGATAAAAATACGTGAGAGATTTCATTAACTGTTAGATAACTCATAATTTATCCCTACTACTTCGTAGATTTTAATGCGAATTTCGTATCAACTAATTCGGAATGTGGAACTTCTTTTGATAATTCGCCGGAATTTTTCATGATTTCTTGGAGATTGTTCCATTCATCCTCTTCTAAAATTGGATTTGTTGAATAGGAATGTTGGGATTTATAGCGATCAATTACTTTTACGGAAATATCGAATGGAGTGTCCTTAAAAAATGGAGCTACGCTTTTCGCGATTTCTTCTGCTGAATGAGAATCTACCCATTGCTGAGCTTCATATAGTGCATCTGAAAATTTTTGAACTGTTTTTCCATTCTTTTTAAGATAACTTTCTTTTGCCATAAAGGCAGTATAAGGAACCTTTCCAGATTCTAAGCCAAATGAAGCTACGATTTTACCTTTACCTTCTTTTTCAAATATACTTGCTGTTGGCTCGAATAGTTGAACATAATCTCCAGTTCCAGCCGCATATGCATTTGCGATGTTTGCAAAATCTATATTCTGAATCAGTTTTAAATCTTTATGAGGATCGATGCCATGATTTCCTAGAACATACTCGCCAACCATTTGTGGCATGCCACCTTTTCTTTGACCTAAAAATGTTTTCTTTTTCAATTGATCCCAGTTAAATGCTCCAGTCTGATTTCGGGCAACTAAAAAAGTTCCATCAGTTTGAGTTAATTGAGCAAAGCTTTTTACAGGGTCTTTCGGTTGTTGGGAATAGACATATAGAGTAGTTTCTGGACCGACCAATCCTATATCTGTGCCGTTTGATAAAATGGCCGTCATTGTTTTATCTCCACCCCAAGTAGTCGTTAACTGAACATCAAGTCCGTGCTTCTCAAAAATACCTTCACTTAAAGCAACGTACTCGGGGGCATAGAAAAGTGAACGAGTTACTTCTGCTACTCTTACTTTTATCTTCTCATCCTTAGATTGATTTTTTGAACATGCCCCTAAAAATGAAGCTACTAATAAAAACAAAACTAATAACCATTTAATTTTCATTTAATCCCTCCTAGCTAAAAACTATACATTAGCCTATGCACATGGAGAGAATGGGTGAATATGGAAAAATGGATAAAAAAAGAGCCGCCCATTTGAGCTGCTCTTTTAGATCAATTATTTTAAAGGTCCACCAATGTTTGCTAATTGAGAGTCGAAGCCTTCGAATTTTTTAAAGTTTTCCTTGAATTTAGTTACTAATTCAAGAGCTTTGTTTTCGTATGCTGCTTTGTCTTCCCAAGTTGTTGATGGGACTAGTACATTATCAGGAACTCCTGGTACATGTTGTGGAATTGCTAAACCGAAAAACTCGTCTTGAGTTGTTTCAACGTAATTTAAATCTCCTTCAAGTGCAGCGTGAACCATTGCTCTAGTGTAAGAAAGATTCATACGTTTACCTACTCCATATTCTCCACCAGTCCAACCAGTGTTTACAAGGAATACATTTACATTATGTTTTTCGATTTTATCACCAAGCATTTTTGCATATTCTACAGCTGGAAGTGGTAAGAATGGTGAACCGAAACAAGTTGAGAATGTTACTTGTGGAGATGTAACTCCGCGTTCAGTACCAGCTAATTTACTAGTAAATCCACTTAAGAAGTGATACATTGCTTGTTCTTTTGTTAATTTACTGATTGGAGGTAATACACCAAATGCATCAGCAGTTAAAAAGATTATTGTATGTGGATGTCCTGCCACACTTGGTTCAACGATATTTTGAATCGCTTGAATAGGGTAGGCAGCACGAGTATTTTCTGTTAAAGTAGTATCATCATAATCAGCTAGACGGCCATCAGGATTAACAACTACATTTTCTAAAACCGTACCAAATTTAATAGCTGAGAAAATTTGTGGCTCTTTTTCATAGGTTAAGTTGATACATTTCGCATAACAACCACCTTCAATATTGAATACGCCATTATCAGACCAACCATGTTCGTCATCACCAATTAATTTGCGGTCAGCATCTGCTGATAAAGTTGTTTTACCAGTTCCTGATAATCCAAAAAATAGTGCTACATCACCTTCATTACCAACGTTTGCAGAACAATGCATTGGTAAAACGTTTTTCTGTGGTAAAAGGAAGTTCATAATAGAGAAGATAGATTTTTTCATTTCTCCAGCATATTCAGTACCACCAATTAAGATAATTCGCTTCTCAAATGATATAATAACAAATGCCTCTGAATTCGTTCCATCAACTACTGGATCCGCTTTAAATGTTGGTGCAGAAACAATTGTAAATTCAGATTCGTGAGTAAGTAGTTCAGCTTCAGTTGGACGAATGAATAATTGATGAGCAAAAAGGTTGTGCCAAGCAAATTCATTAATGACTTGAATTGGTAAACGATACTGAGTATCTGCACCCGCAAATCCTTTAAATACAAATAATTCATTTCTATCTCTTAAGTAAGTAAGTACTTTGCTATATAATTTTTCGAACACGTCAGCTGAGATTGGTGTATTAACAGTTCCCCAATCAATTAAGTTTTCAACAGATGGCTCATTTACAATAAATTTATCTTTAGGAGAACGTCCAGTATATTTACCAGTTGAAACGCTAACTGCTCCCGTTGAAGTTAAAATACCTTCTTGTCTTGTTAGAACTTTTTCAACTAATTCTGAAACGCTTAGTTGGTTATACACGTTATTACTTGATAGTAATTCGTTTAATTCAAAATTTACATCAGCTGTCTTCATATACTAATACCATCCTTTAAATATAATTTGTCTGCCATGTCGGTATCTCGTTAAATAGTATAACACATTTATTTTAATAGTGTATACTATTAGTTGGGAAAATGTGTAATGAATTCAATAAAAAAATAAAAATGATTAAAATTATATACTTAAAGTACGAAATTAGTCCAAAGGAAAGATACTATTAGTCTTTTCCTATTTATATTAAATGAATGTGTTAATTGATGTAATATGTTAACTATGTAAATATGTAGTGAAAATTGTTGACAAAAAAGTGTATTTTTAATATGATACTTTTCATACGGATACTCTCTTATCCCGAGTAGGTGGAGGGATACAGGCCCTACGAAGCCCAGCAACCTCACATTAAGTGAAAGGTGCTGAACCTGATGCAAGACAGTTTTTTTTGTCTTGGACGATAAGAGCGAAAGGCAAATAACAAAACCTTTCCTCAAGCAATATGGATAAGAGGAAGGCTTTTTTTTTGCCCAAAACTTAAATACAGATGGCAATTTCGTAATTAACACTGAGTTATCTTTATCTTAAATGGGGAACATAAGTTATAGGAAGGTACTTTTTCTATTTCTTATGTTGAGAAAAAAGAGATCCGTCAATTCAATTTAGGAGGGGACTCAATGTCACAACGTCGTTTATTTACTTCAGAATCAGTTACAGAAGGACATCCAGATAAAATCTGTGACCAAATTTCAGATTCAATTCTTGATGCAATTTTAGCTAATGATCCAAATGCTCGTGTAGCAGCGGAAACTTCAGTTACAACAGGATTAGTTCTTGTTGCAGGTGAAATCACAACATCTACTTATGTAGATATTCCAAAAATCGTTCGCGAAACAATCCGTGAAATCGGTTATGACCGTGCAAAATACGGATTTGATGCAGATACATGTGCAGTTTTAACTTCTATTGATGAGCAATCTGCTGATATCGCTTTAGGTGTTGACCAAGCATTAGAAGCTCGTGAAGGAAGCATGTCAGATGAAGAAATTGAAGCAATCGGAGCAGGAGACCAAGGTTTAATGTTCGGTTTTGCAGTAAATGAAACACCTGAATTAATGCCACTTCCAATTTCTTTATCTCATAAAATCGCTCGTCGATTAACTGAGGTAAGAAAAAATGAAACAGTTTCTTACTTACGTCCGGATGGAAAAACTCAAGTAACAGTTGAATACGATGAAAATAACAAACCAGTTCGTATTGATGCAATTGTTGTTTCGACTCAACATGGTCCAGAAGCAACTCAAGAGCAAATCGAAAATGATATTAAAGAACTTGTAATTAAACCAGTTGTACCAGCTGAATTAATTGATGAAAATACAAAATTCTTTATCAACCCAACAGGCCGTTTCGTAATCGGTGGACCTCAAGGGGATGCAGGTTTAACAGGTCGTAAAATTATCGTTGATACTTACGGTGGATATGCTCGTCACGGTGGTGGAGCATTCTCTGGTAAGGACGCAACTAAAGTTGACCGTTCTGCTGCTTATGCTGCACGTTACGTTGCAAAAAACATCGTAGCTGCTGGCTTAGCTGATAAAGCTGAAGTACAATTAGCTTATGCTATCGGTGTTGCTAAACCAGTATCTATTGCTATTGATACTTTTGGTACAGGTAAAGTTTCAGAGGAAAAATTAGTTGAAGTTATTCGCAACAATTTTGACTTACGTCCAGCAGGAATTATTAAAATGCTAGACCTTCGTCGTCCAATTTACAAACAAACTGCAGCTTATGGTCACTTTGGCCGTACAGATATCGACCTTCCTTGGGAGCGTACTGATAAAGCAGAAGTTTTAAAAACTGACGCTGGTCTATAAGAAGAAGAAAAAGACTGTATACAGCGATTGCTGTTACAGTCTTTTTAATTTTAATTACTTAATTCCTTGATTAAATTTTGAAATGTATAATAAGCCGGCTTAGGCGTGTAATCGTCTTTCATTAGACCAAATTGATGAAATAAATCATCTTTTGAACTATCAGCATCTCTTAGACCAAAAAATTCATAATGTGTTATTACAAGTTCCTTTTGAAGTGAATGGACCGTACGAATAACTGACTCGAGTACCTTTGATTGTTGTGCATATGTTCTTTCAACCTCAAGGAAAGGATTTTTTCCAGTTGGCCAACCATTTTCTGTAACTCGAATTGGAATTGAATTAGGGATCCCGTTTGTATTCAATGTCTCACGAAATTTGCGTAAAATGTTTTCAACTGTAACACCGACTTTTTTTAACTCAAGTGGTTCTTCGAATACATCAACATAAAAATTATGGCCAATATAATCGATAGAATTGATTAACTCGTCGCCACCGAAATCAATAAGCTTTTCCCAAAATTGAGGAATTGTTTTTTGACCTTCAGGTACAGAACCAAATCCAATACTAATGTTTAAATTGTTTTTAATCTTTTCATTTTTTGCAGTCAATATACCTTGAACTAGCGCTTGAAGTACATAAGGCTTTGAACCATCCATAAAGGTTAAGTTAGGTTCATTCGTAATTTGAATAGAATCAAGATACTTTCCGTATTGTTGAACTACTTTACGAACAAACTGAATCCAATAATCTAGTGACAATTCAGGATCTTGAAGACAACCGATTGTTAAGTCTCCTAATAAGCCAGCATGATAATAGCGATCTATTGCAGCAAAAACTTTTTCTTCTGATTCTGGTCCCATATATACAGCGTATGTTCTTGGTAATAGTTTTTTTGCATGCCCTTTAAGGTCTTCAATAGCAATTGCTATCTTTTCATAATCATCTTTAGGTCCAACAGCTAATCCAACAGGGGTACCTGCGACCCCAAGTGGATAGATTCCAAACGTCAATCCAGTTGAATTCATCATTCATACACTCCTTGTGTTAGTAAACTGTTGTTTACTATTTTGTTTTGATGTTTATTTAATTTATGCTATAATTTATGATATGTCCATATAAGATGATAAACTTTTATTTACTAAATGTCAATTTAGGAAGTTTTTATAGAAGGGAATAGAAGAAGTGGCTACAAAACCAGAGCAAATAGGAGAAAGTTTTATTAAGCTTTTACCTTTAATTTTCAACAAGCTTAACAAACCTGGACAAAAGAATATACCAGGACAAAAACAGTCTGAGTTAACGCACCTGCAGTTTCATTTACTTGAGGAATTATTTCATACTGTAGAAGGTGTTTCATTAACTGAACTAGCTCAAAATATTAATATATCCAAGCAACAAATGACACCATTAATTATGAAATTAGAAGAGAAAGAATATGTCACCAAAGTTCAGAATGGGAAAGATAAACGAAGTGTAAAAATTGTGTTATCTGAAAAAGGGAAACAAACTGTAATGAAGCGATGGGAGGATTTTCATCAACTGTTTTGCGAAAAGATAGGCCAGCTTAACGAGGATGATTTGCTTGATTTAGATTATTCAATAAACAAAGTCATCCGCATTATTGGGAAATTGGAATAATCAAAAGGCATCAAATTTATAGAATATCTGATTAAAATAAAGAAAAAATAGATATAGATTATCAATACACTTAGTCAAATATTTCTTTTTTAAATACATGTTGTGTCTTTGTATTGATAAAACCGATTCTTGAGTAAAATTTAATTGCATCTGTACGTACTGAATTGGTGCGAACTCGAATTTCATGAAAATCCTTTTCGCTTGACCATTTTTCACAATATTGTATAAGTGTTTTACCTATACTTAACCCTCTATATTCAATATCAACTATCAGACCGGATATCTCAATATATGGAGGAGATTCAATCAAATAACGACTTTGTGCATGTATCCATCCAACTAATTGATCTGATTTAACAGCAACAAATACAACATTTTCATTATTAGTTAGTATGATATGTAAGTTTTTGATTAATTGGTCTTTCTCGATATGATAACCTAATTGATTCGTAAGTCTTATAAGTTCAGGTATATCAGTAATTAATGCAGTGCGATAGTAAATTTCCATACTATTCTCCATTCAAAAAAGAATTTTAAATAATAAATTCGATTTCATTTTTAATAATCCTTTAGAAAAACAGAGGTTAGAATAGTTAAATTATTTATCCTAATTGATTGGTATTAAAATTGAGATAGTGGAATTTTCGCTCCAGTATAACCGCTTTTCCGTGGGGCGTGCTGCTTTAGCCTCCTAGGCCCACACGATGTGGGTCATGCAAGCCGTTACGACAGGACGTCGTGGTATTAGCATGCCTACCTTTTTGACCACTGCGGGGTCTCACCTGTCCGCTACTCCCACAGGAGTCTCGCATCTTCCGAGATGATCAACTTTAATAACCTTCAATAACTGTAATAAAACCTAATGAAAAACAAAACCACCATTCAAAAAATGGTGGCTTTGTTTTTTATGTTATAAATAACGCTCATTAATAATTTTAAGATGATGTAGTTCATGACCAGCTATGATATAAGCAATCGCCCGAGCTGTTGTTGGTGTAGTATAAACAGTTCCTAAATTTTGAAAAGTATGCTCTGATAGGATAGAGAGTTGAGATAGTGTTGATTGACGGACAGATGAAAATTCAGAAATGATTTGCTCTAATTCTAGGTGATTGAAATCTGCAGTTAGATTATAGGCGTTTTCGTCAAAAGAAGGTAAAGGAGTTTTGTCTCCTCTAGCAATAACTAAAAGTCGGTAACTCATTACTCTTTCTGTGTCACACATATGCCCAAGAACTTCTTTAAGATTCCATTTTCCTTCAGCATATCGATATTCGGATTGCTCTTTTGAAAGTGACTTGAAAAAGTTAGTCGTTTTTTCATGTTGTTGCTTTAAAATATCGATCAAATCTCCGTCTGGAACAAGTTCAATATACCCTTTAAAATGTGGATTAAATTCATTTGGAAGTGGTCTCGAAATCATTATATCTCCTCCTCAGATTACTTTTAATAAATTCAAATCAATTAATCACAGTATAACTTATGGTAAAATTATGTAAATAGAAGAATGAAATACTAATATTTAGGAAGAGGGATTCTTAATGATTAAGGGGATTAATCATTTGCTTTTTTCAGTTTCAGATTTAGAACATTCAATTCGATTTTATCAAGAGGTATTCGATGCTAAGTTATTAGTAAAGGGCAACACAACTGCGTACTTTGATTTAAATGGAATTTGGTTAGCGCTAAATGTAGAAAGTAATATTCCTAGAAATGAAATAAGCCAATCATATACACATATGGCATTTTCTATCGATGAGAGTGAATTTGAAAATATGATTAATAAATTAGTGAAACTAAACGTAAACATTTTAAACAGTCGAGAAAGAGATATAAGAGATAAGAAATCAATTTATTTTACTGATCCAGATGGTCATAAATTTGAATTCCATACAGGTACACTTATGGATCGTATTAAGTTTTATAAGGAATCAAAGAAACATATGAAGTTTTACATTTAAGTTGAGAATTGGATAGGTTGATAAATTTATTGCTGATAATTACTTTTATCATCATTTTTACACATTATTTAGGTGTTAGAATGAAAAAATAATGATGAACAAATAGTAACATATTGAAAGGAACTCAATAATTTCTAATGGCTTAATTGACGGAACGAAAGGAGATTAAATGATGAAAACGAATATTAAATGGAATGGGAAATTGGCTTTTTCTGGTATAGCACCATCTGGTCATGAAATAAAAATGGATACAGCGGAGTCTTTAGGCGGAGAGAATAGTGCACCAACACCTGTTGAATTATTATTAAATGCTGTAGCAGGGTGTACAGCAATTGATATTGTTTTAATTCTTGAAAAAATGCGTTTAACCTTAACCTCTTTTGAAGTTGAAATAAACGGAGAACGTGCAGAGGAGCATCCTAAGCGATTCACTGATATTCATTTACACTATATTTTAGGGGGAGAATTAGATACTGAAAAAGTTAAAAAAGCTATAAAATTATCTAAGGATAAATACTGTTCGGTAGCTCATTCTTTAAACTCAACGATTACTGCTAGTTTTACGATTAATGGAACAAAGAGTGATGAAATTCTCTAAGATATAGAGTCAGTTAACTTACGAATTAGAAGCAAAAAGGGCTGTCTTATAAGTCGATTTTTTTATGACTTTGAGACGCCTTTTTACATTTTAGAAGCTTTTATAAATCAATATTTCTGTATGCTTTCGTAAACTTTGTTGCCATTTTAAAAAGGAAACTCGTCGATTTCCACTCCAGGATGCTCGCTTTCCGTTGGGCATGCTGCTTTAGCCTCCTCGGCGCATTCACGCCTGCGGGGTCTCACCTGTCCCACTACTCCCACAGGAGTCGAGCACCTTCCGTTCCAATCATTTTCTTGTTTTTAGATGATATTCTTGTAATCTAATATTGAATACCTGACAAAATGAATAATACATACTTTAATACCAACTATTTTTACTCTAACATCCACTAAAAAAAAAATTTAAACTTACTTTTCGTATCTTCTAGAAAACCCACTAGGCATTTTGCATTATTTGAAACCTGACATCTCCAATCTGAAAAATGGTAGCTATAGAGCTTAGATAAGAGTCCGTTAATTCATTTTCTAATTTCACTGTTATTTTGATTTGAATATTGATAAGTCAATAAAAAATGGCAACTAATAAGCATGTTTATTAGTTGCCATTTCGTATGTTATTTTATTGTTTCAATTCAAAGTGAAGAGAAACCGCTACTGAGAGACAGGAGTTCTTTTTGTTTTTTATTCAGCACTATCTAATTGCTTTTTTACATAGGTAGGTAACATAAAACATCCTACATGCAAGTCTGTATTATAATATTTTGTTTCAATTCCTAATTGATTCCATTCATCAGCTTTAATATCTTTTATAGGATCATACTTTTTTGACGCGAAGCCGAATAACCAATGGCCAGATGGATAGGTTGGCATATGGAATTGATAAACTCTTGAAATTGGGAATGTTTCTTTTATTTTTGAATGTGCACGTTTCATCTCATGTGCGTAGCTAGCATAATATGGACTTTCGTGTTGGTTAATTAATATTCCTTCGTCACTTAGTACTCTCTTACAGTTGTTATAAAAGGCGACAGTAAAAAGTCCCTCACCAGGACCGATAGGATCAGTAGAATCAACTAAAATGAGATCATAATAGGCTTCATCTGCTTCTTGGACAAATTTTAATCCATCCTCAAAGTAAAGTGTTAAGCGTTCGTCTTGATCTAATTTTGAAGCTGTTAATGGTAAGTATTGTTGACATAGCCTAACAACTCGCTCATCAATTTCAACCATGTCCACCACTTCTACAGTTGGATAGCGTAAAACCTCCCGAGCCGTACCACCGTCACCACCACCAATAATGAGTACCTTTTTAATATTTGGATTTACTGCCATAGAGACATGAGTGATCATATCGTGGTAAATAAACTCATCTTTTTCAGTTACCATCATATATCCATCAAGTGTGAAAAATGTTCCAAATGTTTCGCTTCGAAAGAAATCGATTTGTTGAAATTCGCTTTTTTCAGAATGCATATGTTCTTGTACCTTAATCGAAAATTTTGTATCGTCTTGATGATTTTCCGTATACCATAAATCCATTAAGTTTTCCTCCAAACTTCTATCGACAACCTTTATTTTATATGGGTCATCATCATCATTTATTGTAATCGTACCTTCATCTTTTAAATATAAGTAATGTTGAATAAGTTCAGTTGAAATTAATTCACCTGGGATACATAGTGGAATTCCTGGAGGATAGATCATAATTGATTCTCCACTAATTAGTCCACTTGCATCATGAATTGAAATGATTCGTTTCGGATGGTAGTATGCTTCTCTTGGAGTCATGACCATTTTAGGATTTTTTAACGCAACACTAATATCCGTATCAAGTTTTGGTAATGTACCATAAAATCGATCACTTATATCCTTTAGCGCATCAATGAGCTTTTGAATTGTTTCTTCATTATCTCCTAGTGAGATGATCGCTAAAATAACATTTGGTTCAGCTAACTCAATTTGGATTTTATATTGGTCCGCTAACATGTCATACACTTTAAAACCGGACATACCTAAATCAGATACTTTAACGACCAGTTTTAGTTCATCGTAATCGAAAACACCTACACCATTTCGATACGTATCTTGAACGATACATTGTAAACCATCTATTTGATTAATTTCTCGTTTTGCTTTTCTCGTAAGCTTAAGAAGCTTATCAAAACGTTCGTGACCTTCTAATACTAATTTTTTCCTCGCCACATCAATTGAACACATTAAAAGATATGAGGCTGATGTTGTTTGAAATAGATTAATGGTTGAGCGAACTCTATTTTTAGTAATAATGCCATCGTTATGCAATAGGACTGATGCTTGAGTTAATGCACCGCCAGTTTTATGTAGACTAAGTGTAACAAGGTCAGCTCCTAGTAAAGCTGCATTAGTTGGTAAATCTGGATGAAAGGAAAAATGTGCTCCATGGGCTTGGTCGACTAAAACAGGAATCTGACGAGAATGGGCAATCTCGATAATTTCTTTTAAATCTGATGTTGCTCCGAAATAAGTAGGATTGATGATTAATATTGCTTTTACATCAGAATTCAAGTCTAACGCATGTAGAACCGACTTTACTGAAACGCCATTTGCTATACCATATTCATAATCAATCTCTGGTTCGATAAATACTGGTTTAGCTCCTGCCAAAATTAATGCGTTAATTGCAGACTTATGGACGTTTCTTGGTAAAAGTATTTTATCTCCATGTTCAAGAGCACTCATCACCATATATTGGACGCCTGATGTAGAGCCGTTTACTAACATGTATGCATGGTCTGAATGAAAAGCATCAGCTAGTAGTAGCTCAGCTTCTTGAATTATTCCCGTTGGGTGTGATAGATTATCAACACGCTTTGACGAATTTACATCCATTTTAAGAGCCATCTCACTCCAAAGTTCTCTTAATTCCTCAAGTGAATTTCCTCTTTTATGCCCGGGAACATCAAAGCTTGTAATATCTTCCTTTGCATAGCGGACTAATTCCGTTAAGAGCGGTGTTTTATTATGATCCATTAAATATCCTCCACATCAGGACCATTCCAAAGGTTTTTTCCATAAAAGATTTCATCCATTTCATATTTTACTTTTTCTTCTATTCCCTGAATTTCATTTTGATCCAATATATCTTTCGTGTAGCCAAAAAGATAATTATCTAAATCGAATTGTTTTAATTTACATTTCGTGTGAAAGATATTTTCTTGAAATACATTTACATCAATCATTTGATACATATCCTTTATTTTTTGAGGTATGTAGTTTTGGATTGAATTAATATCATGATCAATAAATAATTTATAGCCACTGACATCACGTGTAAAACCACGCACACGATAATCAATTGTCATAATATCAGCTTCAAATTGATGAATTAAATAATTTAAAGCTTTTAGTGGAGAAATTTCTCCACATGTTGAAACATCTATATCAGCTCTAAACGTACTAATTCCGTCATCCGGATGATACTCTGGATATGTATGAACTGTGATATGACTTTTATCTAGAGCAGCTACGACTAACTCAGGTAATGGCCCTGGTGATTCCGAATAAGTCTCAGAAGAAGGATTATCTACGGGACCTTCAGATACTAGTATAGTTACGCTTGCACCTTGAGGATCATAATCTTGTTTTGCAATGTTTAAGATATGAGCACCAATTATATGCGTTACTTCTGTTAAAATTTTAGTTAAACGATCAGCACTGTATTGCTCATCGATATATTGAATATAGGCTTCGCGCTCTTCCTTTGTTTTTGTAAAACAAATATCATACATATTAAAACTTAATGATTTCGTTAAATTATTAAAACCATGAAGTTGAAAATGATTGCTTGATGATATATTCATCTATGAGGCCTCCTAGTAATTCCTAGTTTTATGTTCAAACGAAAAGTATAAGCAATTTATTCTTCTTAAGTCTGGAGTCATCCATTTGAATAAGTAGTTACCGAATTTATCGAAACAAATGATTGATGAAGAAGAAGTTGCAGTAACTAGACATTAATATCTATTGTTAGTTTTTGAATAATTCATTATTCACATAAGTTATCTAAAGCTATTATGTAGCTATTACCTTTTAATTATTAATTTATAGGCTGTGAGAGAAAAATTCTTGATTTTTGCTAAAATCAACTCACTTTTAGAAGATGAACCACCGTGTTTCCTCACTAGTGCCTCATTGTGGTGCTGGGTCGACGAAGTCTCGTTTTTAAGCAAGACTCTCACTGATTATATTTAAAATGCTTTTTGTAATAAATATATTAATGGTTTATATTTACCTAAAAATTCAGAAAATAAAAAACCTGAAAATCTCAGGCTTTTTTTGAAAAAAGAATAGGTGGGAAAGGTGTAACAATTTGCTCAAACTCCATTACTAATTTGTGAAAGATACTATTCCAATCTTGAGTCAAGGCATAGTCCCGCGCTTTTATTGACATACGATTTAGCATCTCAGTTTGATGAAGACAATCTTCAATAGCTTGACAGAATGTGAATGAATTTTTAGGTTCACATAGAATGCCTGTTGAATAATCTCTAATTATGTTTTTTACACCACCAGCATCTGCACCAATCACTGGTGTACCACAAGCCATTGCTTCAAGTACTACGTTCCCAAATGTTTCTGTATCCGAGGGGAATACCATTAAATCGCTCAAACTATAAACTTCCGCTAATTCATTCCTTTGCAAATAGCCTGTGTAAACGATTTGATTTGTTCCGGTTTTTTTAATCATATCTTCTTTTTTCGGACCATCGCCAACTATGAGCCATGTAAGGTTATTGCCGAATCTTTGTTTCGTGTAACTAATGATTTTACATAAAGTATCCAAATCCTTCTCAGGCGCAATTCTTCCTACAAAACAAACAGTGTATTTAGATGTAATTTGATATTTTCTTTTTAATTCATCATTTGAAAGTGAGGGTTTAAATATTGAGCAATCTACACCATGAGTCCATATTGATAAATTGTTAAATCCTTTTGTATTGAGATGATTCAATGTATCTTTTGATGGAACAAAGATTTTTTGAGTTGGTTTATGAAACCAATCTAAATATTTCCATAAAAAATTTTCTAAAAATGATAAATTATAATACTCTAAATAATGATCAAAATTCGTATGATAGGATGCAACTAAAGGAATTTTTAATTTTTTTGCAAAATGAAGTCCGCATAAACCAATTGTAAAGGGTGTTGCAATATGGATAATATCTGGATTAAACTCCTTCAACTTCTTTTTCATTTTAGTTAGGCTTGGTAGTGAAATCTTACATTCTGGATAAATTTTAAAAGGAATAGCTTTGAATCTTGATACACTTTCGCTAGTAACAACCCCGAAGTCATCAGGTGCAAATACATGAAATGAATGACCATTTTCATTTAAGTAATTTGTAAATCGATTTAAAGTTTTTGCAACACCATTTACTTGTGGAATATAAGTGTCAGTAAAAATAGCAATTCTCATTTTTATCCTCCTCACAAGTTATAAATAAAAAATTGTGAAAGTAAGGTAGTAAATGTACCTAGTAAAATCCCACAAAATACATCTGTTGGATAATGTAGTCCAAGATAAATTCGTGAAAATGCAACGCAACATACTATAGGGAATAAAATAAATGCAGTAAACGGTATATAAATCATGATAGGTAGAGCAATTGATACGATTGCTGTTGTATGGCCAGATGGAAAAGAATGATCAGTTAAAGGATTTTTTGGAGCAAATGATCCTTCTAACTTTAAATAAGGTCTCTTGCGTGGATAGAATTTTTTAAGAAAATGGACAGGAATGTGACTAATAGCAAGTGTGCAAGAGCTTAAAATAGCTGCTTGATGTAATTCATTTTGAGCATAAAATAATAATAACAAAGCGAAGGTAATTGTAGATGTAGCTCCCCCAAGATGGGTAATGGTACGAAAAAAAAGATTCAAGTAACGCTGTTGGAATAATGAATTTACGCGGTAAAACAACTTACATTCGAATGTGTAGATCTTTTGAAGAAATGCGCTCATTTTTCATCCCTCATTATAAAAATTTTTATAACTTCATTATAAAAAAGGATTATGGATTTAATGAGAATCTTTTGTAAATGAAAAATGGAGAAATGTAAATTTATATTAAAAAAAGAGACTTTATATAAAAGTCTCTCAGTGTGTAAAAAATGTCCAAACCATATATAAAAGTCTCTTTAAATTTGAGAAAGGTCATTTTCTTCCGCTTTTTTATAATACTGTCCTTTTTCTATATACTCTCTTCGAATACGATTCATATCCGCAATATCTTCTTCTGTTAATTCTCTAATAACTTTAGCAGGTCTACCGAATGCTAATGTGTTCGGAGGAATGACCTTACCACCGGGAACTAAACTTCCAGCGCCAATCATAGCACCTTCACCAATCTCTGCTCCATCTAAAACAATCGATCCCATGCCAACAAGAGCGTTTTTTCTAATTGTACAACTATGTAAAATAACACTATGCCCAACGGTTACACCATCTTCTAGAATAAGAGGATATCTTGGACTTTGATGAAGGACGCACAAATCTTGAACATTTACATCTTTTCCTATAATCGTATCATTTACATCCCCACGAATTACTGCCCCGAAGAAAATACTACTATTGGCTCCAATTGTGACAGAACCGGTAACAGTTGCATTTGAAGCGATAAAAGCGGACGTTTCAATTTTGGGTTGCTTCCCTTTGTATGGTAATATCATACTGTACCTCCATAAAATAAATACTTTATTTTGAGTATAACTTATTTAATCGATTTGTAATTAATGAAAATGGGGAGGAGTGAAAAAATGTCACTGCCTAAAAATCCGATTCAATTAATGCCAAAGGTTTATAAATCAGTGTTTCCTATTGTACATGAGGAATTAAACTATTGGAAAAATTTCGCAACAACAATTCCTGATCCGGAACTTAGAAAACAAGCATTAATGAGCATCGATACAAAAACGTTCCATTGTGAAGGTGGTGCAATTTTAGCATTACTTTCTGAAAAAAATTTGAGACCAATTATAGAGTTTATAGTTGCATACCAAACAATCAGTGATTACTTAGATAATCTATGTGATCGTAGCACCTCTCTTGATCCAAAAGATTTCGAGGCGTTACATGAGGCGATGATTGATGCAGTTAAATGCCAAAAATCCGATCAATTATATTACCGTTTTAGAGATGAGCAGGAAGACGGAGGATATTTAAGAGCGTTAGTAGCAAAGTGCCACAATAGCTTAAAACAGTCGCAATACTATGATGATATAAAAGATTACCTAGTACAACTTGCAGATTATTATTGTAAATTACAAATACATAAGCATGTTAAAATGGATGAAAGAGTTCCAAGACTAACAAACTGGTTCAAAGAGTATCAGCCTGAACTTCCAGACTTAGAATGGTACGAATTCTCTGCATGTGCTGGTTCAACACTAGGAATTTTTTGTTTAGTATCTTACTCTTTTAATGAAAGAATCTCTGAAGAATTATTTCAAAAGGTATATAAAAGTTACTTTCCATACGTACAAGGATTACATATTTTACTTGATTATGTGATTGATCAAAAAGAGGATGAAGAGGGCGGAGATTTAAATTTCTGTAGCTATTACCCTTCAAAAGACATCATGTTAAATCGAATTGAATATTTTTCCACTAAGAGTGACCAAGCTTTAAAGAATTTGAAAGATTATCGTTTTCATCGAATGATTTACCAAGGATTATTAGGAATCTATTTAGCTGATAAAAAAATGGCAGGTCCGAATGAAATGAAAAAGATTAGAAGAGGTATTGTACGTAACGGTGGTTTAACTTCATTCTTTTTCTATGGAAATGCTAAATTATATTTTAAAATTAAAGAACTGAAATCAAATAAAAAAGTGAAGCAATCGATATGATGCTTCACTTTTTTATCTAGCTCTTTAAGTTTTAGTTAAAATAAACAGTCAATAAAGAAGATGATTAGAGCAGAAGTTGTATGAACTCCTATGGGATGTGGTAGACAAATGAGACATTGCAAGCGATTGGGTCAGGTAGACTCTCCGCGCATTCTATGGAAAATGAATATCCTGGAACAGAATACAACTATCCTCTAGCATTAAAAGAACTGCTATTTCTTTATGCTGATATGTCTACTTTTCTTCGTTCTTCTGTAAAAAAGAATTTCATAAGTGGTGGTGTAGCAATTGTTGTGACCAATACGACTACGACTATTATAGAAAATAATTCGTGACTCAATAATTGACTAGCTAAACCTGTTGAAGCGATTATAAGAGCAACTTCGCCTCTTGAAACCATAGCAGAACCTATACCGAGAGAGCTTTTCATATTAAACCCAGCAAACTTCGCTCCTAAAGCACCACCAATTAATTTAGTTAGTATTGCAATCACACTTAATACAAGAATGGATGGTAAAGATTTACTTAAACCTGTAAATTGAACTGAGACTCCTATTAATGTGAAAAATACAGGAACGAAAATAGAGTAGGCAATTGTTTCAACTTTTTCAAATACTTCCTTTTTAAACTCAGTAACGGATATAGATACACCTGCAAAATAAGCACCTATTATCGCAGCTACACCTGTTTTGTCTGCAAATGCAGCGAAAAGGAAACAAATGATTAATGCGGCTGAAATTAATGTTTCTGAGACATTTAGTTTTATAAATCTCTTTAGTACCCATGGAACAATTTTCCATCCGATTAAAATTGATAGTGCAAAAAATACAATTTTATTGATTAATACAACTGATAGATTAATGTCACCGCCATTAAAACTCATTAGGAAAGCAAGAGCGATAATGACAAGCACATCGTCAATCACTGCCGCTCCTAAAATTGTTGCGCCTTCTTTCGTTTTAAGTTGGCCCATCTCTTTTAATGCAGCAACTGAAATACTTACGCTTGTTGCCGACAGTAAGAGACCAATAAAGATGGATTCAAAGGTTGATAGATGAACGGAAATTCCATAAACGTACCCAATACATAAAGGGAATAAAATACCTAGTACACCAACAAGAGTAGAAGCCTTTCGGGTTCGTTTAAGTTCAGTTAGATCGGTCTCTAATCCAGCGATAAACATTAGCAAGATTACACCAATCTCGCTCATTTCGTGTAAAGTTTCTGTTTCAGTAATAATTCCAAGAACGGAGGGACCTAACAATATTCCAATGAGAAGTTTACCTAATACTGCTGGTTGACCAAGTTTTGTACTCCAATCTCCTACAATTTTAGACGCAATTAAAATTATTGCTAATTGTACATACAACATAAAAATATTCACTCCTAACTTTTTTGCACACAAAAAGAGCCTGTGACAATAAGATAAGTAAGTACATACTTATCCCTATTGTGACAGGCTCCTCCGAAAATTTGCATTCAATTAATTGTATCTATGAACAGTATAAACTAAAAATGAATCATTACACAAGGTAGATGTGGTTTGTGAAGTGATCGCTACTTGGAAGGAAGTAGATAGTTAGTTTAATAGAATTAATAAAATTAAAAATATTAAATAAGAAAAATGAAGTCCTAAAAAAATAACGAAGCTTTTTATTTTTCGATGAATAATCATAAATCTAAGTACGAAAAAATGTACGAACATTAAAATCATACTTCCAAAAAAACCATAGAAGTAACCATATATAACCCAAAGTGTCATTTGGTTAACTTGAGAAGATTCGGTCTTTATTCCTTTGACTAAAGAAAATAGGAAAAAGAGAGACCAGTAATTGATAAATGCAACCAATCCGAGTAGTAATAATATCCAATTTGAATTCCGTAATAAGAACATAAATAATTTACGAAATGATTTGTTTAAATTAGAAATCAACTCTTCACTCCCTTGAGTTGTCTGATACCAATTACTGTTGCTTTACTATATTAATTAAGTTTCATTTCATTATCATTAAATTTGTAATTACTTTACATCATATTCACTAAAGTTAAGATATACGCCGTGTTTATCATAAATTAGTAACATTTAATAAAAGAGGTAGAATTGCGAAAATTTGAAAAAAGAGGGGATAAAGTACCATTAAACGAATCAGTTTATGATTAGATGAATATGAAAAAGGTCGAACTCATTAATAAGAGAGTTCGACCTTATTATTCATTAACAATTAGTTTGTTAGCGACACATTATTTTCAATCACATGTTCTTGTGATGAAGTGGAACTAAATAGTTTTGAAGCAAAAATTGGATAAATAACAGGAACAATAAAGAATGTTACTAAAATCAATCCAACTAAAGTTGAAAGTGCAGTTTGAACAAATAAATAACTACTACTAAATAATAATCCCACGAAAATGACACTGCCTACTACACCAACTGCAAACATGCTTGCAATATTACCAGCTAGTAAAGAATCTTTTTCATCTGCATCCGTAGAAGAATTTGAGTAAAGATGAGCCAATAATGTACATGTCATTGCAAAGACTAAGTAAATTGCAAAGATTGGAACTAGGAATTTTAATCCTAATTGATCATGATGACGTATAAATACTTGTTCTGCAAAAGAGTTGCCAGCAAAATAGGTAACCGTTGCTGCACCTACAGAAATAATTGAGTAGAAGATATTTCTATATGCAAGTGTAAATAATACAATTGCAGCAATTAGAGAGTATGTTAAAAGCCATTTTAAATCATCAGTAATAATAGGTTTTAAACTATATACTGTTGAAGGATCTTCAGCTAAAGCTAAATTTACAGACTCTAAACCTTGATCTTTTAATGATTTAAGAGCGGTTTTTCTAGCTTGATCAACTAGCTTTGTACCTTCAGTAGAGATAGGTGTTTTTTCAAAAGTAACATCAATTGTTGTTACATTGAAATCTTTAGACATATAGTTGTCAAAGATTTTTTGAAAATCAGGTTCGCTTAATGCTTCTTCAGGTAAGTACCAACCAGTTAAGCTTGGATTAAAACTTGTTGTTAGTCCACCCAGATAACCTTGAGCAGTATTTAATCCGTCATAAATTTGTGTTAATCCGCCTACAGTTTGACCTAAACCATCCTTTAATTCACCGACTTTATCAACAAAAAGTCCAATTCCGTCACCTAATTGAGTTTGACCGTCTTTCAGCTGACCTAGTCCATTCGTTACTTGTGGTACATTTTCTAGGACAAGTGATTCGCCATCTGCAGCTCTTTCAATACCATTTTGTAATTCACCCATACCAGCATATAATTTTTCTAATCCTGCAACTAATTTTGTTTGACCATCTACAACCTGAGTCATTCCTGCATTTGCTTTTTGAAGTCCTGCAAGTAGTAAGCCAGCACCTTTTTCAGCTTCACCTACTTTACCAATAAACTCAGTTAAGCTGTCATCTAAAAGCTTAAGTGTTCCTTGTAGTTGTTGGTAGAAAGTATCAGAAGTAATTTCTGGATATTTTTTACCTAATCCAGATGCTAATTGTTCAGATCCTTGAATACCACCTTGAATTTTGGCAAGATTCATTTTAATATCGCCAACACCACTAGCAAGTGTTTTAAAGTTTTTTTCGATTTCTTTGTATCCAGCTAATAATTGTTTACTACCAGTTAATAATTGTTTTGTACTATCTTTAGCAGTGCCTAAGCCATCGTGTAACTGACCTGCTCCAACTGAGCCTTTACGTAATCCATTTTCGATTTGTGATAAACCGTCTTCTAATTTACCTACACCAGTTTGAAGCTTTGTTGTACCAGTAACTAACTGATCAATTCCATCTGTAGCTTCTTTTAATTTAGGAGAAGAGGACTCTAATTCATCTTTAGCTCCTTGAAGACCTTCTCGTATTTGATTTACTCCGTCGTTTCCTTTTCCAATTCCATCTTTTAAAGTAGCTGCTTGGGTAACAAGCAGTAATGGATCTAATTCACTACTAAATGGTCTAGATGCACTTCGTACGGATTCAACGCCATCCATTTGAGAAAGACTGCGCGATAACGCTTCAATAGAAGTCATACCAATTGCAGTATTCCAAGGCACAGTATTTTCAAGTACAAGTCTTAGTGGAGTTGATTTGCCTTCACTAAATTCACTAGCTACTAATCTAGAACCTTTCGCTGCACCTTCATTTGGAAGTCCATCGACAGTACTGTAAGCTACTTTATGCTGATACATGGCAATTATCGGTGCAATGACTAAAAGTGTCACTAAAGTGAAGATACCACTTCGTCTTACTACTAAACTATTCCATTTTTGCCAACCTACGAAACTAGCATTTTTCGTATTAGGAATAAGTAATGCTTTTCCGAAAACTGAAAAAAGACTTGGTAAAAATGTAATAGAAGCGAAATACGATACAATACCTAAAATGATTAAGACACTTAAGGATTTCGTCATTTGGAAAGTAGTATTTAAAAGTCCAAAACTTAATACTGTGAAAACCGCATGTGAAACGAGTAAACTATATTGTTTTTTTGATAAAGCAAAAATGAGTGAGTGTTCATTCGATTTTTGGGCTGACAAAACTCCTGCATAGCGGTAATACAAACTAAAGGTTGCTGTTACGCTAAGTAAGAATGCAAATAGCCCAAGAGCTAGTGGTGCAATATTTGTAATGGGTAGTTTATCACTATCTACTAAAAAGCTATAAATTGAAGCGCTTACTAAGTAGTTGATTAAAGTTAATACTAGAGCTGAAAGAACAACGACTGGCTTTCGTGTAACAGCAAGTGAAGCGACTAAAGCAAGAACTCCAGCAATAATGATTCCTTTTTTAAGTCCATCTTCATTTTGTTTATTGGCTTGTTCATCGATAAAGATTTTACCAGTAACAATTCTTTCTAATCCTTTAACAGCTGTAAGTGAGTTTAATTCATTATAAAGTGATGTTAAATTTTTACCTTTAATGTTGAGCGTACCAGATAATAAAATTGTTTTACCATCTTTAGATTCAAGGGTATTCTTTAATCTAGGTTCGTCGATTGAGTTCGAAACTGATACAAGACCAATTGAATCTTTGTTATCTTCAAGTTTTGATGCTACATTTTTTACTGCCTCTTTATCCGATTCAGATAATTTTTGGTCATTGTAAAAAGTGATTGCAAAACTCTTATTGTTTTTTGGATCCATGCCATGTTGTGTTTGAATTTTTTCTGCTTTCATTACTTGAGTACTACTTGGTAGTTCTAAAGTTCCTTTTTCTTCAACTAATGAGGAAAGAGAAGGAGACAGTAGGCTAAGTGTTACTGCAAGTACTAACCAGATTGCAACAACTAAATATTTCTGCTTTACGAAAAATGACATTGATACACCTCCATAATGATAAGTAAATACAACGAATTGTACAGTAATCGAAAATATAATTGAAAATTCAGAATTTAAACCTAATAAATAGGTCTAAAAACCTGTACAAAATAATCGTATGTATATCATTTTAATCTAGTCTTAATTTAAAAATTAGACAAAAAATTAGACAAAATTTTTAATAAATAATGTAAAATATTTCATTTAATTGTTAATTTAATTGGTTTTTTGTATCTCAAAATAATGTTAAATTAGAATTCATTTTTAACTTATGTAACGAATAACTAAAACAATTAGACTAGATATAGAAAACGTTTACATATTTATAAAACTATTATCATACTATTTTATTTTAAAGTAATAATCTAAAAGATACTCGAAGTGTCGATAAATGTCGAAATAAACTTATATTATGTAAATTAATTAAAAATGCATATCCTCAATAAAAAATATTGAAGATATGCTGCAGTATTAGTTTTTAGTTTTAGCTGGTTCAATTTTAGTAATAATATCCTGGTGAACTCTTCTCATTTCATTAAAAAATTGTTCATGTTTAATATTGTTATTGCTTAAAAAATCTTTAAATGATTTTGATTTCTCTTTTTGAGCGATTACGTTTTCTAATGGTTTATTTGAAAGCTTAGCAACTACAGCTATAAAGATTAATTTTTTCATTTCCATTTGATGCTTTTCAACTACTTTATTAACATTTGCTTCTGGTTGGTTTAGATAGTTTGATAAATATTGGATAACCTCTTTTTTATGTTTCTTAAATAACTGGTTATTTTCTTTGTTGTGATGGTGATGGTGGCGATGTTGTTTATTAGCATCACCTTCATTATTACTTTGTTTTGGGTGCACATAGTAACTTGCAGAGTTAATTGATTGTGCACTAACAGAAACTGCACTAAAAGTCATTAGACTGACAATTGCTCCAGCAAAAATTGCTTTTTTCATGATGAAAACTCCTTTACTTTTTGATTTTATTATCATTACCAATATTTCAAGAAAAATTTACCAAATATCAAAAAAGTTTTTTTTTAATAAATTTTTAATCATATAATGATTTTGTTAAGTCAACTTGATCGAAACGAGATTATTTGGAGTGGAACTTATTTCTTTTAGATTGCTATACGCTACAAATGAGCCAAAAAATAAAAAAACTGTCCAACAAAATATGTTGGACAGTTTGGTATTCAACTAATTTAACCTCTTTTTTCGATTGCAACAATAAAAGGGGGATTATTTGCTTGATTTAAGAATCGATAAGTTAAAACATGGGCCAAGTCTTGTGGAATTTTTTGAACAAAGTTCATTAATGCATCTTTTTCAACATCTCCACCATCATGACCATGATAAATTACAACTACTATGATTCCTTCGGGTGCCATAATTTCAAGAATTTGTTGAATTGCTGAAATAGTTGAAGCTGGAACAGTAACGATCGATTTATCACTACCGGGTAAATAGCCTAAGTTGAAAATTGCAGCTTTCACTTTTCCATGCAAATGAGTAGGTAAAACTTCTTTTACGGCAGAATGACTTTTTTGAACAACTGTGACTTGTTTAGCTAACTTCTCATTATTAAGTCGCTCGATCGTATTTTGAATGGCTAAATCTTGAATATCAAAACCAAATACATGGCCGGTTTCACCAACTAATTTTGCTAATAAGACTGTATCATGTCCATTGCCAATTGTTGCGTCAATTGCAATGTCTCCTTCTTGAAGAGCTAATTGAAGAAGTTTTCTTGCAAAAGGTAAGATTCGTTCTAAAATCATGTTAATTGCACTCTATTTTTAGCGAATTTACCTTGCCAACTATTACGACGCTCAAATTCACGATCAATTGCATTTAAAACTTCCCATTTTTTAAGACTCCACATTGGACCGATTAATAAATCCGGAGGACCGTCACCAGTAATTCGATGAACAATTACATCGCTTGGAATAATTTCTAGTTGATCAACGACTAAGTTAATATAATCATCGAAATTCATGAATTCAACTAGTCCTTTTTCATACTGCTTCATCATAGCAGTTCCTTTTAAAAGATGCAGTAAGTGGATTTTGATGCCTTGTATATCAAGTTTTGCTACTTCTAATGCAGTTTCCATCATCATTTCAGGTGTTTCCAAAGGTAATCCATTAATTATATGTGAACAAATACGTATATTGTGTTTTCTAAGCTTTTCTACACCTTCAACATATGTTTTATAATCATGAGCTCGATTAATAATATTAGCCGTTTTTTCATGAACAGTTTGTAGACCAAGTTCTACCCATAAATAAGTTCGTTTATTTAAATCAGCAAGATATTCAACCACATCATCTGGTAAACAATCAGGTCGGGTTGCGATAGAAAGTCCGACTACACCTTCTTGTTCTAGTATTGGTTCAAACTTTTGTTTAAGTACCTCTACTGGTGCATGAGTATTTGTATAGGCTTGGAAATAACCTAAGTATTTTCCGTTTTGCCATTTCTCATGCATTTTATCTTTAATTTTATGGAATTGAGTCACAACATCTTCAGCTCGATTTCCTGCAAAATCCCCTGAGCCAGATGCACTACAAAAAGTACAACCACCAAACGCCACTGTACCATCTCTATTTGGACAATCGAAGCCAGCATCAATCGAAACTTTGAATACTTTTTCACCGAATTCCTGTCTTAAATGATAGTTCCAAGAATGGTATCTTTTATGATCTATTGTATATGGAAAAGGATTGTTATTTGTCATTCCTCATCCCTCCCTTGTTTTAAGTCACTATTCTCGATTTTATCATGCTATGTATAGAAAACCAAATGGAAAAACATCTCTCTAATGTAAACAAATAATAGTACTTTGTTAGAACGCTTTGGAAATACTATCCTTGAAGGTAGCCTACATATTGGGTACTTCATTTTTGACTTAGTAAAGTCTAAAAGGAGGAATTTTCTTGGGTTTGACAGATCGCGCATTCGGACAAGAACAAGTTCAGCAAGCTAAGAACGCATATGACTATGCCGTTGAACAGTTAGAAATAGGAATGAGACAAGAGCATGTTAATGGAATTGAGTATTCAGATGCGCAACAACAACTAGAGCAAGCAATAATGGAATTGGAAAAAGTAGAAAGAATTGCAAACATAGAAAATCGAGATGAATTTAATCGATTACGTAGACAATTAACAGAATTACAACATCAAATGATCACAACTCCACATTAAAGGAGAACGCATATGCATGAAAATGTAGAAGAATATATGTATTTAGGGAGGAATATTGACGTGGTTAAGAAGAAATCAAAACAAAATAATCCTGAGCAAAGAACAAAAAATGCAACAAACACAGAATTCGCTGGCGAACTATCAGCAGTTGATAAAGTTAAAGCTAGCAATTCTAAAAAAGGTCAACCTCAGAGATCAAAACAATAATGAAAAGGAGCCTACAAATAGTAGGCTTTTTTTGTTGTGGATTTTTTCTATAAGTGTTTTTTAAAATTTTTCACTCTGTTAATGTTTATTGTTGATATTTGGCAAAACGCTTTGTTCTGAGAGATTTAACAGGTTTGATGCAAAGAGAAAATTAAGAGATTTGATTGGAGTGTGAGACTCCTGTGGGAGTAGCGAGAAAAGTGGGACCCACGCATTTGGTCAAAAAGGTAGGCATGCTAATACCACCACGTCCTGTGGTAAGGCATGCACGACCCACGTCGTGTGGGCCCAGGAGGCTCAGCTCACGCAAAACGGAAAGGGAGGATTCTGCAACAGAAATCAACATTACTTTTTAACAGACCCAAATTTTTAAAGAGATTATATTGATCATTCTAAATAGAAAATCTATAGTTCCCCCATATTTATTAGCAATAAAGTTTACGAGTACAGCATTTTTTTATTTGCAATCTGCTTCCAAAATTTCTTCCTTGAAACAATCAACGTTCTCCTCTACAATTAATAAGTTATATAGATAAAAAGGGGACAGCTTAGAGGGGAGTACGGGGGATGCCAAAAAAGCTCTGGTTTTTGTTAATAGGAATGATATTAAACGTAACTGGCAATTCATTTTTGTGGCCGTTTAATACGATATATATTCATCAATACTTAGGGAAGTCCTTGTCTGTTGCAGGGCTTATTTTAATGTTTAATTCATTAGCTGGGGTTTTTGGGAATATGCTCGGTGGTTGGCTATTTGACCGACTGGGAGGATATAAATCAATTTTGACAGGTATTGTTATTACGTTTTTCTCGATTTTAGGTCTTGTTATTAATCATTCATGGTCATTTTATAGTTGTTTTTTCATTACTTTAGGTTTTGGTGTAGGAATCGTATTTCCATCAATGTATGCGATGGTAGGTGCTGCTTGGCCAGAGGGTGGACGTAAGGCGTTTAATGCAATTTATGTTGCTCAAAATTTAGGCGTTGCGGTTGGTACAGCGCTTGGTGGCATGGTTGCTAATGCGAATATAAATAATATCTTTACTGCTAATTTGTTATTATATATTGTCTTTTTCTTTGTAGCAGTTTTTGGATTTAGAAATATGGAAGTTCCGAAAGAAATAAGTGAAACAAAAAATGTAGAAAAAGCTGAGAAGCCTAAGTTTTCTTTTACGCCGTCAATGAAGGCGTTATTGATTGTTTGTTGTGCCTATATATTATGTTGGTTAGTTTATGTGCAATGGCAAACAACAATTGCTTCTGAAATGCAAAGCCTTCACATTGGTTTAAAAAATTATAGTTTACTTTGGACTGTGAATGGTGCGCTGATCGTATTAGCTCAACCGATTGTTTCAACAATCATTCGTAAATTTGTGTTAAGTATGAGAAAACAAATGCTGTTTGGAATAGGCTTTTTTATTGCTTCGACAGTGCTAGTAAGTACAGCAGAACAATTTTCGATGTTTATGGTAGGAATGATCATTTTAACAATTGGTGAAATGTTTGTGTGGCCAGCTGTACCAACAATTGCTAATATGCTTGCGCCAAAAGAACGCATCGGTATGTACCAAGGAATTGTAAATAGTGCGGCAACAGTAGGTAGGATGCTTGGACCTGTGCTTGGTGGGGCAATTGTTGATATGTTTAGTATGAAGGTACTGTTTATCATTTTAGTTTTCTTCTTAATCATTAGTATGATTTTTTCTGTACTTTACGAAAGACTTGCTAAAAAAGTTGAAAATATTCAGAATGAGACTTTCGCTTCATAAAAATAGGCGATGTATAATTGACCTTTTTCTTTGGTTATAATAAAATGGTATAAATTAAATCTAAATGATCGGCTAAGATTGGGAATAGTAGTGAGTGTGAAGAGGTTTAGAGAGTTGACGGTTGGTGAAAGTCAATCCCTTCTATTCATGAACTCGCCCATAAGCCACATTTGTGAACGGTGTTTGCCAAGTAATAAATGTCGTATTCCACGTTACGGAAACAAGTGAATGTATTTTTACATTAATTTGGGTGGTACCGCGGGAAATCCTCTCGTCCCTTTTTGGGGCGGGAGGATTTTTTTTTATTAAAACGGTAACCACAAGTCGAGCCATTTAAAATTAAAATAGGAGGCAATAAATATGAGTTTTAATCATCGTAATATTGAACAAAAATGGCAAAATTATTGGCAAGATAATAAAACATTTAAAACGATTGATGAATTGTCTAAACCAAAATTTTATGCACTTGATATGTTTCCATATCCATCTGGAGCTGGACTTCATGTAGGCCATCCAGAAGGATATACGGCAACTGATATATTATCAAGAATGAAAAGAATGCAAGGTTATAATGTACTTCACCCAATGGGGTGGGATGCATTTGGATTACCTGCAGAGCAATATGCATTAGACACAGGTAATGACCCAGCAGAATTCACTGAAAAAAATATAAATACTTTCCGTAATCAAATCCAAGCGTTAGGCTTCTCTTATGATTGGGACCGTGAAGTAAATACAACTGACCCTAATTACTATAAATGGACACAATGGATTTTCCTAAGAATGGTTGAAAAAGGATTAGCTTATGTAGATGAGGTCCCAGTTAACTGGTGTCCAGCGCTAGGTACTGTTTTAGCAAATGAAGAAGTAATTGACGGAAAGAGTGAACGTGGAGGCCATCCGGTTGAACGTCGCCCTATGAAGCAATGGATTTTAAAAATCACTGCTTATGCGGACAGATTATTAGAGGATTTAGAAGAATTGGATTGGCCAGAAAGCTTAAAAGAAATGCAACGCAACTGGATTGGTCGATCTGAAGGCGCAGAAGTTTACTTTACAGTGGATGGTTACAATGAGAAAGTAACTGTTTTTACAACTCGTCCAGATACGCTATTTGGTGCAAGTTACTTAGTTGTAGCTCCTGAGCATGATCTTGTAAGTAAAATTACGACTGCTGAACAAAAAGAAGCAGTTGAAGCTTACATCGACTCAATTAAATCTAAAAGTGATTTGGAGCGTACTGATTTAGCAAAAGACAAAACAGGTGTATTCACTGGAGCATACGCTGTTAATCCGGTAAATAACGAAAAACTTCCAATTTGGATTGCTGATTATGTGTTAGCAAGTTATGGTACAGGTGCAATCATGGCGGTACCAGGACATGATGAACGCGACCATGAATTTGCAGTTAAATTTAATTTACCAATCGTAGAAGTTGTTGAAGGTGGAGATGTTCAAAAAGAAGCTTACACTGGCGATGGTAAACACGTTAACTCAGATTTCTTAAATGATTTAACGAAAGAAGATGCTATTGAAAAAATGCTACAATGGTTGGACTCTACAAAATCTGGTGAGAAAAAGGTTACCTATCGTTTAAGAGACTGGTTATTCTCACGTCAAAGATATTGGGGTGAGCCAATTCCAGTAATTTTCTGGGAAGACGGTACAATGACAGTTGTTCCTGATGAAGAGCTACCACTTATCCTTCCTATTACTGATGATATTCGTCCGAGTGGAACAGGTGAATCTCCATTAGCAAACGTAGTAGATTGGGTTAATGTTGTAGATCCTGTTACTGGTAAAAAAGGAAGACGTGAAACGAATACAATGCCACAATGGGGTGGAAGTTGTTGGTATTATTTACGTTATATCGATCCAACAAACACAGAGGCAATTGCGGATCCAGAAAAATTAAAACACTGGTTACCAGTTGATGTATATATCGGTGGAGCAGAGCATGCAGTACTTCACTTACTATACGCTCGTTTCTGGCATAAATTCCTTTATGATTTAGGTGTTGTACCAACAAAAGAGCCATTCCAAAAATTATTTAACCAAGGTATGATCTTAGGTGAAAATAATGAGAAAATGTCTAAATCAAAAGGGAATGTCGTAAACCCAGATGATATCGTAGCGAGCCATGGAGCAGATACATTACGTTTATACGAAATGTTCATGGGTCCTCTAGATGCTTCAATTGCTTGGTCAGAAAATGGGTTAGATGGTTCTAGACGTTTCTTAGATCGAGTATGGCGTTTATTTGTAGGTGATAATGAAGCTATTTCAAGTAAGGTTGTTGAAGGTATTACTGAAAGTAGTCTAGAAAAAACATATCATCAAACAGTGAAAAAAGTTACTGAAGACTTTGAAGGACTTCGCTTTAACACAGCAATATCACAAATGATGGTATTCATTAATGAGGCCTATAAAGCTGACCAATTACCTAAAGATATGGTTGAAGGTTTTGTTAAAATTCTTGCACCAGTTGCTCCACATATCGGAGAAGAACTTTGGAGTAAACTTGGTCACAGTGATTCAATTGCATACGCTACATGGCCTGCTTACGATGAAGCAAAACTTGTAGAAGACGAAATTGAAATCGTTGTCCAAATTAATGGGAAAGTAAGAGCTAAATTACTTGTTGCAAAAGATGCTTCTCGTGAACAAATGGAACAAATTGCATTATCAGATGAATCTGTAAAAGAGCAAGTAGAAGGAAAAACAGTGCGTAAAATTATTGCAGTACCTGGAAAATTAGTAAACATTGTAGCAAACTAATCAATAAATCTTATGAATTTTTCAAAGAAAAACCTCTTAAATGAGGTTTTTTTTGAATTCCATTCTTAAAGGCTCGGAAACCGCAGGCAAACAAGCATGAATGATGAAGTACCATCAAATTGATATGATCTTAAAACAAAGCATAATAGGGAATAATATTGAAGATAAGTACATAATCATTCTTTTTGCATCGCTAAAGAGAAGTTGATAAGATAATGCTATGAGTAAGGAGGAAATAAGAAGATGAATTCAATTTCAGCAAATGAAGTAAAAGAACGATTAGATGCCGGTGAAACTTTATTTTTAGTTGATGTACGAGAAGATTTTGAAGTTGAGCATGGTAAGATACCAGAGGCTATTCATATTCCAATGGGAGAGATTCCAACTAAATTAGATGTATTTAATAAAGAGATGGAATATATTTTTATTTGTAAAGCAGGCGTGCGAAGTGAAAACGTATGTGAATATTTGACCGACCTAGGCTATAAGGCTATTAATATGGAAGGTGGCATGATGGCCTGGGAAGGTGAATTAGATTAAAAGAGTCTTCATCTCATATTTTGGGGATTTGTCTACACATTAAAAGAGTAGATCCAACATAATGGTTGGATTTACTCTTTTTTTTAGTCAACAATGCTTGGCTTAAAAATGGGCTTAAGTTTTTTTGATTAATAAGATTATCCTCGAAGTTCTGACATATATTATAGTAGAACCTCATATATTTCTTCATTGAGGCCTTGATTGTTAGAAAGGAGGGGGTTGATTTGCCTAAAACATTGAAAATCGACATTACGGATAAAGTTATTGGAAAGTTTAAGGAAGGTCATATAGAACTATATTCTTCAAAGTATTTAATTGGGAAATTTTTCTTTAAAGAAATAGAGCCTACTTTCCAATTAGCAGATGGGTATGTAGAAGAGGATGGACGATTTTATTTATTAGTTAATTTACAACATGAACAATCAAATGTACGCTGAAGACCTTAACACTTAGGGAAGGTGAATTTGTGTTAAAGACAAAAAAGATGAGTGAAGAGCATGAAACGAGATTGGATGCGAGAGAAAAGATGAACAGGTTGAATGAAGAATTAAAAGTAATGGAATATAAAATGACACTAGCATCAATTGGGGGGAGTAATCCAATCTTGTGCTTTTCTTTATGTAATCATGAAAGGACCAAACGATAAAAAAAATAGTCGTTGGTCCTTTGTTTATAAAATATAACTGTGTTTATAAATGTAATGAGTACTCGGCTGCAGATGCACCAGCTAATCGTCCAGTAACAAATGCGGCTGTAATATTGTAACCTCCTGTATAGCCATGGATATCTAATAATTCTCCGCAAAAATAAAGTCCATTCATTAACTTAGAAGACATTTCTTTTGGATGTATCTCCTTAGTCGAAACTCCTCCACCTGTTACGAATGCTTTTTCAATTGAAAGTGTTCCATTCACTTCAAATGTAAAGCTTTTAAAAGATTGGACAAGCTCTCTTATTTTTAATGTACTAATCTCATTGCACGAGGTGGATTCATCTATTCCACATTTTGATAGTAAAAATAATAGATATCTTTCAGGCGCTAATCCCTTTAATACATTTTTTACTGATTTCTTAGGTTCGTTTTTTAGCAGATTATTTGTTTCTTGAAAAATAGCTTCTTCATTTTGATCTGGGAATAGATCAATTGCCATTGTCACGATTTTTGTATTGAATTTTTGTTGTACTTTATACACAAATTGGCTACATCTAAGTGCTGCTGGACCCGAAATTCCAAAGTGGGTAAAAAGCATGTCCATTTTATGTGAAATCACCTTTTTACCTTTTGGATTTAGTACACTTAATTCAATGTCTCTTAACGCGAGTCCTTGTAATGTTTTGCTCTGAATGAATCCTTCACTCGATGTGATAGGTACTTCCGTTGGGAATAGTTCAGTTATTGTATGACCTGCTTTTTTGGCCCAAGCATACCCATCACCAGTTGAACCAGTATGAGGTACGGATTTACCGCCAACAGCAAGTACAACACTTTTCGTATTGATAACCGTTTTATCATTTAATAGAATGCCTACTACTTTGTCATTTTCATATAATACATCTTTAACAGTTCTATTTATTTGAATATCAACATGATGTTTTTTTAGTTTTTGAATTAATGCTTCCAAAACAGATTTTGAATCGTTTGAAACAGGGAACATTCTTCCGTGATCCTCTTCTTTAAGAGCGACGCCCATTTTCTCGAAAAATTGAATGATATCTTCATTATTATAAATAGAAAACGCACTGTATAAAAAACGTCCGTTTCCAGGAATATGCTTAATTACTTCTTCAACTGGTAAGCGGTTAGTGACATTACAACGACCTCCACCTGAGATAAGGAGTTTTTGTCCGAGTTTATTACCTTTCTCGAGTAGAAGGACTTTTGCCTTATTTTCAGCAGCACTTATTGCAGCCATTAAACCAGATGTCCCGCCACCTATTACAATCACGTCATAGTTCATTTTTTCACTACTTTCATTACAATTTCTTTTTTAAAGCATACCATTTTTTCAAATAAGCTCCAACTTCTTACCTATTTTTAATTTTTTCTTTTTATATGAATATGGTAAGATAGATTAGTTAGTTTGATTGATCGAATTAGTAGGAGGCAGTTTATGTCAGATTCAAAATTACTACGTGGTACGTTTATTTTAACTGCTGGAACTTTTCTTATAAAATTTCTAGGAATGATTTATACATTCCCATTTTTCGCTTTAGTCGGTACTCAAGGATCTGCGTTATATAATTATGGTTATGTTCCATATACATTATTCATTAGTATAGCTACTGCTGGTGTACCATTAGCTGTAGCGAAATTCGTTTCAAAGTATAATGCGATCGAAGAATATGAAACAAGTAGAAGATTGTTTCATGCGAGTCAGTTATTGTTAATTTGTACAGGCTTTCTTGCATTTCTAATTTTATTTATTTTAGCACCAGTCATTGCACCGTTTATGCTACCGAAAGATACACAAGGAAATAGTGTCGATGATGTAGTGTCTGTCATAAGGATTGTAAGTACAGCATTAATTTTTGTTCCTTCTCAAAGTCTATATAGAGGATTTTTCCAAGGACATCAATCTATGGGACCTACGACGATTTCACAACTATTAGAACAAATCGTTCGTATTGTATTTACCTTAGTAGGGAGTTATTTAATTCTTAGAGTGTTTGGTGGAACACTTACGCAAGCCATTGGCTTATCTACTTTTGCTGCAACACTAGGAGCAATCGGTGGTTTATTAATCTTGTTTTGGTATTGGAGAAATAGAAAACCTCACTTAGATGAATTATTACCTAAATCTAGGGGGCGAATTAATCCAACGAACATGGAAATGTTTAAGGAATTATTCTCTTATTCAATCCCATATGTTTTTGTAGGATTGGCTATTCCTTTATATCAACTTGTTGATCAATTTACTTATAATCGTACAATGGAAGCGAATGGATATAAAGATATAGCAGAAGCGACATACGTAATGTTTTCATTTACAAGTCATAAATTAGTAATGATACCAGTTTCGTTAGCTACAGCCTTTGGTTTAACACTTGTACCTGCGATTACTGAAGCCTTTGTAAGCCAAAATCATAAAAAATTACATAGTCAAATTACCCAAACTTTCCAGGTAGTTTTCTTCTTAACACTACCGGCAGTAGTTGGGATTTCAGTTTTAGCGGAACCAATGTATAGTGCGTTTTACGAAAAAAGTCATCTTGGTGGTATTATTTTAGGATTCTATGCACCAGTTGCGTTACTTTACTCACTCTTTACAGTAAATGTAGCAATCTTACAAGGAATAGACAAACAAAAGTATGCTATTGTGGGATTAGTAATTGGAGTAATCATTAAGATTATCTTAAATGTACCTTTAATTCATTATTTTCAAACAAAAGGTGCAATACTTGCTACTGCACTAGGTTATACATTTTCAATCGTTTATAATTTCTATTTTATCCGTAAGTATGCAAACTTCTCATTTAATAGAGTATTAAGACGAATACTATTTATGATCATATTGTCAGCGCTAATGGCAGGTTCAGTATATATCGTAGAACAATTTTTAGGTTTATGGTTTACGTATAAAGATGGAAGAATGATTTCGATGTTCCTAGTTTTAATTGGAGCTGCAGTTGGAGCGGTTGTTTATCTAGGAGTTGCATATAAATTAAACTTAATTGAAATTATATTAGGAGCTCGTATTTCGAATCGATTTAAATTTGGTAAAAAAGGATAAAACAGATAAGGTGAACCGTCTTTCAAAAGGTTCACCTTTTTTAATCTAAATGAAAGACAAGGTGTTTAATAATGAGAATTGATAAAATTTTATCCAATATGGGATATGGTAGTAGAAAAGAAGTAAAGGCTTTATTGAAACAAGGTGTTGTAAAAGTTGGAGATAATATAATCAAAAGTCCAAAAGAACATGTCGATATCGAAAATCAAGTAGTCACAGTAAATGGTGATGTCGTTGAGTATAAAGAATTCGTTTATTTAATGATGAATAAGCCCCCTGGTGTAATTTCTTCAACAGAAGACTCTGAACATGAGACAGTCATTGGATTATTAGAATATGAAGATATTATATTTGATCCATTTCCTGTTGGGCGTTTAGATAAAGATACAGAAGGATTATTATTAATTACAAACGATGGCCATTTAGCTCATCAATTACTATCTCCTAAGAAGCATGTGCCAAAAAAATATTATGCAACAATTGATGGGGTAGTAACCGAAGAGGATCGTAAAGCATTTGAACAAGGTGTTACTTTAGAAGATGGTTACTTAACAAAACCAGGATACTTAACGATTCTTAAGTCTGATGAGGAATCAGAAATAGAGCTTGTTATTATGGAAGGTAAATTCCATCAAGTAAAAAGAATGTTTGAAGCGGTTGGAAAAACTGTAACTTATTTAAAAAGATTAGAAATGGGTCCTTTAAAACTAGATGAGGATTTAGCCTTAGGTGAATATAGAGAATTGACTGATGAAGAATTAGATATGTTAAAGTCAGTTAATGAAGAAAAAGAATAAATAAAAAACAAAAACCCTTGATTAGACGTCAGACAAGCTAATCAAGGGTTTTTATTTTAAGAAGAAGCTTTTACTTTTTTACCTGTTACGGCCCACTTACCCCTACTTGGACTATAAACTAGATTATTAAACTCTAAAATGTTTAAATCACGTTGGATTGTTCTAGGTGTAATACCAAACTCCTCCACAAGGTCTTTCGTAGATACGGTACCATTTTCACTAATATACATGTAAATGGCTTTGATTCGAGTCAGCATTCGAGAAGTTCCAGAATTCAAAAAACCACTCCTTTACCGCTAGATTGTTCGCATAACAGGTCTTAAGTATATTTTACTAGAATAAACTATATTTTCATTTTACTCTTTTTAAGTAGTTTCATAACGAAATTTATGAAAATAATACAAAAACTTAATGAAAATTTGCGCAAACGTAATCACTTAGCAAGTTTATAGATATAGATTCTACAAAGAATGGCATAATCCTTCTTTTTTCGTATCAATTATTAAGAAATTATGATTAAATTTTAGAAGATGATAAAATATGTATATTAAAGGAGGTTTTTTTATGACACAAATTAATTGGATGGAAGAAGTATTAAAACGTAAAGAAGATTTTCTAAAGCAAACGATTGAGCTATTAAATATTGAAAGTGTTTATGATGAATCTACTATTACAAAAGAAGCACCGATGGGTAAAGGAATAAACGAAGCACTTACATATATGTTAACTCTAGGTGAAAAAGATGGATTTACCCCTAAAAATGTAGATGGCCTAGCAGGTCATTTAGAAATGGGAAGCGGGGAAGAGTTAGTTGGAATTCTATGTCACTTAGATGTAGTACCAGCAGGAGATGGTTGGTCACACGATCCTTTTGATGCCATCATTAAAGACGGAAATATTTACGCTCGCGGTGCAATCGATGATAAAGGTCCTACAATGGCTGCATACTTCGCGATGAAAATTGTAAAAGAATTAGGGCTTCCAATTAACAAACGAGTTCGTATGATTCTTGGTACAGATGAAGAAAGTCAATGGCGTTGTGTCGAGCATTATTTTGAAAAAGAGGAAATGCCAACAATGGGCTTTGCTCCAGATGCAGACTTCCCAATTATTTATGCAGAAAAAGGAATTTTAGATATTAAGTTTAATCAAAAATTAACATCTGAAGACGTAGGGAATGATTTTAAATTAAATTCGTTTTCTTCAGGAAGACGAGTAAATATGGTTCCAGATTATGCGAAAGCAGTCATTTCTGGAACAAAATTTGACTTAGAGGCTTTTACTAATCATATTAGTGAATTAGGCTGTAAAGCTTCTGCTAGCGAAGAAAATGGACAGCAAGTTTTAGAAGTAGAAGGTGTTTCTGTACATGGTATGGAGCCTGATAAAGGGAAAAATGCTGGTATCGCATTAGCGAGTTTCTTAAACCAATTCCGATTCAATGAACATGCTGCTAGCTTCTTAAAGTTTATTGTTGAAAACTTTAAAGGTGACTCAAGAGGTAAAAACTTAGGAGTTGCATTTAATGATGATATTACTGGAGATTTAACAATTAACTTAGGAATTATGCAATATGAGGATCAACAAGGTGGAACATTTGGGTTAACTTTACGCTATCCAGTAACGACTGATATCCAATCGGTAATTACAACTCTTACAGATCGTGGAAATGATTATGGTTTTGAATTTAACGAGATTAAAAATTCAACTCCTCACCATGTGCCAAAGGATCATCCATTAATTCAAACTTTACAAAAAGTATATGAAGAGCAAACTGGTGAAGAAGCTACTTTATTAACAATTGGTGGAGGAACATATGCGCGTTCACTAAGTGCTGGAGTTGCTTTCGGACCACTGTTCTTAGGTAAACCAGAAGTAGCTCATCAAAAGGATGAGTATGCTGAAATTGATGATTTATTAAAAGCAACTGCAATTTACGCACAAGCAATTGCAGAATTAGTTAAGTAAAATAATGAAAAGGGGAAGTATCACACCTCCCCTTTTTCTGTATATTTAGGAGTTGAATCAGATTTTGAACACATTAAATCTACGTGAAAAGAGCATTTTATTAATTTTTAAAGGCTATTATTTTTGTTTATTCTTTGCAATTGGATCCCTAGGACCTTTACTATCTTCTTACTTTAAAAATGTGTTGAATTTATCAACTTCTCAAATTGGATTATTGTTATCTCTAACACCAATTATCGCGATCATATCTCAACCTTTATGGGGAATGATGAGTGATTTTACACAAAACCCTAAAAGGATGCTTCTTATTGCACAAATTTCCACAATAGCAATTGCACTTTTCTATTCAACAATCACTTCATTTGGCATGCTATTATTTGTGGTCATAGCATTATCTATGACACAGAGTGCTTTAATTCCTCTTTCTGATAGCATCGCATTAAATTATGTCCAAAAAATTAGTGGAAACTATGGAGCTATTCGTTTATTTGGTTCAATTGGTTTTGCAATAGCCGTTTTATTTTCTGGTAAATTATCGGAAATGTATAGATTGAACATAATATTTTTTATTTTTGCATTTTTTATTTTAGTTGGAATCGTAATAACTTTTTTCTTGCCTAAATCAAATTTAACAAGTAAGAGGGAACCAATTTTAAAAGGGCTTCCAATTTTATTATCGAATAAAAAATTCTTACTGTTTTTATTTTTTGCTTTTGTCGTATTTGGACCAATAGCTGGTAATAATACATACTTTGGTTTATATATTCAATCATTAGGTGGAACATTAACGGGTGTAGGGATTGCTTTCTTGATATCCGCAGGAAGTGAAGCGCCATTTTTGCAAGTAGCAAAAAAACTGATAAATAAATACGGAATTTATAATATTTTAATTGCAACAGCACTTGTATCAGCATTGAGATGGTTCTTTTATTTTACGAATCCACCTCTATTCGTTTTATTTTTATCTTGTTTAACACAAGGATTAACGGTTGGTCTATTTATCCCTGCTGCATTGCAATTTGTTAGAGATGAAGCACCGGATTCTTTAAAAGCTACAGCTGTTACTGTTTATTCTGGTTTAGGATTAGGGATAGGCGAGTGGTTTTGTACATTTACTGGTGGATTTATTTCTGAAGCATTTTCGATTAAAGCGATATACATTATGTTTGGAACATTAAGCTTAATTGGGGTATTAATTATGCAAATTCTCAAAAAAGACTTAAATATTCGCGGCAAAAAGGAGATTGCATAGTGAGCGAGCATGTATTTCTTGCAGTTCCATTACCTTCTCAAATTAAAGAAAAATTAGATGCGTACGCAAAAGAATGGAATGGGAAATTACCATTTAAAAAATGGACTTTTTTAGAAGATTTTCACATAACCTTATCATTTTTAGGTCCTGTTACATATACAAAAAGTAAAGAACTTGTGAAACAATTGCGAGAGGAACTTTGTAATGGTAAAAGTTTTACACTTTCAATTAGAGATTTAGGTATTTTTGGATCTAGCGATCAGCCTCGTGTTTGGTGGTTTGGTGTAAATAAAAGTAATGACTTAATCGAGCTACAGAATCAAATAAGAAATATTTGTGAAGAGCAGGGATTTTCATTAGAAAAAAGACCATACCGTCCACATATTACAATCGCAAAGAAATTTAATGATACTTTTCAATCTAATTTTTACGTTCCACTTACATGGGATCAAAAAGGGGTAAGTTTTGAAGTAAATGAAATCGTTTTATATAAAATACAACCTGCTAAAAAGCCGAGTTATGAACCGATGGAATTTATCAAATTAATTTAAATGATTATTTAATTAAAGGGGAAGCAAAATGGCTCAGCTAATAAAATTACTAGATTATCCATCGAGATACGAAGTAGATATTTTTCACTACCCAAGCCAATACGTATTATTAAAAAGAGATCAGTGGGAAAAAGTAAAAGGGGCATGGGAAACGAATAATTGGGATTTTTCGGAAGAAACTAATCATTCAACTATTCAAATAGAAGATATAGACCCCATTAAATTAAACGATTTGCTCGAGGAAGAGGAAACGTTTTTATCAAAGGTTTGGAGTAAGTTGAAAAGACGTCCAAAAAATGAGCCATCAACAATCGAAGAAGATGAAACACTTGATCAATCAGATGATTTAAAATCTATCCTAGAAATTTTTAAAGTTGCTAATGAGTATTTCTCAGAAGAAGAACTGAAGCAAAAATTCTTAGATGAAATATATGAATTCCAATTAAAGTGGGCATCGTCGATTGGAATGGACGATAATGAGGAAGTTCGCAAAATACGTTATGATGAAACACTGAAATTTTTGTTGCAATCATTCCCGGACAATTTATTAGTTTTATATAAACCTGTTTTATATATCGGAAAGGCGCCAATTGAATTAGAAATATTGATCATTGGACCGATTGAAACGTACTGTATCTCGTTCGTTATGGGTGAAGAGAATCATGTGACAATTGCGGATAAAGGGAATTTTTGGTTGCAAAAAATTGTTAAACGAGAAAAGAAAATTGTGAACCCGATGTTTGGGTTAAACCGTATGGGTAAATTAGTTAGTAAAATATATGAAAAGAATAATATTGAAAGTACAGTACACAAAATACTCTTATCTACTAATGGTTATATTGATTATCAGCAGCTTCCAAAAGACGTCCAATTAGTTGATAAACGAAATTATCAGCAATGGCATGAACGAATTCTTAAAAAATCATCACCGATAAAACTAAGACAGTTAAAAGCTGCACAATCCATTTTAGCTCTTTGTGAATATACAAATCGTATCGATTTGGTTAACGAAGATAAAGATGATGAATAATAATATAATAGATACATTTTGAATTAATAAGTTGGATGGTGAATAGCGTTGTTTCATATTAAAAGAGCTTTCGAAGCTTATATAGATGGATTTCAAGAAATAACAATGATTATTCCCAAATCGAACAAACAAACACAGCACACTTTTTTTTACTTAGTTCAACAAAATAATTTGAAAACTCAACTACAAGTCACTTCGCAGATTGAGTTTGATACCTTTATAAAATACACAACTCATTCTCCAGAAACGCTTCTATTAGGAAAGTCCTATGAGGTAGAAGATGAGTTTGAAAATCGTACTGATTTACAAGTAGGTGGAGTCATTCGTTCTAATGATTTTGATGAAAAGTACGCTTATGAAGGGAATGATTTAGGGGCAACTTATGCACCTGAATTCACCAAATTTAAAGTTTGGGCTCCTACTGCATCAAAAGTAAAGCTTAGAATATATAAAAAGTATGATATCGAAGAAGAATTTACTGAAATCATTATGGATCGCGGTGAAAATGGTACTTGGGTCACTATGGTTAATGAAAATTGCGATGGCTTAGTCTATACATTCTTAGTATGTGTGAATTTAATATGGAGAGAAGCAGTCGATCCTTATGCCAAATCCGTCACAATCAATGGTAAACATAGTGTCGTAATCGATTTATCAAAAACAATTAAAGTAAGAAATGCAATTAGTGAACCGCCAAACTCATATACTGATTGTATTATTTATGAAGCTAGTATTAGAGATTTTACTTCTCATCCATTAAGTGGAGTCCAAAAAAAAGGTACGTATAAAGGCTTTCATGAAAAAGGTACTTTAATGAATCAGTTCTCTACAGGAATGGATTATTTGTGTGATTTGGGAGTTACACATATTGAATTATTACCTATTTTTGATTTTGAGGGAGTAGATGAATACAACCCATTTCAATCATATAATTGGGGATATAATCCATTAAATTTTAATTCCCCAGAAGGTAGCTACAGCATTCAACCCAATAATCCGTATGAAAGAATAAATGAATTAAAGAAACTTATTTCAGCTTATCATGAACACGGTTTACGAATTATTATGGATGTTGTTTATAATCATGTCTATGAGCTTCAAACAAGTCATTTCGAGCGAATTGTACCTGGTTATTATTTTAGGCAGGATGAGCAAGGACTTCCATCAAATGGAACAGGGGTTGGAAATGATTTTGCTTCTGAGCGTTTGATGGCAAGGCGTTTTATCATTCATTCTTTAAAGTATTGGACTGAAGAGTACGATATAGATGGTTTCCGTTTTGATTTGATGGGTATTTTGGATACGGTTACAATGAGTGAAATTGAAATTGAACTTTTTAACTTAAAACCTGAGTTAATACTTTTTGGAGAAGGATGGGATTTAAATACATCATTGCCATCATCTCAAAAAGCCTCCATTACTCAAAGTCATCAGTTAAGTAAGATTGGATACTTCAATGACCAGTTTCGAGATGGTATAAAAGGTAGCACTTTTTCTATCCAAGAAAAAGGATTTATATATGGTAAAAAGGATAATGACTTTTTTAATGATCTACTTACCGGAAGTGTAGGGTTATTTAATAAGCTTTCTCTATTTAAAGAACCATACCAATCAATTAATTACGTAGAATCCCATGATAATCATACAATGTGGGACCGATTACAATTATCGAATTCAAACGAAAATGAGGAATTACTGAAAAAACGTCATTTACTTGGAACAAGTCTCGTTTTATTATCATTTGGTGTACCGTTTCTTCATAGTGGCCAAGAGTTTTACAGAACTAAAATGGGTACTGAAAATAGTTATAATGCAGGAGACGCAATAAATAGTATTGACTGGGCAAGAGCAGAACGTGAGAAAAATTCGATTAACGTAATTAAAGAGTTAATAAGTATTCGAAAGCGATACAAAAGTCTACGATTTTCATTTAAAGAAGAATTACAAAAATATGTAAAACCTATTAAAGTTCATCCTGATATAATTGGATATCATATGACTGAATTAAATGATATTGATTCTATTAAAGAGTTAATGGTCCTATTTCATCAAGGTATGGAAGATACTTTTATTCAATTAGACAAAGAAAATGATTGGAACTATGTTTGGGATGGAAGAGAAAAATATGTTGAAAAAAATAAAAAAGCAAACTGTAAAAACTTACCAATCCCTGCACTTTCGACAGTTGTATTAGTAAAATGGTAGCAACTACTTGCAGATTCTAATTAAACAATGTAAACTTGTTTAAGATGGCTTATTACAGCTAATTGTAATAGGCTATCTTTCTTTTTGCTATAATTATTAACTTTTCGTAAGAAACATTAATTACCAATATTCAAACATATTTTTTCAACAAGGAACGGAAGAAAAATGGATCATATACAAGAAATGTTAGGAAAAGAATGGACAGTCTCGCCCGCCGGAGGTTTTACTGGCGAAGCGTATATAGCAGACAATAAAGACAAGAGATTATTTCTTAAACGGAATTCTTCTCCTTTTTTAGCGGTACTTTCAGCGGCTGGTTTTGTTCCAAAGTTAGTTTGGACTAGAAGACTAGAAAATGGTGATGTACTAACTGCCCAAGAATGGGTTATTGCACGTAGTCTAGAACCTTCTGAACTATCTGCGAAAGGGGTTGCTCAGTTTTTGCATCGTATTCATTCTTCAAAAGAATTGGTATACATGTTAACGAAGCTGGGAATCAATCCTCTGGAACCTCAAGAATTATTGCAAACAATTGTAGGTAATTTAACTGAGGAGTATACTCAGAGCAAGATTATTGTAAAAGGAATTGAATTTTTAGAGGAAAATATGCCATCTTTCGACCCTGAAGATTTAGTTGTTTGTCACAGTGATTTAAATCATCATAATTGGTTATTAACAGAAACAAATAGTTTATATTTAATTGATTGGGATGAAGCAATAATTGCTGATAAAGCATTTGACCTAGGAATGTTTTTATTTACGTATGTGGAACAAGACCAGTGGGATAAATGGCTTCGTAATTATGGGATTCGGATGACAGAAGATTTACTTAACCGGATGACATGGTATGTAGTTGCTCAAACAATCATTTGGATAAAGTGGTACACAGCTCGTGAAAACGAAAAGCAGACTCAAAAAATGGAGAGCCTGCTTGAAAAAATATTAGGCTAAAGAATAAAAATTTCCTCGGAAATTGTCAAATACATTAAGAATATGAATCAAAATCTGTAACCCATTGTGAAAGCTGATTTTGATGACTAGTAATATGTTGATCTAAATCAGAAGAATATTTTCCAGATTGACTGTAGTAATATACGTCATTTAACATGCTTTTTACATCATCAGTTACTTGATCATTTGTTAATAATGATTGGACAAGTCTTTCTAGTTGTTCACATTCTGAAACAGTTCCACAACAATCAGACTGATGGTTCATTAAAATATCTCTTAAAATCGTTAATTGGTGCTCGTGATTTAAAGGCATACAGTCCACATCCTTTTTAATTTAGGTACACTTGAAATAGTTTGTGTTAGACGAAACGATTTTATACAATACCATGTTAACCGAGTGCCATCTGTGCTTGGTTTTTTCTATGAAGAAAGGAAGATTTACGTATGCGATTAAGACATAAGCCCGGTGCGGCAGATCAAATAAAACAATATTGTCATTATGTAATACCAAACCCAACTGAAATTAAAGGGAAATGGCAATCCGTATTTGAAAAAGAACAACCACTTCATATTGAAGTTGGTACTGGCAGAGGGCGTTTTATGGTGGAGATGGCAAAAGCTAATCCTCATATTAACTATATTGGAATTGAGAAATATACAAGTGTTGTTTCAGATGCATTAGAAAAATTAATTGAAGCTGAGGTTCCTAATTTAAAACTGTTAAATGTAGATGCACAGAAATTAACTGACTTTTTTGAGGACGGAGAAATCGATCGAGTTTATTTAAACTTCTCTGATCCATGGCCGAAAGTTCGCCATGAAAAACGTCGTTTAACTTATAAAACATTTTTACAAATGTATCAACAAATTTTAAAATCAGATGGAGAACTTCATTTCAAAACAGACAACCAAGGCTTATTTGAATACTCTATTATGAGTATTGCTAATTATGGAATGACAATTCATTTCTTAAGCTTAGATCTTCATAACAGTGAGTTTGAAGGGAATATTATGACTGAATATGAAGAGAAATTTTCATCAAAAGGTAATCGTATTTATCGAATTGAAGCAGCATATCGTAAATAAAAAAAGACTAGCATAGACAATATTGTCATGCTAGTCTTTTTTTAGCTATTTTCATAAACATTTTTACTATTTAATCAGGGGGGAGTTTCCACTCTAGGATGCTTGTTTTTAGTGTGGATGACAGTGAGTACCTCGGCGCATTGTACTTGTGAGAAATCACCTTTCCCACTACTCCATTGAGAGTCAAGCATCTTCCAATCCAGACAATCATCAAAGCTTATTGACTAGTTCGATTTGGTTTCATTCGCATTCCCCTTTTGAAACCGAAAGCTTATTGTTTTAAAACAAGTAATATTCAGGGAATTTAGAAAAATGATATAATAGTAAAGACTATACTAGTGAAGGGGGATCATTATGGAGCAATTAAAAGTAGGATCTTGTGTTATCCAATGGTTGAATGGTGGGAATACTCAATTAGATGGAGGAGCAATGTTCGGAGTTGTACCAAAAGCATTATGGTCAAAAAAATATGTAGTAAATGATAATAATCAAATTCCGTTACGTACGGACCCTCTGTTCATTCAAACAAAAGGTTTAAATATAATAATAGACAGTGGAATTGGGGTTAATAAGTTAAATGAAAAACAAAAGAGAAACTTTGGAGTGACCGAAGATTCCAGTATTGAAACGTGTTTAAAAAATTATGGATTAAGTGTTGAAGAGATTGATTACGTAATCATGACACATTTACATTTTGATCATGCAAGTGGATTAACAAAACTTGTGAACGGTGAGTACAAATCTGTTTTTTCAAATGCTAAAATAATTACATCGAAAATAGAATGGGATGAGATGAGAAAACCAAACATCCGTTCAAGCAATACATATTGGAAAGAAAACTGGGAAGCAATTCAACATCAAGTAGTACCATTTGAAAATGAATATTCTGTTACTGAGGAAATGACAGTAATTCATACAGGTGGACATAGTGATGGACATAGTATTATAAAAATAGAAACTGAAAATGAACTATTATTACATATGGGTGACTTAATGCCAACACATGCACATCAATCTCCTTTATGGGTTATGGCATACGATGATTATCCTATGACTTCGATTTATGCGAAGGAAAAATGGGTAAACTTTGGATTGAAAAATAATTCTTGGTTTTCGTTTTATCACGACAATGTTTATAGAGCGATAAAATGGAATGAAGATGGACAAATCATTAGTACAATCGCAAAAGAAGAAACACCTTGTCAGTCTTGACAAGGTGTTTAAATTGAAATAGTGAGTTGTAAAACTTACACTAGTTGTGCTGAGATTAATTCACCGTTTACAGCATTAATGATAAATGAATAGCTTGATGTATGATTATCTGCTTCAACTACAGAGAAACCGCCTTCATACACATCTCCTTCATAATCAGGTAAATCAACCCATTTTGGTTCTGAATGAATCCAAGTACCAGTTACATTACCATACGATAGGAAAACTGGTTTAATTGTTTTTAATGCTTTTTCAGCTGGAACATATTGTGAAGATAACTTTTTCTGTAGATAGAGTCCACCAGCTATACCTAAACCTAATCCAATTAGTACACGTTTTAATTTCATTATTGCCACCTCTAAATAAGTAATATGTACGTGAAAAAATATTCTACTCCTTATCTTAGTCAAATAGAGTTAACATTTCAATGATTTACGTTGGTATTATATGCTTTTTTTCGTTAAAATAAAGAAGAAAATAAAATGTTTTGTATAGAGAGGAACGAAAATATGAATCAAGATACACTTCAACTATTTAAATTTCTTACAGAATTACAAGGCGCATCTGGGTTTGAACATGAAGTTCGTCATTTTATGAGAAAAGAATTAGAAAAGTACACAAATGAAATTGTGCAAGATCGTCTAGGAAGTATTTTTGGTGTAAAACGAGGAACTGAGGATGGCCCTACTGTAATGGTAGCCGGTCATATGGATGAAGTTGGATTCATGGTTACTCAAATTACAGAAAATGGAATGTTACGTTTTCAACCACTAGGCGGATGGTGGAATCAAGTATTACTTGCACAAAGAGTACAAGTAATGACTGATCAAGGACCTGTTATCGGTGTAATTGGCTCAATTCCTCCACACTTATTGAGTGATGAACTAAGAGCAAGACCAATGGATATTAAAAATATGTTAATTGATATTGGTGCAGATAATAAAGAAGACGCAATGAAAATCGGTATTAGACCAGGTCAACAAATTGTTCCGGTTTGTCCTTTCACACCTATGGCAAATGAGAAGAAAATCATGGCAAAAGCTTGGGATAATCGTTACGGATGTGGACTTGCAATTGAATTGTTAAAAGAAGTTCAAAATGAAAATTTACCTAATATTTTATATTCAGGTGCGACAGTTCAAGAAGAAGTTGGTTTACGCGGAGCACAAACAGCTTCAAATATGATTAAACCTGATATTTTCTATGCACTTGATGCGAGCCCAGCAAATGATATGTCTGGATCAAAAACAGAATTTGGCCAATTAGGTAAAGGTGTATTATTACGTATCCTAGATCGTACAATGGTTACACATAAAGGTATTCGAGAGTTTATTTTAGACACAGCAGAATCAAATAATATACCTTATCAATATTTTGTATCACAAGGCGGAACGGATGCAGGACGCGTACATACTTCAAATGACGGAGTACCTTCAGCAGTAATCGGTATTTGCTCACGTTATATTCATACAGCAGCTTCAATTATTCATGTAGATGATTATTTAGCTGCAAAAGAATTACTAGTTAAACTTGTAAAAGCTACTGACAAAACAACAGTAGATACACTTCGTAACTATTAATTGAGTACTAATAAGGAAGCCTATTTAGGCTTCTTTTCTATTTCATTGGATGGTAGGTGAAGAATTGAGGAAAACAATTATCGAACCATGGAATAGTGAATGGATAAATAGATATGAAAATGAAAAAGAATTACTGAATAGTATAATTAAAGACGAAATTGTTGCAATTCATCATATCGGAAGTACATCATTAATTGAGGTTGGTTTTGCTAAGCCGATCATTGATGTATTAATTGAAGTAAGTGATATTCACCAAATTGACTCTTATAATGAATTATTTGAAAAGGCTGGGTATATTGTAAGGGGTGAAAACGGTATACCTTTAAGAAGATATTTTATAAGAGGGGAAAATCCACGAATCGCTCATATTCACGTGCATGAGGTCGGTGATTCGCGAATTAAAACGCATTTGAATTTTAAAGAATATATACAGACTTATCCTAGAATTGGTACAGAGTATGGACAATTGAAAATTAGACTAGCAAAAGCATTTCCGGACGATACTCACAAATACCAAGAAGCAAAAAAGCCATATTTAGAGTACATACTTAAGCAAATAAATGAATGGGAGAAGAAACAATGAACATTATAATCGGATCATTAAATCCAACAAAAGTAGGCGCAGTAAAAAATGTATTTCGTAACTTCATAGTTAATGGAATGAATGTTCCTTCAAATGTTTCGAATCAGCCTTTGACTGATCATGAAACGATGGAAGGCGCGATTAACCGCGCAAATAATGCAAGAGTTGAAGGGAATTCAGAGATTGGAATTGGCTTAGAAGGTGGAGTCATCATTGAAAATGACAGGCTTTTTCTTTGTAATTGGGGCGCGCTAGTTTATGAGCAAGGAACAATTTTAGCAAGTGGGGCAAAAATCTTACTTCCTAATGAATTCATATCTGAATTGCAGAATGGGACCGAGTTAGCGGAATTAATGGAAAGATATACAAATGAAAAAGATATTCGAAGTAAAGAAGGAGCTGTAGGGATATTTACGAATGGTCGAATAACTAGAACTCAAATTTTTGAGCACATATGTGAACTATTATTAGGACAATATGAATTTGAAACAATTAAGAAAGATACTGACCTTTAAGTCGACCTTTTTGCATATCCGAAAAAATACGTTAAAATAAAATAAAACTAGTCAAGAGAGGAAGAGATGTAATGGAGAAGATTACTTCAGTTGAACAATTTGAACAAGTAAAACAAGGAGAAAATATTGTCTTTCAATTTTCAGCAGACTGGTGTCCAGATTGCAGATTTTTAGATATGTTTTTCCAAGAAATAATTGATGAAAATAAAGATTTTACTTTCTATTATGTTGACCGTGATCAATTTATTGAAATCTGCCAACAACTAGATATTTTCGGAATACCTAGCTTCGTAGGGTTTAATAAAGGTGAAGAAACTGGGCGTTATGTAAATAAAGACCGTAAAACGAAGGAACAGGTAGAAGAGTTCCTTGCTGGTTTAAGAGGTTAATAAGGAAGGTAGTTTAATTGGCTAAAAAAACAACATTAGATATAAAAAAAATGGTAGAAAATCGCCTAGGTGACGAACAATGGCGATATATATATGATCGTGAGAAGGAAGAACTTCGAATCGAAGGGAAAGAAAGTCAAAAAGGAATGAGTGTTTCATTGAATAGTGCAGTTGCTAAATATGAAGCAGACGGAGAAGCGGCATTTGAAGAATTAATTTATTATGTAAAAGAAGCACTTTCAGCTATGCATTCCGAAACCGTTTTTTTAGAAGAGCAGATTAGACCTGTTATTCGGGCTACATCATTTCCAACAGAAAAGGAAGAAGGGAATCCTTTCGTTACGAGTGAACATACGGCTGAAACTCGAATTTACTACGCTATTGACTCAGAAAAGACATACCAGTTAATTGATGAGAAATTACTAATTAAATCTGGTTATACTGTTGAACAAATACATTCAATCGCTCTTTTTAATTTGCGAAAACTGCCTATTCAAGTAAAAGAAGATATAGTTGCGGACAATACATTTTATTTTGTACGTACAAATGATGGATATGATGCAAGTCGAGTTTTAAGCAGTTCATTTCTAAAAGAGATTCAATCAAAAGTAGAAGGTGAATTATTAATCGGAATCCCACATGGAGATGTACTAATCCTAGCTGACATTCGAAATAACATAGGTTATGATATAATGGCGCAAATGAATATGAGCTTCTTTGCAAGTGGAAAAGTTCCAATTACATCATTATCATTTGCATACGAAAATGAAAAGCTTATGCCTATTTTTATTTTAGGAAAACAGAAGAAACGGTAGAGAGGAAGAAATCAGTGAATATTTTTTACAACCGTGAAGGTATCGGTGATACATTACTAATTACATTAAAACAAGTTCCATCAGAAGATCGTAGAGTTGAAAGAAAAGGTAATGTTGCACGAGTGTTTAGTGTAGTAACAAATGAAACTGTCGCTTTTAATATTTTTGAAGCTTCTACATATGTAGATGTTCAAGAACAAGGTGTCGTTACGATTACAGAACATATCGTTAACACAGTAAATGAGTTATTAGCTAAAGAAGGCTTTTCTGATTCATTAGTATTAGACCTTTCACCTAAATTCGTTATTGGATACGTTCTTGAAAAAGAAAAACATCCAAATGCAGATAAATTAAATGTATGTAAAGTTGATGTTGGTAGCGAGACATTACAAATTGTATGTGGTGCTCCAAATGTTGAACAAGGTCAAAAAGTAGTCGTTGCAAAAGTAGGAGCAGTGATGCCATCAGGATTAGTCATTAAAGACGCTAACTTACGAGGAGTAGATTCATTCGGTATGATTTGCTCAGCGCGTGAACTAGACTTACCAGATGCACCTCAAGAAAAAGGAATTTTAGTTTTAGATACAGATGCTGAAATTGGAAAAGCATTTTTTAACTAAATTATATTCAGTGTTGAAAGCTAGAGCCAATATAGATTGGTTTCTAGCTTTTTTTACTGTTATCTATGTTTTGGTATAGGACCAATTTTAAAATTTATTAAAACAGGAATTTATGATGTGTTGAGGAATAGAGATTAGTAGTTGATTTATATTTGTTGGTACTAGCGTATTTTTTAGTGTTATTTTCGTATAGGAGGAATATTTCTTTGAAAAAGCGAGCAATTGGTCAAAACGGTCCGTTGGTTTCTGAGATTGGTCTTGGATGTATGGGGATGTCATGGCTATACGGAAATGCTGATCGAAACGAGAGTATTGCGACAATTCAAACTGCACTTGAGAAAGGTATTACACTTTTTGATACAGGTGACTTCTATGGTGACGGACACAATGAGGTACTAATACGTGATGCTTTAAAAGGAATACGTAGAGATAAAGCATTTATTTCAGTGAAATTTGATGGACAGCCACACCCCGTGAGCAAGAAAGATGGAGAAGTAATGAACCGTCCTCAAACAATAAAGAATTTCCTTACAGATACTTTGCAACGCATTGGTGTTGAATATATTGATCTTTATCAACCAGCTCGTGTAGATCGAAACATACCGATTGAAGAAATTATTGGCGAAATGGCTGAATTGGTCAAAGCAGGATATGTACGTCATATTGGGCTATCTGAAGTAGGAGTGGATACAATTCGTCGAGCGCATGCTGTACACCCAATAAGCTGGTTACAAATGGAATACTCATTATTTAATCGCGGGATTGAATTAAATATTTTGCCTACTCTTCGAAAACTAGGAATTTCGTTATCGGCATACGGTGTTCTCTCAAGAGGTCTGTTGAGTGGGAAATGGTCAAAAGATCGAGTATTATGTTCGGATGACAAACGGAATAAGGCACCAAGGTTCTCAAGCGATAATCTTGAAAAGAATTTATCTCTTGTAGAGGGATTACATGAAATCGCCAAAGAAATGCATGTATCCGTTTCACAGCTTGCTATAGCATGGGTTCTTTCAAGGGGAGAAGATATTATCCCACTGGTAGGAGCAAGGAAACGGACACAAATTATGGATTCTCTTGGTGCATCTAATCTTAACTTAAGTATAGAGGAACTCTCACGAATTGAAAAAGCAGTACCTCCAGAGCAAGTTGCTGGTGAATATTATGCAGTTCCTCGAGAGAAATGGTTCTTCTAAGAAAAATTGTTAATTTAAGCTCAATATGCTTAGCAGAGAAGTTAGGGTTTGAAGAACCTTTTCATTATACAGTTTATTATAAAGACTGATGATTGATTTAATTGATTATAAAAGTACTAACAAACTAGTAAGAAGAACATAAAACGAATTAGCTAAAGGCACCAACGAATTTGGGAAATGAAACTACTTTTATAGAACTCAAGCAATACTTGAATTCAAATTTAATCAATTCAAGCAATACTTGATACTCAATCTACTATTTACTGGTTACAATTAAATTAACTTATGACAAGAGGTGATTGTATTGTTTGATATGAAAAAGGTAGGTAGGCAAATTGCACAGTTTAGAAAAGATAACAAGATTACTCAGATGAAGTTGGCTGACCAGTTAGGTGTTAGCTTTCAAGCGATAAGTAACTGGGAGCGTGGAGAAACAATGCCTGACATTTCTAAACTACCTGAACTTGCGGAGATATTTAATGTAAGCATCGATGAGATTCTAGACAATGGAAAGGGAATAAAATTAATCAATAATATAATTGAAAACAACCAACAGGAGAGTCCAATCCAGCTCGAAGTTCAAACGGAAGAATTTATAAATGTGGCTCCATTGCTTGATATTGATCTGGCGGACTTAGTTTATAAAAATATTCAAGATGACCTATCCGCAATTGAAACATCATTACTTGCACCTTACATCAGTAAAGAAATTATAGATGAAAGTGCTAAGAAAGAGTTTGAATCAAATGGAATCAAAGCATTAACATCCATGGCCCCATACATCAGTAAGGAAATTATAGATGAAAGTGCTAAGAAAGAATTTGAATCAAGTGGAATCAAGGCATTAACATCCATGGCCCCATATATCAGTAAAGAAATAATAGATGAAAGCGCAAAGAAAGAGTTTGAAATGAATGGTATTAAGGGTCTAACGTCCATGGCTCCATTTATTAGTAAAGAAATGATAGATGAATGTGCAAAGAAAGAATCTGAGTTGAACGGAATTAAGGCTTTAACATCTATGGCTCCATTTATTAGTAAAGAAGTAATAGATGAATGTGCAAAGAAAGAATTTGAAATGAACGGTATCAAGGGTTTAACATCTATGGCTCCGTTTATTAGTAAAGAAGCTATAGATGAATATGCAAAGAAAGAGTTTGAGTTAAATGGAATTAAGAGTTTAGTGTCTATGGCTCCATTTATTAGTAAAGATGTTTTAAGTAATTGTTCGAGAAAAAGTTATGAATTACATGGGATCTCATCATTGACCGCAATTTGCCCATTTATTGATAAAGACCTTATAAATGAAATTTCTCTTGATGCTATATCCAAAAAAGGTATTAGTGAAATCTCTTCATTAATTCCTTTTATCGACACTAAATTTTTAATTAACAGATAGAGAATTGAATTAGAATAGATTTACTAATAGGAGCTGATTAAATCAGCTTCTATTTTTCTATCCTTTGCCAAGTTGAGCTATAACCATCGGGAATTATAAATAATGTGAGTTAAGATTAGAAATGACAATAAGGAACCATTATCGTAAATACAATTTAAAGAAAAGTAGCTTAGAGTAAATAAATCTGCTAATATTGGTGTGAAACCGTTTGCTCAATAATTTATAGAATCAAAGAGGAGAGTAAATTATGAAAAAGGTCCTTGTTTTAGGTGGTACAACTTTTGATAGTATAATAACTTTAGAAAAATTACCTGAACCTACCCCACAAACAATTCATTACGCACCCTTTCATGAAACATTAGGATCTACAGGTGCAGGAAAAGCTATCAATTTAAGAAAATTGAACGTACCTTCTGTTCTCCATTCTATTATCGGGGATGATCTGTACGGGAAGAACATCATTCAATCACTGCAACAGGAAGATGTAACATTTATTTATGATATAGATGAAAAAGGCACGGAGAGACACGTCAATCTGATGGATACTGACGGAAAGCGTATTTCCATTTTCGTTACACAATCATCCGACAAGCCAGATTTGGATTTACCGCGCTTAGAGAAACTCATTCAGGAATGTGATATTGTTGCACTTAATATCATTGCTTATACGAAGCAGCTAATTGCTCTTTGTAAAAAGTACAATAAGCCTATTTGGACTGACCTTCATGATTATAACGATCATAATCCATATCATGAGGATTTTATTGAAATTGCCGATTATATATTTTTGAGTTCAGACAATTTAAGTGATTATAAGTCTGTGATGAAGAGATTCATAGATTTAGGGAAACAACTGGTTGTGTGTACTCACGGTAAAAGAGGCGCAACGGCCCTTACTAAGGACGGACGTTGGATAAAGATGGATATCATTGATGATTATAAATTTCGAGATGCGAATGGGGCAGGGGACAGCTTTTTCTCCGGTTTCATTTATGGTTTCTTGCAGCAAAAAAGCACGGAGGACTGCTTAAGATTCGGAACAATCTGTGCTGGACTTTGTATCACTTCAGCTGAACTTGCATATGACGATTTATCAGAGGAGCTTTTGCAACAGGAATATATGAAATATTATGGAAAACAGTAATTTCAACAAACAAACAGAATACTACCAATAAGTTATTGCTGATTTAGTAGTGATACATAGATTAGAGTGATCAAAAACGAAAGGGCTGCTTCGGCAGTCTTTTTTATTTCTCTTATAAGCAGTATAGTAAGTAAATAGAAGATACTAAAAAATTATATAAACGAGGTAGTGTAATAATGAATAAAAAAGAAAACGAAGCAATAATTAATCAAGAACCTCATATTAGATATGAGTATTTCGTAAAAAAAGTTTGTGAATGTGAAGAAGTTTGGATCTTATTTAAAGATAGCAGCGCAGCGATAGTTGATGCAGATGGAAATACACGCTTCCCATTTTTTCCAGAAAAGGAATCTGCTGAAACTTTTGCGGTAGGTAGTGAATTTAGAGCAGAATCGATAGACATGGATAACTTTATTAACGGTTGGCTTAAACAAATGAAAATTGATGGTATTAAGCCTTCAATATTTCCAAATGGCAAGAATATGACAATTGTTGAAGTAGATGTACTATTAAGAGACTTAAAAAAAGAACTAGAAAGTAATTGAATTAAAGTTTAACTTGATAACTAGACAGCAGGAATATGCATTAAAATAATTAAAACTCGCTTTTTTTAGCGAGTTTTAGTCATTCCCAATACTTTTCCTTCGATATTGTCATGAGATAGTGGTCCAAAATCAAAACTATCCGATACTCTCCAACCGTTATCAGCTAAAATAAAAACCTCATTGTCCTTTATGATTACAGGGTTCAGACTTCTTTTAAAATATTCTTTCCAATTATTTTCTCCAATTATTGTATTCCCAGTTGCTTTCATCCATTTTCTATAAGTTATAAAATCTGATATGCCTCTATTCATGGTTTTTGCATAAAAAGAATCTAATTTATGATCATTTATAAACAATTGTCCATTTTTGATTTCTACTTTTTCGCCTGGTAATCCAACCACACGGGCAACATTTTTGTGAATACTTTTAGGAGATGTATAATAAACAACTTCACCACGCTGAAATTTATTTTTATTGTAGTAGGAGGTGTCAATTACCAATGTACCTTCATAATCATGATGTCCGCGATCCATACCATCATACAAATACTCAATTTCTGTTAAACCGGCTGACTTAACTATTGGAATAGTATCTAGTGTTGTCGTATCCTTAATGATTTCAACTGTATTAGACTTTTCCTTATGTTGGCAACCAACAAGAGTTAAGCACATTCCGATGATAAAAAGATAACGTTTCATACTATTCCCCCTGTAATTACACTATGCTATGTTATGCTAAAAATGCCCTTTTTGAATAACGAAGTGGGCTAATAGAAATAACAAAATAACCGGAAAATACTTGTTGAACTAGTAGAGTATGCGAAAAACAGCATCACTTGATTCAGATGCTGCTTCCCTATATGTATGTGAATATTCAATTGCTAATACGCAATAACTTATCGTTTTCTCCATTAGACGTGATAACATATATAGCTGAATCTTTTAAAAACACATCTCGTATTCTACCCACTCCATCCAAGACAGTTTCTAATTTTCCATTAGAAATTGAATATTTTATAAGTTTTTCACCCATCAAACAAGAAACCAGTATTTCATTTCTGTCATTGATCTTAATACCTGACGGAGCCCATGTTTCATCGCCTGTTTGATAAAGTGGAGTTACCATTCCTTCTTTTTTCTCATCTCCAATTATTATAGGCCAGCCGTAGTTTTTGCCAGGCTCGATTTTATTGATTTCATCATGACCACCCATAGGACTCGGACCATGTTCTGAAGCGTACATTGAACCATCATTGGTCCATGCTATCCCTTGAGAGTTACGATGTCCATAACTATAAATTAGAGAATTAGGAAAAGGGTTATCGTTTGGCGTAGTACCGTTCAAATTTAAGCGAAGAATTTTTCCAGCTAAACTCTTTAAATTTTGAGCAAGCTCATCATGACCGGTGTCTCCAGTTGTGATATATAAATGATTATCTGGTCCAATTGCCAATCTGCCACCATTATGAATTTGTCCTCCAGGGATCCCCTCAAGAATCGATTTTACTTCTCGCCATCCATTACTCGTTTTTTCTATTAAAATGATGCGGTTCTTTAAACTATCATTCACCTTGTATGTATGATAAGTATACGCTTGATTAGTTTGTGTGAAATTAGGTGTTAAAACAAAACCAAGCAATCCACCTTCTCCAGTAGAAACTATTGGTTTATTTGTTTTTAGCTTTTGCCTTTTCATTTTCCCGTTAGTGACTTCTAATATGTTGCCATCTCTCTCAGTCATATAAAATGTGTTGTCCATCAAATCAATTGACCAGGGGTATTTAAGATTATCAACTATCACATAATTTTGGTTTCGCACTGTGCTTGCAGTACTTACATTTTTATTTTCAGTATTTTTCAAGCTCCAGTTTAGATTACACGCTGATAACAATACAATTAGGACTGATACCAATGTAACTTTGACAATCTTCATAATTCTCCACCCTTTACTAATCCTTCTATCTAACTATTCTTACTTATCTTCTTGTCTAATCAATTCTGACTATTTTTATACATCTCGCATACATACTTTTATTTTATTTAGAGAAATACGAAAGACGAGTTAGTTTTATTGGAAAAGGATAATCAGCTATTTTAAAGAATATTAGGAAGTAGTAGAGTCTATTACTCAAGTACATCTCTTTGGAGGTTTAGATGAGAAAACTGATCGTTTTATTTTGTGGGATATTCTTAGTGAGTTTATCATTTTGGACTTTGTATTACGGCTATTCTCCGAAAGTAGGTGTGATTGGAAATGGACCAAATGATAAGTTAATTTGGTTTCAATTTGGCACTCAGTTTTTATCTGGAATATGTGCTTTATTTTTAGCTTTTAATTTAAGAAAGAAATAATAGAAGGGTTTTTACTGAAATTCATTTTAATTTAAGGGGATATTGGGCTATTTCTCCTTTTTATTATGAAATTAGCAGTTAGTGAGAGGGAATTAATAGATCAAAGAATTAATCTGTAATCTTAAAAAAATTATCATTGGAGGTATGAAATGAATCCTATTCTAAATCAAATTGGAACAATTTTTATTCCTGTAAGTAATGTTGAAGAATCACGTAATTGGTATTGTGACTTATTAGGATTACCAGGAGATGGTGAAATACTATATGGTCATTTGTATATTGTACCTATGAATGGAACAGGAATAGTCTTAGATAGTAAGATTTTTGCGGAGGAAAATGTTTTTAAAACACCAGTTTTTCATTTGAACACAAACGATATAGAGAAATCATATGAGTATATGAAAAGTAAGAATGTTGAATTAGTAACAGAAATCCAGCATAATCATTGGTTTAATTTTAAGGATCCTGATGGGAATCTTTTAATGGTGTGTAAGTGCTAAATTTGTGTTATTTTCACAAACTAATAAATAAGGACAGACTCTATATAAGAGCCTGTCCTTGTTTAAGTCAATTATGCTTTTTGAACGTTAGTCGCTTGAGGACCACGTTGACCTTTTTCAACTTCAAAAGTTACAGCTTGACCTTCGTCTAAAGATTTGAATCCTTCGCTTTGAATAGCTGAGAAATGTACGAATACATCTTCCCCATTGTCGCGCTCGATGAATCCAAAACCTTTTTCTGCATTAAACCATTTTACTTTACCATGTTCCATAATTGTTGCCTCCTTGTGTGGGTTACACACATAATAATAATACTATCTTAACAATAAAATGAAATATAAGCAAATTACCTTTTAAATTTTAATTTCTTACTTTCATTTTAAGGGGAAGAATTTCCACCTTTTCTTATTAATTTTGGGTTTAATTAACACAAAATATTCATTTTGGAGTTAGTATTTCTCAAATTATTATTTTTTATTAGTAAATAAAATAAATTTTTTTAGCAAAATTAAGACAATTTTTAAAAGGGTTTCTTTTATTATTAACGAATAGAAAATAAGATTTGTATCATATTTTTTGAAAGTAGGGGTTACTCTGTCTAATTTTGCACTGCTTGGCCTGCTATTTCTAGGTTCAGTAGTATTTTTAATAGGTGTTATTTTCTTTATTCTGTTCATGATAAAAAAATCAAAAAAGAATAGAAGTTTTTAGAATGAATAAAAATGGTTGATGGGCATTACTTCAAATGAGGTAGTGCTCAATTATTTTATAAAGGAAAGGATGAAAAATCAGATTCATAAGCTTATCGTATGCGATAAATGGAAGAATCACATTAAAATATACTCTCTTGTTCATACTAATGTTGGGAGGTATGCCGACTTATGATACAAGTATGGATAGCTGGTCTTTTGTTATTAGCACAACCTGTTGATCTACCTGACAGCTTAACTGTCACTCAACAAGGACAGACAATTGCCATTGTTAATCGGGTAAATTTTACAGTACCCCTTCCTGGAACTCCAATGATCGACGATAAAAAATATGGTCAATTTATCGATAAACTTGACCGACGAATATACCAAGATCCCATAAATGCTACGATTAACGATGAAGGGAAAATTGTACCTGGACAGGTCGGTTACAGACTTTATCGAAAGGAGTTTAGGGAAAAATTCTATACTTATTTTTTTAGAAATGGTCCATCTGAGATTGAAGTGCCAGAATTGGACATTTATCCGAAAGTTGACAGTGAATTACTAGCTCATATTAAGGTACAGCAAATTGGCCAGTACGTAACTTATTTTAATTCCAACAATAAAAGTCGATTACACAATATCTCTCTCGCTGCAAAAGCTATTAATAATCACGTAGTTTTCCCAAATGAGGTTTTCTCATTTAATCAAGTGGTAGGAAATAGAAGTATAGAAAAAGGGTATAGGAATGCCCCTATTATTGTTAGAGGCGAATTGTCTGAGGGAGTTGGTGGAGGAATTTGTCAGGTATCATCAACATTGTTCAATGCTGTAGATCGTGCAGGGCTACTTATTGTCGAACGATATTCCCATAGTAGACGTGTAACTTATGTTCCTCCCGGGCGTGACGCTACAGTAAGCTGGTATGGCCCTGACTTTCGCTTTCAAAATAAATATAATCAACCAATCTTGATCCGTGCTAAACAATATGGAGGAAGTATGATCGTTACGCTCTTCTCTTCTGATGTGATCAATTATGAAATAAGAAAAGTCCCTAAAGCACCTTCCCGGATACCTAAAGAAATCCATGCCGTGCCAGAAATACATATTTCAAAACCTTCTAAAGAATGCAAAGTATTAGCCCCTTAATCCAAGATAGATATTCCAGTGACGCGGGAGTCTTTTTATATTATTGAATATTATTTTTATCTTAGGGTGCATAATAAGGGAAAAAGGTGTTGTCCGGATGGATTTTCCTACTATACATACTAATTTTTGGGACGCTATCGTCGCCGTTCCAGTTGTTATGGTTCTCACTCAATTATTAAAAATATTTTTTCACATAAAAAGAAAATATGTGCCTTTAATTGCTTTAATATTAGGATTATGTTTTTCTATTTTTATTAGTCATCGACAAAGTTTAATCTCCGCTATATTTATGGGGTGGTTTTATGGATACGCTGCAATTGGATCTTATGCCTCATTAAAAACAGGAATAAAATCATTTAGAAAAGAATATAAAGAAGAATAAAATTTGGGGTAAAATGTGAAAAAGCAACGCGTCGATTGCGTTGCCTTTTCATATTTTACCATTCATTTGGTTCATAGTTTAATTCTCTAAATAGTTGTGTACGTTCTTTCTTAGTTAAATCTCTCCATTGTCCAACAGGTAAGTTGTTCAAATGAATATTCATGATTCGTATACGTTGAAGTCTGTAAACTTCATATCCTAATGCTTCACACATGCGACGAATTTGACGATTTAATCCTTGAGTTAAAATGATTTGAAAGTCATATTTCGAAAGTTGCTTTACTTCACAGGGTAACGTTTTTGTTCCTAGTATCTTGACTCCCTCAGTCATCTCTTTTAAGAATGCAGGTGTAATTGGCTTGTCTACCGAAACAATATATTCTTTTTCATGCTTGTTCTCAACACGTAAAATTTCGTTTACAATATCTCCATCGTTTGTAAGAAGGATTAAGCCATCAGAATCTTTATCAAGTCGACCGATATTGAAAATTCGTAAAGGATGATTAACTAAATCAATAATATTTCCTTTTACACCCTTTTCCGTTGTACTAGTTATACCAATTGGCTTATTTAAGGCAATATAAACATTATTTCGAGCTAAACGTATATGTTCTCCATTTACGATAACCTCATCGCCAGGTTCTACTTGATCTCCGATTTTAGCTAATTTCCCGTTTAGTTTGACTCTGCCTTCACTGATTAATTTATCTGCAGCACGCCTAGAAGCTTTTCCAGACTCGCTAATATATTTATTCAAACGAATGTTAAACAACCCCTTAAATTCTAAATTATATTTTCAGAATAACATAAAACGTTTTTAATTAAAATTTGATGATCGAATAAGGTTGGCGTAAAGAAGACAATCGATAAATATAAGAAGTTGAATGGAGCTAAGGTAGGTGCTTGACACCTGTGGAGTTGCGGAAATGTCGAGGCTTGGCGCACCCCTTTAGAAAATTTTTAATGACTCCACATCCAATCCTTTCAGTATTCGGTGAGGAGAAAATTATTTCCTTTTACGAACTTAAAAATATGATTAAAATTTAACAGAATGATAGGAGGATAATATGAAAATTAATAAACGAGAATTTTATAGTAATGGAATTAGCTATATCATTAGATCGGCAATTGAAAAGGACGCAAAAGAATTGTCTGAAATCAGATTACAAATTGATGGAGAGACTGAAAATTTGGATAGAGAACAGGGTGAGGGATTTATTGATATTCCTGGATTTGAAGAAATCATCAAAACTGACACTGAAGGTAAAAGTAGTCTATTTTTAGTTGCAGTAATTCATGATAAGATAGTCGGTTTTTCAAGATGCGAAGGAAAGCAATTGAAGAGATTTTCTCATAAAGTAGAATTCGGAGTATGTGTTTTAAAAGATTTTTGGGGATATGGTGTAGGGAAAAATCTTTTAAAAGAATCGATCTCTTGGGCTGATTCTAGCGAAATTAAAAAAATAACGTTAAATGTTTTAGAAACAAATGATAAAGCAATTGAACTTTATAAAAAGTTAGGATTTGAAATAGAAGGTGTATTAAAAAAGGACAAAGTACTTTCTGACGGCAATTATTATAATACGATTGTGATGGGAAGATTCAGCGACTGATATTATGAAATGAGGGAATATTCAAATAGATTCCATTAACTTAGGAGAGTATAGATGATCGATAGACCATTAGAGTCAATAGTTCATGCAATAGAAACACTAGAAATATTTTCAAAGAGGGAGTTCATCATTGCTGAAAATAGTGGTCGTTATATTTAAAAATGATGTGTCTAACGAAAAAAATTGACCCCTTTCTGAGATTGGATAATTTTAAAAAATCCTCCAAATATAACATTGGAGGATTTTTCTTTATAAATTATTATTCTGTTGTTTAATTTCTTCTCCGGCTAAAGTAATATTTGCTGTTTCGATTTCGCGATGTTCGTTTACTGACTCACCTGGTTCCAGATTATTTAGATTCGCATCCATTTTCATTTGTTCCTCGCTTATAAGGGGTTTCTTTTTCGGGTTCATTATTTGACCTCCGTTTTTATTTCGATAAGTAAGCAGTGAAGAGATTCTTATCTGACGTTAGTCTCTACGAATTAATGATCTTCATTCATGATTTTAACAGGCAGACTCTCTATCTGTGGGGCTGGAGGGTAGACTCTTATAAAAAACACTGACACTAAAGGTATCTTATTTATTTGAAAAAAATATATATTAAAATGATCCTTATTTAAGTCCTCAAAAGGATGTTAAGCTTTGTCTAATACAAATGGGTTCGAAAATGGCATTAAGCGAAAAATGATTGTAGGTGTTATTTCAAGTTTATTGTTTAGCTTTGTATTAGGAATAATGCTGCCTATATCTCAATTTGAAGTAGACATAAATGAGATAAGTTCTTTAAATAAGTTTTTTGTTAATACTATGGGATCTATAGTGATTTATATTTTATTTAGCATTCCAATAATTTTTTTTTACGGGACGATAACTTACTATTTAAGTGATTCAATCGCAAAATTTCTTTCTAGATTTACAACGGATAAGTTGAATTTATTTTATTCTGCAGTTTTTCATATTCTATTTGGTTTGCTCCACTTTATTTTAAAGTCTTCACATCAGTTCTAACTTATTATAGTTTATGGACATCGATTATTTTCTTTGTGATTGACCTATTCATTAGGAATCTCAAAAAAGTATATAGTATAACGCATGTTTTGACTTGTTGGGGAATTCTTATCATTATTTTGTTCATTTATATTCTGTATGTAATCATTTTGTTTTGAAAAAGCCATCTTAATCAATGTTATAGAAGGAGGAAAGTATGGATTTAAAAAAAGGTGATATTTTGACGTGGGAGAGGACTTTTACTAAAAGAAGATATTTTGGAGTTTGGACGTATTTCTGGTGACCAAGGTAAGCATCATGTTGAATATGATGAAAAAGGACGATTAATGGCTCAAGGTTTATTAACTGCCAGTATTGGAACAAAAATTGGTGGTGATTTAAACTACATCGCGAAAGAATTAGTCAGCGAATTTATTCGACCAGTTTTTAGTGGAGATAAGATAACATGCGAAGTTACAATTAAAAAAATTGAACAAATGGAGGGATTTAAAAAGGTAGAAATTGAGTCAGTATATCATAATCAAAAAGGGAAGGAAGTCATGAGAGGGTCAAGTCATGGTATAATTCGTGACGAGTAAGAGATGAGAAGTTACGGAACTCTTTATTCACTAAAAATAGCGCGCGAGTTTAATCACACTAGATAAATTTGCCACGTATTGGGATACCCGAAATGTGGTCTTTTTTTTGTGTAATAAAATGACGATTTTGAACGAATTCCCCCAAGTTTTTGTCCAAACAAAAGAACTTGTTTAAACATATAATAAGGGTTCAAATAATTATGTTGTATGAATAAACAAACATGGAGTCTTCTCACCATAATCCGATGAAATGAATGCCAATATTTAATGAAAGAGACTAGCGGGTGTTGAAAATCTAAGGGGTAATGAACGGATTAGAAGGATTAGAAAAAACAGATGAAGTGTAAAGTACGAACAAAAATCCGCTTTTTAAACTAATGTTTAAGTTAAGTAAATAGTAATTCCCCCAAATTAATAAAGAGTTATTTGTTCAACAAAATAGTAATCACAGCATCTAATGAAATATGGTTTGATGTACAAGCTATCGACTATTTATTTGGAAGGAATTAGATATTATGTGCGGTTCAAATGGATCTTGTTGTCCTCCGGCTCAAATATTTCAAGAACGAATTTGTGGTAACTTTAATGGCTCGACTATCGGGGTAACTGATGAGATAGTATTTAACGCCCCTCTTGGCGATTATTTTGAAGGGACTTTTGAGATTTTTAATTCAGCTTCGAGCATTACAAGTGTCACAGGTACTGTGAATTCTTCAGCTGCTCCTCCAACAACCCCAGTCGGACCTGTTCCCCCCGGAAATACGTTTGCTAGTGCAGTAAAAAATCCGACTTCTTTCTCAATACAAGTGCCTTCAGGAACAAATGGCACTTACTGCATTACGCTTTATAAACGTATTTTAGCTTAGAGCTGACTTAGCATTTAAAGTCAAAAAGGAGGACTTTTCATCAAGAAGTACTCCTTTTTATGTATGATTTTTTCTATTTGTGTAGATTACTACATTAATTAATCTATTTTAGAAGTTTAAGAGATTGAAGCAGAATTAAACATATCCATTTTTAGATGTATTTATCTTATTGTAAGAACCAACTTGTCCAATTTTCATAGGATAAAAAAAGATATAAATATTATACGAGAGAGGTGCTTCAATTGTCACCAATACCAAAAAGACCAACGGGACCAACAGGACCAACAGGACCAACAGGACCACCGGGAGTAAGAGGACGAAGAGGTGAAGAAGGAGACGAAGGAAAGAGAGGGAAAAGAGGTGCGACTGGTGCGACCGGTCCAACTGGACTACCAGGTGTAACTGGAGCGACAGGCGCAACTGGGGAAGCTGAGGGATGTCTTTGTGATTGCTGCGTTACCCCAATGCAAAATGTTTTACAGCAACTTATTGGAGAAACAGTGATCATTCTAACTGTAGCAGATACTCCAAACACGGAACCATCTCTATCAATGGTTACACCGACCTCAGTCAATGACTTTTTAGCTTTTGTAACAGATGGAGTCACAAATTCTGTCGTCACAATAGCAGATGTCATAGCTACAGGATTCATTCCTCCTGGGCCACGTATTATCTTAATTCCGCCTATTGACTCTGGGTGTGAATGTGATTGTCGTGAAAGACCTTTAAGAGAATTATTTAATACACTTATCGGTGCAAGAGTAAGTATAAAGGTTAGTAATGGCTCGTTAGCTGAGAACTTTCTAGTGGAGGGAACAGGTCTAGGAATTGTAATTGGCTTATTAACGATTAATGATGGTGCTGATACGATTAGAGTGGCTTTTTCATTATGCCATGTTACACAAGTCATTTTAAATCCTCCAGTAAATTCAGCGAGAAATAGGACGTTTTTCTCCTAAAAAGAAAGTAATTAATTATTTAAATAAGACTTTAATTAGTAATGGAGAATTTAATGAACTTCAATCAAAATGATAGTATCGTTGATATTCTAATAGAATAGTATAGTCCAAACTAAAAAGTTAACATATAATGATATGGTATGAAAAAAAAGCGAGGTGAAACTGTTTTATGAGTAGTCCCAGTATAGGGGAGTCGGATAAGTCATCGACACCAGAGGAAGTCTATCAACTGAATAACCATGGTGGGTTACTGCATAAAATAGAATCCACTTAATAAGCTTTTGAAAAATGACTTCCTCTTAAAAAGGAGGAGGTTTTTGAAATGGTTCAAAACATTTGGAAGCAAATTAATTTTAAAAAGCAAGAAAAAAAGACGAAGAAAATTCAAGGATTTGATATCGATTTAAACCAGGAAAACTTATCAAGAATTGATCGACTTGTCGACCGGTATGAGACGGAAATTCTTAACCAATTAAATAGTGATTACACGCAACGAACGAAGTGGTCAGATCGAATTGCAGATAAAATTGCACAATTTGGAGGCAGTTGGAAATTCATAATTTGGTTTGGATGTACTCTTGCCTGCTGGATATTATTTAATAGTATATCGTTTACAAAGGGATTTCATTTTGATTCACCACCTTTTATACTTTTGAATTTATGCTTATCTTTTATAGCTGCATTTCAGGCACCTGTCATTATGATGAGTCAAAATCGTCAAGCATTACGTGATAAACACGAATCAGTAATCGATTTTGCAATTAATTATAAAGCAGAACAAGAGATTGATGATATGCAAAGACGTCTTGGTAATATTGAAAGTCAATTATCAGAGATTAAAGAATTACTAAAACAACAGAAAAAAGAAATGTGATTTCTATAGCATGAGGCTCTCATAGATTGGGAGCCTTTTTAATTTATAGTTCTTTTCTAATAGAGTGTTTTTTATAAAAAAGGTTTAGGGGGAAAATTGTCTACTATCTCAACATCATGAACCTATTGTAAAATAATCTTATAATTAATTAGTTAAATTAAGAAGGTGTGTAAGAATGTATGACATTACAATTATTGGCTCAGGAGTTAGCAGCATTTTTTTAGCTTATAAATTGGCTCAATGTAATCAAAAAGTATTAATTCTTGAAAAAGGTAAGTCTTTAGAGGAGAGAGAATGCCCTTTAGATCGAGGGGAAAAATGTGATTGTAATGTATGCGGAAAATACTTTGGGTTTGCTGGTCTAGGCAAATCAGAAGGTAAGTTTAATTATACAAGTGATTTTGGTGGAGAATTAGAGCAAAAAGTAGGAAGAGAAAATCTTTTGCATTTAATGGATGAAGTAGACGAAATTATTTGTCGTTATGGAGGAAGCTCCGTTGAAAAATATTCAACAGTAAATCAACAACTAGCAAGGAAAGCGGAAACGTGTAGCTTGCAAATGTTAACTACTGAGGTTAGGCATTTGGGAACATCTCTTTCAGCAAAAATTTTCCAAGAGATTTATAATGTGTTATCTAACAAAATTGATATAAAGTTTGAGGTCGACGTACAGGAAATAAAGAAAGAAGATAATATTTTTACTTTAATGACTAATCGAGGGAATATACAATCTCAGAAAATCGTTTTAGCAACTGGCCGTTCAGGAACAGAATGGTTAAATAAGCAGTGTTCGTCTCTAGGTGTTAAGCAAGGTAAAACCCGTTTGGACTTAGGTATTCGGGTAGAGATGAAAGAGCAGCAGCTACGATCAATTTTACAGGAAACGTTTGAAACGAAACTTGCTTATGAATTTGAAAATAGTATATCAACTACATATTGTATGAATCCGAAAGGAAGAATTGTACGTAAATACCAAGAAGGTTTAGTTATGCCGGATGGTCAGAATTTTAGAGAACAAGATACAGGAACTTCAAATTTAAATTTTACCTTATTTACACCAACTTATTTTAAAACGCTTCAGGAAGCAAATAAGTATGCACATGAAGTGATTGGAAAAATTAATAAAGGTTCAGATCGTATACTCGTACAACGGCTAGGTGATTTAAAAAACGGAGAGCCAACAACAAAAGAAAAAATGACAAACAATCGTGTAAAACCTAGTTTAGAAGCTGAATTTGGTGAACTGATTAATGACGTTCCAGCTTTATATCTTCAGATCGTACAAGGGTTTTTAAATCAATTAGAGATGTTTATTGAAGAAGAGATAGATGAAGATACGCTACTATATGGGATTGATGGAAAGTTTTACTCTCCAATTATAGAATCGAATACAAATTTCGAAACTAGTATTCAAGGTCTATTTGTAATAGGAGACTGTTCAGGAGTTACTCATTCATTATCACAAGCAGCGGCAAGTGGTATTTATTTAGGTAAAATATTAAATAAAGAGCATTCATATCGCTTAGATGTTAATTTATTTCAGTAAACTAGCTTAGCTTGTATGAGTAGTATTGAGTGGGTATATGTTTTCAAATTCACGAGAATAAATTTTATGAAGCAAACAAATAAGATCACTTTTATAAATAGAAACAAAGTATACGAAATTAATCAATAAAAGAAAGGCTGTCGACTTTTTCGACAGCCTGAGGAAATCAAAGTGATTTTCCTTTTTAACATCTACATGTATAGATGATTATTATTCCTCCTGAGGACTAATATGAGGATCACTGTTCCCTTCATTGTCGAGTAGTTCGGGAGGAATATGCTTTGGAATTACTCCTGAAGGAACTTCCCCATCTAAACTTAAATAGTAATGTCTTATCGGCTTTAAATTGTCATCCAATTCATACACTAAAGGTATACTTGTCGGTATATTTAAAGAGGCTATTCCGTCAGCGGAAACTTGGTCTAGATAATGGACGATCGCTCTTAAAGTATTACCGTGCGCGGAGATAATCACTTTTTGATTGTTTCTCAATGCAGGTTCAATTGACTCGTTCCAATATGTCATTACACGCTTTTCTGTATCCTCAAGACTTTCTGTAAGAGGAAATTCGTTATCCTTTAAGTCTTTATAGCGAGGTTCATTTATTTCATATCTGGGATCATTTGTCTCCAATGAAGGAGGTCGTACATCCATAGATCTTCTCCAAGTCTGTACTTGTTCTTCACCGTATTGTTTCGCAGTCTCTTCTTTGTCTAGTCCCTGCAGCGAACCGTAGTGACGTTCATTCAATCTCCAAGTTTTGTAAACTGGTACCCACATGAAATCTATTTCGTGCAAAATAATCCATAAAGTACGAATTGCTCTTTTTAAATAAGATGTATATGCAAGATCAAATGTATATCCGTTCTTTCTTAAAATAATACCAGCTTCTCTTGCCTCAGTTAATCCTCTCTTCGATAAATCCACATCGGTCCATCCAGTAAAACGATTTTCAACATTCCATAGGCTTTCGCCGTGGCGTATAAGAACGAGCTTAATCATAAGATTCTCCTTTTTGGATATCAAATATAGCTTAGTTTGTATAAAAACTAAATTTTTGATTCAGTTTCATTTTGACGAAAAGGTGGATATGTAATGCATGCATAAACAAGTCAATTTTATATTAAGTTGTTTTTAGAAATAGGAATCAAATGAACATCAACAGTGTAATATTAGTAAAATTTATGGGCTGACTGTGTCAGCTCTTTTTTTTGTTTTCTTCTTTAAAAGTTTTTTGTTTTGAATAAGGTTTTCATACGAGAAAAATTGCAGTTAAAGATGGAGTGTGTAGCATTTATCCTGGAGTGGAAATCAACTAATTTTCTTTTAAAATAGCAACAAAATTAGAATGAAAATTGGAAAAAATATATAACATTTTTAATCAACTTACGATAAAAAAATTACAACCATTTTATTAAATTAAAAGATTGCAATAAAAATATATTAGTCATAGCGTAATTTGTAATAATATTGTGTTTTTTGTCACTATGTCACATGGTAAAATAGAAGATATGAATTGAAATAGAGAGAGTGAGAAAAATGAAAAAATGGTTAAAGAGCCTATTTAGGGGAAATAGCCTTAATGAGATTGAAGAAGAGATTGACGAGACACCATCTGAGGCTAGAGTATTTACATCACACTCTATCGAAAAAAAGAACAATGAATATGAACGTCCAAACTTCAGGTTTCCACTTGAATTAGATGATGATATACCAATAAAACAAGAAGAACAAGAGGTTGAACCAGTATTTCACCAGCCGAAAAATTATGACTTCTGGCAAAATCAACAACAAACGATTACTCGACTTAAAAAAGATGAAATCGAGCCTACGTACAATGATAGAACTCATTATTCGAATAAAGAGGCATTATATACTTATGAAAAAGAGAATGTATCTTATATTACTGAGCAAGTAGAACCACCTGTTCAAGAAAAAGAAGAAAAAGTAGATATCGTCTTTCGTCCAAAACGCAAAACACCTTTTCGACCAAGCGAATATATTTCGCCTATTTACGGGTACCAAAAACCTGTAAATACTAATCAAGATGACCATAACGAAGTTTCAAATGAAAATGAAGAAACAAATACTGCTTCATATGAAAATCAGTTTACTAGTAACTCGAATTTAAACGGTTCAGCTGAAAGTGTTGTTGAAATTGAAGCTTTTAATCAGACGAATAAGCTTGAAGAAACTGTAGAAATGACTAATCAAGTTCACCAGGTTAATGAAAATCAGAATGTTACAGCGAATGAACTAGAAGATCAACAAGATGAAATAAATAATCTAGACATACTATCACAAGAAAAGTTAAGTCAGGAAATTCTTACAGAAGAAATAGTTGTTGAAGTAACAAATGAAGTGAATGAACTTCCAATTAAAACTGAAAATGAAAACATTGTAGAAAAAGAAATTTCAATTGAACAACCAGATATCACTGTTCATATTGAATCTGATCAATTACAAGAAAAAAGGCTTGAAGAAAACTTAGTTCAAGAAGCAGAAAGCAGTAACGAACCTATTCAAACAGAAGAAAAAGAAGAGATTGATGAGTTTGTCAATGATGTACAAGAATTTGTTGAAATTGAAGAAGTTAAAGAAGAAGTATTTGTTAGTGGACAATCAGAAGTTGAAAGCGAATTATTCGTTAGTGAACAATTAGAAGTTGAAAGCGAAGTATTCGTAAGTGAACAACCGGAAGTTGAAAACGAAATATTCGTAAGTGAACAATCAGAAGTTGAGAGCGAAGTATCCGTAAGTGAACAATCAGAAGTTGAAAGCGAAGTATTGGTAAGTGAGCAATCAGAAGTTGAGAACGGAGTATTTGTAAGTGAGAAACCAGAAGTTGAGAACGAAGTATCCCTAAGTGATCAAACAACAATTGAAGAAGTAGTACCTTCAATAGAAGAATCAAATTCAATTAGTGCTCATGTTCATTCAGATGAAAAAACTATTCAGACTGATGAAGTAATCGAAGCGACCGAACAAAAGGAAGAAGTTAAAAGAGAGAAAAAGCGTCATTTTCCTTTTAATGTAATGATGTTAAGAAGTGATGTTGAGGCGGCTAGAAAAGCTAATATTATGAGGCAGCTACGTCAATTGCAAAATGAAACAGCTGTAACAGTTGAAAAGGTAAACGAAACTCCAGTAATTGAGGAGCGTATTGATGAACTTGATGCACCTACTAAGGAAACAGTACAAGTATCAGAAGCGTTTATGAATGAAAATCCATCAAACGAATTAGTTACAATCGAAGAAGTTAATAATCCAACTGATTCAGTAAATCATGTTGTTGAAATTGAAGATGAGAAAGTTGAACATATTTTCCATCCAATTAATGAAACGATTCAAATAGAATCTACGATTATACAGGAAGTTCAAGAAAAGAGTGAGTTTGTTGAAGATACTTCTAACACTGAATTAACTAATTCGAACCAAACAACACTTGAAAAAGTAGCTCCTATTGTAGAACCGGAAATTCCAGTTATGCCACCAGTTCTTTATGAATTGCCTGGTTTAGATTTATTGAATGAGCCTCCTTTCGAACAATTTAATGATGGAGATTGGGTTGAGTCACAAAAAGAATTATTACAAGAAACTTTACACAACTTCAATGTTGGAGCGAGAGTAATAGCTGCAACACAAGGTCCAACTGTTACTCGGTTTGAGGTTCAGCCTGATCCTGGCGTAAAGGTAAATAAAATAACGAATTTACAAGATGATATTAAATTAAGCTTAGCAGCTAGAGATATTCGGATTGAAGCACCGATTCCTGGAAGAAGTGCCATTGGTATTGAAGTACCAAATCGTGAAAGTAAGCCAGTGTATTTAAGAGAGTTAGTGAGTAAAGAGAAATTCCTTCAAAGTGACTCACCTTTAACAGTAGCATTAGGCCTTGATATAGGTGGAGAGCCTGTATATGCAGATATTGCAAAAATGCCGCATGGTTTAATTGCTGGGGCAACTGGTTCAGGAAAAAGTGTTTGTATCAATTCAATCTTAGTTAGTATTTTGTACAAAGCTAAACCCCATGAAGTGAAATTAATTTTAATTGATCCAAAAATGGTAGAGCTAGCACCATATAATCATATACCACATCTTCTTTCACCAGTAATAACTGATGCTCGCGCAGCAACAGCAGCGTTAAAATGGGCATGTGATGAGATGGATCGACGTTATGATTTATTTGCTCATGCAGGGGCAAGAGATATTAAACGATACAATGATTTAGCTCGAAAAAAGGGTGCGTTTAATGATGAACTACCTTACTTAGTTATTATTATTGATGAGTTAGCGGATTTAATGATGGTTTCACCTGGAGATGTGGAAACATACATTTGCCGAATTGCACAAAAGGCAAGAGCGTGTGGTATCCATTTACTAGTTGCTACCCAACGTCCATCTGTTGACGTTATTACGGGGATAATTAAGTCAAACATTCCAACTCGAATTGCATTTACTGTATCTTCTCAGGTTGATTCAAGAACAATTATTGATATCGGGGGAGCAGAAAAGTTACTTGGACGAGGAGATATGTTATTCTTAGATAATGGAAAATCTCAAGCAGTTCGTTTACAAGGCGTTTTTGTTTCTGATGATGAAATCGAACAAGTAGTCGAAATTGTAAAAGATCAACAAAAACCAAATTATTTATTTAATCAAGAAGAACTAGTTGCAAAAGCAGATGCACATGATGTTGACGATGAGCTTTTCGGTGAAGCTGTAGAATTTGTCATTGACCAAAAAGGCGCATCCGTTTCGATGCTTCAAAGACGTTTTAGAATTGGATATAACCGTGCAGCTAGATTAGTCGATTTAATGTATGATCACGGAATAGTATCAAATCAGAATGGAAGTAAGCCACGAGATATACTCGTTACTTTAGAGGAGTTTCGTTCAGAGGAAACTTGAAACTTGAAACAATTCAAAAGTAAGTAGCGAATGTTAAAGTATTTTTGACTAATACTAGAAAAATAGAACGATACTATCAGCAGGTGAAGATTCATGGAAAAAGAATTAGATTTAAAATTACAAGGTAAAATTAGCCGTTTAACGAATCAAACGTTCAAATTTGATGATCGTATCGGTGAAGGCTGGTTTTCAGCCGTTTACTTTTTAAAAACGAGAGAAATAATTAGAAAACAAAAGCCAGATACAGAAGTAACAATGCAATTCTTTCAAAGAGAAAATGCAGTACTTTGCGGTACAGACGAAGCAATTGCAATCCTTCAAACATTCGCAGACAATCCAGAAAAGCTTATTATTCACTCATTAAAAGATGGCGATAAAATTGAACCATTTGAGACCGTATTAACGGTAACTGGTAAATATGCAGATTTTGGTTTTCTTGAGGGAATTATCGATGGAATTTTAGCAAGACGTACTTCGGTAGCCACAAATGTGTACAATGTAAAGCATTCGGCCAAATCGGCGGGGGTTAAAAAACCTGTTATTTTTATGGGGGATCGAGATGATCATTTTACTACGCAAGCCGGTGATGGATATGCAGCATTTATTGGTGGTGCAACCGCACAAGCAACACATGCGATGAATGAGTGGTGGGGCAATGAAGGTATGGGAACGATGCCTCACGCATTAATTCAAATGTATAATGGAGACGTTGTAGAAGCTGCTAGAGCATATACAACTGTCTATCCAAAAGATGATTTAATTGTTTTAGTTGATTATAATAATGATGCAATAAGTGATGCATTAAAGGTTGCTCGTGAATTTGGACATAAATTGAAGGCTGTCCGTGTTGACACGTCTAAAACAATGATTGATCAATACTTTATTGGCAATCCTGAACTACTAGGTACTTTTGATCCTAGGGGAGTAAACCCACCATTAATTTTTGCGTTACGTGAGGCACTCGATAAAGAAGGCTATAATCATGTACAAATAGTAGTTAGTGGAGGCTTTACAGTAGAAAGAATCTTAGCGTTTGAAAAACAAGGTGTACCTGTAGATTTATATGGCGTTGGGGGAAGCTTGTTAAAGGTTAACATAGGCTTTACTGGAGATAATGTAGAGTTAAATGGTCAACCGCAAGCTAAAGTAGGGCGTAAATTACGTGAGAATCCTCGCTTAGAAAAAGTAGAGATGCACCCTAAATTATAATTCGATGTTTTTAATATCAGTTTCATAGTATTTTAACATTGGCAATTCTAATTAATTTGTCTGAATTGCCAATTATTCCCTTTTAGGACATCTTAAAATAAATAGTCCTACTTCACTTTAAGTGATATAATACTATTTGCGTAAAAATATAAGGTAGTTATCATTAAAAAATAACTAGACTCGGCAACGTAATAATGCATCAATTTCAAAATTATTGATGCCATTTCTTTTATTCACACATATACTGTCTAAGAGATAGGCCGTTGTATTAGTGATCGATTTTGGAGGTTCTTTTAATATGACAGTTTACCATTTTGTAGGAATTAAAGGTACTGGAATGAGTGCTTTAGCACAGATTTTACATGACTCTGGTTTTAACGTTCAAGGTTCAGATCATGAGAAGCACTTTTTCACTGAAAATGAATTACGTAAAAAAAATATTACTATTTTACCTTTTGATAAAGAAAATATAAAAGAAGGTCAATTTGTCATAGCTGGCAATGCTTTTCCTGACACTCATGAAGAAATCGCTGCTGCTATTGAAAAAGGGATTCCAATGGCTCGTTATCATAAATTCTTAGGTGAATTTATGAATAAGTATACAAGCGTAGCAATTACGGGAGCACATGGTAAAACTTCAACGACAGGTTTACTTGCACATGTTGTATCTGGTGCACGTCCGACTTCATTCTTAATTGGTGATGGTACTGGTAAAGGTGAAAAAAATAGTCAATATTTTGTGTTTGAAGCTTGTGAATATCGCCGTCATTTCCTTTCTTACTATCCAGATTATTGCATTATGACGAACATTGATTTTGATCATCCTGATTATTATAAGAGCGTTGATGATGTATTCGATGCATTTCAACAAATGGCTGATCAGGTTAAAAAAGGTATCATAGCATGTGGAGATGATGAACATCTTCAACGAATTTATGCAAAAGTGCCTGTAATGTATTATGGATTTAATGAGGATAATGATTTCCAAGCTCGTAACATTGAAAAGCATACAAATGGTACAACATTTGATGTGTTCGTACGTAACACTTATTATGCGACATTCGATATTACAGGTTATGGAGACCATAGCATTTTAAATGCTTTAGCTGTCATTGCATTATGTCATTATGAAGAAATAGAAGTAGACATCATCAAAGAGAGATTACTATCTTATGGTGGAGTAAAACGTCGCTTTAGTGAAAAAAGATTTGGTGATCAAGTACTGATCGATGATTATGCTCATCATCCTACTGAGATCCAAGCAACGATTCAAGCAGCGCGTCAGAAATATCCAGATAGAGAAATTGTAGCTGTATTCCAACCACATACATTTACCCGTACAAGCAAGTTTTTAGCGGAATTTGCGGGAACATTGGAAAAAGCGGATAAGGTCTATTTATGTGATATCTTTGGGTCTGCAAGAGAAGAAAAGGGCACTTTAACAATTGAGGACCTATCTTGCAAGATTAAAGGTGCTGAACTATTAACAGACGACAATATTAAAGCGTTACAAAAGCATAAAAATAGTGTGTTAATTTTTATGGGCGCTGGTGATATTCAGAAATATCAGGCAGCTTACGAAAAGCTATAAGTTAGTAAAACCGTTTATGATAAAACATAAACGGTTTTTTTGTAAGGAACAACTGAATGAAGCAGATACGACACATTAATGTTTACTTTTTGGAACTAAAAAAATTAGTTTTTACTATAAAAAGCTCAGGGAAGAAAGTTTCCTGAGCTTTTTAAATAAATATTAATTAACTTCTCATTCTTACAGCATAAGGATAAATTGGATCTATTAAATGAAACTCATAAGTAAGTCCATCAACTTTTCCAACTACCTTTTCACTATCGTATAGATCAAGCATAAATCCTGCCATTTCTTTAGCTGTATGGTATTTTGGAAGAACACCTTCAAATTTAAGATTTTCTTCTAAGTCGTAGGATACTCTTGCAAATTCAGTTTCTGTAGCTGCTGGAGCTAGAACTTTAGCTTGCATTTTTGCACCTTTTTCTTTTAATTCATGTGCAAGTCCTTCAGTAAATGCACTTACATAGAACTTTGTAGCACAGTAAGTTACTGCATCTCCAATAATTGTATAACCACCACCTGAAGAAACATTAATGATTTGTGTTCCTTCAACTGCAGAATAGTCACGTACAAAAAGAGAAGTTAAAATTGTTAAAGCTTCAATATTTAAATTAAGCATTGTTTCGATTTTTGTTAAATTTTGTTCACCAATTGATGCGAAATTTCCGAACCCTGCATTATTAATCCAAGTCTCAATTTGGTATTCCTTTAATTCTTCATATAATGCAAATGCATTTTTCGTATTAGATAAATCAACAGTTTTTATAATTACATCTAATTCGGAATTTACTTTTGCGATTTCTGATTTAAGTTTTTCTAACTCCTCAGTTCTACGTGCGACGATGACTAAGTTTTTACCACGGGCAGCAAAAGCAAGGGCTGTTTCATATCCAATTCCTGAACTTGCACCCGTAATAACTGTATATTTTTTCATTACATTTCCTCCTACTATTTTGATTTATTTAAGCTGAAATTGATTGTCTAACTAGTATGGATTTATTATACTGGTTAGAGTAAACTCTAAGTCAAATCTATTTTTTACACTTGAATAGCATTAGTTAAAGATGGAGGTTTTTATGTATTCAATTGGTGAAGTAGCACAAGTATTAGGAATTAGTACACATACATTACGTTACTATGAAAAGGAGAATATCATTCTTCCAGATCGGAATGAAAATGGAGAAAGAAAATATACTGAATCCCACCTCCAATGGCTAAGATTTGTTTTAAAATTAAAAGAGACGCAAATGCCAATCACTAAAATAAAAGAATATGCACACTTGTTCACTGAAGGCGAACATACAGCATTAGATCGATTAAAACTATTGGAAGTTCATAAAAGTTCTATTGAAAACCAATTAAAGATACTTGAAGACACGAATAAAATGCTAGAACATAAAATTAGTTCATATAAAATAATGATTCGGAATAAAGATGAAGTTCAGATTTAAAATATGGCCAATAAAAAAACCTTATTGATTATAAAACCAATAAGGTTTTTTTACTCAATCGACTCTTTCTCTTTTACGTAACCCTAGTAAACCTGCTAATCCAAATAATCCCAAACATCCATAGTGGACATCATCGTTATTCGTGATAACTGGATTTGCATCAGGAGTTAGGGTTGCGTTTTTATGATAGTAATTACTATCATTCGAATAATGATTATTCAGCTTGTTATAATTTACGTTATTACTTTTTATTTGGTTAACATTTGTATGTTAAATAAGTCATTATTTGTGTTCGTCAAGATATTATAACGATCGTTTGTCTCATGGTTAGGATCATAAACATTATAGTCGTGAGTATTATGACCATGTTTATTATTACTTTTGTAACTTGGCCCGATTGGCATAGAATCAAAAATTGCTGCAAAGATACTCGTTGAAACTACAAATGATAGTGATAGTGTGCATAATGTAAGATAAAATTTGTTCGTTTTGAACCCTCCTTCGTTATGCACTATTCCTTTGTGCATAACAAGGGGATCTATTTATGCCAAATAAGACCATGGTTGTTTTTAAAGCTTTATATTAATGCATCGTATTTTCGAGATTGAGAAGCTTTATACCATTGAAAACAAAGTATAAAGATAATCATTACTTCAATTACATCGCCACCATAATACATTAGCTCTCCACCAATTCTTCCGTCTAGAAAGGAAACCGAATCAGGAGGATGAGCGTAGATATACTTTGAAAGGATTTCGTGACCGGCTAATGATAGTATCAATATGATGGATCTAAAGTGAAAACTATATGGATGAGGAGTCGGTTCAATATATATCATTGAAATCGTAAAGAAATACCCAGCTAAAAATAGATGGATATGTACGATTATATGCAAAACACCGTTTTGGTGAGTTGCACTATATAATGATGTAGTATATAAAAACCATAGTCCAACTATATTAAGCAAAGATGCAATGGATGGATTACTTACCAATTTAATGAAAGGACTTCTAATAAAACGAGATAAACGTCGAGCATAATAAACATTTAGTGTCCTTAATAAAAGAGTCATTGGCGCTGCAAGTACTAACATGAGAGGGGCAAGCATGCCAAGTAATAAATGTGTAATCATGTGAAATACAAAGTGATGATGGGCAAGTTTCGCTATAGGACCAATTATTGATACAGTTATACAAACAAGTCCTATTATCCAGCAATAATAACGATAGATTGGCCATTTTTTATATTGGTTGCGTGCTTTTTTTGCGAAATATATATAGAAAAACAAAAAAACTAAGATGAATAGTAAAAAAATAATGCTAAATGGAGTCGTACTTAAATGAAGAAGATGTTCAAACTTCATTTCGAGGGGTTCCTATTTTTTTATTCCGGGTCCTCATGATAAGTAGAAATCCGCATAAAACAATTACTGCTGCTGTAATATTCCATGTTAAGTCATAAGGTAAAATGTCTACTTTATAACGAATTTGATGAAGTCGCATTAATTTATGTTGGATTGTACCGTCGTACAATTGAAACAATCCTGCGCCTAGGAATAATCCTCCGCACCATCTTTCAATCCAAAAAACTTTGTTTCGGCGAAGATTGGCAAGCATAAATAATGACGCGATCGTCGCAAACCAACTAAATGCGTGAAGTAAGCCATCAGAAATAAGACCAAGACCTGTAGTGGATTTATCATAAAAATGATGCCAATGTAGAAGTTGATGAAAAACCGTCTCATCAATAAATGCAATTAAACCGAGTCCGAATAAGATTCCTGACCATAAATTACGACTTGAATTGTTTGTAATTGTTTGTTCTTTTGAATTACTTGCCAATACTCATTACCCCTTTTATCTTCATTAATTCCAACCATTTCCTTTCAAAGTTTACCCTTGCTATTAAAAAAAATGCGTAATTCCATCTGATATCTACATAATGCTAAATGACTAATTACCTTTAAATAACATCAGTACAAGACAAGCCATTGGGTAAAGTAATGATATTGAAAAATTTGAGGGACGTAGGACATGGAGGGAATAATGGATACAAAACAAAAATGGAGTTTATGGGCATTATCTACAGTTCCTTTGGTTATGACCTTAGGGAATTCTATGCTTATTCCCGTCCTACCAACTATTGAAAAAAAACTAGCAATTTCTGATTTTAAAGTTTCAATGATTATTACGGTTTATTCTATTGTTGCAATCCTTCTAATTCCGATTGCAGGTTATTTGTCTGATAAATGGGGTAGAAAAAAAGTGATTATTCCTAGTTTGATTATCGCGGGGATTGGAGGGTTTGTTACAGGCTGGGCTTCTTGGAAGTTAGAAAATCCCTATACATGGATCATTCTCGGAAGAATTATTCAAGGAGTAGGTTCAGCAGGAGCAATGCCAGTTGTGATTCCATGTGTTGGGGACATGTTTAAAGATGAAAAAGAAGTGAGCTGTGGATTAGGACTGGTCGAAACTTCTAATACATTTGGTAAAGTGTTAAGTCCGATACTTGGTTCTATACTCGCATCTATTATTTGGTTTCTACCATTTTTTTCAATTCCGATTTTATGTGCGATTGCCATACTACTTATTTTAATTTTCGTTAAACCACCAAAGCAGAAGAAGGAAATCAAATCTTTTAAAAAATTTCTTAAATCGATACGGAAAATATTTTACGAAAAAGGTACCTGGCTTTTTACAATTTTTATTCTTGGAACAATCATTATGTTTATTTTATTTGGCATGCTCTTTTATCTTTCGACGATATTAGAAAAGCGTTACGATATATACGGAATTTGGAAAGGATTTGTTTTGGCTATTCCATTAGCAGCTTTATCACTTACTTCATATTTAACGGGTAAAAAAATTGGTGACCAAAAAAGTACGATGAAGAAGTGTATAGTTATAGGTTTTGTATTCATAAGTATTTCGTTCGTTATACCAATTTTTATAAAGAGTATTGTACCCATCATTGCTACTTTATTATTAAGTGGCATTGGGATTGGACTCTCTTTGCCAAGTTTAGATGCTTTAGTTACAGAAGGTATCGAAAAAGAGGAAAGAGGAACAATTACGTCACTTTATAGTTCTCTTCGATTTTTTGGAGTTGCATTAGGACCACCGTTATTTGCATTTTTAATGAAAGGTCCAGATAATAATATGATGTATCTTTCGATGGGTTTAGGAATAATCGGTATTTTTCTAACCGTTAAATTCATTAGGACGAACGAAAAATAGGTATAATTGAAAACCCTAGTATGTAAGAGATATTTTGAATTTATATTTTAAAATTAAACTCCATTACTTTTAGTTAAGTAAAGGAGTTTTTTATTTTAGAGTTAAATATTAATCAATATACACATGCACATTATTAAAATGAGAATTGAATTAATAGAAGTCTTTTAACAAAAGCTAAATAAAAAATGGAAAGGATGTGACTTAATGCATACCGTTTGGAAAGGTACGATTAGTATGGGATTAGTTACAATTCCAGTGAAATTATTTTCTGCTGTTGAGGATAAGGATTTGAAGTTTAGACAATATCATAAAGATTGTAAAACACCAATTTCATATAAAAAAGTTGCTAGCTGTGATGACGATGTTACACCGGAGGAAATCATAAAAGTTTTTGAAACTCCGAATGGTAGAGTTGTTGAAATTACGGAAGAAGAAATAAATAAATTAAAAGAGGAATTCGAATTGAAAACTGTTTCAATTATTGATTTCGTAAAGCTTTCCGAAATCGATCCAGTGTATTTCGATAAAACCTATTATATTGGCCCAGATTCTGGAGGAACTAAGGCATATGCTTTGCTTTCGGAAATATTAAAGAAAAGTAAAAAGATTGGGCTTGCTAAAATAACGATTAGAAGTAAACAACATTTATCTGCCATTCGACCATATAAAAATGCAATCATTCTTGAAACTTTACATTTTCCAGACGAAATAAGAGCGATTGAAGGGATTCCAGGTGGTGTACCAGAAAAAGCCGGTTTATCAGAACGTGAATTACAAGCAGGTATGATGTTAGTAGAGCAACTAACAACAGCATTTAATCCTGAAAACTATACAGATACGTACCGAACTGCTTTAGAACAATTAATTACTCAAAAAGTAAATACAAATGAATTTGTTGCTACTGAACAGGAACAGCCTGCAGAACAAAAAAATGTGGTTGATCTTATGTCTGCACTTCAAGCAAGTATTGATCGAACGAAGGGGCAAGCTACACCATCGAAAAAGCCAAGAGCAACTAAAAAAGCAACTAGTTAAATTCAAAGTTGAACTCGATTGTTTAGGAGGTCAAGATGGAGCTTAATCCAATTTTTCCATTTGAACCGATTGCATCTAATCAAATTCCTAAAGGTCCTGATTGGATATCACAAATAAAATGGGATGGAGTTAGAATCCTTACTTACTATAATGGCATCGAAACAAAATTATTTAATAGGAAGCTGAATGAGCGTACTCATATTTTTCCTGAGCTGACTAATATCAAATCATTTACATCAGCTAATTCAATCATTTTGGACGGTGAAGTGATTGCTTTAGACAGAAATGGGAATCCTTCCTTTCACGAAGTTATGCGTAGGGATGGAATTAGACGAATCGATCGAGTGGAACAAATGATTGAAGCTGTCCCTATTTTTTATATGATTTTTGATATCATTTTTTATAATGGTGATTGGATTAATCATTTAACACTAAGGGAAAGACTTGAAATCTTAACAAGGGTAATAGAACCGAATGAACAAATTCAAATCGTTCCAATTAATACTGATGGTAGTACTTTATTTGAAGTTGCTAAACAACATGACTTAGAGGGGATAATTTGTAAAAATTTAAATAGCAGATACTCCATAAACGGAAAAAATGCTGATTGGCAAAAAATTAAAAATTATAAGGATATCATTGCTGTTATTGGAGGAGTTACTTATCGGTCAGGTATCGTCAATTCAATTTTAATTGGACTTTATGATCAGGAAGATCAGTTCTGGTTCATTGGGCATGTTGGTACTGGCAGATTAACAAATGCTGAATGGAAAGACCTCACAAAAGCGGTTGACCAAATTAAGATGGATAAGAATCCTTTTGCGAATCAACCAAAAAGAATAAAAGAAATACAATGGATTCAACCAATACTAACCGTAAAGGTTCAATTTATCGAATGGACTGAGGGGCATTCCTTAAGACAACCAAGTATTCAGGCATTTGTGGACAATGATCCTAAATCATGCAAGCTAACGGATTGAAGGAAAACATATATGAAACAAAATCAATTTTTAAATTACCCGTTTAAAAATAGTAGGAACTATAAAGGTTTTTTCTTTATCTTAGGATTCAATACAAAAGCAGGGAATTTTCTAGTAGGAATTAAAAAGCGAAATGAGATTGTGAAAATAGGGGGTTTTTCAAAAGGACTTGAAGAAAATGAAAAAGACATATTGATCAAAGCGATCAAAGAAAATGGGAAAACAATAGAGAATGATACCATTTTAGTTGATCCTGGTATATGTGTTGAGCTTGAATTTAAAGGGATAAATGATCATCAATTAGTTAATACAGGATTTCTATCATTTCAATTCCAACTATATTGGGAAGAATGCACTTGGGATGGTCTAATTTTAGAAAACACACCTGTTCAAGAAGAGTTAACTTATACAAGCCTTGAAAAATTAATATGGAAAAATCCTTTAATTCATAAAGAAGGTTATCTTTCGTACTTAGCGCAAATTTCATCATTTATGCTGCCTTTTCTAAAAAATAAATTATTAACGACTATTCGCTTTCCACATGGCGTTCCAGGTGAATCATTTTTCCAAAAAAATTGCCCGGATTATGCACCAAGCTTTATAAAATCTGTCGAGCAGGATGAGAACCATTATATTGTTTGTAATGATGTATCCACATTACTTTGGCTAGGGAATCAATTAGCTATTGAGTTCCATATACCATTTCAGACGTATGAAAGTGAACTACCAAATGAAATAGTATTTGATTTGGATCCACCAGATAGAGAAGCATTTCCTTTAGCAATTAAAGCAGCAAAAGAAATGAGATTAATTTTTGATTCATTTAATATAAAGGGCTACCCAAAAGTTTCGGGTAGTAAAGGAATTCAAATTCATTTACCTATCAAACAAAATACTTTAACTTATGATGATACGAGAATTTTTACATCTTTTATCTCAAATTATTTAATCGAAAAATTTCCAAACGATTTTACGATTGAACGGTTTAAAAAGAATCGCGGTAAGAGATTATATATCGATTATGTTCAACATGCAAGAAGGAAGACGATTATATGTCCATACTCAGCAAGAGGAAAAGAAGAGGCTACAGTAGCAACTCCACTTTTTTGGGATGAGATAACAGATGATTTAAAAATAGAAACTTTTACAATTCCATTTGTTCTCGAACGTCTCTTAACTAGTACTTGTCCTATGAATGACTATTTTGAACAAGAGAATCCAACTTTGCTAGAAGTTATCGCAAAAATTAAAGAAACAAACAAATGATTTTCGAGAACATAAAAACTCCCTTTTTGCAGCGGATGCTAAGGGAGTTTTTTATTTTACAATTCAATGATGATTGGCAGGATCATCGGTTTTCTTTTCGTCTTCATAAATAAATGTTGGCTCACTGATTTTTTTATATTTTGTTTCATTACGCTCCATTGAAGTTTATTTGCATCTAATAAATCATTTATTGATGAGATAGCTAAGTTATTTACTTCTTTTAGAAGAGACTCTGAATCTCTGGCGTAAACAAATCCACGAGATATTGTATCTGGACCAGAAATAATCTTTCGTTCTGATTTATTGATTGTAATGACAATTACGAGCATCCCATCCTCAGACAGTTGTTTCCGATCTCTTAGGACGATGTTTCCGACATCACCAACGCCCATACCATCTACATATATATTACCAGCAGGAATCCTACGAGTTTGTACTGCTACTGAATCTCTCACATCAACTACATCCCCATTTTTAATAATAAAGGTGTTTTCATTTTCTACTCCAACAGACTCTGCAAGTGAGCGGTGATGGTGTAGCATACGGAGTTCTCCATGAATCGGGATAAAATACTTAGGTTTCATTAAGGTAAGCATTAATTTAAGCTCTTCTTGATAGGCATGTCCAGATACATGCATACCTGTTGAACTTCCGGATCCATAAATAACTTTCGCTCCGAGATTGTAAAGATTATCAATTATTCGGGTTACATTTCGCTCATTCCCTGGGATAGGAGAGGCGGCAAAAATGACCGTATCATCTGGGAGTATTTCAACTCCTCTAAAACTTGAGCTAGCTAAACGAGAGAGTGCTGCAAGTGGTTCACCTTGACTACCTGTACATAAAATTGTTACTAATTCTGGAGCAATGTTATTAATTTCTTCTAAATCGATTAACATGCCTTCTGGAATGGTTAAATACCCTTGTTCCAAAGCGACATTTACAACATTATGCATACTTCTACCTAGTAGTGCTAGTTTTCTATTTGTTTTCAATGAGGCATCAACGATTTGTTGAACACGGTGTACATTTGAGGCGAATGTCGAAATAATAATTTTTCGAGATGCCTTCATAAATGCTTCTTCAATATGTTCTCCAACCATATGTTCAGATGGTGTGGATCCTGGACGTTCAGCATTTGTACTTTCAGAAAGTAATAATAAAACGCCACTACTTCCTATTGCAGCCATTTTATGTATATCTGGGTACTGATTATTTACAGGTGTAAGATCGAATTTAAAGTCTCCGGTATGGACAACAGTTCCTTCAGGAGTTTGAAAGACGATTCCTAAACAATCTGGAATACTATGATTTGTTTTAAAAAATGTTACGCTTAAATTTTCAAATTGAAGATTTGAATCCGAGTTTATCATAATTAACTCAGTATCCCGTAGGAGCCCATGCTCTTTTAATTTTATTTCAATTAAACCAAGTGTTAAGCGAGATGCATAGACAGGTATATTCAATTGTTTTAACAGATAAGGGATACCACCAATATGATCTTCATGACCATGAGTTACAAGTAAACCTTTTATCTTTTCTTTATTTTCTAGTAAGTAGGTAATATCAGGAATTATCAAATCAATGCCTAACAAACTTTCATCTGGAAACTTTGATCCACAATCGATTAAAAGAATTTCTTTTGAGTATTGTATTGCATACATATTTTTTCCGATTTCATTTACCCCGCCTAAAGCGAAAACTGAAAGCATACTTTTTGTTGGACTCAAGTTGATACTCCTCCTACTTTTTTGAAAAGTTTAAGTTAAATATAACTCGTATATAAATTCCCATATATTTCTTAGTATGTACTTTGAGTTTTATCTGATTCAATGAAATGTGTTTTATCGAAAAAGTAAAACAAGAGCCAGTACGTTTTAACTGGCTCTTGTTTGCTTATGATTTACTCCTCAAAATAGTTTTGAAATGGCTTTTTGGGAGTTTTACCATTTTGTTGATAATATGGATTATCAGCGGTTGAATCTTTAGGGTCCAAATTCGTTTTTATAACTAATGAAGGACCGGTTGTACCATGTTCAGCAATAATTCGATCATCTAATTCATGGAAATCAGGAAGTTTTTTATTTCCTGGTTGTAATGGTTCAGACATATTAGCACCTCCTGTAAAATAGGATGTTACGCCTATCAAAAATTATGTATTAGGGAGAGGGGAACATCAAATATGCTCAAGTAAATATTGAGTATTTTGGCTGTAATCGTAAACTTTGTTAGTATTTAAAAAGGAAATTATTGGTGGGTTTTGACTGTAGTGTACTCGCTTTTCTGTAGGATGGGCTGAACCTTTAAGCTCAATCGCGTTTGAAGACTTCAACCTTCCACAACTCCCACACCAATCATCTTCTTTATCTGATATTAAATTGGGCAGTAAAGAACTTATTCAGTCATTAGGTTTTGTTCAACTTCCGTTCATATTACTTTGGTAAGATGGCTGTATCTTATAAGATCTCGGAGGATATTTAAATGAATTCTAAGAAGAGTTGGTGGCTACTAATCATTGTATCAATAGGAGTAATGGTTCCTTTCTTAGCACCATATTTATCGTTTAATCCAAATAATAGTCGAATAGTGATTAATTCGAACAATTTACAATTTCCAGCTTTAGTCGCTCATATCATATTTGCTTGTATTGCTTTAATATCAGGCTTTTTTCAATTTAATAGCCGAATTAGAGAGAAAAAACCTAGAATTCACCGTCTGCTAGGTAGATTATATGTTATAAGTGTTTTCTTAAGTGGATTGCTTGCCTTCGCTGTAATTATTTATATTGAAAATTTTGCAAAAGCGACTTCGTTTATTGCCTTATCATTTATATGGCTTTTTACTTGTTGGAAAGGGTATAAATCTGCATTAAAAAGAAATATGAGTGAACATAGAAAATGGATGATTCGAAGTTTTGGTATTACTTTAGTAGCTGTCAGCGGAAGAGTGATCGTTCCAATCCTACTTTTAATATATGCGTTATTGAATGGATTCAATTTACCTGGTGGGAGAGAGCAAATGGTTGAGGAAGTACTAAATGTTAATATCTGGGTAGGTTTACTATTAAATATAATGATTGTAGAATGGATTATTTTAAGTCCTAAAATTAGAAAAAATAAAGACATTTAAGCTATGTGATCATACCTATGTATGGTTTGTTTTTAAATCTATACGCTTTTTCAGTTAGTTTTTATTGACAGAATTATGACAGGGTCGTATGATAGAGAAACTATATTAATATATTCTCATATAAACTTGGAGATATGGTTCAAGAGTTTCTACCTGGCACCCGTAAATTGCTGGACTATGAGAAAAAGCACTAATTTTTTGTTAGCTATACATTGTATAACTGTCAGCTTTTTCTCTGTAAAAGCTGGCAGTTTTTTTATTTTACAATAAGAAAAAGAAAGGAAATCATCGTATGTTTCAACTTAAAGAGCGAAATACTTCAGTTAAAATTGAAGTGTTAGCTGGATTTACTACATTTTTAACGTTAGCCTATATCATCATTGTTAATCCAATGATTTTAAAGGATGCAGGGGTACCATTTAATCAAGCTTTCTTAGCTACTATTCTAGCAACAATTATAGGAACACTTACAATGTCATTAATAGCAAATTATCCAATCGTTATTGCACCAGCTATGGGATTAAATGCGTATTTTACTTACTCTGTAATTGGAGGTCATAACCTTCCTTATTCTGTAGGATTTTCTGCTGTATTTATTACTGGACTTTTATTTTTATTATTATCATTAACCTCATTTCGTACAAAATTAATACAAGCTATTCCTACCAATTTAAAACACGCAATTGCTGCCGGGATAGGATTATTTATTACGTTTATTGGTTTACGACTATCAGGCATTGTAGCAGATCATCCTACCAATCTAGTGACAATAGGCGATTTCACTTCACCGAAAGTAGCACTTACTCTTATTGGGATTCTAGTTACAATTATTTTTATGGCATTAAATATAAATGGAGCGTTATTCCTTGGAATGATCGTTACAGGTTTAATTGCTTATTTTACAGGACAATTAAACTTTTCAAATGGTTTTGTTGCTATGCCACATTTACCAGAAGGTGTATTAGTATATAATCCAATCGATTCGATAAAGGATATTATTGAGTACGGACTTTATAGTGTGATTTTTTCATTTTTACTTGTTATGTTATTTGATACAACAGGTGCATTACTTGCAATCGTAAAACAAGCAGGCCTTTTAAAAAATGGAAAACTAGAAAAAGGTGGTAGCGCATTTTCAGCTGACTCAATAGGAACAATTGTCGGTGCAATGTTAGGAACAAGTCCAACTGCAGCGACCGTTGAATCTTCTGCCGGGGTTGGTGCAGGTGGAAAAACTGGTTTAACTTCATTGACAGTTGTTTGTCTATTTATTATTGCTGCATTTTTTAGCCCATTAATTGGTTCAGTATCAGATGTAGCCGCAATAACTGCTCCAAGCTTAATTATTGTTGGTTGTTTTATGATCAAGAGTATTTCCGAAATTAAATGGGATGATTTTGAAGAAGCATTTCCGGCATTTTTAGTGATCGTGAGTATGCCACTTACATCAAGTATTGCGAATGGTATCGCATTAGGCTTCATCTCATATCCAATTATGAAAATCGTAAAACGTAAATTTAATGAAGTACATCCGCTAGTTTATTTATTTGCTATTCTCTTCTTAATTCAATTAGTATTTTTTGCACATTAATGTTTTAAAAAAGGAACATTCTACTTTTCTAAGTAGATCAGATTTTTAGTAGAAACATAACAAAAATATGCTAATTCACAGACCAAATCGTATATGATTAGGTCTGTTTTTTTATAGTAGTTCAACTTTTATAAAGAATGTGAAGGGATGCACTTAAGCTAAAGGGCAGTGTAGTTCAATAAGAATAATTAGAGTAATTCTATGTAAAAAGGCCAAATTACCCCAAGTTACAGGTACGTACTCAATTGATATAATTAGATGAACACTAAAGTTCAATTGTTAATTGGGGCATTTTATATGAAATATATAGGGGCGTTCTTTTTTGTAGAAGGGATTCTTTTTTTAATCACCAATTCTTTTTACTTAAGGAGAAGTTTTACTATCCATGGATATCTCATATCTATGAATGGAATATACTTACTTAAAAGATTTAGAGAAATCAATGAAAATTTGGAAAAAAGAAGTGTTTTGGGTAACTATTCTTTTAAGAGGAGATTGCGATTCATGTATGTAACAAAAAATGTTGCTTTAGTTAAAAATCATAATTTTCTAATCGTTGCTATCGCGTTAGGAGTAATATTAAACCCATTAAATACAACGATGATTACGGTTGCATTGCCAGAGATAAAAAATGAGTTTTTGCTTTCTTCAAAAGATATTACTTGGTTAATTGCATCCTATTTTATAGTAAGTGCAATTTTCTTACCCCTTATTGGTAAATTTAGTGATTATTATGGAAGGAAAAAAATCTTCCTGTTTGGACTACTATTGGTAAGTATTTCTTCATTTACCGCTCCATTATCGCCGAATATGCCCTTTCTACTCGGAATGAGAATGATACAAGCAATCGGTACATCCGCTCTATATCCTGCTGGAATCGGAATTGTTCGTTCATATATTGAAAAAAATCAAAACAGAGTAATCGGTACACTATCGGTATTTGCTACCACCTCGGCAGCATTTGGGCCGACAATTAGTGGGCTGTTAATTCAGCAGGGCGGATGGCATGTCATCTTTTATGTTAATTTTCCGATTATCATTATTTCTGCTATTTTGGCTGTCCTATTTATTCCGAATGAAGAAAAAAAGAGTACAAACAAAACATTCAAGTGGGATGGAATTGGGATTATATTGTTCAGTTTATTAATCTCTTTTTGGATGTATTTTTTTCAAACTCTTGAAAGTGGTTTAAATTTATTGGCGTTATTGGGTCCTTTAGTGTTAACTTTTTTATTTTATTTCTTCGAAAAAAAGAAAGCAGAACCTTTTATCGATGTTATTTTCTTAAAGAAAAATTTAAACATTTCATTAGTGTATGTTCAATATATTTTTGCAACAGTGATCTTTTTTGCTTTGCTACTTTCAATGCCGATTTATTTACAATCTGTATTAATGCTTAGCTCCAAACAAACGGGTATCATTATGATCTCTATTTCCATATTTGCCATTATTATTACACCACTAGCGACGCGTTGGATAGAAAAGTCAGGATATAGGATCCCTTTATTAACAGGGGTAATTATAGGAGTAGTTGGTGGTGTCCTATTAAGGACAATCAACCATAACTCTCCTCTTTACTGGATATTTATCGTGTTATCGACCATCGGGTTGAGTAATGGTATTTTAAATATAAGTTTACAAACGCTGCTCTATTCATTTGTTTCTGTATCAGAAAGTGGAACGGCTTCGGGTCTATTTATGACATCGAGATACATAGGTAATATCCTTGCTTCCAGCGTTTTTGGTGTAATATTTGCAACTGGAGTCAATGATACCAACCAAAATTGGATGAACATCATTTTAATCGTTGTATCCGTTATTTTACTGCCAGGTATACTGTTCATAACAAAAGAGAAACCCGAAACAAATACTCCATAGCTTAAAAAAACTTTTAACTTTTTAGGTGGCTTTTTACTTCCAGTTGAAATTAATTTTAAAGTACAAATAAGAGAAGAAATGTACTTAAGCTAAGGGGTATGTTCAACTAGCTAAAGGCAGCAATTATAATCATTATCTTAATCTTCCGCAATCGGGAGCGAATCTTTAATATGAAAAAAAGGGTCTTCTTTGAAGACCCTTTTTTTCTCAACAAAATATTCATTAATACTTTATTAAAGCCATTAGAAATTAAGTTTTTTAATTAAGGTCATGATAAAATGTTGATTCCATTTTTTGTCAGTACCATTTTCGTTTCATTATGTTACTTCGTTTTCTCGCTTCTGGATTTGTAAAAGCGTTTCTGCGATGGTTTTCAGTTCTTCTTTGAGTTGGATGGTTTCATTTGCTACTTTTTCGGATGAAGTTTCTTTAATTCGCTTGTTGAGTTCGTCAGTCACTTTTCGTAACTTTCCGATGGATTGTTCAAGTTGAACAGTTGATGTGGCTTTCATCATTTCCACTCCTTGACTGGTTTTTCTATTAGATTAGCATACCACATACTGTTTTGCGACAAACGGATTTTCAATCAACCAAGTAGTCGTTCTTTTTCTTGTTTCTGCCACACAACATACTGTTTTCTATGGTGCACTTGGTGTGCGAAATGACAATTCAAAACATTTTGAGAGGGAAATTGAGAAATTTGGTTTTTGTTACTCCACGAATTATTAGTGCTGTAATTGATCAAACAAAGAAAACAAAATTAATTACTTAGAAAATGAGATGAAAAAATTAAATGGAGAATAAACTTTGCTTTACTAAAGCATGCGTTTCAAAAAACAAATGATGCGAATATTTTTGAACTTTTATATCATTTTAGGGAAGATACATGGGGAAATGGTTATGCGTTTGAAGCTGCTAAGTCAGTTCTTGAATATGGGTAGAAAAATTAAACCCTCAAAAAATCATTGCAAGTTCAGCAGTTGAGAATATTGGGTCATGGAAAATTCTTGAAAAATTAAATTTTTCCCTTCTCGAAGAAAAATAGATGATGATACACAGCTAATTGGAAGATATTATGAACTTATTGTTTAAATGAAATATAGAGAAACTTCCATCAGTGATGTGCATCCTCTGCTTAGGGGTGCAGTTACTTTTAGGTAAATTAAAGTTCAAATGAACAAAAAAACTTCTCATTTAATTCCTTTTAATTTAGGAATTAAATGAGAAGTTTTTTTAAATCTCACTCTTCGAAAAATATTTCCGAGTATCTTCACGTATTTGTTTAGGTAAGACACTCCCTAACTCTTTGTTTAACCATGAAAGAGTTTTACTACGTAAGTAATCATGCATTTTTTCTTCTGCAGAGAGCATAACTAAATTAATAGTGCAAGAGGTACTTGGAGTGCAGCCTTTTTCTCTAAATAAATAACCATTATCTTTAATATTTTTACATTGAAATATGGGTTTGGAACCTTCAACTGCTTGAACTACATCCCAAAAAGAAATTTCTTCTGGGGATTTAGAAAGTTTAAAGCCCCCCTTAACCCCAGGAACTGAACTTACAATTCCAGCCTTAGATAATTTACTAAAAATCTTTGAGAGATATGTATCTGAAACGCCTTGAAAGAAGGATAGCTCTTTTATTCCAATAGGAGAATCTTCAGGGTTATCAATTAAATAGACGAGGCAGTGAAGTGCATACTCAACCCCAACGCTATACTGCATTAAAACACCTTCTTCATAAAAAAAGATTATTTAAATTAATCTTAGTAATGTTTTAATTCTTTGTCAAACATGGACATTTGGAATCAATTAATAGTTAAAAGTGGTTTGACATAATAAAATAAATAACTTATTATAGATATTGTTAATCGACGATTTAGTTTGTCGTCAATTAAGTGGAAGTACTATCTTTAATTCAATTAATTTTGAATAAATTTTTTTAGGAGGTAATTTAATTGGAACAACGAGTTGATTATTCAAATAAAGCACCAGAAGCAATTAAAATAATGATGGAAATGGAAAAGTATACAAAAACTACAAATATAGACCCTAAAATACGTGAACTTATAAAAATTCGTGCATCTCAAATAAATGGTTGTGCATATTGCCTTAACATGCATACATCTGAAGCTAGAAAAATGGGTGAAACGGAACAACGTTTATATTGTATTAGTGCTTGGAATGATTGCACATTTTACACAGATGCAGAAAAAGCAGCATTAGAGTTAACTGAAAGTGTAACATTGATTCCAAATAAAGGTGTGTCTGATGAATTATTTAATCGTATTCGTAAACACTTTAGCGAAAAAGAATATGTGGATCTTGTTATTCTAATAAATCAAATTAACAGTTGGAATAGAATTTCTATAGCAATGGGAAATAAAGCAACTGAAAAATAATTACTCATATCGAAATCTTATAGTGTTCGTTTATAGTAGACAAAAAGCATCCAAATAAACAAGTTTGGATGCTTTTCAGTTTGTTGTTACTATCAATATAGTTCATGATATATTGGAGTTAAACTGTCTAGGACATGAGTTGAACTAGGATAAAAAAGTCTATCTAAATTTTTATAGGGAGGAATGACTATGTCCAATAATGTAAGACCAAGACGAATAATTTTAGATTTAGCGGTTACTTTAGATGGTTTTATTGAAGGGGAAAATGGAGAAGTTGACTGGTGCATCATGGACTCTGAGATGGGGTTTGTAAATTTCTTAAATCAAATTGATATTATTTTATATGGTAGAAAAAGCTACGATTTATGGGGACATTATACTCCGGAAATTGGAGAAACAGATAATGATAAAGTAATTTGGGATTTAGTTCATAGTAAAGAAAAATATGTGTTTTCCAGAACGCAAAAAGGGACTAATAATAAAGCAATATTCATAAATGATAATATTATTGAAGAAATAAATAAATTAAAGAATAAGCCGGGTAAAGACATTTGGCTATATGGCGGAGCAAGTCTTATTACATCATTTATCAATTTAGGGCTTGTTGATGAATTTAGATTATCTGTTCACCCTGTTATATTGGGAGAAGGAAAACCGCTGTTTATTGATATAAAGAAGAGGTTAAATTTAAAAATAGTTAATACAAGAACGTTCTCCTCTGGCGTTGTTCAACTGATCTATCATTTGAATGGGAAGTAATAATATTGTACATTCCAAAGATAAAATATCATTGGAATTAATCAAAAGAAATTGCCGGTTCTTCAACGGGTACCAGCGTTTGGAAATCAGAGCCTCTAATGAATTTCGCTGAAAAATACTAAAATTTTTATAATTGTTATTTTCATTATTTGGTATCACATCAAGCGTTCCTATAGTATTTGAAAAAGTAGTAAACTGAATTAGGTACATTTAATGTTATAATAGAAAACATTTCCAATTATTAGCATATTATTTCGTATAGAGATTGGAGGTGTTTTTTTTGTCTAAAGGAACATCATATGCACCATACATATTTATAGCGATTTCTCTGATACTTTTTGGACTTATTACTAATATATCATTTGGACCTTTTGGGGCGTTTCTTGTAATTGCAATGATTGTATCTCCGTTTTTGGCTTCAATATTTAGTATCAGGAATTTTAGAAGTAAAGGAATAGGGAAATGGGTCTCACTTATTTTAAGTGTAATTGTCATTTCTACTATTTCTTTTTTAGGGATTATTGCAGCGTTCTTACTAAAGGAATTTTAAACAGACTAACGCCCATTGGGGCGTCTTTTTTTATGCATTGATATGGTCCGGAATCTCATTGAGGAAGGTAGAGTATATTATGATACTTATAAAAAAGGAGATGGTCCTTGGATTTTAGAACAAATTGAAAATGAAGAAATTCCCATATAACCACTATGGAACCATATGTGAAATTCTTTCAGTAAATAAATCTGGTGAGTTTCATGGTAAAATAAGAGAGTGTGAGTTTAATGATAGGGAAAAAGAAGTATTCTGTGAAATTTACTGGAATGATAAAAAATAGAGTTTTATTAAAAAAGAATAGATAATCAATAGCTAGAAAGGGGTCATGAAAATGAGCAAAGTATATGTAATACATGAAAATAGTGAGTGGACAGTCCATTTAACAAAAAGATTAGAGGAACTTGGTGTTTCTTATGAAGAATGGCATTTAGACGAAGGAACATTAGATTTATCGTCAGAACCACCAGAAGGAATCTTCTATAGTCGGATGAGTGCATCTTCACATACACGTGATCATCGTTTTGCAGCAGAATTTACTGGGCAAGTATTAGCTTGGCTTGAAGCATATAGACGTACCGTGTTAAATGGAACTGGCGCTTTAAAGCTAGAAGTTAGTAAGGTTTTACAATACTTAGAGCTAAACAAGTATGGTGTTAAGACTCCAAAAACGATTGCAGCGGTTGGTAAACAAAATATTCTTAAAGCAGCCGAATCATTTGCAGGGCAGTCTTTTATTACGAAGCATAATCGTGCCGGTAAAGGCCTAGGTGTTCAATTATTCCATAGTTTAGAAGCTTTAAAAACGTACGTTGAAGGACCCACTTTCGAAGAACCAGTTGATGGCATTACCCTTTTACAAGAATACATTCAATCTCCTGAAAGTTACATAACTCGTTGTGAGTTTGTAGGAGGAAACTTTGTTTATGCCGTTAAAGTTGATACTTCCGAGGGTTTTGAACTATGCCCAGCGGACGTTTGTCAAATTGGCGATCTATTCTGTCCGGTTGGAGAAGAAGTAGAAGAGAAGCCTAAGTTCCAAATCATTGAAGGATTTGAGGATGAAATTTTAGAAAAATATAAAGAGGTTCTAGCTAGAAATGATATTCACGTTGCTGGAATCGAATTTATTAGAAATGCTGAAGGTGAAATTTTTACTTATGATATCAATACAAATACAAACTATAATTCTGATGCAGAAGCAAAAGCTGGAAAATACGGAATGCTAGAATTAGCTTTGTATTTAAAGAAGACATTAGAAGAGAAATACAAAAAAACAACTAGGGCTTAATTTGGTGAAGTAACGAATCAAAAGGTACAAAAGTTATTAATTAAAAAGGAATTTCACTTTTGAAATTCCTTTTTTCATACTCAATTTCTTTTTCTTTTACGAACAGTGCAGGTTACGTGTACCTAACGCGTGCGTTAATTGAAGATCAAAAGCTGCTTAATTGCAGCTTTTTTTATTGAGGTATTTGGAAGAATAGTATAGTGCCTCATTTTCTAAGTAATACTTTAAGGCTTATTAATTATTTTGATTTTTATATTAATAAAATCAATTAAAATTATTTATTTTATTAAATATGTGTATTATAATATTTATAATATTAAGAAAGGAGAAGGATATGGCTTACCAAGTAATCACAAATTGCCCTGTTTGCACCGAAGTGTTAAAGATTACAAAGTTACAGTGTACTCATTGTCATACAACTATTGAAAATGAATTTGAACTATCCAAGTTTGCAACCCTTGGTCAAGAACAGCTATTTTTTATCGAAATCTTCCTTAAAAACCGCGGAAATATAAAAGAGGTTGAAAAAGAATTGGGGGTTTCCTACCCAACTGTACGTGGGAAGTTAAACGAAATTGTTTCTGCACTTGGGTTCACCGAGAAGAAAAGCGATGTAGATGATAAGAAAGTAATTGAAATGCTTGAAAAAGGAGAAATCTCTCCTGATGAAGCTTTAAAAATAATAAAGAGAAATTAAAGGGGGAACTGGATGATGAAAGAAGAAATTTCGAAGGTACTTACAATGGTTCAAGAAGGAAAGCTTGCTCCTGACGAGGCTAGTGAACTAATTCAAGCATTAAAGGAAAAAGACTCGAATTCATCTACGATTAAAAGCTCGAACTACTTGGATAAAATGTTAAAGATTCGCGTTTTGTCAGAAGAAGGCGATAAAGTAAACGTAAACTTACCATTAAGACTAATCAAAGTTGCGTTAAAGACAGGTCTTAACATAGCTACAGCAATACCTGAATCCGCTAAGTACGTAAAAGATATTGACGTTCTTGACGTAGACTTGATTTTACAAGCAATTGAAAGTGAATTGTCAGGTCAAATTGTCGATGTCGAAAGTAACAATGGCGAAAAAGTCTCTGTCGTCATTGAGTGATCGCCATGTTAAAAGTAAAAGTGAAACTTAAAGGCAAGACGGAATTCACGGTTTCTTTACCGTATACCCTTATACATGCCGGTGGCTGGATTGCATCTTCACCTTTACTATGGAAATTTGTAAACAGTACGTTTATTCAGAAGAACGTAGATGAAAATGCAAAGTCGTTTATTCCCATGTCTATTGAACGTAAAGAAATTAGGCATTTATTGAAAGAAATCAAACGATATCGTGGATTAACTATCGTTGAAGTGAAAGATAAGGATGGGGCAGAAGTCGTTGTAAGGTTATAAATGGATATCGAATTGATTTCTAATGCAACTAAAGAATGCATTAGTTGTAGATAATGAGTCACATTTGCGTGGCTCTTTTTTATTGGAGTAAAATGAAAGTAGAGTTTGATAAATTAATCATAAATGAAAATATTGTATGATAAAACGTATACTTAGTTTAAAAGTGAATATTTATAAGAGGTTAAATTCATATAGACATTACCTAATTTTTTTGAAAGGTGGATTGCATAACGATTAGTGCAGCAAAATCGGTAGGTTTAAGAATTGGCAGTCACAGAAAAGAAACTCATGTATGATTATTGAGTTCGCAAAAAATAAATCGAAAAAAGTTGAATCTGAACTTGAGTCATACAAAGGGGCTATCTAATAAGTCCTTAAAAACTAACTCATGCGATGGTTGAAGAAAAACTTAGGAGCTGAATGATGATCAGCCCCTAGTTCACTATTTGGCAGAGGACTATGGCTACTTAATAAAGACTCTTTTATTTATTGACTCGACTAGGGTAAGTCCACATTTTTAGTAAGCCTTTTTTATTGAGAAAAGCATCATATAATTTTCTATTGTTTTCCGTTGAGAGATAGTTTCATTTCTTCTATTACATATTTCATTTTCGTATTGAACTTTGTAATAATCGCTTCAATGGTTTTCTGATCCTTCTTGTTAATTGCTTCTTGAAGTTGTTGTTCTAAATCAGTTTGTTCCGCTTCTTTTGCGTTTTTTATTTCCTCTTTGTTTATTTTAACTATTTTTATACCTGGAAGCTTCTCGAATTCTATTAAGGCCTGCTCTTTTGTAAGCTTTCCTGATTTTATATTGTCTTCTATTTCTTTCAATTGATCTTTATTGACGTTGGAAGTATCGATACTGACAGCTTCCTTATGTTGTCCTGTCTCTTTTCCGCCTTGAATCTTTATAAGTTGTTCCTTCGCTTTAGCTTTAGAAAGCTTACCTGCCTTTACCTTTTCCTTAATTGCAATCATTTCTGCTTCGTTCTTTATTTTTTTCTCTCCAATTTGTTGCGATTCCATTTTCTTACCTAACTCCTCTTTCAGGGAACGAATACTATTCAAATTGTTTTGATATTCCTCTTTCACAGATGGAGAAGCGTACTTTAAAGCTTGATTTACCAATTCATCGATATCATCTGACTTTTTAAAACCAACTTGCTCATGCTGTACCTTATCCACTTTCCCCTTGTCAATAGTTGCCACTGCTGTTGAAGCAGTACCAATTAAAGCAAGCGTAATGGCTGGTACAAGTAATGATGATTTAACTTTCAAGATAATTCCTCCTATATCACGTTATTCACATACCAATTAATATTGGTTGCAAAAATAGAATAACCAAACTGTATGAAACTATCATGAAATTTTAATTTAGAAATTTCATGCTCATTTCATTTTGAGAGGTCATAATAAAATAAGATAGAATAGATAGACTGTTAGTGTATTATTTTATTATTTAATTACTTAGGAGTTATTTCAAAATGAATATTTTACTTGTTGAAGATGATGAGACATTGGGTCCATTAATACAATATAAATTAAAAAAAGCATTTCACGAGGTAGATTGGGTCACAAACGTGGATGAGGCAAATTCTTATATAGCCCTTGGAAATCATGATGTTTATGTATTCGACTGGATGTTACCAGATGGAACAGGTATTGAACTATGCCAATTGTTACGAAAACAACATGATTATACTCCCATTCTTATGCTAACGGCAAGAGATGCAGTTTCAGACCGAGTGGCTGGTCTTAAATATGGTGCAGATGATTATGTCATAAAGCCTTTTTCTTTTGAAGAATTAATCGCTAGAATTGAAGCACTTGGCAGACGAAAAGGTACAAGCTGGAGTAATGACAGCCTTAAGGTGGGGGAATTAATCCTAAATATGAGTGCCCATACACTTTCAATCCGAGGTGAAGAAATCTATTTGAGACGCAGGGAATTTCAGCTTCTTGCATATCTGATGAGGCATGCTGGACAAATTTTAACTCGAGAACAGATTATTAGCGGTGTATGGGGAACGGCAGAAGTAACTCCTAATACAGTGGACGCGACGATTAAGCTTATTCGGAAAAAATTGGACGAGGTCATTTCTGAAAAATATATCCATAGTTATCGAGGGATTGGATACAGTATTCGGGCGAAGGAGAATGAACACCGTGTTTAGAACCACTAGAAGGAATCTTGTAATCATGTACAGTGCACTTATTGGATTCATCCTCACCTTGATGGTATTGCTATTTTACATTATACTTTCTAAATCCTTATCTCAAAGTGTAGAAAATCAACTCAACCTTACAAGTAAGTTGCTTTTAACACGCTGGAAGATTGTTTCTCCTGCTGATGAATTAGCAAACCCGAAAAGAAGATTTTTGATTGAAGAACAGCGGCAAAAGGGATTGATAAACCAGTATAATGAAACATATGTTTATTACGATTTTGTACCGTATAATCAATTTTTTATTTTAATGACTTCAGATGGGAAGATTCAGCTTCATTCATTACAAGATTCGGACTTTTTTTCATACATGAAATCTTCTATCACGTCTTCATTACAAAAAGACGATTCAGCTTCACTTATTACGGTACAATATCAAAAGAAACGAGCAATACAAATGTATAGAATACCTATCAAATTTCTGGATGGCTCTGTACTTTTTACAGGCATGGAAACAACGGACAATGTAAATTTACTGCAGCAAATGAGATGGATTCTTGCATGTATAGCTGTTCTGGTCCTCGTATTTTCGATTGGAATAGGGTATTGGTTTTCAGGGAGAGCAATGATTCCAATTAAACGTTCATATAAACGCCAGCAAGATTTTGTGGCGGATGCTTCGCATGAACTTCGTACCCCATTAAGTATTTTACATGCATCTGTTGAGATTCTAGAAGAAGAGCAAACGAAGTTACCTCCATTTCATCAAAAAGTACTTGCGGATATGAAAAAGGAACTAATAAGAATGACCCGAATGATGGAAGGATTACTGACACTTGCTCGCAGTGATTCAGGGCGATTGGAGATTGACCAGAGGTGTTTTGACTTGAAAAAAATGGTCGAAACTACATTAGAATCATTCCAGTTATTAGCGGACCAGCAACAAATTTACCTTTCTAGTGAAATTGATTTAGAAGATAGTGACTGCATGTTTTATGGAGATGAAGAAAGGTTAAAACAGCTATTATACATCTTGCTTGATAATGCGCTCAAATATAGTAAATCCGGAGGGGAAATCCATCTCGAGATAAGAAAAAAGGCTTGTGATATGTACATTAGTGTATCTGACACAGGAATCGGAATCCCTCAAGAGGAAGCGCCTTTAATATTTGAAAGATTTTATAGAGTAGATAAAGGGAGATCTAGATTACATGGAGGAGTAGGGCTTGGTTTATCCATTGCTGCATGGATTGTGGAAGCACATGGTGGACAAATTAACGCATCTAGTAGACTAGGAACAGGAACTACTATTCAGATTATCTTCCCATTATCTCCTCCACAAGTAGAAGAGAAAAAACATGATTGATTATATTGTGATTGAGGATAATGATTAATAAGTAAAATACACACGACGGAGGTAACCTGTCGTGTGTATTTTGTTTGTGTTTCGTACTCAACTAATGGCAGTTATGGTTCAATAAGAAAACGAGATTTTAGTAGTAATGGAATATTAATAATAGGTTAGAATAGATGGACTAAATCTTATTGACTCCTTCCCCTTAAAGCTTCTTAGTTCAAACGGAATGAACTTCGATTACTTTCTTTCTATTTTCCGTTTTAGCCAAAACGGACTGTACAGAAGGTAAAAGCTTACAATCATCACCAATTCCACCGAGAAAAGATACCATGGCCATGGTCCCAGATAATCTAATAAAGAAGCATTTTCCGGCTTTCTCATGATGTACAGGTAGTTTGCGCTCAACGACTTATTAAGGAAAAATATACAAGCTGCATAAAGGTTAACAATGAGAATGCTCACCCACATGGAAGGAATGGTCGGTCGATATTTACAGGCCACGACCATAAACAAACAGCCAAGCACCACTCCTCCATGCGAAACAAAAAACTCGATATATCGAAAATGCGGAAACGAAAACTGGCCAAGATCAGGTGTAAGGATGGCTTGAATGGAACTTCCTAAACCAGCAAAATACATAAATTGAAACACTCTGTAGCTATTCGTCATTAGCATCACAATTGCCAAAATTACAGCAATATCACTAAGTTGAAGTGGTAAAGCATTTTTAAGCGACCAAGCATTCTCATATGCAAGCCATAGATGATAAAAAGACTCAGAAGCCAATAAGAGAAATGCTAAAGAGAAACGAAAAAGTTTCTCTTTCCCCTGCTCCTGAAACTGCTTTCTAAAGACAAATAGAAGAGCACAAAGAATCAAAATAATACCGATCGTTAATAGGTGCTCCCCTGAAAAGAGGCGAAACGGACCCAATTTTGAGTGGAATTGAAAATATGTTTGCAACATGCTACCCCATTACCTGAATTGATTTTATAAGCGAGTATTCTTAGTTTGGGGCAAAATCTGCCAGTTCTATACAGGAAGTAAACGTTTCATTTGGCAAAACAGCGACCTCAGGTCCAAATGGATGAACGGTCTTCGACGATCTTTTTTTTGATGGACTACTTCGGTAGTCCATTTTTTATTTTGAAATCTGTACTCAATCGCAAGAATGCCTTATCCATTTAATAATTACCATAGGTAATTGCATCTGAGACTTTCGCTCCAGCAAAGGTTTAACTAGAATATTGACATAAATATGCTAATAGAATAAATAAACTATTAGTGATCGAAATAGTTTTTAACAAAAACGAGTATCTTCACAATAGTGGTGAGCTTGTTTTCCAAATGGGAGAAAGGTATCATAATTGAATTTTTCTACAGAAACTAATGAAGCTCAGACTTTGTTCCTGAGAAAGTAGCTCTACCATAGGGGAGAAAGGGGATAGGTTATGCATTTTGAAATGTATACTTGGCCACATTACATCTTAATGATTTCTCCGGTTATTATGAGTTATCTCATTATCAAAGTGATGAGTAGAAAAAATTTTAAAAAACAAGATTTAGTTGGCAAGATCATGGCTGTTATTTTAATTTTATTTATAGTCATTAGGAATATTTATAATTTCTATAAGGGCAATGCCGTGTCCGATTTAATTCCATTGCAACTTTGCCATTTATCCGCATGGTTGATCGTACCCGGAGCGATTTTTACCAGAAACAAACATCTATCATTGATTGCTATTACATTATCATTGCCTGCTGGCTATATTTCATTAGTTTTCGCTGATCCTTTAGTCAATTACACAAGTTTATTTGAAGTGAGTGCGATTTGTTATGTGGTATTACATGTGTTTATCGTAATAAGTTCCTTATACTTGATATTTATCTACAGACCAAAATTTAATTTCAAGGATTTTTTTAAATGTTTTGGAATTTTAGCAGTTTATTTTTTAATTACAATCGTCATCAATAACATCTTCATCAGTCATGGTGTGCCTTCATTTTATTTCTACAGTGTTATACCAGAACCAGGTACTCCATTAGAAACATTCTATAGCTGGGGGACAAAATATCATGTCTTAGGGCTAACTATTAACCCAATCTATAATCTACTGGTTCTTACGATTGCAACAGCTATTATGCTTTTAATCTATGCAATTAATAACTTTATCCAAAAAGAAATTTAACTTGAATCGAATAAATGACACCATATATCAATTTCAGTTATCATCATTAATACCGCATTTCGTATGTTTTATTATTAATTTATTAAACTATCGCATGCGTTAGTTTAATAAGGCATATTAAAAAGCCTGTATCTATGATTAGCGATTAATCAGAGATACAGGCTTTTTATGTAGGTAACTTGTAGATTATATATTTATCTTAAATAGTTTGGTTAATTAATTTGTACTTTCTATTAACCCTTTACGATTCTTTTATAGGTAATCATTCATTATTCATGTAATTTTGTCTCTCTAAGTAATTTAGAACAGTTTGTGAAAATTGATGATGAGATTCTTTCGTATACTTGGCAATAGAATAGATTTGAGCAAGATTCTCTAATCCTAATTTCTCAGTCATTTCTTTAAGCTTAGGAACGTCCATATAGCGATTCCATCCCTTTTCATTTCTATCTTTGTAAATTTCAAGAATTTCTTCATCCGAATAATCTTCATACTGGTCATAATGAACTAGGCCATTCAGTGGAAGGCGATCGCGTAGGGAAGGACTTTCTTTTGGATAACCTAATGAATAACCTACAACCGGTACGACATTGGGTGGTAAGTTAAGGAGTTCACCAATTTGATCACAATTTGCAAGCGTAGAGCCCATATAGCAAATGCCCAATCCAGCATTCTCTGCTGCCAATGCACAGTTTTGTGATACCAAAGTTGCATCAATGGTACCGATCATAAAGCTCATGAAGTTATCAAAATGGACAGGTGCATCATTGAGTTCAAGCCATTTTCTCATTCTATTAAAATCCGCACAAAAAGTTAAAAGTATTGGTGCATCAATAACCATAGATTGATCCATATGTGCAGAATATAATTTTTTCTTAAGTTCTTTGTCTCTTGTGACAATAATGGAATAAGATTGCATATTACCACTTGAAGAGGCACGTATGCCCGCTTCTAATATTTGATCCAACAGTTCTTGACTTACTTCCTTATTCTCATATTCTCGTATAGATTTGTGCCCGTGTATAACATCGTTTAGTTCCAAAACAATCACTCCTCGTATAAAAATATAAATTAGATAATAATAGAAAGCCTTTCCAAAATTTCGAGATAGACTCTATTGTTAGATAATTAATTCTGAATTATTAAATTATATCGTAAAAATGTCTTATAATCCATTTTTCGAGTACATTTTTTGTACATTTAACAAAACCATCCAAGTTGTTAGGAATTATTCAATTTTTCTCTACTAAATTTAAACATCTTACAATAATCATAAAAGTAAGAATAGTAAAAAAATATTTTAATTCCTACTTGATTTATAGGAATACTTGTATTAGAATTTCGTAAAATAGATTAATAGACGAAAGGGAGGAAAAGAATGAATACATTTCTTATTTGCGTAAATGTCGCGGTTTTATTATTGCTTATGTTTGGTTTGTATTTAATGCAAAAGAAGCAAGTATCTTTTTCAAAACGTGTATTCGCAGGTCTAGGTTTAGGTATTATTTTCGGTTATATTATTCATTTAATTTATGGAACTGAGCATGAAGTTACTGTCGGATCAATTGATTGGTTTAGCATTGTTGGCAGTGGATATGTAAAACTATTACAAATGGTCGTCATGCCACTGGTGTTCATTTCAATTGTCGGAGCGTTTACTAAATTAAAGTTAACTAAAAACATCGGGAAAATTAGTTTCCTTGTCATCGGAATTCTGCTAGGAACGACTGCTATTTCAGCAGCAATTGGAATTGGCTCCGCATTAGGTTTTGGACTTGACGGTGTAAAGCTAACAGCTGGAGTTGCAGAGACTGCTAGAATCACAGAATTACAGGGGCGTGTTGGTACTGTAGAAAGTATGACAATCCCAAAACAAATCCTTGAGTTAATTCCAAGTAATCCATTTTTAGATTTAACTGGTGCGCGTGCAACATCTACTATTGCAGTTGTAATTTTTGCAGCGTTTGTGGGAATTGCCTACCTTGGAGTAAAACGAAAAGAACCAGAGTATGCGGAATTTTTTGCCAAAATAATTGATACTTTATACACTATTACGATGCGAGTAGTAACGTTAATTCTTCGCTTAACACCTTATGGAATTTTAGCTATCATTACAAAAGTTGCAGCTACTAGTGATTATGATGCAATCGTGAAATTAGGTAAGTTTGTAATAGCTTCTTACGTGGCTTTAATTTTGATGTTTATTGTTCATTTATTATTGTTATCTTTTGCAAAATTAAGCCCTGTAAGATATGTGAAAAAAGCATTTCCTACATTAACTTTTGCCTTTACATCACGTACAAGTGCTGGAACACTGCCAATGACAATTAAGACACAAACAAAGGATTTTGGTGTTTCAGAAGGGATTGCAAACTTTGCAGGTTCCTTTGGACTTTCAATAGGTCAAAATGGATGTGCTGGTATTTATCCAGCAATGTTAGCTGTAATGGTTGCACCAACAGCTGGTGTTGATCCTACAAGTCCATCATTTATTATTTCTCTAATTTTAATAGTAGCAATCAGTTCATTCGGTGTAGCTGGTGTCGGCGGAGGAGCAACATTTGCGGCGCTTATTGTACTATCAGTCATGAATTTACCAATTGCAATCGTTGGGCTACTAATCTCAGTTGAACCTCTAATTGACATGGGGCGTACAGCTCTAAATGTTAGTGGAGCAATGACATCTGGCATCCTAACAAGTAAAGCCACAGGAGAATTCGAAAACGAGGTATATCAGCAGCAAAATGTTGTAGAAGCATAAATTAAAGAGATTTAAACTTACATTAGTTCAAAAAAAGGATGATTACTGGATCATCCTTTTTCTTATTTTATTCATAAGTCTCATTGTTAATAAAATAGAAAAAGTATAGAAATTGAATGTAAGATATATTTAAACAAAGAGGAAGACAAGTAATTACGTCGAACTTATAAAATTCGTAGGCTGAGTATTCCAACCAACCCTTCTAGAAAAATAACTTGATAGTTACAAAATAACAGTTTGAAATAGGAGTGATGATTAGATGAACTATTTTGCTAGTGTATTTGCGATAGTAATCGGTATTCTACTTGTTTATCAACTTTTTAAAAAGAATGTCACTCATTCTAATCGCGATGTACCTTTTGATCAAATGAATGCTGAGAACAATATCAAAACAGAAGATATCGCTCCAATTATAGAAACTAAACATGAAATACAGTATGAAGAACTTGATAAACCTACTAATCAAGACTCTTTTTAAATGGAGCAGTAACTAGTTACCGTTTTAAGATTGTGTACTTTTATCGTTTATTGTATCTTTAAAAATAAGAAATAAGGTGAATGGGGGCATGTCTTTCCATGCAAATTAAAATAGATGATTTAACTGGAAGTGAAGTTGGTAGATTAATAGGTGAACATCTCCAAGGCATGACACAGAATTCACCGCCTGAAAGTATACATGCTCTCAATCTTGAGGGATTGAAAAAGCCAGAAATTACATTTTGGAGTGCATGGGAACAGGGGGAATTACTTGGTTGTGGAGCACTCAAGCAGCTTGATTCTCAACATGGGGAAGTAAAATCAATGCGAACTTCTTCAGTTCATTTAAGAAAAGGTGTTGCGAAGCGAATTTTACAGCATTTAGTTGAAGTAGCAAAGCAACGTGGCTACAAGAGATTGAGTTTGGAAACGGGATCAATGGATGCGTTTGCACCAGCTAGAAAACTATACGCCAGTTTTGGATTTCAATATTGTCAGCCATTTTCGGAGTATAAAGAGGATCCAAATAGTGTATTTATGACAATGGAATTATAAAGTAGAAATTTAATTCTTTAGAACTAAATTAAATGAAACTTGTATTTAAGAGTTTTATATAATGGCTTTTCGATAATTAGTAGAATAGATAAAGGGGCATGTGTCATGAAAACTATCGGTCTTATCGGCGGGATGAGCTGGGAATCATCTTTGCAATATTATCAGATCATCAATCAATGCGTAAAAGATAAGCTTGGTGGGCATCATTCTGCAAAGAGTTTGATGTATTCCGTAGATTTTGAAGAAATTAAGAGGCTTCAATATGAAGGGAAATGGGAAGAAGCCACAAATATTATGATAGATATTGCACAAAAACTTGAAGTAGCTGGAGCGGATTTTATTATTATTTGTACAAATACGATGCATAAAATGGCAAAAGAAGTTGAGAAATCTATTTCGATTCCTTTACTCCACATAGCAGATGCAACGGCAAATTTAATAGTACAAAATGGGATAAAAAAAGTTGCTTTATTAGGAACTGTATTTACAATGGAGCAAGATTTTTATAAAGGTAGACTAGTTGGGAATTTTGGACTTGATGTTATCGCTCCGAATAAAGAAGACCGAAAAGTTGTCCATGATATCATTTATGAAGAACTTTGTCTTGGTGTCATAAATGAAGAATCTAGGCAGTCCTATTTAAAGATCATTAATCGACTAATACAACAAGGTGCAGAGGCCGTTATTCTTGGTTGTACGGAAATTACACTTCTAATTTCACAAGACAACTGCACGATTCCACTTTACGATACTACTAGAATTCATGCTGAAAGTGCAGTTAATTTTGCTTTGAAAAATAATAAAAGTTTGTTGAAGTAGGAGGAATGAAAGTGCTTGTATTTGGACTGATATTATTAGCGATGATTATTTTTTGGACAGGTATTCTTACGCCAATTAATGATTTATATACTATTCCATTGTCACTCGTTATACTTATTACATCTATTATCTATTTGGTGAGAAGAAGTAAAGGTAGTTTAAAGTCTTAAATTTGGAAGAGGTATAGTATAAAAAATAGCATCAAATAAGTATATGGCAACGACTGTAAGGAAACAATTATCCGAAAAGGAGTAATTATGGAAGCAAATAAAACAACATTTAATTCAATTGATGAATATATAGTTCAATTTCCTCAGGAAGTTCAAGAAATACTAAACACGTTAAGAAACGTTATAAAAGAGACGGTACCTGAAGCTGTTGAAAAAATCAGTTACCAAATGCCTGCTTTTGCTTTACACAAAAACTTGGTTCATTTCGCTGCCTATAAAAATCATATCGGATTTTATCCAGGTGCTAGTGGAATTGCAAACTTTAAAAATGAATTATCTGCATATAAGGGTGCGAAAGGTTCTGTACAATTTCCAATCGGAAAACCATTACCATATGATTTAATAAAAGAAATTGTAAAATTTAGAGTGAGTGAAGATATACGAAAAGCAGAAGAGAAAAAATTAAAGAAAAAGAAATGATTAGTAGATATAGAGGGAAAACACAACATGAAAAGATTTAACTTGTTTTTACTTTCTCTAATTTTGGGGATAATTAAATATTCCGTACTTGGTTTATTGCTAAGTTATAATTTTTATTATGCAGATAAAATATTTAAACCAATCATTGAAACTAGTCCACACAAAGGATGGATTGTTTTAGTAATTTGTATTCTTTTTGAATTTCTCATCTTCTATAAACTAATTGTAGGGCGACTTGACATTAAATGGTTTGATTCAAGACTACTCGCTAGCAGAATATTAGATTGTAAAGATTAATTTTAATAATAAATTCGTATTTAAGGCTGCTTTGACAGTCTTTTTTTATGCATTTTTCTAAAGGATTTTAGTTTGAAAAAGGTTTATCTACAGAAAATCACTGTAAAAGAAGCTAATTGGAGCAGAAGGTGAGTACACGTGTGTTTGCGCTTAAGAGGTATACTTCAAGCCATACGGGAAGCGAACTAAGTTATGAGGATGAGAAAAGGATTTTGTAATGGAATATAGAATATATTGGAAGAAACATAAATACTCGAATGAGGTGTTAAATTGCGTCAAACCAAGTGGAATGAAATATTTATAATTATAGGTCCTGTAATCATAATCCCAATCGTATTATTCTTTTGTTTACATCTTTCTCCGTCTCTAGCTTTAAGGACACATGTACTTTTTAATGGGCATCCAATTATTGCTGTTTCGTCAAAAATTACTAAGGATGAGTGGCATAATCGAGTGGATAAAGATTACTTAAATAAAGAAAATGCTACATGTTACACGCTCACAAAAGCCCCAAAAGAAAAAACGACTGATTCATTTTACTCAAATTACATCGTACGAAAAAAAGGTTTTTTCTATACGGCTAAATATTATGGAAATGCCTAGGAAATAAATAATATAGTAAGGTTTATATTGTCAGGCTTTTATTAGAATAAATTTTTATTTTTAGTAATCGAATATTTTAGGTTGTGGAATATATATATAATTAATCATATTATACTTTGGAAAGTAGTTTGATTTTTAAGTTAATTTACCTTATAATCTTTTTAATAATTTAATACAGGCATTGAAGAGGAAAAGTAAATTGAAGATATTTAGTTCAGAGAGCTTCGGTAGCTGAAAAGAAGCATAAATACTCAATTGAACAATGGCCTCTGAGCTTCGTACTGAACGTATGATTCCATACAAGTAGGCTACGACAAGAGTTGACACTTGTTATCAAAGTCACAGTATAAGAGTGATTTTTAGCTCCGTACTTGCAAAGACAAATGTACGTAAGTACTTTGTGAATTAAGGTGGTACCACGAGAAAATAGTAACCTCGTCCTTATCTATTTAGATAAGGGCGAGGTTTTTTGTATTTATCAATAATTTAGGAGGATAAGATGATGAATATTTTTATTGGAGGGGCTTGGCCTTACGCGAATGGTTCGTTACATTTAGGACATATCGCAGCACTTTTACCAGGTGATATTCTAGCTCGCTATTACCGTTTAAAAGGTGAAAATGTTCTGTATGTTTCTGGAAGTGATTGCAATGGTACCCCCATTGCTATTAGAGCAAAACAAGAAAACGTATCAATTAAGGAAATTGCCGATCGTTATCACCAAGAATTTAACGAAAATTTTAAAAGGCTAGGATTTACTTATGACTTTTATACACGTACAGATTCACACCATCACCATAAAACAGTTCAAGAAATATTCATACAACTTCTTGAATCAGGACTGATTTATAAAAAAGAGGTTGAACAAACCTATTGTGAAGAATGTGCACAATTTCTTCCAAATCGATATGTTGAAGGGATTTGTCCTAATTGCGGGCAACATGCACGCGGGGACCAATGTGACAACTGTTCAACGATTTTAGATCCACTAGATTTAATAAATAAAAAGTGTAAACTATGTGGACATTCTCCTATCGTAAAGAGGACTGAGCATTTTTATTTTTCGTTAAGTAAATTACAAAATGAACTTGAAAACTATGTAGAATTCGCTAAAAACAATGCAACTTGGCGAACGAATGCAATACAATTAACCGAGCGTTATTTGAAAGAAGGTCTTCATGATCGAGCAGTATCAAGAGACTTACCAAATGGTGTATCTGTACCTGTAAAAGGCTATGAAGAAAAAAAGATTTATGTTTGGATTGAAGCAGTATCGGGTTATTATTCTGCAAGTAAACAATGGGGGATCGAGACAATTCAAGACGATTCTATATTCTGGAATGAAGAAACAAAATCATATTATATCCATGGTAAGGATAATATTCCCTTCCATTCAATTATATGGCCATCTATTTTAATAGGTCTTAGGAAAAAGGGACTTCCTACACATATAGTCTCGAATGAATATCTAACACTAGAGAAAAAGAAATTATCTACTAGTAAAAACTGGGCTGTATGGATACCGGATATTTTAGAAAAGTATCATCCTGATTCGATAAGATATTTTCTAACAATAAATGCGCCAGAAAATCGAGATACTGATTTTTCATGGAGAGAATTCATATACAGTCATAACAGCGAACTATTAGGTGCATTTGGAAATTTTGTTAATCGGACATTAAAGTTTATTGAAAAATACTATGAAGGAACTATACCCGAGGGTACGATCCATTCGTCAATTAAGAATAAAGTTCATGATCTATATGACTTAGTTGGGAATCAAATAGAAAACACGAATTTTAAAAATGCTTTAGAGGAAATATTCGAGTTTATTCGTTATGCTAATAAATACTTTGATGAAGAACAGCCATGGAATCAAATAACGGAAGATAAAGAAGCATGTAATAATAGTATGGTGAGTTGTGTTCACATCATTGCAAATTTAGCGCAAATATTAAATCCATTTCTTCCGTTCGCATCTAATCAAATAAAGGAATTGTTAAAAATAGATGTACACGAAAGGAAGGAATTCGTTCTATCTACCAAGCAAATCAGTCAGGTGAAGCCACTATTTGAACGAATTGATGTGAAGAGAATTGAGGAAGAATTAAATCTATTAAGGAGTCATTCTATTACTTAAAGAAAAAAATTATTTTATAGGAGTGTTATGGATGCTCCTTTAAAATGCTATATTAGTGTGGTTCTTGATAGGGATTCGAGACCGCAAGCGAATGCACCGAGGATGCTAAACGCCCATCTCCCGGAAAGCGAGCAGCATAGTGTGGGAATCTAGGAATCTCTATCTTTAATATCAACAAATGTTACTAGAACCAAATTAAAAATATGTTTATAAAACTTACATTATTGTTCATATGTCATTATAATTAATGAATGACAAACATACATTTTTTAAGTGTGAAAATAGTTGAAAGAAGGAAAAATGATGGATCAATATTCGGTAAAACAGGCAAGTTTCTTAATTATAGTTACTTTGTCTGGAATTATTAGTTCCGTTGTATTCCACATATCGCTAGTATTTGGGATTTTACCAGGGCTAATTTATTTAATCATTCTAAGTTTAAGAAAAGGATATACTTTATCAAATATGTTGAAATTAGGATATAAAGGGATTGGTAAAGTTCGAATCGTACTATTTATCTTATTTTTAATTAGCTTTTTATTACCTTCTTGGTATTTGTCAGGAACGATCACTTCGATGGTGCAAATAACGTTAAATGCTATAAATCCACATCATTTCTTTGTTTTTTGTTTTTTTACAACTATGGTTTTTTCAATGATATTAGGATCTTCGATTGGAACTTTAAGTGCGTTAGGAGTACCTTTAATAAGTACTGCACTATTATTACATTTGCCGGTTGAAGTAACAGCAGGAGCAGTTATTTCTGGTGCTTTTGTAGGCGATCGAACTTCTCCATTTTCAAGTGCTCACCAGTTATTAGCCAGTATCGTTGAAACAACAGTTAAAAAGCAAGGAAAAGCAATGCTTATAACGTCAATCACTGCGGTCATAGTGACAATCCTTTTTTTCAGTATTATGGACGTACATTTTGGAAGTATGATTTCAACTATTCATAAACAAAATGATAACCAAATTGCCATATCATTTATTCAATTCATCCCACCGATCTTATTAGTTGCACTTGTTTTATTCAGATTAAATATCATCTTATCCTACTTAGTTAGTATTCTATCTGGGAGTTTAATAGCTATTTATAATGGTATATCACTTTCTGAAATAATAAATTCATTTTGGAAAGGAATTGAAGGACTAGGCGGCGGGCTAATGCATATGTATAGTTTATTATTGTTCATTGCAATAGCAGGCGTATACAATGCATTGCTGGAAGAGTTAAATATTATACAACCATTATTGGATAGGTGGCTTAAAACGTCCACTTCGATGTTATCAGATTCGTTGAAAACAATCGGTGCAACTTTAATTATTTGTGTAATTGCAGGTAATCAAACAATGCCGATTATTCTTACTGGGCGTTCTTTTGTCAATCATTGGTCAAATAAATATAGTAATGAGGAATTAGCTAGATTGATGGGGGATACAACATTATTATTCCCAGCAATGATTCCATGGAATGTACTTGCAATAATGAGTAGTACTGTCATCAATATGCATCTACACTCCTATTTACCGTATGCAATCTTTTTATGGTTACTACCATGCTTGACTATTATACTTTCAGTAAAGAATAGAAGTAAGTACTATCAATCTACTTATGAAATAAGTTCATAATCGGATCGAGGCCCTTTTTTAAAGTGAAAAGTTGTAGATTTTGTAAATTGAAGTTTTATTAAATATTTTGTGTGGAAAAGTTCTTTACTTGATGTAATATTCTAATAACAATTTAGTTGACCACTAGTGCTTTTATTATAGCGTTGGTGGTTTTTATATTGCCTGAACGACCCTTTCTTATTGAATAAAATGGCAAGATAGTTCAATAAGGATTTTTGATTAAAAAGGGATTTTTAGTTATTAAAGAGAAATATTTATTAAATGGTAAATTTATCCATTAGAACGAATTATCAATATTACAAAACTTTAAGGTTGATAAAATGAAAGATGAAGAAAAATAAATTATTATTCTTATCAATTATCAGAAGCATATCCGTTATAGTATTTGAGTTTATTCAAAGACTTTTCATCGATATTTTAACTTTATTTATATCGCCAATATTAGGGGTGGCAGTGTGTGGCTTTTTCTCTTTTGTAACAGTAAGAAGTTTTATAGATTTATACAAAAATAAAAATTGGAAGCCGATCATAATACAAATTGTAACTATTTTGTTATTGATTTTCTTACCTTTTAATCATTATTTATAATAATTTAAGATGTTTTTTACCTTTAATGAACTAATTAATACTATTAAATCAAGGCTAAAATAACCCACATTTAGAATTGAAGGAATAAAGGACTTAATGTAGAAACTCTAAAGAAATGGTAACTTAATCGTTACGAACCTGTAAAGCTAAAGCAGATTAACATTAAGAGATAAGAAGATGAAGAGATTAGATCAAAATTTTAAAAAGAGGTGTTTCTTATGATTTTAGGTATCAATCCTTATTTAATATTGAATGGAAATGGACAGGAAGCTGTTTCATTTTATGAACATGCATTCAATACAAAGACCCTTATTCTTCAAAGATTTGGCGACATGCCTGGTGAAGAAAATACAAATTTATCTGATGAAGAAAAAAATCGTATCTTACATGCACATCTCAAAGTTGGTTCAACAGATTTAATGATTTCTGACACATTTTCTGGTCTACCCTATCAAATTGGAGATCAAACCACCTTAGCTATTTTAATTAATGACGTTGAAACAACGAAAGAAGTATTTGGTAAATTACAAGATGGAGGTAAAGTGATCATATCATTACACGAAACTTTTTGGAGTCCTTTATACGGACAAGTAATAGATAAATTTGGTGTTACATGGCAGGTTTCAACACAGTCAGCTCAATAGTGAGGGTATCCAAAAGTATATGTTTTGAGTTGAATATTGCTTTCTGTAACAAAATAAGGTTAACGTATAACTCTGACAAAATGTCGCGTTACCCCTAGTAAACTAACGCATGCCTTAGTTATATAGCAATAAAAAAGCTCTTCAATTGAAGAGTCTTTTTTTTTTTGCCGATAACCGTATTTATGTATCTAACGCATGCGTTAGTTGAACAACAATCAACACAAGGTCGGTCTTTTTTTATGCACAAAATGACAGTATAGTGGAATAAGGAATTGTTATAATAAAATCTAAAGATTTAAAGAATAGAGGTCTATTTCATTGATAATAAGGATTTTTGCATTCTTAGCAATGGTTTATTTTGAATATCATTTTTTTGATTGGATCTCGGAATATATTTATCCTAATCCACCAGTAGAAATTTTTTTAATAGTAGTACTTTTAATAGTAATTCTCATCACATATCTGAAGGTATTTCCCGTAAAGAATAAGTATAAAAATTACTGAGTGTTATGCAACTAACGCATGCGTTAGTTCAATAACACTTGGGAGCTGATAATTCAGCTTCTTTCAACTATATGGTGGTTTAGTGGAATAGTGACTAGATTCAAACAGAAGAGGATATAGAATAATTGTAAAAAAAATAAGACTGCCGGAACAGTCCTTTAGTGGAATGTATTTTTTACTGATTTGATGAACTTAAGACCATTGTTATAAACAAAACGTTCCCATTTTGCTAATAAACTATTTCCATTTTCACAATTTGCTATTTGAGCAGCGTGATGCTTATGAAAATCTATTACGCTTTGATTATGTTTTTTGTGAAGTGAATTAAACTGTTTGTGAAGATGCTGTGCCTTTGCGTTATGACTCATTAAGAATTCACTCCTTTCATTTTTTCTTACTTCAAATATATCATATAGAAACGATTATCTACATCAAGTTTAATACAACATTTTTCGTGCATTTTTATAATAGGTAACAATTTAGAATGAGCAAAAAAAATAAATACAATTTAACTATCGCATGTGTTAGTTGAATAATATCACAAGTCGCTTTATGCGGCATTTATTTATTGAATTAACAGGCGGTAGAGTTGAAAATGATTTAATTATATCAAACTGATTTATATCGAGGAGAATTTTAAATTGGAAGCGAAATGTCTTAAATTCTACGAGTTCGGTAGTCCTAAAAATGTAATTAATGTTGAATATAAAAGTATAGAACCACCTAAGAACCATGAAGTTATTGGAATTAACAAATGGAGCTGGGGCGGATGCTGCAATTGATTCGATTGGGGGCACTTCTGGAAACGAGTTAGCTTTTTGTGTGCGCCCTAAAGGAAATTTTTTAACTATTGGTCTATTATCAGGGATCAAAGTTAACTGGTCAGATATTGTAAATAAAGCAATGGTTAATGCTAACTTGTTCCATTTGCGAAATTGGAATAATAATGTTACACCAATTAAATGGCAAAAATCCTTTGATTATTTGATCCGGCTCATCGATGATAAAAAATTACGTTTGATGAAAGTAGATGCAATCTTTGACTTATCGGATATAAAAAAGGCTGTTGAAGTTGTTGAGTCTTCTAAAATAATTAAGGGGAAAGTATGTTTAACAAGCTATTGAGTTAACCTTTATTGAACTAAGGCATGAGTTAGTTCATAAGAGCGTGATAGGATTGTCTAAACTGACGGTCCTATTTTTAAATTCAAAATAGCGACGTTTTGCTGTAACAGATCCATAATTTTAAAAAAATATAAGACTGTAATTGTAGTTACTACAAAAAATCTCAATTATCAAAAGATAAGAGAGATTTCTCAGGTATTTGTTTGCCAGAACCACCAGGAATAACAGGATAATATATCTTATTTAGAAATATTAAAAAAGTGCAATCGGCCTATTTGGTAATATTTTACACTATATTCTTGATGCTGTTATTGAACTAACGCATGCTTAAATGAACAGCTTAATCGGTAGTGATAGTCGAATGTTATTATTGCGCTAAATGACAGGTTAGTCTATCAAGCAAAAGTGATACAATAATAAAATAAGTCTTTTTTTACAGGAGGAAAACATGGATTTTATTTCACCTAAAGTAGTGGCATTAAAGGTGAAACGGTGGCCAAAAGATACCATAGCTACGGGTCGTCGTCATACAATTGGTCTTAAATCTAACGGAACGGTGACGGCTGTGGGAGATAATAAATATGGACAATGTGATGTAAGCGGCTGGAGCGATATTGTATCGGTTGCTGCCGGGAATGTTCATATGGCGATGAACACAGGTAATGCTCATACTATCGGTCTTAAATCCGACGGTACTGTGGTTGCTGTGGGTTGGAATAAGCATGGCCAGTGTAATGTCAGTAGCTGGGGCGATATTGTAGCAGTTGCAGCGGGATGGCGTCGTACCATTGGTCTTAAATCGGATGGTACGGTAGTTGCTGTCGGCCAAGACAATGAAGGTGAATGCAATTTAAACAGCTGGCGTGACATTGTGTCGGTCGCCTCAGGTGACTGGCATACCATCGGGCTTAAATTGGACGGAACGGTGACGGCTGTGGGGAATAATAGGTATCGCCAATGCAACGTCAGCGACTGGCACGACATAGTATTGATTGAGGCGGGGTATCTTCATACTGTTGGACTTAAATCGAACGGTACAGCGGTCGCTGTGGGGCAAAACAAGGTTGGCCAATGCGATTTGAGTGGCTGGTGTGATATTGTATCGATTGCGGCAGGTAGTAATCATACCATCGGCCTTAAATCTGACGGAACCGTGGTTGCTGTGGGGTGGAATAAGCATGGCCAGTGTAATGTAAGCGGTTGGCGTAATATTGTGGCGATTGCTGCAGGTTGCGCTCATACTCTCGGCCTTAAATCTGACGGAACCGTAGTTGCTGTAGGGGATAATGAATATGGTCAATGCGATGTAATTGAATGGCGCGACATTCAACTGGTTGGCAATTAGTTTTCGGATAATAAGGATATTGAAAATTATCTGAACGAAAGAGATTAAGAGCCAAGAATAGAGAATTTTCCCTATCCTTTAGGATTTTCATTAATTAAAAAAGTTCCATGTAACCCAGTAATACATAAAAATAGTTAATGGAATTAAGATTAAATGTGATATAAAAATTGACCAAGTTTGTTTGTTATTCTTAGTCAATTCTAAGGAATTCTTAAAATATAGATTCAAAATAATAGCACCTACGATTGTTACTAAAGCACCAACAATATAAGAAATCATATTTATTGTACTTTGCATTAGAAAAGGGATAATAAAGTAGATAAAAGTAAAAGAACCCTGTTCTTTAGAAGAATAGGGTTCTTTTATTATAAGGCATGGGGAGAACGAACGTTATTACTAGTTAATTTATTACTTCCATGGAGTTTCAGTTTTATGCTCGATGATGTGTACTACTTTTGGTTCAATATTTTTTTTCATTTGCTCCAGTTGATCGTCATTATTACCAACCTGAATTTGTGCCTGTGTTTGTGCAATGGCATCAATTACTTGTTGTTTAGAAACATTTTTAGAAGCTGCAATCTCAACTACAGTCTTTCCTGTCGCTAATTCTTGTTTTAATTCTTGTGCGTTTATTTTTAATATAGAAAATAATTTTTCATCGTTTAAAAAATAATCTGCAGTATAATCAGGTTGACCTTGTGTAGAAAAAAAGCCTTCCACTTTAATATTTGAAGGTGTAGGTTGACCTTTTAATACCGATTGAATTTCTTTAGCGCTTGGTGCTTTTACTGTTGTTTTTACTTGTTTATTTTGATTAGATTGTACAGTTTTTACTGACTCGTTTTTTTCTTTTTGAGCAGCGTATGTAGTGCCAGCTCCTACTAATAATGCTGTTGAGATTCCAAGTACAGTGAATAATTTTGTTTTATGCTTTACCATTTTAAAACCTCTTTTCATAGTTATATTGGGTGTTACAGCACAAGGATAACCAGACTATGTAAAGATGAAATGAAGATGAGATAAAGTTGAAATGAAACTTTCCTTATACAACTAACGCATGCGTTAGTTAATCAACGATCGACTGATTAGGTGGTCTTTTTTTATGCACTAAATGGAAGTTTAGTTGAATAAGTTAATATTTGGATTAAAATAGATATAATTAGAAAAGTTAATAACAAGGTGTGATTTTTTGTAGAAAAGTATTGGGGATGGAATGTAGATTTTTTTAAACATGTAGTAAAAAGACTTTGCAAAATAAACAATATTTCCCCTCAGAATCCTAATTTTGAAATCATCTAGAACGTAATGGTTATTAGCTTTAAGAACCATCTAAAAGATGGAGTAGACTTAGATTTTTTTAATATTTTAAACCTTATTTACCGAACAATTGGACCTTTAGAAGTGGGCTGAACAAACAAGAAATAGAATTATTGAGGCTTATGCAGAGTATCAAGGCATTTTATTTTGATTATAGCAATGAAATGGATACCATTTGACTATGAACTATTTTACTAAGTTTTTAATGTTTTTACTGATATATGCAAGGTTAGCAGTACACTAATAAAGTAATAAGGTTTACTTTAGTAAAATAAGGTATATTATATTTGTTGAATAGATTCTCTTTAAAGAAAAGAAAAGTAGGTGATCAAAGTGGGTAAATATCAATTGGATTACAAAAGCCAGGTAGCTGTGTCAAAGTTTCATGAAAAACAGACGCCTGCCAAATTAGATAAAAAGCAGCAACTTGAAAAAATGCGTGCAGAGTATTTGAAAAAGAAGCAAAAACAAACAGATAAATAATATGAATGAAAACATAGGAAGACTAAAATCTCCCTATGTTTTTCTTATTCGAAATTCTTTTTTTATTGATGATAGAGTTTATTATTCCCACAAAATGGCTTAAGTAGCTGAATAAAAAGATAAGTCTCATTTTATCAGCAAGATACTTTCTCAACACCCCACACTCAAAGAATGCCTTTTAGAATACAATTAGGAACATGAAGACCTTCCTGAATTTATATTTAATTAATCAAAATGAGCTAAGTTTCAATTAAACTAACGCATGCGTTAGTTCAATAAAAATCAAAAAAGATCTTCAATGGAAGATCCTTTTTTCATTTTCCAACATAATATTTATGGATATTTTGTTAAAACCCTTAGGAATTAAGTCTTTTATATTAAGGTCTTGATAATAAAATTGGCGTGTTTTTTAGTGTGTATGTTATTTGGCAGGTGAAGTAGCTGCTTCGTTTTTGCAGGTTTCGCATGTTGAATAGATTTTCACAATTTTTTTATACTCCGCGTACTCAATGGTTTCTTCGCATTCTTTACAGATTAAAATTTGCATTAGAAACACCTCCTAAGCCCACTATACCACGTTCGTTTCACCATTTCTCCAGGGACTTTACACACCCTATGGACAAAAAATGTCCAAGTTGAAAAAACGTTGAAATAACAAGGTTTTCAAGGAGAAATGGACTCGAAAATTTTTTATTCTTGGAACTTGAAAAAACGAAGATAGCACTGTGTGTTAATCATTTACCAACTATAAGGTGAAAATATTAATTTAACTAATGCATGTGTTAGTTGAACAACAAATAGAGGATGATCATTATTCGATCTTCCTTTATTTTGCTATAGGGTAAATTAGTTGAATATAGATATTTTGAATATCATATTACAAATACTTGCTACGTTGATATAATTATAACTAAACGATATAAAAAATTAGGAGATACAAGTGAAAATAAAACAAAATTTATTCATTGGAATGCTACCAATATTAGCGTTGGTAGCCATTTATTTAAGAATAACGCATAAAATAAGTCTTAGTACTTTTGGGTTAATGGGTTTAATCTTTGCGCTCATAGGGTTCATTCGTAATCAATTTTTTATTAATTTTAAAACGGAAGAAAAGCCAATCACAGACTTACAAGTCTATTTTAATCCGAATAAAAAACGATATAACTATTTTGTTGGAATCGTAATGTTTTTGGGGATTTTTTACTTATTTATTCTGATTTTTAGTATTTTAGCTCAATTTTAATTTTCTTTGCTAACATTTGTTTGGATAAATATCTTCTAGTTTATAAAAAGTAAAAAGACTTAATTAATAATTCCTTATTGAAATTATGCTTGGTTTTGTTCAATAATCATGGGCTGCTTCGGCAGTCCTTTTTCCACTAATGAGCATCTTAATAAAGAAAAGGTATATTCGAATAATCAACGAATTAAATAGATTATAAGATGAGATAAAGATATAAATTACTTTAAATAACAAAGGGAGTAGCAAAATGATTGGAAAAAATGAAGGTCGACTTCAAAACCAAGGAGAAATAGATGTAAGAAAGTTTATACTAAATCTTCTCATTGTATTATTTGTATTTTTCCTTATGTTTCTTGTTGCAATTAATTTTATCGCAAATAAAAGTTCAGAGATGACCATTGAGCACAAAGCAGGAGACTACCAATACTCAGTTAATTTAGAACAAATACCCTTTAAATGGAAAGTTGGACATAAAGACTCTATTTCATCTATAAGAGAAAGTAAAGAGAATGTTAGGGATTTAGAAAGGTTTCGAAGTGAAGTTGATAACATTAGCATGCAAAAAATCAAACTAACATTATGTATACTATATTTTTTTATTACTCTTATTACTTTAATTATCTTGAAGAAAAAGAAAGTAAATTTTCCTAAAGAATCTTTCATATTTATTGTCTTACTATGTGGATTTGCTTTATATAAAAGTTTTGTTACATATGCTGATCTTAATTCATCGTTAATTTCAGCTAAATTCTATTATTTACTAATAACAAATTAAGTTGGAACAAAATTGTTTGATAACTAGAGAGAAGTCTAGTCCTTTTAAAAATCAATTTTCAAGTAAATTTACCAATAACGATAGACTGCTTAGGTGGTCTATTTTTTATTGCACTATTTGGCAGTAAAGGAGTAGAAGGAGTTTCTATGTAAGGTGAAGAAAAGTAATAATAAAAGGTATGATTTGGTTATGTAGGTGAGAAAATGATTAATTATTCTGGAACACCCATTATAGAAACGGAGCGATTAGTTCTAAGGAGAATTGAAATTACAGATGCTCAAAGTGTATTTGATCATTGGCTATCAGATGATCGGGTAATGGATAATCTTATAAAAGGAGCTCACAAGTCTGTCTCGGAAACAATTGAGAGGGTCACAGAAATCGTAAGTAAGTATGATACAAAAGAATTCTGTTATTGGGGTATAGAACTGAAATTAAGTGGTGAATTGATTGGAGCTATTGATCTTTTCAACTTTGATAGCATGACTGAGAATTGTGAAGTAGGTTATTCAATCGGTTTTAAATGGTGGAACAAGGGGTATGGAACGGAAGCATTGAGAGCTGTCATTGATTTTGGCTTTAGATATATGAGTATTCACAAAATATCAGCAGCACATAATACAGACAACCCAGCCTCTGGAAAGATTATGCGTAAAGTTGGAATGGAACAAGAAGGAACCATTAAGCATATGATTCGCAATGCCAAGAATCATTACAAGGATTGTGCTGTCTATGGGCTTCTTCAAGAAGATTATCTTAAATTGTGACGTGATTAAATAATTTCTTAAGTATTAAAAATTTTTTAATTATGATCTTCAACTAACATATGCGTTAGTTAATGATCTTGAAGGCTGCTTCGGCAGTCTTTTTTAATTAAACTTATTCCCAGTTTAGTAGAAAAAGGTTTTCGTCCCTTTTTAATAGAATTATTAATAATTAATGTGATAATCAGGAGGGGTGGAAGTTCTATCCACGTACAAATACTTTAAGGATAATCATTAAAGATAATCACTTTTTACACCAGCGATAGACTACATAAGTAGTCTGTTTTTTATTGGACGAATTGGCAGTTTTATCAAAAAGAAAAATAAAATTTCATACTCAAATACTAAAGAAATAAATATAGTAAAGGGGACATAGTTGAAAAAACCTACTTCTAACTGATAGTAATAAACTTAGTTTTAATTTTTTTATATAGAGAGGACTGATGGTGAGTGCTAGATGTGTTAAAACAGCAATATAGTTTTATAAGTTCCACAAGACAAGCGTTATTTTTGTTTTTAGAAGAGATTCCTTTGCTATATTTGCACAAAACGGTTCCAAACTTCGGGAACACGACTATAATTAGGACACATCTACACGTTGCTGATTGCTACTTAGGGTGGCTGGGAAGATTTGCTCTTAAGCAGTCTGATTTTAAGTTTGCTACTGATTATGAAATCGAACATTCAGATGTAAAGAATGTTAGAGAAAGATTTAAGTTAGTAGATGAAGTAGTACAACGTTTCTTAGATGAATTCAATTCTCGCTGGTTCGAAAATATTGCGAATCAGGTGAAGTGGCAAAAAGAACCGTGGATTACAACTCCCCTTTGGCTTTTAACTCATACCGAAACACATGAGTTTCATCATAAAGGACAAATCGTATCAATGGCTCGTCATTTAGGTTACTATCCTCCTGATACAGACCTTGTTGAACCTGAGCAGGACTAGAAATTCATAAATTAGGAATGAGGGTGTAAAAATGGTGATAATTTTACTCTCAATCTTATTAATGCTTGTAGGTGTAGTTTGCTTGTGGATGTCTATTTTCGGTAAAAAAATGATGTTAATAAAAAGGTTATTCTTATTATTTTTAGGGGTAGGTATTGGAATTGTAGCAATTTATTTGTTAAATTTCTATGTGTTTTTTCAGCTTTAGTAGTATATAAACCTACTATTCCAGAAGAGGTCTCAATTAAAGATCAAGATGTGGTTAACTACTATTATATTTACATATTTTCTTATATGGTTGTCTTTCCATTGAGACTATCATTATTATTTAACAACATTAAATAGATAGGTTCAAAGCACCTTTTGAACTGGAAAATTTATGATAAAATTAAATTTTGTTAATATTTAAATTTCTGATAAAAGTGAAGTGAAGAAAACAACTACGAGTAACGTGGAGGATTGTATGAAAAAGTATTTTATTTTTATAAGCTTAATTTGTGTTTTTATTTTATCAAGTTGTACTACTAAAGAGGATACAAAGAAAGACAGTTCAATTTTAGATCAGTATAAAGTGAAAAATACAAATGTAGAAGTAAGAGACGGAGATTTTGTTTATCGACTGGTCTCTGACAAGAAAGAGTATAAAGAGGGAGAAGCTTTAAAAATACACGCTGAATTAGAATATGTCGGGAAATTGAACAAAATTACAATCAGTCATGCTGAATCGCCGTTTTATTTTAATGTAGAAGAAAAAACCAGAAATTATGATATACCATACTTTATGAATATGCCTTTAGTGAAAACTATTTTAATTAAAAGAAAACCTATAAAAGGTTCATACAATGGTGGCGTGGTATATAGTGCAGATGATACAAAAACTTATATTAACTTTATGAAACAAATAGCAAAAGGCAAACCACCCTTTGGTTATTATGTTATGAATGGTTATGCTGAATTTGATATTGAATCCACTGTAAATGGCAAAAAAGTTAATAAGAAATTTAAAATTGAAGGTCAAATTGATTATAAAGTAAAAAAAGGAAAATAATGAAATAAAAAAAGGAGGCAAAACGAATTAGTTTTTGTCTCCTTTTTTGTGAAGAGGGTCCTGATCGGGCCGCGACAGGGATAGCGAGAATACTGAAGTGGAAAACCGCTATCCTCAACTTAAGTGTTAAGGATGTTTACGAAAGCAGCTTTTGATTAAGAATATTTTCATCTGTTATTTTTTTTAAGTGTCTAACAGTAATACTATATTTTGCACGAACTGCTTCTAATTCCATAATCGCAACATCTATATATTCTGGTTCTGCATGACTGAAATTAATTTCTTTAAACTCCAACTGTTTTTGTAAGTTGCGTAGCTCGTTATGTAAAATTTGGGTTGGAGTAACTTCATATAATTCCATATTCGTAAACCTTTTAAAGAAAGAAGTGAATTTTGAAGACCCATTCGAATAAGATTGTTTTTGACTAGTAACTAAATTTGACATTAAATGATCCCCCTTAAATATAGAAAAAATCTGATATTTGAAGATTTCAATGCTTGTCCAACTAAATTAACTGGATAGTTACAAAACGATTCGGTGTTTTTATCATCATATTATTGAGTTGGTGGGAATATGCTCATTTCATAATTATTTCATAAAAAAATTTAAGATTTTCGCATCAATCTGATACACTAAGGGAACATAAAGATTAGATTTACTTTATGCAAGTTGAATTTACATACAAGAGAGGGTTTGTTTCCATGGAAAAAATTGAAGTAGGCGAAATTCTAACACTTAGTTATGAGAATGATGAAGAGCAAGATTATGAAGTATTAGGTTCGATCGGAATTGAAGGTATTGAATACATAGCTGTTGGATTAGTTGAAGAAGTTGAACGAGAAAGCGAAGAAGATATTGATGTTTTCTTTTTAAGAGTAGAAGAAAACGGAGAATTCTTTGATATTGAAACTGAAGAAGAGTTTGAAAAAGTTTCAAAGGCATTCGATGAAGTGCTAAGAGAAGAAGCATAATTATGAACAATAAAAAAGTAGAAATTGAGCAATCGTGTCAATTTCTACTTTTTTTATCATTCAGATTAATTTAGCTTGATATAGTAGCGCTTCCGCTTTCCTCGTTTAAAGAACGCTCTTGAACAAAAGATGCATTTTCCCATTTTCTAGAACGCCATCTCCATAACATCAGGAGTCCACGAATCCATTCATCTGCAATAAAACCAATCCATACTCCGACTAAACCTAATTCGAAATGAATTCCTAAAATATAAGCGATTGGGATGCTAACTCCCCACATCGATAAAATACCCATCATTACAGGGAACTTTACGTCACCAGCAGCACGTAAAGAGCTGATTACGATTAAGTTAAATGCACGACCAGGTTCAAGAATTATTGTGCACATAAGTAATAAACTACCTGTGTGAATGATGTGTTGATTGTCTGTAAAAATCGATAATAATGGTTTGGCGAAAAGAGCACCCAAGATAGCCATTGATGTTGAAATTAATATTCCTAGTTTTAAGCTTCGAATACAATGATCATAAGCAGTTCTTAATTCCCTAGCACCAACGAGTCTACCAATTATTATTTGCTCACCTTGACCTATAGCGACTGAAAACAAGAAAATATACATCATGATATTCTGAGCATATACTTTTGTCGTTAAAGCCTCAGTACCAATCATTGTGATAAAAATTGTAATGATAATTTGTGACGCATTATATGAGATATTTTCACCAGCAGCAGGGATACCAATTTTGAATAAATTTCTAATGTGTTCAATTGGTTTAGACTGAATAACTTTTTTGAACGAAATAAATCCAATGCGTTTCATAAAAATAAAAATAATAATAACTGTACAGATAATCCTTGCTGTTGAAGTAGACCAGGCTACACCAGATTCACCTAATACAGGTAAACCAAATGGCCCAAAAATGACAAAATAGTTACCAATCGCATTAAGAATATTCATTAAAATCGTTACTTTCATCATATCTTTAGTGAATCCATAGCTGCGTAACGTGGCTGATATTGTCATCATGATTGCCTGAATAAACATAAAGACACCAACGATTTTTAAAAATGAATTTCCACGTACAATTAAATCTGCATCTAACCCCATCAACTTTAATATATAGGGAGAGAAAAAATAAAGAAGAACGCTAATCATAATACCAATTCCAAAGTTAGCTAAAATTGATACTGTAAAAACTTCTTTAGCTTTGCGTTCATCTTTCGCACCTAAATACTGGGCTACTAATATTGAGGTCCCTGCAGTTACAAAACCGAATAATAATGTTACTAATCCCATTACTTGTGAAGCAACTCCGACTGCGGCAACGGCTTGATCAGAATACCTACTAAGCATCAATGTATCGACACTGCCCATTAGCATGAATAATAAGATTTCAATAAATATTGGCCAAGTTATATGCAAAAGGGAGAGCGGTTTTTCACGTGGTTGTATCTTTTCTGTGGGTTCCAAATTCCTTCCCTTCCTTTTCACAATAAAAAAGGGTGTCTGTGCATTAAGACACCCTTTTTTATTTTATAGTTTAACAATTTTTATTTCATAACCTTCAAGTGTAAGCTCTGTATTATATGTCATAGATTGATTTGTTAATACATTTAATCCATTTTTATGAATTAATGAAGGAGGTGTTTTAAGCGTAACCTTATTTGGATTATTACTTAAAATATAAATAAATGTATCATTTTCATATGTTTTTGAATAGATGACTGTATTATTTTCATTATTTGCATCGATAAAGTTGATTGTGCCATCGCTACCAATCGCTTTATATTCTTTTCGAAGTTTTAGTAATGTTTGAACAAACTCAAAAAGATCACGATCTTGTCGCTCTTCATCCCAAATCATACATTTACGACAACCAGGATCTTGTTTACCTGTCATACCGATTTCATCACCATAGTATATACATGGCGCGCCTGGGAATGAAAGTTGAAACGTGTATAATAGTTTTAATTTATCGATATTTTCTTTACAAATTGTAAGTACACGAGGTGTATCGTGACTGCCAAGTAGATTAAAAGCAACTTCATTAATATTTTGTGGATATGAATGAATCACATCGCTAATAATATTTGTGAATTTCTCAGCAGATATTTTATCTTTTGCAAAGAAATCAAGTGCACCATTTGTAAACGGATAATTCATTACTGCATCGAATTGATCACCTTGTAGCCAAGGCATTGAATCATGCCATATTTCACCTAAAATATAAAGTTCAGGGTTAATTGATTTCACTGCTGTTCTAAATTCTCTCCAAAAAGCGTGATCAACTTCATTTGCAACATCTAAACGCCAGCCATCAATATTAAATTCCTTTGCCCAGTATTTACCGACTTCTAATAAGTAAGACTTAACCTCTGGATGCTCAGTATTTAATTTTGGCATGGAAGGAACAAATGCAAATGCATCATAATTAGGTATAGGCTCAGTTACAATCGGAAATTCCTTTAAATGGAACCAATCTTTGTATTTTGATTTTTCTTGATTTTTTAAGACATCTTGGAAAGGTTCAAATAAATATCCACTATGATTAAAAACTGCATCTAACATCACTTTTATATCTCGTTTATGGCACTCATCCACTAGTCTTTTAAATGTTTCTTTCGTTCCAAATTGTGGATCGATTTCCATATAATCGATTGTGTCGTATTTATGATTAGAGAACGCCTTGAAAATTGGAGTAAAGTAGATACCACCAATCCCTAGTTCAACAAGATGGTCTAAATGCTGTATAACTCCTTCAAAATCGCCACCGAAAAAATTATTCGTAGCAGGCTCTTTACTTTCCCAAGCCAATGTATTCTTTGGATTAATGGAAGGATCTCCATTCGCAAAACGTTCTGGGAAAATTTGATACCAAACTGTATCTTTTGCCCAAGAAGGTGCTTTAAATACGTCTGCTTCGTTTAGGAAAGGAAAACAGAAATAATAAGCAGTATCATCAGTAGGGATTTCATCATAAAATCCTCTTTCAGCGTAAACTACCGATTCTTCTAAACTATTAATTTCAAATCCGTATCTAAGGCGGCGGAAAGGTGGTTTAATTTCAACAAACCAGTAATCGAATAACTCGGTACTTCCGCTTTTCATCATTTCTGCTTTATCAATAATCCAAGCTCCATCTTCCCAATTATAAGGATCACCATGAATTAAATTAACAGAAGTTACGTCATCTTTTTTCGTACGTAAACGAATATGAAGAGTTTCGTTATTGTAAGCGTATGCATAATTGTTTTTAGGGCGGTGATATATAGCTTCTTTTAACATAATGCTACCTCCAGTTCATCAATTTGGACAATCGTTTGCTTAAAAAAAGATTATAATTAATCGCAGTTAATGTCAATTCTTTTCATTTCTAAAATATGGCAACATATTCATTTTTATTTACCTCTTAATAAATGTATAATATGTCATAAAGATGAAAAGAAAAGATAGTTTTGAGGAGGAGAAGACTTGCTACGACGTTTTTTTAATAACCGATTTAGGTTAAAAAATATATATGAAACAAAAGAGAGTAAACTAATTTTTGTTTTCATTCAAAGTATTTTAGTGGGATCATTAATTGCGTTTCCATTAGTTTTTCAAATTATTCAAACTGATTCTCAAAGATTAGCTGAACGAGTGTTTTCACCATTTTACGAAAGTAATGAATGGAAGAAGGAAGTTCCAAATTGCAATTATAAAGATAATACTTTAACATGTTCATCTGGAAAATTAACAACCATAGAGCGTAAAAGTCAACAAATCGTATTTGATCCTAACGATCAATATGAAATGAAAGAGGCACAGAAAACAACGGTTGTTTTAGGCAAAGAACATGTGCATGTAAGCATAGTAGGTTTTGATTTATATGGTGGATACAATGATCAATTAATCGATGCACTTAAGCAAAAAAATTATAATCAAATTATGATTGGAGTAGTATCAAGTGTCAAAATGCAAGCAGTTGCAATGGCGATGCAATTATTCTACCCAATAACTATATTTACGAATATAATTTTTATCGCAATTGTTGCCTTAATGGCACTACTGTTTAATATTGGAAATTCTAAAAAATTGACATATAGACAATTCTTCTCATTTCTATCATATGCGGCAACAGTTCCAGCAATATTTGCATTTATAATAGGGACATTATTCTCAATGGCATTTGTCTATATTGTATTTAATTTTGGTACTGTATTATTTAGTTTTTACATCTATCGAAAATACAACAAAATAGCGTAATATCAATAAAAACAGAAGGGAAACGGTAAGAGTTCTCTTCTGTTTTTTTATCGAAAGAAATAATTTTTAAAAATGGAATTCTAAGTAAAATTGGGTAATATATTTATATGGAAAAGCTCTATTGAAAACGGGTATATAGTTTATTTTAAGAGTTTTAAGAGTGTCTAAAAAGCAGAAATGTAAGCGCTTATATACATAATTAAAACAAAAATAAAAATATACTAATTTGTTTGACTTTCATATTTTAGTAGATTATTATAAAAGTGTGAAAGCGTTTGCTATACTTTATGAAAAAGATAACTCTATTAGGGGGAAAAAAAGTGAAACTAAAATCAATGTTTGCTGTATTTGCAACGGTAAGCTTAAGTTTAGGTGCATTAGCAGGTTGTGGATCATCAAAAGATGCTTCAAATACTGCTAAGGACAAAAAGAAAGACGATCTTCCATGGGATGAAAAAGCAAATGGTTACAAAATGGAAGACGATGTATTAAATGGTAAAGCTCCATTAAAAGTATGGTTAGATAATGACGATTATGCAAACGCTATCATAGAAGCGTTCAATGCAAAGTATCCAAAAGTAAAAATCGAGTATGAAAAAGTTGGTTCAGTTGATACTCGTGCGAAAATGGAACTTGATGGTGAAGCAGGATTAGGTGCAGACGTTTTCGTTCAACCACATGATGGTATCGGTGCTTCTTTAGAATCAGCAATTATCGGACCAATGGGAAGATATACTGATCAAATTAAAGATCGATTCTTAGATGCTTCAGTTGGGACAGTAATGAAAGACGATCAAGCTTACGGTGTTCCTATTTCTACAGAATCAGTAGCATTATTCTATAACAAAACATTATTAAAACAATTAACTGGTTCAGATGCTGCTCCTACAGATTGGAGTCAAATTACTGAATTAGCTAAAACATATAACAACAAAAAGAAAAACCAATGGACAATTCGTTGGGAAGTTGGAAATTCTTACTTAAGTTATTTCTTCTTATCAGCTAATGGCTATGATTTATTTGGTAAAGATGGAAATGATGCAGACAAAATCGGATTCGATACTCCAGAAGCAAAAGCTGGATTAGAAGCTTTAAAAGCAGTTCGTCCAATTTGGGATGTAAACTCTGCTGATGCTACAAATGATACAACTACTCTTGAATTTGCTAAAGGTAAAACACCTTTCTTAATTACTGGTCCTTGGGCTATTGGTGATGTACAAAAAGGTGCTGACAAAAACAAATTTGAGTTCGGAATTGCTAAATTACCAATGATTAATGGTCAACAACCAGTTACTTTCTCTGGTAACCAAATTGCTAACGTATCTTCTTACTCTAAACATCCTGCGGCAGCACGTATTTTCGCAATGTTCTTAGGTTCTAAAGAGGGTGCAGAAGCACTTTACAAATCTAATGGCAAATTACCAGCTCTTAAAGAACAATATGCTAGTGAAGTACCTGGCTTAAGCGACGATGTATTACTACAAGGTGTTGCAGCACAAGCAGCATTCTCAAAACCAATGCCTTCAATTCCTGAAATGGCTAACTGGTGGGATCCTGCTAAAAATATGATCGTAAACGTTTGGGATGGCTTAATGACTCCTGAACAAGCTCAAAAGAAAGCGGTTGACGATTACAACGCATTACAAGCTGGAAAAAAATAATTATAGTATCAATACAGCCTCTCAATATAGTGTGAGAGGCTGTATTATCAACTAATTATGCAAACGGTTTCTGTTGTTTGCATAATTTTAGATAATAAGATATTGTTTTAGCATATAGTAGTACCATTTTTTGGTACGGGAGGGGGAGAGCAAGAAATGGAAACGGCAAAAGTTACTGGACATGAGCCTAATTTACCAAGTAATAAATCGAAAATGAACCCATCACTACCTGCCATTTTCTCTGTATTTATTTGGGGACTAGGACAAGTAGTAAATAAACAGTATATCAAAGGTTTATTCTTCTTTTTAATTCAGATTCTAGTTGTTGCAATTGAAGTGATTACAGGACATTATAATGCACTTTCAGAAGGATTTTATTTAAGAGAAAACGGTGGATTTTTCTTAAAAGGTTTTTGGGGATTAGTGACATTAGGAACGCAACCTCGTACGATGGGGATAACAGGATTAACTGAAGGCGATCACTCTATTGTACTATTAATAAATGGTATTATTGCATTAATCTTTATCTCTATCCTTATAGGAATCTATTATTGGAATATTAAAGATGCGTATAAAGTAAGAAAAAAATTAAATGAAACACAAACTATACAAACTTCAAGAGAATACATTAGAGATTTATGGGACGGGATGTTCGAATTCATCGTTTTAATTCCATCTATCGTCATGCTTACATTAATTTCGTTAATGCCAATTATCTTTGGTGTACTTATTGCATTCACAGACTATAATAAATTCCATTTACCTCCTACTAAACTAGTAACTTGGGTAGGTTTTGAAAACTTTGTCAACTTATTTAGTTTACCAATTTGGACTCATACATTTACTGGAGTATTTGTTTGGACATTTGTTTGGGCAATTCTTTCTACGGTTACATGTTTCTTCGGAGGCTTATTCATGGCTGTCGTTGTAAATAGTAGTCGCGTAAAAGGAAAAAAATTCTGGCGTACGATTTACATTTTACCATGGGCAATACCAAGTATGATTTCATTACTTGTATTCAAAACATTATTTAATGGACAGTTTGGTCCAATCTCTCAATTCTTAGTGAATATAGGGCTAACAGATGAACGGATTGGTTGGTTTACAGATTCACATCATCCAAACATTGCTCGTGCAACAATCATAGTTATTAACTTGTGGTTAGGTTTTCCTTATTTCATGGCATTAATGACAGGCGTAATGACAAGCTTAGATAAAGAAATTTATGAAGCTGCTAAAATTGATGGGGCATCAAAAGCTCAAGAGTTTTGGAAGATTACATTCCCATTAGTATTAGCTTCAACAGCACCATTATTGATTATGTCATTTGCATCAAACTTTAATAATTTCAACGTTATCTATTTCTTAACAGAAGGTGGACCAGCGAATCCAAATTATCAATTTGCTGGATCGACTGATATATTAATTACTTGGATTTACAAACTTACGCTTGATAACCGTATGTACAACATGGCATCTGTAATGTCTATTTTAATCTTCCTAGTAATTGGGTCAATTTCTGCTTGGAACTTTACTCGTACAAAGCAATTTAAAGAGGAGGAGTTCTAAAATGTCTACTAAGATACAAACAAATAAAAAAGGCTTTAATTTTGGTAGCGCGCTATTAACTACTTTAATTTATATCTTATTAACGATAGTTGCTGTCATTGTGTTATTTCCAATCATTTGGATTGTCGGATCATCTTTCGGTGAATCAACAGGTCTTGCAAATGCAACGCCAATTCCTACAAATCCAACACTAATGCATTATAAAGAGCTTTTAACGGAAACAAAGTTTTCACTTTGGTACTGGAATACGTTAAAAATCGCTTTAATTAACATGGTTCTTTCAGTATTTTTATCAACATCAGCTGCTTACGTATTTTCTCGTTTTAAATTTAAAGGGAAAAAATTTGGTATGATTGCAATGTTAGTTCTTCAGATGTTCCCATCATTCATGGGAATGATTGCAATTTATATCTTATTCTTAAACTTTGGATTATTAGATAATCATATGGGATTAGTTTTAGTATATGCTGCTGGTCAAATTCCATTTAATACTTGGTTAATTAAAGGTTATCTTGGGGCAGTTCCAAAAGCACTTGATGAATCTGCGATGATTGATGGTGCAACTAAAACACAAATTTTCTTTAAAATTATTTTACCTTTATCAAAACCAATTTTAACATTTGTTGCTTTAACACAATTCATGGCTCCTTGGATGGATTTTATATTGCCACGATTATTAATAAGCTCGAATGAAAAGAAAACATTAGCAATTGGTTTATTTGATTTAATTAAAGGACAGACGAATCAGAATTTTACAATGTTCGCTGCAGGTGCAGTTTTAGTTGCTGTTCCAATCACAATTCTATATGTGTGGTTACAGAAGTATATCATTCAAGGTGTAACTGCTGGAGCGAACAAAGGATAATGTCAGATCATTATCTTCTAGTAATATACTAAAATGAAAAGAGTGAGGTCTTGAATCTCACTCTTTTTTTCTAAAAGAGGGACAAAAATGCTAAAAACAATCAAATTACTAGTAACTTTTATATTATTAACCTCACTGATCGGCTGCTCAACTCAAACAGCTTCAAAACCGAAAGTACCTATTGAAGACAAGAAAATAAAAAATTTCTCAATAAGCAAAACATTTACTGAAAATGTACGAACATGCTACTCTCTTTTTCCAATTTCATTTTCGGATTCTAATAACGATGGATATGGTGATTTGAAAGGTATTCAACAAAAATTAGATTACTTAAAAGAGTTAGGAATTCAGTGTATTTATCTAAATCCAATACAACCTTCACCTTCATATCATAAATACGATGTGGTAGATTATTACGGAGTTGATCCTAAATTTGGAACAATGCAGGACTTTGAAAATTTAGTAAAGTCTGCAAAAGAAAAGAATATCAAAATCATTATGGATATGGTATTTAATCATACATCCATTCAAAATCCATGGTTTCAAAAAGCAATAAAGGGTGATAAGAAATATAAAGATTACTATATATTTAATGATGGAAAAGATAAAGAATTTCCTTTAAATGGACCATGGTATCGTGCAGGGAAGCAATATTATCATGCATTTTTCTGGGAAGGCATGCCAGATTTAAATTTAGACAATGAGAATGTTAGAAATGAAATTTATAAAATTTCTAAGTTTTGGCTAGATAAAGGTGCAGATGGGTTTCGTTTAGATGCTGCTGCAATGGGGTTTGAACCAAGTGAATATAAACGTGGTACAAATGTCTTAGGTAAAAATGTTAATTTTTGGAAGGAATATACATCGGAAGTAAAGAAGAATAATCCTGATGCATTTGTAATTGCAGAAGTTTGGAAACCATTATATGACCAAAAGAGATATTACGAGTCATATGATTCAATGTTTAACTTCGATGGATCTGATCAAATCATGCATGCGGTAAAGACGGGTACCGCATTTGATTTTGACTCGTTCTTCTCAAAAGAAATTGAAGGAAAAAAATTAGCGGATGGGCAACGATTTATTGACTCATTATTTATTAGTAATCATGATCAAAATCGTGTTGTTAGTCAGTTAAATGGTAATTTAGATCAAGCAAAATTAGCAGCAAGTATTTATTTAACGATGCCGGGCCTAGCTTTTGTATATTACGGTGAAGAATTAGGAATGTTCGGTGAAAAACCTGATGAACAGATTCGTGAACCATTTAAATGGAACAGTTCTTTAACCGATGGTACTACTAAGTGGGAACCAATTCGTTTAAATAAAGATTTAGTACCTTTAGATGAACAACGAAAAGATCCTAACTCAATGTTTTCGCATTATAAAAAGCTAATTTCAATCAGAAATAATAATGAAGCGTTTAATATTTTTAGTGAGTATAGTGTAGGTTCATATAATGAATGGTCAAGTCTATCTTACTTTAGAGAAAGTAAAAATCAAAAGGTATTAGTTATTCACAATATTGAAGCAGATACGATTAAAATTGATTTAAAAGAGAAAGTTATAAATAACTTATTTATGAATAACGCTAATTTAAATAAATCAACTTTAACATTAAAAGGTTATGGTTCAATTATTCTTGAAGTTCAAAAGTAAGGTAGGATCAAATCATAGTTAAAAGTATTCAAAATTGAGACTAATTAATAGCCTAAGAAAAATATACTAATGATTGAGTAAGAAATGAGGTGTTACAATGGCAATTACAATAAATGATGTAGCAAAAGCTGCTGGAGTTGCCCCTTCCACAGTGTCTCGAGTTATTTCAGATAGCTCTCTAATTAGTGATCGTACGAAAAGAAAAGTAAAAAGAATTATGGAAGAGTTAGGCTACCATCCAAATATTAATGCAAGAAACTTAGCAAATCAAACATCTCAGACATTGGGAATTGTCATGCCTAGTTCAGCTAGTAAATCATTTCAGAATCCTTTCTTTCCGGAGGTTATTAGAGGAATAAGTTCTACTGCACATATAAAAGATTACTCTCTTCTCATTTCGACAGGAGAAACTGAAGAACAAATTCTTGAAGCAGTAGAAAAAATGGTGATGGGAAAACGAGTAGATGGTATTATTTTGCTTTATTCTCGTGAAAATGACCCGATTATCCAATATTTATTAAAACAAGAGTTTCCGTTTGTATTGGTCGGAAAACCTTATCAACACGTTGAAAGCATAACTTATATCGATAATGATAATTACGGTGCGGCAAGGGAAGTTACAAATAAATTTATCCGAAAAGGACACTCGAAAATTGCGTTTGTTGGTGGAAGTAGAGATTTTCTTGTAACGCAAGAACGATTATATGGTTATTGCGATGCAATTAAATTGGCTGGTATGACAGTAAATGATGAGTATATTTTTCATGATGATTTCTTGTTAGAAAGTGGAAAACTATCCATTGAACATCTAATGTCTTTAAACGAACCTCCTACAGCTATTGTTGCAGCTGATGACATTATTGCATTAGGGATTTTAAGTTCACTAGCCGATCAGGGAAAACAAGTTCCTGAACAAATTTCGATAATAAGTTTTAATAATTTAGTATTAGCTGAGCTTGCCACACCAAGACTTTCTTCTGTTGATGTAAATATTTTTCAATTAGGAAATGAAGCTACTAAGCTTGTTATTGACCGTATTCAATCAAATGACAATCATTCGAAAAGCGTTATTGTACCTTATCGAATAATTGAGAGACAATCTAGCATGTAGCGTAATTTATAAAAGATTAGGAGAACACAGCATTAGTTATCTAATGCGTGTTCTCCTTTTTTTAAAATGTGGGGATTTATTTTTTAAAAATAAGGCTCAGCAAATGTATATTGGTGATATTTTAATAAAGGATTCCTTTAAAAGATTGGTTTTATATTCACGTTGACGTAAAGAAGGCATTCGAAAAAGATAAGAAAAGGTGCTCGATTGCTGTGGGAGTTGGGGACAGTTGAAACTCGTGCAAGGCGCAGCACACGTCCCACGGAAAAGAGAGCATCCTGAAACTTGAAATCAACAATCTTTTTTAACAGAGCCATAAATAAAAGATACAAACTATCAAATTTTTCGGTATACTACTATTAGCAACATGAATAAGGAGGAAGTTTATGAAGTTTTCTATGAAAAATTACGCTTTCCCGTTGATACTTATCGGTAGTATTATCATTGGTTCAATCATCGGTTGGAATTCAGAAAGCGTTGGCATTGCCCTTAAACCAATTGGGGATTTATTTTTGAACTTATTATTTGTAGTAGTTGTACCCCTTGTTTTTTTCTCAATCGCATCGAGTTTTGCGAATGGTGGAGGAGAAGGTTTCGGAAAAATGATTCGAAATATGTCAGGAGTTTTCTTATTTACTGGAATTATTTCTGCGATTATTATGGTCGTTGTCATGAAGGTTTATCCACCTGCACACGGTGTTCACATACCTCTAGTTAAACCTGAAGCTACTGATAAGGTTTCAGTTGTAGAGCAAATTGTCAACACATTCACAGTTGGTGATTTCTCTGGTTTGTTTTCTCGTAGTAATATGATGGCTATTATAGTATTTGCAATATTAGTAGGTTTGGCAACAAATAAAGCTGGCGAAAAAGCAGATATCGTGAGAAAGCTATTATCAAGTGGAAACATCGTAATAATGAACATGGTTAACTATATTATGTATCTTGCGCCGGTGGGGCTAGGAGCATATTTTGCCTATTTAGTACCAACTTACGGAAAAGAATTATTAGGTGCTTATGGAAGAGTGTTTGTACTCTATTATGTAACTGCATTTTTATTATATTTCATTGTTTATAGCATTTTTGCATATATGGCTGGCGGTCTTGAAGGGTTCAAAATCTATTGGAAGAATGTTTTACCATCTACTTTAACAGCGCTTGGGACATGTAGTAGTGCTGCTACAATTCCAACGAACTTTGAATCAGCTGAAAAAATGGGCGTGTCTAAAAACGTTAGAGAAACGGTTATTCCTTTAGCAAGTGCACTACACAAAGATGGATCTGTTATGGGAGGCGTTGTTAAAATAGCCTTTGCTTTTGGTGTGTTTGGAATGAACTTTTCAGGACTAAATATTTATCTAGTAACAATCGGTATAGCATTATTAGTTGGAATGGTGATGGGAGCAATTCCTAATGGTGGAATGATTGGGGAAATGTTAATCCTTTCATTATTTGGATTGCCAGTAGAAGCTTTACCAATACTAGCGGCAATTAGCACAATTATAGATCCACCTGCAACAATGTTAAATGCAACTGGAGATTTGTCTGCTAGTATGTTAGTTGAAAGAATGACAAATGGAAAAAAATCAGCATAAAAAAAAGTCTGGGAGATGATCCCATTCTTTTTTTTTATGAAAAGATTACAATTTCTAAGTCTTGAAGGGAAATCAGAGATGAATGTTGAATTATATTTGGAAAATAATGTATTTGTTTTCAAGTTTTATAACTGTCATTTTTATTCAAGAAAAGAATATTGTGTAATGAAATGATATTATGGAAGTTCAAAAAGGGTGAATGAAATTGAGTGAAAAGAAACCGTTTATTACTGAAGGTCATACAAAGGCTAGAAGTTTCTTTAGAATCGTTGGACCATTAGTTGTTTTAATTGGAATAATGTTTATGGGAATAGGACTTTTTGATTTCTTTCAAGCGTTTAATAGTTTTAGTATGGGACCCACAAAGTTCCATTACATGTTTATTGGAATGCCCTTACTGTTTATAGGGATTGTGTTATGTAATTTAGGTTATGGAAGTGTGGCTGCTCGATATGTCGCAAGGGAAATGGCACCTGTTACAAGTGATACATTCAACTATGTTGGCCATGAAATTCAAGATGGGGTAAAAGATATAAGTAAGGCCATAACAGAAGGCAAAAGAGAAGCTATTTCAGAACTAAAGATTCATTGTAAAAATTGTTCTGCAGAGAATGAACAAAATGCAAATTTCTGCTCTAATTGCGGAAAAACGTTAAAAAATACTTGTAATGACTGTTTTGAAGAAAATCCAGCCGACGCTAATTTTTGTAAAAAATGTGGGAACGAACTGCTTTGATGTCAACAAGAACTAGAATTCAACGATTCTAGTTTTTTATTTTGTTTAATAGTTTATAAGTTAGGTACTACTGGTCGGAGGCATATTATATGGAGTTGTTAAAGTATTTTAGATGGACTGGAATTGTATGTTTACTACTTACTTATTTATCATTTATGGGGCGGTTTCTACATGAAACGGGGCAAGAAATTTATGACTATTCTTTATATGGTAGTTCTTCAGTTTTTATTACTATCTGTACGATCGGAGTACTAATATATAGTAAAAAATTTGGAATCATGTCGTATGTTTTGGCTCTTTTAAGCTTCATTGGTTGGATTGTAGGTAATACATATACGTCTAAGACAATAGATTGGATTGTAAATGATACATACTATTCTATTCAAGGTGAGAATTTTATGGCGATGTTCTTCATATGTCTATTAGCTAGCATAATTGCAGGAATTGTAGCTTATAAAAAAGGGGAAGCTGGTTTAGCTAAATTTTCAGGAGTTATTTTATTATTACTGCAAGGGATACTTTATGTATGTATGTTTGTTACTTGGATAATAAGCGGTGGAGGATTTTGATAGCGTTAGAAAAAAAGAAGGAGAATGAAATATATTTCTTCTCCCTTTTCAGAATCAGAAAGGGTATCACAATAAACTAGATTCGATTCATTTTTCATGTTTCGGAAACAATTGCTTTAGTTAGGTCTAAGACGTTCATGATGAAATGTGTCGAATTTATTTTTTGAAAAATTACAAAAATGGTATTTAGGAATTGAAAAAGAGATGTTATACTATCATCAACTGGTAATGACATCATTACTATATCGGTTTTAAAATTATAACTAGGGGGTGATAATTTTTATTCATAGGTACAATAGGACATTTTTGTAAGCCTTTACAAATCAACTGGTAGTAACGTCATGATGAGATAGAAATCTTATTAGGTTTAAAATCTATTAAACTTTCATGAAAAGGAAGGGAAACATTATGAAAAAATGGCTTATTATGTTTTTAACCTTAGCCTTAGGATTACTAGGTTTAGCTGGATGTAGTTCTAGTGATCAAACATCAAGTGACGGTAAAGTCGAAATTACTTATGGATTTTGGGATAAGAAACAGGTTCCTGCGATTAATGAAATTATAAAATTATTTAATGAAAAATATCCGGATATTAAGGTGAAAACGGAACTTACGCCTTACGCTCAGTATTTCCAAAAGCTTGAAACGGCTGCAACAGGTGGAGCATTGCCTGATGTCTTATGGATGAATGGTCCACACGTAGTTCAATATGCTGAAGGTAAAGTAATTCTTCCCCTTAGCGATATGGCTAAAAAAGATAATTATAGTTTAGACAACTATCCAAAGTCTTTAGTTGATCTTTATACAGTTGATGGAAAATTATTTGGTATTCCAAAAGATTTTGATACGACAGGCTTATGGTATAACAAAAAGATTTTTGATGAAGCAGGTTTGCCATATCCAGATGATTCTTGGGACTGGAACAAATTAAAGGAAGTAGCGACTAAGCTAACAAACAAGGGTAAAGGTATTTGGGGTTATGCTGCGTTAATGGGTAACCAAGGTGGTTATTATGATTTAATTTGGCAAAATGGCGGGCATATCGTTTCTGAAGATGGCAAGTCTGTTGGCTTTGACCAACCTGAGGCTATTGAAGCACTTAAATACAATATTAGCTTTATTAAGGAAGGGCTTTCTCCTACACAAGCCCAAATGACAGAAACGGCTCCTTCTGAATTATTCTCTTCAGGAAAAATAGCTATGATGTTTGATGGTCCTTGGATGGTCCCAGAATATAAAAAAAATCCTGATTTAAACGTTGCGGTTGTACCAAAAGGAAAACAACGTGCGGTTGCGATACATGGTCTATCTAATGTTATTGCGGCGAATACAAAACATAAGAATGCTGCTTGGAAGTTTGTACAGTTCCTGGGATCTAAAGAAGCAGCGGAAGTGTATGCGAATACGGGAACAGTTATACCTGCTTATAATGGTACTCAAGAAGCTTGGATTCAATCTGTTCCGAATTTGAACTTAAAAGCCTTTATTGACGGTGTTGACTATTCTGTTCCACTTCCAAGTGTGAAAAATACAGGAGAAATTTGGCAATATGAAACAGATATTCTGAAAAAGGCTTGGAGCGGAGAAGAAAGTGTAGAGGATGCAGCAAAAGAGTTAACGAAAAAGGCCGATGAGGCACTAGCTAAGAACTAAAAAAAATGAAGAGGAGAAGTTATTTCTTCTCTTTATTTTCCTTAAAAGGAGGGAATATAGTGAAGGAAACTCCTCTACAAGTAGTTGCGAAGGTTAATAGAGAATTAAAAGTTCCAAACTTATCTAAGACAAAGAAACGTTCCGATTACTTTTGGGCATATCTGATGATTGCTCCAACTATGCTAGGTTTATTAATATTTTACCTATGGCCAATCATACAAACTTTTTACTTTAGTTTTACCGAATGGGGAGCATTTGGACAGTATGAGTGGACTGGATTGGATAATTATAAACGGATGCTAGAGGATTCAAACCTTTTGCAGTCGTTTAAAAATACAGGGATATATATTATTTTTACTGTTCCTCTTGGGGTTTTCTTTTCTATTCTTCTTGCGGTTCTCTTAAACCAAAAAATAAAAGGGAAATCTGTCTATCGAACTTTATACTTTTTACCAGTTATTACTATGCCTGCTGCAATCGCCATGGTGTGGAAATGGCTATATAATTCTGATTATGGGCTACTGAATTATTTTTTATCTCTTTTTGGAATAAAGGGTCCACAATGGGTTAGTGATCCGAAAATTGCATTATATTCGATAATTGTGGTGGCAGTTTGGAGTGGAATTGGTTATAACATGGTCATATTCTTATCTGGTCTGCAGGGAATACCAAAGACTTATTATGAAGCAGCGGAAATGGATGGGGCTGGTCCCATCAAAGTATTTTTTAAAATAACGTTGCCGCTACTATCTCCCGTTATTTTCTTTGTTACAATCATGTCTTTAATTGGAGCGTTTCAAGTATTCGATTTGATTTTCATGATGATTGGAAAAAGTAGTACAGCTTTGGAAAATACACAATCAATTGTCTATCTATTTTATCAGCATGCATTCGTGTTAAACGATAAAGGTTATGCAGCCGCAATCGCTGTACTGTTATTGGTTGTCATTCTGATTATTACTGCAATTCAAATGGTTTTACAGAAAAAATGGGTTCACTATGATTAAAGGAGGAGTAACCATTGGAAAAAACGAGACAGATTTTTACAAGTAAAACCCTTCTCATCCATTTAATTCTAATTGTCGGCTCGGTAGCGATGGTCCTACCTTTTATTTGGATGATCCTAACCTCATTAAAGACTTATGCAGAGTCGATTCATGTTCCACCAGTTATCATCCCGAAGGATTTTCAATGGGGGAATTATAAAGAAGTCTTTGCATTGTTACCTTTTTTAAAATTTATGTTTAACACCCTAATTGTTACGGTAATCCGTACAACAGGGCAATTATTTCTATGTTCAATAGCCGCATATGCCTTTGCGAGGATTGAATTTCCAGGCAGAAATATTCTTTTTATGATAGCGCTATCTGTTTTAATGGTACCCGGGCAAGTTTTTTTACTTCCGCAATATATGATTATGGTGAAATTAGGTTGGTTGAACACACTGCAAGCAGTGGTGGTTCCAGGTTTATTTAGTGCATTCGGAACTTTCTTATTACGTCAATTTTTTATGGGACTTCCAAAAGAGTTAGAAGAAGCGGCTAGACTGGATGGCTGTAACCATTTTCAAATTTATTGGCGTGTTATGCTACCACTGGCCAAGCCAGGTTTGGTTGCCTTGGGAATTTTTACTACTCTTTGGAGCTGGAATGAATTGATGTGGCCTATGATTGTCAATAGTTCACCTGAGTCTATGACTCTATCAGTTGGATTGACATCGCTTCAGGGGCAATATTTAACAAACTACCCTATTTTGATGGCAGGCTCATTTTTAGCAATATTACCAATGCTTATCTTGTTTATTGTCCTACAAAAACAATTTATTGAAGGAATTGCTGTAACAGGTGGAAAATAACTGTAATTACAAAGCGAGGAGGAACTGAAAATGAAAGCAGCATTAATTGGTGCAGGAAGCAGGGGATATTATGCATATGGAACTTATGCACTCGAGTATCCTCAGGAAATTCAATTCATTGCAGTAGCTGAACCGAATAAAGAGAAGAGAGATAAATTTGCAGAAGCGCATCATATTCCTGAGAATATGAGATTTGAAGATTGGACAGAACTGTTAGAAAAAGATCAACTTTGTGAAGCAATTTTGATTTGCAGTCCCGACCGTGATCATTATAAGCCTGTCATGAAAGCAATCGAAAAAGGTTATAGTATTTTGCTAGAGAAACCGATGTCACCGAAGCCACATGAGACATTAGAAATTGCCGAAGCTGCTGAAAAAAACAATACATTATTAACTGTTTGCCATGTTATGAGATATGCTCCATTTTATCAAGCGTTAAAAGAAAGTGTAGACCGAAAAGTAATCGGTGATATTGTATCGATTCAATGGAATGAAAATGTAGGCTATTTTCATCAGGCCCATAGTTTTGTCCGTGGCAACTGGAGTAATTCAGGTAAATCAAGTCCGATGATTTTACAAAAGAGCTGTCATGATATGGATATGTTAGCTTGGTTAATTGGTACAGAATGTAAGAGCGTATCCTCATACGGAAGCTTAACTTATTTTAAAAAGGAAAATGCTCCCGAAGGTTCAACACAACGCTGTTTAGATGGATGTAAAGTAGAAAAGGAATGTTCTTATTCAGCTGCTAAGTGGTATTTACATGATAGGGATGTCTGGCCTGCCAATGTTATATCAGCAAATCCTAGCATTGATAGCAGACTAAAAGCGATTCAAGAAGGTCCATATGGACGATGTGTGTTTCATTGTGATAACGACGTCGTCGATCACCAGGTAGTTAATTTATTATTTGAAAACGATGTGACTGTTGCCTTTACAATGACTGCGTTTACAAACGAAACCTACCGTAACTTTAAAATTATGGGAACAAAGGGAGAAATAAGTGGCAACGATGTGAGAAATGAGATTGAAATCAACCTTTTTTCAGGTGAAAAGGAAACGGTTCATCCTGAAACAGTGGATGGTGGGCATATGGGTGCAGATACGGGTATTATGGCGGATTTCATCCTTAGTGTGAAACAGAAAGATAGAGGCAGTCTAACGTCGGGTATAGTTTCGGCTAAAAGTCATATGATTGCTTTTGCAGCTGAGGAATCAAGAGTTTCAGGAGCAATGGTGTCATTAGAGGATTATATGAGAAATTTGAAAATGACAAAAGAGGAAGTATTATAAAAATTTCACTGCGACATTATGTGGTAACTTTTTCAATATTATGTATAATATACTTATATATAACTGGTTATGACAAAGATACCACTTAAAGGAGCTTATCATGGTAGAAAAGGATTCTCGACTTCCGCTTTATTATCAATTAATGGATATTTTATTAGAAAAAATCGAAACAGGTGAGCTTGTTGAAAATGATCAATTGCCGTCTGAACGTGAATTATGTGATTCCTACCAGGTTAGCCGGACAACGGTAAGACAAACCATGCAAGAGCTGGAAAAGCAAGGATATATTTATAAGATTCATGGTAAAGGAACCTATGTTTCACCGAGAACGTATAACCAAAGTCTTGTGAAATTTTATAGTTTTACGGAAGAAATGAAGAAAGCTGGAAAGCTTCCAACTACTAGAGTCGTTTCTTTCGAAAAAGTCTTCTGTGATAATAAAATAGCAAAGGCGATGGATCTTCCAGTCGAAGAAGAAGTGTTTAAGATCATTCGTTTAAGGCTTGCAGACCAGGAACCGATGTTATATGAAACTTCCTATGTTCCAGTCAAAGGTTTTAACAGCCTTTCCAGTCAAAAATTAGAGAATACGCCGATGTATGAGATATTTAGTTCCGAGTATAATGTGAAAATTTCTAGTGCACTGGAAAGCTTTATGGCGGTTAGCGCTAATAAAGTGGAGGCTGACATGTTAAACATTATTGAAGGTGCCCCATGTCTTATGTTAAAACGTATTACTTATGACCAAAGTAAAGTGATTGAGTATACGATATCGATTGCTAGAGGAGATAAATTTACTTATACAGTAGAATTGAAATAGATACGAAAAGTATCTATTTTAATTCTACTGGTAATGATGACATGAACAGTTTGATAGGAGGAGAATGTATGGAGCTATTAAAATCAAGTGAAATCGAGAGAATGAATGTCGGTGCCAGCCATACAGCGAAAGAAATAGCCCAGCAACCTAGATTATGGAATGAAACAAAGGAAATCCTGTTAATTAATAGAGATCGTATCCTATCATTTTTAAAAAATATTGAGAAGAAGCATGAGCAACTACGAATCATTTTGACAGGAGCAGGTACCTCTGCTTTTGTAGGAGACACCATTCTTCCCCATCTAAAAGGAATAGTTAATAACAAAAAAATAATTGTGGAAAGTATTGCTACAACAAATATCGTTTCGAATCCTCATTCATTTCTAGATAAGAACTTTCCGACGATTATGATTTCCTTTGCCCGCTCAGGCAATAGCCCAGAAAGCTTAGCAGCTATTCAATTGGGAGAGCAAATCGTTGAGGACTTTTACGGAATTATTTTTACATGTAATGAAAATGGATTATTAGCTGTAAAAAAGAAAAGCGATGAAAAACACTTAGTCATCTTCATGCCTGAGGAAGCAAATGATCAAGGTTTTGCGATGACGAGCAGCTTTACGACGATGCTTCTCTCTATTTTGCTTCTTTCTCATGTTAAACAAATTCACACATGGGAGGAAACACTTGATAATCTAATTCAAGCCGGTCACACGATCATAAGAGAAAGTGAAAAAAGTGTAAGAGAACTAGCTGCTTCTACTTTTTCAAAAGTTGTTTATTTAGGCTCAGGTGTATTTGAAGGTTTAGCAAGAGAGTCTTCTTTAAAACTGTTAGAGTTAACGGGCGGAACGATACCATCAACCTTCGACACTTCATTAGGGTTTCGACATGGTCCTAAGTCAATTTTAGATAAAGATACAATTGTATTCGTGTTCTTATCTTGCCACTCTTACACAAGACAATATGATCTCGATATATTAGAAGAGATTTATAGAGAAACCGACCGAGGGAAGGTAGTGGCTATTTCCTCCTTTAAGGATGAAGCAGCAGAAAAACATAGTGATCTTTTTTATCATGTTAATCTACCAACGATTAATGAAGATATTTTACTAGCTTTTCCTTTTATTTTATATGCTCAAACCTTCGCAATGTATAAATCTATTAATCTTGGTTTTTCTCCAGATAATCCATCACCCTCAGGAGTGGTAAACAGGGTCGTGAAAGGCGTCAAAATTTACCCTTATTCTAATGAGTTGAAAAATGGAGGGGAGTTATCATGATTATTTCAAGGAGTGCGATACTGCTAGATGCACAGTCAAAGGGATATGCTGTACCGGCATTTAATGTTCATAACTTAGAAACAATGAAAACCGTTTTAGAAGTGGCTCAAGAGCTACGATCCCCGGTCATGATTGCTGCGACACCAAGTACGGTGAGCTATATTGGTAAGGAATTCCTGGTTAGCATGATGGTGGCCGCTAAAAAAAGCTACGATATTCCAATTTGTTTTCACCTTGATCACCATGAAAAAGTTGAAGATATTAAAGAATTAATCCAAATGGGAATTCCATCTATCATGATCGATGCTTCTCATTATGACTTTGAGGAGAATGTTAGAATCGTCCGTGAAGTGGTAGAGTATGTGTCTCCATTTGGCGTGGCGGTTGAAGCAGAACTTGGCCGGCTAAGTGGGATCGAGGATGATTTGGAAGTAGATGAAAGGGATCAGATTTATACAAATCCGACAGAAGCCTGCGAGTTTGTTTCCAGAACCGGAATTGATTCATTAGCAGTCGCCATTGGTACGGCTCATGGACTATATAAAGGGGAACCCAAATTAGATATTGATCGATTAACTGCTATTCAAAAGGAAGTTAATATCCCACTAGTTCTTCATGGTGCTTCAGGGTTACCAGATGAATTAGTTCAAAAAACGATCAAGCGAGGGATTTGTAAAGTAAATATTGCCACTGAATTAAAGATGGCTTTTATTAAAGGCCTACGTGGTTATTTACAAGAACACCCAGATGCCAATGACCCAAGGTATTATTTTAAAGATGCAAAGGCTGAAATGAAAAAAGTGGTTGCCGATAAAATCAAAATGTGCGGCAGTGTGAATCGAGGATAGAAAAAATGATTGCAACAGTGACATTAAACCCGGCTATTGATATTAGATACAGCCTATCAGCCTTTCAGTTGGACGAAGTGAATCGTGTTTCATCCGTGGATAAAACAGCAGGCGGTAAAGGGCTGAATGTCTCGCGTGTTTTATCACAATTAGGGGCTAAAGTTACATGTACTGGATTTTTAGGAGGGAAAAGCGGTGAATGGATCGCAGAGCAACTCCCTAATTGGAAGTTAATCAATCGCTTTATACCAATACAAGGTGAAACAAGGTTTTGTTTAACGATTGAATCAAGGGAAGGTCATACAGAAATCCTTGAACAAGGCCCTAAGATAGTGGAAAATGAAAGAGAAGAGTTTTTGAAAAATTTCGACACCATTCTCGAATCAATGGAATATATCGTGGTTTCTGGTAGCCTACCCGGTGGATTAGAGGCGGATTTTTACCGGCAGCTGGCAGAAAAAGCAAAACAACATGGAAAGTATTTACTATTAGATTCAAGTGGGGATGCATTAGCCGAAGGTGTTCACGGGAAGCCCTTTTTAATAAAACCAAATAGGGAAGAATTTTGCAAGTTAATTGGAGAAGGACAAATATCTTTGAAGGGCATGATGTTGCATGCTCAGGCACTCTGTCAGAATGGAGTGGAATTCGTCCTTCTATCATTAGGAGAAGACGGGGCCTTATTAATTAGTAGAAGCCGGGTTCTTCAGGCTATTATCCCAACTTTAACAACTGTTCATCAAGTCGGTTCAGGAGATAGTATGCTTGCCGGTTTCACATACGCTCATTCCAGGGGATATCCAATTGAGGAGGTACTCAAGTGGTCGTGTGCATGCGGAATGTCAAATGCGGTATCGGAAAGAACAGGATCAATCGATTTATCACAAGTGCAATACTTTTTGAATGTCATTAAGGTGAAAGAATTAACAGGGGGAGAGTAATGTGGACTATATTGTTTGTTTTGATATCGGAGGTACGTTTATCAAATATGGACTATTGGATCAAAAAGGTCATTTGATCATCAAAGACAAAGTGGCGACCCCTAAAAGTGATATACAAAAGTTCCTTCCTGAGCTTCTAGTCGAAAAGATAGAAATGCTCCAAAATGATTTTTCAATAGCAGGAATCGGAATCTCAACCTGTGGTTTGGTCGATCATGAAAAGGGAGAAATTTTATTTTCCAACAATCTTCCCAACTATTCTGGAATGAAGTTGGCTGACATTTTATTCAATAAATTTGAATTACCTGTTAGTGTTGAAAACGATGTAAAAAGTGCCTGCTTAGGTGAAATGTGGAAGGGCGCAATTCGAGGAAAGCGAAATGTCGTTTTTTTAACATTAGGAACAGGCATAGGCAGTACTATAATCGTAGACGGAAAGATTGTGAATGGATCCCATAATCTAGCTGGTGAATTAGGCCACACTGTTATCGTCAGCGATGGACGCGTTTGCGGTTGCGGGCGAAAAGGTTGTTACGAACGATATGCTGCCACATCAGCTTTAGTAAATGATTTTATAGAAGAAAAGAAGAAACAAGGAGAATTTGTGAAGAATATTTCTGGAGAAGAAATTCTCAAGTTAGTGATAGAAAAGGATTCAATTGCTTCAACCGTATATAAAAGATTTATTCATTATTTAAGTATTGGACTTGTAAATGTTGCACATCTGCTCAATCCAGAGGCAATCATTATCGGCGGAGGAATTGCAGAACAAACAGACCAATTTATTCTAGATATCAATGCTGAGATTACAAAGCAAATCATGCCGATTTATGAAAAGGGGAACTTAGTATTTCCTTCAGTCTTAGGAAATGACGCTGGAATGTACGGAGCATGCTTCAAAGTATTAAAGAAGCTAAACCACTTACAAGTATAATTTTGAAGGGTAAGAGGCAGTACATATAGTGGAGTTGCCAATTATTCTTCAGCAATGTGCTAGGAATCTAGAGGAGTGGGAATGGAATGAAAGCGATTAAGGCAGAAAAATTTTATACATTGAATCAAGTCTTAGATACAGGCTATTTATTGATCGAAAATGGAAAAATTCAAGAAATTACAACGAAAAAGCCTTCATGTGAGATTTTGGATTTTTCAGGTTTCGAAGCCATTCCTGGCATGATTGATATCCATATTCATGGACTTGCGGGGAATGACACGATGGATGGAAGTATCCATTCTCTGCAAGAAATGTCCATGTCGCTCGCTCGGACCGGTGTCACGGGATTTTTACCAACCACTCTTACCCATGATTTTGAAAAAATTAAAAATGCAATAAAGGTTGTCAGTGAAGCGATTGGTAAGTCAAGAGGTGCGGAAATAATTGGCTCATACGTAGAAGGACCCTATATTACTCCGGAGCATCGTGGAGCACATCCCGTCAAATTTATGCGTGAACTCTCTTTGGATGAGTTGAAAGAGCTAATTGAGATTTCAAACAATACAATTAAGGTTATGACGATTGCTCCTGAAAAGGAACTTGCAGAAGAAGCGATTAAGTTCTTAACGAAAAAAGGAATTCACGTCTCGATAGGTCACACCAATGCAGACTATGATACTACAAATAACGCAATTGAACACGGAGCAAGGATTGCGGTCCATACTTATAATGGGATGCGCGGGTTTAACCATCGAGATCCTGGATGCGTTGGGGCCGTGCTCACAAATGATCAATGCTATTGCGAGTGTATCGCTGATTTGCACCATGTTCATCCCGGGGCAATCAAGTTACTTTATAAGTCAAAAGGGCAGGACCAAGTGTTATTGATTAGCGACTCAATGGCAGCTGCTAATTTGCCCGACGGCAATTATACCTTAGGGACAATAGAAGTAAAGGTTGAAAATAAAATTGCCCGGACTGTGGAAACAGGATCACTGGCAGGAAGTACCACTAATTTAATGGAATGCTTAAAAAATATAAAAGAGGTTCTGGGTATTCCACTTGAAAGCATTTTACCAATGGTAAGCCGAAACCAAGCAAAACTGCTAAATATTGATCATGAAGTAGGAAGCTTAGAACCTGGAAAAAAAGCAAACATTGTCATGATTGATCAGAAATTAAATGTAAAAGCTACGTTTATTAATGGGAATTTGGTTTATGGTGCCTGACACGATTTAATGGGTGAAAGAAAATTAGTTAGAAGAATCTAGTTTGAACTTAGTAATTTTAACTGCACTCCAATTGTTGTCGTGTACAACAATTGGAGTGCAGTTAAAGATATTGTGGTTTTTTTAACAATTTAACTAGTAAATAGCATTTTTCTAAATCATGCAGTAAACCAGGTTGCATGTCTTGGTGTTGTGGTGGGAAAGTAAGTGGAACTTGCTCACATTTTTCCTCATAGCTATAGTATGGGTATTTTGGAATCAAGCGAAATCCTCCTTTTGTTAGAAATTCAAAGCAAGATATTCGCCTAGTTTTAAATTTGTGCAAGTCAGACCTAAATCAATAAAAAAGAACACATATCAATGTTAATATGTGTTCTTGATTTTTTTTTATTTATTTTAGATTTTCTGGGTTTAAGCCTTCTAATTCTGGAATTACGAAACGGCCATCTTTACGGATTAAAACGTCATCGAAGTAAATTTCTCCTCCACCGTATTCAGGACGTTGGATACATACCATATCCCAGTGGATATTTGAGTTATTACCATTGTATGCTTCATCATAAGCTTGACCAGGAGTGAAGTGGAAACTTCCATCGATTTTCTCATCGAATAAAATATCACCCATTGGATGTAAGATGTATGGGTTTACTCCAATTGCGAATTCTCCGATATAGCGCGCGCCTTCATCTGTATCAAATACTTTGTTAATTCGTTCTGAATCGTTAGCAGTTGCTTCAACAATTTTACCATCTTTAAATTTAAGCTGTACATTTTCAAATGTAAAACCATTGTTTGGTGATGGCGTGTTGTAAGAAAGTGTACCATTTACTGAATCACGAACTGGAGCAGTAAATACTTCTCCATCAGGAATATTCATTTCTCCAGCACATTTAATTGCTGGAATATCTTTAATTGAGAACGTTAAATCTGTTCCAGGACCTTTAATTTGTACTTTGTCAGTGCGGTTCATTAATGCTACAAGTGCATCCATAGCATTGTCCATTTTACCATAGTCTAGGTTACAAACATCGAAGTAGAAATCTTCAAATGCTTCTGTGCTCATTTTTGCAGATTGAGCCATAGAATCTGTTGGGAAACGTAAAACTACCCATTTAGTTTTTGGAACACGAATTTCTCTATGTACTTTATGTCCAACAGTTTTACCATGTATTTTTGTTTTTTCATCCGGTACATCAGAAAGCTCACTAATATTAACACCTGAACGTAAACCGATATAAGCATCCATGTCTTTCATAACATTTGCTTCATATTCAGCAATTTTATTGAAATGTTCTTCAGTAGCACCCATTAATAAAGCGCGGTCTACTTTATGATCTTTAATTGAAACGAAAGGAAAACCACCAGCAGCATATGCTTCTTTTACTAAAGCAGTTACTAATTCTGATTCAAGTTTAAAATTTTCGATTAAGATTTTTTCCCCTGGTTGTAATTTAACAGAGTAATTGATTAAGTTTTTAGCTAATTTAGCAATACGTGGATCTTTCATGAAAATTCCCTCCAATAATATGACTATAATCCTATTGTAAACTATTTGGTCAGTTTTGTTTACTGATAGTATTCTTTTTTTACAAAAGAATTTGAAAACTTGGTGAATGACTTATTTAGTGTTTGGTAAAATTTGTAGTATAATACAAAATAAGAGAATTATATTTGTGGAAAGCTATGGAAGAAAGGGGTCACATGAATGAATCTTATTTCAGTTAGCACATTTATTGCAGCTATAGCATTTGTAGTTTTAGTTATTTTTATTTGTCGTTCGTTATTCCGTTTTGAAAAGGTATTAAGAGGTGTTGAACATACACTTTCGGAGACACAAAAAGATGTACATGATGTTTGCGTCGAAACGGTTCAATTAATACATACTTCTAATCATTTAGCTGAAGAAGCAAAAATATTTGTTAATAATTCTAACGAATTAACAAAAGATATGCGAGAGCGGGCAAAATCCTTTGATGTATTAGCTAGATCAGTCGAAGAAGTAGGCGTGACTATCTCTGAAATGAACGAAAAAGTCAGAGATACAGCTACAAATGTTACAAATACTGTAAAAATTAGTACTGAAAAAATGTCTCAAGCCTTAAAATGGGGTTCGACTGCAGTTGATATTTGGGAAAAGATTAAAACGAAGCGTGAGGGAAAAAAGAATAATGGTCAAAAGAATTTCGACGATTCAAGAGTTTGAAGAGCTAATTAATTTAAATGAAAAATTTGTTTTCTTAAAACACAGTACAACATGTCCAATAAGTCATGCAGCTTATACTGAATTTTTAGCATTTGCTACAGCTTATGAAGAAATTCCTTTGTATTATTTACAAGTTCAAGATGACCGTGAACTTTCAAACTATATTGCCGAGAAGACATCAATTAGACACGAATCTCCTCAGTTATTTATTTTTGAAAACGGTGAAGCAGTATTTAATACTTCTCATTTTTCAATTAAAAAAGAGTCAATCGAAAATGCATTATTAAAAAAATAGCCATATTAAAGTGAACTGCATCTCCAATTGTTAGAAACAACTAACAATTAGAGGTGCAGTTTTTTTTGACTACTATTTCATTAGCGCAGAAAAAAATCTTGAAAAAAGAGAAGTGAACTTACCACTTCTCCTTCCAAAGTTTAATTTATTCTACATCAAAGCCAGCAGCTTTCCATGCGGCAGTTCCACCATCAATATATGCAACATCTGTGAATCCCATTTTCTTAAGTAAATAAGCACCTAAAGATGCTTGTCCTCCAGCACCACAAGTTACTAAAACTGGACGATTTCGATCAGCCAAACGTGGTTCACGTAAATGTTCTGGTAATTCAAGATCAGCGCGAATTGGAAGCATACCAAGTGAAATATTCACACTACTTGGTATTAATCCACATGCACCTGCATCTGTTGCATCTTGTACATCAATTACGAATGTATCTGGATTAGAATTAATTTTTTCACGAGCTTCAGCTGAACTGATACCCGGTACATTTTCACGAGCCTCTGCTACCATTTGTTTAAAAGTAATAGTCATCGTTACCCCTCCATAATTTACAAATTTAGAAATTCCTAAAAATGGAAACTTCATTTTATACAATACACCTTTTCTTACCAATAATTCAAATTTACTTCTTTCTATACTGAACTGTCGTTATGCCATATAAAAAGGGAAAGTAAGAAGCGCAACGAATTAAATACTAATTGAATGAAAGATAGTCTAGAGGAGAGTATTTCATGGGTTATATTATGGATTTAAGAAAAATAGTTGGAAGCCGTCCCATAATAATGGCAGGTGCAAACGTTATTCTACTAGATTCGAAAAAGAGAATGTTATTACAACTTAGAAAAGATAACAATTGTTGGGGATTACCAGGTGGCTCATTAGAAATGGGAGAGACATTAGAGGAAGTAGCTAAACGAGAATTAAGAGAAGAAACAGGTCTAGTTGCTAACACACTTGTACTATTTAACATTTTCTCTGGAGAAGAGTATTATTACAAATATCCTCATGGAGATGAAGTGTACAATGTAATTGCTACGTATGTATGTACGGATTATAGCGGTGTGATGGAAAAAGATGAAAGTGAAGTCAAAGCTTTAAAGTTTTTTGAGCTTAATAAACTTCCAATTGAGATAAGTCCGCCAGAAATTCCAATTATAAATTTGTTTATTGATTCTGGAGAATAAAGTTACATCTATCTATTTTTATCTATGTTTTGGGTTGTTTTGGCAACACTATTTCTTATTTGGATCCTTTCTAAAAGATAGATTTTTGTTTTTTAATTAGTTTTGTACAAGCAAACTGACATTAAAAGAAGGTAGTTGGAGCGGAAACCCACAAATCTCATTATTTACTTTCAACAATGTTTAAGGTAAGAATCTCTAAAAAAAGATACCCCCCTCAAAGTATAGGGTTGCCAAGCAACTCTTTTTCTAATTTAAATGAAATAATGGAATAAAACTTTTCTAAAATAATGCTGATATTTTGATTAGCTGTCTATAAAGTGACATAATAACACATGAGATAAAGGTATTTTTGCTAGGAGGACTTTAAATTGACTAACAATGATTTAGAACATCTAAGAAGTGAAATAGATGAGATTAACCATCAAATATTTGAATTGCTAAATAAAAGAGGCGAAATCGTAAAGAAAATTGGCGTGGCGAAAATTGATCAAGGCGTTAAAAGATATGATCCAGTTAGAGAGCGTAAAATGCTTGATCATATTGCTTCGATAAATGATGGACCATATAGTACTTCAACGCTACAACATATTTTTAAAGAAATATTTAAAAGTAGCTTAGAACTTCAAGAGGAAGCTGACAAAAAGGTATTACTCGTTTCTAGAAAAAGAAAATCGGAAAATACAATTGTTGAGGTAAATGGAGTAAAAATTGGCGATGGTAATCCGATTATTATCGCGGGACCTTGTGCAGTGGAGAGCTATGAACAAGTTGATTCAGTTGCAAAAGTGTTAAAAGAACAAGGTGTGAAAATTATGCGTGGTGGAGCATTTAAACCACGTACATCTCCGTATGATTTTCAAGGTCTTGGAGAAGAAGGCTTAAGAATATTAAAAGAAGTTGGTCAAAATCATGGACTTGCGATTATAAGTGAGATTGTTAGCCCTGAACATATTGAAATGGCACTAGATTATGTAGATATAATCCAAATAGGGGCACGCAATATGCAAAACTTTGAATTATTAAAAGCAGCTGGAGCTGTTAATAAACCTATTTTACTTAAACGAGGGTTAGCGGCTACAATTGAAGAATTTATTTATGCTGCTGAATATATTATGTCTGAAGGAAATCAAGAAATTATTTTATGTGAGCGAGGAATTCGAACATACGAGAAAGCAACTAGAAATACTTTAGATATTACTGCGGTTCCTATTTTAAAACAAGAAACTCACTTACCAGTTTTAGTAGATGTAACGCATTCTACAGGAAGAAGAGATCTCTTAATACCAGCTGCAAAGGCAGGACTTGCAATTGGAGCAGATGGAATTATGGCCGAAGTTCATCCAGATCCTGCAACGGCTTTAAGTGACACTGCTCAACAAATGAATTTTGAGCAATTCGATCAATTTATGTCAGAAATAAATTCATTCATAAATAGATAAACTGTAAAAGCACTGATAGGATGATTATCCTAAAGGTGCTTTTTTGAATAATTTGTGAACATTTGATTTAAATTAGCTTTATATAGTATATTACTTCAAATATTTTACATTTTTTTCTAATCGTTCTATTGAATGAATATATAATTTTCTATAAGATAGAATGAAGGCACTATTTTTGTGGAATACGACAATTAATGACTATTTTACTGAAATAACAAACAAACTACATAATAGATAGAATTAAATAGAGGAGTGAGTAAAATGACGGTTACAATTTACGATGTAGCACGTGAGGCAAACGTTTCCATGGCTACTGTCTCTCGTGTAGTAAACGGAAACCCAAATGTAAAACCTACGACACGTAAAAAAGTAAATGAGGCAATTAGTCGTTTAGGATACAGACCAAATGCAGTTGCAAGAGGACTAGCTAGTAAGAAAACAACAACTGTAGGCGTAATTATTCCAGATATTTCGAACAGTTTTTATGCAGAACTTGCCCGTGGTATTGAAGATATCGCAACAATGTATAAATACAATATTATATTAAGCAACTCTGATGAAAATATTGAAAAAGAGATTACTTTAATTAATAACATGTTAGCTAAACAAGTCGACGGTATACTGTTTATCGGTGGAGCTATTACAGAGGTTCATAAAGAAGAGTACGAAAGAGCTGGTGTACCGATTGTACTAGCAACTACTTATGATGAGTCAAAAACGATTCCTTCTGTAAACATTGATTATGCTCAAGCAGCGTTTGATGCAGTAGATTATCTAATTAAAAAAGGACATCAAAAAGTAGCGTTTGTTAATGGACCAACTGAAAATAACCTTATTGGGTTAAGTAAGTTAGAAGGCTATAAACGTGCATTACAGGAAAATGGTATTGATTTTGATGATGAACTAGTTACATTTGGAGACCATACATATGAATCCGGTAGTGAAGCATTTGAAACGTTCCATGAACGTAATTTAGTGCCTTCTGCGATTTTTGTTGCTTCAGATGAAATGGCGATTGGTGTCATTCATAGTGCACAAGATCATGGACTATTAGTTCCTAACAATTTAGAAGTTATTGGATTTGATAATACTAGACTTGCGATTATGGTTCGTCCGAAACTAACGACTGTTGCTCAACCAATGTATGATATTGGTGCAGTTGCAATGAGACTACTAACAAAATTTATGAATAAAGAAACGGTTGAAGATACAACGGTTATTCTTCCTCACCATCTTCAAATTCGACAATCAACAAAATAAATGAGAAAAGAAGCTAGAACTGAATTGTTCTAAAGCTTCTTTTTTTTGTCTTTACGCTCGGGTAAGTGAGAAAAGTAGATACACTATATGAATAAAAACCACATTACCCCAAGTTTGAGATGAAATTTTATTTTAATAAAAACTTAATAATTGAAGATAATACAAATTTCTATTTTATAAGAAAAACAATGACAAATTCTTTAACAAAAATTGATAAAAAAGTAAGTAAGCGAATGACTTTTAACTGGAATATTCCCCCAATTTACTGTGAATCAAACGGCAAGTACAATATGAATTAGTAGGAAGATACTAGGTTGTAAAAGACTTAAGTTTAGTATCTACTATTTATTCGTGCCGATTCGATTCAATGAAATCTTGTAATATTTACCCCAGTCATCCTATTAATCTTCAATTTTCTTCCTATTCTTTCTCATAAATTGTTTTTTAATAATGTTGTTAGCGAGAACAAAAAAAACAATAAGCGTTTCATCGATTCATTTTTAGTAGTTTTACAATTTTATATAGTTATAACTTTGGTACTAAAAAATTGAGGTATCGAGTTTAAATTATAAATGGATAAACAAGAGGAGAGGAATTAATGAAGGAATTTAAAAGGAAATCTTTAAAAGTACTAGCAACTGCATCAATGCTATCAATGTTTTTCTCATCATTTACTGCTTCAGCCGAAAGTCCTAAAAACAACTCAGTTCCTAAACAAAGTGTAGATGAAATCCTTAAACAAGGAAGAGAGATTCTCTTAAAAAGACAAAAAGCTTTAGCACCCGATGTAAAGGACCAATTCGGATATAAAGACCTAAAAGAAAAAGGATTAGCAAAAGCATATAAGCCTGATGAACAAGTCCGATTAATTGTTGAAATAGAAGAACCATCTACGAATGAAAAATCAGGTCTAAGTAAGAAAGAGCGTTTTAAGCAAAAACAAGATCAAGTAATTTCCCAAATTCCAAATAGTAATGATTCAAAATCGAAATCTGCTTCTAATAAAATTAAGCATCGCTATTATGAAGGATTTAACGGTTTCAGTTTACAAACAGAGTTTCAAAACATAAAAGAAATAGAATCAATTCCTGGAGTAACAAATGTTCATATCGCTAGAACATATCAGCCTGCAATGGGCGCAAGTAAAGAATTAGTCCAAGCCCAAAAAGTATGGAATCAATACGGGTATGAAGGTGAAGGTTTACTTGTTGCAATTATTGACTCGGGTATAGATTACACGCATAAAGATATGACGTTGACTGAAAAAGGGAAACAAAAAGAGAAATGGACGCAAGATGGTATAAAAGCGAAATTTGCAGAAACATCGGTTAACGAAGTTTGGTATAGCGATAAAGTTCCTACAGGATATGATTGGGCAGATGAAGATACAGATGTAATACCTGGAGAATATGGTAGCTCTCATGGTACACACGTAGCTGGTACTGTTGGAGCTAATGGTGATGAAACAACCGACGGAGTTGAAGGTATTGCACCTGGAGTTCAATTGTTAGCTGAAAAGGTATTTTCTGATTATAGTGATGGTGCAACAGAGGATGATATTATTGCAGGAATTGAACATGCAGTTACAATGGGTGCGGATGTAATTAACATGAGTTTAGGTACTGACTCAGGCTATGTAGGAGAGGAAAACGATCCGATTCAAAAATCAATTCGTCAAGCAACTGAGCAAGGTTCACTTGTTATCGTTGCAAGCGGTAATGCTTCATATAGTAGTAAAAATTATTTATTACAATCATCTTTAAAACCATATGCGGAGAACCCTGATATTGGTGTAGTTGGAGAACCATCTGTAAGTCCTTATGCGATCTCAGTAGCATCGTATGAAAATTCGAAAGTTCATTTTAATACATTAGCAGAATCGAATGGAATGCAGTTACCGTTTCAAGATCAAACTCAGTTTCCATCTTCTTATAATTTTAAATTCTCTAAAGCTTTATCATCTGGTCAAGATTATGAATTGGTTTATGTTGGCGGGGGGTTAGAGGCTTCTGATTTTAATAAAGACTTAAAGGGTAAGATTGCGGTCGTGAAGCTTCAGGATATATATAGCTTTTATTCTACTTTCCAATTTGATGCTGAAGCTAAAGGTGCAAAAGCGATTATTATTATACCACCCGACAATAACGAGATGGAAGATTATCCATACTTAAGGTTAAGTCCATATTCAATCCCTGTAGCATCAACTGGAAAGGCAGTTGGAGATGCATTAATTAGCAAATTGACAAGTGGTCAAGTTGTAAAAATGCATTTATCAAATGGGATATATATTGATAATCCTACTAAAAATACAATGTCAGATTTTTCATCTATTGGTGCTCCGCATACGTTAGATTTCAAGCCTGAGCTATCTGCACCTGGAGGTAGTATTTATTCTACTGTTCCTGGAAACGATTATGAAGTTATGAGTGGAACATCAATGGCAACTCCTCATGTAGCTGGAGGTTCAGCATTATTATTACAATCACTATATGAAAAAGGATTGTCACATTCGAAAGAAACAGCCTTAAAGGCAAAAATTGCATTAATGAATACAGCAAAAATACTAAAAGATCCACGTAAGAACAATGAAGTACCTTACTCTCCTCGTGTTCAAGGATCAGGTTTAATGCAAATTCAAAACGCGATTAAAACACCTGTACTTGTAACTAGTAAAAATACTTCTTTAGAGCAAGCAGGGGCTGTTGCATTAAAAGAGATTAAAAATGACAGAGCGATATTCAACTTGAATGCGGAATCACTTCAAAAGCTTAAACCGAAAGAAGAACTGGAATATTCGGTTTTTGTAGATGTCTTAACTGATGAAACAGAAATGAAAGAGTTTGACTTAGATAATGATGGAACATTGGATTCGAAAGAGTATTTAACTTTATCAAGTAAGCGATTAGATGGTGTTAACACATATGTCAACGGAGAAAAAGTAACCTCTGTACAAGGAACAACGTTAAAGATTAAATCAGGGCAAGAAAAAAATTTGAATGTTGAGATTCGGTTGCCTAGGGGCTTAAAGAAAGGTGCATTTATTGAAGGGTTTGTTCGCTTAGAGCCTACTGGAAAAGGAAGTGATTCTGCCGTTCCGTTAACAGTTCCATATATGGGATTTAATGGAGAGTGGGATCAAGCAAAAAACATTGATCCAGTGGCATGGGATAAGGATGCATTTTTAGGATATACGGCACTTTGGGATGATGTAACCTCACTTCCTATGGGATACGATCCTTCTACAGGTAGATTTGATACAAACCATATAGCTGTGTCACCGAATTTCTATGGTTATGGTGCTTATTCAACATTCACTGCATTACGTAATTTACAAAAAACAGAAATGTTCGTACAAAACCAAAAAGGAAAAACAATTCAGTACTTAGGCGATTTTAGTGAATATACAGGTAAGCCGTGGAAATTCAGAAAAAATATTATGGCTTACGGAGATTATATGGTCGGTGGATATTTATGGGATATGACAGATCAAAATGGCAATATTGTGCCAGATGGAGATTATGAATATGTTATTAAAACAACATTAGATTATAAAAATGCAAAACCACAAGAAGTAAAGCTACCTATTAAAGTGGATTCAGTAGCCCCAACAGTATCTGATATTCAAGTAAAACCAAAAGATGGGAAATATGAAATTTCCTACAAAGCCGAAGATACAAAAAATGGAAGTGGATTTAAAATCGGACTTATTTGGTGTAATGGCCAGTATATGGATACTGTAGAACTTGGAAAAACATCGTTAATTGTTGATGAGGAACCGAAAAGTATAGTAGTGATGGGTGTTGATTATGCTTATAACCAAGGTTACACAGTTTGGGGAGATCCATCTTATATTAATGAAGAAATGGTTGTCTCATTTTTCTGGGTAGATCCACAGACAGATGTTAACAAAGACAATCCAGCATATATTATTAGTTATGCTTCTAACCGAGTAGATTGGACAATCAAAATTAAAAATAGTAAAGGGGAAATAGTGGATTCATTTGAAGTGAAAAATGAGCATTCACTACGAACTCAATGGACACCAAAAGCCGATCTCCCAGATGGTACGTATTATATGTCGGCCGATGTAGTTACAAAAAGTGGGTTTAAAGTCACTACAAAACCTGTAGAAATTACAGTTAAGCAATGAAAGTTTAATTTGAATGATAGATAAATAGAGTAATAACAAAAACGACAGGGTCTTCAATTGAAGATCCTGTCATTTTTTCGCCTTGCACATTTCTTTATATAAAAGGTTTCTTTTGTTGAATGTGTAAAGGCTCAAGAGCCCGGTACAGGATTTGTTCGTTGTATTCTTCTATTTCTTTTTTTCTTGGGATAGGTTTTACGATTGTTGGATCGTCTGTCCAAGTTATAGGTAACTTAACATTAGAAATTTTCTGCCATTTTTTCAGCCAACTATCTGATATAGAATCTGATGTCGGGTGTTGATTTGTCATGGCTAGCCAAACCTGAGACCATGCCCTAGGTACAACTCTCCAGTAATCATAGCCTCCACCTGCTACCGCAATCCATTTACCATCACAATATTTATGAGCAATTTCATGGGCGATTTTAGGTATTTCATGAAATGATTTCATCGTTGTACATAAATGCGTTAAAGGATCATAACAATGGGAGTCAGAGCCGTTTTGCGTAAGTATAATATCAGGTTTAAAGTATTCTGCAATTTCAGTGAGTGCTCTTTTATAGGTTGATAGAAACGACTCATCCTCAGTAAACGCATCAATAGGGAGGTTGAATGAATAACCAAACCCATTACCTTGACCTCTTTCGTTTACGCCACCTGTCCCAGGGAATAAATAGCGTCCTGTTTCATGAATAGATAATGTACATACGTTCGGATCATCATAAAATGCCCATTGCACACCATCGCCATGATGTGCATCTGTATCAACATATAAAACTTTTAAACCATATTTTTTTTGAATATATTTAATGGCTATAGCACAGTCGTTATATACGCAAAACCCAGATGCTTTCCGTTTAAACCCATGATGTAGACCACCACCTAAATTGAAAGCGTGATCAGATTTTCCTTCTAATACAGCATCGACAGCGGTTAATGTACCACCTACTATTAATGAACTTGCTTCGTGCATATTTCTAAATATTGGGGTATCTTCAGTACCTAGTCCAAATTGATCGGCTATATTTTCACTAATAGGTTGATGACTAGCTTTTTTTACTTGCTCGATATATTGACTATCATGAAATAATAATAACTCTTCGTCGGTTGCTATTCTTGGAGAAATGACTTCAGTATCATTTAAGAAACTACTAGATTTTAGCAATTCATAGACTAATTGAGAGCGTATCGGATTAAAGGGATGATTTTCATTGAAATGATATGAATGATATTCTTCGCTATAAACTAGGTATGCATCTTTTTTCATTATGCTTCACTCACTTCATTTGGCCAAAGTACCGTATAGCCCTCAGTTTGTAATTTTTGGATAATAGATAGAGGATTCATTGTTTGAATCCTAAATACAAGCACTTTATGCTGGACGTCCTTTCCTGGATAAACCAATACGCTTACAATATTAATGTTTTCATTCGAAAATACATTAACGACTTCACTAAGTATTCCCGGTTGATCTTTAACTAAAAGCTCAATTTGTGAGCTTGGTTGATACGCTCCGGTTAAAGTAACAAGAGTATGTAGTACATCAATTTCAGTGACAAGTCCAATTAATTTTCCGTTCGAAATAACTGGTAAACAACCGATTTTATATTGATAAAAGTTTGTTGCAACTTCCTCAACAAAATCATTTTGATTACAAGTAATCACATTTGTCGTCATTATTTTTTCAACAGCTACTTCAAGTACAGTACTAATTGCTTGAGGAAAAAGTGTAGATGGTAATGCATCACGAACATCACGATCTGAAATAATCCCAATTACACGATTATCATCGTCAATAATAGGAATATGACGAACTTCACCATTTCGAAAAATAGTTACTGCTTCACCTATGGTATTTTCTTTCTTTAAAGTTATAGTTGAACTGCGCATAATATCTTGAATAAGCATGTTTTTGAATCCTACCTTTCGAGATTAAAGTTCAGTTAGTACATATATCTTTGCATAAATCTCAGTGCATCAAAATCTTGAATATTCTCGGTTGTCACTCGTTTTCCTATTCTCACCATTAAACAGTTTGCAGGGTGTGAACAAATTTCGGGATCATCAGTTGCGAACTGGACAAGGCCACCAGCGTTCATCATTTTTTCCATCATTTTACGATAATCCCATACGCTTAATCCAGTACCTTTTAGATCCCAATGCCAATAGTATTCAGTTGTAATAATAATATAATCTTCCATCGCATCATCCATCATTGAAAGAATTAACATGTTTTTAGCTACAGCAAACCCTCTGAATTCAGGGATTACTTCAATGGCACCTAATTCAATTAAATTGTCTAATGTGGTTTGAGACCATCTTTCAAGAGGGTCAGGATATAAGTAGGTAACATATCCGACAATAATATTGTTATGCCTTGCAATAATAATCCGCGCTTCTGGTAATCTAGCGATTTCAACGATTGCTCTATGCTGCTGCTCAGGTTGTCTAAATGAAGTTAAATTATCATGAAACATATAGGTTTCAAGGGCTTCTGCACCAACAGGCCCCTCTATGATTAATTCACCATTATTGGTAAGAATGTTTTTTGAAAAATATTTTTTTGGGTGATCCAAACTTTCACCCTCCATCGGAAAACACCTTTTTTCTTATCATACTAAAAAAACAACTAAGACATACAGGAAAATAATCAGTTTCTGTCTAATTATTTAAATGTAAATAATATATCAAAAATACTGAAAATTAAATCTACTCAATGTATAATAGTAGAGTACTAATTCGAGGAGGGATTTGAATGAAAGTGGAAGCGCTTCCTGTGAAAGAGGGTCAATTCAATTTAGCTAATTATGAAGAAAGTTATAAAAACTTTAATTGGGAAGAAGTAGAAAAAGAATTTTCTTGGTATACTTCACAAAAATATAATGTTGCATATGAGGCGATTGATCGTCATGCAACTTCTCATCGTAAAGATAAAGTTGCGTTATATTATAAAGATGATCAGCGTAACGAAAAATATACTTTTGAAGAAATGAAAAACAATTCGAATAAGGCAGCAAATGTTTTAAAGCAATTCGGTGATGTTGAAAAAGGTGACAGAGTGTTTATTTTCATGCCTCGCCAGCCCGAATTATACTTCGCACTACTTGGTGCTTTAAAATTAGGGGCAGTGGTAGGTCCTTTATTTGAAGCATTTATGGAGGGAGCTGTAAAAGATCGCTTAGAAGATAGCGAAGCTAAGGTACTTATTACAACTCCTGCATTATTATCTCGTGTGCCTATTAATGATCTACCAGCTTTAAAAACAATCTTTCTTGTAGGGGATGACGTTGAAGAAGGTGGTAAGTTTGTAGATTTCAAGACGCGTTATGCGGAAGCAAAACAAGAATTTGAGATTACATGGTTAGATCGTCAAGACGGTCTAATTTTGCATTATACATCTGGTTCAACAGGTAAACCAAAAGGTGTTCTACACGTCCAACAAGCAATGATTCAACACTACCAAACTGGTAAATGGGTACTTGATATAAAAGAAAATGATATTTATTGGTGTACAGCCGATCCTGGATGGGTAACAGGAACGTCTTATGGAATTTTTGGACCATGGTTAAATGGGGCATCAAACGTCGTTTTAGGTGGCAGATTCAGTCCGGATGCTTGGTATGAAACTATTCAAGAATTCGGTGTAACGATATGGTATAGTGCTCCAACAGCTTTCCGTATGTTAATGGGGGCAGGCGAAGACGCAGTTAAAAAATTTAATTTAAGTTCACTACGCCATATCCTTAGTGTAGGTGAACCTTTAAATCCTGAGGTAGTACGATGGGGAGCAAAAGTGTTCCAATTACGTATTCACGATACTTGGTGGATGACTGAAACAGGAGCGCAATTAATTTGTAATTACCCGTGCATGCCTATTCGTCCAGGCTCTATGGGGAAACCATTTCCGGGTGTCACAGCTGCCATCGTTGACAATAATGGAGTAGAAGTAGCGCCGTATACAATGGGAAATCTAGCAATCAAAAAAGGCTGGCCATCAATGATGAATACGATTTGGAATAACGAAGCGAAATTCCAATCTTATTTCTTAAATGATGAATGGTATGTCTCTGGAGATTCTGCTTATATGGATGAGGATGGGTATTTTTGGTTCCAAGGTCGAGTAGACGATGTCATTATGACATCCGGCGAACGTGTTGGACCTTTTGAAGTAGAAAGTAAACTAGTAGAACATCCAGCAATTGCTGAAGCTGGTGTAATTGGCATACCAGATCCAGTTCGTGGTGAAATCATTAAAGCATTTGTTGCTCTTAGAGATGGGTATGTAGCTACTGATGAATTAAAAGAGGAAATTCGTAATTTTGTCAAAGTTGGATTAGCAGCACATGCTGCACCAAGACAAATTGAGTTCCGTGATAAACTACCAAAAACTCGTAGTGGTAAGATTATGAGACGAGTCTTAAAAGCTTGGGAATTAAACCTACCAACAGGTGATTTATCAACAATGGAAGATTAATAAAATATAAAAAAGAAAAACCATTGGAGTATTCCAATGGTTTTCTTTTGCCATAAAGATATTAAAATTTCCGGTCAGAGCCACCGCCGCCAGAGCTTCCACCTCCACCGCCTCTTGAACCGCCAGAAGAATTTAATAGTGCAGGTAATAAGTTTATGATGAAGTAGGTTAGAACTCCGTTAAAGAACATCATATCGATGGCAATTACTATGACAACGAAAACAACTATTAGGATGATTTTTAAATTGTCCCAAAGGGTACTAGTTTTAGAATGGCCTGTCTTTTCAGATCCGTTTAAGATGACATTGTATAGTGCCTTATATGTATTCGTTAAGGCTAGCGATGTTTCACCTTTTTTTAAGTAAGGAATAGCACTTTGATCTAAAATGGCACCAGAGCGTATATCCGTTACTACTCCTTCTAATCCATATCCAACTTCTATCCGGATTTCTCGGTCTTTTTGTGAATATAACAGAAGAACACCGTTATTTTTCTCTTTATTACCAAGTCCATATTTCCGAAAAGCAGTATTAGCGTATTCTTTAATATCATTACCTTCTAAACTAGGAATTGTTAAAACCGCAAGTTGGGCAGTTGTTGAATCTTCTAATTTTTTTCCTAATTGGATCAGACTCTGTGTATCTTGACTATCTAATACATTTGCATAATCTTGAACATAAATATCTCCTACTTGAGAAGGGACTTTTATTTCAGCAAATGCTACAGTTGCGAAAGATAGAATCAATCCTATAAGGATGAATAGTGAGAGAAGTTTTCTCATTTATTACCATCGCCACTAAAATCAACTTCAGGAGTGGCTTTATCTGACTCAGATACTTCAAAGTATTCTTTCTTATCAAATCCAAATGTTCCAGCTAATATAACGCCCGGGAATTTTTTGATTTTTTGATTATAAACAGTTACGGCATCATTATAATCTTTGCGAGCAACTGCTAAACGATTTTCGGTACCTTCTAGGCTATCCATCAACGCCTTAAAATTTTCATTTGATTTTAAGTCTGGATAGTTTTCTACTACGACTAATAAACGACTTAAAGCACCAGATAATTCTTGATCTGCTTTGCTTTTTTCAGCAGTAGTTTGAGCACCAGCTAATTTTGCGCGTGCATCTGTTACAGAAGCTATCACATCTTTTTCTTGAGATGCATATCCTTTTACTGTATTAACTAAATTCGGTATTAAATCTGAACGACGTTTTAATTGGTTATCAACTTGTGACATTTTATTCGTTACATTTTCTTCCTGGGTAACAAAGCCATTATAGCTTCCTACACCCATAAAAATAAGAACGACTACGATAATTATGGCAATCCACATACCTTTATTCTTCATAGGAAACACTCCAATTCAATTTTATGTATAACTAAAAACATTTGTTAATGTATATTAAATCATATTATTTCAATTAAAGCATTTTTATTCAATTTATAGGACAATAATAGAAATAAATTGAAAAGATTAAAAAACTGTGTTTGACTTAATATAATTATTTATGTTATAAATGTTTCATAACATTTTAATACGTGAGCGTTGAAAGGTTTAGTAGTGTGAATGATTTTGTCTTAAGAGAGCTAATGGTTGGTGAGAATTAGCACAGACATTGACATGAATTACACCCTGGAGCATTCTTTTTCGACATTTGTTGTACATAACAAATTAGGATTAGAACGGTTAACAGCCGTTAATTGTATGAGAGGTAGCAAGATTTATTTGCTGCAACTAGGGTGGTACCGCGATTCTAATTATTCGTCCCTACTGTATATCAGTAGGGACTTTTTATTTTGTTTAAAAAGAATTTTATTAATAGAGAGGATTTGATGAAAATGGAAACATTGTTACAAGATTTAGCATTTCGTGGATTAATTAGTCAAATGACAGACGAAGAGGGTCTTCAAAAACTACTAAGTGAAGAATCTATTTCATTATATTGCGGATTCGATCCAACGGGTGATAGCTTACACATCGGACATTTATTACCAGTATTAATGTTAAAAAGATTCCAAGTTGCTGGTCACAAACCAATCGGTGTTGTTGGTGGAGCTACAGGTATGATTGGTGATCCAAGTGGTAAAAAAGCTGAACGTACATTAAACACAACAGAAACAGTGAAAATGTTCAGTGAACGTATTCGTACACAATTATTACCATTTTTAAGTTTCGAAGGTGAAAATGCAGCTAAAGTAGTAAACAACTTTGATTGGACTGGCGATTTAGATGTTATTACTTTCTTACGTGATATCGGTAAAAACTTCGGTTTAAATTACATGCTTGCAAAAGATTCTGTGGCATCACGTTTAGAAGCAGGTATATCATTTACAGAATTTAGTTACATGATTTTACAATCATACGACTTCTTAAAATTATACCAAGACCATAATTGTAAATTACAAATTGGTGGTAGTGACCAATGGGGTAACATTACAGCGGGTATGGAATTAATTCGTAAAACTGAAGAAGATTCAAAAGCATTTGGTTTAACAATACCACTAGTTACAAAAGCTGATGGTTCTAAGTTTGGTAAAACAGAAGGTGGAGCTGTATGGTTAGATCCTGAGAAAACAACTCCATATGAATTTTACCAATTCTGGATTAATACTGATGACCGTGATGCTGTAAAATATTTGAAATACTTTACTTTCTTATCGAAAGAAGAAATTTTGGAGCTTGAAAAGCAATTTAATGAAGCACCAGAGCAACGTGTAGCTCAAAAAGCACTTGCTGCTGAAGTGACTAAATTAGTTCATGGTGAAAAAGCTCTTGATCAAGCGATTAAAATTACGGAAGCACTTTTTAGTGGAACAGTAAAAGAATTAACAGCTGATGAGATCAAACAAGGATTTAAAGATGTACCTTCATTTAATTTAGATGAAGAGGAAATGGGATTAGTTGATTTATTAGTTGCTGCAAAAATCTCTCCTTCGAAACGTCAAGCACGTGAAGATGTTCAAAATGGAGCAGTTTACGTAAATGGTGACCGCAGTCAAGATGTCGCTAAAGTATTAACTAAAGTTGATGCAATTGAAGAACAATTTATCATTATACGTCGTGGTAAAAAGAAGTACCACTTAATTACATTATAATAAAGAACAAACAGTGAACGAAAATAAGTAGTTTGATTGGTAATAGCTAAAGAGAGCGAGTGGTTGGTGTGAACTCGTCTATCCATTCAGATGAATACATTTCAGGAGTTTTCTTTTCGTAGTTAGTTATCTAATGAAGGGAAGAACGTAAGTCTACGTTACAGATAACGAGTGATAAAGAAAATAAACTTATTAGTAAACTTTCTTTATAACTAGGGTGGTAACGCGATCGAGGTCGTCCCTATATTTATAGGGGTGGCTTCGATTTTTTTATTTTTTTGAAAGGGTGATATATATGGAGATTATACTAACTAGAGATTACCGAATATTGGCAAAATTAAACGAAGGCGTTCAGAATTTACATGCAGAATTATTTCCAGAATTTTTTAAGGTTCACAATATAGATGAAGTAACTGAGTTTTTTAAGAGTGTAGTTGATAAACCTGAACACTTTTTTCTATTAGTAAAAGATGAAGAAGAATTAGTAGGCTATGCTTGGATTGAAATAAAAAATATTCCAGAGGGACCAATAAAAAAAGCATTTCGATTAGCCTATGTTCACCAAATTAGCATTAATGAAGGGAAAAGGAATAAAGGCTACGGATCATTTTTAATTCATAAAATTGCATCATTTGCTCGTGAGCATAATCTTTCAAGAGTTGAGTTAGATTATTGGATTGATAACGAAATTGCTAGAAAATTTTATGAGAAACTTGGATTTACTAAGTTTAGAGAACATGTTTATATGGATATTTAAACATTATACTTACAAGAAAAAAATAAGAAGGCTGTTTTCTTAACTATTGTTGTTATTTTAGAATGTGTGAGTTGATTTTAACACCAGCATACTGCTTTTTCGTGGTGCGAGAGCTGAGCCTCATCGCAAAGCCAGCTGGGTAATAGCTTTTCCGCTACTCCCATGGGAGTCTCGTATAACCGTTCCAATCAACTTCTGTCGAAGAGTTACTAAATCTATAAACAACATACTTTTAGAAAAAAGCCAATAATATAGAAATTGGGAGAAAATCTTCATGAAAAACATCGAATTAGGTGCGTTAATCGCACTGTTTACTATCATTATGTCTAGTTGTCTAGTTATTTTAAATACGGAACCGCATATTCCACTATTACTATGTGTAGTTTGTCTATCAATTTTTGGCTTAGTAAAAGACTACAAATGGAACCAGCTTGAAGATGGAATGAAAAAGGGAATACAGAATGGACTATCACCCACATTGATTCTAATGATGATTGGGTTATTGATTGGCTCATGGATGTTAAGTGGTACAGTTCCAACGTTATTATATTTCGGAATTTCAGTTCTTTCTGCAAAATGGTTTGCTGTTAGTAGCATTTTTATAACCATTATAGTTGCTAGTTTTACGGGGAGTACATTTACGACAATTGGGACTGTTGGAGTTGCATTAATGGGGATCGCGCATATCATGGGAATTCCTCCAGCTATTGCTGCAGGTGCGATTATATGTGGAGCTTGCTTTGGTGATAAAATGTCACCAATATCAGATACAACAAATTTTGTACCAAGCATTTTAGGAATCAAAGTAAATGAGCATATTCGTCATATGGCATATACAACGATTCCAGCGTTAATTGTAACTGTTATTTTATTTTTAATCATCGGTATGGGACATGGCAACACAGATATGGCACAGGTTATGGAAATGAAAAAAGCAATTTCTGCAAATTTTGAAGTAAATCCTATCCTACTAATCCCATGTTTAATTGTGTTTATTATGGCGTTTAAAGGATTTTCTACACTACCAACGATGTCAGCAGGGATTGTGAGTTCTCTAATTTTAGCTTTTATCATTCAAAAAGGTGTTACACTAGATAAAGTTTTCACTACATTACAAAGTGGATTCCAATTAGATACAAACAACGAAATGCTAAATTCGATCATTAATCGTGGTGGTTTACAATCCATGATGTGGTCTGTTTCACTAATTTTTATCGCATTAGCCTTAGGAGGACTGCTACAAGAACTTAGAGTGTTTGATAAAGCGATTGAGTCATTAACTAATTTAAAACGTAAAGGCAATATTGTCATTGCTAGTACATTATCTTCAATAGGTGTTAATTTATTGACTGGAGAACAATATCTTTCAATCCTACTTCCTGGGCAATTATTAAAGGATGTGTATATTCAAAAGGATATCCCACTTAAAAACTTATCTCGAGCTTTAGAAGATGGTGGGACATTATTTAATCCGATTGTACCTTGGAGTGTAAGTGGTGCATTTTTTGCAGCAACTCTAGGTGTCCCGGTTTTAGAATATTTACCATTTTCATTTATCCTATTTATTACACCATTGTTTAGCATGTTAGCCGCCGTTTTTGGTAAAGGTTTAAATCACGAAAATGAGATAGGGGATTCTCAAAAAATTGCATAAACAAATTCTTTCTACGTAAACTACTTTTTGTACGAACTGGTTATATGGAGGGAATAAAATGAGTCATGCAGCAGGTGGTTCAAAGAAAAATCGACCTAGTGATGCAAACCATGTTGATGCGAAAACGAAAGCTCATCAAAAAAGACTTTCAAAAGATCAACACAATCCTATGGACGAAAAATACCCTAGATAAATGAAAAAGAGGCAATCAACAATGGTAGTCATTTTGTTGATTGTCTCTTTTTTTAATGAAAACTGTCTAATTATTCGTTACAATAGGATAAAAGTGAAAGAATTTGGTGGTGAGTGATAAGTGAATATAGTAAAGATTGGTACATATTGTGTATTATTTGGAATACTAGTTTATCTTGCTTGTATGATTTTTATAGGGGTAAATAGTTATTCACAATATAAGCACACAGTGCCTAAAAAAGCGGATTATTTAATAGTTTTAGGTGCTGGCTTGAAGAAAAGTAAGCCAACACTTGCTCTTAAATATCGAATACAAACAGCAGCTAAGTATGCGAAAGCTAATGAAAATACTAAGATTATTGTCTCTGGTGGTCAAGGAAAAGATGAATTAATTTCAGAAGCAGAGTGTATGAGACTGGAACTAATCAAATTAGGAATAGAAGATCACAGAATAATAAAAGAAGAATTATCGACAAATACATTCGAAAATATAAAGTTTTCAAAAAAAATAATTGATAGTGAAAAAGCTAATGTGATAGTAGTCACAAATGATTATCATTTGTATCGATCAGTTAAATTAGCAAAGAAGCAAGGATTAAATATCGTTGGTTTACCGGCAAAAACACCACGCGTAATTATTCCTACTGCATATATAAGAGAGTGTTTATCTTTATTAAAGGCTACTTTTTATCATCAGATATAAGATTTTTAAAACTTCTCTATTTTTTGTAATCTATTAATTAAAATGTTGAAATAATGTAATGATGTGCTACTGTCCGTTTCCATTTTTAATGGAACAACATTGTATATTGTATGGACTTGCTTGTCCAAATAAGATATAAGGAGAGAGCGCGAATTGGGTTCTAAAATTTTAACAACTGGTGTGTTAAGAAGACATTCTTCAACAATGTTCTTAACTGTAGAAGCGTTGAATATTGATCCAGATAGTTTTAGATCAGTAACGGTCCAAATGTTTGACTGGTCATCTGGTTCTCCTATCGTAATACCAATGGTAGACCCTTCTACACAAACATTGGCTCCAAATCAATACAGAACATTTAGATCATTACAACTTTCACCTGCATTGTTTGCATATGAAGTAAGAGTCATTCATCCAAAAGATAAAGATGTTGTTGTAAGTGTGTTCGGACTTAGTGACATTACATTTGATCCGCAAAACGGTAATAATGCAATGCAGCATGACTTGGCGAGAGTAAAATTAAAATAGTAGTTGACTATTTTTAATCAAATCTTCAAGTAGATTATTAGTAGGACCTCGAAGTTATTCGAGGCCTTTTTTTGTCTTCTGTTAAAAATCATTAAAATATTCTAAAGAAAATGTAACAAGAATAAAATTCTAAGGAACTATTTAAAATCCATAGAAAGAGTTGATGTCTATGAGTTCACGTCAAGCACTTTCTACCAATCAAATGATATCAATCATTCGAAATGGATTAGAAAAAACAAACAATCCAAAGAGAATTACGATCGTTGGTGCTGGAATGTCTGGGTTAGTTGCTGCTTCATTATTAAAAAAAGCCGGACATAATGTGACTATTTTAGAAGCAAATGATCGAGTAGGCGGTAGGGTATATACGAAAAGAGAACCATTTATAGATGGGCAATATTTGGAACTTGGGGCTATGCGAATTCCTTCAACCCATCAACTAGTAATAGAATATATAAATAAATTCAATTTAAAAGTGAATGAATTTATTAATAGCACTCCTAATGATTTAATTTATGTAAATGGAATTAGAACCAATCAAGAAATATATGAACAAAATCCCGATATTTTAGAATTTCCAGTCCAAGCTTCCGAAAAAGGTTTAACTGTAGATCAACTACTTGATAACTCGATAGGGCCAACGATTCAGTTCATTAATCAAGATACTACAAAAAATTGGGAAAAGATTGTAAATGATTATGATATGTATTCAATGGAATTATTCTTAAGATATAATCCAAATGGCGTTTCATTGTCTCCGAATGCATTGGACGTGATAAAAGTTCTACAAGGAACAAGAGGGTTTCCAGAGCTGTCTTTTACTGCTATCTTACGTGAATTCACAGTATTATTTGGGAAAGATATAAAACTGTATGAAATAACTGGCGGCAATGATTTGCTTCCTAGCGCATTTTTGGAAGAATTAAGAGATAATATTTTCTATGGACATAAGATGACAAAAATCGTCCAGCAAACCAACAAAGTTTCAATTCATTCAGAACATACAAAAAGCTCTGAGCAATTTCAATCATCCGGAGACTACGCGATTATTACAATCCCTTTTTCTGTATTAAGTTTTGTAGAAGTTTATCCAGTAAATACTTTTTCGTACTACAAGTTGAAAGCAATTCGTTCATTACATTACTTAGCGGCAACAAAGATAGGACTTCAGTTCAAAACTAGATTTTGGGAGAAATATGGACTTTATGGTGGTAAAGTTGTTACTGATTTACCAATTCGATTTTCTTATTTTCCAAGTAATCGACTAGATTCAGATGGTCCAGGAACCATATTAGGGAGTTACACCTGGGAAGATGAAGCTTTATTATGGGATAGTCTGTCAGAAGACGCACGAATTAGGGAAGCGTTAAAAAATTTAGCATTAATTTTTGGAAATCAAGTATATACTGAGTTCATTACTGGATATACGCACAGCTGGACACAAGATCCATATGCTGGTGGTGCCTTATCGATGTTTAAAACAGAACAGCAAACGGATCTTGGGCCGTATATCTCAACTCCTGAAGGAAGAATTCATTTTGCAGGTGAACATACTTCTTCAATACCAGGATGGATCGAAGGAGCAATTGAATCAGGCATTAGAGTAGCTGTGGAAGTTAATACTAGAGAAGATTAAAGTCTAGACGTGCTGTTTTATTAGCATTTCTAGTTTTTTTATTGGCTTTTTTCTAATAGATTGTTGTTTTTAAAAGGTTATGTTAAGGGAATCTGTTGATATAGAAGATGATTGAGTAGAAAGTAGAATCCTATTGAAAATGAAGATTCAAAATTTGGCTTTTGGAAAAACTATTATTATGTAAAAATGCAAAGGTGGTCATTATGGAACAAACTCTTTATGAAAAATTTGGTGGAGAAGAAGCGGTTTCGAAAGTTGTGGACTATTTTTATAACGAATTAGTTTTAAAAGATGAAACAGTAAATCATTTTTTCGAGAAGACAGACATGGAAAAACAGCGTAAACATCAGACAAAATTTATTAGTTTTGCATTAGGTGGACCTAATCAATATTCTGGTAAATCAATGTCCAAGGCGCATGAGGGGCTAAATTTACAACCAGAACATTTTAATGCGATCGCAACACATTTACATGATGCACTTGCTCACTTTGGAATAAGTGAGTCTGATATTGATGTTGCATTAAGTAAGGTGGCTGCACTGAAGGATGATATCCTTTATAAGTGATTAAAATGAAAAAATGCCTTCCATTTAAAATGATACAGCAAAAAGAAGTCTAAACGGTAAATAAATGGCTAAAAGATTATCGTCCGGAAAATAATAAAGATTACAATTACGTTTATTTACACATTCAAAAAATTGTAAATAATGATAATTCAAATTCAATGTTTCAAAAGTAATATTTATATTGCCAAAATCCAAGTAATGATAAAAATGATGTTTACAGAATATTGATGTACAAATAATTATTTTAAAACATCTCTTCAGAGATGTTTTTTATTTATAAAGAGACTCCATTTTACCGATAAAATACTCGTAGAATGGAGGGAATAGAATGACAATAGATTGGTCACCGTTAGAGCCATTTGTAAATTATTTAGTTGGGAAATTAGTATTTTTAATGATTATTATGACTGTTTTTGCTATTTTTACTAATTTTATTTGTAGAGTTATTAAATTGCCGAAGAATTTTACGTCAAGTGTTGTAGGTCTAAGTGCATTGTTTGGTGCTTATCTATGGGCCAAATGGTTTTTAAATTAAAGGATAAGGATTTACTGAATAATGAGTACTCACATTAGTGAGTGCTTTTTAGTTAGATTTCATAGACTTTCTCAAACATTAACATTAATATACATAAGTCAGTATATTTTTGGGGGTAAAGAATGGATATAAAAGAAAGACAGAGGTATAGGCTAGAGATTTTATTTGATCTTTATGATTATTATTTTACTAGCGGAGGTTTACCATACGAAGTAAAGTATGAAAATTTGCATAGAGATGCACTAGAAAATGAAACACACTGTGTCTATGAATATCTTTTAGCAAAGGGTTTTATTACTTATAAACAAATATTAGAGAATTGTTACTTAGCACAGATTACATCTAATGGAATTGATTATTTGGAAGGTAAAATTAATGAGTTACCAGATAAAATAGATGAAATACCTGCTATGAATAATTAAACATCCGATAGGGTGTTTTTTTTATTTGAAATATTAGTAGGAATAAAAAAAGACCTAAAAGGTCTTATAGTTTACTTTTCGACACAAACATTAATAAAAGCTTTACCAAGTGCTGTTATCGTAATTACACCTTTTTCAATTTGGATATCATTGTATCTTTTAAATAATTCTTGTGATTCTGGGTTATAAATATAAGGGTTTTCAAAAAATGTTTTAAGATCAGTATAAGTTGGATGATTATAGTAATTTTTATAAGCATTAATATTAGAGATACTGTCTACAAAATTCACATCTAATAATCCAAGTCTTATTAAATTTGTAATTGAAGTTGAAAGTAAATCAATATCATCAACTTCATTATTCTGAAGATATACATTATCTTTGAAAATTCTGTAATTACCTGTCTCTTTAATTATTAATTTATATTTGCATATCGGTTGTTGAGACTCAACAATGAATAGTTTTATATTATTTGCGTCCAATGGAGATAGTTGTTTTATAATCTCAACAAATGAAGGATGAACATTAGATGATTGTCGATTATCCATTGAAGATGCAACAACTTTGGCAAACATTTTTCGTAAAATTCCTTCTTCAATATAGTATTTAGATGCGTCTAATGCAGGGCCTACAATTCTCATCCGAGGCTCTATTAAGTTCTCATCTGGTATTAAAGATACTTCTTTTACAATATCATTCATATACAAATCTAATTCTGCTTTGTGTTTTGCGCGCTTTTTTTCGGAAACAAAATGCAGATTTCCAAAAACTAAATACCATGCATCATTTAAGGTTTGTAATGGTGCACTTTCACCTTTTGTAACAAAATTTGTCAAAAGTGTTGTTCCTATTGCAGTACCTGCAGTAGTTAATGTTGTTATGTCCATAATATTTCTCCAGATTGTTTTAGTTTAATTCTAAATAATTATCTGTCCATTTATCCAACTAGTCAACATTGTTTTGTAAACTGGAAAGTACTGAAACGAAAGAAATATGGTATATATTCAAGAAGAATGGACCTGTTAGAAGGAAATAATTATCAAGTTAAAAAAATATTTATATAACCGTCATACTATTTTTAATTATATAATAATTCTGATTAATGAAAGAGGGGTTATTATTGTGATTAAAAATTTAAAAAGAAATTATGAATATCCTTGCCAATCAAAATTATACTTTCTGTTATTTTGATCCCATTGTGTATATTAATAGTTGAAAAGTTTGATATTAAATTTCCGGATAATAAAGAGCTGATAAATCAAATTGTAGATTTTATTGCACGTGGAATTGGGACATTTGGAGGAATATTAATTCTTCGAAGCTTTTTTATTTTAATTTGCAGGGGTAAAGAGCAAGAAGCTTCTAACGTATTAATTACTGCTGTTGGATTTATTATTGCAATTGTAGGGTTATTGATTACAGCAAAATCGGCATATTCTAAACCACAAGTTGCTCAATATAGTCTCTTAAGTAAAGAATATCTAGCTCCAGCAGCACTTTATATTTGTAAATACTTAGTGTATTTTCTTCCTTTAACAATTCTTTTTAAAAGGGTTTATCGATTTTATTTTGAATCGCAGGTTATAAATGCACTTGCTTTGATTGCATTAGCTGGTACATTATTAAGACTTTAATTTTTTTAAGGCACACTACGTGCCTTTTTTATATGGAGTGGATAACATTGCTTAAATCATGCAGTTACTGTAGTGGTATCCATGATCGTACTCATGTGTGTAGTAGTAAACCTAATCGTATGAAGACTACTACTTACATTGATAAGTTTAGATGGACCAGAGCATGGCAAAAGAAACGGAAGCAAATCAATGAGCGTGATAAACATATGTGTCAGGTATGTATTAGGGAACGAAACAATACACAATTAAAATATAACTATATTAATATCGAAGTACATCACATTGAATCAGTAGCTAATGATTGGAACAAACGATTAGATGATGACAACCTTATCTGCTTATGTTCTTATCACCATAAAATGTCAGAGGGTGGAGAGATAAGTAAGGATGAATTATCAAGCATAGTACAAGACCAACAGGCACGTTTTAAATTGTCCTAAAGAATATAAAATATTCAGACATCCCCCCGGGGTCATACAAGCTGTTTATGTAGCTCTTGAACACCCACTATGCAAGTTCACTTTAAAAAAATTCCCTAAATAAAAAAATTTGAGAGATGTTTAAATTATTTAGTAATAATTTATCTAAATATGTAAAATTTTTCCAATAAATGAGAGGGGTAAACATAAGTAAACTACTAGTTTATTAAATTTTAATGGTAAAAAGTAATGTAAATTGGTAAAAAGTACCATAAATTTTCCCAATACAAAAATTTTTAATAATATTTTAATATTAAAACATGATATTGAATATTCGAAAAAAAATAATAAATCTAAATTTTTTAACAATAATTCAATATTAAATTATGATATTATTTAAAGGAAGAAGGGTTTAATTTGAAATTAAGAAAATCTTTAGTAAGTGTTTTGGCTTTGGGATCAATTTTTGTATCTGCACAAACTTCTTTTGCTAGTGAAGTGCAAGGTAATAATGTGGAAAAGGCAATAAGTACCAGCTTAGATTTAACAGAAAATAATCCAAATACAGTAGTTAGTGAAGTCTTAACTTTTGATGAATTAGCGAAACAAATCTCAGAAGATAATGGTATTTCGCAATTCGAGGCAGCGAACCAAATTATGAAAAGTTATAATTCTAATAAATCAAGGTCAGCAGAAAGTGTATCTCCTTTAGCAGCTACATTTCGAACAATAGGTCAAACAATCTCAGTTAAATCAAATTACAATCCAACTGTGAATTTTTATTGCGAAACAAGTGAAGGTGGAGGTTATTGGGGAATAGTTAAAATCCTAAATATTAGTATAGATAGAGCAGACCCTGTAACTGGTAAATCTTATAAGTTTGGTGGTACCATTTTCGCTAATTTAGAAACAGCTGCTAAGATTCACTATATTGTAGAAGGAGATTGGTATTTAACCGCTACAATTTCTAGAAATACTGGAGTAAATATTCCGGTTGGGGCTTCAGGTGGTGTAAGTTTCTCTCTTTCTTCTACATCGGATTGGTTTGCATATGCATATAGAGTAGGAGATATCATAACACAAAGATAGGAGCTATAAAAAATGAATAATAAAAATCCAAATAAATTGTTACTGTTTTTTAATCTTGTAATAGGGATATTAATAATAATTTCTCCAACTATTATTACAGGGCACTTATATGACATACAAACTCTCATCGGAAATATACGGGTGGCAGAATTTGTATTGCGAACGGCAGCATTAATAATTGGATTATTAGTTATTAACGAAGGAATAAAGAATTATTTTAAAAACTAAGAATAATTTCTAATTGAACTATTGCATGAGTTAGTTAAATTAGAAATAGTTAAGATCACATTTTAATGTGGTCTTTTTCATTTGTTAAATTATTGGCTAGGTGTAACCTCACCACTTAATAAGGATTCTTCATAAGGGTCTCCATGATCACCAATAGAATTTCTATGATGTTTAGCTCTTTTCAGGAGTTCTTGCGCCATAACTAGTCTTTCCATATAATCTTTTCTCCTAAATTAATATTAAATAATTATAAAATCGAATTATCTAAGATGTCTACTTTTATAAATTTAGCGTCTGTCCACTTTTTTATAATTAAACTTCCCCCAAACCCTCCCCTAATTAAGTGGGGGAGAAAACATTATTCTACAAAGAAGTTAATATATAAAAATCCCTAGAAGTGTTGATAAATCAACGTTTCTAGGGATTTTATAAACGCTATTTACATAGCATTTAGCTTAACGGTTGTAGAATTCAACGATAAGAGCTTCGTTGATTTCAGCTGGTAATTCAGAACGCTCTGGTAAGCGGTTGAAAGTACCTTCTAATTTGTCAGCGTTGAAAGTGATGTACTCAGGTACAAAGTTGTTAGCTTCAACAGCTTCTTTAACTACAGCTAAGTTTTGTGATTTTTCACGTAAGCTGATAGTTTGGCCAACTTTCACTCGGAAAGAAGGGATGTCAACACGTTTGCCATCAACTAAGATGTGACCGTGGTTAACTAATTGACGAGAAGCACGACGAGTACGAGCAAGACCCATACGGTAAACTACGTTATCTAAACGAGTTTCTAATAAGATCATGAAGTTTTCACCGTGTTTACCAGTTAATTTACCAGCGATATCAAATGTGCGACGGAATTGACGCTCATTAACACCGAACATGTGACGAAGTTTTTGCTTCTCTTGTAATTGTAAACCGTATTCTGATAATTTTTTACGTTGGTTTGGTCCATGTTGACCTGGAGCGTAAGGGCGTTTTTCTAATTCCTTACCTGTTCCGCTTAATGAAATGCCTAAACGGCGAGATAATTTCCAAGTAGATCCTGTATAACGAGCCATTGATGACTCCTCCTTAAAGTTTTTATTTTGGAGTAAAATAAAAACGTTCGTGTAGCCCCAGTTTGTTTATTTTGCTTTCATGTATCCTCGCCCCAGCAGCCGGAGTTACGCGATGACACCTCTAAATTGAATAGAGGAACAAAATAAAAATCAAGCCTGTGCTTACAACGCTGCGTTATTTTACACAAGGAATATTATATCCATTATGCATATTTAAGTCAAGGATAGATTTAATTCAAGCTTTACTTACAAAAAATTAAAAAATGATTCTTTTAGCGGATAAAAAAAAACGGAGAATTTAGTAGTAATTTGTCGTTTTAAACACAGTAATGTCATAAGGAATAGAGGTTTTTGGTATCTGAATTATGAGAATATGTCCAATTTTGTATAAAAATAATTGTAGGAAAAACTAACTAAGTGATTTATAATAAAAAATAGTTATATTAGTACATTTCTTAAATAGTAAGTAGGTGATTTTGTATGAATCTCGATGAAAATAATAAAATACTTTTTTTAAAGTCGGAATTTTTCGATTTTATGGTCAATCAAGAAAACTTTCAACATCTTTCAGGCATATATATGAAGTATTCGAAACTTGTATGTGATGTATTAGGTGCAAGAACAGTATCTTTATATGGAAATAACACTAGCGGAGAGTTTTTTGAGTCTATTACTTATAATTCGTTGAAAGAAGAAGGAAAAGAGTTTGAAATTAGATCAAAAGTATCGGTTGATAGTTTACCTATTGAATTTGACAGAGAGAGCAAGTACAAAATTTTACATAGTTTAAACAAAACAATTTTATACTACTGGAATTATGATGAAAGTGACTTACATATAGTTGAACTAGACTTTACTGGAGAAGAAAGAGAGCTAGAGAAATTTAGTGAGAGCTTTTTACTTTCATTTCATAAAGAAACATTTGAATTGAGAAATCTGTTAGTAAAACTTGCTAGAACGATTGAGCAAGGAAAACAGTATCTTCAACTTTCAAAGATTACTTCAAAATTACATTCATCATTTAATATAGAAAATGTTTTTGCTGAAATTATTACTTCGTTAGAAACTGTATATCCAAACAATGAATATCTACTTCTTCTGACTAATCACCAATCGGTTGAACCATCTCATTTACCAGTAAAACAATTTTCTCCTATGGATAACGACGCAAATCCTTTTGTCATACAAGCATACAGTGAAAATATTACTACGTTTGAAAAGAAGGACGGCTCTATTTATATGTATTCACCAGTTCACGGTCAACAAGGTGTTTATGGTGTTTTACAAATTGCGAATAATAATTTAATGCGTTTTACAGTATATGAACAAGAATTTTTTACATTACTCGCTTCAAAAGCAGGTATTGCATTAGAGAATGCTAAACTTTACCAGCAAGTAGAGGATAGTGCCAAACGAATTCAGTTTGTTAATGAAGTTGGACAAAATTTAAATCAAAATCTACATAGCTTAGAGTTAATTAGCTATTTAGTTAATAAGTTTCAAACTCGATTTGAATGTGAGGAATTTGCGATTGTTATTTTAAAGGACAATGCTCATTTAAAAGTGTTGGATGGTAGTACAGAGTTTTTCAAAACTCGTACTGCAAATGGGTTAATTCAACAAATAGTAAATGATACAATGATACATGGCGGAACTTTATTAAAAGTTCATGCCTCTCAAGAAAATTGTTATCAAGATTATCCTTTTAATTCAATTGTAGCAGTAAAAGTTGAAACGACTGGATTACAAGGAATCGCAATCATGCTTCACCGAGAGCCTTTTAAATTTAAATATGATGATCGTACACTTGTTGAAAATGTGATGGAACCAACAAAATTAGCTCTTCGTAATACAATGCTTCAAGAGAAATTGGAACAATTAGTTGCTACTGATCATTTAACCGACTTATATTCTAGAGCGTATTTAGAAGAACATATTAGTAAAAGCATGCAAGAGGATTCACAAGGGACATTAATTCTATTAGATATCGATGATTTTAAGAAAATTAATGATACTTATGGTCATCAAATCGGCGATAATGTACTTATTCAAGTTGCAAATATTATTAAGGATGTTGTTCGTTCAACGGATATAGCAGCAAGATGGGGTGGAGAGGAATTAGCAGCTTACTTACCGAAAATTGGAATTGAACACGGTAAAAAAGTTGCATCTAGGATTATTGAAGAGGTTGAGAAGATTTCAAATCCAAGAGTTACAACTTCCTGTGGCGTTTCCGCCTGGGGGAGTGGTAATAGTAATTCTTCATCAATTGATAAATTATTTAAAAGCGCTGATGATGCTTTATATATCGCTAAAAATACAGGGAAAAACAAGGTGACAATTGCAAATTAAAAGGAAGACAAAATAGAGAAATCTATTTTATCTTCCTTTTTTTATTTATTGAATTGTTGCTTCAATTAGATTTACGATTTCTTGAAGATGTTTTTGATCAACTTCATCAAAACGATTTAATTCTGGACTGTCAATGTCTAAAACACCGATTACCTCGCCTTTATGGAATAAAGGAATAACAATTTCTGAATTGGATGCAGCGTCACATGCGATATGACCAGGGAATTCATGAACATTTGCAATTCTTTGAGTAGTTTTTGTTTGTGCTGATGTACCACAAACTCCTTTTCCATATGGAATACGTACACAAGCAGGTAAACCTACAAATGGCCCTAGTACTAATTCATCACGATCACCATCTTTTAAATAAAAACCAACCCAATTGATTTCGTGTAAAAATTGATTTAGAAGTGCTGATGTGTTTGCTAAATTTGCAATTAAGTTATGTTCGTCATGTATTAATGCTTTAACTTGTGAAGTAAGTGTCTGATATTGTTGCTCTTTCGTACCTGCATATTCGACTTTTTGGAACATATGCTGACCCCTTTCCCTATATCTTTTGGAATATCATAGCATATTTGGAAAGATAACAGTTAATTTTGTCGACTGAAAACTAAAGGGTTTTTACTTAAAATCGCCAATTTTTTAAATAAAGGAATTGTAGAAGTAGAGGTGACATGTATGGAGCAAGAAAAACTTGCAACTAAGAATAAAGTCATCGAGACAGCCCTATCATTATTTAAAATAAATGGGTATCAAGGTACTTCAGTAAGAGATATTTCTAAAAAAGCAGATGTAAATATTGCAACGATTTCGTATTATTTTAAAGGCAAGCAGGGTTTGCTTGAACATATTATTGTGGAATTTTTAGAAGGATATGTGACTATTTTAAATAAATATTGCTTATTACTTGAAGAGAAAAATCCTAATTCAGTATTAAATGAATTAGTTGAGGAAGTGTTAAGTTATTATTTTCTAAAAAAAGAGTATACATCTATTTTTTATAGAGAATTAACACTGGACTCTGTTTTTATTAGAGAAATCATGACAACTTACTTGGCAAGGGAAAGATATACATTTGCTCAAGTCTATGATGCAATAAGATTAAATAATCCAAAACTCACTATGCCTTTTTCAGTGTTTTTTGTACAGTTAAAATCGTTTATGTCTACACCTTATTTATTTCCTAGTTATTTAAATGAGGTACTTTATATTCAACAAAATGATACTTATTTTTTTGAACGATATAAAGAATATGTTGAAAAGTGGATCACTTCTTTACAAGAATCAGATTTTCAGCATTTGAGTGAATTAGAATTGTTAGGTTAAATTCAATCGCCTTATTATTGTGTTTATTCACAATAGAAGGCGATTTTATATGTTGCAAAAAGTGATTTTTTGACAAGTTGTTACAATATTTATTATAGTTTGATAAATATTTAAAAAAATTGAAAAAATTAGGTTAAAAATCAACTGTCTCATGTTATTATTAACTATAAAGTATAATTATGAACAAATAATAATGTCAAAATATGTTAATTAAAATAGATTAGAAGGCAAGTAGAGGAGGTACACCAGGGATATGACTGTGACCGTAATATTAATCGTAATTTGTATTGTTATCGCTCTAATGATAGTAGCCCTAACGATGCGGAATCGTTTGTATAAAAGACTCGATGAGCTTGAATCCTGGAGAATGCAACTTATGAGTAAGCCAGTGACAGATGAACTGTCAAAACTAAAGGCTCTCAATATGACTGGTCAAACAGAAGAGCTTTTTGAAAAGTGGAGAACAGATTGGGATGAGCTAGTGACAACTGTTTTACCGAAAGTTACAGATTCAGTTTATGATATCGATGAATCGATAAATAAATATCATTTCATGAATGCGAAAACGGCAATTGCTGATCTTGAAGCGGTTTTAAACGAAGCGGAATCGACAATTGAAAAGATTTTAAGTGAAGTTAGTGAGTTAATAGGAAGCGAAGAGCAAAATAATCTTGATATTGAGCACTTAAACCAAGAGTATTTAGAGCAAAGAAAGCTATTGCTAACTCATCGTCACTTGTATGCAATTTCAGAAGCTAATTTAGAGAAGAAATTAGATGAGATTAAAAAACAAATTCAATTGTTTAATGAGACGACCGAACAAGGTAATTACTTAGAAGCTAGAGAGTTAGTAAAAGATATTAGCGAACAAGTAAATCTATTAAGAGATCAAATGCAGATATTACCTGATTTATTTATTGAATCTTCTACAACAATGCCAAATCAAATACATAATTTATTAGATGGTTTAAAACAAATGAAATCAGATGGGTATGCACTAGATTATGAAAAAATTGAGACTGAATCAACGGATTGTGCTAATGCTTGTAATGAATGTGTTGAATTAATTAAGAAGTTAGAGATAACAGAAGCAATAGAAAAACTTGATTTTGTTAAAGAAAAAATTGATTCAATCTATGATTCTTTAGAACAAGAAGTTGAAAGTAAATATATTGTTGAAAAAGAAATTTGGTCGTCGCAAGAAGAAATTCAGCGAATTCGTGAGGCTAATTTAAAAACAAAAGAAGAAACGCATCTAGTTCAGCAAATTTATGAATTAAGCGAAGAAGATACACAAACTCAAAAGCATGTTGAAAAGCAAGTGAGTATCATTACGAAGCGATTTGAATTATTACAAATTCGAGTGGCTGAACAAGATTTAGCTTTTTCAGTGATCAGAGAAGAATTAAATTTACTTAAGAAGCAAATGGAAGATGTAAAAGAATCACATTCGATGTATGTAGAAATGTTGAAGGCACTGCGTAAAGATGAGCTTCAAGCACGTGATCAATTAATCGAAATGAAGCGATTAATGTTAGAGGTCAAACGTCTTGTTCAAATTTCTAATTTACCAGGGATGCCGATTTCATCTTTAAAACAAATTCAGACTGCCCAAGAAAGTATGCAAATTGTCTATTTAGAACTTGAGAAAAAACCTTTAAAAATGGGAAAAGTATCTATTTTATTAGAAAAAGCATCTTCATCAGTTAATGAGTGTTATCATGATACAAAATTCATGATTGAACAAGGATATTTTGTAGAAAAAGTGATACAATATGGTAATCGCTATAGAAGTAAATATGTACAAATTGCATTATCTATGGATAAATCAGAACAATTATTTAGAGAATTCCAATATAATGAAGCTCTAGAGGAAGCAGCTGCTTCAATTGAAAGAATAGAACCTGGTGCAATTGATAAGTTACAAGAAATACTAAATGAACAAAAGTACACAATACCCCTATAGATGAAAATCTTAGGGGTTTCAGTTTGTTATCGGATATAATGAAACTGGTGTAAGCAACATGGAGGTACAGTAATGATTTATTTTGATAATAGTGCTACAACAAAACCGTATAAAGAGGTATTAGACACATATTTGACTGTTTCAGAACAGTTTTTTGGGAATCCTTCTTCCATTCATAAACTAGGTGGGAAATCGGAGCAATTGCTGACGAAAGCAAGAAATCAAATTGCTGATCTTCTTTCTGTACAACCATCTGAGATTATTTTTACATCTGGTGGAACTGAGGGAAATAACCTTGCTATAAAGGGAACGGCAATGATGCATCGTTCTAGAGGAAAGCATCTAATCACAACGGAAATCGAGCATCCGTCAATTTATGAAGCTTATAAGCAACTTGAAGGACTAGGGTTTGAAGTTACTTATCTTTCACCTGATGAAAATGGATTTATTTCTATGGAACAGGTAAAGAATGCTTTGAAAGAGGATACTATACTTGTATCAGTTATTCATGTAAACAATGAAACAGGAGCAATCCAACCGATTAGCGAGATTGGACAACTGTTAAAGAATTATCCGAAAATATACTTCCACGTCGATGCAGTTCAAGGTATTGGTAAAGTACCAGTAAACATTAAGGAATCTGCAATCGATTTATTAACAGTTTCTGGACATAAGTTTCATAGTGTCAAGGGCACTGGATTTTTGTATGTTCGAGAAGGTGTTATGTTATCGTCCCTATCAACTGGTGGTTCTCAAGAAAGAGAAATTCGTTCAGGTACTGAAAATCTAGCTGGCATTGTCGCTATGGCTAAAGCATTAAGAATGATTTTTGAAAAGCAAAATGAGATGAGAAATCATTTAGTAAACATGAGAAATAAGTTACTATCTAATTTAAACGAAATAGAAGGTTCTGTACTGAATTCGCCACTTTCAAATTTTGCTCCACATATAATTAACATTTCTTTTATAGGATTAAAGCCTGAAGTAATTGTGCATGCTCTATCTGAAGAAAGTGTTTATATCTCTACAAAGTCTGCTTGCTCTTCAAAAACATATGAGATCAGCCGAATATTGCAAAGTATGGGTAAGAGCGAACAAGTTGCTGGTAGTGCAGTAAGGATCAGTCTTTCATATGAAAATACGTTGGATGAAGTAGCAAGATTTAACAAGATAATAACAGAAGTAATAAAAAATTTATATAAAGTAACGAGGTAACAAAAATGAATGTAGAATATATTTTAATTCGATATGGTGAGATGACGACTAAAGGAAAAAATAGAGGTCGTTTTACAAGTATTTTAAGAGAAAATGTAAGAAATCGATTAAAGAGCTTTGAAAACATAAAAATAATTGCTACACGTGATCGTATGTACATTAAATTAAATGGTGAAGACCATGAAAAGGTAGCAGCTAGTTTAAAACAAGTTTTTGGTATTCATACATTTAGTTATGCTAGAAAAGTTGATACCGAATTAGAGGCTATTAAAAAAGGCGCACTTGAAGCGATTAAAGAACTTGGTGAGAGTGTAAAGACGTTTAAAGTAAATGTTCAACGCAGTTATAAACAATTTCCTTTAAATACGCCACAATTAAATCGAGAACTTGGTGGATATATCCTCCAAAATACTGAAAAACTGACTGTAGATGTTCATAATCCGGATGTAGCGGTTCGTGTAGAAGTAAGAGATGACGCAACTTATATTACTTGTGGAGAAGAATACGGAGCAGGTGGTTACCCAGTTGGTGTTGGCGGAAAAGTAATGCTTCTATTATCTGGTGGAATTGACAGTCCCGTTGCTGCTTATATGCTCTTAAAAAGAGGAGTTTCAATAGAAGCAATTCATTTTGAAAGTCCACCATTTACAAGTGATCGCGCAAAACAAAAAGTAACGGACTTAGCTAGTAAGTTAACTAGATACTGTAAGAGAGTTACTTTACACGTTATTCCATTTACAGAAATTCAAAAAGCAATTCATAAAGAAATGCCAGCAAGTTATACGATGACGATTATGAGACGAATCATGTTAAGAATTGCTGAACAAGTTTCAATCGATCGTAAGGCACTGGCTTTAGCTACTGGAGAAAGCCTAGGACAAGTTGCAAGTCAAACGTTGGAAAGCATGCATACAATAAATGAAGTAACAAATTATCCTGTATTAAGACCACTATTAGCAATGGATAAGTTAGAAATTATGGAAATTGCTAAAAAAATTGATACGTATGATATTAGTATCAGACCTTATGAGGATTGCTGTACAATTTTCACACCTGCAAACCCAACAACTAAACCAAAACGAGATAAAGTTGCTCGATTTGAAAGTCGTTTTGATTTTACAGACTTAATAAATGAAGCAGTCGTTTCCAGAGAAACAATCATCTTTGAAAATGAAACGGTTCGTAAACAGACGAACTCAAAAGAGAATGAAATTGACATCGATGCTTTATTATAGGACCTGTTCTATTTAACATCTATTTTGTTAATGCTCTTTTCTAAAAGTTTGTTGTTTCTTAGGCTTAGTAAAGGGAAAGACAAATAAAGATTTTGATTGGAATCGAAGGTGTGAGACTCCTGCGGGAGGAGTGGGACAGCTGAGACTCACTCAAGGACGCTTTGCGCCGAGGAGGTTCAGCGCCTACCCCTCGGAAAGCGAGCATCTTGGAGCGAAAATCAACCAATACTTTGGTAAATAGCAAGTAAGTTTACGAAACAGCTTTTAATCACTGATTCTAAAGAAATTCATTAATCTTTTAACGAAGAAAAAATACTAAAAATTACCAAATAAATTATGAATGAAGACATGTGTTTTATCACACTCTATACTCACAAGGAGGTGACAACACATGTCAAATAGAAATTCAGGTAGAAATAATTTAGTAGCACCAGGTGCACAAGAAGCTTTAAACCAAATGAAGTATGAAATTGCTTCAGAGTTTGGAGTTCAACTTGGCCCAGATGCAACTTCTCGTTCGAATGGTTCTGTTGGTGGTGAGATCACAAAGCGTTTAGTACAAATGGCTGAACAAAGCCTTGGTGGATATTCTAGATAATAAATTTAAATAATTATGGATTAAGGGGTAGGATTAAACCTACCTCTTTTCTATTTGTTTAATAATGACTCGAATGTTTGCTATAATATTAATTACTAACCAAAAGGAGCATCTCGGTCATGTCAATATTAGAAAATGAACTAATTAAAATTACCACTAAGTCTGAAGGCGCAGAGTTGACTAGTATTTTTTCCAAGAATAATAAGATTGAATATCTATGGAATGCAAATCCCTCCTTTTGGGGGAGACATGCTCCCGTGCTTTTTCCAATAGTAGGTAAACTTTTCGAAAATCAATATAAAATAAATAATGAAACTTATGAACTTTCTCAGCATGGTTTTGCTAGAGATTTTAATTTTAATTTAGTTGATGAAAAAAAAGATGAAATAACTTATGAGTTATTAAGTAATGAACAAACGAGTGAGAAGTTTCCGTTTATCTTTTCATTAAGAATAAACTATAAGATTAAGAATGAAACAATTTACATTACATATGAAGTAACAAATAAAGATACAGTTACAATGCCATTTTCGATTGGTGCACATCCTGCTTTTAATGTACCTATAATGGAAGGTGAATCTTTCGAAGATTATTTCTTACAGTTTGATGATCAAGAAATAATAGAAACAATTAAATTAGAAGGTGCATATAGAAATGGGAAAAGGGAACTAATAGCTGAAAACACAAATGTTTTACCTTTAACACGTAAACTATTTAAAGATGATGCTTTGATCCTTGAAAAACTTAATAAAAATGCGATTTCAATACGCTCAAAAAATCACCCGAATTACGTGAAGGTTGAATTTGTTGGTTTCCCGTATGTTGGAATATGGACAACTCAGACTGCACCTTTTGTTTGCATCGAACCATGGTATGGTATAGCAGACGAAATGGGATTTGTAAAGGAAATGAAAGACCGATTAGGTGTCCAATCTTTAGACCCTAATGAAATTTTTAAGTGTACTTTTAGTATTTCAGTAGGAACGCATTCAAATGAATAACTCGATTAAAAGGCCATCTTATATAGATGGTTTTTTAATTTGTGTAAATTTTCTGATAAAAGAAGGGTTTCGAGCCATTTTTAACGAAATCTTTATTTATTCTATTTTGGACAACTCCTAAATATAAATTACTAATGATGGCAAAAGGGGGATAAACCACATGATTGGAACTAGTCTAATTGCTCCAAAAATGTATAATATTGTTTGGGAAATTGAGAAATTTGCATCAACAAACAAACTGGCACTTAAATGGGTATGTGCGAAAGGTGAAACTCATCAAATATCGTATAAGGATTTATATAATAAAGTTCATCAATACGCCTTTACATTTAAAAATAATGGACTTGAAAAAGGGGATAAACTATTTGTAATGATGCCGCGATGTGTTGAAACATATGCGGTTTATTTGGCCATATTGAAAATTGGCTGTGTTATTGTTCCAGGATCAGAATTATTAACATTAAAAGATATTTTGTATCGTATCGAACATAGTGAAGTCAAAGCAATTGTCGCTCACAATGAGTACTTAAATACATTCAATAGTATAGTTAAAGGTGGGAAATATAAATTATTTACCATCCATGAAGAAAATGGTGTTTGGATTTCCTTAAATGAGCAGGCAATAAGCGGTGCTCATGTCCTAACAGTAGAGACAAAAAGTGATGATTTGGCCTTTATTTCATATACTTCGGGTACAACAGGGAATCCAAAAGGAGTTGTACATACACATAGCTGGGGATATGCACATATTCGAACAGTTGCTTCGAGTTGGTTAGATGTGACAGAAGATGACATAGTTTGGGCAACAGCAGGCCCAGGTTGGCAAAAATGGATATGGAGTCCATTTTTAGCAACTCTAGGTAGTGGTGCAACAGGGTTCTTTTATGAAGGGAAGTTTGAAGCAAAAACATTCCTATCATTAATTAAGGAACATGATATTTCAGTATTCTGTAGTACACCTACTGAATACCGTTTTATGGCGAAAGAAGAGAATTTAGAAATGTATGACTTGCCTGCTTTAAGAAGTGCCGTCTCTGCAGGAGAACCTTTGAATCTAGAAGTAATTCGTACTTTTAAAAAATATTTTCAAGTTGATGTAAGAGATGGATATGGACAAACAGAAAATACTTTATTAATTGGTACAATGAAAGATATAAAAGCAAAAGAAGGTTCGATGGGAATTCCTACTCCGGGAAATTTAGTTGATATTGTTGACGACCATGGTATTCCGGTAGGAGTAAACCAAGTAGGAAATATCGGTGTTCACATAAAGTCACCTGCATTATTTAAACATTACTATAATGACTTGGAGCGTACTAACGCACAAATTAAAGGTGATTACTATTTAACAGGAGATCGAGCGAAAAAAGATGAGGATGGTTACTATTGGTTTGATGGCCGTAGTGATGACATCATTATCAGTTCAGGATATACAATTGGTCCATTCGAAATCGAAGACGCTCTTGTTCAGCATAAACTAGTAAAAGAATGTGCTGTAGTAGCAAGTCCGGATACGCTACGTGGAAATGTTGTTAAGGCATTCATCGTCCTTACGGAAAATCCAGCGAATCCAGAAGAACTAATTAAAGAGCTTCAGGATCATGTGAAAAGCGTAACTGCACCATATAAATATCCAAGAAAAATAGAGTTTGTCCAAGAGCTTCCGAAAACAATCTCTGGAAAAATTCGACGAGTAGAATTACGTGCAATGGAAGATGTAAGAGAATCGAATTAAACAAATTCTTATGATAAAATGAGGGAATATTCCCTCATTTTTTATTTTGATGAAAGGACAGTGTTTGAATTGAAGAAGCTTTGGTACAATGGTTTATTTTATACAATGGAACGCGAAGGAAAAACTGTTGACGCAATCTATACAGAGGGCGAAAAGATTATTAAAACTGGTACATATAAAGACCTTTTGAATGGATTAGATGAGAATGTTGAGTTGATTGATTGTAAAGGGAAGATTGGGTTTCCAGGTTTTATAGATAGTCATTTACATTTAATTGGTCATGGAGAAGCGATGAATCGAGTAGATTTATCATATTGCCGATCCTATGACGAAATGATTCAACTTATGAAAACTACAGTTGATAAATATAAATCAAATGAATGGATTATTGGTGAGGGATGGAATGAAAATGAATGGACCTCAGAGCAATCATTTTCTGTTGAGGATTTAAATAAACTTTCTTCTAAAAATCCAATCGTGCTTAAAAGAACATGTAGGCATGTCTTTTTCGTAAATTCACTTGCACTTCAAGCGGCAAACATAAATGAAATGACAATAATTGAAGGTGGTCAAGTAGGTTATTCTGATGATGGTAAACCGAACGGATTACTTTATGATGAGGCTGTTAATCTTATCTTAAAGACAATGCCAGCACCAAATGATATTTATTTATCGAAGGCGATTAGTACAGCTGTTAAAGATTGCCACCGAAATGGAATTGTAGCTGCGGTAACTGAAGATTTATCCTACTATGGCAACGCAAATCTAGTAATCGACCTTTATGAGCAGTTACTTGATGAATTATCATTTCATACTCATTTACTAATTCACCATACTACTTTAAACGAGGTAAAAGGGCGTATACATAATGGAAATAAAAATGTTTCTTTTGGTGGTGTCAAAGCATTTATTGACGGATCATTTGGTGGAAGAACTGCACTTTTAGAAGAGCCGTATGAGGATGAAAAAAGTTCAACTGGATTACAAGTCACAAGTCCATCAAAGTTAGAATCAATCACAAAGAATGCACGGGAGAATAGATTACCTATTGCATTTCATATGATCGGTGATCGAGCGGTAAGTCAGGCAATTGATGCTGTTAAAAAATTCCCTAATACTGGAAAACTTCCAGACCGTTTTATTCATTGTACACTTCTATCACCAAAGCTTGTTCAGGAAATGAAAGGGTTAAATCTCGTGGTCGATAGTCAAACTTCATTTATTTATGGTGATTATCCTTGGTTATTGGAACGAATAGGTGAAAAGCGAAATCAATATGCGTTTTTAGTAAAAACATTATTAGATGAATCGATTCCTTTAGCAAATGGCTCAGATACTCCAATTGATACAATTAATCCTTGGCAGGGTATTTATTCGGCTACAACTAGAAAGGCAAAAGATGGACAAATTTATAATGAAAAAGAATCAATTAGTCTATTTGAAGCAATAAAACTCTATACAATTAGTAGCGCTGCCTCATTTGGTCAAGATGATGAAAGAGGATTATTAGTTCCTGGATATGTAGCAGATTTTATTTTATTTGATGAAAATCCTTTTTTACTTAATGAAGAAGATTTATTAATGATGGAATGTAAGGGAACAATCAGTAGAGGAAATATAGTGTATAAAAAAGAATGGTGAGTTTTTTACCATTCTTTTTGTTTATGCCAAAGTTTAATTGCCTATACTGATACAAAAAAGGGTGGTTTCGTTTTCTTGCTTTATTTTTATTCTGTTCTAATTTTTATAGCAATCATCATTCTTCTCTTAATTTTCTTTATCCTTTTTATTCATATGAGAGTAATGATTAAAACTGTCTACACGAACGAAGAAAGGTTTATGAATGTTAAAATATCAATTTTGAAGAATTTAATAAAGTTTACCTTTAATATACCGTTAAAAAGACCGGAAGAAGTAAAGGAAGATGCTAAGAATTTAGAGAAAAAAAGGGATTTATCTGTCCTGCAACAAATTGATTTTTTCATAAACTTATATTCAAATGCACATACTATCATTATTCAATTTTTAAAGTCAGTACAAATTTACAATTTGACTTATCATATTCACTTTGGTGTTGGGAATTCAGCTTTAACGGGTATTTCTATAGGAACTGTTTATAGTGCGATTGGTATTTTTGAGAATTTATTAAGAAAGTTCACGATCCTACATCAGCCGCCAAATATAGATATTACACCTAACTATTATGCATCGATAATGGAAACTTCAGGTAAAATTCGTTTTTCATTTTCGGTACGCAAAGCGGTCTTCACAGGACTATTATTGCTAAAAGCTTATTTGAAAACTAGAAAAGATTTTAAAGCAACACATCCAATTGAAACTAATTAGAGGTGATTAAAATGAGTCAACATCCAATTGGGGACTTAATGCACGCAGCGATGGAAAATTTATCAGCAATGATTAATGTAAATACTATTATTGGAGATCCGATTTCAACTCCAGATGGTAGCTTGATTTTAACAGTTTCAAAGGTAGGCGTAGGTTTCGCAGCAGGAGGGAGTGAGTTCCGTAATTACCATCTTGTTGATGGGGTGAAACAAGCTGAAGTAAGAAGTCCTCATCCATTTGGAGGGGGAACTGGTGGTGGTGCATCGATTACTCCTATCGCTTTTTTGATTGTAAATAAAGATGGAGTGAAACTTTTACACTTAGATCAAAATACACATTTGATTGAAAAGTTGATGGATCTAACCCCTCAAGCGCTTGAAAAAGTAAAAAGTTATATGAAGAAAAAAGAAGATTCTTCTGATGAAGATGATGGATATGATTCAGAATTGGATTAAATATAAAAATTAAGTTAAGTTAATTGCATTCAGTAGTTCCTTCCAGTAAGATAAATGTTGTGAACATTTTGTAATTTTGGGAGGAAATATCATGGCAAATGTAACTTTTAAAAACAATCCTGTAACTTTAATCGGTAACGAAGTAAAAGTAGGAGATAAAGCTCCAAACTTTTCAGTATTAGCAAATGACTTAAGCCCAGTAACTTTAGAAAATTCAGCTGGAAAAGTTCGTTTAATTAGTGCAGTTCCTTCTGTAGATACTGGTATTTGTGATGCTCAAACTCGTCGTTTTAATGAAGAAGCATCTAACTTAGGAAACGTTGATGTTTTAACAATTTCTATGGACTTACCTTTCGCACAAAAAAGATGGTGTGCAGCAAGTGGACTAGAAAATGTACATACTTTCTCAGATCACCGTGATGCTTCTTTCGGTGAAGCATATGGCGTATTAATGCAAGAATTACGTTTATTAGCTCGTGCAGTATTCGTAGTAGATTCAAATGACGTTGTTACTTATGTTGAGTACGTAAGTGAAGGTACAACTCATCCAAACTACGAAGCAGCAATCGAAGCTGTAAAAGCGGCTAAATAATTCTTGAAAAAAACTGTCGAAGACAACTCGGCAGTTTTTTTATTTAGGAAGTAAAAGTTTTCTTACTATTTTTGATAAATAATCATAGAAAAAACCTCTCGAATTGAGAGGTTTTTTTAAGCTTCATTTTTATGTTTCTATTTACCAAGAGATTTTGATTTTTCTGTACATCTTTCCATGGCAGAAAGAATTGCTGAACGGAAGCCTTGCTTTTCTAATTCAGCTATCGCTTCAATTGTTGCACCACCTGGCGTACAAACTTGGTCTTTAAGTTCACCAGGATGTAATTCAGTGTCCAGAACCATTTTAGCAGCACCTAGAACTGCCTGAGCAGCTAATTTATATGATTGGTTACGTGGAATTCCTTGTAGAACTGCTCCATCAGCTAATGCCTCAATCATTAAATAAACATATGCAGGTGAAGAACCACTAACTGCAGGAATTGCATCCATTAGTTTTTCATTAACGATTTCACATTTTCCAAAACTATTGAAAATGGCCATTACTTCTTCAAGCTCAACCATTGTTACGACTTGATTATGACAAAGCGCGCTCATACCTTCGCTAACTAATGAAGGGGTATTTGGCATTGTTCGTACAATTTTAACTTCTCGTCCAAATGATTTTTCCACACCTTCTAGCGTGATTCCTGCCGCAATTGTGATAATAACCGTTGAATTTGAAATTGAATCCTTTATTTCTTCGATTATGAACGGATACAAATCAGGTTTAACTGCTAAAAATAAATAATCTACTTGTTTTGCTAAATCAATATTATTTTGTAATGTTTGAACATCATATAAGTTTTTAACCTTTACAAGGGTCTCAGTAGATCTAGCACTTACAAAAATTTGATTTTTTCCAATTAGCTTCGAATCGATTAATCCACCAATCATTGCTTGGGCCATTTTACCACAACCGATAAAACCTATTTTTTTATTCATTATTTCACATCCATTAATAGTTAATAAATTGAATTATACAGTAGGGCTTACCTTTTACCAAATATTAGTTTGATTAAATACTTCAATAATTCTATATCCATTAAGATGTTTTTTTTTGTAAAATAGAAACTGTAATGAAAATTGTATCTTTTTGGGGGAATTATGAAAGAAACGATAAATGAACCAAAGAAAAAAATGACGATTGAGCTTATTCAACAACTCATTCAAACATACGGGGGTTCATCACTAACACATCTAGGTTTACTAGGTGATAAAAAGGTTTTTATAACAAAAGATCAGAAAGCTGCATTTGTCTATCGCAAACATAGTAATAAGTGTATTGTTTTAGGCGAAGCAATTGGAGAAAATTCTGTTGAAAAATTAATTGAATTTGAAAATTACTGTAAAAATATGAACAGCGTACCATGCTTTTATCAAATAAACGAAAAGGCGAAATCGATGTATGAAGATGCTGGATATCGCTTATTTAAACTAGGTGAAGAAGCTATAGTCGAGCTAAACCGATATGAGATTGCTGGGAAAAAGGGTGCAAAATTAAGAACAAAGAGAAATAAATTTTTACGACAAGGGTATCAATTTGAAGTATCTATGCCTGAACATGATATGAATTTACTTCAAGAGTTAAAAATTGTATCGGATGAATGGTTAGATGGTAGGGAAGAGTTATCATTTTCTGTAGGATCCTTCCATTATGATTATGTATCTAATTTTCCTGTAGCTCGCTTAAGAGATAAAAATGGAAAAATGATTGCATTCGCTACACTTCCTATTCAAAAGGATCTTATAACAATTGATCTAATGAGATACCAAAAAGAATTACCATACGGTGCAATGGATATGCTATTTGTTTCAATTTTATTCTGGGCTAAAGAAAATGGATATAATTGTTGTAGCCTAGGGATGGCTCCATTAGCAAGAGTAGGATTAGAATCTAATTCTTCTTTAATCGAAAAAGCAGCTAAACTTTTATTTAAATACGGTAATTCGATATATAATTTCAAAGGACTATTAACATTTAAAAGCAAATTTGCTAATCAATGGGATGCTAAGTACTTGGCATATAAGCCAAATTCATTAATGCCAGTCATCAAATCATTGTATTTTTTAGTACACGGAAAAAAATCTTTAAACTATATTACACGAATTAAGAAACCAAGCTCAAAAAAAGAAAATGAAAAAATAAGCTAAAGACCTCCTATAAATGAGAGGTCTCATTGTGTAGGCGAAGTGCCGAAAATCTGATGTTCAGACTGATTGAAAACGCTTGTCTTTCGAGGCGCGAAGTCTGATGAGGAGCGGAGTTACCATTAACGGTAATGAGCACCACAAGAAAGCGAGCGTTTGACAATAGTTGGAGACCTCCTTTTGAATGGGAGGTCTTTTGTTTGGAAGTGTATCTAAAATAATTGTTTTTGATGGGAATAACGAGTAGTCTTGTCCCAGCCAATTGTTTTCTTATTTATTTTGGCTTTGATATATAACACAAGGCTCCTTACAAACAAAAAAGTAAATAATTGGGCATACGTAAAATACATAATAAAGGAACAAAAAATATTAAAAGGAGTCAATGTTTTTTCGGAAATTTGAGCGCTGAATAGTTGAGCTGTGTATACGATATACGAAAGATACCAGATAAAGAGTAGCGGTAATGTGTAGTGAACAGAAAATAGACCAAATACCCCTAAGAAAAACCAAGAATATGATATGACTAAAAATATCCAAAATACAACATATACTAATAATTGATGTAATGAGTGAATAATTAATTTCCCGTGCCAGTAACTACGATTCGTAAAAACTTTTTCAAGTATATATAAATTACCTTGTAGCCAACGAGTTCTTTGTTTTATATACACCTTAATTGTTTCAGGCTCTTGTTCCCAAGTGACTGCCTCTGGAACAATCGGAAGAAAATATCCTGCTTGAGTAATACGTAAAGTTAATTCCGCATCCTCAGCGATCGCATATGGATCATAGCCACCTAGTTCATTAATTACATCTCTTTTAACAAGCATGTTTGTCCCAGTTAGAGATCCAGTTTTAAATAATTGCCATCTACCAGATTGCATTAATAATTGGAATACCTGAAATTCGATTGAGATCATTCGTGTTAACAAATTTTTTGATTCATTAATCGTTTTTACATAACCAACTGCTCCTGCAGCATTTTTTGTCACAAGGACTGCTTCGACTAACTGTAATAAAGCTGTAGGTTCAGGCTGATTGTCGGCATCATAAACACAAAAGTAGTCACCTTTTGAAATAGTTAATCCATAATTTAATACACGTGACTTTCCTTTTGGTTCACCAGAAGGTACTTTAATATGTTGGATATGGTTGTATGCTTTCGCATATTGGCCAGCTATCTCTCCTGTTTCATCTTGCGAATTATCATCTAATAAATAAATTGTTAGATTTCCTGGGTACTTAATTTTGGCCATTGCTGCAAGAGTATTTTTTATTACTACCCCCTCATTATGTGCTGGTATTAAAATATCAACACTTGGATAATTAGTTATTGGTTCTTTTAATTTGTAATGATTCTTTGATTTAGAACGAAAATATAATCCAGCTATTGTTAATAGTGAATAATACAGTAATAAAGTGATAAACAAAAATGTAGAAAAAAGCAAAATCAATTTAACTCCAATTAAAGCTGAAATGGTGATTATACTTAAACAAAATAAAATGAAACCAATAATGACAACAAAAAGACGCAAATTAATTTCACCTACCATTTTATATTTGAGTTGTCTCGATAATTAGTAATTCATTCATTTTCGAGTCTATTTTTTTATTCATATTTGTAAGTATTCTGTTTAATACAAGGCTTAATCCATCTTCAGATGTATTTTGTAGCAAGATTTTTACTTTGTCAGACTCAAATTGACCGACTAAATCATATTGATCTCGTACCGAATTTAAAGCTACTTCAGACAAATCGAAGAAAATACTTTGCTGAATACTCTTTTTAAATCTAGATAAATCAATTGAAATTAAATATCCGCTTTCATTTCTTCGTTTCATTCCATTTAATATGATTTCAGAACGCTTCTCGAATTCTCTTTGTGACAATACCTTCGTATTTACTATAAACTCCTCAAGCTCTTTCAATTCATTGGACAATGTCTTATTTTCTTTTGCAATTTTTTTAAAGAAGTAACTTGAAATAAATAAGATAAATAAGGAAATGATTGAAATGAAATGGGCTATTATATGATTTTCTTGTTCAGCAGGTGTCCAACCTTCGGATAAAGCTAGATATAAATAATAAAAAGCAGAAATTAGTGTAACAGTTACATAATAAGTGAATGAAAGTAGAGTTGACGTCAAACTAAAGACTATTGCACTTATAATAAAAACAGCTGTAAAAAAAATAGCTGGAATTGTTAAAGAAAAATTAAAATAAAGCACACAACTAACAACTTGAAGTACCCAAAAAAAAGCTAATTTATAATAATTATTCATAAATACTCCTTCATTTTCTCTTTGTTGTTATTATGGAATTTATTATATTAGAAAAACATTACGAATGTGTGAAAGCCATAAAAAGTTCAAAATGTAAATATATCCAATGCAAAAAAAAACGGTAAGATGATAGTATACGGATAATAAAATACTTCAACAAAATTAGTGTTTACTTTCCTTTGGATTAAATAGAAATAATTCTGCTACTCCAATAAAGTGGACACGTTTAAAAGGCATACGTATAATGAGAAACAATGATGCTCTTTAAGAAAGTGAGGAATAAAATATGAATAATCAAAATTCAGTTGAAACTGTATTTAATTACATAGATGAATCTACAGAATGTTTAAAAGATAATCTTGATATTTCCTATCTAGAAGCTTTAATTGAAACAGGTGAGAATTTTTTCGAGGGAGAAATTCTACAAGAAGAAATAAATGAGTCACAAAAAGAAAGATTAATGAATACAATTCAACAGTTTATAAATACTTCTAAAGAAAATGAAAGTATTCGTCGAGCATTCCAATTAGCCATTTTAAAGGGGATGAAACAAGGAGTTCAAACTAATCATGAAATGACACCAGATGGCATTGCTTTTATCATTTCATATATAGTTGGAAAATTTACTGAAGGTAAAAAAGACTTAACAATATTAGATCCTGCCATTGGAACGGGGAATCTTTTATTAACGATTATGAATGCTTCAAAAGATAAATTTACGGAATCATTCGGAATAGACATAGATGACGTATTAGTAAGAATTGCATTTGTTATCGGTAATTTATTAGGTCATGAAATTGAGTTGTTTAATCAAGATAGCTTAGCACCACTATTTATTGATCCAGTAGACTTAGTTGTTTGTGATTTACCGATCGGATATTATCCAAATGATCAAAGAGCAAATGATTTTAAACTTAAAGCAAAAGAAGGCATGTCATACGCTCATCATTTATTTATTGAGCAAAGCATGAACTACTTAAAATCTGGTGGATTTTTCATATCTCTTGTTCCAAATCACTTATTTACATCGGATCAAACTCAACAATTGCAAAGCTATATAAATGAAACAGGTGTTATTCAAGGATTAATACAGTTGCCAGTATCTGCCTTTAAGGACGAAAAACATCAAAAAAGCATATTAATAATCCGAAAAAATGCAGAAAATATGAAGAAGCCAAAACAGGCTTTATTAGTTGATTTCCCTAAGTTATCAAACATGAAAGCAGTAGAAGACATTATGCTTCAAATGAATGAATGGTTTAAAGAAAATTTATAATAATTGAACTTTTAAACACGTAAACTAAATTGTGTTATAATGATTTGAATTAAAAAAATATAACAGTTTCATGTTTAAAGGAGAGGTAAAATACATGGCAAATATTCTAGCAATTAATGCTGGTTCGTCTTCATTAAAGTTCCAGTTAATTGAAATGCCTAGCGAGAAAGTATTAACGATAGGTTTAGTTGAACGTATCGGTTTGAAAGATAGCATATTTACAATCAGTGTAAATGGTGAAAAAATCAAAGAAGTAACTGATATCGTAGATCACTCTGTAGCAGTGAAAATGCTATTAGAAAAGCTAACAGGTTTAGGTGTAATTTCTTCGTTTGATGAAATCCATGGTGTTGGACATCGTGTCGTACATGGTGGGGAATTATTCGACGATTCAGCTTTAATCACTGAAGAAGTTGAAAAACAAATTGAAAATCTTTCCGACTTAGCTCCACTTCATAATCCTGCTAACTTAGTTGGAATTCGTGCGTTTAGAGAGATATTACCTAACATTCCAGCTGTTGCAGTATTTGATACAGCTTTCCATCAAACAATGCCTGAAGAGTCATTTTTATACAGCTTACCTTATGAGTATTATAAAGAATTTGGGATCCGTAAATATGGTTTCCATGGTACATCACATAAGTTTGTAACTGCTAGAGCGGCAGAATTAATTGGTAAACCAATTGAAGAATTAAGATTGATTTCTTGTCACTTAGGAAACGGAGCTAGTATTGCTGCGGTTAAAGGTGGTAAATCAATTGATACTTCAATGGGATTCACACCACTTGCTGGTGTAACAATGGGTACTCGTTCAGGAAACTTAGATCCAGCGCTTATACCATTTATCATGGAAAAAACAGGCAAAACTGCTGAAGAAGTACTTGATGTATTAAATAAAGAAAGTGGAATGCTTGGAATTTCAGGATTCTCAAGTGATCTACGTGATATTGAGACTGCTGCAGAAGAAGGAAATAAACGTGCAATCATTGCTCAAGATGTATTCGTAAGTCGTATTCATAAATATCTTGGTTCTTATGCTGCTCGTATGAAAGGTGTAGATGCGATTATTTTCACGGCTGGTATTGGTGAAAATGGTCCGGAAATTCGTCAAGCAGTATTAGAAGGTCTAGAATTTATGGGTGTTTATTTCGATCCAAGTAAAAATAATATTCGTGGTAAAGAAGCATTTATAAGCTTTGATCACTCACCAGTAAAAGTAATTATCATTCCAACAAATGAAGAAGTTGTTATCGCAAGAGATGTTGTTCGAGTAGGAATGTAATTAGTTCATATAAAAGAATGATCTAAACGTAGAGCATACAAAAAAAGATGATTTCATATTCTATTATGAGATCACTTTTTACGCTCTACGTTTTTTTACTTTCTGAGGTGATGGCATGGAAAATATAAAAGAATATAACCTTTGGTTAGAAATTAATGATTGGATTGAAAAGAAACAGCATTCAAGCTCGAATAAATTTGAGCAAACTTTTCACAAGACTTCTTCTTTTTTCTTTCGAAAAATTCCTCAAGTCTATACAAATGCATTTAATGATTTTTTTTCAACCGCATTTTTCCATACACAATCTTTATTACAAACGTCAAAACAGTTTCAAGAAAAAAAGTTAGATATCATTAAAAGAGCAAAAATTCTTAGAAAAGACGTGTCAATAATTAATGATTTAAAGCGTTTGCCAATCCGTCAACTTGATTTTTTAGCTGATCAAGAAATCTCTAAGGCACTTATTATTTCAAGTGTCCAAGGTGGGATTAGTGGAACAAGTTCAAAATTAGCCTTGGTTTGTGATTTGCCTTCCCTTTTATTTATTAATCTGAAATCGGTGCAGGAAATCGCCATGTGCTATGGCTATGACGTAAGTATTCCAATGGAAATGGAATGTAGTTTAAAAGTGTTACAAGCTGCCTTACTGCCAAACAAAGAGAAATATGAAGCATGGAACACGTTAATGAGTGATATTTTAAAGCATGATGATGATGATGTTTTTGCAAAATGGGAACATGAATTTAAAAGTGAAGTATATTATCAAACGATATTACTGCAAATGAGTAAACTATTTTTAATTTATTCCTTGAAAAATAGGTTGCTGGGAGGAATTCCACTTTTAGGAGTAACTGTAGGTGCAAAGTGGAACGAAAATGTTACAAAGAACATACTGGAATTTGCAAAATATTTTTATCAATTTCGGTTACTTTCCAAGCGAATAAAACAAGAACCAACAGTTTAACTGTTGGTTCTTGTTTTTTATCCATGCATTTTCGATTCTTGAGACATTTGTTGATTACTTCTAAACCAAATCCATAAATCATTAATAACCGAAGCTAAATCTGCAATTTGTGAATTTAATTTACAGCTCTTTGCAAAATCATGTTCATGATTCAACTGCTCTTGTTTTTCATTTATTAAATACTCAAGCCTTTTAATTTGATCTGGAATCTCTCCTCTAATACATTCCCATTCCGTAAGAATAAATTGTTGCTCAGCAAGAGAGTAATCTTCCCAGTGTAAATTCAGCTTGGGTAGATAAATACCTAATCGTTCATTATATGAAAAAAAATCTTGTAACATCCGTACTCCCCCTCTACACTTTATTATACAAAAAAAAAAATAAGAGTAACAATTCAAAATTAAGATTTAAATAAAATTCAATAAAAACAAGCGGGTAAACGCGTTCAGGAGTGGTATCTTCCTTCTAAAGGAAAGCAAGTATCCTGGAGTATAAATCAATTATGATACTTCTCAAACATCAACAAAGTTTACGAAAACAGCCAAATAAAAAAAGGATATATCTTTTTCATGAATAATAATTATATATATTTAACATAAAAGAGAAACTGAGTTATCATTTATTTACTAATAATTGAAATTGAAATCTTATTAGTAATCATACGATTAGTTTTATTTTACTTATTTCATTTAATTTTGTATAAGATAAATACATAAATATGAGTACATAATTAATCTAATGAAGAATTAAAACATAAATTTAAGTTGGCAATTTAGTGTGTTTGATCTGATTTTTGAATAACTGTATTCAGGATATTAGATTTGAAAGGAAGAATATTATGAAACATGCTGTCATTACGGCAGGGACGAAAGGATTAGGTAAAAAGGTTACTGAGTCATTTTTAAAAGAAGGCTATTCAGTAACGGTAACTTATTTTTCGGATGAAGAAGCAGTTGTAAATATGAAAAAAGATTGGGTAGAGTATTCAGATCGAATTCTTTTTATTAAAGGGGATATCACGAATAAGGAATTTCTAAAAGAGATTGTATCTAAAACCATGTTAAAATTCGGTAGAGTGGATTGTCTTATTAATAATGCTGGACCATATTTATTTAATCGTAAAAAAATGGCTGACTACTCTGATGAGGAGTGGGAATACTTGTTATATGGTAATTTGCATAGTGTATTTTATTTGTTGAAGCAAATTATCCCCATAATGAGAGAACAGAAATTTGGTCGAATTATTAATTATGGTTTTCAGGGTGCAAATAATGCATCAGGCTGGATCTATCGTTCGGCATTTAGTGCAGCTAAAGTTGGTTTAGTCTCTTTGACAAAGACGGTAGCTTATGAAGAAGCAGAAAATGGGATTACTTCGAATATGGTATGTCCTGGTGACATTTTTGGAGATATGAAAGAAGCCTCACGCGAAGATGCGTTGAAGTTTGGGAAAGGAAATGCACCAGTAGGAAGATTCGGAACGGGTGAAGATATTGCAAGAATGGTACTATTCTTGTGTAAAGAAGAATCAGACTTTATTACAGGAGATGTAATCGAACTAACAGGTGGATTGGATGTAATCCATAAATATAGGCACCATCCATTATGATAAGACATGGGACAATTCTAATAGATAAGCATAAATTATAGTAAAAAAGATTCTGAATAAACTTTTAATAAATAAAATTGTTTGAAATTAAGCGTTTTCATTTGGGACATTATAGCTATTTGTGATAAAATAAAGGTGTATTAACATTTTTGCTAGAACTCATCCTAAGAGGCACGAATTAAATATATTTCAGGGGGAAATAAAATGCGTATTGGGGTACCAAAAGAAATAAAAAATAATGAAAATCGAGTAGCAATGACTCCAGCTGGTGTAATGAACTTAGTTGGACATGGTCATTCAGTATACATTGAAGCAGGAGCTGGAATTGGTTCAGGCTTTACTGATGAAGAATATGTAAAAGCTGGCGCAACAATTGTTGAAACTGCTGAAGAAGCTTGGAATAATGAAATGGTTATGAAAGTTAAAGAACCAATTCCAAGTGAATATGGATATTTCCGTGAAGGGTTAATTTTATTCACATACTTACATTTAGCTCCAGAGCCTGAATTAACTAAGGCTTTAATTGATAATAAAGTTGTCGGAATTGCTTATGAGACTGTACAAGTTGGAAATACATTACCACTATTAACTCCTATGAGTGAAGTAGCTGGTCGTATGTCAGCTCAAATCGGTGCTCAATTCCTTGAGAAAAACAAAGGCGGAAAAGGTATTCTTTTAGGTGGAGTACCTGGTGTTGGTCGTGGTCATGTAACTATTATTGGTGGTGGGGTTGCAGGAACAAATGCTGCTAAAGTAGCTGTTGGTCTTGGGGCTCACGTTACAATGATTGACTTAAATCCTGATCGTTTACGTCAATTAGATGACATTTTTGGTCATCAAATTACAACATTAATGTCAAACCCTTACAATATTGCTGAAGCTGTTAAAAAATCAGATCTTGTAATTGGTGCTGTATTAATTCCAGGAGCAAAAGCTCCAAAACTTGTTACAAAAGAAATGATCGAAGCAATGGAACCAGGTTCTGTTGTAGTAGACATTGCAATTGACCAAGGTGGAATTTTTGAAACAACTGATCGTATTACAACTCATGATTTCCCAACATATGAGAAACATGGTGTTGTTCATTATGCTGTAGCAAATATGCCAGGAGCAGTACCTCGTACGTCAACAATGGCATTAACAAATGTTACTGTACCTTATGCAGTGCAAATTGCTAACAAAGGCTATCAAAAAGCTTGCTTAGAAAATTCTGCATTGTTCAAGGGAATTAACACGCTTGATGGTTATGTAACATATGAAGCTGTTGCTGAAGCACATGGCTTAGAATATAAAGAAGCAACAACATTATTACAAGGTACTTCTGTATCTGCTAACTAATAAAAATAATCCCTTTTCCATTATTATGGTTCAGGGATTTTTTATTTTGCCCGTTTTTATACAACCAACTGTTGCTGTAGAATTTGATTGGGACGGAAAATGGGAGACTCCTTTGAAAGTAGAAGTTGGGATTGGTTAGATATCACAATGAGATACAATCGAATAGGCTCAAAGTTAAAAATAGGCAGTCTAAAGTAAAAAATTACTTTAGAATGCCTATTAATTTTTTGAAATTAATTTACAAATTCTTCACTTAAAAAACTGTATTGGTACATATCACGATGAGACCCTCTAAAAAACTCATGCTTACGTAAAACGCCATCTAATTTAAAACCAACTTTAGTAAGGAATTTTTGGGAAGCCACATTAAAATCATATACTTCACCGTATAATTTAGTTAGCTTTAATTCATTGAACGCATATTGTAAGAGATGATTAAGAGCGAATGAACCTAGTCCTTTATATTGAAAAGATTTGTCTCCAATGACGATACCAAAAGCAGCATGACTATTTTCTGTATCAAGATTACCTAATTCCACTCTTCCAACGCAATGACCAGCATATTCAATTGTAAATAAATGAAGTGTAGGTTTTAAACCTTCAAAATATTGATTATATCCATTTGTCATTTCTTCAAGTGTTCTAGGTGATTCGATTCCTACAAGTTTTCCTATTTCTTCATCACATTCCCACTTATGCATGATAGGAATATCAGATGGAAGCACTTGACGAATTTTAATCGAGTCTACAAGAACCATCTTATAAGATGATTAAGTCTTTAGGGAATTTTGTAAGTGTGATAGCGCCTGTTTCAGTAATAATAATATCATCTTCAATTCGTACCCCACCCACGTTTGGTACATAAATTCCAGGTTCGATTGTATATGACATTCCTGTTTTAATAATATCTGTATTTGAATCATTTACTGATGGATAATCGTGAATACCAATACCTAAGCCGTGACCAATGCGGTGAACAAAGTATTCTCCGTAGCCAGCATCAGAAATGATTTTACGAGCTGCGCGATCAACATTACCTAAAACTTCACCAGGTTTACTTGCTTCAATAGCAGCAAGTTGACCTTTTAGTACAGTTTCATAAATTTCACGTTGTTGTTCATTTGGTTCACCAAACATTACAGTACGTGTGATATCAGAGCAATAACCATCTACGATAAATCCTAAATCCATCAGAACGAAATCGCCTTTTTTAATTGGATTAGTTCCAGGATTACCATGTGGTAACGCTGAATTTGCACCAGTTAATACTAACGTACTAAAAGATGTTTTTGAAATACCTTTCTTTTTCATTTCGTATTCCATTTCAGCAATTAAATCCATCTCTGTTTTACCTTCAGCAATGCGATCAACGATGATTTGACAAGCCATATCAGCTGCTTCTGCTGCTACTTGCATACGACGAATTTCTTCACTATCTTTAATTAATCGTAATTCATGTAATTTTTCTTCTGCTGCAAGGAATTGTACACCAGGGAAAAGTTGTACTAATTTTTCATAACGTTGAACTAGAAGATGTTCTTTTTCAATCGCCATACGACTAACAGAGATATTACGTTTAGCTAATGATTCTTGAATCATTGTCCATGGGTCCTGGCTATCGTTAAAACCAATCACTTCATATTTCCAACCAGCATGTTTTACATGACCTACTTCCATTTGTGGACATACAAGGATTGGTTCTGAATTAGGAAATACAAGACATCCTAAAAGTCGTTCATGGGGATTACAATGGAAATTTGTTAGATAAAATACATTCTCAGTAGATGTAATGAATCCTAGTTGAATATCTTGTTCTTTTAACCAAGTTGATAGATTTTGTATACGGTGTTCCATATGTAACATCCTTCCTTTAAATCAAATTAACTGCACATACCAAAATTAGTTTTTACAGTTTTTATAATACTATTTTATCACTAGTTAATGAATTTCGTAAAATAAGCATATCTCATTTTTTTGATTCTTTTAGTTCATGATTTTGTAAAAAGCAATTTTCTGTTAAAATGTGGAAGAAACCAATATTAATTAGGGAGTGAATGCATTTGAAAATCACATTTTTTGGACATAGTGTTTTGTTAGTTGAACATGGGCATGATGCAATTATCATTGATCCATTTATTAATGGTAATCCGCATACGAATGTAAAAGTAGAAAATATAAAAGTGAACTATATTTATGTTACTCATGGACATGGCGATCATTTAGGTGATACTGTGGAACTCGCTAAACAAAATGATGCGACAGTAATTGCACCAGTAGAATTAGCTACCTGGATTTCATGGCAAGGTGTAAAAGTGATCCCAATGCATATTGGTGGAGAAAAAGAATTTTCATTCGGTAAATTAAAGTTAGTTGAAGCGATACACGGTTCAAGTATCGTAGACGAGGAGAATAAACAAATCATTAATGTAGGTCCTCCATCTGGGGTGTTATTAAAAATAGCAGGAAAAACACTTTATCATGCGGGTGATACTGCTTTGTATAGGGGTATGAAAACTTTAGGTGAGTATGAAAATATTGATATAGCTTATTTACCAATTGGAAATCATTTTACAATGGGTATTGATGATGCAGTTATCGCTTCTGAATGGATTAATGCGAAACAAGTTGTTCCAATGCACTTTAATACTTTCCCTCCTATTCAAGTAGATCCTAATGAATTTATTAATAAACTACCAAATAAAAATGGAATTATTCACGAACCAAATACAACGATTTCACTATTGTAATATAGATATAGAACAAAAATAATAGTACAGATTAAGAAGCACGTTGAAACGTGCTTTTTTTAATGGTATGAATTGTTATATAATAGTTAATAAAAATATTAATACAACCATTGAAAGCTTGGTGAGGTAATTGACTACAAAGCATGATCAAATACTAGAACATATAGAACAACTGCCAGTTGGTCACAAAATTTCTGTAAGACAAATAGCGAAAGACTTAAGTGTAAGTGAAGGAACTGCTTATAGAGCTATTAAAGATGCAGAAAATAAAGGCTATGTAAGTACGATTGAGCGAGTTGGGACAATTCGAATTGAAACAAAGCGTAAAGAAAACATCGAAAAATTAACTTTTGCAGAAGTTGTAAATATTGTTGATGGACAAGTTTTAGGCGGAAAAGAAGGTTTACATAAAACTTTAAATAAATTTGTAATCGGTGCCATGCAGCTTGATGCAATGATGCGTTACATAAGTGCGAATAACTTATTGATCGTAGGAAATAGAGTAAAAGCACATGAACTTGCTTTAAGGGAAGGGTCAGCGGTTCTTGTTACTGGTGGATTTGATACAGATGAAAGTGTAAAGCGATTAGCTGATGAAATGAAAATGCCAATTATATCATCTAGTTATGACACATTTACAGTTGCAACTTTAATTAATCGTGCAATTTATGATCAATTAATCAAAAAAGATATTGTACTTGTAGAAGATATATTAATACCATCTGAAAAAACTGCGACATTATCACCGACAGATGACGTCGAAAAATGGTTCGAATTCAATCGAAACACAGGACATGGTCGTTATCCAGTTGTAGATGATCGTGGTAAATTAATAGGGATTGTAACGTCTAAAGATATCATTCATGAGCAACGATCACAGCGTATTGATAAAATAATGACAAGACATCCGATAAGTATAAATGAAAAAATGTCTGTTGCAGCAGCTGCAAGAATGATGGTTTGGGAAGGTATTGAACTTCTTCCAGTTGTAAACTCATCTAATATTTTATTAGGAATAATTAGCAGACAAGATGTACTAGAAGCACTTCAGCAGATACAAAGACAACCACAAGTCGGTGAAACAATTGATGATATTGTAACTAGTCAATTCCATAATGATAAAGATCAAAAAAGTGATGAACTTGTCATTCGATGTAATGTAACTCCTCAAATGACAAACTTTATTGGAACTTTGTCACATGGGGTATTTACGACGATAGTTACAGAAGCAGGAAAACGTGCTGTTCGTGAAATGAAAAAAGGTGACCTAATCGTTGAAAATATTACGATTTATTTTGTTCAACCAGTACAAATCGATGATGTAATTGAAATTAAACCTAGGGTATTGGAGCTAGGGCGTAAATTTGGAAAAGTTGATGTTGAAGTGTATCAACAAGGTACTTTAGTTGGTAAAGCATTAATGATGATGCAATTATTAGATCGTTAATCAAAAAAGGAAGGGAGAAATCTCCCTTCCTTTCTTTACGTAAATCTGACGTATTAAACTGTTTGCTTATTTTCAATTGCTTTATAATGTTTGTTTTGCATGTAGCCTCGATATAAATTAGCTAGTCCGAATATGATGAATACAACACCAACACAAATTGTCACTAATTCAAGTTTTGCAATAATTTGGTTAACACCATAAAGTAATAAAAATAAACCAAAAGTTAACCTAGCACGAGAGCCAGCAATTTTTTTAGTTAAAAGTTCGCTTGTAAAGAAAAATTTGGTAACATAAAATAAGAAGAATAGAAAAGAAATTAATACGATTGTTGCGATGCTATTCAATTAGCTTCCACCTTTCAATTACTTATACATATTTCTATTTTAACTTGATAGAAACTATATTTCAAAAGTTTTAATAATAAAGGAGAGTTAAATGATGAAAGAACAGATATTAAAGGATATTGATCAATTCGATACGATTATTATTCATCGTCACGTGCGCCCTGATCCGGACGCGATTGGGTCACAATGTGGTTTAGCAGAAATGATTAAAACTAGCTACCCAGAAAAAAAGGTTTATGTAGTGGGTGAGTTGCCACAGTCATTAAGTTATTTATATCAAATGGATAAAATTGAAGACAATGTATACAATGATGCACTTGTAATTGTTTGTGATACTGCAAATACAGAAAGAGTTGATGATGGACGCTTTAATACTGGTAAAAAGTTAATTAAAATTGATCATCATCCTAATGTAGATCCATATGGCGATATTATGCATGTTGATACAACAGCAAGTTCTACTAGTGAATTAATATTTGAACTAGCTGAAAGTAGTAATGAACAACTTGTTCTAACAGATAAAGCGGCTCGTTTAATCTATTCAGGTATTATTGGAGATACAGGCAGATTTTTATTCCAAAGTACAACTGAAAGAACATTCCATGCAGCAAGCCAGTTAATAAAAAAAGATTTTTCAATTACAGAGATATATGACAATATGTATGAAACATCTATTGAAATGGCTCATTTAAACGGATATGTCCTTCAAAACTTCAATTTAACAGAAGAAGGTGTTGGGCACATAAAGATGACAAAAGAATTAATGGATAAATATAATGTTAATTCAGAACAGGCATCTTTAGCTGTAAGCTCACTTGGTCATATAAAAGGTGTGAAGGCTTGGGTTATTTTCTTAGAAGAGGATGACTTAATTCGAGTAAGACTTCGTTCAAAAGGTCCGGTTATAAATGGAGTTGCTGCAAAATTTAATGGTGGAGGGCATCCACTAGCATCCGGAGCGAAAATCTTTTCATGGGAAGACGCAGAAAAAGTAGTAGAAGAATTACAAAAAGTGTGTAAAGAAGTATAAATAAAGTATAATGAGAGGCAGCGAGTGAAGTGCAGCCTCTCATTTATTTTGTGCTTTTTATTTTTAACGTAATTTCTAAAACTGTATCAAAGTAAATTGTATCAATTTCAAGTTTGAATCGACGATCGTCTTTTTTATAAACTTTGTTCTCTATTGCTCGACGTAATAATTCTCGATTTTGTGAAACGCTTTTAATATCTTGAGTGAGTAAATTGTTCAAGTCATTTACCACAGCAGATTCTACTTGATGTTTTGTAAATTTGTTAATATTATACTGTTCAGCGTTTAAAATACTAACTTTTATTTCTTGTACTATTAGGTTCTTTTTGTTTTCCTCATTCAATCGTTCGTGATTTTCGATTAGTGTACTATTGCTCTTTTTTAAATCAATGATTTCACCTTTTAAATTACTAATTAATACAATTTGCTGTTCTTGAGTTATACCATGCATATAAATAAAAACAAACCAGCTGATGAGTGAGCCGAAAAATATGCCTGCGAAAAATTTTGCCCATCCGAAAGAAAGCCGTTCAGGTGGTGCCTTCATTTAAACATGCTCCCTTGTGAGCCACTGTAAAATGACTGTTCCTGTATGGGTTCCTCCCATTGCCGCGATGATCAAAAATATTTGTTTCATAAATTCGATGATTTCTCCTTCAAATAAGCCCTTTTCAAAGCTATAAAACGTATCAAAGGTTCCTCCGACTGCGCCTACAATTGCCCAAATACGTAATTTCATAGATAAATCATACATGCTACTAAGTGGTGGCTGTCCTATAATATAATATCCCATTGAACCAATGATTGATCCTCCGATTATTATACCAAGTGCTACAAAATACATTGAAATAAATGCAGGTATAAAAGGTAATTTAAGCTCCACAAAACTCACTCCTTCTCTAATACAAAGTATATGGACAAAGTGTTTTGTGTATGATGAATCTTTCATGTAGTTTAAAATAGAAGATAAATTGGTTTGAAATTTTTACGAACAAAAATAGAATGTAAGTTCGTATTTTGTGATAGAATAGAATAAAATACTAAGGAGATAAGGAGGAGTGTAGATGAGTTTCGTTCATTTGCAGGTTCAAAGTTCGTATAGCCTATTGCAAAGTGCATGTAAAATAGAAGATTTAGTAAGTTCAGCTGTTTTACAAGGCCATCAAGCGCTAGCAATTGCAGATGAAAATGTCATGTACGGGGTAGTTCCTTTTTATCATGCGTGTAAAAAAGCTGGCATTAAGCCAATTATTGGGGTAAAACTTTCAATTTTGATGGATGACCAGAATGCCTATTCATTAATATTATTAGCAAAAAATTTAGAAGGTTATCAAAATTTATTGAAGCTAACGAGTATTATTGGCACTAAATCGCCACAAGGGATTCCAAAACGATGGTTAACTGCTTATCGTCAAGGTGTAATAGCTATAACTCCAGGTTTAGAAGGTGAAATAGAAACTTTACTTTTAAATGGCAATTACGAAAAAGCATTGGAGCATGTGAAAGAATATCAAGAAATTTTTCCTGATTTTTATATAAGCATTCAAGATCACAGTTTGCCTGAAAATGGTACACTCTATCCATTAATTAAGAAACTTCAAAATGAAACATCGATTAAATTAGTAGTAACAAATGATGTTCGATATGTAGAAAAAGAAGATGCTCTCATACAAGATGCTTTATTTGCAGTTAAAAATGGTACGAAATTATCGGATGAATCAAGACCAAGATTACGTTCACAAGAATATTACTTTAAAACAAAAGATGAGCTATTAAAGCAGTTTACGGATGAAGAGCAGTCCTTTCAAAATACGGTACATATTGCGGACTTATGTGATGTTAACATACCTTTTCATCAACCGCTTTTACCAAAATATCCAGTTCCAGTAGAATATGAAACAGTTGACTATTTAAAACTCGTTTGTGAAGAAGGATTAATTGAGCGGTACGGAAAAATTGATGAATTACATAAACAAAGATTAGAAATGGAACTCAAAATAATTCATAAAATGGGCTTCAATGATTACTTCCTTATCGTTTGGGATTTCATTAAATATGCTCTTGAACAAGGCATAACTGTTGGGCCAGGACGTGGTTCTGCAGCGGGTTCATTAGTTTCATATGTACTAAAAATCACAAATGTTGATCCGATAGAGTACAACTTGCTTTTTGAACGTTTTTTAAATGAAGAAAGAATTTCGATGCCGGATATTGATATTGATTTTCCGGATCATCGTCGTGATGAAATGATTGATTATGTTGCTTCAAAATATGGAGAAGTTCATGTAGCTCAAATTATTACGTTTGGTACATTAGGTGCAAAAGCGGCTATCAGAGATATAGCAAGAGTTATGGGGTTAACTCCGATTGAAATCGATCGGTTTTCGAAATTAATACCTTCATCATTTGGGATGTCTTTAAAGGATGTTTACACTGCATCAAAGGCTTTTAGTAGTCATGTAGAGCATTCTGGTATTCATAAACGTATTTTTGAAGTTGCTTGTCGAGTTGAAGGATTACCACGTCATACAAGTATTCACGCAGCTGGCGTGATTATATCAGAACAACCTTTAACGAATGTTGTACCTCTTCAAGAAGGAAATCATGGTGTGTTCTTAACCCAATATCCTGCGGAAGTTTTAGAAGAACTTGGGTTAGTAAAAATGGATTTTCTTGGTCTTCGAAATTTAAGTCTGTTAGAAGAAGTGTGTCGTTTAATAAAAGAGACAACTGGTGTGGAAATTAAATTAGATGAACTACCTTTAGAGGATGCAAAAACGTTTGATTTACTGAGTAAAGGAGATACTTCAGGTGTATTTCAATTAGAGAGTTCTGGTATGAGAAGGGTTTTACAGCAATTACAACCAAATCAATTCGAAGATATAGTTGCTGTAAACGCATTATATCGCCCAGGTCCAATGGAGCAAATTCCTAAATTTATTCAATATAAACATGGTTTAGAGAAAGTTACGTATCCCCATCCTGTCTTGGAGAAAATATTAGAACCAACATATGGAGTCATAATTTATCAAGAGCAAATTATGCAGATTGCTTCTACTTTATCGGGCTTCAGTTTAAGTGAGGCTGATTTACTTCGTCGTGCAATGAGTAAAAAGAAGAAGGAAGTATTAGATAAAGAAAGAATTCATTTTGTTAAGGGGGCAATTTCTAAAGGATACGAAGAGGAAGTTGCAAATGAAGTTTACGATTTAATTGTCCAATTTGCGAACTATGGTTTTAATAGAAGTCATGCTGTAGCCTATAGTATGATTGCCTATCAACTAGCATATTTAAAAGCAAACTATCCATTACAATTTTATGCTGCATTGTTATCAAGTTTTATTGGTAGTGATGAAAAAGTATCAACTTATATAGGTGAAGCTAAGTTAAAAGGAATACCGATATATCCTCCGTCAATTAATAAAAGTCAATATGCATTCGTTGTTGAGGGGAAGGGCATTCGATATAGCTTATTAGCGATTAAAAATATAGGAATGGCGACTGTTCGTGAAATATTACAAAAGCGACCTTATAAGGATTTTTTTGATGTTTGTATAAAAATTTCACCAAAGGCTTTAAATCGAAAAAGCATCGAAAATTTAATTTATGCAGGTTGTTTTGATGAGTTCAACTTAGATCGAGCAAGTTTACTTGCAAATATTGATATTATTTTTGACTATGTTGAAATAGTAAGACCTGAAAATGAAGATCAGGTTGATTTATTTCTTGATGAAGAATTTGTGCCTAAACCAGAATTAATTCAAGTAGAACCAATGAAGATTTCAATGAAACTTGAACTTGAAAAACAAGCACTTGGTACTTATTTAACAGGTCATCCAATTAGCCAATATGAGAAGTTACAAAAAGAAAGTAATAGCTCAACTATCGAATTAAGTATTCAAAAAAAGGATGAAGAACAGCTAATATTTGTTTACATTCGAGACCTAAGAATAACAAAGACGAAAAAACAGCAACATATGGCGTTTTTACAAGTTGAAGATATTGGCACTCAAATTGATGCAGTTATTTTTCCTAGGACATTTGAAAAGTATCGTCACAAATTAAAGGAAAAAGAAGTTGTCATCGTTAAAGCAAAAATTGATGAGCGTGAAGAAAGAAAACAGTTAATCATAAATGAAATTTTTACAATTGATGAAATAGAAGAACTAATTGATCAAAAAGAGTTTACTTTATTTATTAAAATTACTGGGCATACTAACAAGAACATTTCTTATACAATTCAACAAACAATTGCCCAGTATAAGGGACATACAAAGGTTGTTCTCTATTATGAAGAGGAAAAAAAAGCGGTTCAACTTTCAGAACAATATTATGTTAACCCTACATTAAATTGTTTAACAATGTTAAAAAAATTAGTTGGAGACGAAAATGTTGTATTAAAGAAATAGACATTTTTCTTCAAAATCATTTATTATTAACTTGGGATGTTGTTGGAAAAAATAATTACATCATCTTTAAAAATAAAAATCACCAGGAAATAAACAGTTGAAATGTTTTCAACTCGTCGTTATTAGGGAGAGTGAACAGTTTGTCATTATTAAGTGAAGAAGCATTACATATGCATAGAGTTCATCAAGGTAAATTAGAAACAATTTCAAAAGTACCTGTTACAAATGCGAAGGAACTAAGCTTAGCATATTCACCAGGTGTTGCTGAACCATGTAAAGAAATTTATGAAGAAAAAAGCAGAGTGTATGAGTACACTATGAAAGGTAACATGGTTGGTGTTGTTTCAGATGGATCTGCTGTACTTGGTCTTGGGAACATTGGACCTGAAGCTGCATTACCTGTAATGGAAGGGAAAGCTGCTCTATTTAAGAGCTTCGCTGGTGTTGATGCATTTCCAATTTGTTTAAATACACAGGATGTAGAACTTATTATCCAAACAGTTAAATTGTTAGAACCTACATTTGGTGGGATTAATTTAGAAGATATTGCAGCTCCAAACTGTTTTATTATAGAAGAAAGATTAAAGCGTGAAACAAATATTCCAATTTTCCATGATGATCAGCATGGTACAGCAATTGTTACACTTGCTGGATTAGTAAATGCATTAAAATTAGTAAATAAAAAAATGGCAGATATTAAAGTTGTTTTAAACGGTGCAGGTGCAGCAGGAATTGCGATTTTAAAATTATTAAATCGTTTTGGTGTACGCTCAATCATTATGTGCGATACAAAAGGTGCTATCTATGAAGGTCGTCCAAATGGAATGAACAGTGTGAAGGACGAAGTTGCAAAATATACAAACAAAGATCGAATTCAAGGAAGTCTTGAAGATGTAATTAAAGGTGCTGACGTATTTGTTGGGGTTTCTGTAAAAGGAGCAGTAACAAAAGAAATGGTGAGCTCAATGAATGAAAATCCAATTATCTTTGCAATGGCAAATCCAGATCCAGAGATAATGCCAGAGGATGCAAAAGAAGCTGGTGCTTTAGTAATTGGTACTGGCCGTAGTGATTATCCTAACCAAGTAAATAATGTTTTAGCATTCCCTGGTATTTTCCGTGGAGCATTAGATGTGCGAGCTACGCATATCAATGAAGAGATGAAAATAGCTGCTGTTAATGCGATTGCAAGTTTAGTTAGTGAAGATGAACTATCTCCAGATTTTATTATTCCAGCACCGTTTGATCCGCGTGTTGCTCCAAAAGTAGCATCAAGTGTTGCTAAAGCAGCGATGGAAACAGGTGTAGCTAGAATTAAAGTTGATCCAAAAGAAATTGAAGAAAAAACGAAAAGACTAGCTTTAATTAAATAATAATTTATCACCAGATATTAATATTTGGAGGGGATAGTATTACAATGCTGAAAATAAGTAATGTAGTACTATCCTTTTTTATCTGTTATAATACTTAGATGTGGTAAAAAACTTTATAAATCGTTGAAATTAAAGGGAATTTTAGTCAATAATGTTAAAATTTTGCTTGGATAATTTTACAAATTTCTGTTACCAAGAAAAATTGAATTGACGAAATTTAGCTGAATTTTATCGACAAATGTTAACAAAAAGTGTATAACATTTATAGTATCCTATTAGTATTTAGTACTAAAAAAGTTGGGAGGAATTAGGTTGCTAAAAGACTTATTTTCCAAAAAGAAAAAATATGCATCCATACCTTCAGAAGTAATGAAAACAGATTTACCTGACGGTGTTATGACAAAATGTCCTAAATGTAAAAAAATAAGTATTACAAAAGAATTAATAAAAAATGTAAAAGTTTGTAGTAATTGTGGCTTTCATCATCAAATGACAGCATTTGAAAGAATTGAAAGTTTAATCGATGAAGATACGTTTGAAGAATATGATAATGATATGATTTCTGCTAACCCATTACATTTTCCAGATTATATAGAAAAACTAGAAAGTGATCGCAAAAAAACGAATCTTAACGAAGCAGTAGTTACTGGAAAAGGAACGATTGATGGTATTCCCGTTGTAATTGCTATAATGGATTCAAGATTTAGAATGGGAAGCATGGGCTCTGTAGTAGGAGAAAAAATTACGAGAGCTATTGAAAATGCGACAGCGGAGTCACTTCCATTTATTATTTTTACTGCATCAGGTGGAGCACGTATGCAGGAAGGTATATTAAGTTTAATGCAAATGGCAAAAACAAGTGCTGCACTTAAAAGGCATAGTGAGTTTGGCTGCTTAGCAATTTCAATCTTAACAAACCCTACTACTGGTGGGGTATCAGCAAGTTTTGCATCTTTAGGAGATTATAATTTTGCTGAGCCTGGAGCATTAATTGGTTTTGCTGGTCGTCGTATTATTGAACAAACGATTCGTGAAGAATTACCGGAAGATTTCCAAACAGCGGAATTCCTTCTAAATCATGGACAACTTGATGCAGTACTTCCTCGTACTGAAATGCGTTCAAAATTATTTACGATACTTGATATACATCGAGGAGGTGTCCTTCAATAGTGGTTATGTTAGAATTTGAAAAGCCGATTCATGAATTAAAAACAAAAATCGATGAATTAAAAGTATATACAAATCAACATGATGTAGATTTTTCTGAGGAAATTAGACGTTTAGAAGAGCGTTTAAAGACGTTAGAGAATGAAATTTATGGTAATATGGGTGTTTGGGATCGTGTTCAAGTGGCAAGACATCCAGAACGTCCGACTACGATGGACTACGTAAATCGATTGTTTACGGATTTCTTTGAATGTCATGGTGATCGATTATTTGGTGATGATGCTGCAATCGTTTCAGGAATTGCTAAATATCATGGTTTACCAGTAACAGTCGTAGGTCATCAACGTGGTAAAGATACGAAAGAAAATATAAAACGTAATTTCGGTATGCCGCATCCTGAAGGATATAGAAAAGCGCTTAGATTAATGAAACAGGCTGAGAAATTTAATCGACCTATTATCACTTTCATTGATACAAAAGGAGCTTATCCTGGGAAAGCTGCAGAGGAACGTGGGCAAAGTGAAGCGATCGCTCGAAATTTATTTGAAATGGCGGGTTTAAAAGTACCTGTAATTTGTATCGTAATTGGTGAAGGTGGTAGTGGAGGTGCTCTTGGATTAGGTATAGGTAATAAATTACTTATGCTAGAGAACTCAACTTATTCTGTAATCTCACCAGAAGGTGCAGCTGCATTACTTTGGAAAGATTCTTCTTTAGCTCGTAAAGCCGCAGAATCAATGAAAATCACAGCTCCAGATTTACTTGAATTAGAGGTAGTTGACCAAATTATCCCTGAAGTAAAAGGTGGGGCACAAAATGATGTTGAACAACAAGCTAAATATATTGATAAATATTTATATGATACGTTAAAATCTATTTTATCAATGGATAAAGATGAACTAGTTCAACAACGATATGATAAGCACGCAAAGTTAGGTAAGATTTCTTATTATAAATAATATTTTGATTTAACTTCGAGAGTGTGTGAAACAATTATGTGAGCATGCTCTTTTTTTGTATTATTTTAGAATATTAGTAAAAAATAACCGTAAATCTGTGTAGTAAATCGTCTTGTATAAAAAAGTGATGGATACCTTTACCTAAGTTTATGAAAAAGTTCACATAATAGCTATTGTTTAAAAATGTATAACATGTTACTTTATTTAAATAAATAAATGTATTAATGGAAAATCTTAGAGGTGAATACATATGAAAAAAATTGGCGTACTAACAAGTGGAGGAGATTCTCCAGGAATGAACGCTGCGGTACGAGCAGTTGTTCGAAAAGCTATTTTTCATGGGCTGGAAGTTTACGGGGTATACCAAGGTTATGCTGGATTAATCACTGGAAACATCGAAAAACTTGAATTAGGTTCTGTAGGCGATATTATTCATCGTGGAGGCACAAAATTATTAACTGCACGTTGTCCAGAATTTAAAACACTTGAAGGACAGAAAAAAGGAATTGAACAGCTTAATAAGTTTGGTATTGAAGGATTAGTTGTTATCGGTGGAGATGGTTCATACCAAGGTGCAAAAAAACTTACAGAACATGGATTTCCATGTGTAGGTGTACCAGGTACAATTGATAATGATATACCTGGAACAGACTTTACAATTGGCTTTGATACTGCTTTAAATACAGTAATCGACGCGATCGATAAAATTCGTGATACAGCAACTTCACATGAACGTACGTACGTAATTGAAGTAATGGGTCGGAATGCTGGTGATATTGCTTTATGGGCAGGATTAGCTGACGGAGCAGAAACAATTTTAATCCCTGAAGTAGAATATGATATGGATGATATTATTAGTAAGTTAGTTCGAGGAAGCGAACGTGGCAAAAAACATAGTATCATTGTTGTAGCTGAAGGTGTTGGAAGTGCAATTGAAATTGGGAAAGTAATCGAAGAAAGAACAGACTTTGATACACGTGTCACGGTATTAGGACATGTACAACGTGGTGGTTCTCCAAGTGCAGCGGATCGAGTACTTGCAAGTAGATTAGGTGCAAGAGCAGTAGAGTTACTAATGGAAGGCAAAGGTGGCCGTTGTGTAGGTATCCAGAACAATAAACTGGTTGATCATGACATAATTGAAGCACTTGCTCAAAAACATGTATGTGATAAAGATATGTACCAATTAGCTCAAGAGCTTTCTATTTAAGAAAGCTTGGTTTTTTTGAGCAATCGTTTTCACTTCGAATTTTAATTTTTTTAATGTAGTATTGAAAATAGATTTTAAGAAAGATTTTAGTTTCTTTTTAAATTACTTGGAGGTAAAAAAATGCGCAAAACAAAAATAGTTTGTACGATTGGTCCTGCCAGTGAATCGGTAGAAAAATTAGTACAGTTAATAGATGCTGGAATGAATGTAGCTCGTCTAAACTTCTCTCATGGATCTCATGAAGAACATGCTGGAAGAATAAAAAGTATTCGTGAAGCGTCAGAAAAAACTGGAAAAACAGTAGCAATACTTTTAGATACGAAAGGCCCTGAAATTCGTACGTTAGATTTTGAAGGTGGCCAAGCTGAATTAAAAACTGGAAACGAAGTAATTATCACAACTGAACCTGTTATGGGTACTGCAGAAAAATTTGCTGTATCTTACGAAGGGTTAATTGATGATGTACATGTAGGATCTAGAATCTTAATTGATGATGGCTTAATTGGTTTAGAAGTTATCGGTATTGAAGGAAAAGATATTCGCACTAAAGTTTTAAATAGTGGATTAGTAAAAAATAAAAAAGGTGTTAACGTTCCAAATGTACGTGTAAATTTACCTGGTATTACTGAGAAAGATGTAAGTGATATCGAATTTGGTATAGAACAAGGAATCGACTTTATCGCTGCATCTTTTGTACGTAAAGCTACAGATGTATTAGAAATTCGCGAACTTTTAGGTAAACATAAGGCAGAATATATCCAAATCATTACAAAAATTGAGAATCAAGAAGGAATCGATAACATCGACGAAATTCTTGAAGTTTCAGATGGTTTAATGGTAGCTCGTGGAGATATGGGTGTAGAAATCCCGCCTGAAGAGGTACCATTAGTACAAAAATCATTAATTAAAAAATGTAACATTTTAGGTAAGCCAGTTATTACTGCAACTCAAATGTTAGATTCAATGCAACGTAATCCACGTCCAACACGTGCTGAAGCAAGTGACGTTGCAAATGCAATTCTTGATGGTACTGATGCAATTATGTTATCTGGTGAAACAGCTGCTGGTACATATCCAGTTGAATCAGTGTCAATGATGAATTCAATCGCTCTTCGTATTGAAAAAAGCTTACAATATGAAGAATTATTCAAGAAACGCCAAAAAGAAAACAAGGCAACTATTACAGATGCAATCGGTCAATCAGTTGCAGCAACAGCATTAAACTTATCAGTAGCTGCTATTATCGCTCCTACTGAAAGTGGACATACTGCAAAAATGATTTCTAAATATCGTCCAAAGGCGCCGATATTAGCAATTACCTCTGATATTCGCATTTGTCGTCGTTTAACATTAGTTTGGGGTGTTCAAACTCAATATAGAGCAAAAGCGAACTCTACTGATGAAATGTTACAACATGCAATGGACGCAGCTCAGGATGCAAAATTTGTATCTAATGGTGATACTGTTATCATTACTGCTGGATTACCAGTTGGTGAAACAGGTATGACGAATATGATGAAAATTCATGTAGTTGGAGATGTAATAGCTCAAGGTCAAGGAATTGGTCGTAAAACAGCGGCAGGTAAAGTAGTTGTTGCAAGAACTGGTGAAGAAGCAGTTTCAAAAGTTACAAATGGAAGTATTTTAGTAACTAATTGCACAGATAGAGATATGATGCCTGCAATTGAAAAAGCAGCAGCAATTATTACAGAAGAAGGTGGATTAACTAGTCATGCAGCAGTAGTTGGTGTTAGTTTAGGTATCCCTGTAATCGTTGGAGTTGAAAATGCAACTGATATTCTTGTTAATGGTCAAGCAGTTACTGTAGATGCATCACGAGGAATAGTTAGTACAGGACATAAGAGCATTTTATAATATATAATAAAGAGAAGGGATGAAAATTCCTTCTCTTTATTTTTGAAAATTAATCATTATGAGGTGAGCTTCCTGAAAAAGATTCTAGGTTGGCTATTGTTAATTCCTGTTATTGATTTTATTTGCTTGATCCTTCTTGGTAAGTTGATAGGCTCTTTATCAATCTTTTTATGGTTAATTGGAACGGTATTAATTGGCGTGTATATTATGAAAAATGTTTGGGTTACTGTTAAACAACAGGCTGGAGAGCAACTTCGAGCTGGTAAAACGCCAGACTTATTAATGGTTGAAGGTCTGTCTTTCTTTTTAATTGGCCTTTTATTAGCTATTCCAGGTCCAATAACTGACATATGTGCGATTATTTTATTAATAAAACCTATACGATTAAAATTAGTTCAACAAATTCTCTATGTCTTAATGAAGAAACTAAAAGGAAACATTGTTTGGACAGGTTATATTAAAAAATAACCTCTGAGGATTAACCAATGTAGATTAACAGAGTCATAAAATAAAAAAACGTGAAAACAAAATTGTTTTCACGTTTTTTTTATTTAGTACCTTTTATATATATCCATAGTTCATGAAATACTTTTGCTCGGTATAATGTAGATAAAATAACCAAAGTCACTGGGCCAATTATTAAACCTAATAATCCAAAAAACTTAAATCCTATAAATAAGGAAATTAAAGTAGGAAGTGGATGTAGTCCAATATTTGACGAAAGTACTTTCGGCTCAGCAAGTTGACGCTGAATAATTACAACACCATATAAGATTGCGAGACCAATCGTTAATGAATAATCATTAGTTAGGAAAGTGTAAAGTATCCATGGAACAAATATTAATCCTGTTCCCAAGTATGGGAGTAAATCAATTAGTCCAATTAAAATAGCAATCGTAATTGCAAATGGAACTCTTAGAATTAATAACCCGATTAATACAAGTACTGTTGTCATAGAAATAAGAGTAATATGAGCTTTTATAAATCCAAATAAAGCTTTTCGTAAATCTGTAAAGATCGTTTTACTATAGTGCTGAAGTCGGTTCGGTGTGTAAATTGCGAATAAATTTTTGATCTTATACCAATCTTTACTAATAAAGAAAGTTGCTAACAAGGATACAAAGATTAATGTAGCTGTATTTGGAAGTATTGCGATGATTAATTTGATACCATTAATGATGCCATTTAAAGCACCTTTTCCCATATTAATAACGGAATCACCAATTGATTGGATATTCGTACGAATCGTTTCCTGTTGACCAGCACCCAATTGACTGTATTCATTCATGACTACGTCATATAAAGGAATGATTTTATCAGTGACGATATTTTCAACAAAATAAACAATACGCTCAAAATTATCAGGCACAACTTGTATTAAATACGTGGTACCCGAAATAATCTCTGTAATTAGCAATGTAAATAATCCTGCTACAACTGATAACAATAAAATGATTGAGATAAATACTGATATTCCCCTTGGAATCTTTGCTTTCTCATTTAATAAGTTCACAAGTGGATTTAAAAGAAATGCAATAATAAATGCGATTATAAATGGATATGTAAGTTTTGAAACGAATAATGCTAAGTAAAGTCCTACAACAATACAAACAGTTACAAATAAGAAACGAATGAGTTGGTAAACTAAACTTCTACTCAAAATTCGTCACCCCTTTCAATTGAGAAATTGGCTATTGGCTTGTCTATTCTATTTTATCAAGAATTATTTTTTTATAATAGTAAAGTTTGATAGTATTTATTAATAAATTATACAATGAGAGGAAAGATAATTATGAGTGAATCGGCAATCTTTCTAATAATTTTATTATTAATTGGAGTTATAGCTAAAAATAATTCACTAATTATTTCAATTATAGTATTGTTACTCCTTAAATATACTCCTATTGGAGATAGAGTATTTCCATATTTACAGTCTAAGGGGATTAATTTAGGTGTAACGATTATAACTATTGCCGTATTAGTTCCAATCGCAACAGGTGAGATTGGGTTTAAACACTTATTAGATGCATTGAAAACACCTGTAGCCTGGATCGCATTATTATCAGGTATTGCAGTAGCACTTCTTGCAAAGGGAGGGGTTCAATTATTAGCAACGAGTCCTCAAATAACAGCTGCCTTAGTACTTGGTACTGTTTTATCGGTTGCGCTTTTTAAAGGTGTTGCAGTAGGTCCACTTATTGGGGCCGGAATCGCATATCTATTCATTTGGATTGTAGAATTTATTAAGTAGTTTCACAATAATTATATTTTAGTAAATTGTTTTCATTCACAAAAGTCAGATTATTGTTTATAATAACAGATAGTAGGGTTCCTTTCTACATATACATGGTAAGGGGAAGTGTTATACCAGTATATGTAAGTAAAACACTAAAAGAAATTTTTTTACGTAAAGGGGAGAGGGGAATATGACAGTTAAAAGTGGTTTAGAAGGCGTTGTAGCTGCTACAACTTCTATAAGTTCTATTATTGATGATACATTAACGTATGTTGGTATCGGAATTGATGAATTAGCAGAATTTGCGAGTTTCGAAGAAGTAGTTTACTTACTTTGGCATCGTAAGTTACCAACTAAAGTTCAACTTAATGAGTTCTCAGCTCAATTAGCTGATAATGCAGTTTTACCAGAAGAAGTTATTACTTTCTTAAAAACAACAAACTTAAAAAATGTACATCCTATGACGGTATTACGTACAGTTATTTCTATGCTAGCTATGTATGATGAACAAGCAGAGGCAATGGATTCTGACTCTAATTATCTAAAGGCAATCCAACTTCAAGCAAAAGTATCGACATTTGTGGCAGCGTTTTCTCGAATCCGTCGCGGGCTTGAGCCAGTTGCTCCTCGTAAAGATATTTCATTCGCTGCAAATTTCTTGTACATGTTAACTGGTGATGAGCCAAATGAAATTGCTGAAGAAGCAATTAATAAAGCATTAGTTTTACATGCTGATCATGAATTAAATGCATCAACTTTTACAGCACGTGTATGTGTAGCAACATTATCTGATATTTACTCAGGTATTACAGCTGCAATTGGTGCTTTAAAAGGCCCATTACACGGTGGTGCAAATGAAAGCGTTATGAAAATGTTAGCTGAAATCGGTAGCATTGAAAATGTAGAAACTTTCATCCAAGAAAAAATGGATGCAAAAGCTAAAATCATGGGATTTGGTCATCGCGTATATCGTGGTGGAGATCCTCGTGCGAAACATCTTAAAGAAATGTCACGTCAATTAGGAGATATTACTGGCGAGTCAAAATGGTATGAAATGTCTGAAAAAATTGAAGAGATTGTTACCACTCAAAAGAATATTCCACCTAACGTTGATTTCTATTCAGCGTCTGTATACCACAGCTTAGGAATTGAACATGACTTATTTACTCCGATTTTTGCGATAAGTCGTATGTCTGGATGGGCAGCTCATATTTTAGAGCAATATGATAACAACCGTATTATCCGCCCTCGTGCTGATTATGTTGGACCAGATAAAAACGCTTATATTCCAATTGAAGAGAGAGTATAAGAAGATATTGAATACTTAAAATAGTATTTAATGTTAGAATAATAATGATATAGTAAAGAGAGGAAGAGAAATCTTCCTCTCATAAGTATGTAATTAAACATTTATACAAGGGGGAGCAACCATGCAAGCTGAAAAAATTACTTTAGTAAATGGCGAGTTAAACGTTCCAAACAATCCAATCATTCCTTTTATTGAAGGAGACGGGACAGGCCCAGATATTTGGGCAGCATCTTCACGCGTATTAGATGCAGCTGTTGAAAAAGCATATAATGGAACTCGTAAAATCGAATGGAAAGAAGTACTTGCTGGAGAAAAGGCATTCAACGTAACTGGTGAATGGCTTCCACAAGAAACATTAAACGTTATTGACGAATATATGATCGCAATTAAAGGTCCATTAACGACACCAGTTGGTGGAGGAATTCGTTCATTAAACGTTGCCCTTCGTCAAGAATTAGACCTATTTGTATGTTTACGTCCAGTACGTTACTTTGAAGGAGTACCTTCTCCGGTTAAACGTCCTGAAGATACTGATATGGTAATTTTCCGTGAAAATACAGAAGATATTTATGCTGGTATTGAATATGAAAAAGGTTCTGAAGCAGCACAAAAAGTATTAGAATTCTTACAAAAAGAAATGGGAGTTAATAAAATTCGTTTCCCTGAAACTTCAGGTATCGGAATCAAACCAATTTCTGAAGAAGGTACAAAACGTCTTGTGCGTGCTGCTATCAATTATGCAATTCAAGAAAACCGTAAGTCTTTAACTTTAGTACACAAAGGTAACATCATGAAATTTACTGAAGGCGCATTTAAAAACTGGGGTTATGAAGTTGCTGAACAAGAATTCGGTGATAAAGTATTTACATGGGCTGAATATGATCGCATCGTAGAAACTAGCGGTAAAGATGCTGCAAATAAAGCAATGGAAGATGCTGAAAAAGCTGGAAAAATCTTAGTAAAAGATAGCATTGCTGATATCTTCTTACAACAAATCTTAACAAGACCACGTGAGTTTGATGTAGTAGCTACAATGAACTTAAATGGAGATTACATTTCAGATGCACTTGCAGCACAAGTTGGTGGTATCGGTATCGCTCCAGGAGCAAATATCAACTACGAAACTGGACATGCAATTTTTGAAGCAACTCATGGTACAGCACCTAAATATGCTGGACTTGACAAAGTTAATCCATCATCAGTTATTTTATCAGGTGTATTAATGCTTGAGCATATGGGATGGAATGAAGCTGCTTCTATGATTTTAAATTCAATGGAAAAAACAATTGAATCAAAAGTTGTAACTTACGATTTTGCTCGTTTAATGGATGGCGCTAGAGAAGTAAAATGCTCTGAATTTGCTAACGAATTAATTTCTAATATGGAGTCAGTTCTAGTATAATAAAGGTGTCAATTAAAGGGGAGGAATTTAATATGTCAATTAGTAGACGTAAAATTTCTGTAGTAGGTGCTGGATTTACTGGTGCAACAACAGCTTTCTTGCTAGCTCAAAAAGAATTAGGGGATGTAGTAATAGTCGACATTCCACAATTAGAAAACCCTACTAAAGGTAAAGCTTTAGACATGCTTGAAGCTAGTCCAGTTCAAGGTTTTGATGCAAACATTACTGGTACAAGTGATTATGCTGACACAGCTAACTCTGATGTTGTAGTAATTACTGCTGGTATTGCTCGTAAACCTGGTATGAGCCGTGATGATTTAGTATCAACAAACTCAAACATAATGAAGGCAGTTACTCGTGAAATCGTAAAGCACTCTCCAAACTGTACAATTGTTGTATTAACAAACCCAGTTGATGCAATGACATATACGGTATACAAAGAATCTGGTTTACCTAAACACCGTGTAATCGGACAATCAGGTGTTCTTGACACTGCACGTTTTAGAACGTTTGTGGCTCAAGAATTAAACTTATCTGTAAAAGATATTTCTGGTTTCGTTCTAGGAGGGCATGGAGACGAAATGGTACCATTAGTACGTTTCTCTTATGCAGGTGGAATACCATTAGAAAACTTAATTCCAAAAGATCGATTAGATGAAATCGTGGAACGTACTCGTAAGGGTGGCGGAGAAATCGTAAATCTATTAGGGAACGGTAGTGCATACTATGCACCAGCTGCTTCATTGGTAGAAATGGTAGAAGCTATTCTTAAAGATCAACGTCGTGTATTACCAACTATCGCATTCTTAGAAGGCGAATATGGTTATAACGGTATTTATTTAGGAGTACCTACTATCATCGGTGGTAATGGTATTGAGCAAATCATAGAATTAGAATTAACTGCTGATGAAAAAGCAGCCTTAGATCGTTCGGTTGAAGCTGTTAAAAACGTAATGAACGTTTTATCTTAAAACGATTATTAGAGAAATTTAAACGCTGAGCCAAAAAAAAAAGAAAAAGCCTTTTAAGGCTTTTTCTTTTTTTTACGCGTTATTATATAATATTGTTGTTTTTAGAAATATTGATTGAAAGGGAAACTACGCCACTTTTGAAAGGAAGTTGTCTTGATTGTTCATACTATTAAAATAGTAGAGATTTTCTCTGTTTTCTACTTAGTAGTATTTACCAGAACTTTTTTAATAAAATTTGACGATTAAGAAGGAAATTTGAGGTTGTTTATCGAATTTTTAAAATATTAAGATAAACAGGGGGTTCAATATGTTAACTAAAAAAGCTAAAATAGGACGTAAACTCGAAGACATATCAATTGGTGAAAAATTAATCGTAACTGAACATATTGATGAACAACATATTTATTTATACCTCGCATTAACTGGGGATACAAATCCTTTATATACTCAATATAATTATGCATCTCAAACGAGGTTTAAAAAACCTATCGTACCTGGAATCATTATAAGTGGATTAGTGGCAAGTGCGGTAACAAAACATCTACCAGGACCTGGAAGCCATATTGTGAAAAAAGAAATCCAGTTCGATCATCATATTCATCATAATGAAACAATTTCAATTCATTTTGAAGTCGTTGACATAAACACGAAAAAAAATGAAGTATCACTAAATGTAAGCGTTTTAAATAAGTCACAGACAACTATCGCTACTGGGAATATTACTGTTATTCCACCGACTGTAGATCAATCAAATAGTTTATTATACGAGAATTTTTAAGAAGAATGTCAATAGACATTCTTTTTTTTAGGTTCTTTTCTAAAAGAATGCTGAATGGTTATAATCAAACTTCCTAATAAAGAAATCGATTGGAGTGGAAGAAAACTAGGACCATATTCAAAATTACAATTTTTTACGATAAATAGTCCCTCGAATAGTTTTTATCTTTAATCCTAACAATTAAAGTAGAAGTTGAATGGAACAGAAGGTACATGACTCCTATATTGGTGGTAGCGGGAAACTCACACAGGCATGAATGCCCAGAAGAGCTTCACAGCCCGACCCAAGGAAAGCAGGCAACCTGGAGTGGTAGCCACTAAGACCCTACTTAAATAACAGCATTTGTAATTATCAAATGAATTAGTTTTATAATTATTGGAAGACTATGAATATTTTACGGCTGAATGAAATTCTAGTATGATAATAATATAAATAGATAAATTCGGATGAAGGTTTTCTAAAAAAACCTGGAGGAGCAAGTTATGACTAATAAAATTCTTGTAGTAGACGACGAAGAGCATATCTTAACCTTAATTAAATTCAACCTAGAACAAGCTGGTTTTCAAGTAGTTACAGCTACTGATGGAGACGAAGCACTGCAAAAAGCTACTGACGAAAAACCAGAATTAATCGTTTTAGATTTAATGCTACCGAAAAAAGATGGTATGGAAGTTTGTAAAGAATTAAGATTACAAAGAAATACTACCCCGATATTAATGGTGACGGCGAAAGATGATGAATTTGATAAAGTTTTAGGACTTGAACTTGGTGCGGATGATTATATGACAAAACCATTTAGCCCAAGAGAAGTTGTAGCAAGAGTAAAAGCAATTTTAAGAAGAAGTAAAATAACCGAAACTCCAGTTCAATCTAGTGAAGACACTGATACGTTAATTATTGCTGAATTAAAAATATTACCTGAGTATTATGAAGCTTATTTCCAAGGAGTACAGTTAGAATTAACTCCTAAGGAATTTGAACTTTTACTTTATTTAACCAAAAATAAAGGTAGAGTATTAACTAGAGATCAACTATTAAGTGCTGTGTGGAATTACGATTTTGCAGGTGATACACGAATCGTCGATGTCCATATCAGTCATTTAAGAGAAAAAATTGAACAAGATTCAAAAAAACCAATTTATATTAAAACAATTCGTGGATTAGGGTATAAGTTAGAGGAACCGAGAATCAATGAGTAAACTGAATCGCAAATTGCTTTATGGATTATCTATTATTATTATCATCATTTTAATTATTTTAGGTGTCATTTTAGGGCAAACATTTAAATCGTTTTATCTGACAAACTATGATCAGAGAATTGAAAAAGAAACGAATTTATTATCAACATTTTTGGAATCTCATATTCCGTTAACAAATAATATATCTAATCAAACGATGAATAAAATTTCGAAGGATTTAAATATTGAAGTATATTTATATGGTGATCATAATAATTTAATCGCTAAATCTAGTAATCAAGATAATACACTAAATCTCTCAGATAAAAAGTTAAAGGAATTTATTTCTAGACTTGATCAATCTAATGAGCCCGTTAAATTTAAACAAAAAGACTCTGATGCTAGATATTTTGGAAATAAAATAAATGATCAAAAAGGAAATAAACAATATTTATTGATTGATTATTCGATTAAATCAATAAAGGAAGTTTATCGCAGTATATGGATCTTATTAATATCCTTGTTAGGTATTGTCTTAGTAGCAATTATTGTGTTAGTTATTCGATATTCGCATCAATTTTCAAAACCAATTGAGGATATAACCCAGGTAGCTCTTGAGTTGTCAAAAGGAAACTATAAGGCAAGAACATACACTGAAAGTAACGAAATGACTACTACATTAAGCCAAGCGATGAATGTATTAGCTAAAAATCTTCAAGAAATGACGATGCAACAAGAAATGCAGCAAGATCGATTAAATACTCTTATACATAATATTGGTAGTGGTGTTGTCTTAATCAATAGTAGAGGACACGTCAATCTAATCAATAAAACGTATAAGGAGATTTTTAAAGTTGATTCAAGAAGCATTATTGATGAGTTGTATTATGATGCTTTTACACATAATGAAATTATTGAAATTGTTGAAGAAATCTTCTTAAAAGAAGTGAAGGTCAGAAGACAAATAACACTCCCATTATCAATTGAGAGAAAACATTTTGAGGTTTACGGTGCACCAATCATTGGGATAAATCATGAATGGAAAGGGATTGTACTAGTTTTCCACGACATAAGTGAATTGAAAAAACTGGAGCAAGTTCGAAAGGATTTCTTCGCAAATGTATCTCATGAATTAAAGACACCGATTACATCGATAAAAGGTTTTACAGAAACGCTACTGGATGGAGCAATGGAAAATGAGGAATTATGCAAAAATTTCTTAACGATTATCCTGACTGAAAGTGATCGAATGCAAACTTTAATCCAGGATTTACTAGATCTATCTAAAATTGAACAACAGAATTTTAAATTGGATCGAACAAATGTCTCAATAAATAACATTATTGAAGATGTTCAGCAAATGCTTAAACAAAAGGCTGAAGAGAAAAACATCGATTTCAAAACATATTTAAAAAGTCCATTAGTTGTTAATGGAGATGCTTTGAGATTAAAACAAGTATTTATCAACCTTATGGATAATGCAATTCATTATACTCCAGCAGGTGGGAAAGTATTTATTACTTCTACTGAAACAGACGATCAAATTATCGTTCGTGTTAATGATACAGGTGTAGGGATTGGGAAAAATGAAATTTCTCGTATTTTTGAACGGTTCTATCGCGTAGATAAAGCAAGAAGTAGAAATTCTGGAGGCACTGGGCTAGGATTAGCAATCGTGAAGCATTTAGTTGAAGCCCATAAAGGTAAAATAGAAGTTGAAAGTAAACTTGGATTTGGGACATCATTTATTGTAACGTTAAATAAAGATTTAAATATATAACAATTTACATTGTTTTTACAGTAGGTTTAATAATAGTTAATATAAAATTGTTATGATAATGATGAAAACCCCTTCATCCAAGGAGTTGTCTTGAAACCGGAAGTTAATTCTACTTCCGGGATTTTTTTTGTAATAGCTCTGTTAGTTTATTAAGTGTTTTTTCATAATACTAAGACCTTTATTAAAAAGAAATTAGAGATATTTACTAAATATTGTATAATTATTGTAAACAATTTGAGAGGAAGTTTTCTTAAGTGAATTTAACAGATGTAAGTTTATTAGCAATCTTATTTTCGGCAATTTCAAATACAATTATTGGAACCTTATGGTACTCACCTTTACTTTTTGCAAATATCTGGATGAAGGGTATGGGAAAGAAAAAAGAGGAAATTGATATGAAAGGTGCTAATTTAGGTTATTTACTAAATATTTTGGCTTCATTTATATCAGCTTATGTACTTTCAGTCTTTATCAATTTAATCGATCATGTAACTATTCTTGATGGTGCATTAGTAGGTTTCTTGGCTGGGTTTGGTATTGCAGCATGTAGAGAAGTTTCACCTACTTTCTTTGAAGGACGCCGTAGAATCTTATTTTTCATAAGCTCAGGCTATCATATTGTTGCTTTAACAGTAATGGGGATTATTATTGCTGCATTTGCTTAGTAAGTTTTCATAAGAGAAAATTTAAATCATTAAAAGAGGAAACCAATTAGGTTACTTCTTTTTTATTTACTATGATATTACTTTTGTAAAAGTTGGGGAAATTATGATTATAAGAATTAACAGGGGAGGTTTACAAATGTATGAATACGAATTTGTGAAAGTTAATACTAAATCCTCAAATCGTCATTATTATGATGTAGTTGGAAATTATGCAAAAAGTGGATGGCGATTACATCAAGTACTAAATAATCAGCAAGCTCAGGAAGTAGCCTGTGTCGAATTAATATTCGAAAGGGAAATACTCAGCTAAAAAGAAGGCAGTCATTTGATTCAATTTCTATAGGTTAAACAATAATCCAACAAGAAGGATTAAAACCTATGGAACTAAAGAATCTTAAAGGCTGCCTCTTTTTCTTTTCTATATAGTTCGTGTTAAAATAGAAAAAAGGAAAAAATTGAAAAAAGTATAATTAATAAATTTATTGATCGATTTTAAATCGTATTATATAAGGTGATATTAGTTGCTTATGCTTGTCGGGGCTGACCAAGGCACTTCCGCATTTCGTGGTGTCTAGCTCCAGGCGTTAGCAGCTCGAGGTCATAAGCCAAATTCTAGTAAAGGTAAAAATCAACCTTTACTAGAACCTGTCTTATGCTTGTCGCTGCTGAACAAACGCCTTCCGCATTTCATAATTTGGAGGTTTTATTTTGAAGAAGAAGTTAATTTTAATCGATGGAAATAGTATTGCCTATAGGGCTTTTTTTGCTTTACCTCTTTTAAGTAATGATAAGGGTGTTCATACAAATGCAATTTATGGGTTTACGATGATGCTTATGAAGATCCTTGAGGATGAAAATCCAAGTCATATGTTAGTAGCATTTGATGCAGGTAAAACAACATTTAGACATAGTACTTTTAAAGAATATAAAGGCGGAAGACAAAAAACGCCACCTGAATTAAGTGAACAATTTCCTCTAGTTCGTCAATTATTAGATACATATGGAATAGCTCGATATGAACTTGAGAATTATGAGGCTGACGATATTATCGGTACTCTTGCTGGTCAAGCTTCAAAAGAAGATTATGAAGTGAAAGTTATTTCAGGAGACCGAGATTTATTGCAACTTGTGGATGAACGGGTCACTGTTAGTATGACTAAAAAGGGAATTACTGAAGTTGAGGAATTTACTCCTGAAGCTATTAATGAAAAATATGAGATTACTCCTGAACAAATTATTGATATGAAGGGGTTGATGGGGGATAAATCTGATAATATACCTGGTGTCCCTGGAATAGGTGAAAAAACTGCAATTAAACTTTTAAAGCAATTTAATACAGTTGAGGGTGTATATGAGCATATTGATGAAATAAGCGGAGCCAAGCTAGTTCAGAATTTAAGTGAGAATAAAGAGCAAGCAATCATGAGTAAAAAATTAGCAACAATTAAAACAGATTCTCCAATCGAGTTGACAGTTAGCGATACAGTTAGACCAGATGCTGAATTGAATAAAGTTGCTGAATTTTTTAAATCACTTGGTTTTACTTCTTTACTTGCGAAATTAGGTGTTTCATCAGAAAACGGACCAACTGAAGAACTTGAAGAAATAAATTATGAAACGCTTGATTCGATTGATGAAAACCATCTTTCAAATCATTCAAGCTTAATAGTAGAGATGATTGGCGAAAATTATCATAGTGAAATCATACAAGGGTTCGGGTTATCAAATGATAAGGGAAATTTCTTTATCCCAACAAAGGTTGGATTAGAGTCGACAGTTTTTAAAAATTGGTTAGAAGATAAAACTGTGGAAAAGAATGTTTACGATGCGAAGGGCGCATATGTAGCGTTGAAATGGAAGGGAATAAATCTTCAAGGTGTAGATTTTGATCCTTTACTTGCTTCATATATAAATGATCCTGCTCAATCGAATAAAGAATTTGGCGATATTGTAAACGGAAAAATTAATTTTTCGATTCAAACAGCGGAATTTATATATGGCAAAGGTGCTAAACAAACTCAGCCTACTGAAGAAGTATTAGCAGATTATATCGTTCGAAAGGCAATTGCAATTAGTATGCTGAGAGAATCTCTTGAAGAAGCGCTTCGTCAAAATAGCCAATTTGAACTTTTAACTGAACTGGAGTTACCTTTAACATTCATTTTAGGTGATATGGAATTTGAAGGAGTAACTGTTCGTGAAGAAACTCTTCGAACAATGGGAACTGAATTGGCGATTACATTAAAAGACCTTGAAGAGAAAATCTTTGAACATGCAGGAGAAAACTTTAATATTAATTCTCCAAAACAACTTGGCGTAATTTTGTTTGAAAAACTAAATTTACCATCAGGCAAAAAGACAAAAACAGGTTATTCGACTTCTGCAGACGTACTAGAAAAATTGGAAAATGAGCATGAAATTATTCGATTAATACTTCATTATCGACAAGTTGGTAAGTTGAATTCAACTTATGTTGAGGGGTTATTGAAAGTTATTAATCCGAATGATTCAAAAGTTCATACTCGATTTAATCAAGTATTAGCACAAACTGGACGATTAAGCTCGATTGACCCGAATTTACAAAATATTCCTATTCGTCTTGAAGAAGGTAGGAAAATTAGAAAAGCTTTTGTAGCTTCAAAAAAAGATTGGGTTATTTTTGCAGCAGACTACTCCCAAATCGAATTAAGAGTATTAGCGCATATCGCCCAAGACGACAATTTAATGGAAGCCTTCAAAAATGATTTCGATGTTCATACGAAAACTGCAATGGACGTTTTCCACGTTAGTGCAGATGAAGTTACAAGTAATATGAGGAGACAAGCTAAAGCTGTAAACTTTGGAATCGTTTATGGAATTAGCGACTATGGTCTATCTCAGGGTCTGGGTATTACACGTAGGGAAGCATCTACTTTTATTGAAAAATATTTTGCAAGTTATCCTAAAGTAAAAGATTATATGTCTGATATTATTCAAAAAGCAAAATTAGATGGTTTTGTTAGTACGATTTTGAACAGACGTCGTTATATCCCTGAAATTTCTAGCTCTAACTTTAACGTTCGTGGGTTTGCTGAGCGAACAGCAATGAACACACCGATCCAAGGAAGTGCAGCGGATATAATTAAAAAAGCGATGATTTTATTAGACGAGCGTTTAAAGGCGGAGAAACTCCAAGCGAAATTAATCTTACAAGTACACGATGAATTAATTTTGGAAGCACCAATTGAAGAATTAGCTATTTTAGAAAAACTTGTTCCAGAAGTGATGGAACATGCAGTTGAATTAGTAGTTCCATTAAAAGTGGATTTTAATTCCGGAGAATCATGGTTTGAAGCAAAATAAATAGAATAGGAAGAAAGTGTATGCCAGAATTACCTGAAGTTGAAACGGTTAGACGCACATTAGTAGATTTAGTAGTTGGTAAGACGATTTCTTCTGTGATTGTTTCTTGGGAAAATATTATTAAACAGCCAAAGGATGTCGAAGAATTTCAACTTTTACTACAAGGACAAACTGTTGAGGACGTTAATCGTCGAGGGAAGTTTCTTTTATTTCAATTGACTGATCTAACTCTTGTTTCTCATTTAAGAATGGAAGGGAAATTTCGAGTGTTTCCAACTGAAGAACCTGTTGCACCACATACTCATGTAAGATTTTTATTTGAAGATGGTACAGAGTTACGATATCAAGATGTGCGTAAGTTTGGGACAATGCATTTATTTACTAAAGGTGAAGAATATCGTCAGTCTCCACTTGCTAAATTAGGACCGGAGCCTTTCTCGGACGAGTTTACAGCAAACTATTTAAAAAAGAAAATCCAGAATACCAATCGTAAAATTAAAGTAGTTTTGCTGGATCAAGAATTGGTTGTAGGGTTAGGTAATATCTATGTTGATGAAGTGTTGTTTAGATCTGGTATTCATCCAGAAACGCCTGCATCTCAATTAAAGCTCAAACAAATTAAATTACTAGCTGAAACAATCACTGCAACTTTACACGAAGCTGTAGAATTAGGTGGAAGTACAATTCGCTCTTATGTAAATTCTCAAGGCAAAGTAGGAACTTTCCAAGATATCATTAAAGTTTACGGTCGCAAAGGTTTAGCGTGTCAAAATTGTGGTCAACCAATAGAGAAAATAACTGTTGGTGGGCGAGGAACCTCGTATTGTCCAATATGTCAGCCTAAAAAAAATTAACATACGGTTCCTTTCTTTCATACTATAACTTGAGTACGAAAGAGAGGAGCCTATTTTTTATGGTAAATATGCTATCATTATTACTACTAGCATGCGCATTAAGCCTAGATAGCTGTAGTGTTGGATTTACTTATGGACTTCGAAAAGTAAAGATACCATTAAAATCAATCATTACAATTGCAAGTTGTTCAGGGATCATTTTAATGACCTCAATGGGGATTGGGCATGCAATTACTAACTTTTTTTCTCCTTTATTGGCTAAAAGAATTGGAGGATTCGTTCTTGTATGTATCGGTTTATGGGTGTTATTCCAATTTTACCGATCAAATAAAGGTTCAAATTCCTCAGTCGAAGAAAAGATTGAAGTAGAGGATAAAGTGATTGATTTTGAATTTGAAATATTAGGCATTGTAGTGAAAATATTACGAAAGCCGACTGCTGCCGATTTGGATCGTTCGGGTAGTATTAGAGGTTTAGAAGCGATATTATTAGGATTTGCACTTTCTCTTGATGCATTTGGAGCTGGAATTGGTGCTTCAATGTTAGGTTTTTCTCCGTTGTTAACGGCTGTAGTGACTTCAACTGCTAGCGCATTATTTTTATTGTTTGGAATGAAATTAGGTAATATATTATCCAAAAACTTATGGCTTCAAAAATTAACGTTTTTACCTGGTGTATTTTTAATCTTACTAGGTTTAATGAAAATGTAATCAACTATAGAGCGTATCCGAATGGATTTATTTCCGTTTGGTACCTCTTTAACTTTTTAAGGAGAATAAGATGGGAAAAATTTATGGACTAACTGGTAGCATTGCAAGTGGAAAGAGTACTGTTTCAAATTTTTTTAAGGAATTAAATATTCCAATCGTTGATGCAGATCTTATTGCAAAAGAAGTTGTTGAAATTGGACAACCTGCTTATGTGAAGATTGTTGAGGTGTTTGGTAGCCAAATTTTACTAGAAAATGGTGATATTAATCGACCTTTACTTGGTAGTATAATATTTAATGATAAAGAAAAGCGCTTACAATTAAATTCGATTGTTCATCCAGAGGTTAGACGTGAAATGGTGAAACAAGCTGATACATACTTAGCCAAGGGGGAACCTCTTGTAATATTAGATATACCTCTTTTATATGAGGGTAATTCAATCGAATTAGTTGAAAAGGTGATTGTAGTAAGCGTTTCAGAAGAAACTCAGTTAAAACGATTAATGAAGCGCAATGAATTAACAAAAGAGGATGCACTTTTACGTATCGCTTCTCAAATACCAGTAAAAGAAAAAGAAGCAAGAGCAGACTATGTGATTGATAATAATGGAGACCTTGAGGATACAAAAAGACAAGTTGTTGAGCTTTTAAATAAAATAATTTCATAAATAATGTAAATAGTTTAACCAAAACAAGCGTTATGTGTTATACTAATTAAGGGATATAATAAATCAGTATAACTTAATTGGGGGTTTACTTATGGTAAATGTAGCAATAAATGGATTTGGACGAATTGGGCGCATGGTTTTCCGTCAGGCAATTAAAAATCACGATTATAATATCGTTGCAATTAATGCAAGCTACCCTTCTGAGACTTTAGCGCACTTAATTAAATATGACACTGTTCATGGGAAATTTGACGGTGAGGTTGTAGCAAATGCAGATCATTTAATCGTTGATGGAAAGCGTATTGAGCTAATCAGTGAACGTAATCCTGAGTTACTTCCATGGAAAGAGTTAAATGTTGATATCGTAATTGAAGCAACTGGAAAATTTAACGATGCAGAAAAAGCAAAAATGCATATTAGTGCTGGGGCTCAAAAAGTAATAATTACTGCACCAGGTAAAAATGAGGACATTACAGTTGTTATTGGTGTAAATGATCATGAGTTAGATTTAGATAAACATCATATTATTTCAAATGCATCATGCACTACAAATTGTTTAGCACCTGTTGTAAAAGTATTAGACGAACAATTTGGAATTGTAAATGGTCTAATGACAACAGTTCATTCATTTACAAATGATCAAAAAAATATAGATAATCCACATAAAGATTTACGCCGAGCTCGTGCTTGTAGTCAATCAATTATTCCAACTACTACAGGAGCAGCAAAAGCACTTTCAAAAGTCCTTCCACATTTAAATGGTAAATTACATGGAATGGCTTTACGTGTACCTACTCCAAATGTATCATTAGTTGACTTAGTAGTTGACTTAAAAAGAGATGTTACAGTTGAAGAAATTAATGAAGTTTTCGAAACGGCTTCAAAAGGTTCAATGCATGGTATTATTGAATATTGTAACGAACCATTAGTATCAATTGACTTTAATAGCAATACACATTCAGCGATCATTGATGCACTTTCTACAATGGTAATTGACGGTAGAAAAGTAAAAGTATTAGCATGGTACGATAATGAATGGGGTTATTCAAGAAGAGTTGTAGATTTAGTTTCAATTGTTGCAACTAAAATTAGTAAGCTTGAGACTGTACAAAATTAATTAGAGCAACACAAATTATATTGTAAGCGAATACAAAAGGCTAGAAGATATTGTAAATACAATATCAGCTAGTCTTTTTCTGCTTGTCTCGAAAGGAATACTAATTATGACAGATGGAAGCGGATTCGTAATTTTTACATAATAATTTCACAATTAAACTAAGAAATTACAAAAAAATAAGAATTTATCTTGCAATTCAATTTTAAAAAACGTATACTAACTTTCGTGAACTTCTAAAAGTATAACTAACTACTTAAAGGGTTAGGACCTCTTTGGACTAACTTTCCCCCGTGGTAGTTGATCATACTTTCGCAATAGAAGTCATGCAAAATTATTTAAGGGGGAAATGAATATGGATACTATGGGTCGTCACGTCATTTCAGAACTATGGGGTTGTAATACTGAAAAATTAAATGATATGAAATTTATTGAGGAGACTTTTGTTGATGCTGCATTACGCTCTGGCGCAGAAGTTCGTGAAGTTGCTTTTCACAAGTTCGCTCCTCATGGCGTTAGTGGTGTCGTAATCATTTCAGAATCACACTTAACTATTCACAGTTTTCCTGAGCATGGTTATGCAAGTATTGATGTTTATACTTGTGGTGATAGAATTGATCCGAATGTAGCTGCAAACTTTATCGCTGAAGCTTTAGAAGCTGACACGCGAGAAAATGTTGAGCTACCAAGAGGAATGGGTCCCATTCAAGTTAATAAAGTAAAAGTAGCAAGCGGTAACTAAAAAAACGGAGAGAGGTGATTATTCACCTCTCTTTTTTCGTTTATAATTAGTATGAAAGGACCTCTTCAGCTATTAATGAAAAGTCATTATAAGTCTTGCTCAACCTGTCACTACTTTTCATTGTGTCCAGTTCCAGGCGTTTGCCCCTCGAGGTCATAAGCCAATTTACGGCAAAGGTTAAAAACCAACCTTCACCGTAAACCGTCCAATGCTTGTCAGGGCAGAGCGAACGCCTTCCACTTTTAATTTAAACTTTAGTTTATTTTGAATTTGTTATAGTATAGAGTTATAATAATACGTTTAAACAATATAGTGTTTGGAGTTGAATTTGAACGATGAAATGTCCAACATGTAATTTTAACGGGACGCGAGTTCTTGATAGCAGACCTGTTGACGAAGGTCGGTCAATTAGAAGAAGACGAGAGTGTGAAGAATGTCAACATCGTTTTACTACTTTCGAGCGAGTAGAAGATAATCCTATTTTAGTTGTAAAAAAGGAAGGCGCTCGTGAAGAGTTTAGTAAAGATAAAATGCTAAGAGGTCTTATTAAAGCTTGTGAAAAACGTCCTGTATCTTTATCGCAGCTTGAAGACATTATTAGTAATATAGAAAAAGAATTAAGAAATAGTGGCATTTCAGAAGTTCCGAGTGAGGTTCTTGGTGAAATGGTTATGGATCATTTATCAAAAGTTGATGAAGTAGCTTATGTACGCTTTGCTTCTGTTTATCGTCAATTTAAAGATATTAATGTATTTATAGATGAATTAAAAGATTTAATCAATAAAGAGCGAGGTAAGGACGAATAATACTTCGCTTTTTGATACTAGAAGGGAATGTTTGAATGTCTATTGATAAGCAACATTGGATGGATGTTCTACCTGCTGATCCATACACTGTAATGGCTGCAGGATATTTACATAATTTTCATAGACAAGTTTTGACCATGTTGTATCAGCCAATAATTGGTAGTCAAGCTTTAAGTTTATATATGACGTTGTGGAGTGAATGTGAACAAACAGACCTAAATCCTAATACGTTAACACATCATTCCTTAATGCTTGGAATGAGAAGTAATTTAAAATCGATTTATGAACAAAGGCTTATATTAGAAGGAATCGGTTTACTTAAAGTATTTGAAGGGTATGAAGAAGGTACTAAGAGGCTACTTTATGAGCTTCATTCTCCGCTTGATCCCCACTCTTTTTTCGAAGATCCTATTTTAAATATCTTTCTCTTTAAAACCTTAGGTAAGACCCAATATCAGCGAACAAAAAGTTTCTTTAGTAGACAAGCTTTTTCTAAAGAAGGTTATCGTGATATTTCTAGCTCGTTTGATGCGGTATTCCAAACAATCTCAATGGATCAAATGCATGAATCCCAGCAAAATAATGAGTCAAAACAAAATGAAAATCAGAATACTAGAATATTACAGGATCATCATCCATTAAAAGTTTCCGTGAAAATGGAGCAATTTGATTATGATTTATTTCTTGATGGACTTTCTGACTCATTCGTTCCGAAAAGATCTTTTACACAAGAAGTAAAAGAAACTATTTTGAAACTTGCATTCTTATATGGGATTAATCCAATACAGATGAAGACTATTGTCATGCGTGCACTTAATGATGAGAATAAAATAAATATTGAAACTCTTCGAATCGAGGCAAGGGATTGGTACCAGTTCCAACACCATGAAGCCCTACCGACTATTGTTGAGAAAGTCCAACCTATTCAGCATAGAGAAATGGGAAAAGAACAACCTACAACTCAAGAAGAAAAATTAATACAATGCTTTGAAACAATTTCACCACGTCAATATTTAAAAGAAATTTCTGGCGGGGCAGAACCAAGTGAAGCTGATTTGAAGATTATTGAAGAGATTATGATTGACCAAAAATTATTACCTGGTGTAGCAAATGTGCTGATCGACTATGTAATGATTCGTTTAGATAAAAAACTTTCAAGAAATTATGTAATTAAAATCGCAAGCCATTGGGCAAGAAAAGGTGTAACGACTGTTAAACAAGCGATGGAACTTGCGAGAAAAGAATTTGAAGAAACAAGACAAGGAACAACTGTTGCGAAGGCTAAATCAGGAAATCGACGAAATAAGTCTATTCGAACTGAAATTGTGCCAGATTGGTTACAATCAAATACAACAACTGAGAAGGCAGCAAGTGCACCTCAAACTAATTCTGCAATTGACGAAGAAAGAAAACGCTTAGAAAAAGAACTAGAAATGTTTAAAAATAAGAAGAAACGTTAATGGGAGGACGTAATGGAACCGATTCAAAACGCATTTACTGCATTAATGAAAAATAAACAATTCCAAGATACTTTTGAAAAAATGCGACAAGAAGTCCGCAGTCACCCAAAAATTGCTCCATTTTTGATTGAACATAAAAGTGAAATTACAGATGATATGATAGATAAAAGCCTTGGTAAGCTTTATGAATATATCGGTCAAAGTGTCGAGTGTGAAGATTGTCCAACCTTTGGTGAGTGTAAAAATATGGTACAAGGTTACCATCCTCATTTAATTATTCAAGGGAAACGAATAGATGTTCAATATGATCGTTGCCCTAATGGAATGAAAAATGATAATCGAAAAAAACACGAAGCACTAATTAAATGTCTATACCTACCTAAAGACGTACTACAAGCAACAATGTCGAATCTTTCATTAGAAGATTCAGGTCGATTTGAAGCTATTTCTGCAGCGCGTCAATTCATAATGAATTATGAAAAAGGGAAAATGAGTCAAGGGTTATATTTACATGGTCCTTTTGGAGTTGGAAAAACATATATTCTCGGGGCGATTGCAAATGAATTAGCAGATGAAGAAATTAATTCTATGTTAGTCTATTTACCAGAATTTTTACGAGAAATCAAAAGTTCAATAAGCGAAGGGACTTTAGAAGAAAAGATCGAAGCAGTCAAAAAAGTTGAAGTCTTAATGTTAGATGATATAGGTGCCGAACAAATGTCTAGTTGGGCTAGAGATGAGATATTAGGTACGATTCTTCAATACCGTATGCTTGAAAAACTACCTACTTTCTTCACTTCAAATGCCGATTTAAATCAACTAGAACATCATTTAACATATTCACAACGTGGAGAAGAAGAAAAAGTAAAAGCGGCTCGAATTGTGGATCGTGTTAAATATTTGGCGAAACCAATAAGCATTTCTGGTTCAAATAGAAGACATTTCTCTTAAAAAAAATTAAATAAATGACGTAAAATCACTAATTACTAAATAACTATGTGATTTTGCGTCATTTTTTAATTATCCCCTTAATATATATAGGACTAGGTGGTGCTTGAAAGGGGGGAACAGGGTGATTGAAATTTTTTTCAATGAACCCATTGATGCAGCTTATGTCTACGAACGATTACAAAAACGCTTAAAAAAGCAATCGAGACCATACTTTCTAAGAAAACACAAAACGAATACAATTTTAATAACTTTTCCTCAAAACACTGAAGATATAATAAAAGGTATTTTAGTTCCAACGCTAGTACAATTTATTTTACTTCGAAAAGAAGATAAATGGATGCAGTCCATTTTACATACATCTTTTTTCTATGAGGAAGACGAGCAACACCAAATCATACCAATTGCACAATCATTATTACGCGGTACAAGGCGAAGTGTACCAAATCAAAAGAAAATTAGAAGAAGTAAAATCTTGGTAACAAATGCACTCTTTCAATATTTGAAAGATGGAATAAGTTTTAGTTTTGAGTCATTTATTACTTTCCGCTTAAAAGAGTACTATAAACAGCTTGCTTATGTTTGTGAAATTGCAATTGATGAATATAAGCTCGAGAATGAGTATCAAAATTTAATTGAAAATTTAAGGCAACAAGTTCTGAAATCAGATTCGTTAATTCCAAATGTGCATATCGTTTATGACGGAAAGTTTACACTATACGATCATCTTTTATTACCTTTATCTCGAGAAAGATTAAAAGAATATGGAAAGCTCGTTGAAAACCGAGAATACATTGATAATGAATTAATCGTGCCTTTAGCCGCGATTGCTCCAAAAAGAATCCATTTATACACTTCAACAGTAGATTTAGCTTTAATTGTAACGTTACAAAATATCTTTCAAGAACGCGTACTGATACATACATTACAAGAGTTTTCGCAGGAGAAATCGAAATGAATTTTATAGGAATAAAAAAATGATTGTCATAAATAAGTTTCTTTGCTATAATAAATTTTGTTGCGAACGAAAACACGCTGATATTGACAAACATCATGTCGCTATGTTATAGTAACGTAAGAAAAGAATACTTATTTGTTGAAGTAGAGGCACCCGCTTCTCACCTGGATGACGCATTAAGCTGTTATCAGGTAACAGAATCATTAATTAATTGATACTGTAAGTGTGGGTGTATTTATATACTCACACTTTTTTGTTGAGTTTGAGGATTGCTTCAATGAAACAAATTAATGTAATTCTTACAATACCTTGGAGGTGTTTTACTATTAGCAAAGACATGATGGTAAACGATGGAATTCGTGCGCGTGAAGTTCGATTAATTGGTCCTAACGGAGATCAGCTTGGAATCAAGACAAAACAAGAGGCTCTTGAGTTAGCTTCAAATGTTAACCTTGATCTAGTAATGGTTGCACCAACGGCTAAACCACCTGTATGTCGTATTATGGACTACGGAAAATTCCGTTTCGAGCAACAAAAGAAAGACAAAGAGAGCCGTAAAAACCAAAAAATTATTAGCATGAAAGAAGTTCGTTTAAGTCCAACAATTGATGAACATGACTTTAACACAAAGCTTCGTAATGCAATTAAGTTCTTAGAAAAAGGCGATAAAGTTAAAGCGTCTATTCGATTTAAAGGACGCGCTATTACGCATAAGGAAATTGGACAACGAGTACTTGATCGTTTCTCAACTGCTTGTGCAGAAGTTGCAACTGTTGAGTCACACCCAAAAATGGATGGTCGTAGTATGTTCTTAGTCTTAGCACCTAAAAACGAAAAGTAATTTATTTGAGGAGGAAACACGATATGCCTAAAATGAAAACTCACCGTGGTTCAGCAAAACGTTTTAAAAGAACTGGTTCTGGTAAATTAAAACGTAATTCTGCATACACAAGCCACTTATTCGCTAACAAATCTACAAAAGCAAAACGTAAATTACGTAAAGCTTCATTAGTAAGCAAAGGCGATTTCAAACGTATTCGCTTCATGCTTACAAACATGAAATAAGAACGATAACGGATTAGATATATATCTAGGAGGGAAACAATATGCCAAGAGTTAAAGGCGGTACAGTTACACGCGCTCGTCGTAAAAAGGTTATTAAATTAGCAAAAGGTTATTACGGTTCAAAACATACATTATTCAAAGTTGCAAACCAACAAGTTATGAAATCATTAATGTATGCATACCGTGACCGTCGTCAAAAGAAACGTGATTTCCGTAAATTATGGATCACTCGTATCAACGCGGCTGCTCGTATGAACGGTCTTTCTTACAGCCGTTTAATGCACGGTTTAAAATTAGCTGGAATCGAAGTTAACCGTAAAATGTTAGCTGACCTAGCTGTTACTGATGCAAATGCATTTGCTGAATTAGCAAACGCTGCAAAAGCTAACTTAAAATAATTTAAATAAAAAATCCTTAACATTTAATTGTTAAGGATTTTTCTTCATATAGGTCAATAAATATGCAACTACTTAACAGATAGAATTTACGATAAACAAAACTCTTGTTTCATATTCTTCACGTTTGATTCATGACAAAATTTTGTGAAATTTGATGGGAACAGAAATTCTTCTTCTAACAATTGTAGTGCATTCTCATCATTGTCATATACAGCTACTTGAAGTCTCTTTAAGTAATCTCTACCAGTTTTAACTCTGTTTAAACTATCAAATCGATCCAAGGCAATTTGACCATGACCAGGAATCAAAATGGAAAAATCAAAATCTGTAATATGTTTTTCTGCTTTATCTAACGTACCATAGTAACTCTTCACACTATCAAAAACAATTGGAAGTTCAAAGTCAGATAAATAGTCTCCAGTAATCCAAACTCCCAATTTCTCAATATAGAGGAAAAGCCCATCTTTCGTATGTCCAGGTGCATTAAAAAATAATAAATTTGTATTCCCAATTTGAAGCGTTTGTCCATCTTCCTCAATTATTATATCGAGTTTTGGAAATTGAATAGGTTCAGTAATCTTAATATAATTATCAAGATAAAATTGACGTATTTTTTCTACTTTCGTTTCTTTTTCGGGATGATTATGTAAATTGATACTACCGATTGTCTTCGCCTCTGGAAATGCATGATAGCCAATAATATGATCAAAATCGCCATGTGTAAAATATAAATATACAGGACGTTCTCCTTTAATTGACTCTACATATTGTTGTATCTCTTTTATTTCACCAGGTAACCAAGTCGGATCAACTACGAGTATAAAATCTCCTGTTTCAACAACAGTCGAATTTGTTTGAAATAGTGCACTTTGGAATACTGTTACATGTTCATTTTTGAAGAATGCCATGAAAAAACCCCTTTATTTTTTGATTTGATTGTAAATAGTCATACTAAATATTGTATCAAATAAAATAAAAAACCTTAATGATTGACTTTAGCCAATTATTTAAGGTTTTTTTATTAATCAATTTTATCTTACACGCTTCGGGAAAAAGTTAGGTTTAATGATTGTATCATCATAACGATTATGAAATACATGCGTAGTTGCCGGAGACATAGGAGGTATAAGCCATTTCCAATTTCCAGTTAAATGTCTTCCGCATTCTGCCTCTTTCTTTTCAAATTGAAGAAATTGTTGAGCTGCTGAATGATGGTCAACAATGCTAACGCCATTCTTCTTAAAAGAATGTAAGACAGCTATATTTAATTCAACTAGTGCACGGTCTTTCCATAGTGAACTCACTCTGTTTGTATCTAACCCAATAATGGAAGCGACTTTAGGTAATAAATTATAGCGGAATTCATCTGCAAAATTACGTGCACCTATTTCAGTTCCCATGTACCATCCATTAAATGGAGCAGCACTATATGAAATTCCCCCAATTTCTAAAGTCATATCTGAAATCATGGGAACTGCATACCATTTAGCTTGTAAAGATGAAAAATCATAGTCTGGATGCTCAATTGGTACATCAAGAATTGATTCATTCGGAATTGAAAACCATTTTGGGTTTTTACCATCAATTGAAAACACGATAGGTAAATAATCAAAATTAGTTTTATTTCCTCCCCATCCTAAGCTTTCACATTCTTTTGTAAATTGGATAGAAAGAGGATCTCCGATAACACCGTTTTCTGTTTCATAACCCGCATAACGTAAAAGCTGGTGATTATGAATTTTAATCGAATTATTTTCACCTAAATCTGGCTTAAAGATTGTGATTGTTGGAAGAATTTTCCCTGAATTAGTAGCATGATTTATATGATTTAAAATCTCAACTTGGATACTTTCTTCATCATTAATATGTCGTGCATCTAAAACATGAAGCTTATCCCAAAATAGCCTTCCAATACAACGATTACTATTTCGCCAAGCCATTTTGGCACCATGTTCTAGTTCTTCATACGTATGAGTATAGAATCCAGAAGATTGAATTTCAGATTCAATACTTCTTAAACGTTCTTCAATACGATCTTCAATACTCAATTCTTGATAGCATTGTGTAATAAAGCTTTTTGCCTCTTTATATAAAACAGATTTTGTAATCATTATGATCTCCAAACGAAATATTTAAAATTGTACTTTTACATTGTAAGCTTATTTACACATTGCTTCAAATAATAATCCTAAAAAAATAGTTCTATTTAACTTAATTTGTTAATTTCATGAGAATCCTATGAATTTTATGCGACTAATCAGCAAGTCACCTTGTGTTCAAAGTTTAAACTAATTTTAGGTTTTTCTAACATTGTTGTTTTTTAAAGGGATTAATAATGCAAACTATTGATCTAATAGATGATTGGAGTGGAAGGTGCGAGCCTCTTGCGGGAGCAGTAGGAAAGGTGTGACTCACTCATGCGCATTGCAATGAGATACATCCTACTATAAAGCGAGCATCAATAAGTGGAGAGCTACTAAGCTCCATATAGGAGCATAATAATTAAATTTACATAAGATTTTGTCAAAAGGAATACGTGAATGTATAATATTAGTTGTACATAAACTTTAAAAATAAAAGGATGGATGACCTTGTCTACTTTAGATGCTAAGTTACAAATGTTAAAAGAATTAACAGATGCAAATGGTGTAGCCGGTTTTGAGCATGAACCCCGTGAAGTCATGAAAAAATACATCGCACCCCTTGCAGATCAAGTTACAACGGATAATTTAGGAAGTTTGATTGCAGTTAAAACTGGAGATGCAAATGGTCCAAGAATACTTGTAGCCGGACATCTTGATGAAGTTGGATTTATGGTAACTCAAATAGATGATAAAGGATTCTTACGTTTTCAAACAATAGGTGGCTGGTGGTCACAAGTTATGCTGGCTCAACGTGTTACAATTTCGACAAAAGAAGGTAATGTTGTTGGAGTTATCGGTTCTAAACCGCCACATATTATGAGTGCAGAGGCTAGAAGAAAAGTAGTTGATATAAAAGATATGTTTATTGACATCGGTGCTTCAAGCCGAGAAGAAGCAATGGAATTTGGTGTACGACCAGGTGATCAAGTTGTACCATATTTTGAATTTCAAACGATGAAAAATGAAAAATTATTACTAGCAAAAGCTTGGGATAATCGAATTGGTTGCGCAGTCGCAATCGACGTTTTAGAACAACTACAAAATCAACCTCATCCTAATATCGTTTTTGGCGTAGGTACTGTTCAAGAAGAAGTAGGTCTTCGTGGGGCTAAAACTTCTACATATGCAATTGAGCCTGATATTGGGTTTGCATTAGATGTAGGTGTAGCAGGAGATATGCCAGGTGTTTCTGAAAGAGAAGCACAAGGTAAGTTAGGTAAAGGTCCACAAATCGTTTTATACGATGCATCTATGGTTTCACATAAAGATTTACGTGAATTTGTCGTAAATGTGGCTGAAGAATGTGGAATCCCTTATCAATATGAATCAATGCCAGGTGGTGGCACAGATGCAGGTGCAATGCATATTACAATGAAAGGTGTTCCTGCAATAGCAATTACAATCCCAACGAGATATATTCATTCCCATTCTGGTATACTTCACCGTGATGATTATGAAAATACAGTAAAACTGATTGTAGAAGTTATTAAACGATTAGATCGAGAAACAGTTGAAAAATTAACTTATAATTAATTGGAAAATCCCTCAATGACATTTGAGGGATTTTTTTGTTGGAAACTCATTTACATGTTTCACTCGAGAATTATCTAGAGTTAAAGTGAAAATGTCTTCCATTAAGAGATAGGTAGTTTATGAATTGTAATATAATGTAGCACGTCTAACATCGTTCTGACATATCTTCGTCACATTTTATTGTTACGATGGTATTACAACTTTTAGTAAGATGTGGATAATACGTTGGGATTGGTTATAGCAATGCGTTCTGGTGCGAACTTATTTCTTTTTGATATAAGTACAAATCAAATGGAACTTTTGAAATGACTACTTGTCTTTTTTAATGACTTTGGATAGTTTCTTCTTTTAATTTCTCCAAATTAACTTCAAAATGATATTGAATTTATTTACGTAGTAAATAACATTCATAATTGTCGAATAACGAGTAGCCAAGATCTTTTATAGTACTTGGCTACTTTCGTTTTTCCTTGACTCAAATTAAAAATACAGTTCTTAATGTTCAATTTTGATAGATTACTTGCGCCGGAACTATAACTAATACCAACTGAAATGCTAGTTGTAAGATTCAAAAAAATAATAGTTTTGAGGTGAGATGATGAAATCAAAAGTTGTCGTGAAAAATGTAACGAAGATATTCGGGAAATCTCCAAAAAACGCAATAAAATTGCTTGAGAAAGGATTTTCAAAAAAAGAAATTTTAGAGCAATCAGGAGCTACAATTGGTGTGAATGATGCTAGTTTTGAGATTTATCCTGGGGAAATTTTTGTTGTTATGGGACTTTCGGGCAGTGGTAAATCAACATTAATTCGAATGCTGAATAGATTAATCGAACCGACCACAGGTCAAATATTAATAGATGATGAAGATATTGTGAAAATGAACTCACAAAAGTTAAGAAATGTGAGAAGGAAGAAAATAAGTATGGTATTCCAAAATTTCGCTCTTTTCCCCCATAAGACTGTTCTTGAAAATACGGAATATAGTCTTGAAATTCAAGATATTCCTCCTTCTAATAGAAGAGAAAAAGCTTTGCAATCGTTAGAGATTGTCGGATTAAAAGGGTATGAGAACCAATTTCCGTCACAGTTAAGTGGTGGAATGCAGCAACGGGTAGGTCTTGCAAGGGCTCTTACAAGTGACACAGATATATTACTAATGGATGAAGCTTTCAGTGCACTAGATCCATTAATTCGTAAGGATATGCAGAATGAACTTTTAGAATTACAAGAAACATTGAAAAAAACGATTATATTTATAACGCATGACCTTGATGAAGCTTTGCGAATCGGTGACAGAATTGCACTTATGAAAGACGGCAATATTATTCAAATCGGATCACCGGAAGAAATAATGGTTAATCCCGCTAATGAATATGTAGAACGATTTGTAGAGGATGTAGACCTATCAAAAGTTTTAACGGCAGCGAATGTTCAAAAGCGTGCTGAAAGAATTACCCCAGATCGCGGTCCAAGGGTGGCGCTACAAATAATGAGAGATCAAGGATATTCTAGTATTTTTGTTGTCGATCGTAGACAAAAATTGCTTGGGGCAATTACAGCGGATGATGCTTCGATTGCTCTTAGGGAAAACCAAACAGTTGAAGAAGCCATGCAAAAAAATATTGTAGCGGTTTCTGAGGAGACATTGCTAACTGATGTAATAGAAGCACTTGCAACTTCTGTTCTTCCGCTTGCAGTTGTAGATAATGAAAATAGATTAAAAGGTGTCATTATCCGTGGGGCCGTAATTGGAGCGCTTGCGGGTAAAAAAGACGATTTAAACATAAAAGGAGGTTAAATGGGTATGGAAAAATTACCTTTAGCTGAATGGATTGATTTAATCGTTGATTGGATTATCAAATATTTCAATCCTTTTTTCAGTGCAGTTACAAACATCACCGAAACCATTTTGGAAATCCTTGTCAAGGTATTAGGACTCGGTCCTTCCATAGTTCTAATTTTATTGATTACAATAATCGCATGTTATACAAGTCGATGGACTGTTGGTCTATTTACATTGATCGGCTTGTTGTTAATAAATAATCTTGGCCTTTGGGATGCAACAATTGAGTCAATGGCGTTAATTATTTCGTCTGTTGTCATAACAGTTGTAATAGGTATCCCAATAGGAATCTGGGCTTCTCAAAAAGAAGGAGTAAAACAGGTTATTTCTCCTGTTCTTGATTTCATGCAAACAATGCCGGCATTTGTATACCTTATCCCATCAATTCTCTTTTTTGGAATCGGTGTTGTTCCTGGAATTTTAGCGTCCGTTATTTTCGCTGTTCCACCAACGATTAGGCTGACAAATCTAGGTATTCGAGAAGTGCCAAAGGAATTGATTGAAGCTTCAAATGCTTTTGGATCAACAACATGGCAAAAGCTATTTAAGGTACAGTTACCACTTGCTGCGCCTACTATATTAGCCGGTATCAATCAAAGTATCATGCTGTCTTTATCGATGGTTGTTATCTCCTCATTAGTGGGTGCACCTGGTTTAGGTGCAGAAGTGTACCGTGCAGTTACACAAATTAAGGTTGGGGAAGGTTTCGAAGCTGGTCTATCGATCGTCATCATTGCGATTATCTTGGACAGAATTTCCCAAAATTTACTTAAACCTGCCTATGGGAAAATAGTTACTAAAAAATACGTATATGGATTATTTTCACTAATCCTAACCATATCTATTATCGGAGTTGCTTTTACAGGGAACAAAGCTGAAAATGGCATTTCAAACAATGTTGGTGATTCGGTAAATTATGAAATCACAGGTATTGACCCTGGAGCAGGTCTGATGAAAGCAACAGAAAAGGCTATGGTTGATTATGATTTGAAGGGCTGGACCTTAAAAGAAGGTTCTTCTGCAGCTATGACTGCAGAATTGAAAAAAGCATATGAAAGAAAAGAACCAATCATTGTCACAGGGTGGACTCCTCATTGGATGTTTTCGAAATATAAGCTGAAGTATTTAGAAGATCCAAAAGGTTCATTCGGTAAAGATGAATCAATCCACACAATGGTCAGACAAGGATTAAAAGAAGAAAATCCAGGAGCATATAAGGTTCTTGACCAATTCTATTGGAAACCATCTGATATGGAAGAAGTGATGGTAGATATCCAGGGAGGAATGAAGCCACAGAAAGCAGCTGAGAATTGGGTGAAAAAACATCAGGATATTGTATCAAAATGGACGAATGGAGTACCACATGGGAAAAACGAAAAAATTAGTCTCGTCTATGTGGCATGGGAGTCAGAAATTGCTAGTACAAATGTGATTGGAACTGTCTTGAAAAATCAAGGTTATGACGTAACAATAAAACAAGTCGAAGCAGGTCCTATGTTTGCAGGAGTAGCCAATGGAAGTGCAGATGCATTAGTAGCTGCATGGCTTCCAACTACACACTTTGATTATATTAAAGAATATAAAAATAAATTGGTCGATCTTGGACCAAATTTAAAAGGTACTAAATTGGGATTAACGGTTCCTGAGTACATGGATATCGATTCGATTGAAGACCTGAAGAATAAGCAAAAATAAAGTCTGTATTGTCATATCTGAAAAGATGTAAAGGGTTAAAACAAAGTGCATATGCACTTTGTTTTAACCCTTTACTCCATTTTCTAGAACTGCTAATAATGCATGCTTTTGTTCTTCAGAAGCATGACTCCAGAAAACTTCTAAAAGGACTCCTAAACCTGGTAAAACTTTTTCTTCACCACTTTGAATGGCGTCAACGATTGTTGCCTCTAATTGATCACTATTATTCCCAGTAATATTGTGAAGAACTGCACCGCGAATGTTAAAATTCATTTTGAATTCTCCTTTCATATTAAGCTTTATGTAGTATTTGTAAACAGAAACAAATTTATGTATTATTAACGGTAAGATATACGTAGAAAGGTAAAGGAATTTTCATGAAACAAATTGATTCCATACAAAATACTTCTGTAAAAGCTTGGAAAAAGCTACATACAAAAAAAGGTCGAGATAAAGCAAAACAATTTATAGTAGAAGGATTTCATTTAGTTGAGGAGGCAATTAAACATGATGCCCCTATTCTCCATTTACTAATTTGTGAAGAAATTGATATGCCATCAAACTTTTCAACAGGATCTTTTGAGATTACTTATATTTCAAAAGAAGTTAGTAAAGAGTTAAGCGAAACAGAGACAACTCAAGGTATTTATGCGATTATTGAATTCTCATTTGTTAGAGTAGATTTTGAAAAAACTTCGAAAATATTACTAATTGATGAGGTTCAAGATCCAGGTAATGTCGGGACGATGATTAGAACTGCTGATGCTGCTGGCTATGATGCAGTTGTTTTAGGAACTGGTACAAGCGATTTATATAATTCAAAAACGATTCGTTCAACACAAGGATCTTTATTCCATTTACCAATCGTACGCGGAGATCTAGGTGAAACAATTATAAACTTGAAGGAAAAAGGAATGAAAGTATACGGAACTTCACTTCAAAATGCAAAACCGTTTAATGAAGTTAGCGTCTCATCTCGTTTTGCCATTATTGTTGGAAACGAAGGAAAAGGTGTTAATTCAAAACTCCTTTCTGAAACAGATGAAAATCTTTACATTCCCATTTATGGAAAAGCTGAATCATTAAATGTGGGTATAGCAGCTGGAATTTTAATGTACAGTTTATAGGCTACGTCAATTTAGAAAATGATATGAATATTTAGCACCAATTTTTGAATCATTAAATTCTTTTAAAAATATAGTTGAAGAGCAGTTGCATTAATTAGAAAATATCACTATAATAAGTTAAGAAAATTTAATACATAAAAGCATTGATAGAGAATAGTAAATTTAAATCTCTATTTAGGGAGAAAGTGTCGTAGACTGAAAGCACTTTTATAGAAGATCAAATTGAATTCACCTCTTGAGCTAGCGCCGGGACCATTTTTATAATGTAAAGGCGACTCGGTCTATCTAAGTAGATCGTTATATGAATGAAGTGAGCAGTTACTTTGTGTTTGCAATTATTAACTGTTAATTAGGGTGGTACCGCGATCAATCCTCGTCCCTTTTTGGGAGCGAGGTTTTTTTATGTTTAAAATTAAAAAAATTGAAAAATGATTAGGAGGATTATTCATGCAAGAGCGTTTAGTTTCTTTACAAGAAGAAGCAATTAAGCAAATTGAAGAAGCACAAGATTTAAAAGCATTAAATGAAGTACGAATTGCTTATCTTGGAAAAAAAGGTCCGATTACTGAGGCAATGAAAGCAATGAAGGATTTGTCTCCTGAAGAGCGTCCAAAAATGGGAGCAGTTGCAAATGAAGTACGTGCAGCGATCCAAGAAAAACTTGAAGCGAAGCAAGTTTTACTAGAGCAAAATGCTATTAACGAAAAATTAGAAAGTGAAAGCATTGACGTTACCCTTCCTGGTCGTCCAGTTGGCTCTGGTGGTGTACATCCTTTAAGAGCAGTTATTCAAGAAATCGAGGACCTATTTATTGGAATGGGTTATGAAATTGCTGAAGGTCCAGAAGTTGAAAAAGACTATTACAATTTCGAAGCATTAAATTTACCAAAAGGTCATCCGGCACGTGATATGCAGGATTCATTTTATATAACAGAAGAAACATTAATGAGAACTCATACTTCTCCAGTGCAAGCTAGAACGATGGAAGCAAATGTTGAAAAAGGTCCAATAAAAATTATTTGTCCTGGTAAAGTGTACCGTCGAGACGATGATGATGCAACGCATTCACACCAATTTATGCAAATTGAAGGATTAGTAATTGGTGAAAACATTTCAATGAGTGATTTAAAAGGGACATTACAACTTTTTGCGAAAAAGATGTTTGGTGAAGATCGTGAAATTCGATTACGTCCAAGTTTCTTCCCTTTCACTGAGCCATCAGTAGAGATGGACATTTCTTGTATGAAATGTGGTGGAAAAGGCTGTAATATGTGTAAGCAAACTGGCTGGATTGAAATTTTAGGTGCTGGAATGGTTCATCCAAATGTACTTGAAATGGCAGGTTATAATCCAAAAGAAGTTCAAGGTTTTGCTTTCGGTATGGGACCAGAACGTATCGCATTATTAAAATATGGTATTGATGATATCCGTCATTTCTATACGAACGATATTCGATTCTTAAAGCAATTCCAACAAATGTAAGGTAGGAGGGGACAAAACATGTTTGTATCAACTAAATGGTTACAAGAATACGTTGATTTAAGTGGTGTTACACCTGAAGAACTTGCGAAATTAATAACAAAAGCAGGTATTGAGGTTGAAGGGGTAAATAATCTTTCTGAAGGAATCAAAAATGTTGTAGTAGGTTATGTAATGGAACGCGAACAACATCCTGAGGCTGATAAATTATCAAAATGTACAGTTGATGTTGGAGAGGAACAACCTGTACAAATTATTTGTGGAGCACCTAATGTTGCGAAAGGTCAAAAAGTCATCGTAGCAAAAGTAGGAGCTGTATTACCAGGTAATTTTAAAATTAAGAAGGCTAAATTACGTGGTGAAGTATCTGAAGGAATGATTTGTTCACTTCAAGAACTAGGAATTGAAGGTAAGGTAGTCGCAAAAGAATTCTCTAATGGTATCTTTGTATTACCGAATGATGCTGAAGTAGGAGCGGACGCTTTAGAGGTTTTACATCGCGACGATGCTGTATTGGAATTAGGTCTAACACCAAATCGTGCAGATTGTTTAAACATGATTGGAGTAGCGTACGAAGTAGCTGCCATTTTAGATCGTGAAGTAAAACTACCATCAGTAAAAGCTGATTCCACTTCAACTGCTGATTATGTTTCTGTTTCAGTAAAATCGAAAGAAGATGCTCCTTACTATAGCGCAAAATTAGTAAAAGGTGTGAAAATTGGACCTTCTCCACTTTGGATGCAAGCACGTTTAATGAGTGCAGGGATTCGTCCAATTAATAATGTTGTTGATATTACGAATTATATTTTAATTGAATATGGTCAACCACTTCATGCTTTTGATTATCATAAATTAAATAGTAAGCAAATTATCGTTCGCCAAGCTAATGAGAATGAAACAATTGTTACATTAGATGGTGAAGAAAGATCATTACAGCCACATCATTTAGTTATTTCGACAGAAAAAGAAGCTGTTGCGATTGCAGGAGTAATGGGTGGTCAAAATACGGAAGTAGATGAAGAAACGGTAGATGTATTAATTGAATCAGCTGTTTTTAGAGGTCAAAGTGTTCGTCAAACATCAAAAGATTTAGGTTTGCGTAGTGAATCAAGTGCTCGTTTTGAAAAAGGTATCGATGCATCTCGTACGTTCCCATCTTCAGAACGTGCTGCCGAGTTAATGGCAGAACTTGCTGGTGGGACTATCGTAGATGGCATAGTAATTGCTGATCACTTAGCAGATGAAGTTAAAACTGTTTCTGTTTCTGTAACTAAAATAAATGGTGTACTTGGCACATCTATTGATGCTGCAACTGTAAAAGATATATTCCGTCGCTTACGCTTAGAAGCAATACAAGACGGAGAGGTATTCACTGTAACTGTACCAAGTCGTCGTGGAGATATTTCAATTGAAGAAGATTTGGTAGAAGAAGTAGGAAGATTATATGGATACGATCATATTCCAGCTACTCTACCAACTGGTGTTGCTAGCCGTGGACAATTAACTCCATATCAAGCAAAACGTAGAAAAATACGTCAATTTTTACAACATACAGGACTTTTTGAAGCAGTTACTTATTCTTTAACAAGTAATAGTAAGGTAAAACGATTTGCTCTGGAATCTGGAGATGCTGAGCCTGTGCGCTTATCATTACCAATGAGTGAAGAGCGTAGTGAATTACGTTTTAGTTTAGTTCCTCATTTATTAGATGCTGTTTCATATAATGTAGCTCGTAAAGAAGAAAATGTTCAATTATTTGAAACTGGTTCAGTATTCTTAACGATGGAAAAGAATGAACTTCCGCGTGAAGAAGAATACTTAGCGGGGGCTTTAACTGGTTTATGGTTACAACATGCTTGGCAAGGTGAGAAAAAAGTCGTTGATTTTTATGTTGTAAAAGGTATTTTAGATGGATTATTTAATGAATTAGGCCTAACAAGTAAAATTTCATATGTAGCAGCTAAAAAAGATGAGTTACACCCTGGTCGTACAGCAAGTATTTTATTAAATGGGGAAGAAATTGGTTTTATCGGTCAAGTTCATCCAGTTACTCAAAAAGAGTGGGATATTAAAGAGACTTATGTATTCCAATTATCACTTGCAAAATTATTAACTACTGAATTTGATGATATTTTATATAATGCAATCCCTCGATTCCCATCTATGAATAGAGATATGGCATTGGTAGTGGATTCTTCAGTTTTTGCAGGAGATATTCTTACTACCATCAGATCAGCTGGTGGCAAACTTTTAAAAGACGCTACTATTTTTGACTTATATGAAGGAGAAAAAATGGAAGCTGGTAAAAAATCAGTGGCATTCTCATTAACTTACTTTGATCCTGAACGTACATTAACAGATGAAGAAGTAACTAAATCTCATTCAAAAGTACTAAAAGCAGTCGAAGAAACACATAGTGCTCAATTAAGAGGATAAAATTTATACGCGTTGAATTGTTGGCTGATTATCGTACTTTTCCATAGAGTATCATAAGCCCGAATAATGATATATTTGTAAATAAAATATCATCATAATGACAATTTATATTAATAACAAAAAACCAGTAATCTTAGATTTCTGGTTTTTTTGTTGGGTGAATACTCTATTAATAAATTTTAATAGAGTATTCACCTATTTTTTGACTCATTTTTATGGTGTGAATGAACCAATTTGTCCTTTTTTTATACTATAAATTGTACAAATAAAATTTAATATAAGAGGTGTATTTTAATTGCCATTACCACCAATCCCACCAATGCCGCCACAACCACCTTTCCCTCCATGTGGTCCGACAGGCCCGACTGGCCCAACAGGTCCAACTGGCCCAACTCCTCCTTTCGGATTTGGCACGACAGGTCCAACTGGCCCAACAGGTCCACAAGGTGAAAGAGGAAAAAGAGGAAAAGAAGGAGAAGACGGAGATAGAGGAAAAAGAGGTCCAATGGGACCAATGGGTCCACAAGGAGTACCAGGAACACCAGGAACACCAGGAACACCGGGAACACCTGGAACAGCAGGAGCAACAGGAGCAACAGGAGCAACAGGTGTAGGAACAACAGGTCCAACAGGTCCAACGGGTCCTTCAGGAGGTCCTCCAGGCCCAGTAGGAGCAACAGGTCCAGCAGGAGCAACAGGTCCAGCGGGAGCAACAGGTCCAGCAGGTTCAACAGGAGCACCAGGAGCAACAGGCCCAGCAGGTCCAGCAGGTCCGACAGGATCAGCAGGCCCAGCAGGAATACCAGGAGCAACAGGTCCAGCAGGCCCACAAGGAACACCAGGTCCACAAGGAGCAACAGGCCCAGCAGGAATACCTGGTCCAACAGGAGCACCAGGAACACCAGGAACACCAGGAGCACCAGGTCCAACAGGCCCAGCGGGAGCAACGGGTCCAGCAGGTACAACAGGAGCAGCAGGTACAACAGGAGCAGCAGGAGCAACAGGAGCAGCAGGAGCAACAGGAGCAGCAGGAGCAACAGGAGCAGCAGGGGCAACAGGCCCAGCAGGAGCAACAGGCCCAGCAGGAGCAACAGGCCCAGCAGGTCCAACGGGAACAGCAGGAGCAGTAGGAGCAACAGGCCCAGCAGGTCCAACGGGAACAGCAGGAGCAACAGGAGCAGTAGGAGCAACAGGCCCAGCAGGAGCAACAGGTCCAGCAGGAGCAACGGGAACAGCAGGAGCAACAGGTATACCAGGAACGGGTGCAATTATTCCGTTTGCATCAGGTGCACCAGTTGTGATGTCTACAATTTTAACTGGATTAGCAGGAACAGCTGGTCTTGTAGGATTTGGAAGTTCAATTCCGAATGTTGCATTACTACCAGGCCCAGCGATTAATTTAACTGGAACTGGATTGCCAACTGAAGTTCTTGATTTTGCATTCTCAATGCCTAGAGCTGGTATAATTACGTCTATTTCAGCATCTTATAGTAACGTAGTAGCTTTGGCTCTTTTAGGAACAAATATTGTGGTCACTGCACAATTATATAGTGCACCAGCAAATAGCAATAACTTTACTCCAGTTGCAGGTGCAAGCGTCACATTACCAGCTCTAGTAGGTCCACTTTCATTAGGTCAAATTACGAGCGGTATTGCTACAGGATTAGTAATACCAGTAGCTGCACAAACTCGTTTAATGATGGTATATACTGCAACTGCAAATGGTGCTAGTCTTATTAACGTAGTTACGGGATACGCTAGCGCAGGAGTAGCAATAAATTAATTTATAAATAGATAGTAAAAAAATAGGAATAAAAATTTGACTCTACCAAACTAGATTACAATTGACTATCAGTGATAGGAATTGAATCTAGCAGGTAGGGTTTTTTTGCGGATTTTTAATAGAAATAGTATTTATATCCAAACCAACTTGTCCACTTTTAATACTATAAAGTGTACGTCAAATATATTTTGGAGGTGTATCTATTTGCCAATACCACCAGGCCCACCAGGGTCACCTAATCCAGTTCCTCCAGGACCTACAGGAGTAACGTTTCCGCCGGCTCCTCCAGGACCTACAGGAATTACAGGGATTACAGGCCCACCAGGCCCACCAGGCCCACCAGGTCCAACGAGTCCAACGGGTCCAACGGGTCCAACAGGAGCAACAGGAGCAACGGGAGCAACAGGCGAAACAGGAGCAACCGGTGCAACTGGACCAAGTGTTCTTGCTGACGGATTCTCTGCTTTTCTTCCGACAGTAAATACTGCTGCAAGTACGCAATTAATAAACTGGAGCGTAACAAATCCTCAATACGGAAATGCATCGTTTAACCCAGTTACTGGTAATTTTACAGTACCTGCAACAGGTAGATATGTATTTGAAGCAACGATTAACTACTCAACAACTGCGACTTTAACTGTAGGAATCGGAGCAGGTATAAATCCTTCATTTGTTATTCGAAGAACTTCGCCGGCTACTACTGATTTATTAAGCGGATTAATTCCAATATTAGATGTAAATATATTAGCAGTATTGAATTTGAGAGCAATCCTTGGAGATGGTGCTGTCACTATCACAGGCGATTTAGTTCTTACTGCAGGAGATGTCATTGGTCTCTTCTATGTAGCAGATGGATTGACAATTCCACTTACACTTGGTGGAAACAATACAGCAGGTATTTATTGGGCTGTTCATCGTATTCTTTAACTCTGAGTTTAAAGAATAATAGTGTAAGTAAAATTTGATATAGTCCTCATTTATGATTCAATAGTTATCTATTGGAAATATAAATGAGGATTTTCTTTTAAGAAAGTAAGGGTTGGATCGAAATTTTACCAAGTAAGCTTTTAATACAAGCAAATTATTCTCAAGTTGAATATGTTAATTAATGCTATTGATTGTTTTGTTTTAAGTTTGAGTTAGGATGTGTATAGATTGAAAGGAATCATACTTGCTGGTGGAAATGGAACGAGATTGTATCCTTTAACGATGGTAATTTCTAAACAATTATTGCCTATTTATGACAAACCTTTAATTTATTATCCACTCTCTATTTTAATGCTTGCCGGAATCCGAGACATCTTAATAATTTCTACCCTCCAAGATATGCCACGATTTAAAGAGTTATTAGGAGATGGTTCGGATCTTGGAATAAATATAGAATTTATAGCACAAGAGAAGCCTGAAGGAATTGCTCAAGCATTTATAATTGGAGAGGAATTTATTGGGGAAGATTCCGTTGCCTTAATACTAGGAGATAATATTTTTTATGGTCATGATTTTACAAAAATACTTGAAAGGGCTGCTTTATTAAACGAAGGAGCATTAGTATTTGGATATCATGTCAATGATCCACAAAGATTTGGAGTAATAGAATTTGATCGAAATGGAAAAGTGATTTCGATAGAGGAAAAACCAATTGTGCCAAAGTCTACCTATGCAGTGACTGGATTATATTTTTATGATAATAGAGTAATAGATATTGCTAAGCAGATCAAACCATCCGCTAGAGGGGAATATGAAATAACAGATATAAATGAACATTATTTAAATAATGGACAATTGAATGTTGAAATATTAGGTAGGGGTTTTGCATGGTTAGATACTGGAACTCATGAATCATTAATTCAAGCTTCAACATTTATTGAAATGATTCAAAAAAGACAGAGTTTACGAATTTCATGTATCGAAGAAATTGCATATCGCAAAGGTTATATTTCGTTGGAGCAATTAAAAATCCTTACAAAGCCTTTAGAGAAAAGCGATTATGGAAAATATCTACTTTATATAATTGAATTAGCAGAATCAACGAAATAAATCAATGCCGGGACTAGTTCGTTAATGCTCAATAGTCAACTGTCATTCAATGGAGTATAAAAAATCTATTGAGATAATCGAAGAAAATTAACATAATTTGAAGCACAAAATAGAAAAATTATTTCATATCATTTTATTAATAAGATGCTGTTAAATTATAGGAAGCCTTTAAAGCGAAATTTAAGAAGGTGCTTAAAGAATGAAAACTAGTATTATTATCTTAACTTATAATCAATTAGACGTATCAAAAAAATGCTTTGAAAGTATTGAAAAATATACGAATAAAGATCAAATAGAGATTATAGTCGTTGATAATGGATCCACCGATGGAACTAGAGAGTATTTAAACAGTATGGAATCAATTATTACAATTCTGAATGATAGGAATATGGGATTTGCAAAAGGATGCAATCAAGGGGTCAAAGTTGCAACAGGTGATAATATTTTATTTTTAAATAATGACACAATTGTAACTGAAAATTGGTTGGATGCTATGCTCGATCTTTTATATAGTCACGAGAAAATCGGGATGGTTGGACCTGTGAGTAACTATGTAAGTGGATTACAAAAGGTTCAAGTCGACTATCAAACAGATAATGAAATAAACGCTTTTGCGATAAACTACTGTGAAAAGGTAAAGGGAAAGTCAAAGCAAGTTTTAAGATTAGTTGGATTTTGTTTATTAGTAAAACGTGAATTAATGGATATCTTAGTCGGATTTGATGAAAGATTTAGGCTAGGATCATTCGAGGATGATGACATTTGTTTAAGAACCGTTTTAGAAGGGTATGAATTGCGTATCGCTTTAGATTCATTTGTACATCATTTTGGACATGTGACTTTTCAGGGGAATACTGATATTAATATGAACCAGCTATATTTCGAAAATCGGATAAGGTATATTGAAAAATGGGGAAATAAGTTAATTGATACTGCTTATCCAAAGATAGAAATTATTGAAATGGTTCCTAAAGATGTAGGTAGAGTTTTAGAAATTGGATGTTTAGCTGGCGCAACTGGATTGGAAATTAAGAACCGTTACAATTGTGAATTATATGGAGTTGAGTCAAATTCCGAACTAGCTTCAATCGCTAAGCAATTTTATAATAATGTGGATCAGTTAAATACAGAAGATACAAATTTTAGTTATTCACACGAGTATTTTGATGTCATCTTACTTGATAATATTCTTCAGAATCTAAAAGAACCGTGGAATTATATAAATGAAATTAGTAAATTTTTAAAACCTAACGGTTCTATTATTTGTAGAGTACCAAATGTCTCGCATGGTGAAGTTCTTTTTCAATTATTAAATGGAGATTGGAACTATATTCATGCAGGTATATTAAATAAAAATCATCTTAGATTTTTTACACCAAAATCGATAAGAAATTTATTCCCTTCTTATACATTCGAAATCGTTTCTATAAACAATGAAAATATTAATGTAGATAAGAATATAAAATTATTTTTTGAAGAGGTTGTACACTTAGCGTATAGTTTTGGTATACAACTAGATCAGTTAACCTCTAATCTCGAAGTGTACCAAATGCTATTACATGTAAAAAAAATAAATAACTAAAAAGGTAGTTGAAAATATCAACTACCTTTTTTTATTTTATTGCTTCTGTTAATGTATATTGTTGATATTTAAATAAAGGCTACCTAAAAAAATGTTTTCATTGAGATTGACGTAAAGAAGACAATTTATAAATATAAGAATTTGATTGAAGCGTAAGGGGCTCGACTCCTGTGGGAGTTGTGTGACAGTTGAGACCCCACAGGCGCATAGCGCCGAGGAGGCTAAAGCAGCACGACCCACGGAAAAGCGAGCATCCTATCGTTCCAATCAACAATCTTTTATAACAGAGCCATTTTATTAAGAAAATCTACATTAAAGCAATAGAAAAATCACTTTCCGCAGGGCAGGCAGTGAGCTTAACTTTCTCTGCGAAATCGAACCTTCTGATCCAATTCATTTCTTCACGTTCAGTTTGCCTCAACAATTCAAAACAACAATTTAAAGAAAAGAGGCTATTTATTTAAGAGATTAGTAAAGTAAGTTCGATTTGATAAAATACTAGGATGAGCTGGAAAATATTTCAAAGCTATTTCATTGTGATTATAAGCTAGTTCATATTTACCAACTTTATCATAGCAAACTGCTAGTTGAAGATGAGGTAGCCAAGTTGAACAAGAAGGGTTACAGCTTTTTAATCTCTCATTAAATTTATTTAAAATGGCTTCTTTATACCAATAAATAGCAGAATCGTAATTATTTTTTTCTAAAAATAAATATCCAAGTCTACAGCAAGTTTCAGGATGAGTCTTACCATATTGAAGTGCTTTCAATAACCAAGTCTGTTCCAGTTCGTTTAAATTTAAGTGGTGATAACAATTTGCAATATAATTACATGCTAAAATATTATGTTCTTCAAAAGTTTGATTTGTTCTTAAAAATTTTAAAAAATATTTGATTGCTTTATCATATTGATTATCATCACTTAAGGCTTTAGCGTAATAAAATAAATCTCTTGGTGAGAATTGTATATCATGACTTATCATTTTTCCATATACAATTAAGTTAGTTTTATTGTCATTAGTATATGGTAGGTTCGAAATTTCAATATCGGAAATTAAAACGGGATTAGTTAAAGATAATTCATCGAAATTCTCTTTATTAATAGAAAGTGTACTCTCTCTACATAGTATTCTAGTAAGCAATTGGTCAGTTACGGAGTTAAGATTATAATTTATCGATAGATTTTTCATAGTATTAGAATTAATGGTTTGTTTTAATTGTAGGAACTTCAGTCGACTTTCATCAAGTAATACTTCACTTGGTTTTAACCAAAATAAAAAGTCCTTTGTTGCTAAACTAAATAAATAGTTTATTGATTCTTCATAACTCTGAGTTGAATCAAAACTGTGAATGTGATTTGTAAATTTTGTAGCTAGATCTAACGTTCTATCAGTAGAATTTAAATCAACTAGTATAATTTCATCCACTAAATCAAAAACCGAATTTAAACATCTCTCAATTACCGCCTCGTCGTTTTTAACAATCATACATAAACTAATCGTTATCAAAATATCACTCTTTTCTAAATTAATCCAAACTAATAACGGAATATGACATTCGGTTTTTGAAATTGTATAGATAACTGGAAGGAAATTAGTAAAATAACTAACAGTGAATTATTGCTCTTTAAAGTAGTTTCGGAAATATTCTTGATTATAAATGACAGAGGGATTACTCGGAGCATAGCTAGCTGCTATGTCATTGTGTTTTTTAGCAGTGAGTTGGTCGCCTAAACGACTATAGCATAGACATAATTGTAAGTGGGGTAGCCAGGTGTAACAAACTTGATTAATAAATGGGCTATTTGCTGGTAAATCAATCAATGTAGCTATTTTATACCATGAAATTGCACGAGGATAATCACCCTGTTGAAGGTAGATATAGCCAAGTCGGCAACAATTTTCACCTCGAGGGCTATCATAACTAAAGGATCTTAGACAGCTACTAATTGCTTCTTCGTTTAAATCTAAATTTAAATAGCAATCTGCCATTTTACCACAAGCCTGTATATTATCTTCGTACCATCCTTCTCCTTCATCTAGAAAATTCCGATACCATTCAATGGCAGTTTCATATTTTTTATGATCTAAACATTCATTTGCGTAATAATATTTATCTCGGGGACTTAACGGTTTACCTGATGAAATTGACTTTTCATAAATTCTTAAGTTGCGATCAGAATATTCTTTATCTTTTTGATGTATGATCGCAGCATCGGACTGAATAATTTCGCCGTACACCTCTAAGTATTCATGAACGAAGCCAAACCATTTAAAATTTCTGCTACGCTTCACAATCCGGTTTCGTACCGAACTAAAACTTGGATTGCCATCTTCATCAAATGTAAGATGATATTTCATTGCAACAGCGTCAACGTTTGTACTTAATGATTTTTTTAGTTCAAGTAATTTATTTGCATTTTCTTTTGTGATGATATCATCGGCGTCTAACCATAGAATATAATCCTTAGTTGCCTTTGAAAACGCGTAATTCCTAGCTGCTGAAAAATCATCTATCCATTTAAAATCAAAAATACAATCTGTAAATTTCTTTGCAATTTTTTTAGTATTATCGGTTGATCCAGTATCAACAATTACGATTTCGTCTACGATATTAGAAATAGATGATAGACATCTTGTAAGAACAGATTCTTCGTTTTTAACAATCATACAAAGACTTAATGTAATCGAGTTCTTCTTCATAAATTCCACCTCAATTTCTATGTTATTAAGGTTGTCATAAAAAGGTGCTTTTTTAGATGAATGAAAAAATGATTACAGTAAGATCTTAATTAACTTTTTTGATTATTTTGAATTAAACAAATAAAATTTTACTTTATTTGTTATACTTAATTTAAAATAAGTTTGATTTAGATCGTTTATTTACATATTTACATATTTACTAAATAACATTGATAAGAGGATTTGAAATGAGTTTAATAGATACACTGAATTTAAAAGAAGGAATAAAAATAGAAAAACCGATTATTAGTAAGGATGGAAAAGTATTAGTACGTGAAAATATTCCTTTAACAAAAGAAATGCTGAATCGATTAAAAAAGTTTGATTTCAAAGATATCGAATTAAATGATGAAAATTCGGAAAGAATTGAGACATCGTTAAATAAAAGAGAAGTTCTTAATGAAATAGAAAAAGTTTATACGAATGTATCAAATATTGAAAATGGATTAAGTGTTGAATTTGTCTCACAGAATTTCTTTCCGATTGTAGATCAATTAATAGAAGAAACTTCCAAAAAGAGAGATTTATCTTCATTACTCTCAACTGTTTATGAATACGATAATTATCTTTATGAACACTCATTAAATGTAGCTCTGTATGTTTTAGCTATTGGGAATGAACTGAGATTAATAAAAGAAGACTTAAAAATGCTAACTTTAGGTGGACTTCTACATGATATTGGTAAATTAAGTATTCCTAAAGAAATTCTACTTAAAGAAGGTCCATTAACTAACGAAGAGTTTTCTATCATAAAAACCCATCCTGTATTAGGATATCAAATGTTAACTGAAAATCCTGGTTTGCCAAAAATTATACTCAAAATGGTAATGGAGCATCATGAAGCTCTAAATGGAACAGGTTATCCAAGAGGAATAAAAGAACCATTTATACACCCTTTTTCAATGATTATAAGTGTAGCTGATATATTTGATGCACTTACAACAAATCGTTCATATCGAAAAGCATATCTTCCTCACCAAGCCTTAGAAATTTTATATACTATGGTGGCGACTAAATTAAATATTAAATATGTGGAAGCATTCCGTAGTGCCGTTTACGTTTACCCTAAAAAAACATTCCTTAGCTTAAATGACGGTAGGAAAGGGTATGTAATTCAGCAAAATGAAGGATTAAATGATCGACCAATTATTAGTATTTATGAGGAAAATGGGAAAGCAATATTACCATATAATTTAGATTTAAGTGTAGAGTTAACTACTTATGTTGTTGATGTTTTAAAAAAATAAGCTCTGTTAGTGAACTACATTGATATGCCTAAAATGTCATTTTTTATTAAAAATTTCTTGTTATATTTTATTGAATATGATTAAATGATAAAAATGAATATTGAAAATTTTTTGATGAAGAGAGTAGTCTTATCAACGGTCTTTTAGCGAATTAGGGATAGTGAAAGCCTAATAGAACGAGTAAGATGAAGCGCACTTTGGAGAAGCGGTCTGAATTAGTAGTAGGACTATGCCGGGGAAGACCTCGTTAACAAAATTAAAGTTGGTTCAAGTATATTGAGCAATTAGAGTGGTACCGCGGATTATTTAAACCCGTCTCTTTTTATAAGAGACGGGTTTTTTATTTTATTATCAAGAGAGGATTGATGACGGATGAATTATGAATTACTGTACAGTGAACAATTAGAAAAAGCATTAAATGGTGCATTAACAATTACTGAAATTAGTGAGTTAATCGAAAAACCAAGTTATGTTGATCAAGGTGATTTAGCATTTCCTTGTTTTCAACTCGCTAAAAAATTAAAAAAATCACCTGTAATGATTGCAAATGAATTGGCGCCACTAATTAAGGGGGAGGTAATTGAAAAGGTTGAGGCGAACGGACCATATGTTAACTGCTTTTTAAACAAAAAAGTAGTTAGTAAACAAGTAATTGATATCGTATTAAATCAAGGAAAAGAATATGGTAATAAAGTACTTGAAAAAGAAAAAACAATTGTAATCGATTGCTCCTCTCCTAATATAGCAAAGCCTTTTTCAATGGGGCATATACGCTCAACAATGATCGGAAATTCTATCGGTAAAATTGCAGAGAAAAATGGATATAAAGCAATAAAGGTTAACCATTTAGGAGACTGGGGAACACAGTTCGGAAAGCTAATTGTTGCATATAAGCTTTGGGGAAATGAGGAGAGTGTAAAGGCAAATCCGATTAAAGAGCTATTAAAATTATATGTAAAATTTCACGAAGAGGTAAAACAATTACCGAACCTTGAAGAAGAAGCAAGAAGTTGGTTTAAACAATTAGAAGAAAAGAATGAAGAAGCGATAATAATATGGCAGTGGTTTCGAGAGGAATCACTTAAAGAATTCATGATGGTATATGATTTATTAGGCGTAGAATTTGATAGTTTTAATGGAGAAGCTTTCTATAATGACAAAATGGATCGAATTATCAAATTACTTGAAGAAAAAGAATTATTAGTGGAATCTGAGGGTGCCGATGTAGTTGAAATGGTAGAAAAAGATTTACCTCCGTGTTTAATTCGTAAGTCAGACGGCGCAACTTTATATGCTACAAGAGATTTAGCAGCGGCACTTTATCGTAAAGAAACATATGATTTTGATAAAGCTGTTTATGTTGTAGGTGGAGAACAAGCCCTACATTTTAATCAAGTATTTACTGTGTTAAATAAAATGGGATTCACATGGTCAGAAAATATGGTTCATGTTCCTTTTGGACTAATCCTTCAAGATGGTAAAAAAATGTCAACTCGTAAAGGGAAAATTGTTTTACTTGAAAAGGTAATTGAAGAAGCTATTAGTTTAGCAAATAAAAATATTGCAGAAAAAAACCCTTCTTTGAATAATAAAGAAGAAGTTGCGGAAATGGTTGGAGTTGGAGCAATTATTTTCCAAGATTTAAAAAATGATCGAATGAATAATTTTGAATTTTCACTGGAAAAAATGCTGAAATTCGAAGGAGAAACAGGACCATATGTCCAATATTCATTTGCTAGAACTAACTCAATTTTATCTAAAGCTGATAATCCTGATTTGAGCAAACAAGATGGATTGGATGATACTTATAGTTGGGAGATCATCAAATTACTACTAGAGTTTCCTAATAAAGTAACACGTAGCTTTGATCAATTTGAGCCATCTATTATTGCAAAGTATACTATTGATCTTGCTCAAGCTTTTAACAAATATTATGGAAATACACATATTTTAACAAACGATGATCAATTAGAAAGTAGACTTGCATTAGTAAAAACTGTTTCGACTATCTTAGAAGAAGGTCTGAGACTATTAGGAATACGTTCACCAAAAGAGATGTAATGATTAAAGCAGATATGTAAGGGATTGATTCTTTCATATCTGTTTTTTTATTTATGTGTTGAAAATGATTATCATTTCCATTTATAATAGATGAGTAAATGAAATCATACTAGGGAGATTAACTTTATATGTCAATATTAGAAGCAATTAAAAATAGAAGAACGATAAGAGATACTAAAAAAGATCCGGTTTCAGAAGAAATACTTATGGAACTCCTTGAAGCAGCTTCATATGCACCTTTTCATAGTAAAGAAGAACCTTGGCAATTCATTATGGTTTCAGAAGAAAAAGAAAAGGAATTTTACGCTTCAAAAATCGTAGATAGTTATCAACGTATGGAACTAACTGATACATATACAGTTGAAAAAATTAAAAAATCAGTGGAGTTTTTTAGTACGTATATAATTGAAACGCCAATGCATTTAATCATTACGACAGAACATACAGAAAATGAGAAAAAGAATTTAGAAGCGATAGGGGCAACTTGTTCTTTTGTTCAAAACTTACAATTAGCAGCGTGGGAAAAAAATATTGGGATGGTTTGGCGTACAAACCCTTATATTTTTGATAATCAATTTTATAATGAAATGGGTATTCCAGAAAATCGAAAAATTTTAGGGGCACTACACATCGGATATATTAATACACTACCTAAAGCAACGAAGAAGAGAAAACATCCAAGTGAATGGACAATAAAATTAAGTCAAAATATTACACTTTAAAATAAAAAAGAGTAACTGATGAAGATCAGTCACTCTTTTTTGTTTTAGGGTATATTTAAATATCAAGTTATACGAGCTTACTCTAAATTTTGTTATGTCTCGCTCCAGGTTGCTGACCAAGTTCCTTCAAAATTTCAGTTTAGAATACTTTAGTTGTCCAGTTTTCACCGTTCCATACATCTGTTACAAGGCCTTGGTAGAACTCAGGTTCGTGACAGATAATTAAAATACTACCTTTATATTCTTGTAATGCACGTTTTAATTCAGCTTTTGCATCAACGTCTAAATGGTTTGTAGGCTCATCGAGTACAAGTAAGTTTGTTTCTTCATTAATCAGTTTACATAAACGAACTTTTGCCTTTTCACCACCACTTAATACTGCAACTTTACTTTCAATATGTTTTGTTGTTAAGCCACATTTTGCAAGTGCTGCTCGAACTTCGTATTGCGTAAATGAAGGGAAAGTGTCCCATACTTCTTCAATACAAGTTTTATTATTATCGTTTTTTACTTCTTGTTCAAAATATCCGATATGAAGGAATTCTCCACGGTCAACTTCACCTGAAATTGGCTTGATATCTCCAAGTAAACTACGCATTAATGTTGTTTTCCCAATTCCATTTGCCCCAACTAGTGCAATTTTTTGACCACGTTCCATTCGTAAGTTTAATGGTTGAGAAAGTGGTTCATCATAACCAATCACAAGATTTTTTGCTTCAAACACTAGCTTGCCTGAAGTACGTGCTGGTTTAAAATGGAATTCTGGTTTTGGTTTTTCTCTAGCAAGTTCAATTACGTCCATTTTATCAAGTTTCTTTTGACGAGACATTGCCATATTTCGAGTTGATACACGAGCCTTGTTACGTGCAACAAAGTCTTTAAGCTCAGAAATCTCTTGCTGTTGACGTTTGAATGCGGATTCTAATTGAGATTTTTTCATTTCATAGATGCCCATAAAGTTATCGTAGTCACCTACATAACGATTTAATTCTTGATTTTCCATATGATAAATTAAATTAATTACACTATTTAAGAATGGAATATCATGTGAAATTAAGATGAACGCATTTTCATATTCATTTAAATAGCGTTTTAACCACTCGATATGTTGTTCATCCAGATAGTTTGTAGGCTCATCTAGTAATAAAATATCTGGTTTCTCTAATAGAAGTTTAGCAAGAAGAACTTTTGTTCTTTGACCACCAGATAATTCATTAACATCTCGTTCAAGGCCAATATCTTCTAAACCAAGACCACGAGCAATTTCTTCAACTTTTGCATCGATAATATAGAAATCATTATTAGTTAAAGTGTCTTGTAAAATGCCAACATCCTCAAGCATTTTTTCCATTTCTTCAGGAGTAGCGTCAGCCATTTTAACATATAAATCATTTATTTCGTTTTCCATATCAAACATATATTGGAATGCGCTACTTAACACATCGCGAATTGTCATTCCTGCTTGTAGGACGGCATGTTGATCTAAATAACCTACACGTACTTTTTTAGACCATTCTACTTTACCCTCATCAGGTTGTAATTTACCTGTTACGATATTCATGAAAGTTGATTTACCTTCACCATTCGCACCGATTAATCCGATATGTTCGCCTTTTAATAAACGGAAAGAAACATCATTAAATATTGCACGATCACCAAAGCCATGACTTAAGTTTTTTACAGTTAATATACTCATTAATCTACACCTTTTCTATTTTTTCATTTGCTAATATCGTTATGTTCCTTATAGAAGGAACAGAATTTAAACAGTCACTTTCTAATTATAGTCTGCAAGGCGGTATGTGTTCAATATTTTTTAAATGAAGTCTCTGTTAAACAAGATTAAAAATTTGCATGAGAATCCACTCTTATAGTGGAAAACCGCTAAGAGACACACGTTCGTTTCGATCTAAGGAGTCTCTGTTGCAATTTTTTGTATGAGTTTCGATGATTATCTATTTTATCAATTTGTCGAAAGTAACTTTAAAATACAACAGAGCTAATAGAAATTATTAACACGAAGTCACATAAAGAATTAAAATCAAATCGATTAATTGCATTTTACTGAACCTTTACAATTTTTGTCATACTAGTATTGCCACTTAAATCAGTAGCGTTTACCGTGATAGAAGAGCCGCTTTTTAATTCAGGAAATCTTATTGTGAAATTGCCAAATATATCTGATTTAGTTGAATATGTTTTCTGATTAATTTTGAATGTAATGTTACTATTTTTATCTGTTTTCCCACTTATTGTTTTAGTTTTCGGATTGTATGTGATTGTTTCTAAAGTGGGTACAGTTTTATCTTTTACGATAATTTCATTTTTAGCTCTATTAAGTAAATTTTTATTTATTACTGTGATTGTCAGTGTTCTACCAGATACCTGTAACGGAATTCTAATCGAAAAATTTCCAGAAGCGTTTGCTTGTCCTCGCGCAATTAGTTTTTGTCCGTTATTGATAATTATTTGTGCTTTTCCTTGTGTGAATCCGCTTATTTTAGTACTGTGATCAGATACTTCGTTTACAAATGGAGTAGTAATTGGTTTGGTAATTTTATAAATCGAACCATCGGACAAAGTAACAGTGTATTGGTCTTCTTTAAGTGAAAAATTAGATACTGTAATTGGAGTCGTACTAATACTAGTAAAATACTGTATGTTTTTACCATTTGATTCGAAATCGAGTTGTTTTATCGGGTAATATTGATTAAAACTCGTCGATGCAAATCCTCGTAATGGCGAGCTTTGACCAAAATATTCTGTGAAAATTGAAGACTTATGTTGTTTCAACGTAATTGTTTTATTCAATAAAATGGTAGTAGGATTTATTGCTTGAGTTAAAAGATCTTGTGCGATATTAAAAACTTGATTTGTTTTGTGAGAGATATCTGATAGTATTTCATCCTGAATTAATATGACTTTTTTTTCTTTTAAGTATATTAAAGTACGAAATACTGATACCCCATTATAAATTGTATGTTCACCAGTAATTATGACACTAGTAGAATTATCGATGAAATTTGAGATCTTCGTTTTACCTGCATTGTCAATTGAAATTGGATATGATTTTCCATCCACTGTCACAACATTATGAGCAAAAGTTGAACGCAAATACCTTTGGATAGGATCCTTCGTATCATAACTATATTTACCACTATCTATAAAAATCGGTTGTCCATTCTGCGTTAATAGAAAAGATAAATCATCAGCATGTTTGTGGACTGCACTAAAATTACTTGCATTAAAAACGATTGAAGAAGTGTTCAATCCAAAGCCATCTCGGATCACAACTACTGAATTAGAAATATTGTTCACTAGAGCGGGTTGTTTGCCATTTTTTCCACGCGTTAAAATATATTCATATTCAGGATCTAGCTCTGAAAAAGTAGTAGTGGTAGGTGCGTCGGTATAATCTGAATCGCCTATCCCTGGAAGTGTAAAATCAGATAAAACTAGCTTAGAAAAGGCATTTTGAGCTCTTAATATGAGTTTTGATAATTCATTATCCTTGGCTATTTGATTCATATCATTTATTAAGTCTAAAACGATAGAAAAATACATTGGACTGTGTTCTTTATGTAAGCCATCTTCAGTAAAATCTCGTTTAATATGCTCATTTGTTCTATTTATAGCGTTTTTTCTCCAGACTACACTTTCATCTTCTGCTGGGAAGTATGCGGAAAGTTCAAGTAATGCACGGTCTTGATATATTCCATGATTTGAACGGAAATTATAGTATTTTGAATCATTTAAGATTCTACCGTGTTTTCTTAGTATGGTTTTTAGATAATTTTTATTGCTTTCTGTAGCGATAGGGGAATTAGCATAAAAATGATAAAAATACATTAAATTATTCGTACGGTTTCCAATTGCATGTGCTTCGTACGTATATGAATCTGTTGCCTTATCAGGGTTATGATTGAATTGCCAAAAAGACTGAATTAAGCTCAAACCATAATTTAAATATTTTGTATCATTTGTCATTTCGTATGCATTTGTTAAATAGCTAAGTGTATCCATACTTTGATAATATAAGCGCCAAGTAGTCTTATGGTAGGGATCTTCTTTCCAGTTTATTGACTTATTTACTTTATAAGCTGGATAGTTTGGAGAAACAAAAAGTTCACCATTTAGAATTTGATTTGCATAATCTAATGTTTTTTCCGAAATTGAACTTCTCTTAGTTAGATAAATCTCTTTATTCTTTTCGGCAAAAGAATGGATGGAAGTAGAAATGAAAATTGATAAACTGAGTAAAGCAATCATAAAATTTCTCATAAATCCTCCAAAAATATTAATCTATTAATTTCTACATTATACAACACAAAAGCTAGAATTTTTTACCAATTCTTACAATTAATTAAAAAATCTCACAATGTGTAAGGAATGATTATGAATTAATAGAATTTGAGAGAAGAAGGATAGAATCATGTATAATAAAGATGAAATGTAATTGAAGGAGGAGTTATTATGTTTGGAAAAGTTGCAGCAGATATGCTTGGATTAAGTGATGTAGGTAGTGTGATTGATCCGAAAAATTATGACAAGGTTGACTCTGATGATTATGTAATGCATGAAGATGATGAAAAAGTATATTTTCTAATTAAGTCAAAAACTGATGAGTATTGCTTTACGAATAAAGCACTAATTCATTTAGATGGTACAAGTGCAATTAGTAAAAAACGTACACTGTATCGATATAATTATTACACTCATAAAATTTCACATGTTACTCTTGAAACAGCTGGGACAATTGATTTAGATGTCGAAATAAAATTTAATCTAGGTGGAAAAGAGTTTTCAATCGATGTTCATAAAAAACATATAGAAGAATTAAAGGATCTATATAAAGCATTGTTAATGATCGCAGAAATATGTCATGAAAATGAAATAGCACTAGGTTTTGCGAAAGAAAGTATTGAAATAGCATCTGCGACCTTAAGCCGAGTATCTACGAATGAAAATAGTCTCGTAAACAGCTTTAAAGAAATTAATGAAGCAACTTTTGAATGGTTAACTAAGTCTAGAGAGCAATATAAAGTGAAAGACTTTGGTTATGTTTTTGAAAAATATATTAATAATTAAATAGACAAAATAAAAGAACTCACATATGTGAGTTCTTTTATTTTGTTAGTAATAGATAGTCATTTTTAATAATTGCATAAATTTTTAAATCAACGAATTGTCCTTTTATAAACATTGCATGTCGTGATATTCCTTCGAATTTCATTCCTACTTTTTGCATAACTCGTTCAGAGGCATTATTCTCGACGAAACATCTCGCTTGAATTCTTTCCATATTCATTTGATTAAATCCAAATTTTAATAATAAATTTACCACTTCAGGTACGATACCTTTTCCCCAATAATCTGGAGATAGAACATAACCAATTTCACCATTATGATGATTTGTATTCCATGATACAAAGTCTGCTGTACCGATTAATTTACCTGTTGATTTATCTTCAATTGCGAAAGGAGCAATTTTTGACTCCTTGTAGAGCTCCAGAACGTAGTTAATAAATTGTTTACTATCTTCAATTGTATGATGAGTTTCCCATGTTACATATTTGGTTACTTCGGGGTTTGAAGCATAATTAAAGAGGCTTTCAGCATCGTGTGATGTCAGTTTTCTTAATCGTATACGCTCGCTTTCAAGTGTAGGGAAATTACTAAAAATGTCCTCTATCTTCATCTTGATTCTCCTTTTGTAATTTCGTAGAGATTATTTCTGCTTTTCTGCTTATGACTACTGCACTAGGACAGCGTGTCATCATTGTTTGCAAAAAAAATTCTTCTTCTCTTGGTAGTGAAAGTAAGACGAAATCATATTTTCTATATTCGATTTTTAAACGTTTAAATGTCCATGCTGGTGAAGAAACAGGATTATTTGAAAAGCTTACTTTAATAATTTCATTTAAAGGGATATTAATTTTTATAAAACCAAAAACAGAACGAAATTCTGTATCAGTTATTTCGTGATAAGAATTAAAAAGGGCAGAAATAAAAAAAATAATCAAAGGTAAGAGAAAGACGAAAAGAATACAGCTAAATAAGATTGCTTCATCTTCTATTATACTTGCAATTGGAATTGAAAAAATGCCTGGAATTAAGACAAGTATTATAAGAACCAAAACAGGATTTTTCTTCACTTTAAACCGCATCGTAACACCTGAATTCTAATTTATTATTTGATTTAAATGATGTTTCAAATGGTCAATATATTCTGTAAATAACCAACTTAGAGTTACTTGATTATTTTTATCGACGTTATATTGTAAATTCCATTGCTCTTCAGAAATAGATCGTAGTAGAATCAATATTCGTTTATTAAGTGAAACCCATAATGAAAGTATTTCCTCAAGCGGGAAATTATTTTGGTAGTTATTTAACTCTACCCAAAGGTTTTGATTATAAAGCTCTAACGTTAGTTCATCTTTGGAGATTAATCTCTCAATAAATCGTTTATGATTCATTGTTGCTGAATCGCATAGATGACCTAATATTTCTTTTTTAGACCATTTAGTTGGGTTAGCTTTATAGTCTGCCTTGCTTAAAGCCATCATTAGTTTTGGGACAGTTTGGATTAGACTTTCAAATTCGTTTATTAGATTATTCATCAAAATTTCTCCTTATTAAGTCTCTATTTGTTATGTAGTAATGAATATGTACAAACATTTTAATATATGAGTGCTTTAGACAAGCCTGTGATGAATAGTTTAATAGTAGGACAGTCATGGAGGTGCATAATGTTTGTTTTTTTACTTTATGTAGGGTTACTAGTAGGGCTTTTAGTACTTTATAAAGACACAATAAAACGTGATGGAAATTATTTTGGGTTTAAACTAGTTGGTTTTTATGTACTAGCATCCTTACCATTCCGTTTATTTTGGTTACCAATTCCTTTTGGATTTTTGATCTGTCTTTTTTTATTTTCCAGACCAATGATTCGGTACAAGAGGCAATTACAGGTTGCGAGTTTTTTAGGCTTTTTATTATTTATAGTAGATGCTGTATTCTAAGTGATGTAAATCATCTAGAATACAGCTTTTTTTGTTAATAAATCTATTTCTTTGCTATTTTTAACGCTTTTTCGGTATTCGCAAAATGTAGTTTTGTAAAACTCCTTAATGCATCAAACCCTTTTAATTTGATAAAATTTGCAGCAACTTGATCTACTTTTGCGCCAGCGCCTTTTGGTAAAGTCATTCCTGCTTTTTCACTTAAAAGATCCATTTGTTGTAAAAATGCATATCTAGCTAATATAGAAGAAACAGCAACAGAAAGATGCAGTCCTTCTGCCTTAGTAGCAAATTGAACTTTATCGCGAATAACTTCTTTTGTATTTTTTAAATAGCTATAATATAAATTTGGAGGGGTAAATTGATCAATTAGGATTGAGTCATAATTCTTCCCTTCTAATTTTTTAATTATATTTCGAATTGCTTGATTATGTAGTAATGCTTTTAATTTGTTCATATTGTTGCCTTTTTCTTGCATTTCGTTATATTTTTCATTATGTAAAACTAAGAGACTATACGGAACGACGTGAAGTATTTTCTTTGCAATTTTAGATATTTCCGCATCATTTAGTTCTTTCGAATCCTTTACACCAAGTTCTTTTAACAATTCAAACTGGCTAGGTTCTACAAAAGAAGCCACTACAGCCATTGGACCAAAATAATCACCTGTTCCAACCTCATCACTACCAATTACAGCAAGTTCTGAGAAATTTGCAGGTAAACTTGAACTGGAAACATTTGTTTTTTTAGGTGCAGATATTGCGGATTTTCCTTCCCATTTATTAACTTCAATTTCACAATTCGAGCCTTGAAACATTACTTTTCCAGATTTGTAAGCAGTAATGGTGCAACCATTTGGTTTTGCCATGAAAATACCACCTTGTGGGACTTTTGATTGCAGACTAGATTTATAATGTTCCTTCATATTTAATAATGTTGATTGGGAAACCGTTAACACAATGTTAGACATAATTTTCTCCTTTGTTTTGTAATATGAGCAAACCTTTCACTTGCATGGAACTTCGTGTTATAGTTAAAGTTAGAATGTTTAATCGAATGGAGGTATTAAGTTGTCCAATTCTTCATCAAAACAAAGACTTAATGTGACTATTTATGGGCAACAATATTCAATTCTAGGTGACGAATCTACAAATCATATTCGTCATGTTGCCTCAATTGTAGATGAAAAAATGAAAGAAATAAATCAAAAAAATCCATTCTTGGATTCAAATAAATTAGCGGTTCTAACAGCAATAAATCTAGTAAGTGATTATGTGAAGTTAAAAGAAAGAGTAGAAATGCTCGAAAATCTGCTTGAAAAAGAAGCAAAAGGTGAGACGAAGAGACATGATTGATTTAATTGTAATCGCAATATTTATACTGGGAATTTTTACAGGATGGAGAAGGGGATTTATAAGTAGCCTAATCCGTATACTTGGATTTTTAATATCCTTATACCTAGCTTATCATTATTATGAACAAACGGCTACATCACTTAAAAAGTTATTTCCAATTAACATAAGTAATAGTCAAATAGATAATTTCGAACAATTTATTTATGAAATCATTGCTTTCGCGATTTTATTTATTGGAACACGTTTAGTTATTTCTTTTTTAGGCTCTCTATTAAATGGAGTTTTTCAGTTACCTATATTAAAACAAGTGAATTCTCTATTAGGTGGAATACTAGGTTTTGTGGAGGTTTATTTATTTTTAGTTTTGGCCTTATTCATTGCCTTAATTGTTCCGATTGAAACTCTACATATATTGTTACATAAATCAAATATTGTATTTTTTATGGTGAAAAATACACCAATTGTATCTGCCAAACTATTGGAATTATGGAACGGGATTTCAAGTACAACCATCTATTAATTTAGAATGAAAGATCGAATTGTATGAAAAAGCAAATAAAGTAGGTGAATGAGATGCATAAAAAAGAGTTAATAAAATTACTAGAGCAAATTGCAACTTATCTAGAATTAAAAGGTGAAAATGCATTTAAAATTTCAGCTTTCCGTAAAGCAGCAAATGCATTAGAAACAGATGAAAGAAGTTTAGAACAAATAGATGACTTTACCGCAATCAAGGGAATTGGCAAGGGAACTTCAGCAGTTATTTTAGAGTATGTAGAAACCGGAAAAAGTACAGTTCTAGAAGAACTACAAGAGTCTTTACCAAAAACATTACTTCCTTTGTTAAGACTACCTGGTTTAGGTGGGAAAAAAGTAGCTAAGCTATACCAAGAACTAAAGATTGAAAGCATGGATCAATTAAAAGAGGCATGCCAAGATGGGAAACTTCAAGGACTAGCTGGTTTCGGAAAAAAAACGGAAAAGAATATTTTAGAATCTATTGAGGAATATGGAAAACAACCTGAGCGTTTACCTTTAGCAGATGTATTACCAATTGCTGATAAAATTGAGGCATATTTAGCCGAGATGAAGGATGCTGTAAAATACTCAAGAGCTGGAAGTTTACGTCGTGTTAGAGAAACTGTGAAAGACTTAGACTTTATCATTGCTTCAAATAATCCTGAAAGTATTAAAGAGCAATTGCTTTCAATACCTGATATTGTACGTGTAATTGCTCAAGGTGATACAAAAGTATCACTTGTTTTAAAGGGAGTTGAATATGAGATTTCGGTTGATTTCCGTATTATTCAACCTAAGGAATTCGCGTCCACACTTCATCATTTTACTGGCTCAAAGGATCATAATGTAGCAATGCGTCAACTAGCTAAAGAACGAGACGAAAAAATTAGTGAGTATGGTGTTGAAGATGTAAACACCGGGGAAATTCTTACATTTGAAAATGAAGAAGATTTTTATGCACATTTTGACTTACCATGTTTCCCACCTGAAATACGAGAAGATGGTAAAGAGATTGCTAAGTTTACAAAAGATTACCCTCTGATTCAATTAGCAGATATTAAATCTGATATTCATATGCATTCGACTTGGAGTGACGGGGGATATTCAATTGAAGAAATGGCAGAGGCTTGTCGAGCAAAAGGTTATCGATATATTGCAATCACAGATCACTCTCAATATTTGAAGGTTGCAAATGGGTTAACACCGGAGCGTTTATGGAAGCAAAAAGAAGAAATTCAACGTATCAATCAAAAATATACTGATTTCACGATTCTTCACGGCGTAGAAATGGATATTTTACCTGATGGCTCACTTGATTATGATGATGATGTATTACGTTCGATGGATTTTGTCATTGCATCAATTCATTCTAGTTTTAGTCAAGACGAAGAAACAATAATGATGCGTTTAATAAATGCAATGAATAATCCTTATGTTAGTATGATTGGACATCCTACTGGCCGTAAGATCGGTAGAAGAGCTGGTTATAAAGTAAATGCTGAAAAACTAATTGCTGTAGCAAAAGAGACAGGAACAATTTTAGAATTAAATGCAAATCCTAATCGATTAGATTTAAATAAAGATATGCTAATAATGGCACAAGAAGCTGGTGTGAAAATATCAATTAATACTGATGCTCATAACCTTGAAATGTTAGAGCATATGACAGTTGGAGTTAGTGCAGCCAAAAAAGCCTGGTTAAAAAGAGAAAATATTGTAAATACATTTGAATTACATGAACTTTTAGCTCTGATCGAAGGGAAACGTAATCGGGTGTAAGGAGGTTACGGAATGCAACGTACATTAAGAGTATTAGAGTACGATAAAATAAAAGAACAATTACTTAAACATGCTTCATCATCGCTTGGTAAAGAACGTATTAAAAATCTAATGCCTAGCACGGATTATGATGAAGTTGTTGAGTTACACGAATCAACTGACGAAGCAGTTAAAGTTATTCGTTTACGTGGCAATGTGCCACTTGGAGGGCTAACTGATATAAGAATGCAAGTGAAGAGAGCAGAAATAGGTGGAACACTATCGCCTTCTGAATTAATTGCAATCTCAGGTGTGACTTATGCGGGGCGTCAAATGATTCGTTTTATTGAGGGGCTTCTAGAAAGTGAAGTTGAAATCCCTTATTTAGAATCATTAAATGAACAAATTATTCCTTTATTGGAACTAGATAAAAATATAAAATCTGCTATTGGTGATAATGGTGAGGTTTTAGACGATGCAAGTGTAACCCTACGAACGATTCGCCAGCAAGTTCGAACAGCTGAGGCTCGCATTCGTGAAAAGTTAGAAAGTTTAACCAGAGGAAATAATGCGCAAAAAATGTTATCTGATGCAATCGTTACAATACGTAATGACCGTTTTGTTATTCCTGTTAAGCAAGAATATCGCCATGTTTACGGTGGTATTGTTCATGATCAATCATCTTCTGGACAAACCCTATTTATTGAACCTCAAGCTGTTGTGACATTAAATAATAGCTTACAAGAAGCAAAGGTTAAGGAAGAACAAGAGATTGAGAAAATATTAATGGCATTAACTGGTCAAGTTGCTGAAGTATCAACAGACTTATTGCAAAATGTAGAAATACTTGCAGAGATGGATTTCTTATTTGCGAAAGCGAATTACTCTCATAAGATAAAGGCTAGTAAACCTGTTTTAAATAATGAGAGATACTTTAAATTAAAAAAAGCACGCCACCCGCTTATTCCAAGAGACGTTGTAGTAGCTAATGATATTGAATTGGGAAAAGATTTTACAACGATTGTTATTACTGGTCCGAATACTGGCGGTAAAACAGTAACTTTAAAAACAATTGGCATTTGTGTACTTATGGCGCAGTCAGGTCTACAGATTCCAGCACTTGATGGTTCAGAAATTTGTGTGTTTGAACAAATATTTGCTGATATAGGTGATGAGCAATCGATTGAACAAAGCTTAAGTACATTCTCTTCTCATATGGTTAATATTGTAGACATTTTGAAAAATGTTGATCAAAATAGCTTAGTATTGTTTGACGAATTAGGAGCAGGAACTGATCCGCAAGAAGGAGCAGCTTTGGCTATTTCTATTTTAGATGAGGTAAGTGATTTTGGTGCGAGAGTTGTTGCAACTACCCATTATCCTGAACTTAAAGCATATAGCTATAATCGTGAGCATGTAATGAATGCAAGTGTAGAATTTGATGTAGAAACTTTGAGTCCAACTTATCGATTATTAATTGGTGTTCCTGGAAGAAGTAATGCATTTGAGATTTCTAAAAGATTAGGCTTGTCAAATAGAGTCATTGAAAAAGCTAGAAATCATGTGAGTGAAGAAAGCAATGAAGTTGAAAATATGATTGCATCGTTAGAAGCAAGCAGAAAAGGTGCTGAAACTGAGTGGAAGGAAGCTGAAGATTTCCGTAAAGAGTCAGAACGTATTTTCAAAGATTTGCAAAAGCAAATGATGGATTTCTATGAACATCGTGATGATTTATATCGTGAAGCACAGGATGAAGCGAAGAAGAGAGTAAAGATTGCACAACAAGAAGCTGAGGATATTATTAAAGAGCTTCGTAATCTGAAAAACCTTGAACTATCGTCTATTAAAGATCACGAATTAATTGAAGCTAGAACTCGTTTAGAAGGGGCAATTCCTTATGCTCCTAAAAAATCAGTTCCTCAAGTAGCTGAGAAGAAACAAAGAAAGCTACGTGAAGGTGACGAGATAAAGGTATTAAGTTTTAATCAAAAAGGTACATTACTTGAGCAATTAGGTAGTGGCGAGTGGCAAGTACAACTTGGTATCATTAAGATGAAGGTTAAAGAAAACGATATTGAATTTATTAGTTCACCAAAAGTTGTGAAGGAACGAACTGTTACAGCTGTAAAAGGGAAAGATTTCCATGTTAATCTTGAACTTGATCTAAGGGGAGAGCGATATGAAGATGCATTAATTCGGGTTGAAAAATATATAGATGATGCCCTCTTAGCAGGTTATCCTCGAATTAATATTATTCATGGAAAAGGAACTGGAGCATTAAGACAAGGTGTACAGGAGTATTTAAAAAATCATCGATCTGTTAAATCATACCGTTATGGAGCTGCTTCTGAAGGTGGTATTGGTGTAACAGTAGTGGATTTAAAATAAGGTTATATGATCTAAAGGGGTTCAATGATGGAAAAGTTGGCTAAAATATTATTCGGCGTATGTGCTGTGTTTCTGTTATGGGGAATTTTATACGTAACAGTCATTAAATAATCAAATTTAGAGGCTGCTAAATTATGTGATTTCTAACGGTTTATGTAGAGTATAAATTAGTATTACTACATAAAATTGATAGAGAACTCATAATTTAGTAAGTCTCTTTTTAGTATATGAAGAAAGGTGAAATGGAAGTTGAAGAAAGGCATTATAGCGTTAATCATCTTTGTCGTTGCGTTTGTAGGCATTAATTTGTTTCAACATAATCCACCGAAACAGATTAAAGAGAATAAAGATATAATTGTTCAAAGGAATGTACGCTACACTAATCCAGTTGAACTTCCGGAAACCTTTGATCTATACCGTTCTAAAAATTATCATGGACCTTCTCCTGCATTGATTTTTGTACACGGTGGATCTTGGAGATACGGAAGTAAAGAATTAAATAAACGCTGGAAAACAATATTTAACGAAATTGTAAAAGACGGTTACACTGCAATTAGCATTGACTATACCCTATATTCTCAAAAAGAATATTCGTATAATTATCCTGTACGAGATGTAAAATCGGCAATCAATTTTATTTATAAAAATTCAGCTGAATTAGGTATCGATCGAAAGCAAATTGGTCTTGCTGGTGCATCTGCTGGAGGGCACTTAGCGTTATTGACTGGTCTTCAACCAGACATACAAAATAAAATTAATTATATTATAGCCTGGTATCCCATTTCAGATCTAACGACTATGCATCAATCACCTTCCTTGAAAAGTACTGAAATAGTTGAAAGCTACATGAATAGTACGGTTGAGCAAATGACAGATGAATATAATCGTATGAGCCCAATCCAATATGTTAAACAAGCAAAAATTCCAATCTTTATTGTTCATGGGACGGGAGACGCACTAGTTCCTTTTAGTCAATCAGAGAAGTTTGCTAAAAAAAATCCCAAAAAAGTAACCTTAATCGCATTAAAAAACGGAAATCATGGATTTACGAATCTTTCCATCCAGAAGTCTACAAATGATACGATTAATTTTTTAAAAGCTAGATTAAAAAAATAAAGTAGGAATGGTCATGTTAACAATAAATAAAACTAAAAATCTTACAAATAAACATTGGAGTCTCTTATTACTAGCTGATCCGTCAAAAAAAATGGTAGAGATGTATATTCATAAAAGTAAGATTTATGAAGTTTTAGAAGATAATTCATTAATGGGGATTATTGTTTTATTTGAAATTTCTAAAGAAGAAGTTGAGATTAAGAATATTGCAATTGAATCCTCGTTTCAGGGAAGAGGTTTTGGAAAAAAATTAATAAATTTTGGGATTAAAGAAGCTAAAATACTTGGTTATTCAAAAATTTTTATATGTACTGGGAACTCAAGTACATTACAGTTAGCCTTATATAAAAAATGTGGATTTCAAATATCGAATATTTTCAAAGATTTCTTTATTAAAAATTATAAAGATGAGATATGGGAAAATGGAATTCAATGCAAAGATTTAATCAAGCTTGAACAAGTTTTATAATGGCTTTCCTCTAAAAGATTTTTGTTTTTTAAGGTTTCGTTTAAGTATTCGGTTAATATAGAAAATGATTGAAGCGGAAGATGAGACCCTACATACTTGATTTCATGAGCTCACCGCCGTCCCATGGAAAGTGAGCATTCTGGAGTGGAAATCTACAGGTCTCAATGTTTACTTGCATCAAAGTTTACGAAAATAGCAAAAAATGGAGCTACCTTTTTAGTAGGCTTGGTAGCTCCATTTTTTTAATCAGTAAAAGGTTTGACGTACATTACATATGTATCACGGTCTTGATCGACTTCATTTGAAGTTTGTTCATAAATTTGATTATTGATTGTAATATAAGTTGATTGCAACCATGAGTATAGATCCAGCTCATCTTCACTTTCAAAAAAATGGATTTCTTCAAAAGTATCTACATCCCTTATTTCAATTCCGATTGGCCTCTTAACCTGGTAAAACGGGGTGTTTTCTATCTCTGATCCAATAACTTCAATTACATACCGATCATTTTCAATATATGATCCTCTATTTTCATAAACGAAACCATTTAAAATAAAATAATCACAATGTCTTCTAGTAAAAATTTGTACTTTAGATAAAAATGGAAAATGATAGATTGGTCGAATTAGATCACCATCGATTAATCTATATTCAAGAACAAATATGTTGTTTGTATTAAACATAAGTTCAAACTCCTTTAATATTTGTATATACATAATTATATAACACACTTTAGGATAGGGAAGTATGAATTTATTTCATGATGAGGGGAAGTTTTGGAAGTGGCATTTCAAGTTGCTACAATGGGTAAAAGAAATCACTGAAATAATTAAAATATCGTTAAATTGAATCATACTTTTTATATACTTTAAGAGATAAGATAGTTTACTATAGTAGTGAATAACTTTAATCATAAAGAGGAGATACGTATGTCTAAAACATCATTATTAATGAAAAAAGTTAGTGTTGCACTAACAGGAGGAATAGTAGTAACTTCATTAGCAGGTTGTGGTTCGTCACAAACTGCAGATAGACCAGATAAGCCTCAAAATGATGATTGCCGTGATTGGGAGTTTGATGATGATGAAGGTGTTTGGGTATGTGATGACAGTACTAGTTCCCATTATCACAGTTATTACCATGGAGGATTTTTTTATCCCTCGAGAAAGTCATTACATGGAAGCAGTTCATATAAAAGCTATAAAACCTCTAGTAAATTTGCTGGTCATAGTTCATCTTCTAAAGGTGGTTTTGGTAAAGGATCGTTTGGGGGATTTGGTGGTTAAGAATGGATAAATCCAATTTAAAAAAACATCAGCGAAGTCGAGAAGAATTTTATAAAAGACTTCCCGATTTTTGGGCTGATTTACAAAATACGTATTATGCTCTATTAGATATTTATCCAATAACAAAATTAGAAGTCGAAGAAATTCATATAATTACTGAACAAATTGGGGAAATTTACGATAAAACTGCTCGTTTAATGAGGCAACTTCCAGATGATATATTCTATTTACTTGGATATTCGAAGGAAATTGTACCTTTTCTACGTCAAAAAACGATGGAAAGCGAAGGGATTATTAGAAGAATTGACCTTGTTCAAACTGTTGACGGATGGAAACATTTCGAATGTAACAGTGACACACCTACATTTATTATGGAGACTCATCATGTAAATGGATTTGTATCAGAGCATTTTAATGTGGAAAATCCGAACGGGAAAAGTGAAAAACAATTATCAAACGTTTTAAATCAAGTCATATCAAAAAGTATTAATAGACTAGAAAAACCAATTGTAGTATTTACAGCTCATGGTGATCATGAGGAGGATTGGAAAACAACACAATATCTACAATCTCTGTATCATGGTGAGAGTCAGTTAGTGCCACTAGTTGAATTACAGATCATTGAAAATAAAGGGCTATTTACTCCAAATGGCGAACAGATCCACGTTCTTTATCGACAAACTTATCCACTTGAACATATGGAGTTAGATAAATCTCCAGATGGGACTTTAATTGGCTTGGCCTTATTAGAGCTTGTAAAAAGTGGAAAGTTAATTATTCTAAATCCAATATCTTCCTTTTTACTTCAATCAAAGGCAGTTCAATCATTAATTTGGAACCTGCATACTGAAGGCTCAGATTTATTTACAAGTGAAGAACATAACATTATTGAGAAGCACTTTTTACCAACTTACCTAGAACCGGATTATTTTATTGAAAATAATCTTGCGTACGTTGAGAAGCCAGCTTTTGGACGTGAGGGAGATACAATAAGAATAATAGATGGTGATTGTAATCAGCAAAGTAAGCAGAATACCTATCAAAATCAAGTGATGGTATATCAGCAGTTTGCGCCATTACCTAAGAAAAAAGTGATGACTCCTGAAGGATTAATAGAGTTACATATTTTAGTAGGAAGTTTTCTTATTAAAGAAGAAGCTGGTGCGATTGGCGTTCGTGCAGGAAATCTTATAACAGGTAATGAAAGTTGTTTTTTACCAGTTGGATTGATCGAGCATTTAGAAGAAAAATAAAAACATAGTATTAGGAGATGAGTTTGTAAATGGATAGTATTTTAAGTACATTATTATATTTAGTCACAGGACTTATTATTTTATTTATTGGGTTTATAGCTTTTACTTTTACAACTAAAATGAGTGAACAAAAATTGATATTAGAAGATGGAAATATAGCTGTTGCATTAAAATTAGCTGGAAAATTAGTTGGTTTAGCAATTGTCATCATGTCAGCTGCGAAATACTCAGTTAATTTTACAGATTTCATTTTGTGGAGCTTTTTTGGTGTAGTAGCACAGATGATTACATATTGGATCGCTGAGTTTATTTTATTCCCGAAAATTTCTTTTGCAAAAAAGGTGGAAGAAGGAAATATTGCAGTAGCAATTTTATTATTAACATTAAGTGTGACAGTTGGTTTATTAATTTCAGGTAGTATTTCGTATTAATTTAAATTTAGAGAATGCTGGAGTTGGCATTCTCTTTTTTGGGGGTTCTTTTAAACTTTGATTATATTTAAGTGGAATCTTTGTTGATTTCCACTCCAGGATGCTTGCTTTTTAGTGGGGCGATAGGTGAGCCTCCTCGACCCATTCGCGTCTGCGGGCTATCACCCTTCCCGCAACTCCAACAGGTGTCAAGCACCTTCCGTTCCAATCAACTTAATCATCATGTATTACGTTAAAAATCATTAGTGTTTCCGGAGACGAACCACCGAGACTTCTTATTAGTACCATTTTATGGATTTTGGTAATCTGGTTTTTCTGCAGGAGTCTAATGGTATCAAATTTAAACTTTAACGGAGTTTAAAACTTTTTGTAATTTTACATTTTTTCCCTTTTGCTAAAGGTAAATTAAATGTATGCTTAAACTATATGTATATAAACAGCTTTTTAAAGGAGGCCAATATATGACACTAGAAATCGAGCAACTGTCAAAAAAATTTGGTGAAACGATTGCAGTTAATCAATTGTCATTATCTTTACCTACAGGAAGAGTACTTGGTTTATTAGGTAGGAATGGTGCTGGCAAAACTACTACGATTAAAATGATTTTAGGTCTTCTCACACCAACAAGTGGGGAAATGAAATGGAATGGAAGGTCGTTTCAATCTTCAAAAGTAAAAGTAGGCTATCTACCTGAAGAAAGAGGATTATATACAAAAAGTAAGGTAGTAGACCAGCTTAAATACTTTGGGAAATTGGAAGGAATGTCGAACAAAGAGCTAGATGAAGCGATAACTTATTGGTTAGAAAGGTTAGAAATACCACACTATCGTCATAAAAAAGCTGGAGAGCTTTCGAAAGGGAATCAGCAAAAAATCCAGTTAATTGTAACGCTATTACATAACCCAGAGTTAATTATTTTAGATGAACCATTTAGTGGATTAGATCCAGTTAACGCAGAATTAATGGCAACCATTCTTTCTGAAGAAATTAAAAAAGGAAAGACAATTGTATTATCTAGTCATCGAATGGATCAAGTGGAAGCATTCTGTGAGCATGTTTGTATTTTGAAAAATGGAAATGTAGTAGCTGAAGGAAGCTTAACTAGTTTAAAAGAAGAGTATGGATATCGAAATTTAATACTTGAAGATATTGATTCGACTAAGAATATCTTAAACTCACTTGAAATTAATTTTGAAAGTAAACAACTAGGAATATATGTAAAGGTTAAAAGTGATGAAGAAGCATTTAACATTTTAAATCATATCAAGTCAGAAGTAGGTTCTATTCGAAAATTCCAATTATTAGAACCAACACTAAATGATATCTTTATTGAGAGGGCGAAATAAATGAATAAATTTAAAACGGTCTTTTTATTTCATTTACGTGAAGGGTTAATGGCAAAAGCAACTATGATTATGAGTGTAATCTTATTTGTATTAGTTGTAGGGTTATTTGGAATACAGAAATACTTTGCGACTTCTGAAAAAGGTAAAGAAGAGAAGGATAAAATTGTTATTATAAATGAGACGGCAAGCTACAAATTAGATAAGAGGAGTTTGTCCAATTTAATAAAAACAGCAACAATAGAGCAAGCTGATCCAAATCAAGAAAAAGAGATAAAAAAACAAGTATCTGATGAAACTAAAGATGGTTTAATTGTTATTTCAGAAAAAAACGATGTTCCGACTGTTCAATATACATATAAAAAGTTTTCAAATAATGAAGTCATTTCTAGTCTAAATATGACACTACAGCAAAATTATTTAACGAAAACTGCTCAAGATCTTAAACTTTCTCCTGAAGCAGCTACAAAATTATTACAAAAAGTAGAAGTGAACGAAGAAGTACTAAAGGATCCTATGGCTACATTCGGAATAGCATACTTTTTTGGATTTTTATTATATATGTTTCTATTAATTTATGGGAATTCAATTGCTACAGGGATCGTTGCTGAAAAATCATCAAGAGTAATGGAAGTTTTATTACCTAAAGTTAGCCCTGTCGTGACATTATACGGTCGAGTAATCGCAGTATTTTGTGTAGCATGTGTACAATTAGGTGTTTTAGGAATAGGATTTTTGTTTGCTTATCTATTAGATTGGGTTAATCTTGATGCTTTATCATTTTTTGGGACTAAAATTAATTTGGACTCATTAAGCTTTGCAACAATTGTAGCCTTTGTTGTTTACTTCCTCTTAGGTTATTTTATCTATGGCTTGCTTTACGCAGCAATTGGATCTGTCGTTTCTAGAACAGAAGAGCTTCAAATGGTATTGATGCCTCTTACAATTTTAGTAGTAGCAGCATTTTTCATTAGCATAAATGCATTAGTGAATCCAAATGGTACATTTGTACAAATAAGCTCGTATATACCATTTTTTGCTCCTCTAGTAGCATTCTCGCGTTTTGTGAGTGGTGAAATGAACTTCTTTGAGGTAAGTGCAAGTATTATCATTTTAGTCGTTACGATTGCAATTTTAACTAGAGTTGCTAGTCGTATCTATGTAAACGGAGTAATGTATTACAGCGAAAAGGTAAAATGGAAAGACGTAGGAAGACTTCTAAAAAGACAATAATCAAAAAAGGGATGCGAATAGCATCCCTTTTAATGTGTAGATAATTTCCCCTAAATACAAGATTTAGACTAAAAGGATGCGAATAGTATCCTTTTTTACATATGAAAATCCTGAGGGATTTTTTCAATTAAATTAGTATAAGCATCTTGAATTCTTTCTGTGATAGCACCACGTTTTCCAGTACTTACAGTATACGTTTTATCATCTAATATAAGAGAAACAATAGGGCAAATTTCAGAAACAGAAGCAGAGGTAAATGCTTCGTCAGCTTTGAGTAATTGATCGATTGTAAAAGCAGTTTCTTTTACTTCTATACCCTCATTCTTAGCGATATCAATTATGACTCGTCTAGTGATTCCATTTAGAATCAAGTTATTTGCAGGATGAGTATACAAAACAGAATCCTTAACCATAAAAACATTTGTAGCAGAACCTTCTGTAACAACACCATCTCTGTGTAAAATTGCTTCTTTTGCCCCTTTTGAATAGGCTTCGTTTTTAGTAAGCACACTGCCAAGTAAATTTAAACTTTTAATATCACAGCGGAGCCATCGAATGTCATTTGTAATATATCCAGCAATTCCTTTTTCCATTTGTTGTATTGGTCTTTTATCCTCTTTTACTGTATAAGCAATCAACTGTGGCTTTAGGTTAGATTCTTCTTGATATATATGGTTTCGATCCATGACCCCTCGACTTATCTGAATGTAAACATAGCCGTTATTGTAGTCACAAGTGTTCATTAAATACACTAAATCACTTTCGAGTTTCTTTATATGCATTTTAAAAGGAATTAATATTTTTTCACAGCTTTCCTTCAATCGGATTAAATGCGCCTCTAGTTCAAAGAAAGACTTGTTATAGAAACGAATAACTTCATAGACTCCATCTCCAAATTGGTAACCTCGATCTAAAATATTGATACTTGCTGATTTTAAATCGACAATGCGATTATTTAATAGAACTTTCGTTTTCATATCATTCTCACTCCTTTAACATTTTAAATATAGGCAGAAAAAAACAAAACTCTCTTCAAAAAGAATGTGGTTTTAAAGCAAACTGTTAATAAAGAAGTTGATTGGAACAGAAGGTGCGATACTTCAGTGGGAATAGCAGGAAGGTGAGACACCTTAGACTAGAATGCGCTAAAGCAGGCTCTCCGCCTGCCAAAAGGAAAGCGAGCATCCTAAAGTTGAAATCAACTATTCTACAAGATAAATAGCAACAAAGAATATGAAAACAGATAAAAAAATAAATTTTTAATAATAAGATTATTTGTGTTACATTCAATATAACACAAGTCATTTAAATATTTTGTAAAAAGGAGATGCAACTATGAAAATATTAATATTAGGAGCAAGTGGACTAGTTGGGAAAGCTTTAACGAAGGAATTATCTTCAACTTATGAGGTATATGGTACATATAATCAAACAAAATTAGAAATTGCAGATTCATTCCAACTTCAATGGAATATAGATGAATATAAGAAAATTTCGGATTGGATTGAAAAGATTAATCCGAATATTATTATCTCATGCTTAAGAGGAGATTTTACTACTCAAATAGAAGCACACAAGAATATCGTAAATAAAATAAAATCCACTTCAACGAAATTTTTATTTTGTTCAACGACGAATGTTTTTGATGGTGAAGTAACAAAGCATCATGCGGAAGACGATTTGCCTCGTGCCGAATCTGATTATGGTCAATTTAAGATTAACTGCGAGAATCTTATTAAAGAAGAATTAGGTGAACGCGGGATCATTTTAAGGCTGCCAATGGTTTGGGGGCAAAATTCTCCTAGATTAAATGAAATAAAGGATAAAATTAAGAATGCATTGGAAATTGAAGCTTATGAAAATATCTATTTAAATCATGCTTTAGACAACAGAATTGCCAAACAAGCTCGCATGATTATAGAAAATGATTTAAAAGGAACGTTTCATCTAGCAACAACAGTTATTGAATCTCAATATGCATTCATTAATAACCTAATTGCACAGATCTCTTCTGAAGCAAAAGTAAAATCTTTAAAACTAGAAAATGTAGAAGAATATAATTTTGGTTTATTAATTAACCGAAACGATCTTCCTTCCGATTTTAACTATCAAAATGAAACGTTGATTAAGGAACTTGTCAACTGATAAGACAATCAGAAAATCACATTATTGACTTAAAAGATTAAATATTCTTAATATTTTGATTGTGCGTAGATAATTACTGTCATATACTAATTTTAGTATGAACTTACTATAAAACTACTGGTGGTGAATGGTATGGAGGAACTAAGAGTAAAACCATGGGTGAGTCAATATCCTGAGCAAATACCAACAACATTAGACGACGATTTTGAACTTCTTCCAATTTATTTAAAAAAGACTGCTTTAAAATATCCTAATAAGAAAGCGCTTAATTTCCTTGGGAAAGAAATGACGTTTAATGAAATTTATATTCAATCTTTACGATTTGCAAATTATTTACGAAACTTAGGTATTAAAAAAGGTGATCGAGTTGCAATCATGTTACCAAATAGTCCTCAAGCAGTCATTGCATATTACGGTATACTTTTTGCTGATGCAATTATTGTTCAAACAAATCCCCTATATACCGAACGTGAATTAGAATACCAAATGAACGATAGCGGAGCAGTTGCTATTATTTGTTTAGATTTATTGATTAATAGAGTTTACTCAGTAAAAAAAGCGACTAACCTTCAGCATATTTTCGTTACTGGAGTTAGAGATTATCTACCGTTTGTAAAAAAAATTCTATACCCACTTTCTAAGCAACCTAAAGCACCTGAAATTCCATCAGATCATTCAATTCACCAATTTAATTATATAATGCAAGTATCAGCTCCGATTGAGACGGATTTATCAAATACAAGTATAGATGATGTGGCTATTCTTCAATATACGGGTGGAACAACTGGTTTTCCAAAAGGGGTAATGTTAACTCATAAAAACTTGGCATCAAATACACTAATGTCTGAAAAATGGTTATATAAAAGCCGTAAAGGACAAGAAAAAATTCTAACTGTATTACCATTTTTCCATGTTTATGGAATGACTGCTTGTATGAATCTTTCGATTATGTGCGCATACGAAATGATTATAATACCTAAATTTGATGCTTCTCAAATGCTTGAAGCCATTAAGAAATATCGACCAACACTGTTTCCTGGTGCACCGACAATGTATATTGCTTTATTAAATCACCCTGATCTTTCAAAATATGATATTTCTTGTATACACTCTTGCTTGAGCGGTTCAGCAGCATTACCAGTAGAGGTGCAGGAACAATTTGAAAAAGTGACAGGCGGGAAATTAGTAGAAGGTTATGGATTATCAGAAGCTTCTCCAATAACTCATAGTAATTTTCTTTGGGATAAACGAGTTTCAGGAAGTATAGGAGTTCCATGGCCGAATACGGACGCTAAAATTGTTTCATTGGAAACGGGAGAAGAAGTACCAGTTCGAGAAATCGGTGAATTAATCGTCTCTGGTCCTCAGGTAATGAAAGGGTATTGGAATCGTCCTGAGGAAACGGCTGCAACGTTAAAAGATGGTTGGTTGTTCACTGGAGATTTAGGATATATGGATGAAGAAGGCTTCTTTTATATTGTTGATCGGAAGAAAGACATGATTAATGCTGGTGGATTTAATGTTTATCCAAGAGATGTAGAAGAAGTATTATATGAACATGAAGCAGTACAGGAAACTGTTGTAATCGGAATTCCAGATCCATATCGTGGTGAAACAGTTAAGGCATTTATTGTTTTAAAAGAAGGTAAATTTGTTACTGAGGCCGAACTAGATGAATTTAGTCGTAAATATTTGGCTGCTTATAAAGTACCAAGACATTATGAGTTTAGAAATGAACTTCCAAAAACTGCGATTGGTAAAATATTAAGAAGAACATTAGTGGAAGAAGAAAAACAAAGAAATAGTGAAAATGAAGATACTGAAGAAAAATTATCATAAAAATTTATTTAAGGGATGTTATTTCCTACATCCCTATTTTTATTAATATTTTTTTGAAATTCTACCAAACTAGAATAGTGAAGAATGGTAAAATAAATAAAAAATATAGTTAGAATGATGGTTCATGTTTTTTACAGAAAAATGTATTAAAGGACAATTGACAATTTTCTGATAAGTTAGTATTATGAAAATATGAATGATGATTCATTCACTGTTAAAGGAGTATACGAAGATGAAAAGAGATAAACCAAAATATAAACAAATAATTGATGCTGCTGTTATAGTTATTGCTGAAAACGGTTACCATCAAGCGCAAGTATCAAAAATTGCGAAACAAGCTGGAGTAGCTGATGGAACGATCTATTTATATTTTAAAAATAAAGAATCTATCTTAATTTCTTTATTTGAAGAAAAAATGGGTATGTTTTCCGAAAAAATTCGTGAAGAAATTGCAGGTAATCCTGACGCGGTATCGAAATTATTAACGTTGGTGAAAACTCATTTTCATGAAATGTCGAAGGATTCAAATTTAGCTATCGTCATGCAATTAGAAGTTAGACAAACAAATTTAGACCTTCGTTTAAGGATTAATGAGGTACTTAGAGAATATTTACATATCATTGATTCAATTTTAAATGAAGGTGTAAAAGAAGGTTTGTTTGATAATCAATTAGATATTCGTTTGGCTAGACAAATGATATTTGGCACAATTGATGAAGTGATGACTCATTGGGTAATGACTGGGCAAAATCAAAGTCTACAAGCAAATGCCGAGAGAGTTCACCAATTATTAATAAGAGGGTGCGGGTATCAAAAAGAACGTTCTAGTACAATAGGACAATAGGGAGGAAAAGTTGTGAGCTTACTTCAATGTTCAATTTCGAATGGTGTAGCAATTTTAACAATTCAAAATCCACCAGCAAATGCAATGTCATCAGTAGTATTTGCTGATATAGTTCAACAGTTAAATGAATTAGAAAAAAATGATGATGTAAGAGTTCTAGTATTCCATGGAGAAGGTAGATTTTTTTCTGCTGGTGCGGATATTAAAGAATTTACTTCGTTCAAAAGTGCGGAAGATGCAGCAGCTGTTGCAAGAAAAGGCCAATTAGTATTTGACCGTGTTGAAAATTTCCCTAAACCTATCATTGCAGCAATTCATGGTGCGGCATTAGGTGGAGGACTTGAATTTGCAATGAGCTGTCATATTCGAATTGTTGCAGAGAATGCCAAACTTGGATTACCTGAATTAAATTTAGGGATTATCCCAGGGTTTGCAGGTACACAACGACTTCCACGTTACGTTGGTAGAGACAAAGCGTTAGTGATGTTGGCAACAGCTGAACCAATTTCTGGAGTCGAAGCTGGTAAGTACGGCTTAGCAACGATTGTTGTGCCTGAAGAAAATTTATTAGAAGAAGCTAAAAATTTAGCAATGAAAATTTCTCAAAAAAGCAAACAATCAATTGAATATGTGATTCAACTACTATCATCTACTAGAACTTCTGCTTATCATGAAGCTGTTGAAGAAGAATCGAGATTATTTGGTGAAATCTTCACTACTATTGATGCAAAAGAAGGAATTACGGCATTTTTAGAAAAAAGAAAACCTGTTTTTAATAAATAAGTAGTTTAATATTTTAAAAAATAGATGTAGTTAACATATCCTAGGAGGGTTTAATGATGAACATTTATGTACTATTAAAAAGAACGTTTGATACTGAAGAAAAGATTACAATTTCAAATGGTGCGATTCAAGAGGATGGCGCTGAATTTATTATAAATCCATACGATGAGTATGCAGTTGAAGAAGCAATTCAAATCCGCGATACTCACGGTGGTGAAGTTACTATAGTTACAATTGGAAATGAAGATAGCGAAAAAGAACTTCGCACTGCATTAGCAATGGGAGCTGATAAAGCTGTTTTAATTAACGTTGAAGATGATGTAGAAAATAGTGATCAATTCACAACATCTACACTTATTGCTAAATATTTAGAAGACAAAGACCCTTCAATTATTTTAGCTGGAAATGTTGCAATTGATGGTGGAACTGGTCAAGTAGGACCTCGCGTCGCAGAATTGTTAAATATTCCTTACGTGACTACAATTACTAAATTAGAAATCAGTGGGACAACAGTTACAATTGAGCGTGATGTAGAGGGGGATACAGAAATTATCGAAACATCTCTACCTTTATTAATTACTGCTCAACAAGGGCTGAACGAACCACGTTATCCTTCTTTACCAGGTATTATGAAAGCTAAGAAAAAACCTTTAGATGAACTTGAATTAGATGATTTAGATTTAGAAGAAGATGATGTTCAAGCTAAAACAAAAACAATCGAAATTTATTTACCTGCTAAAAAAGAAGCTGGTAAAGTACTTTCTGGTGACTTAGCTGATCAAGTAAAAGAACTAGTATCTTTATTACGCTCAGAAGCAAAAGTAATCTAATTTATTAGAATATTGGAACAGAATAATAGAGTAATAGAAAATTTTGGAGGGAAATAACATGTCACGTAAAGTATTAGTATTAGGCGAAGTTCGCGAAGGTTCACTACGTAATGTTTCATTCGAGGCAGTAAGTACGGCTAAGACAATTGCTGAAGGTGGAGAAGTTGTTGCCGTTATAGTAGGTCAATCAGTAAATGCATTAGCAAGTGAAATGATTCAATTTGGAGCAGATCGCGCAATCGTTGTTGAAGATGCAAAATTAGCTTCATATACTTCTGATGGCTATTCTCAAGCACTTCTTGCAGTAATTGAACAAGAAAAACCAGAAGGACTTGTAATAGGTCATACAGCTTTAGGTAAAGACTTATCACCTAAACTAGCTGCTAGACTTCAAAGTGGTCTTATATCTGACGTAACTGCTATTGAATTAGCTGGTGGAAATGTTATATTTACTCGCCCAATTTACTCTGGTAAAGCGTTCGAGAAAAAAGTAATGGTCGATCCTTTCATATTTGCGACAATTCGTCCAAATAATATCGCTCCACTAGAAAAAGATACTTCTCGTACAGGAGATGTTACATCTGTAACAGTTGAAATTAAAGACTTACGTTCAATCGTTAAAGATGTGGTACGTAAAGCGAGTGAAGGTGTAGATCTTTCAGAAGCAAAAATCGTTGTTGCTGGCGGACGTGGAGTGAAGAGTGAAGAAGGCTTTAATCCATTAAAAGAATTAGCAACTGTATTAGGCGCAGCTGTAGGAGCATCGCGTGGTGCATGCGACGCTAATTACTGTGATTACTCATTACAAATTGGTCAAACTGGTAAAGTAGTTACGCCTGATTTATATATTGCATGTGGTATTTCTGGTGCCATTCAGCATTTAGCTGGTATGTCGAACTCAAAAGTTATTGTAGCTATCAACAAAGACCCTGAAGCAAATATCTTCAAAGTAGCTGACTACGGTATTGTAGGAGATCTATTTGAAGTATTACCATTATTAACAGAAGAATTTAAAGCAGTTCTAGTTAATTCGTAAGACGTGTGATCTAAACAGTAAAGCAATTTAGAAATAATGCTATCAACAAAAAGGACTTCATTTTGAATGAAGTCCCTTTTTGTTCTTTTCCTTCTATTTAAGATAATGTTTTTTGACTTACTACATTCTAACAATGACTGAGCCGCCGCCACTTGTGACGACTTGATTTTGTTTTTGCTCAATTGATCGAAGTAATTCATTATTTGCTTCAATCGCTTTAACAAGGTTTCCAATTTGATTTTCAAGATTCATAATCATTTGGATGACGTTCTGATTATCCATTTGTACATGACCATGACCATTTCTAGTAGGGTATTGCGGCGGGAAATTCCAAAACGGATGCATACGATTCCTCCTATTCCTAGACCAATGTACAATATAGTACGATTAATTAATTATAAGAGTTCGCCTATTTTTGAAAGAAAAGGTGTCTCTGATTCACTTGAACATTAACATTTCAAAAACATTTAAAGATTACAAAATAAAAAAAGTAATCCTTATAAAATTCAAGGATTACTTTTAAATTTATGAAATAACTTTCGTTAGTCTATTAGCCCCGGATCCAGATTCGTGGCGTTTTTCAATCTTTCTTTCGATTTTTTCAATTTCCTCTTTGTTACTTAGTAAAGATTGTTTATTTTCATTTACTAATTGATTAAATGATTTTCGAAAAGTTTTTCTCATTGTGCCACTCCTATCTATGTTAATTTCTGAATATTATTTCTATATTCAATATTATATTAACATAAAATAAAGAGAAAATTTATTCTATTTATTACAAAATTGTGTCCATAAAAATATAGCTGTTTTTGTAAACATTTTGTTATTTAGTTGATTGACACTCCAGGATGTTTACTTTCGGTGCGGTAAGAGGTAGCTTCCGAAGCAGGACCTCCTGCAAGTCATCTTACCACTCGACACACAGTTAACTCACACTTTCAGCAATTTTCTGTAACAAAACTTTTTTCAAGTCAAAAATCTACAAAAAAGAGTCTGAAAAAATAAAAAAAGTAATTTAAGTTAATTGTCGCTTATATTCTCGGCAGAATAATTTTTTTCGTAAACTTCTACTTCAATACCTTCAGTGTTTATTTTATTTTCAATGTATTTGAATCCGTGAGATAACCAAAAAGATTTAGCTTGAGGATTATTCACCAAAACGCCTAGTCTAAGTGCATGTTTATTTCTTTCCTTCAATAAGTCTTCAAAAAATATGAACGCATTAGTACCAAACCCATAGCCCTGATAATCACCATGAATCATTAATAGTCCAAGCCAAGGAAAACCATCTCTTGGATTTAGTTCAAGAAAATCAATTAATCCTATATAAGTATCATCTAATTTAATAAAGTAAGTTTCACTAGGATGAGATGGCCCAAAATATTCTTCAAAAAGTGCTTTTTTCGACCGATCTAGTTTCCCGTTCTCCATTAAATTGTAATTTGGGTTTGAATTTGTGATTTCTACAATTACATCAATTAAATCTTGTGTAATTTTTTCAAAAGTTATCATTTTTTTTTAGTCCTTTCATCGGTATATCAACAATTTGTTTGGAAATAGTAAGTTTGAGCAAATAAATAGAAAATGCTAATTCTCATATGGTATACTTTCTTTAAAATTATAACAAATTATGTCAATCTACATATTGTACTTATGTAGATTGACCTTAGGAGGAAATTAAATGGCAATTGTAAATGCAACAAACGCAACTTTCGCAGAAGAAACTAAAGAAGGTGTAGTTTTAGTAGATTTTTGGGCAACTTGGTGTGGTCCTTGTAAAATGATTGCTCCTGTATTAGAAGAATTAGCTTCTGAATATGGTGATAAAGTTAAAATCGTTAAAGTTGATGTTGATGAAAATCAAGAAACAGCTGTTAAATTCGATGTAATGAGCATTCCATCATTATTCGTACTTAAAGATGGAGAAGTTGTAGAAAAAACTTTAGGTTTCAAACCAAAAGAAGCTTTAGAAGAATTAATTACTCCTCATATTGGATAATTATTATTTGGAAGAAATGCACTCATAATATGAGTGCATTTCTTTTTTTTACAATTTATTAAAGGGTATGTTGTTACATTGTGTTAATTGGAGAACCATTCTCTTTTCCGTAAATAACAAACAAGCCTCTTTATTCATTCCTCACGGATATACTTTAGTCACACGATATTCTCCAGGGATGTCGTGATTCCGTATGTATTAGTATTTTTTTAAATACAAACATTAAAATAAACGATTGATTTTCATTAAAAAAGTCTAATGTTTTTTATATTGACTATTTTTTTGTCACAGTTTATATTTAATAAGCATTAATATTTAACATACATTAAATATTTATATAGATTAATTTTTAAAGGAGGTTAAGCTTTGCAGATTAAAAATGAGTACATTGAGCGGATTCAGATGGCACTTCAAACTGCAGTTCATAAAATGCAGCCTAAAATGATGGAAAGTATGAATAAGCATGGTGTGACAGCGACACAATTTTTTGTACTAATGTATTTACGAAAAAATGAAAGCTGCAAAATATCTGAAATAGCAGAGTTAATGGGTGTGAAACCAAGCGCGGTATCTTTTATGATTGACCGGCTTGAACATAGCAATTTTGTTTTTCGAGAGCATGATAAAAAAGACAGAAGGGTAGTTAACATTAAATTAAGTGAAGAGGGAGTAAAGAAACTTGAGCTTGTTGTTCAAGATCGAAAAGCTATTTTTGAGAGTTCATTGTTTTCGCTTACAGACGAAGAACTTTTACAATTTGCAAAAATAGCAGAAAAGCTCGCACAATCTGTATCAAAATAATCTTATTAGAAATATTTACAAAATAATTTACTGAATCAGTAATTATATAAAGTAAAAAGCTAGGTAGAGAGAGAAAGGGGATATAAATTTTGAGTACAAATACAAATATTCAAAATGATGGCAATACTACTAATCGTAAATTATTGCTAATTGGTTTAATCATAGCAATGTTTTTCTCAGCTCTTGACGGTACAATCGTCGGAACTGCGATGCCTAAAATTGTAGGGGATCTTGGTGGCTTAAGTCTAATGACTTGGCTAACTACAGCTTACTTATTAACATCTACGACTGTAGTTCCTATAGCTGGTAAATTAGCTGACTTATTAGGACGCAGAAGTGTATATATTGCTGGATTAGTTATCTTTATGGCTGCTTCGGCACTTTGTGGTATTGCAAATAATATGACAGAACTAATTATTTATCGTGGTATTCAAGGTATCGGTGGCGGTGTCATGATGCCAATGGCAATGATCGTAATTGGGGATATGTTTACAGGTAAAGAACGTGCAAAATTCCAAGGGGTATTTGGTGGAATTTACGGTTTAGCATCAGTTATTGGTCCTCAAATTGGTGGATGGATTGTTGACTCATTAAACTGGAAGTGGGTATTCTACATCAATCTTCCAGTAGGTATTCTTGCAACGATTTTTATTGCATTAGGTTTAAAAGGTCGAAAAAATACTGGTCCAATTAATTTTGATATCGCTGGTATGGTAACAATGATCGTTGGTGTTGTTAGTTTACTTCTTGCACTAAGTTTAGGTGGAGTAGACTATGACTGGAATTCTTGGCAGATCATCGGACTATTTGCTTTAGCAATAATCGGAATTATAAGCTTTATTATTGTAGAAAATAAAGCGAAAGAGCCTATTCTTCCAATGCATTATTTTAAAAATAGAACGTTTGTAACATTAAATTTAATTGGTTTCTTTATGACAATTGGAATGTTTGGTGCGATTATGTTTGTACCTTTCTTCATGCAAGGTATAGTTGGCGTAAGTGCTACTGCATCAGGAACGATTATGACTCCAATGATGGTAACAATGATTATTACAAGTATAATTGGTGGTCAACTTGTATTTAAAATCGGAATTAAGCCACAAATAATTACAGGTATGTTTGTAATGGCAACTGGTTTGTTTTTCTTAACGACACTTGATATGGATTCAAGCAAATTAATTGCTACAACTTTTATGGGAGTTATTGGACTTGGATTAGGATTAGTCATGCCAACGATCACATTAGCTCTGCAAGAAACGTTTAGTAAAACAGAACTAGGCGTAGTAACTTCTTCGAGTCAATTCTTCCGATCAATCGGTGGAACTTTTGGAGTGACAATTCTTGGAGCTGTTATGAATAGTAAATCAGGTGCACTTTTAACAGATGAATTAGTACCATTTTTAAATAAATTACCAGAGCAGGCTGCCCCTCTAGCAGATAAATTTAAAGAGACAATTTCAACTAGCCCTCAAGGTGTGTTCCAAATGCTCTTTAATGAAGAAACATTAAAACAAATTCCAACACAAATATTAAAACCTATGCTACCAATTATTAAAACATCACTGATGGAATCGCTGCACGCTGTATTCTTTACAGCATTGATTTTTATCGGAATTGGAGCACTTATAACGCTATTCTTAAATCAAATCAAATTGACAAATAGAAAAGCAGGCGAAAAAGAAAAAGAAGAGAACGTAGAGGTTGAATCAGCGACTTCATGATTATAAATAACGAAAAAACCTATGGAACTAACCATAGGTTTTTTCATTGCTATTTTTTACTTTTAGTTAATTTCCACTCCTGGATGCTCACAAATATCTAAAAAACGTATTTTAACTAGCCATGGTTACCTTGCGATTTTTCATTTTACTTTTACGTTTATTTTTCCAAATAAACCATGATAGTACTAGCCCAGTTCCTGTCAGAATAAACAGACCGATTCCACTTATTAAACCAATAATTCCGGTGTGTAAGTTTTTGACTGAAAATGCAGATTGCTGTACTTTATTTTCACCGAAATTAGGTGCTCCATTTTGGAAAGGAAGCTGCTGATTATCAGTTCCTTGGCCATTCGAAGTAGTATTGTTTCCATTACCATTAGTTTGTTCATTTTGAAAATCAGATTGCTTATTTTCTCCCATTTGATCAGATGGAAATTGTCCTTGCATGGTAATATTTGGGCGTTCCCCTCCTTTATCAAAATACAGAATGATTCCTGTAGTTGATTCAATTAATAAAAATAAAGAAACGATAACACCAATCCAAAAATGAATGATTCTTACTTTTTTCATAATTAATTTTCTCCTCTTAATGTAGTGATTTATAAGAGGTATAGTAAGTGACAATGCTTAATTTTTACTTAATAAATTAAAGTATTTTATGTTTTTTACTCTGGAGATTATAATTAAATAAAGAAACCGTGAGAGGAGGTAGAACATTGAACAATCATTTAAAAGAAAAATTAGCACTTTTACCCGATCAACCAGGATGCTATCTAATGAAAGATGTTCAGGGGACAATCATCTATGTAGGTAAAGCAAAGGTTTTAAAGAATAGAGTTAGATCATATTTTACTGGTTCTCATGATGGGAAGACGTATCGTTTAGTGCAAGAAATCGTTGATTTCGAGTACATTGTAACATCGTCTAATATGGAAGCACTTATTCTTGAAATGAACTTAATTAAAAAATACGATCCTAAATATAATATTATGTTAAAGGATGATAAGTCTTATCCATTTATAAAAGTAACAGCTGAAAAGCATCCAAGATTACTGATCACTCGAAACGTAAAAAAAGACAAAGGGAAATATTTTGGACCATTTCCTAATGTAACAGCTGCTACTGAGACTAAAAAATTATTAGACCGTTTATATCCACTTCGCAAATGTTCTACCTTACCGGACAAAGTTTGCTTATATTATCATATTGGTCAATGTCTTGCACCTTGTATTAAAGAAATCACCGATGAACAAAATCAAGAAATAGTTAATGAGATTGTGCGATTCTTAAATGGTGGCGAGGACCAAATTAGGAAAGAATTAGAAGCAAAAATGTTAGCTGCTTCGGAGCAACTTGATTTTGAACGCGCAAAAGAGTTTAGGGATCAAATCGTATCGATTGAAGCTACAATGGAAAAACAAAAAATGATGAATAGTGATTTAGTAGATCGTGACGTTTTTGGTTTTGCTGTAGATAAAGGCTGGATGTGTATTCAAGTTTTCTTCGTTCGGAGAGGAAAATTAATTGAAAGAGATGTATCATATTTTCCAATTTATGATGAAGCAGAAGAAGAATTTTTATCTTTTATTGGCCAGTTTTATGAAAAGCCACACAATTTGAAACCAAAAGAAATTTTTGTACCAGATAAAGTTGATACAGAAATCATAAAAGAATTATTAAAAACACCAGTTCATCAGCCAAAAAGGGGACCTAAAAAAGAACTTGTAGTTTTAGCCAATAAAAATGCAAAAATTGGTCTGCAAGAGAAGTTTAAATTGATTGAAAGAGATGAAGAGAGAACGATTAAAGCAATTGAAAAACTTGGCGAAATCTTAAATATTGAAACCCCATATCGAATCGAGGCTTTTGATAATTCAAATATTCAAGGTACAAATCCAGTTTCTGCAATGATTGTTTTTATTGATGGAAAACCTTCTAAAAAAGATTATCGAAAATATAAAATTAAAACAGTAGTAGGACCAGATGATTATGATTCGATGCGTGAAGTCGTTAGAAGAAGATATTCAAGAGCTTTAAAGGAAAATCTACCTTTACCAGATTTAATTATTATCGATGGAGGTAAAGGGCATTTGTCTGCAGTTGAAGATGTTCTTCATAATGAATTAGGCTTATTTATTCCTACAGCAGGATTAGTTAAAGATGAAAAGCATCGTACTTCTGAATTATTGATCGGACAACCACCCCAAATCGTTCAACTTGGACGTCAAAGCCAAGAGTTCTTTTTATTACAAAGAATTCAGGATGAAGTTCACAGATTTGCGATTGAGTTTTATCGTCAGCTTCATAGTAAATCCATGGTGCAATCAGCACTAGATGGCATCACTGGTGTCGGCGGTACAAGAAAGAAAGCGTTACTGAAACATTTTGGCTCGGTTAAAAAAATAAAAGAAGCAACAATCGATGAACTAATGGGTGCTAAAATGCCTAAAAACGTGGCTGAAGAAATCTTTAATCATTTTAAAAAGTAATGTGTTTAGGGATTTATAAGTTTGTTAAATGTAATCTTTCTGTCGAATTTTTTCTTGACAGTATTTGCAAAATAAATTATATTTAGTTAAAAATATAAGATTTTCTCTCGTAATAGAGGTGCAAGACTTAAGAGTAAACTGTCATAGACGTGTGGCGTTGTGATGGACAGTTGAAAGGAAGGCTTGCCGAAATGAAATGAATCCACAGTTCATTTTGTTGGGACTACATTTAAGAAGTGTAGTACTGTCGCATATTTTATGCGGGGAGCTATTGAAGAGATGTTGATGGTTTGTCTATTTTATTTCTTATTTGTAAATTAGGCGCGTGAACATTGCTTCACGCGCTTTTTTGTATTCTTTTTTAAGTTAAATAAGTGAGGATGGGTAAAATGGGAATTATTGTTAAGAAATTTGGAGGAACTTCGGTAGGTTCGATCGAACGTATTCAGCATGTTGCTGAAACTGTGACAAAGTCTTATAAAGAAGGCAATAGTGTGGTTACAGTTGTTTCTGCTATGGGACATAATACAGACGAATTAGTTAGTCTAGCTAATCAAATTAGTCCGCAAAATAGTAAGCGAGAATTAGATATGCTTTTATCAACAGGTGAACAAGTTTCAATATCTTTATTAGCTATGGCAATCCAAGCTAAGGGCTTTAAAGCAATTTCTCTTACAGGTTGGCAAGCAGGTATACAAACTGAATCAATTCACGGAAATGCACGTATTGAAACCATTCATACTGAAAGAATACAAAAACTACTTGATGAAGGTTTTATTGTGATTGTTGCTGGTTTCCAGGGAATTAGTGGTGAAAATGAAATAACAACATTAGGACGTGGCGGTTCGGACACTACTGCAGTTGCATTAGCTGCAGCACTGAAAGCAGAACGTTGTGATATATATACAGATGTACTTGGGGTTTATACTACAGATCCTAGAATTGAGCCTGAAGCAGCTAAATTAAGTCATGTATCCTATGATGAAATGTTAGAGCTTGCAGCACTTGGTGCGGGGGTACTGCATCCAAGGGCAGTTGAGTTTGCTAAAAATTATGGATTAATTATTCAAGTTCGATCAAGTCAACATGATGAAATTGGAACGTTTATTGGGGAGGAAAATCAAATGGAACAACAATCAGTCGTAAGAGGAATCGCATTCGAATCAAACGTAACAAGAATGACATTAAATGGTTTACACAACCAAGTCGATTTATTACCAAAAATCTTTACATTACTTGCAAGCGAGGGTATTGATGTAGATATTATTATTCAAAGTGTAACATCAGACAATTTAGTGAATCTTTCATTCTCAATTAAATCTGAAAATATGTTAGAAACGATTACGATACTTGAATCACAAAAAGAATATTTAGGCTATCGTTCATTTGATTTTGAGAGTGAACTAGCAAAAGTATCTATCGTTGGAAGCGGAATGGTTTCGAACCCAGGTGTGGCTGCAAATATGTTTAAATTCCTTGCTGAAAGTAGTATTCCTGTAAAAATGGTAAGTACTTCTGAAATTAAAGTCTCAACAGTCATTCCAAAATCAGAGTTGCAAAATGCAGTTCATGCACTGCATAAAGGTTATGAACTAGATGAAATTAATAACAAAGTAGTAGTAGAAAACTAATAATTGTTTATTGAATCCCTTTTAGAGTTAATCTGAAAGGGATTTTCATATTTAGGCTGTTTTCGTAAACTTCGTTGCTAATAAACATGGAGAAATGTAGATTTCCACTCCAGGATGCTCGCTTTTTCGTGAAGCGTGCGATGATCCTCCTCGGCTCGCCAGTGGGGTCTCATCTGTCACGCTATTCACACAAGGGTCTCGCATATACGAAGAAAAAAATTAATTTATGGTATCAAGATAATATAGTTCATTAAAAAGATTAGAAAGAAATAGAATAGGTAGAAAATAGGTACTAGCTTTTCCCATTAGATTACTACTTTATAAGAAGGGGGGAGTAGAATTTTGGTGATTGGAGGAATTTCTTATAGTAATACGGCTGGACAATTGTTTATTCTAATTATAGTCATTTTATTATTTTTAACTATTTGCCTATATAGCTTAAATTTAATGATTAAAAATATAAAGAAAAATAAACAATTTAATAGAATTAACCGTAAATTAATGAGAGAACATAATCAAGAAAAATTGAAATAAGCCTAATCAAAAATTGATCAGGCTTATTTTTTATATTATTTTTTTGTGATCGGATCTTTTAAATCCCATTTTACATGGAATTTCACTTTATCGCCACGTTTACTTTGTTCTTCATATGTTTCAGCTATTACGTCGATTTGTTGCTGAATTTGCATTGCAAGAAACCCAGACTCTAATTGATATGAGACATTTTTCTTTTGTTGATTTCTGTGTGTAATTAATTCAGAAGTTAATGAGAAAAATACTTCTTGTTTCTTTTCTTCATCAACCGTTAAAGTTCCCCAACCAGCTATTTCGAAAAATTCGATAATTTCCTCAAAAGTCGCTAATGGATATTTTCTCGCTATCATTTTACCCGCCCAATATAATATATCGTGTTGATCTTTTCCTAACAAATCTGCAAGTAAATCATTTCTTAAAATTTCATAACCAAAAGCAGAGATAGTCCCTGGAGTATTAAAAATTTCATTGCCGTTCGTCATGGTCGGATAACTCTCCCTTTCCTAAAAAAACATGATTTTATTATATACAATAATCAATAATAAAAACAATAATAGAAAACCCTTATATTGAAAGAAATAATTATACAATTGAGAAGTCTTTTCAGTAAAGAAAAATGTACGCGTTTTCTTGACCTGTTATATTATCAGGAGTAAAATGAACTTTAGATAAATGTCATAAAAATTTCGACTTTTTATGCATATTACAATGTTTTCTATTTTTTATAGACTAATAGAAGAGGTTAATTTTCATGTTCACAAATTAAAGGGGGCAGGGGTTTACATGAGCAACAAGAATGGACAGGAGTTTTTTCTAAGGAAACTTCATTCATTGTTAGGAGTAATTCCAGTAGGATTGTTTTTAACTCAGCACTTAGTTGTCAATCATTTTGCGACGAATGGAGCAGAATCATTTAACAAGGCTGCTGAATTTATGGCGAATTTACCATTTCGTTATGTGTTAGAAATTTTTATCATTTTATTACCGATCTTATACCATGCTATTTATGGACTGTACATTGCTTTTACAGGCACTAGCAATGTTAAAAATTATGGATATTTGCGTAACTGGTTATACTTATTCCAACGTATTTCCGGAGTAATTACTTTAATCTTTATTACTTGGCACGTGTGGCAAACACGTATTGCGGCTCAATTAGGAGCGGAAGTTAACTATGATATGATGGCGGATATTTTCACTTCAAAATTCATGTTAATTTTCTATATTGTAGGTGTTATTTCAACAATTTTCCACTTTGCTAATGGATTATGGTCATTCTGTGTTTCTTGGGGAATAACTGTAACACCTAGATCGCAACGCATTTCCACATATGTTACTTTAGGAATTTTCGTTGCTTTATCAATCGTTGGATTACGTGCGATTTTTGCATTCATTGATCCGCAGCTAGCAAACATGTAAGGAGAGAGAGACATGAGTGGAAAAGTAATTATCGTTGGTGGCGGTTTAGCTGGATTAATGGCTACAATTAAAGCCGCTGAAGCTGGTACAAAAGTAGATTTATTTTCATTAGTTCCTGTTAAACGCTCACATTCAGTATGTGCGCAAGGCGGAATTAATGGCGCAGTTAATACAAAAGGTGAAGGTGACTCTCCTTATGAGCACTTTGATGATACGATTTATGGTGGAGACTTTTTAGCGAACCAACCACCAGTTAAAGCATTAGCAGAAGCAGCACCTGGTATTATTCATATGATGGACCGAATGGGTGTAATGTTCAACCGTACACCTGAAGGACTTTTAGACTTCCGTCGTTTTGGTGGAACTCAATATCACAGAACAGCGTTTGCTGGTGCAACTACTGGTCAACAGTTATTATACGCACTAGATGAGCAAGTTCGTCGATACGAATCAGAAGGTCTAGTTCAAAAGTTTGAAGGCTGGGAGTTTTTAAAAGTTGTTGTTGATGATGAAGGCGTATGTCGTGGTATCGTTGGACAGAACTTAACTTCTATGGAAATTGTAAGTTTCCCTGCTGATGCAGTAATTATGGCTACAGGTGGACCTGGTATTATCTTTGGTAAAACAACAAACTCGATCATTAATACAGGATCTGCAGCAGCAGCTGTTTACCGTCAAGGAGCAACTTATTCAAATGGAGAATTTATTCAAATTCATCCAACTGCAATCCCTGGTGATGATAAAAACCGCTTAATGAGTGAAAGTGCTCGTGGAGAAGGCGGACGAGTTTGGACATATAGAGACGGTAAGCCATGGTACTTCCTGGAAGATAAATATCCTGCTTACGGTAATCTTGTACCAAGGGATATCGCTACACGTGAAATTTTCTCAGTATGTGTTGACCAAAAACTTGGAATCAACGGAGAAAACATGGTGTATTTAGATTTATCACATAAAGATCCAAAAGAGCTAGATATTAAGCTTGGCGGAATCATTGAAATTTATGAAAAATTCACTGGTGATGATCCTAAAAAGGTACCAATGAAAATCTTCCCTGCAGTTCACTATTCTATGGGTGGATTATGGGTGGATTATGATCAAATGACTGCAATTCCAGGATTATTTGCAGCTGGTGAGTGTGATTATTCAATGCACGGTGCAAACCGTTTAGGTGCTAACTCACTTCTATCAGCAATTTACGGCGGTATGGTTGCAGGACCAAACGCAGTAAAATATGTAAATGGATTAGCGAAGTCAACTGATGATATTTCATCTTCAGTATTTGATTCTCATGTTGGAGAAGAAAAAGAAAAAATGAATCGTATCCTTTCTATGGACGGTAAAGAAAATGCTTACCTTCTACACAAAGAACTTGGAGAATGGATGACAGACAACGTAACAGTTGTTCGATTTAATGATCGTTTATTAAAAACTGATGATAAAATTCAAGAGCTTCTTGAGCGTTACCAAAACATTAATATTAATGATACTGCTAAGTGGAGTAACCAAGGTGCTTCATTTACACGTCAGCTTGAAAATATGCTTCATTTATCACGAGTTATCACATTAGGTGCATATCACCGTAATGAAAGCCGTGGTGCACATTACAAACCTGAATTCCCAGAACGTAATGATGAAGATTTCTTAAAAACAACTATGGCTAAATTTGATGAGAAGTTAAACTCACCAATTTTCCACTATGAAGAAGTAGATACATCTTTAATCCAACCAAGAAAACGTGATTATTCTAAGAAGAAGGAGGACAAACAAAATGCATAATGGAACAATGACTGCTGAAAAGACGATTACGTTAATTATTAAACGTCAAGATTCACCAAACACGGCGCCTTATGAAGAAACATTTAATGTCCCTTATCGTCCGAATATGAACGTAATCTCAGCATTAATGGAGATTCGTAAAAATCCAATTAATGCAAAAGGTAAAGAAACTACTGCTATTTCTTGGGATATGAACTGTCTTGAAGAAGTATGTGGTGCATGTTCGATGGTAATCAATGGAAAACCACGTCAATCATGCTCTGCTCTAGTTGATAAATTAGAACAGCCGATACGTCTTGAGCCAATGAGTACGTTCCCAGTAGTTCGTGACTTACAAGTAGATCGTAGTCGTATGTTTGACTCTCTAAAACGTGTTAAAGCATGGATACCAATCGATGGAACACATGATTTAGGACCTGGACCAAGAATGCCAGAAAGAAAACGTCAATGGGCATACGAATTATCTAAATGTATGACTTGCGGAGTATGTTTAGAAGCATGTCCAAACGTTAATAGTAAATCGAACTTTATTGGACCAGCACCACTTTCACAAGTTCGTTTATTCAATGCACATCCAACTGGTGAGATGAATAAGGAAGAACGTCTACATGCAATTATGGGTGATGGAGGACTTGCTAACTGTGGTAACTCACAAAACTGTGTTCAATCTTGTCCAAAAGGTATTCCTTTAACAACTTCAATTGCTGCGTTAAACCGTGCTACAACAATTCAATCTTTCAAAGATTTCTTTGGTAGCGACGAAATTTAAAGTTAATCAAGACATGTCCAAAATGGACATGTCTTTTTTATTTAATCTCTTTTCTAAACGATTGCTGCTTTTAAATAGGATGTTTGTAACTTTATAGACAGAAGTTGATTGTATCGGATATGCGAGACTCCTGTGGGAGTAGCGGGAAGGGTGAGACCCCGTAGGCTTGGCGAGGAGGCTCAGCTCATGCCCCACGGAAAAGGGAGCATCCTGGAGTGAAAATCAACTAATAAACGCTCGAAAAGCAAGAAAGTATAAGAAAACAGTCATTTCATTATTTGGGATAAAATTAATTACTTTAAGAAGGCTCTGATTTTTGAATAAGCATCCCTTTTTTAAAAGTCAGGATTTGAATATTTTAAAGGGTATAATTCTTTCAAAAAAATGAATGAATACTCATTCTTTTTCTGAAAATTAATGTATAATATTATTATTAATAAGGAGTGTGATCAAATGGCGAAAATGAATTATATTTCAAATATGAATGAATGGCAGGCAGAATTTAAATTTAAAATTACAGTAAAAGTTCGATTTAGTGAAACAGATATGTTTGGTCATATGAATAACAATGTACCATTTACCTATTTTGAAGAAGCACGCATTGAATTTTTAAATTATCTTGGCTTCATGCAGGAGTGGACAGCTAAAAATAGTGAAATAATACCGGTTGTTGCAGATTTACAATGCGACTTTTTACAGCAAGTTTACTTCGATGAAAAAATAGATGTCTTTGTTAAAGTTTCCAGTATAGGAAATTCATCAATTGACATTCATTATATGGGAATTAATCCAAATGGAGCAATTTGTTTCACAGGTCGAAATTCGATAGTGAACATGAACAGAAATACTGGACGAAGTGAAAAGTGGCCGAATGAATGGAAAGCAAAGCTTCAGAATGAATTAAATATAGTAGTGAGTGTTTAAACTTGATAATATTGTTGCATACTTAATAATAGAAGCATAGTATAATAAAACATTTTGATTATTCTTAAGATGAGTACTTGAAGAATTTGATTACATTCTATATAATACTTTTATATGAATAATGTATAAGCAAAGATCAAGGACACGAGCGTTCAAGACGATAGTTAAGAGAGGAATTCAAATGGTGCGAGAATTCTCTATACGTTGAATGACTTACCACCTTGTAGCTATAGTGGGGAACGTATGATTACTAGTAACTGCTATCGGTGCAGACCGTTAAAACGTTGAGATTTTTGTATGTTTTTTTTGCGTACATTTAATTAGGGTGGAACCACGAGCACATTCGTCCCTACGAGTGTGCTCTTTTTATTTGCAAAAAATTAATTTAAAAAAGGAGTGAACTTAATGATTTCAATTAAATTACCAGATGGATCAATTCGCGAGGTGGAAAAAAACACGACAGTAGAAGACTTCGCTGGTTCAATCTCCATTAGTTTAAAGAAAAAAGCCCTTGGTGGTAAAATTAACGGAAAATTAGTGGATTTAAATACACAACTTACTGAAGAGTGTGAAGTACAGATCATTACTCAAGATGATCCAGAGGGAGTAGAAATGATGCGCCATAGTTCAGCGCATATTTTAGCTCAAGCTGTTAAGCGTCTTTACAAAGATCAAAAAACTGCTTTTGGTGTAGGTCCTGTAACTGCTGATGGTTTTTATTATGATATTGATCTACCTGTTTCAATTAAGGTTGAAGATTTACCAAAAATTGAAAAAGAAATGGAAAAAATCATTAAAGAAAATTTACCAATTACACGTTCAGAAGTTAGTCGTGAGGAAGCAATTAAATTCTTCACTGAATTAGATGATGAATTTAAATTAGAATTAATTCGTGATTTACCGGAAGATGTAGTTATCTCAATGTATGCTCAAGGTGAATTTGTTGACCTATGCCGTGGACCACATGTTCCATCTACTGGTAGAGTAAAAGCAATTAAACTTTTATCTGTAGCAGGTGCATACTGGAGAGGCGATGCAAATAATAAAATGCTTCAACGTGTATATGGTACTGCGTTCCCAAGCAAAAAGGAATTAGAAGAACATTTACATTTATTAGAAGAAGCTAAAAAGCGTGACCATCGTAAATTAGGTAAAGAACTTGAATTATTCATGTTTTCTGAAGAAGCACCTGGTATGCCATTTTTCTTACCAAAAGGTACAATCATTCGTAATGAATTAGAACAATATGAGCGTGGTCTTCAAACTCGTAAAGATTACCAGGAAGTTCGTACACCATTTATCATGAACCAACGTTTATGGGAACAATCAGGTCACTGGCACCATTACCATGAAAATATGTACTTTACTGAAGTTGATGACATAAACTTTGCATTAAAACCGATGAACTGCCCAGGTCATATGTTAATTTATAAAAATAAATTACATTCATACCGTGATCTACCAATCCGTATGTGTGAAAATGGTCAAGTACACCGTCACGAATTCTCTGGTGCTTTAAATGGTATGATGCGTGTTCGTACTTTCACTCAAGACGATGCACATATTTTCTGTCGTCCAGATCAAATCGAAGGCGAAATTATTGAAGTAATTAACTTAATAAAAGAAATTTATGGCGTATTTGGATTTACTTATAAAGTGGAATTATCTACTCGTCCAGAAGATTCAATGGGTTCTGAAGAATTATGGAATTCTGCAGAACAAGCGTTAGAAAATGTTCTTAAATCTGAAAATCTAGATTTCAAACTAAATCCAGGCGATGGTGCATTCTATGGACCAAAAATAGATTTCCATATTCAAGATGCATTAAAACGTAGTTGGCAATGTGCAACAATTCAATTAGATTTCCAAATGCCGGAAAAATTTGATTTAACTTATGTTAATGAAGATAATCAAAAAGATCGCCCAGTTGTAATTCACCGTGCGATTTACGGTTCGATTGATCGCTTCTTAGGGATCTTAACTGAACACTTTGCTGGAGCATTCCCATTATGGTTAGCGCCAGTTCAAGTAGCTGTACTTCCTATTTCAAGCGTTCATAATGAATATGCAGAAAAACTAGCTAGTCAATTAAAAGATGCAGGTATCCGAGTAGAAGCTGACTTACGTGGTGAAAAAATCGGATACAAAATCCGTGAAGCACAACTGCAAAAATTACCTTATATGTTAGTGGTAGGTGATCAAGAGGTTGAAAATAATGCGGTTGCAATTCGTAAGCGTGGCGAAGGTGACATCGGAACTCAGTCATTCGAAAGTTTCTTAGAAATGATTAAGCAACAAAAATTAGAAAAAGTTATGTTTTAATTTATAAATCCTCTATCTTATTGATAGAGGATTTTTTTAAAACGACCGTTAAAGTAGTAAGTATACAAAGTCATTATTTTTTAAGAGGGGTTATAAAAATGAATCTAGAAAGCGAAAGAATGATTTTACGTGAACTCGCAGTAACAGATTGGATAGATGTACATAAATACGCTTCTTTAGCAAATGTATGTCAATATCAGCCTTGGGGACCAAATACAGAGAATGAAACGAAAGATTTTGTAAAGCAAGTTCTTGTTGATTCAAAACAAGCTCCTAGAACCCGATTTGTATTTGCAATTACACTTAAAGGGTATCAAGGAGTAATTGGCGCAATAGAGTTCAATGTTAGAGATTGTACTAATAAATCTGGCGAAATCGGATATATTATTCATCCTGATTACTGGGGAAAAGGAATTGCAACTGAAGCAGCAAACAAAATAATTTCATTTGGATTTTCTGAGCTAAAACTACATAGAATTTACGCGACATGTGATGTAAGGAATATAGGGTCAGCAAAAGTATTAGAAAAAATGGGATTAAAATTAGAGGGGAAGATGCGTGAAGACATGTTATTGAGAGACGGATGGAGGGACACTTATTTATACAGCATATTAGAACATGAATGGAATCAAAATTAATTTAAAGAAAGCATTTTACTAAAGGATTGTTGTTTTAAAAAGTTTATGAAAAAGTATGAAATTGAAAAGAAGTTGTTTGGATTGGATATGCAAGACTCCTGTGCGAGTAGCGGGACAGTTGAGACTGACACAAGGGTCAAAAAGGTTAGTTGGAGTAGAAATTAACGCTGAGATTAATAAAATTTATTTTCTGGGAAATATGACGAATTTTGCCATATTAAGGTAATTGGAAAAGTTTAAATAGGAAAACTAATAATTTTATCGAAATCAATTAGAGATAGATCAGTACAAAGGTTATATAGCTTAAATGGAAATAATAGTTATGATAAGAGGTGAGGCATTTGGATAATCAAAATGAAGAGCTTCAAAAAAAGGTAGAAAAACTTGAATCTGAAGTAAGTGAAATGAAAAAGCAAATTGAATTTCTACTTATTGCGAAGGAAGCGAGATCAGAAAGAATACAATCAAATCAGAGTCAAACAGTCCGAGTACCACAAGCGAGGCCAAATAATAAACAAGTTAAAAAAGCTCCTGAAAAAGAAAAAATTGATATTGAGGCACTGATATTCCAAAAAATTTTACCAAGATTTTTTATCTTTATTTTTATTATAGGAATAATGTGGGGATTTAAGGCAGCATCAGATTATGGGGTACTTAATAAATATGCCAAAGTAGGAATTGGTTTTGTATTTGCGATTTTACTATATTGGTATGGTCAGCGACAGATTAAAGCGAAACGTTTAACTCTTGGTCAAACATTAATAGGTGGAGTACTACCTGTTTTATTTTTAACTACTTTTGCAATGCATCATTTATATAATATGATTGGCCCAAGCATTGCTTTCATACTACAAGTAATTTGGGTAGGAATCGGTTTTTATTCTATGAATAAATTTAAATCTGAAGCAATAGGACTTATAAGTATTCTAGGTGCAGTTTTTGTTCCTTTCTTAGTTAAAAGTACTTCGCCTAATTATTTATTTTTATCGTTTTATGAGACATCAATTTATTTACTGTTTTTGTTTTATGCAACGTATAGAAACTATAAAATTTTATATATATCATCGGCAGTATTACTTCATTTAGTCTATTTAATAGTAGGTTTAACTAATGCTTCAACTAAAGGATTTGAATACTTCGCCACAAGTATACTTGTACAGCATTTAGGTTTACTTATCATTTTATTAATCTCCAAATTTACAATAAAGAAGCAAGTTTTGATATTGCATAGTAGCTTTGTGGTTACACTTGGATGGATTTTTAGTAGTTATGAAGAAAATACACGAACGATTATTTTGATCATATTATGTGTTTCATATTTATTCTTAACTAATTTTTATAAAAAACAAGCGGACCTTTTCTTTGCATTTTCGACTAATTTTCTTCTAGCATTTTCATTTTTATGTATAGATAATGTCACTGACAAACTACTAAACACAGTCTTGATTATTCAAGCTATTTTAACGTATTTATTTTATTTGCGATATAGGGATTTATTTAAATTAATCATCGCAGCACTTACAATTATTCCTGTAGGTATTGCAATTATCTCTATACCCATTAATTCAATATGGTCTTTTGTAACAATGGATTGGATTGTATTGATCATTGCAACGATAACTATTTCAACTTTGGCTTATAAAAATGAAAAGGAAAAACAATTCATCTTAGTAACTTCTTCCTCCTTAATTACTTTATTACTGATTGCTTTTGTTACTCAATTGGTTCAAATCATTACATTAGATTTATCTGATAATGTCATTAGTTTATCAATTAATAGTAGCTGGATTGTCATAGCTATAGTAGCAATGGTATTAGGAAGTATAAAGAAAATTAAAACTTGGACGTATATTGGCGTTGCCTTGTTATTACTTACGCTGGGTAAGCTAGTATTAGTTGATTTACCATCTATTTCCTTACTCGTTAGAGCCGGATTATTTATTATTCTTGGACTAATTGGTTTGATCATTTCAAGAATATTTTTTAAGAGTAAGTAAAAATGGATTCCTTTATTACGAATTGGTTGGATTGGCAATTTAGAAAGTACGAAAATATACTTTCTAAATTGCTAAATAATATTTGAATAGGGGCAAAATAATGGTTATTGTTGAAACTAAAAATCTTATTCTATTAACTTTTACTGCGAATGCTATGATTGATGTTTTAAATGGGAAAAGTTCATTTTTACATGATAAAACATCATATGGGCTCGGAAAAGGTTGGCCGATAAATGCATACAAAAACTTATTTCCTTATAAGATTTCCCGATTTCAAAGTCATCCTGAAGAGGAAGAATATGAGGGGATCATTATACATAAAAAAGATCAGTTAGTTATCGGTGACATGGGTTTTAAAGGTGGCCCAGATAAACATGGCATAATGGAAATAGGATATAGTATCTTACCTCAGTACCAAGGAAATGGTTATGCGACAGAAATGGGAAAGGCATTTTGTAAATGGGGAATGAACAAGGAGAATGTTCATAAGATAATTGCCACTTGCTCTATTTACAATCATGCTTCAATTAGAGTTTTAGAAAAAATAGGTATGAAAAAATTATATGAAGAGCTAGAGAAATATTATTGGGAACTCCCTTACAGTCAATTAAATTAATGAATTTAAGTATATTATTAAAGAACTCTGCTAAACTATTTAGCTTAAAAAAATTCAAAAATAGTAATGTGACTTTTAAAAAGGTGGGCTTAGTCTGACAACGAGAAAATCATCTGTCGTTTTTTTAGTCATTACTAAAAATGATTTAGGTCGATTTTTTTTGTACGATATATTAATTAGTACTCTCACATATGGATGTATAAAAAAATACTCCTCAAGTGATCTAATGGGTATTTTTGGAAGCTTTGTTATCCCAACTGCACTAAAAAAAACTGCAAGCTATCTAAGTAGAACATAAAAAAGGATGCTATACGAAGCATCCTTTTTTATGTTTTTTTTCGAACAAATTCTTAATTGTTAAGATTCTAAACTCATAGACGGGCCGAAGAATTCATAATGAATTGCATCATCGTCTATTCCTAATTGTTTTAGACCATTAATGATTGCTTTTAAAAATGGGACTGGACCACAAACATAGTAATCAGCTTTAATCGAATTTACATTATTTTGTAGCCAATTTACATCGATGTAGCCTTGCTTTTTAAAATTAGGATTTTTCAAATCTTCTTCTGAAGGAGCTTCGTAAATAAATGATAATGAATAATTTGTTAATTGCTTTTCTAAAAATCTTAATTCTTCTTCAAATGCTTGGAGTTTACCGTTTCTAGAAGCGTTAATAAATTCAACTTTACGATCTGGCTGGTTAATAGCAATATCTTTAACCATACTCATTAATGGAGTAATTCCAACCCCGCCGCTAATGAAGACAACTGGTGCTTCTTTTTTATTATTTAATATAAAGTCACCCGCAGGAGCAGTTATTTCTAAAGTGTCACCAGTTTGAATATGCTCGTGTAAATAATTTGAGAAAATACCATCTGGTTGATTTACTTCCGCTTCTTTTTTAACAGAAATTCTCAAATATTCTTTGCCAGGTGAATCGGATAAACTATATTGTCGATTTAAAAAAAATTTTCACCAGGAACTTTAGATCGTACTGTAATATATTGACCTGCTTTAAACGTAGGTACGACTGAATTGTCGTTTGGGACTAAATAAAATGAAGTAATGACATCGCTTTCCTTAACTTTTTCGATTACTTTAAATTCTTTAAACTCAGCCCAACCACCTTTTTGAGTAGCGGCATTGTCATACATTTCTTTTTCAATATTGATAAATACATCTGCGATTACACCATATGCATCAGCCCATGCACAAATTATTTCCTCAGTAGCAGCTTCGCCAAGTACTTCTTTAATTGCTCCTAATAAATGCTCACCAACAATAGGATAATGTTCAGGTTTTACTAATAGACTTCGATGCTTTTGTGCGATCTGTTTGACGACAGGAATAATTGTTTCAAGTTTATCTATATAAGTTGCTGCAGCCAATACAGTATTAGCAAGAGCAGTTTGTTGTCTACCTTTTTGTTGATTCGCGTGATTAAAGATATTTAATAATTCAGGGTGGTTTGTAAATAAATTTTTATAGAATACTGTTGTGATTTCAGTTCCTTTTACTTCTAAAACAGGTACTGTTGATTTGATTATTTCAATTGTCTTTTGAGATAACATGTAAACCCCTTCTTTTCTTTAAAGTAGTATTTTAAATACATCTTAATCTTAAGTCCGAAAATGCACAAAAGCAATATTTAAAATACATCTTTTCGGGTGAAATCTATTAAAGTTTAAAAAATGTTCACAATTATGATATGATAAATCAAATATAAGTGAGTGAGGACAAAATATGCGTTTAACCAATTATTCGGATTATTCACTTCGTGTGCTAATATTCCTTTCATCTGGATCACAAGAAAAACTGGTCAATATTAAGGATATTGCTGAGGCATATGATATTTCAAAAAATCATTTAATGAAGATTATCTATAATTTAGGTAAACTTGGCTATATTGAAACAATCAGAGGTAGAAACGGAGGAATCCGTCTTGCAAAGCAACCATCTGACATAAATATTGGAGAAATTATCCGTCAAACAGAAGAAGACTTTAACATCGTGGAATGCTTTGAACACGGTAATACATGTGTAATCACACCGGTATGTTCCTTAAAGCATATTTTTAATAAAGCGCTTGAGCAATTTTTACATGTCCTAGATCAATATACACTAGAAGATATTGTTAAGAATAATACGATGTTAATGGAATACTTAGATTTAAATAAGAAATAAACTACTATATATGAAAATAGTTGTAAATAGGAAAAGCACTCAAAACGTTTACTTGAGTGCTCATAGTTTAATATGTTTTACATTTTCCATAGGTTCTTGAAATAAAGCTGAAGCTATTGTACTAAATAATATAGGATTACCAGTTGTAAAAAAGGAATGTGATACATCTTCATTTGTTGACAATAAATTTTGTTGATCTAGTATTGCACTTACTTCACGCGCTGTTTCGTCACCTGAACTGATTAACTGAATTTTAGGGCCCATCACTTCTTGTATGATCGGACTAAGAAGAGGGTAATGCGTACATCCGAGTATTAGTGTATCAATATTCGTTCCAAAAAGTGGTGAAAGAGTTTCCTTGACAATACTAACTGTTTCTTGTTTGTTAAACCCACCGCTTTCTACGATTCCAGCAAATTCCGGACAGGCTAAACTTATTACTTCCACTGTACTATTAATACGATGTAAAGCATGATGATACGCTCGACTATTAATTGTAGCTTTTGTTCCAATTACACCGATTCGATCATTTTGAGAAAGTTTAATTGCTGCCCTTTCTCCAGGGTGAACAACACCAATCACAGGGATAGAAAGTTTTTCACGTAATTCACTTAATACAACCGAAGTAGCAGTATTACATGCAATAACTAACATTTTTATATTTTGATTCATCAGATAATTTGTCATTTCCAACGTAAAACTTCTAATCTCCTCATAAGATCGAGATCCATATGGACATCTTGCTGTATCACCTACATAATAAATTTCTTCTTTTGGTAATTGCCTGATAATTTGTTTTGCAACTGTTAAACCTCCAACACCTGAGTCTATGACTCCAATTGGTTTGTTCAATAAAATCCCCGCGTTTTTACTACGAATTCATTAGTGTAGTATATTCTTTTAACACTAAGATTTTACTATAACATTCCACCAATTTTATTTTTAAGAAAAAATAATTCGTAAATAAATTAAATATCTGTTATATTAATTGAGAAAGTTTATATGCGAGAAAATGTGGAGGGGCCAGTGTTGCTGGCTGAGATTGTATCCTTAAGATACTGACTCTTAGAACCTGATCTGGGTGATGCCAGCGTAGGGAACAGTATCTCTTTTGATATGTTTTTTACAGTGCATTTACGTCCGGATAACTTCTATCCGGGCGTTTTCTTTTTGTATAAACGAAACAAAAAGGAGTGTTATGAAATGAAAAAATTTGCATTTATCTTTCTAGCAATCTGTTTACTATTAACAGGATGCGGTAAAGAAAAAACGTCTACTTCTCAAGGAAATAAAAAACAAAAGAAGGTAACGGTTGTATTAGACTGGACGCCGAACACAAATCACACAGGGTTATTTGTAGCGAAGGATAAGGGGTTTTTTAAAGATGAAGGTCTAAATGTTGAAATAATAAGCCCAGGACAAACAGGGGCAGACCAATTAGTAGCTACAGGGAAAGCAGATTTTGGTGTATCTTACCAAGAATCTATTACCCAAGCGAGAGTACAAAATGTACCAATCGTATCGATAGCTGCAATTATTCAACATAATACGTCTGGCTTTGCTTCTCCTAAGGCGAAACAAATTGAAACACCAAAAGATTTTGAAGGTAAAACATATGGAGGGTGGGGCTCACCCGTAGAAAAAGCTATTTTGAATTCACTTATGTCAAAAGAAAATGCTGATGTAAATAAGTTAAGCATTGTTAACATGGGAGATGCAGATTTCTTTACAGCGGTTAAAAAGGATATTGATTTTGCTTGGATTTACCAAGGTTGGACTGGTATTGAAGCTGAACTTCGTGGTGAGAAACTTAATATGGTATATCTAACTGATTACAGTAAAAAACTAGATTACTATACTCCAGTTTTAGCTACAAATGAAAAAATGATTAGTGATAATCCTAAAATTGTTAAAGCATTCATGAAGGCAGTATCGAATGGGTACAACTACTCGATAGATCATCCAAAAGAAGCAGCATCAATTTTACTAAAAGACAATCCTGATTTAGATAAACAATTGGTTGAAAAAAGCCAAATATGGTTATCTACAAAATATAAAGACGATGCATCTCGTTGGGGTGAACAAAAAAAATCAGTTTGGAAAAACTATGCTGACTGGTTAACGGAAAATAAATTGTTAGAAGGTAAATTTAATCCTGATAAAGCATTCACAAATGAATTTTTGCCAAAATAATATCCATAAAAAGGAGAGATAATTATGCCGAATACATTAATTAGTGTACAAATAATCCCTAAAACTAAACAAATTGAAGAGGTTATTCCCGCAGTAGATGAAGCGATTAAAATCATTAATGAATCGGGAGTGAAATATCAAGTTCAACCTTTAGAAACAACAATGGAAGGCGATTTAAATCAATTATTAATGATTGTTCAAAAAATGAATGAGAGAATGATAGAAATTGGCTGTCATAATGTGATTACACAAATGAAGATTCTATACCAACCACAAGGTATTGCAATGGATGATTTAACGGAGAAATATCGTTGATGAAATCAAGAAATATAAAGGGATGGCAACCAATTATTGTCATCCTGCTTTTTTTAATAATTTGGCAATTAAGTATTAAAATTTGGAAAGTAGAAGTTTGGCTTTTACCAAGCCCATTGGCTATTTTTAAAGAAGGTATTAATTCAATAGATTCTTTCATACCGCATGTCATTTCAACAATTCAGTTGTCTTTGTCAGGGTTGTTAATCGGATCATTATTGGGTCTTTTAATTGCACTAATTTTGCATATAATCCCGGGATTCAAAGAAGCGTTTTATCCATTGTTAATACTATCTCAAAATATACCAATTATTGTTTTGGCTCCACTCTTAATTATTTGGTTTGGTTTTGGTTTGCTACCGAAATTAATAATCATCTCATTAGTATGTTTCTTTCCAATCACGGTATCATCGCTAGATGGTTTTCGTCAAACACCAAATGAATTAGTTAATTATATGAAAATGGCTGGAGCAACAAAGTCTCAATTATTTTGGAAAATAGAATTTCCATATTCCCTTCCTTCAATTTTTTCAGGACTAAAGATCTCAGCAACTTATAGTGTCATGGGAGCAGTTATCTCTGAGTGGCTTGGAGCAAAATCGGGGATTGGGGTCTATATGACTCTTGCTTCATCATCATTTCGAACAGATCGCGTATTTGTTTCAATCTTTGTCATTATGGTTTTAAGTATGATTTATTTTGCAATAATTGCATTGATTGAACGGTTGACTGTGAAATGGAAGTCTAAAGGAGTAAATTAAAAATGACATTACAAATTAAACAGCTATCGAAATCATTTGGAACAAATAATCTTGTAATTGATAATGTTTCACTTTATGTAAATGAAGGAGAGTTTGTCTCAATTTTAGGTCCATCAGGTAGTGGGAAGAGTACATTATTCCATCTGATTGGGGGATTGTTGAAGCCAGATACTGGTCAAATCTCTTTAAATGGTTCACTTATAAATGGAAAACTAGGGCATGTTAGTTTTATGCCACAGGAACATTCATTACTTCCTTGGCGCAACATTTTAAAAAATATCGTACTGTCTCAAGAACTTAAACATAAACCTGATGAAAAATTAGCAAAAGAATGGTTAAAACGTACAGGCTTGATTGATTATGCAAAATCATATCCTCATGAATTGTCTGGAGGCATGAAGCAACGAGTTTCTTTTTTAAGGTCTTTACTAGCTCCTCAATCGATAATGTGTATGGATGAGCCTTTTTCTGCTTTAGATGAGTTTACAAGACTTGATATGCAACAGTGGCTTCTTTCAATTTGGGAAGAACAACGACGTTCGATATTACTAGTAACTCATAATATTGATGAAGCTTTATTCATGTCAGATCGGATTTATATCTTTTCAAACAAACCTGCAAAAATAAAAGAAGAAATCATTGTTCCTTTCCCAAGACCAAGGAAAAAGGAGTTACTTTTAAGTGATGAATTTACTGCTTGGAAAAGAAAGGTATATCAGGCTTTGGAATAGGAGTATAGTAGATGAATGTCATAGATGCGCATATCCATTTAGACACATATGAAGCAAGTCAGAGAGAAGAGATTATTAGTAATCTCGAAAAATTTGAAATTAACGCATTGATCACTGTTTCAATGAATTTAGAATCTAGTAAACAAAATCTTTATTATAACCTTAATCATCATAATATTTTTCCTGCATTTGGTTTCCATCCGGAACAGGAAATTCCAACAAAAAAAGAAATTGATACTTTATTTCAATGGATTAGAGAACATCAGGAATATATGGTTGCAATAGGTGAAGTTGGATTACCTTACTATAAGAATTTAGAACAAAAGATGGACTATTTACCATATATCGGACTACTTGAAAGCTTCATTAAACTTGCGTACGAACTGAATAAACCCATTATTTTACATGCTGTCTATGAAGACGCTGAGATTGTGTGTCATCTATTAGAAAAACATTCTATTAAAAAAGCACATTTTCATTGGTTTAAAGGAAGTAAAAGTACAATTGATCGAATGATAAAAAATGAATACTATATTTCAATCACACCAGATGTTCTTTATGAAAGTGAAATTCAGGAAATTGTGAAAATCTATCCTTTGAACTTAATGATGATTGAAACTGATGGGCCGTGGCCATTTGAGGGGCCATTTATAGGGAAATGGACTCATCCGAAATTTATGCATGAATCGGTTAAAAAAATAGCTGACATAAAGCAATTAGATGTGGAATTAGTTTATAAAAAACTATATGAAAATACGAAAACATTTTATGGTATTTAATCTTCTGCAAACACAGAAAAAGCAGTTACTATTCTGATAGTAATTGCTTTTTCTATTTGTATAATAAAATAATCAAACAAACCAAAACCGGCATATCTTTAGATAGCCGGCACTAGGTTGATTTGTAGATTTAGTTATCTACAAGAATATTACAGTTCAAGCTCTCCCATACGAAGTAGCTCAATAACTGCTTGTGATCGCCCCTTAACCCCAAGCTTCTGCATTGCATTTGAAATATGATTTCTCACAGTTTTTTCACTTATAAAAAGTTCTTCAGCAATTTCTCTTGTAGTTTTATCTTGAACAAGAAGTTCAAATACTTCTTTTTCACGTTTTGTGAGTGTGTGCTTGGTTTGATAGTCTCTATCCTTCAACTGTGCTAACCCTCCTTGCTTGACCGAGCTGTTCTTTGGATGGGTATTCATTTAGTCTTTTTATCATATGAAGGATAGGGCTTTAAGGTGAATATTTCCAAAAAATTTACAACTGAATTAAAATATTTATTTTTTTTCATTACAGCTTGTTCTAAAAATTGTACATGCCAGTATAAATAATAAAAAAGCGTGGGGGGAGTATGGAAATGAAAAAAAAATTATTTGTTACAACAGTTACATTATGTGGAATTGCAACATTAACTGGATGTGGATTAATTCCAGTAAAACCTTCGAATGAAATCGATCCACCAAAGACAGTTACATATCGAAGCGACCAGCCATCAAAAGAGGTACAAGCTAAAAAAGAGGAAACTGTTAAAAGGGAATTATATTTAATTGATCGAAATGGTTATGTCGTTCCACAAACATTCCAACTACCTAAATCAACAAGTTTAGCAAAGCAAGCTCTTGAGTATTTAGTAAAGGATGGACCTGTTACAGATGAATTACCAAATGGCTTTCAAGCTGTTCTACCTCCAAACACTGAAGTCTTAGGAGTGCAAACTCAAAAGGATGGTACAATCATTGCAGATTTTTCTTCAGAATTTAAACAATATCATGATGTAGATGAACTGAAAATTTTCCAAGCTGTTACTTGGACTTTAACTCAATTTGATAATGTGAAGAAAGTTAAAATTCGAGTAAATGGAAAAGAGTTATCTTCTATGCCAGTTAATAAAGTTCAAATAGGTGAAGGTCTTACAAGGGAAGATGGTATTAATTTTGATAAAGGTGAAATCGTTGATGTGATGAATTCAAGACCAGTTACATTATATTATGTTTCACAAGATGAAATGGGTGAGACATACTATGTGCCTGTTACACGAAGAATATCTAACGCAGAAAAAGATTCATATACAGCAATCGTAAATGAACTTGTTAAAGGTCCTTCTGAATATACAAGCTTAGTGACTGATTTTGGACCAGATACAAAATTAGTATCGCAGCCAGTATTCAAAGGTGGAAAAGTAATCCTCAATTTCAATGATGGAATCTATGGAAATATTGCTAAGAATATGATTAATGATAATGTATTACAACCTTTAGTGCTTTCATTAACTGAACAAAAAGGTGTTAAATCAATTGAAATTCAAGTGCAAGGCAAGTTAACTGCGCTTAATCAACAAGGTAAACCTTTGAGTCAACCAGTTTCAAGACCTAAGGATGTTAATACGAAAGAATTATAATCCGTATGGTATTAATAGATAGTTAATAGTGAATTAATTACCTTGGACATTGACGAGATCCGTCTTTTTGTCCAAGGTTTTATTTTTTTATAAAGAAAAGCCTTTAATAAGTAGAAATGAAATCAAGTTTTTGTCTATACTAGTAATTGGAAGATTTATGTAGGAGGAACTAACATGACTAGAACAGATGGAAGACTAAATAATGAATTAAGACCGATAGAAATCATAACAAACTACACAAAACATGCGGAAGGATCAGTACTTATTTGTGTAGGTGATACGAAAGTAATTTGTAATGCAACTGTTGAAGATCGAGTACCACCTTTTTTAAGAAATAGTGGTAAAGGCTGGATTTCAGCAGAGTATTCAATGTTGCCAAGAGCAACACAAGAACGAACAATGCGTGAATCAACAAAAGGAAAAGTAACTGGGCGTACAATGGAAATCCAACGTCTAATTGGAAGAGCATTAAGAGCGGTTGTCGATTTAGAAGCGCTGGGAGAAAAAACAATTTGGATTGATTGTGATGTCATTCAAGCAGACGGTGGAACTAGAACAGCTTCAATTACGGGAGCTTTCGTAGCGATGATGTTAGCATTTGATAAATTAGTAAAAATTGATAAATTAAAATCATATCCAGTAAAAGATTACTTAGCAGCTACTTCTGTTGGTATTTTAGAAGATGTTGGAGCAGTTTTAGATTTATATTATATAGAAGATTCTGCTGCGAGTGTTGATATGAATATTATTATGACTGGTGAAGGCCGATTTGTTGAACTTCAAGGTACTGGTGAAGAAGCAACCTTTTCGCGTGATGAATTAAATGAGTTACTTTCTTTAGGTGAAACCGGAATTAAATTATTAATCGAGAAACAAAAGGAAGTATTATTAAAAGAAGGAATTAAGTTTTAAATTATTTATTTTTGAGGAGAGACTTTAAGGATGGGAACAATCATTATTGCCACGAATAATAAAGGAAAAGTGAAGGATTTTGAATCTCTTTTTAATCCGATGGGACTTCAAATCAAATCTTTACAGGACTTTCCTGAAATTGGAGAAATTGAAGAAACAGGCACTACTTTTGAAGAAAATGCAATTTTAAAAGCAGAGCACTTAGCAAATGAATTAAAAATACCTGTCGTTGCAGACGATTCTGGATTAATAGTGGATGCATTGGAAGGCAGACCAGGAGTGTACTCAGCTCGTTACGCAGGCTTACATAAAAGTGATGAAGATAATTTACAAAAAGTTTTACATGAATTAGAAAATGTACATCCTGGTAAACGCACAGCTAGATTTTATTGTGCACTTGCATTAGCTATACCAGGGAAAAAAACGATTACAGTTAATGGTACAGTTGAAGGATATATTGCTAGTGAAAAAAGAGGTACAAATGGTTTCGGGTACGATCCAATTTTCTTTTTACCTGAGTTGGATAAAACGATGGCAGAACTAACATCTGAAGAAAAAAGCGGTTTAAGTCATAGAGCAAACGCAATTAAAGCATTAATGGAAGTAATCAAAGCAGATGGAAAAGATTATTTTCAAAGGGGATAATGCCAATGAAAGCTTTAATTATTAGCGATAGCCATGGATTAACTACACTACTTCAGGAAATTTCTGAAAGACATCGTAATGAAGTAGATGTAATGATTCATTGTGGCGATTCGGAATTAGAAGTTGATGCAAATGAATTAAAAGATTTCAATGTAGTAAGAGGGAATTGTGACTTTAGAGGAGCTTTCCCAGAAGAGATTATTCATCATGAGGATGGAATTGTTATTTATGCGACACATGGTCATTTGCATGGCATTAAACAATCTTTACAAAAGCTATATTACCGTTGCAGAGAAGTAGGTGCAAGGATTGCTTGTTTTGGACATTCACATGTGCTTGGAGCGGAAGTGATCGACGGAATTCTATTCGTTAATCCTGGAAGCATTTTAATGCCTCGGATGCGTAATGAAAAAACATATGCCATTATTGATATTGAAGGTAAAGCAGCAAAGGTCACTTTTTATACCGTTGATGGCAATGTATTATTTGAATCAACATTTACGCTAGAATAGAGCATATTGAAAAGTTAATGGCTTACAAAGCACTTTGAAAGTCATTAACTTTTTTCTTTAAAAAATTAGTTGAAAAGTGATAATTTTTAATCAATTCCAATAAAATTAAAGTACAGAAATACCGTTAATATTTTTCCTTAAATTTGGAAAAAAAGTTAAAAATATTGTTGACTTTGAATTGCTTTGTGACTATAATAAATTATGTCGACAGGTGATGTCGCTAAAAAAAACATAATAAACATGCGGGTGTAGTTTAATGGTAAAATAGAAGCCTTCCAAGCTTCGGTCGTGGGTTCGATTCCCATCACCCGCTCCATATTATGTCCTGGTAGCTCAGCAGGATAGAGCAACGGCCTTCTAAGCCGTCGGTCGGGGGTTCGAATCCCTCCCAGGACGTCCTAAAAACTCTTGTTTTACTTTTTGTAAAACAAGAGTTTTTTTTGTTCTTATCTAATTTAGGTTGTTTTTTAGAAATGTTTGATCTAAATACTATGAATTAAACAAACATAGATGTAGTACTTTAAGCACTAATTTAATCTAAATAAAAACAATTATTGAATCTCTTTCCCTACTAATATTTTAATTACTAATCTAAAATGGGTATTTTTTTCTAAACATTTAGTATATTATTCCGACATAATTACTGATTAGGGAGGGAGCAAAGAATATGTTTTTTAAAAAGAAAGAAAAAGTGAATAATTCATTGAAAGTAAGTAGCGATATAGTTGAAGCAGTATCGATCCATTTAACAGACGAGGAAATAAAACAACAATTAGAATTTATTAAACTTAATGTAGAAGAGTTGAAGGTTATTAAAAAGCTACAACCCATAGTAGCAGAGAATTTGGAAACTTTAGTTACTGCCTTTTATGATGCGGTACTTAAAATTGAACATTTAAAGAACATCATTGAATCACATTCATCGGTTGAGCGATTAAGTAAAACTTTATCTTCGCATATTTATTTATTGTTTAGTGGTGAGATAAACGATGAGTATGTAAGTAAACGTTTAAAAGTAGCGCAAGTACATTTTAGAATTGGCCTTCAACCTAAATGGTATTTAGGGGCTTTTCAAAACGTTCTTGAAGAATTGATTTTAATAATTAGTGAAGTTGCAAGTTCAAAAGAAGAGCAAAGAAAACTAATTACAGCTGCTACAAAAATCTTAAGCTTTGAACAACAGTTAATTTTAGATTTATATGAAAAAGAAAATATTGGTGAGAAAGAAAAACAACTTCAAGTAGAAATGAATTTAAAGAAAAAGATAACTGAAATAGCAGATGAATTGCTTGCGCTTGTTGAAGAAACGAATGCAGCTGTTGAAGTATTGGTAGACAGCAGTGTAAAAGTTAATGAAGCTGTGATTTCGAATAATCAAATAGCAAGTACAACTCAAACAATGGCGCATGAAGGTCAAGAGTTAATGAAAGTATTACATACTAAAATTTCTACGATCTCAAACAGTACAGATGAAGTTTCTGGCTCGGTTGATGTTTTAAATTCGTCATTTACTGAAATATCACAAGTTATTTTAATCGTTCAGGAAATCGCAAATCAAACAAATTTACTTGCACTAAATTCTGCTATTGAAGCAGCGCGTGCGGGTGAACATGGTAAAGGTTTTGCTGTTGTAGCTGATGAGGTTAAGAAATTAGCAACTCAAACGAAAACATCAACAGAAAGAATTGAAGAATTAATTGCGCATGCATCAACCTATATGGATAAAGTGGTCAGTTCTATTCATGATGTTAAAGGTTTAGTGAATGACGGTAGCCAAGAAGCATCTATGACACATGAATCATTTAATGGAATTGTTAGTTCAATGGAAACGAGTTTGACTGGCAATCAAGGGATAGAAGGTCAGGTAATTAATTTAGTTGATGTAATTAAAGAGATAGGCACAGCTATTAACGGAGTAGCACGATCTGCAAATGAATTAAATGATACTGTTCATAAAAATGAAATATTTTAAGTAAAAGAGAGAGGGGAAATCCCTCTCTCTTTTTAACAGAATTGTTAGAAAGTAACAAATTTGTTAAGAACAATAATTTCTTTATTATATATGTTATCCTAATATAAATAATAAAGTGGAGTGATTTAAATTGAACGAAAATTACTTTTGGGGTTTGATCTCAAAAATGCATATTGTTGATGAACCATATGAATGGGTAATTAGTCATTTAGTAGGCTTATCAGAAGACGAAATTGCAGGATTTGAAATACAGTTTGAGTCTGCATTTTCGAAAGCGTACAATTCAAAACTTTTAGCTGCCGCTTGGATTATTATGGGAGGTTGCTCTGAGGATTCATTCGCGCATTTTAGAGGTTGGTTAATAGGACAAGGGGAGCAAGTATATAAGAAAGTTTTAAATGACCCAGACTATCTAGCAGAATATATTTTTCCTATCTATGAAAAAGAAGGTCTAGTACCGGAATTAGAAGAAATGTTAGATTTAGCTTTACAAGCTTTTACAATTAAACGTAAAGGTGATGATGACTGGGACGATGAATTATGGAATGAATTTAATACATTAGTAGAGAGTAAGGGGTATACATATCCAGAACTTCACTTAACAATAGATTGGAAAACAAATGATGAATTACAAGAGATGTTTCCTAATCTGTGGAAACGATTTGGTAATAAGCCATTAAGATAAATGTAGTAGCAAAAAAGAAGAAACTAGGATTTCTTCTTTTTTTGTTATAAAAAAGTAATTCGTGGACTTCTAGCAGGACTCCAGCTTTTTGAGTGTGGCGAGTGATGAACCTCCTCGGTTGGCTTGAAAAGGTCTCATCTGTCCCGCTACTCTAACAGGAGTCTCGTAGCTTTAGTACAAATCACATTCTTTATTAAGAGTTTGTATAAAAAACAACAATCCTTTAGAAAAGAGCCTTAATTATGGGTGTTTTTCCTAGATTCTACTTGTAACTAATATTTCGATAATAACAGTAAAATATAACGGAGCCTTCCACTTTAATAGGTAATTTTATAAAAATCTAATGTGTTTCTTATCCAAAAATAGGAAGGTGTTATTTTAAATAAAATTATTTCATGTTAAACTTTTCCTTAATTAGATTGTTCAGTTACTAACAAATGTTAGGGGGAGAGTTAAATGGAGGATAATATTGTTCAATTTCCTAAGTTAAAGGATCGGATAATAAATTTAGGTAAAAAGGCACTAGAGGACAAAAATTATACTAAAGCGTTGTTATTATGTGATCAATTAAAAGAAATGAATGAACATAATTCGCAAACTGAGCTAGCTGCTGTTGCTTGTTTACTTGAAGGAAATCGATCAAAGGAAGCTCAAGTGCGATGTGAAGAGCTTGTTTTTGGACCTTTCGAAAGTGATGAAGCGATAGAAATTTATATTAGTATTCTATTTCAATTGAAAAAATATGAAGAATTACAAAAAAGCATAAAAAAATTGTTAGGTCAAAAAAGAATTGATGAAAATCAAATGGACAAATTCCAAGCAATGCTATCACTATCAAACAAAGTAGTTGCAGACCGTGATGAGCATCAACTTGACTTACATACTCTAATCGAAAATAAAGTTTCCATATCTAAGCAGCTTGAACTGATAAATGAACTTAGGATGACTGATTGTACGATTGTATTTAGCCAAATTGAACAAGTGTTAAAAAGTACGAAAGCTAATCCTTTAATTCAAAGTTTCATATTATCAATTTTACAAGAACAATCAATTGATACAGATATTGAAATTAATAAAATGAATCAAAGTATGATTTGGAATGCAACTAATCAACCAAATGATCAAAAGAACTTTGTTGATGCCGTAATGAAAAAGTTGAGTATTGTTCTAGAAAGTGAAGATCCATCAGCGTTTGAAATAGCGAATACACACTTTCAACACTTCATGACGATTTACTTTCCTTTTATTCCAATTCCATCTAACGAAGATATTTGGGCTGCTTGCTTTTACTGTATTGTTCAAGAGTATTTTGATCGAAATATTGCAGCGGATGAACTAGAAGATTTATTTGAAGTTGAAAACGAAAGTGTTCAAGTAGCGATTTCATTAGTAAAACGATTAGAACAAGAAGGGTATTTTGACTTGAATGGGTACTAATACCTATTAATACTTAATTTGGAATGAATATTAATTTTCTTTAATGTTTTTCGATTCCACTTTAAATATAAAATTAGGAAATATTGAAACAAAAAAGGAATGTGTTATAATAGAATGGTTGTAACGACTATTTACTTAATTATACATGCAATTACCTGCTTATTATATAATTAGACAGGCGTGTATAGTACGAAAATACGTAAGCACATATATATTTTTAGATAATTTTGGAGGGAACTAACAATGACTGCTAAATGGGAAAAATTAGAAGCTAACGTTGGTCTATTAACTGTAGAAGTTGAAGCTTCTGAAGTAGATAAAGGTTTAGACGCAGCTTTCAAAAAAGTTGTAAAAACTATCAATGTACCTGGATTCCGTAAAGGAAAATTACCACGTCCAATTTTCGAACAAAAATTCGGTATTGAAGCACTTTACAATGATGCTTTAGACGTAATTTTACCTGTTGCTTATGGTAAAGCGGTTGAAGAAGTTGGTATCGAGCCAGTTGATCGTCCAGAAGTTGACGTTGAACAAATGGAAAAAGGTAAAACATTAATCTTCAAAGCAAAAGTAACTGTAAAACCTGAAGTTAAATTAGGTGAATATAAAGGCTTAGAAGTTGAAGAAACTGATGCAACTGTAACAGAAGAAGATGTACAAGCTGAATTAACTAAATTACAAGAGCGTCAAGCTGAGTTAGTAGTTAAAGAAGATGGTACTGTTGAAAACGGCGATACAGCTGTACTTGATTTCGAAGGTTTCGTTGATGGCGTAGCTTTCGAAGGTGGAAAAGGTGAAAACTATCCACTAGAAATCGGTTCAGGTTCATTCATCCCTGGATTTGAAGAAGCTTTAATTGGTACTAAATCAGGAGTAGAAACTGATGTTAATGTTACATTCCCTGAAGAATACCACAGTGCAGATTTAGCTGGTAAAGCTGCTACTTTCAAAGTAACAGTTCATGAAATCAAAGCAAAAGAACTTCCTGAGTTAAACGATGAGTTTGCAAAAGATGTAAACGATGAAGTTGAAACTTTAGATGCTCTTAAAGCGAAAATCAAAGCTGACTTAGAAGAATCTAAAAAAGCTCAAGTTGAAGGTAGCTTACGTGATGCATTAGTACAAAAAGCTGCTGAAAATGCTGAAGTTGAAATCCCTGAAGTAATGTTCGAAAGCCAAGTTGACCGTATGGTTAAAGATTTTGAACAACGAATTGCTCAACAAGGATTAAACTTAGAACTTTACTACCAATTCACTGGTACAACTGAAGAAGATCTTCGTAAACAAATGCGTACTGACGCTGAAGCTCGTGTGAAAATCGACTTAACTATCGATGCAATCATCGAAGCTGAGAAAATCGAAGCAACTGAAGAAGAAGTAAACGAAGAATTAGGACGTTTAACTGAAATGTACAATATCCCATCTGAGCAATTAGTAACTATGCTTGGTGGAACAGATGCTGTACGGGACGATATTCAAATTCGTAAAGCAGTTGAATTATTAGTTGATAGCAGAAAAAAATAAGCGTTAAATAATATATATTGAAAACAAGGCGCGAATTTTTCGTGCCTTGTTTTTCAATAATGAAATATTTGGTAAATTGCACTGATTCCTTTAAAATAGGCATATACATATGTTAGAATCTGATATACAGATTTTAAAAAAATATTGTGGCTATACTAAAAATAATTCTTTAAAAAAAGGATTATCTAGATTATTTTAGAATATATATATTCTAAAAATTTAAACAACTTAAGAGTATTAAATAATTGCTTTGTTTATTTTGTGTGCTATCATATAGCTACAAGATACATATTTTTTTGAATTACATACATATTGAGTGGTTTTTTAGAAATTTTAGAGGGAGTGAACATATGTTCAAATTTAATGAAGAAAAAGGACAGCTAAAATGTTCGTTCTGTGGAAAATCTCAGTCTCAGGTTAGAAAATTAGTTGCTGGACCTGGAGTTTACATTTGTGACGAATGTATTGAGTTATGTACTGAAATTGTTCAAGAGGAATTAGCAAAAGAAGAGGAAGTAGAGTTTAAAGACGTTCCTAAGCCAAAAGAAATTTGTGAAATTCTTTCTGAATATGTAATTGGTCAAGATAATGCTAAGAAAGCCTTATCTGTAGCTGTATACAACCATTACAAACGAATTAATTCAAATAGTAAAATTGATGAAGTTGAATTATCGAAAAGTAATATTGCTATGATTGGACCTACTGGTAGTGGTAAAACATTATTAGCCCAAACTCTGGCTAGAATTTTAAATGTACCATTTGCAATTGCTGACGCTACTTCATTAACTGAAGCTGGTTACGTTGGGGAAGATGTTGAAAATATTCTTCTTAAACTAATTCAAGCTGCAGATTATGATGTAGAGCGAGCTGAAAAAGGTATTATATATATTGATGAAATCGATAAAGTAGCTCGTAAATCTGAAAACCCATCCATTACGCGTGATGTATCTGGAGAAGGGGTTCAGCAAGCACTACTTAAAATTCTTGAAGGAACTGTTGCTAGTGTACCTCCACAAGGTGGTCGTAAGCATCCTCATCAGGAATTTATTCAAATTGACACAACAAATATCTTATTTATTTGTGGTGGAGCATTTGATGGAATCGAACAAATCATTAAACGCCGTTTGGGTAAAAAGGTAATCGGTTTCGGAGGAGATTCTGAAAAGAATGATTTAAGCTCGAAAGAAATCTTAAATCACGTATTACCAGAAGATTTATTACGATTTGGACTGATTCCTGAGTTTATTGGTCGTTTACCTGTTTTAGCAAACTTAGAACAGCTAGATGAAGCATCATTGGTTGAAATTTTAACAAAACCAAAAAATGCTTTAATTAAGCAATATCAAAAGTTGTTAGAACTTGATCAAGTTGAACTAGAATTTGAAAGTGATGCGTTAGTAGAAATCGCTAAAAAAGCTATTGAGCGTAAAACTGGTGCTCGTGGACTTCGTTCAATTATCGAGGGTATAATGTTAGATATTATGTTTGAATTACCTTCTCGTGAAGATATTCAAAAATGTGTTATCTCAGCAGAAACTGTGAAATCTGGAGCAGCTGCAAAGCTTGTACTTGAAGATGGAACTGAATTAGAACTTAAGAAAAAAGAAAAGAAAAATAAATTAGCTTAATATTAAAAACCAAATGCCTAAGGGTGTTTGGTTTTTTTTATGTTATTTTTCTTAAAGAATTTAATCAAAATCAGCATAAGTTAATTTTTAAATATGGTTTATCCTTCCAAATCGAGGGCGATACTAAAAGTAATTTCTACTTCAGTGGAGGGGTAATCAATGAGTTTAACAACGATAATTTTATTAGCACAACTGGCATTAGGTACAATCGTCGCATTGTATTTTATCCATTTATTAAAAGGTCAAAGAACTACTAAGGTATCAATTGACCGCGAATCAAAAAAAGAGATGGAACAATTAAAGAAATTAAAATCAATCTCATTAACTGTTCCATTAGCAGAAAGAGTAAGACCAACTTCTTTCGATGATATTGTTGGACAAGAAGATGGGATCAAAGCATTAAAAGCTTCTTTATGTAGTGCAAATCCACAACACGTCATTATATATGGTCCACCAGGTATTGGTAAAACTGCTGCTGCGAGACTTGTATTAGAAGAAGCTAAAAAGAATCCACAAACACCTTTTAAATCTGATGCTGTTTTCATTGAATTAGATGCAACAACTGCTAGGTTTGATGAGAGAGGAATTGCTGATCCGTTAATTGGATCTGTACATGACCCGATTTATCAAGGAGCAGGTGCGATGGGGCAAGCTGGTGTACCTCAACCTAAAAAGGGAGCAGTAACAGATGCTCATGGTGGGATTTTATTTATTGATGAAATCGGTGAATTACATCCGATCCAAATGAATAAAATGCTCAAAGTATTAGAAGATCGAAAAGTGAAATTTGAGAGTGCGTATTATCAAGAAGAAAACCCTTCGATACCTGCACATATTCATGAAATTTTCAAAAACGGATTACCTGCTGATTTTAGATTAGTTGGAGCGACAACTAGATCACCTGAAGATATTCCACCTGCTATTCGATCACGTTGCCTAGAAATCTTTTTTAGAGAATTAGAACAAGATGAAATTCAAGCAGTGGCAAAAAGATCTGCTGAAAAAATTAATTTAAGTATGTCCGAAAAAGCATTAGATTTAGTTGGGAAATATGCTAAAAATGGTCGGGAAGCGATTAATTTAATTCAATTAGCTGGTGGTATGGTTTTAACATCAGGTAGAAGTGAATTAGTTGAAGAAGATATCCAGTGGGTTGTCACTGTAAGTAGGCTTACACCAAGGATTGTTAATAAAATACCTGAAAGTCCGACTGTCGGTCTTGTAAATGGTTTAGCAGTTTATGGAGCAAATATAGGCGCTTTATTACCAATCGAGGTTACCGCTATGGAAGCAAAAGAAATTGGTAAAGGAACAATCACTATTACAGGAATTGTTGAAGAAGAAAGTTTAGGCAATCAAGGAAAATCTATTCGCAGAAAAAGTATGGCTAAAGGTTCTTTAGAGAATGTTACAACAGTTTTACGTAAAATTGGTGTTCCAATTGACGATTTTAATATTCATATAAACTTTCCTAGTGGTGCTTTAACTGATGGACCTTCTGCTGGAATAACAATGGTAGTGGGAATCTTTTCTGCAATAAATAATGTTCCTGTTTTAAATACAATTGCGATGACTGGTGAAATGAGTATTCAAGGTGATGTTAAACCAGTTGGAGGAGTACCAGAAAAAGTAAAAGCAGCAGTTAAGGCTGGAGCAACTAAAATTATAATTCCAATCGAAAATGATCAAGCTACATTACATAAATATAAAGATGTAGAAGTGCTACCTGTGGATCGCATAGAAAAAGTATTACACGAGGTATTTAAAGATAATTGGAAATTTGAATTACCAAGTTCAAACAAAAAGGATTATCAACAATTAAACTTATTTGAGGAAAATCAATCGCAATCAATGTAATTTAAAAAAGTGTTCAAATCACTTAAAGTTGAATAAATAGAGAGTATCAATTGTTTTTGCACTCTATGTTCTGTTTTAAGATGACTTCATGAACACTTTTTTTATTGCGCCATTATCTATTTGATTAACTTGCTTCCAATTTTTATCCTCTAGCTTCGCACTTTGTATACTAAAGGGGTTAAGGAAACATGTTAAAAAGCAAATTTAAGCGTTAATTGTCATAGCTTTTTGATGTTTGAGCAAGTCATATCTACTTTTATTAATAAATAATGCATTTCATTGTAAATGATATGTATGTTAAGGTAAAATAACTAAATAGAAATGAAATAAAAGAAATGAAATATTTGGAGGTGTAACGGAATGAATGTTACAAAAGAAAAAGTTGTACCCCTCCTACCTTTAAGAGGAATTAGTGTATTTCCTGCGACAATTGCACATCTCGATGTAGGAAGAACAAAATCAATAAAAGCTATACAAGAAGCAAATGATTTAGATCATTTAATTTTTGTCGTTACCCAAATAGATGCAGATACTGAAAATCCAAAGATAGATGAAGTGTATCAATATGGAACGTTAGCAAAATTAACTCAAAAAATCACATTACCAAATGGTACTGTTCGTGTAACAGTTGAGGGTTTACACAGAGGGAAAATCAAATCAATTATTGATGAAAATGATTTTCTTACTGCAAAGGTAGAAGAATATCCTGATATTGAAGATGATTCGAAAGAATTACGTGCATTAATGAGAACTCTTTTACAACATTTTAAGCAATATAGTAAATTATCGAAACGAATTCTGCCAGAAACAATTGCATCAATTGTAAAGCAGGATCAACCAGGTAGACTTGCAGATGCAATGGTTGATGCGATTCCATTAAAGGAAGAAGAAAAGCAAAGAATTTTAGCAACAACTGATGTGACAGAAAGAATACATAGTATCCTAAATTTTCTTCAAGACGAAAAGGAATTACTTAAACTTGAAGAAAAAATCGGATTGCAAGTAAAGAAAAATATAGATAAAACTCAAAAAGAATATTTTCTTAGAGAGCAATTAAAAGTCATTCAACGTGAACTTGGTGATCGTGAAGGTAAAACTGAAGAAGTTGATAAATTCTTAACGAAAATTGAAGAAACTGGGATGCCTGAATCAACAAAAGAGCTAGTACTAAAAGAGTTAGCTAGATATGAGAAGCTTCCACCAAATGCTGCAGAAGCTGGAGTTGTTCGTACATATTTAGAATGGATGGTTGCACTACCATGGTCGATTAGTACAGATGATACATTAGATATTCATCGTTCTGAAAGAATATTAAATAATGAACACGAAGGACTTGAAAAAGTAAAAGAAAGAATTTTAGAATATTTGGCTGTTCAACAGCTAACAAATTCTCTTCGTGGTCCAATACTTTGTTTAGCAGGACCTCCTGGGGTTGGTAAGACATCATTAGCTCGTTCAATTGCAAATGCACTTTCAAGAAAATTTGTACGTGTGTCTTTAGGTGGAGTTAGAGATGAATCTGAAATTAGAGGTCATCGAAGAACGTATATTGGTGCAATGCCTGGCCGTGTCATACAGGGGATAAAAAAGGCTGGTTCTAATAATCCTGTTTTCTTATTAGATGAAATCGATAAGATGTCTAGTGATTTTAGAGGAGATCCTTCTTCAGCAATGCTAGAAGTACTGGATCCTGAACAAAATAATTCATTTAGTGATCACTACATCGAAGAACCATTTGATTTATCACAAGTATTATTTGTTGCTACTGCAAATGATTTATCAACTATTCCAGGTCCATTACGTGATCGAATGGAGATTATTACATTATCAGGTTATACTGAACTAGAAAAGGTGAATATAGCTAAAAAACATTTGTTCCCGAAGAAATTAGCTGAGCACGGTTTAAATAAATCTACAGTTCAAATTCGAGAAAGTGCATTAAGTGCTATTATTCGTCATTATACTCGCGAGGCAGGTGTACGTTCATTAGAGCGTGTCTTAGCAACATTATGTCGTAAAGCAGCTAAGTTAATTGTTTCGAATGAAAAGCAAAAGATTATTTTCACGGATAAAAATATAGAAGAATTTTTAGGAAAGAAAACCTTCTCATATGGACAAATGGAAAGTGAAGATCAAATCGGTGTGGCAACAGGATTAGCATATACAGCTTTTGGTGGAGACACTCTTTCAATTGAAGTATCTCTATATCCTGGTAAGGGCAAGCTAACTCTAACAGGAAAGCTTGGAGATGTCATGAAAGAATCTGCACAGGCGGCATTTAGCTATATTCGATCAAAAGCAGAAGAACTAAATATCGATCAAAATTTCTATGAAAAATATGATGTTCATATTCATGTTCCTGAAGGTGCTGTACCAAAGGATGGCCCTTCAGCAGGGATTACAATGGCAACTGCATTGATTTCTGCTTTAACAAATAAACCGATTCGTAAAGAAGTTGGTATGACTGGCGAAATCACATTGCGTGGTCGCGTTTTACCAATCGGAGGATTAAAAGAAAAGCTGCTAAGTGCTCACCGCGCAGGGTTAACGACAGTAATCATACCAAAAGAAAATGAAAAAGATTTAGCAGATGTACCTCCAATTGTGAAGGAAGGCTTAACTGTTATTCCTGTATCCCATTTAGATGAAGTACTTGCGCATGCTATAGTAGGAGTGAAAAAATGAAAGTAACATCAGCGGATATTGTCATAAGTGCAGTCCGACCAAATCAATATCCTGATACACAGCTTCCCGAAATTGCTTTGGCAGGCCGTTCTAACGTAGGAAAATCATCATTTATTAATAAAATGCTTAATCGTAAGGCTTTAGCTCGTACATCTTCAAAACCTGGTAAAACTCAAACATTAAATTTCTTTCTAATTAACGAACAGTTATTTTATGTTGATGTACCTGGTTATGGCTATGCTAAGGTTTCCAAATCGGAACGTGAAGCATGGGGGAAAATGATTGAAACGTATATTACATCTCGTGATCAATTAAGAGCCGTTGTACTCTTGGTTGACTTACGTCATTCTCCAACACAAGATGATGTTATGATGTATGATTTCTTGAAACATTATGGAATTCCTGTAATTATTGTGGCAACTAAAGCTGATAAAATCCCAAAAGGTAAGTGGGATAAACATTCAAAAGTTGTGCGTGAAACATTACAGATTGAAGAAGGCGACGAATTAATTTTATTTTCGTCTGAAACAGGAATGGGCAAAGAAAAAGCGTGGTCAGTAATAGATAAAATGTGTAAATAAAAAAGCTGGTGGAAATTTCCACCAGCTTTTTTATTTAGGCTCTTTTCTAAAAAATCGTTGTTTTAAGGTTTCGTTAATAAGGTGTGGAGCGGAGGGTGCGCGCTAAAGGAGGCCTATCTCCCGTCAAACTGAAAGCAAGCATTCTGGAGTGGAATTCTACAAATCAGCAACATAAATTTTAAAATATATTTTAATTATGCTTTCTTGTCAGCTTTTTTAATAAATCCTCTTCACAATAAATATATAAACGATCTGTTGAATTTAGGGGTGAATTTTTAAGTTTTGGAATGTTTAGTTGCTCATTGATTGCTAATAAAGAGGCACCTTTTTCAAATAATTGCAGATATGCATCTTGATATGTTTGCCATTCCTCTAAAGGCTCAATTACATGAATATTACTTCCATCAAATTTCGTATTTAAAAAATGCCTAAAAATAGTTGAAGTACCAGGATGTAATGTTGTTTTCGCAATTAACCGTGAAACTGATTCATATGATAATACAAAATCATCTACATTAACATGTTTAAAGTTTACTATATGACTCTCTTTTGAGATTTCTACAATGGTATGAATTGGTTTTTGGTGTGTTTTTGATAATGATTCAACTGCAGATGCGATTAGCAATGTTTTTCCATCTTTTAAAACACTATCTTCAATAGAAGAATCTGCAAAAATACATACGCGTTTTGCACCAAATATATTCGCATTTATTAAGGTCTTTTCTAATGAAGGATCACCTTGAACAAAATGAATTTGAGGATGTTCATAAGGCGAAGTTGCTAAATTTTCAATTAAAACGATCATTGCATTTGGTGAAGAATCGAACAATTCCTCAATTGCATCTCTTGTTTTTTTAGACCATCCAATATAAATAAAATGATTTTGTTCTTTATACACAATTTTCCCCTCCAACTTTAGGCGATGATACTTCGAAAAGGAATCAACGGTCTTTGAAACGAGTAACCCAATGATACCGACTCCGAAAATAAATAAGAACATTCCTAAGCATTTCCCTGCAACTGTTTTAGGAAAGTAATCTCCATAACCAACTGTTGTTAAAGTTGTCATAGTCCACCATAAGCCTTCAAATAAAGATGGAAATGTCTTCGGCTCTAAAATATGTATAGTAATCGTACCAAATGAAACAATGAAAATAGATAGAATTAGTATAGAGACATAATTAAATGAAACAAACTTTTTCCATAACGAAAGGAAGTATAACAACTATATTCCTCCTTTTTTTACCCTCATTATTTTTAGGATTTTTTCTAAAAGATTGTTGTTTTTTTAAGGATTAATCTTAATAAAGTTGATGATTGGAGTGAAGAGTGAGCGAGACTCCTAGGGAGCTGCGGGACAGGTTAGACCCCGCAGGAGTGAATGCGCTAAAGGGGCTCACCGCCCGCCCAGAGGAAAGCTCGTATTCTGGAGTGGGAAACTAAAATTTCCATATTTAATAGCAAAGTTTACGAAAACAGCCTAGTTTTAAGGGCTGATATTCAGATAGGTATGTTTATCTTTTAGAAAATAGAAGATATAAACCAATTACAGCAATTAAAATAGGCCAATACTGCTGAAAATAAGATACTTGCGACTGCAGTGAACTAAGCATTGTTGTAAGCTTTTCGTTAAAAAGGAAAAATAAAGACATAATAAATAATAGAATGCCTGGAAGTAAATCACCTTTACCTCTTTGAGATTGAAATAACATTCCTATTGATATAATAAGTGTTAGTACTGACCAATGATTTGGCCAAGCATCGATATGCGAGATCGCATAAAAGTGAAATCCAAATCCAAGTACGATAATGCCAGGAAATACATATTGATTTTCGCGACCTTTAAAAGCTTGAACAAGCAGTGCGAGACCTGTAACTAAGATAGGTGTCGTCCAATATGTAAAAATTTGTAAAGATGGGATCTGCCATTTTGAAATAAAGTAATATAAACCAAAGCCAATTAATAGGATTCCAATAAATAATCGATTTTTTTTCATAGCAACTCCTGTTTAACATTTTTTGTAATCACTTTTATTTGAAAATTATTGTATAATAGGATTTGTGAATTAATTGTGATTTTTACTCAGATAAAAAATTCTACAAATTATAACATTTATGATAGCATATTGAAGTAGAACATAGTTATGATATTTTAACTAATAGATATAGATAATAAATCGTCATTCTTACAAGATTCTTTAGGGGGGCTTTATGTAATGCATATCATTACAATAGGAATAAACCATAAAACTGCCCCAATTGAAGTGCGTGAAAAGGTTGCTTTTGCTCCAAGTGAACTAGATGTTGCAATGTGTTCACTAAAAAAAGAAAAAAGCATTTTGGAAAACATTATTGTTTCTACTTGTAATCGTACTGAGATTTATGCAGTTGTAGATCAGATTCATACTGGTCAATATTATATGAAACGATTTCTTTTACAAAGATTCGGCTTAAGAGATGAAGAATTGTCTCCATACTTAATTATTAAAACGGGTAACGAAGCGATAAATCATCTTTTCACAGTTACAAGTGGATTAGATTCAATGGTAATTGGCGAAACTCAAATTCTTGGACAAGTAAAAGAAAGCTTTTTACTGTCACAAGAAAATCATGTAACTGGTACTATCTTTAATCAGTTATTTAAACAAGCAATTACGTTTGCAAAAAAAGTGCACTCTGAAACTGGTATCGGCGAAAACGCAGTATCAGTCAGTTATGCAGCTGTAGAACTTTCTAAGAAAATCTTTAGCAATTTAAAAGGCTGTAATGTTTTAATTGTTGGTGCAGGTAAAATGAGTAACTTAGCTTTACAAAACTTATACTCTCAAGGCGTAGGTAAAGTAACTGTAATTAATCGTACAACTGAAAATGCAGTTAAGCTTGCTTCTCAATTTAACGGTGTTGGAAAAGGGCTTGATTCATTAGAGGAATGTCTAAAAGAAGCTGATATTGTAATCAGTTCGACAGGGTCAAAAGAATATGTAATTACTGAAAAAATGATTCAACGAATCGAAAAAAAGAGAAAAGGTAAAGCTTTATTTTTAGTTGATATAGCAGTACCACGTGATATTGAGCCAACAATTCATAATATTGATAGTACATTCTTATATGATATTGATGATTTACAAGGAATTGTTGCAGAAAATTTAGCTGTACGCGAACGTGAAGCAATGAAAATTAAAAAATCTATCAATGAAGAAATTGATGATTTCCAAACTTGGTTATCATTATTAGGTGTTGTTCCTGTTATTTCTGCATTGCGTGACAAAGCTTTAGATATCCAAGCAGATACAATGACTAGTTTAGAAAGAAAACTTCCTCATTTATCTGAAAGAGACCTAAAGATCATTCAAAAACATACAAAGAGTATCGTAAATCAACTTTTACGTGATCCGATTATGAAAGCGAAAGAAATGGGTTCATCAAAGCAATCAGAAGCTCAAATTAAATTATTTAAAGAAATTTTTAATTTAGATGAAATAATACAAGAGACAAATGATGAAAAACAAATGCAAACAAATGAAAATGCCGATATGATTCCTGCCAAACAAAAATTAGGTTATTTGTAGTGGTTATATAGTGGAGCTATTGGGAAGTAGTTTTATATACCACTTAATAATCTTATTGTTTGCATGGAGCATCGTTTTTTCATTTATTGATTTTATTGATACGAATAGAATGGCAAGTAGAGTTGCATTCTATTTGCTAGCAATTGTTTGGATTTTTTCTTCAATATTAATGATATACACTATTAGCCAAGATAGTTTTTATTCATTTATCACCTCGAGAGAAGGTTTATATATTTATGTGTGGATCATCATCTCATTATCGATGGTTATTAATTGGCTAGTAAAACTGGATTACTTAGTTTTCTTTACAAATGTTGTTTCATTTTTAGTATTTTCATTGTCAATATTAATTCCTAAGGCCGGAAAAACTGCTATGCTCGTTGACCAACTTAAATCGGAATTATTGTATATTCACATCGGACTTGCCTTTTTAGCGTACGGTGCTTTTACATTGTCCTTTATTTTTTCAGTGATGTACATTTTTCAATATATTCTACTAAAAAAGAAAAAATGGTCGTCTCATTTAAAGAAATTAGGTAGTTTAGGTAAGTTGGAAAAAATGTTTATTACATTTAACTTATTTGGTGTTCCACTTATGTTAACGTCGCTAATTTTAGGCGTTATATGGGCAAGTTTAAGATTACACACCTTTGTATGGTATGACATGAAAGTACTTGGTTCGTTTTTTGTTTTAATTATGTATAGTACATTTATGTATTTAAAAGTAAGCAACCGTTTTTATGGTAAATCACTTTGCCTTTTTAACATTTGTTGCTTTTTAGTATTGTTCGGAAATTATGTTGTTTCAAATCTATATTCATCGTTTCATTTATGGAGTACGTAAGGAGCTGTAAACTATGCGTAAGATAGTTGTTGGTACAAGAAAAAGTAAATTAGCCCTAACACAAACAAAATGGTTTGTTGAAAAGCTAAAGCAAGTTGCACCAGATTATGAATTTGAATTAAAAGAAATCGTTACAAAAGGTGACGTTATACTTGATGTAACTCTTTCAAAAGTTGGTGGTAAAGGTTTATTCGTTAAAGAAATTGAACACGCAATGTTGACGAAGGAAATCGATTTAGCAGTACATAGTATGAAAGATATGCCTGCAATTTTACCAGAAGGCTTAATAATTGGTTGTACGCCTAAACGAGTAGATCCACGAGACGCTTTACTTTCAAATAGTGGTAAAGGATTAATGGAGTTAGAAAAAGGTGCGATTGTTGGTACAAGTAGTTTAAGAAGAAGTGCGCAAATTAAAGCAGTTCGCCCAGATCTACAAATTAAATGGATACGTGGAAATATAGATACACGAATTCAAAAATTGAAAGATAATGAATATGATGCAATCATTTTAGCAGCTGCAGGTTTAACAAGAATGGGCTGGGCTGAAGAAAGTATCACTGAATATATTGATGAATCTATCTGCGTTCCAGCAGTTGGTCAAGGATCTCTTGCAATTGAATGTCGTGAAGATGATTTAGAAATTCGTGAATTACTTAATAGATTAAATGATGATTTAACCTATACAACTGTTGAGGCAGAGCGCGTTTTCCTACATAAAATGGAAGGCGGATGCCAGGTTCCTATCGCAGGCTTTGCTACGATTAATGAACAAAAAGAGATTACATTAACTGCATTAGTTGCAAAACCAGACGGTACGACAATTCTAAAGGAAACTGTAAAAGGTACTAACCCTGAAGAAATCGGAGAAACAGCAGCGAATCTATTAATTGAACGTGGAGCAAAAGATATTATTGATTCTGTAAAAGAGGAAGCGAATGAGTAATTCCTTAAGTGGAATGAACATTTTAGTAACAAGGGCAGAACACCAGGCTATTGAATTAAACAATCTAATTCAACAGTCTGGTGGAAATCCTATTAATCTTCCTCTTCAGAAAGTAAGACCAATTCCAATTTCAGTTCCTGAACTAAAAAATTTAATAAATGAAGCTGAATGGATTTTATTTACTAGTGTTAATTCCGTAGAATACTTTGTGCAAAATATTACAAACGAATTAAATGAGCTAATTAGTCAAATAAAAATTGGTGCTGTCGGAGAAAAAACGAAGTTATATTTAGAAAAATTTGGCTTCAACGTATCGTTTATTCCAAGCATTTATACTGGTAAAGCATTAGCTACTGAGTTAAATGAAAATGTGAAAAAAGGGACCAAATTTTTATTTATACGGGGTTCTTTAGCAAGTGAAACCGTACCAAAAATTCTTAGTGAAAATTTTCATTCTGTATCATTGCTAACGATTTATGAAACGATCCCTAACGTAAGCATTAAAAATGATCTCATACAGTTATTAGTTGAAAAAAAGGTAGATGTGATAACATTTTTAAACCCGTTTAGTATAGAACAGTTTTGTAATTTAATAGATGGGTCTATTAAAATTAATGATTTAGAAAACTTAAAAATAGCGTGTATTGGGGAAGTAAGTGCTTTAGCTGCTACTAAAAAAGGTTTTAAGTCTATTTTAGTTCCAAATAAATTTACAATTGAATCACTAATACAAAAAATCATAGAGGACGTTGTAAAATAATGTCATTCTATAGGATATGAAGGAGAGAAAAATGAATTATTCTATTCCGTTTGATCGTCACCGTCGTTTAAGAAAAACACCAGCATTACGCTCAATGGTGAGAGAAACTCATTTACATAAAGAAGATTTTATTTATCCATTATTTGTAGTAGAAGGCGAAAATGTTAAAAATCCAATTAGTTCTATGCCTGGAGTATTTCAATTTTCACTAGATGAATTGAAAAAAGAAATTGATGAAATTGTTTCTTTAGGAATTCAGTCAGTTATTTTCTTTGGAATTCCAGATGTTAAGGACGCAGTTGGTTCAGAAGCTTATTGCTCGACGGGTATTGTTCAAAGAGCGATTACACAAACTAAAGAACAATATCCTGAACTTGTAGTAATTGCTGATACTTGTTTATGTGAATATACGGATCATGGACACTGTGGCGTTTTAGAAGGTGATTACGTAAATAACGATGAATCATTAGTATTGTTAGCGAAAACAGCAGTAAGTCAAGCTCAAGCAGGAGCGGATATCATTGCACCTTCAAATATGATGGATGGTTTTGTTGCAACAATTAGACATGCTTTAGATGAAGCTGGCTTTGATCATATTCCAATTATGTCTTATGCAGTTAAGTATGCATCTGCATTTTATGGCCCATTCCGTGAAGCAGCTCAAAGTGCACCTGGAAAAGGAGATCGAAAAGCATATCAAATGGATCCAGCTAATCGTTTAGAAGCTTTCCGTGAAGCTGAATCTGATACTGTTGAAGGTGCTGACTTTTTAATTATTAAACCAGCTCTTTCTTACTTAGATATTATTCGTGATATTCGAAATAACTTCCATCAACCAATCGTTGCTTATAATGTTAGTGGAGAATATGCAATGGTTAAAGCGGCTGCTTTAAATGGTTGGATTGAAGAAGAAAAGATTGTAATGGAAAAATTAATAAGCATGAAACGTGCAGGTGCAGATATGATAATGACATACCACGCTAAAGATGCTTGTAGATGGATGTCAGAAGGGAAGTAATTAAAAATGAGATCATACAATAAGTCGATTGAAGCGTTTGAAGAAGCGAAACAAGTACTTCCTGGTGGAGTAAATAGTCCGGTTCGAGCTTTTAAAAGTGTAAATATGTCTCCTATTTTCATGAGTCATGGTAAAGGCTCTAAAATTTATGATATAGATGGTAATGAATATATAGATTATGTACTATCATGGGGTCCTTTAATTTTAGGTCATTCAAATGAACGTGTTGTTGAAGGCTTAAAACGTACAGCAGAAACTGGTACTAGCTTTGGTGCACCTACTTTAAAAGAGACAGAATTAGCTAAACTTGTTATCGAGAGAGTACCATCAATTGAAGTTGTGAGAATGGTTAACTCAGGTACAGAAGCTACAATGAGTGCATTACGTCTTGCACGCGGATTCACTGGAAAGAACAAGATATTGAAATTTGAAGGCTGCTACCACGGACATGGTGATTCATTATTAATTAAAGCCGGTTCTGGTGTAGCAACTCTTGGTTTACCAGATAGTCCTGGTGTTCCAGCTGGCGTAGCGGCAAATACAATAACTGTTCCATATAATGATCTTCAAAGTGTTCGCTATGCTTTTGAACAATTTGGTGAAGACTTAGCAGCAATTATAGTTGAACCAGTTGCAGGAAATATGGGAGTTGTTCCACCTGTTGAAGGTTTTTTACAAGGATTACGTGAACTAACAACAGAGTATGGTGCTTTATTAATATTTGATGAGGTTATGACTGGTTTCCGTGTAGGATATAATTGCGCACAAGGACATTTTGGTGTAACACCAGATATAACATGTTTAGGTAAAGTAATCGGTGGAGGACTTCCTGTCGGTGCATATGGTGGTCGAGCTGAAATAATGAATCAAATTGCTCCAAGTGGTCCGATCTATCAAGCAGGAACACTTTCAGGAAATCCATTAGCAATGACTGCAGGCTATGAAACACTAAGTCAGTTATCTGAAGAAGACTATGTAGAGTTTAACCGAAAAGCAGATATGTTAGAAGCAGGCTATAAATCAGCAGCAGAAAAATACAATATACCACATTGCATTAATCGTGCAGGTTCAATGGTTGGTTTCTTCTTTACAAATGAAAAAGTTAATAATTACGAAGCAGCTAAAACATCAGATTTAGATATGTTTGCTAAGTACTATCAGTTAATGGCAGAACAAGGTGTATTCTTACCACCTTCACAATTTGAAGGATTGTTCCTTTCGACTTCACATTCTGATGAAGACATTCAGAAAACGATTGCTGCAACTGAATATGCTTTTTCTCAATTAAGTAAATAATTTTTAAAAACCCTTAAATGAAAAATTTAAGGGTTTTTTATTTATGCTTTGGTTAACTTTCCACTCCAAAATGCTCGCTACCTTCCTCAGCATCGGAGTCTTACAGGTCCTGCAACTTCCACAGTTGTCTTTCACTTTATGCTCCAGTCATTTTCTTTTTCAATAGTATGTTTTAATCATAACTTTTGAAAAAACATCTAATAGATAAGAGCATTACATATAAATGAGTATTGTATATATGAAAATCGTAAAAAATTATTTAAGTCATTTAACTACGTAAGTTCAATTCTGCTTGAAATTTTTCATATTTTGTACTTAATATGAATCTTTTCTTCATATTTTTTTCACTTCTTTCATAAAAATGTAATGTCATAGACCAAATTGGACGATGAGAGGAGGACATTAACGTGTCTTCAGAAAACCAAACAAATATTCGTTTTTCATTGAAAGAAACTGTCTGGTTCCAAAAAGGACAGGAAGTTAAAGAGGTAAGGTCACTCTCGCTTAATCCAGACATTACTATACAGCAATTCGATGAGTACGTACAAGTGAAGGGTGTCTTGACCTTAGAAGGTAATTATTCACCTGATCAAGCAGACCAAGGTGATTATATTTCTCTTAGAGAATTAGCGCCTTCCAGATTAGTAGAGGATGTTGTATTACTTGAAGATGGTAGTTATGAGTTAAGGCATCAATTTCCAGTCGATATTTCAATACCATTAACGAGAATCACTGATCTTGAAAATCTATGCGTGTCGGTAGAAACATTCGATTATCAATTAGCTGAAAAAGGCAGTATTCAAATAGCAGCTGATTTATGTATTTCTGGTCTTCATGATAATCGAGCGGTAGACAATTACCACGAACAAAGGGCCCATGAACAGTATAATGCTTATAATTACAGTAATGATTACCGTACAAGTAATGACGAAGAAAATGAGGAGAATCGAGAACAGGAAGAACAATTCCAGTTCTTTAATCAACCGCCTACAGATTTAACTGAAGAAAAAGATAATCTTTACGGTAGTGATTGGATTCAGTCACTTGAAGAGGAGCAAGAAGTGGAAGTGCAGACTTATCCTCAGCAACCTACTTATTTAGAAGTGTTTAGACCTGCTGAAGTAGAACAAGTGCAGGATGAAAATTCTAATCAATCTCAAACATATTTAGAAGAGGAAGACAGCTCGCCGTATGTCTATAATGCTGAACTTTCTAATGAACAAACATTGGAATTTGAATTTGAGGAACAAAATCAAGAAAATACGGTGAATGATAATAATTTTGTTTATAATCAAGAGCAATCTGTAGAGCAAACACAAGAATATCAGGAGCTATATCGTGAAAATAATGATATAGCTGAACAGGACTTACATGCAAATACCGAATCTACGCCATATCCAAGTTTTAATAATGGATTCAATATTCAACCTAATATACTAAATAATGAGGTCAATCAAAGACCGAGTTTTTTAAATAATGATTATTCAGCTTTGCAAAACTATGCGAATAATACTCAAAATGAAACGCAGAACTTTGAAGAACAATTCAATCAAGAACAATACAATCGTTCAGTTGAACAAAGTCATCAGCAGTATTTTAATAATCAATTCCAACAGCCGCCATTTAATTATAATCAGCAACCTTATTATCAAAATCCTTTTCCACAAGGAAACCAGGCAATTCCATATGCAAATCCTAATGATATTCGTCAAACACCTCCATATTATGCAGAATATTATCAAGCTCAAGTTGAACAGGAACAGGTTCACGTCGAGCATATAGATGACAATAATAATGCAGAGGCGCAAGAAAGCGATAATAGAAGTAAAGTGAGAAGTGATAATTTACTCACAAGTCTATTTACTGGAGAAGGTAAAGAAGAATCTTACTCGAAATTAAAACTATATTTAGCACAAAATGGAGATACTGTTGAATCTGTTGCAAAAAAATACAATTTGCAAACACAACAATTGAATAGAGTTAATAATTTAAACGATGAGTTTTTATCGGAAGGTCAAATTATTTATATTCCGATAACTGCAATAAAACAATAATAATATGATTTAAGCTTTGTATTAGATTAGATACTTGTCTACTAATACAAGGCTTTTACTCATTTAGAAAGAGAGAGTGACGCAAAAATGTATACGAAACCTAAAGATGAAATAAGCGTCATTTTAGCTCAATATCATATTGTTCCAAACTACTTTGAAACTGTTGGAAAAGTAGTGAAAGTCTATACAAATCAAGGAGTTTTTGCCTTAAAAGAAGCGAATGCAAATCGAGTATATCGAAATAATTTAGTCGCAAATGTTCGTTCCTTACAAGATAAAGGTTTTCGAAATGTCGTACCGATATATCATACACAAAATGGCGATTATGTAGTTGAGTATAATACAAAGCACTATTATCTAATGCCATGGATCGAGAATGTTGATTCAAGATCAGATGAGAACTTACACTTTCAGAGGATGTTTACCTCCTTAGGGAAAATGCATAATCGAACACAAAAAGAGAAAAAAGTGGATAAAGAGCAATTGCAAACACATTTTGATAAATTAACAAGCAGATGGAGCAAAGATAAAGAAGTATTAGAAACATTTATAGAATCAGCAGAAAGTAATTGGTATATGTCACCGTACGAATTAAGTTATTGCACATATTTTCATAAAGTGTTGAGTGCACACAATTTTGCAAAAGCCCAATTAGAAGAATGGTATAAAAAAATGAAAGAAACTGAAAATACGAGAATTGTTATGAATCACGGAAGTTTATCTATCTCGCACTTTTTAGTAAATGAAAGAGGGGAAGGAGTATTTATTAATTTAGAGAATGCGCAAGAAACCACACCAATACAGGACTTAACAAATTACTATAAGTCTTCTTTTAAAACCTACCCGATTCAACAGACTGAACGGAATAATTGGCTGAAAATGTACGAAAAAAATTTCTCTTTAAGAGAAGAGGAAAAACTATTATTTATGAGTTATATGGCATATCCAACCCAATTTTCTAATAAAATTTCAGCTTATATGAAACGCTCAGGAGCGAAGAACGAAAAAGAAAATGTAAAAAATCTTTTGCATTCGTTTTGGCATATGAATAATATAGAATTTTTCGTTTCAAAAATACGAGAAGAAATTGAAGCAGCTAAGGCTGTGGATATAGATATGTAAAACCCATCTATCATTTCGATTAGATGGGTTTCTTGTACTTTTGATTAATTGATAAATAAATTTGTATGAACAATAAAATTATTTACAATAACGTTTAATTGTTTTAACTAAGTTAGTACGTACAAATATCTTGTCTGTAATTTGCTCTTTTGAAAATGAGATTCTTACATTCGATTCATCAGTTCCTAATGATTCTGAGAATAATCCAGATAATCCTTTTGCTTTACGGTCAACCTGAAGAATAATATCAACTGTTTTTTCAAAGCTTAAATAGTTAATTTCTAATTCATCAAGTTTTCCTCTAAATTCACCATTCATTGGGTAAAATTCAAATTCTTGAATAATTTTACCGTATTTCTTTTTATTTTCGCTTTCTCTTAAAACGAAGCCCTCTTCTTGTAATGCTTGTATGACTGTTTTTAAGCCAGCAGAAGGAATGATTTGAATACCGTCTGCATCATATTGGTCAACTGCTTTATCAATTTCTAGGTGAGTTTTGATCCATATATAGGATTTGTGAATCGATACCGGTGTATTTTCAGATAATGTAAAGAAGAATGGAATTACAACTTCTTCATTTTCTTTAATGATTCGATCAACCGACACGATAACTTTTTGTAACGTACCATTCTGAAAATATGTTTTATCGTTCGTTTCTACTTCATATTCTGTCATTACATGTAAATAAACAGATTCAAGTTCTTGTTTAACTTTTCCGCCCTTTATATGTAACTCACCTTTTACTCGTTCTCCCGCTTGATATTCTTTCTTTTCAAGCTTTGTATCGATACGTGTTCCTCCTATTCCAAGAACACGAGCTAATGTATTTTTAAATAAACCCATGAATATCCCCCTTAAATATTATATCTAGATACTATACAATTATCGCATAATTAAATAAGTACTAGTATATGTGAATGTTAAAAATTCATTACAATTCCTTTTCTAATTTGAATTATCGATTAAAAAACCTGGTACAATATTGACAGTTTGTGAATAATCTAGAAAGAAAATAGAAATACTGTTGACTAAAGATAAGTAAATTTTGTAGACTATTACATATATTCATATTGAAATGCGTAGATAGGGAAGAGTACAACAAACTAGTTCTTCAGAGAGGAAACCAATTGGTGGGAGGTTTCTAGAAAAAAGAGTTGGAATGTCGCCCTTGAGCAGTGGCTTCGAAAACTTTTAGTGAATAGAAGTTACCGGATGATCCGTTATCTTTTTTAAGTGTGTCAGATTAAAGAAATTCTGGTTTTCTGACAAAAAAAGGTGGTACCGCGAATCTAACTCCATTCGTCCTTTTCAGGGATGAATGGAGTTTTTTTATTTTCAATAATTTAGAGGAGATGTAGAAGATGGAAACAAAACAGCAATCATTACCAACAAAATATGATCCAAGTTTAGTTGAAAAAGATCGTTACCAATTTTGGTTAGATGGAAAGTTTTTTGAAGCACAAGTAGAATCGGAGAAACCGAAATATACAATCGTAATTCCACCACCGAATGTAACAGGAAAATTACATTTAGGTCATGCCTGGGACACTACTTTACAAGATATTCTTACTCGCGCAAAACGTATGCAAGGATATGACGTATTATACTTACCAGGAATGGATCACGCTGGAATCGCTACTCAAGCTAAGGTTGAAGGGAAATTACGTGAAGAAGGCGTATCAAGATACGACTTAGGCCGTGAAAAGTTTCTTGAAAAAGCTTGGGAATGGAAAGAAGAATATGCGTCTCACATTCGTGCTCAGTGGGAAAAAATTGGTTTAGGCTTAGATTATTCACGTGAACGCTTTACATTGGATGAAGGGTTATCTGATGCTGTTAAACAAGTATTCGTAAAGCTTTATAACAAAGGCTTAATTTATCGTGGAGAGTATATAATCAACTGGGATCCTGCGACAAAAACTGCTTTATCAGATATTGAAGTAATTTATAAAGATGTTCAAGGTGCATTCTATCATATGCAATATCCTTTAACAGATGGATCTGGAATAATTCAAATTGCAACTACTCGTCCTGAAACAATGTTAGGTGATACTGCAATTGCCGTACACCCAGAAGACGATAGATATAAGTCAATGATTGGTAAAACTGTAATGCTTCCAATCGTTAATCGCGAAATTCCAATTATTGCTGATGACTATGTAGATATGGAATTTGGTACTGGAGTAGTAAAAATTACACCTGCACATGATCCGAATGATTTTGAAGTTGGAAATCGTCATGACTTACCACGCATTCTAGTAATGAATGAAGATGGTACGATGAACGAAAAAGCAGGGAAATACAATGGAATGGATCGTTTTGAATGCCGTAAACAAATTGTAAAGGATTTACAAGAGATGGGCGTTCTTGTACAGATTGAAGAACATATGCATTCAGTTGGTCATAGTGAACGAAGCGGTGCTGTTGTTGAACCGTATTTATCAACTCAATGGTTTGTTAAAATGCAACCACTAGCAGATGCTGCTGTTGCATTACAAAACTCTGATGAGAGTGTAAAATTTGTTCCAGATCGTTTTGAGAAAACGTACCTACGTTGGATGGAAAACATTCGCGATTGGTGTATTTCACGTCAGTTATGGTGGGGACATCGAATCCCAGCTTGGTACCATAAAGAAACTGGAGAAATATATGTAAATCAAGAGCCACCTGCAGATATTGAAAACTGGAACCAAGATAATGATGTATTAGATACATGGTTTAGTTCAGCATTATGGCCATTCTCTACATTAGGTTGGCCAAATGAAGAAAGTAAAGACTTCCAAGCTTACTTCCCAACAAATGTTTTAGTAACTGGTTATGACATTATTTTCTTCTGGGTATCTCGTATGATTTTCCAAGGAATTGAGTTTACTGGACAACGACCATTTAACGATGTATTAATTCACGGGTTAGTACGCGATGAACAAGGACGTAAAATGAGTAAATCACTTGGTAATGGTGTTGATCCAATGGATGTAATTGAAAAATACGGAGCAGATTCATTACGTTATTTCTTAACTACAGGAAGTGCACCAGGTCAAGACTTACGTTTCAGCATTGAAAAAGTTGAAGCTACTTGGAACTTTGTAAATAAAATTTGGAATGCGTCAAGATTTGCGTTAATGAATATGGAAGGTTTCACATATGAAAAAATCGATTTAACAAAAGAAAAATCTGTTGCCGATGAATGGATTTTAACTCGTTTAAATGAAACAATTGAAAGTGTTACTTCATTAATTGATCGTTATGAGTTTGGTGAAGTTGGCCGTGTACTATACAATTTCATCTGGGACGATGTTTGTGATTGGTATATTGAAATGGCTAAAATTCCTTTATACGGTGAAAATGAAGATGCTAAAAATATGACACGCTCAGTTTTAGCATACGTTTTAGAAAGTACGATGAAACTTTTACATCCGTTTATGCCTTTCGTAACTGAAGAAATTTGGCAATCACTTCCACATCAAGGGGAGTCAATTACTGTTTCAGCTTGGCCGATCGTAAATGAAAAACTAACAAACAAAACTGCATCTGAAACGATGAAAATATTAGTTGAACTAATCCGTTCAGTTCGTAATATCCGAGCTGAAGTTAACACACCTATGAGCAAGAAAATCCAATTAATGATTTCTGCTAAGGATGAAAATATTGCAACTGCATTAGAAGAGAATCGTTCTTATATCGAACGTTTCTGTAATCCAGAAGAATTAACAATTTCGACTAATTTAACTGCTCCTGAAAAATGTATGTCAGCAGTAATAAGTGGAGCGGAAATTTATCTTCCTCTTGAAGGATTAATTAATCTTGATGAAGAGAAAAAACGTTTAGAAAAAGAATTGGAAAAATGGACGAGTGAAGTAGAGCGCGTTCAAAAGAAATTAAGCAATCAAGGATTCGTTGCTAAAGCACCAGAAGCAGTAATTGAAGAAGAGCGTAAAAAAGAAAAAGACTATCTTGAAAAACAAGAAGCTGTTAGACTTCGTATTGCAGAATTAAGTAAATAAAGATTAAAAACGACGAATAAAGAGACATCTTATTCGTCGTTTTTTACGATAAAGGTAGGGATACAATGGTTATCACATATGAAGAAGCACTTAATTGGATGCTAAACAGAACTAAGTTCGGTATCGTTCCAGGTTTACAAAGGATGGAGGAAATGTTAACTAGATTAAATAATCCTCAAGAAAAAGTAAAAGTAGTTCATGTTGCAGGTACAAACGGAAAAGGTTCTACAATTTCTTATCTTCAAAGTATTCTATTGGAAGCTGGTTATACAGTTGGTACATTTACATCTCCATATATCATTGAATACCGTGAACAAATAATGTTTTGTGGTGAAATGATTCAAGAAGAAGTTTTTATTCAATTAGTAAATCATTTCATTCCGATTGTTGAAGAAGTTGAGAAATTACCATGTGGTGCCCCAACAGAATTTGAAATCATTACAGCTATGGCATTTTATTACTTTGGTGAAATAAGAGAGCACGATTTATTTTTAGTAGAAGTGGGTCTAGGCGGATTAGAAGATTGTACAAATGTCATGACGCCGTTATTAAGTATCATTACAAGTATAGGTCATGATCATCATCAAATACTTGGAGATACAATAGAAGAAATTACTTTTCATAAAGCAGGAATTATCAAAGAGGGGATTCCTACAATTACTGCAGAATTAAAAGAGGAAGCACTAAACATTATTAGAAATATGGCGATAAAGAATGGGGCAGTACTTTACGAATTTGGAAAACATATATCAGTTCAGCATATAAACAATGATAATGGAGAAAAATTCACCTATTATGGGATAAATACTTCCATTGAAAATGTTGAAATTTCTATGCTTGGTAAACACCAAATAAGAAATGCATCATGCGCTTTGATGGCGATTGAAATCTTAAGTAAAAAATATAATATGAAATTTAGTGCAAATGACATTAAAGCAGGTTTGAAAAGAGCACATAAACCTGGAAGATTAGAAATTCTTACCTCTGAGCCTATGGTAGTAATTGATGGTGCACATAATGTAGAAGGAATAAAAAGTTTAGTTGAAACGATAAAGACACATTTTGAGCGTGAAGAAATAAAGATTTTATTCTCTGCATTAAAAGATAAAGAAGTAGAAGAGATGGTAGCAGCATTGCGAGAAATAGCAAAAGATATAACAATTACAACCTTTCAATTCCCTAGAGCAATGTCAGAAAAAGAATTAATTGAGTGTGCTGTGGAATTAAATTTAACATATGAAAATGATTATCGTATAGCAATTGATAATAATTTAAAAAAAATTCAAAAAAATGGGACTTTATTAATAACTGGTTCTTTATATTTTATCTCAAATGTGAGAAAATATTTATTATCTAAAAACGTTTAGACATTATTATAAGAAGGGACGTCAAATCATGATTAATGAGAAAAGTAGTAGGCTAATTTGGATTTCGTGGCTATTGATTATGCCTTTACTATTCTATTATGCTCATTTGATTAGCCCTCTTGAACATATAGAACGATCAAGCTTCTTGATCATCATTTGTCTTTTCTTAATTGTGGCGAATATGCCAATCCAAATTAATGATGCTACTTTTTCATTTATATTAGGCGTATCAATCTTAGTTTTTTTATCATATGGATTATTTGCTGAATTATTAATAAGTCAATTAGCATATGCCATTTTATACATAAGAGTAAGTATTCCTAAAAAAACGCTCTATAGAATGCCACTTAATTCTATAATGTTTGCGCTTTGTTCAGTAGGAAGTGCATTACTTTATAATTTAGTTGGGGGAGTAAGCGAACCATCAGGCACAAAGGAAATGCTAAGTAGTTTAATCCCAATTCTTGTCTATACTCTAGCATCCTTTTGGATCAATCAAATCGTTATTTATTTTGTCACAGTTTATCTATACAAAAGGGATGTTAAAATAATCAATAGAGAATTTAAGTGGGATCTTTTTATCAGTCTCTTGATGTACCCTATTGGAATCAGTTTATATTTAATGTTAGAAACAAAGGGCTATATTACACTATTTTATATAGCAATTTACTATATCATTTTAATGATCATTTTAAATTCTCTTTCATCTGCATTAAATATGAATAAGTATTTAAAGCAGACGATGAAAATTAGTCAAAAAATGACTCAAAGAATGGAAGAAGATGATGTAATTGACGAATTTTTTGACCAACTAACAACTCTCATTCCTGTTTCATATGGTACTTTGTTTTTAGTTGAAAATAGTCAATTAAAATTAAAAAGACATTTTATAAATAAAGTCGATGAAAAAAACTTTAGTTCTCCAAACTTTAACTTATTTGAAGGTTCGATTTCTGAGAAAGTTTTTAATGACAAAAAAGAATATATTTTTACACGTCGTTCTCAATGGTTTACTAACGATCATAAAAAATATATGGAAGCAGAAAGTTTATTGTCTATCCCGATTATTAAAAATAATCAAGTTATTGGTGTGTTATCAATAGCTTCAGATCAAAAAAACGCATATAAACGTTATCAGGTAGTCATGATTGAAATATTAGCATTGTATCTTGCGATTGCAATTGAAAATGCAAGATTTTACTTAGAAACAAAGACGAAAAGTGAAACTGACTCACTGACGGGATTATACAATTTTCAATATCTTGAAGCAAAAATTAAGAATGAATTTGCTAGATTAAAAACATTTGAAATTAAAACCGTTTCATTATTATTAATAGATTTAGATCATTTTAAAAGAGTAAATGATCACTATGGTCATCAGGCTGGAAATGAAGTTTTAATTGAAGTCGCTCAAAGAATAAAAAATGTAGTGAATCAAAACGGATTAGTCGCTCGATTTGGAGGCGAAGAGTTCTCAGTTTTACTTGTAAACCATAGTGAAACTGAAACCTATTCAATTGCGGAGGAAATTAGGACAAACCTTGAAAATATTCCGTTTTTCGTAACAAATCATATGACGAATGAAGAACAACAAGTTCAACTAACAATCACAGCTAGTATTGGAGCAGCGGTAGCCCCATTTGTAGCAAGTGAGCCAACAGATTTAATTCGTTGTGCAGACCGAGCAATGTACTCTGACGCTAAAAATGCAGGTAGAAATAAAGTAGCATTGTATACAAAATAGAAACCGTCAGTTAGAATGATGGTTTCTTTTTTTTTGCTCTTCTCCGAAAGATAATTTTATGCTTGTCGGGGCTGACCAAACGCCTTCCACTTTTCGAATAGTCCAGTTGTTAGCCCCTCGAGGTCATAAGCCAAATTCCAGCAAAGGTAAAAAGCAACCTTTACTAGAACCTGTCTTATGCTTGTCGGGGCTGACCAAGGCGCTTCCACTTTTCAAGTTGTCCAGTACCAAAAGCTAGCTCTTCGGTAATATTCCATTCATCTTTGAAGTGGAAATTCACCACTTCTTCAGATGAATGGAGATATTCCCTTCAGAGCTGAGAGAACTTTTTCCACATTTTGTTGTTGTCTATATTTGTTGAGCGATACAGGTTTGTTCTCGACAAATGTCTACGAGTTTTTTTAAATTTGTGTGTTAGTATTCTTTTACGTTATAAAATAATCTATTAGGAGGATTCAAATGGACAAGTCCTCAAAAATATCGATTAAAATTAATGGAGAGGAAAAACAGTTTGAAGAAGCAGTAGTGGATCCTCCCGAGAAAGTGCAAAAGTTTGAGGAATTTGGATGGGTTTTACCTACTCCTGACGGTTTAGGTAAAAAAGTAATTGTACTAGATGATGTAAAAAAGAAGAAGAAAGAGAAAGTGAAAAAGGCTAAAAAGAAAATTTCTTTTTTTTCTTCAAATTCCGCATATAAAAGTATAATTATCTCCATTATAAGTGCAAGTTTGATTGGTTTATGTTTTGGATTTGTATTTTTAGGGATTTTTAAACAATCGAAGCCTGACACTCAAAGTCCAGTAAACGGAGAAGTCTCAATAACCTCTCCACCAACTCAATTAAAAATACCTTCTGTTTCGTTTGATTTGGCACAGGTTGGAATGTTTAAAAATATGGAATCTGCAAAGAAAAATGTAGAAGAAATAGCTGCATTAGGTTATAACCCAATAATCTATAAAAAGAATGATGCTTTTTTTGTTGTAATTGGAATCAGTGGAAAAGATAGTACTTATTTAGGCGATGTTGTAAAAAGGAAACTTGATAGTGTTTATTTAAAAGAAGAAACGATAGCAGGAGCGACCTATACCGGTCCAAAAAATTCAGTTGATATGTTTAACGCTGAGGTGGAAACATTTGCTTTTATGTTATCCTACTTAACTAGTACTAATTTTAATAATGAAAAACAACTTGAACAAATAAACTCGACATTATTAATTTTAACGAATCAAAAAGATCAGATAACGAACAAAAAACTATTAGATGGACTAAAGAACTTACAAAATATTGAAAAAGTAATAACTGCAAATAAAAATGATACATTGAGTCAAATTACGGAATCGGTACAATATGATGTTTTATCATTATTTAAAATATTGAAAGAACAAAAAAATACACTAACAAATTAATTTTTGTTAGTGTATTTTTTGTTAAATTATTGTAAAAAAACTAATTTTGAGATTAAAAATGGCTTTATAAGCTTTAATTAAATGGGATATCATTTGAATATTATCTTGAAAAAATCTAAAATAGATTACATTTCTATTAAATAATATATGTTTGATAAAGATTTGTTTTAATACATAGCAAATCTTTCAATTTTATTACATTTATATAACGAGTTTAAGTCGAAAAGTGTTTTTTACTAATTTGTGTTATAGTGGGTATCTAGGTAGGATGAAAGTGTATCCTTCCTTTTAAAATTAAATAATAGGTGACTAAAATGAAAAAACTTATATTAGCCTCTGCGTCTCCTCGAAGAAAAGAATTACTTAGCATGTTAAATATTCCATTTGTTATAGAAACAAGCCAAGTTGAAGAAGTAATGGATCAAAATTTAGATTCATCTGAATTAGTTATGAAGTTAGCAGAAGAAAAGGCAATTGATGTATACAAAAAATTTCCAGATGCAATTATTATTGGTGCTGATACAATTGTAACTTATAATGATAAAAAGCTTGGAAAACCCTCATCGAAAGAAGATGCATTTTCAATGTTAAGGATGTTATCTGGGAACACTCATGAAGTTTTTACTGGTGTTTCGATTGTTCATGAAGGAAAATGCACAAACTTTTTTCAGTGCACTAAAATAACGTTTAGTGAATTAAGTGATCAAGAAATATTAGATTACATCGAATCGAAAGAACCAATGGATAAGGCTGGGTCATATGGTATACAGGGTTTTGGAGGAACATTCGTAGAAAAAATAGACGGCGACTATTTTTCTGTTGTTGGACTTCCAATTAATAAAGTAAAGAAAAAACTTTCTGAACTATATTAATCAGCGATTTGAGGTGGTACTTTGCAAGATACTCTTCTCATGAAAGATTTTCCAAAAGAAGATCGACCAAGAGAGCGGTTAATTAAAGATGGTCCCCATAGTCTGTCCACCCAAGAATTACTTGCGATCGTTTTAAGAACTGGGACTAAAAATGAACCTGTTTTACAAATTTGTAATCAACTTTTATTGAAATTTGATGGATTAAGATTTTTAATGAACGCATCTATTGAAGAACTTTCAAATATAAAAGGAATCGGTGAAGTAAAAGCTGTTCAATTATTGGCTGCATTTGAACTAGGGAAACGAATAAACCGACTTCAATTTGATGACAGATATAGAATCAAGGGTCCTGAAGATTGTGCGAATTTCATGATGGATGAAATGAGATTTCTTGAACAAGAACATTTTATATGCTTATACTTAAATACGAAAAATCAAATTATTGCCCGCGAAACAATTTTTAAGGGCAGTCTAAATGCATCAATTGTTCATCCACGTGAAGTGTTTAAGGAAGCATTAAGAAGATCTTCCAGCTCAATTATTTGTTTACACAATCACCCAAGTGGAGACCCTACTCCAAGTAGAGAGGATATCGAAGTGACGAAACGATTAGTTGAATGTGGAAAAATAATTGGAATTGAAATACTAGACCATATCATTATTGGTGAACATAAGTATGTCAGTTTAAAAGAAAAAGGTTACGTTTAAGGGTGTTCATTAGTGGCTAATTGTTTTATAATGTAAGTTATGGATAAAAACCTGTTATTTACTAACGATAAGAAAATATAGTATAGATACTTTAAATATGAATTTAAGTTGTACGTTTTAGAAAGGAAGATACATATGTTAGGATTAGGCGGATTTACACGTGATTTAGGAATAGACTTAGGTACTGCCAATACTTTAGTTTTTGTAAAAGGAAAAGGAATTGTAGTTAGAGAACCTTCAGTTGTTGCTCTACAGACGGATACAAAGCAGATCGTAGCTGTAGGTAATTCAGCAAAGAACATGATTGGACGTACTCCAGGCAATGTAGTTGCTACAAGACCAATGAAGGATGGGGTAATCGCTGATTTTGAAACAACGGCTACTATGATGAAACACTATATTCATCTAGCACAAAAAAGTAACGGATTTTTCTCAAGAAAGCCATATGTTATGGTATGTGTACCATCAGGAATTACAGCAGTAGAAAAGAGAGCAGTAATTGATGCGACAAGACAAGCAGGAGCACGTGATGCTTTCTTAATTGAAGAGCCTTTCGCTGCTGCAATTGGAGCAAACCTTCCTGTAATGGAGCCTACTGGAAGTATGGTAGTTGATATCGGTGGTGGTACAACTGAAGTTGCTATTATTTCATTAGGTGGAATAGTAACTAGTCAATCAATTCGTGTCGCAGGCGATGATATGGACGATGCTATCATGCAATATATTAAGAAAAATTATAATTTAGCAATTGGTGAGCGTACTGCTGAGCAATTAAAGCTTGAAATCGGATCGGCTGGAAAAGTAGAAACGAATGAAAAAATGGATATTCGTGGACGAGATCTAATTTCAGGATTACCGAAAACAATTACGATCTATGCTGAAGAAATTGCTACTGCGCTTAGCGATACAGTTGATGCGATTGTTGAATCTGTAAAAAATACATTAGAAAAAACTCCTCCAGAATTAGCTGCGGACATTATTGATCGTGGTATCGTATTAACTGGTGGTGGAGCACTTCTTCGTAACTTAGACAAAGTAATAAGTCAAGAAACAAATATGCCAGTAATCGTTGCAGAAGATCCACTTGACTGTGTAGCGATTGGAACTGGTAAAGCTTTAGATAATATCGATATTTTCAAAAAGAATTACTCTTCAAATTCATACCGCTAAGTAGTTTCTTTCAGCCGAAAATGATTGAGTAATGATATGTAAAGAATGTGTAAGCTATATAATCCTCACTTTTATTAGTGAGGATTATACGCATGAAATCGTAGGAATAAAAAGCCGAATTGCTATAAGAGGGTGTAAGAATGCCACAATTTTTTCAAAATAAACGATTAATGATTGTCTTAGCTGCTATTATCTTATTGGTGGCACTTCTAGGTTATTCTTTAAGAAGTAACAGAAACCTTTCAATTCCTGAGCAGTTTATTAAAGATACAGTAAGTTTGACTGAAAAAGTATTTAATAAACCCGCACAAATTATTGCGGGTTTCTTTAATAATATTTCAGATTTGAAAGATACATATAAGGAAAACCAAATATTAAAGAGTAAACTTGATAAATATGTAGAACTATCTGTTCGCGAAAAAGAACTAGAAAAAGAAAATAAAGAATTAAGATCTATTGTAGGGATAGAAAAAACCTTAAGCGATTATGAAACATTTCAAGCAACAGTAACTATTAGAGATCCTGACAAATGGCAACAAATTATTACGATTGACAAGGGATCAACAAATGGTATTGAAAAAGAGATGGCAGTTATAACTTCAAAAGGTTTAATTGGGAAAGTAAAGAATGTTTCAAAATTTTCTTCGACTGTTCAATTATTAAGTGCATCTGACCGAACAAATCGAATATCTGCGAAAATTCAACAAAAAGACACTGTTTATGGTCTAATTGAAGGTTATGATGTTGAAAAACAAGCATTATTATTTAAACGAATTCCTTCAAATGCTAAAGTGAAAAAAGGTCAAACTGTTGTTACATCAGGACTTGGTGGAGTTTTTCCAGATAGTTTAGTAATTGGAAAAGTAGAAGAAGTTGAACCAGATGAACATGGATTAACACAAACAGCTTATATTAAACCACAAGCGGATTTTAATGATATTAATCATGTAATTGTTGTTAAACGTACAATTGATACGCCAAAGAAAGGAGAGTAGAAAGTAGATGAGTAAGTATGTTTTACCTCTCCTTCTATCACTTCTTTTTATACTTGAAAATATTTATGTATCAAATGTGTCTCCAACAATTTTAGGGAAACAAGGAATTATTGTTCCACATTTTTTGTTTTTTGGATTACTTTTTGTAACTTTATATTATAATCCAAAAAAAGCTCTTATTTATGGGGTTATTTTTGGTGTAATATATGATATTGTGTATACAGAGATTATAGGAATTTATTTAGCTGCTTTTCCGCTATTTATCTTCTTAATTAGTCAGGCAATAAAAATACTTTATGCAAATTTATTTGTTCGAAGTATTCTTGTTTTAATTTGGACAGCTGCTTTAGAATATTTGATATACGGATTAAATGCATTATTTGGATATACAAATATGTTAAATAGTTACTTCATAAATTATAGATTATTTCCGACATTATTACTGAATGCACTCTTTATATTAATTTTCGCATATCCTTTTTCATCATTATTAAGAACAATTCGTGAAAATAATGAGGAAAAATAAAGGATTTTTTGAGTGCATGTCGAATTATACATTCGGGGTGAACACTTATCATGGAACAGAGGCAACAATATGTTACAATAAAAGGAACTAAAGATGGTTTAACAATGCACCTCGATGATACATGTTCTTTTCAGATTTTAGTAGATGAAATTGAAGAACGACTTTCTACCCATTTGTTTGAGAGCAATGATCGTCCATTACTTGCAGTACGATTAAAGATTGGTAACCGCTTCTTTTCTCCTGAACAAGATGAAATAATTCGTACAATCATACGAAAAAAAAATAATCTTGTAGTAGAAACAATTGAAAGTAATGTTGTTTCGAAACAGGAAGCTGTGGAATGGTTAAAAAGGGAAGAAATTGTACCTATTTGCAGAATGGTTAGATCTGGACAAGTTCTTCAAGTTAAAGGTGATTTACTGTTAATCGGTGATGTTAACCCGGGTGGAACTGTTATTGCAGGTGGAAATATCTTTATAATGGGTGCACTAAGAGGTACTGCCCATGCTGGTTTTAATGGTAAGAATGATGCAGTTATTGCAGCATCAATAATGAAACCAATGCAGTTGAGAATTTGCAGCATAATGAACAGAGCACCTGATCATTATGGTGATGATGGCAATGAAATGGAATGCGCATACATAAACGAAGATGACCAAATCATTGTCGATCGCATTCAATTTCTCACTCATCTTAGACCTAGTTTGACAAGGTTAGAAAGGGGCATGATGTAACTGTGGGAGAGGCTATAGTAATTACATCTGGTAAAGGTGGAGTTGGTAAAACAACTACATCAGCAAATTTAGGAACAGCTTTAGCAATGTTTGGTAAAAAAGTGTGTTTAATTGACACTGATATTGGCCTACGAAACTTAGATGTTGTCATGGGATTAGAAAATCGAATCGTTTACGATCTAGTAGACGTTATTGAAGGACGTTGTAAAACGCATCAAGCCCTAATCAAGGACAAACGATTTGAATGCTTATACTTATTACCAGCTGCTCAAACAAGTGATAAAACTGCTGTTTCACCTGAACAAATGAAAGTACTTGTTGATGAATTAAAAAAAGACTATGATTATATATTAATAGATTGTCCTGCAGGTATTGAGCAAGGTTATAAGAATGCTGTTGCTGGGGCAGATAAAGCGATTGTTGTTACAACTCCTGAGATTTCTTCAGTTAGAGATGCTGATCGCATAATTGGATTATTAGAGCAAGAGGATATTGAGCCTCCAAAACTAGTGATCAATCGTATTAGAAGTCATATGATGGAAAATGGGGATAGCTTAGATGTAGATGATATTACTTCTACATTAGCTATAGATTTAATCGGAATTGTTCAGGATGACGAAAATGTCATTAAAGCAACAAATAGCGGCGAACCCGTTGCTATGAATCCGAATTCTAAAGCCTCTATTGCCTATAGAAATATAGCTAGACGGGTGCTTGGAGAATCTGTTCCTTTACAGTCTCTTGAAACTGAAAAGAGTTTATTTTTTAAAGTGAAAAAATTATTTGGTATTCGATAACACTTCGTCTTAATTGCGAAGTGTTTTTTCATTGTCCAATTCTAGTACTTTGATAAAACTATAATCATTTTCGAAATGGGAAGACCACTATTTCATCAAATGAATATAGATTTTCCTATCAGAGTTGTCCGAGTTTGTCTCTAACAGATGCGTTAGTTAGTAGGTGTTTATTAGAAGGCGTTGCTAGTGTTGTTCTTTTGTAATTATCTACTCATAAGTTGTCCACCATTCTCATATAAATTGAATAACAAGATTGCGAGGAGAGGTGACACTTTGAGTAAACGAGTAGATGATATAAGAAAGCGGATTGCTAAGCGACGTGAACAAGAGGAAAAATGGGGTCATCCTAATCAGATGATGACAAAATTCCCATTAAAAGAAGAGAATTCTGAGGGCGGATATACTTATACGTATGACGATTTAGTTGAACAACAAGGTATTAAAAGAATTCAAAACTCAACATTTCTATTTAGGAGTTTATTAAGTGCGGTTATTGTCCTCGGACTAGCAATCGTATTAAAAAGTAACTCTCCTATTGCAACTGAAGTAAGGAACGGACTATCAAAAGTATACAATAGTGAGTTTCAATTCGCTTCCATTCAGAAATGGTATGAGGATCGTTTTGGATCTCCAATTGCTTTTTTACCACAACTTAAAAATGAGAATGATAGGATTGCTTCTGAAGATTATGCTGTTCCCGCGAGTGGAAAAGTACTTCAAAATTTTAAAATGGACGGACAAGGTATATTAATACAAACTGAACCAAATCAAAAGGTAGAGGCTATTAAAGACGGTAAAGTTATTTTTGTAGGGAAAAAAGACCAATTAGGTAATACAGTAAGAATTCAACATGCAGATGGATCTGAATCGTGGTATGGAAAATTAAGTTCAATAAATGTAAAGTATATGGACAGGGTTGACAGTAAAAAAGTAATTGGAACAGTATCAACTGATGCAGAAGGAAATTTTGGAACATATTATTTCGCAATTAAAATGGGTGAAAAATTTATTGACCCGAAAAAGGTGATTACATTTGAATAAATGGTTAAAGCTACCTTCCAAAATATCACTTCATCCACTTTATTTATTAATTGCTGTTATTGGTATATTAACTGCAAATTTTTGGTCGGTTTTTTTTGTAACGATTATTATTTTTTGTCATGAATTAGGACACGCGATCGCAGCGACTAAATTTAATTGGCGGATTAATAAAATTACTTTGCTACCTTTTGGTGGTGTAGTAGAGTTGGATGAGCATGGGAACAGACCAATTTTTGAAGAATTTATCGTTACAGTTTCTGGTCCAATTCAACATTTAACTTTATTTATTATCGCGAAACTCTTATTTGAATTTAATTATATTCCAGAGAATTTATATTCACTTTTTATAGGATACAATGTAAGTATTTTATGCTTTAATTTATTACCGATTTGGCCATTAGATGGTGGTAAACTAATTTATCACTTCCTCTCATTAATTTATCCTTTTGTAAGAGCACATAAATATAGCCTTTACTCATCGTTCGCATTTTTAGCTTTATGTTCATTTGCAACAATTATTATTCAGCCTACAAATATTACAATATGGATTTGTTTACTGTTTTTAATGGTTTCATTATGGTTGGAATGGAAAAATAGGCATTTTGTTGCAATTCGTTTTTTAATGGAAAGATTTTATGGGAGCAAACCATATATACAAAAAATCAAATCGATAAATTTAACAAAAGAGACAAAACTCTTCCAAGTTTTTACTAATTTTCAAAAAGGCTATAAGTACAATGTAGTGTTCTCGATAGATAAAAAAACGCAACAAATGCTTGATGAAAATGAGCTATTACATGCATATTTTACTGAAAAAAAAGCAACATCCTCACTTGAAGAATTAATCAGTTAGTAAAGCATAGGATCAATGAAAAAAGGTGGCTCCAATTCGAAGCCACCTTTTTATTTATTTTGTAATTAGATTATGTTGTTTTAGTACTTAATAAGCTAATCCTAGGAATATTAAGCGTACCATGTTGGAGGTTTAGGAATGTAATCATAATAATATAAGATAGATGATAAACGTTTCTGGTTTATGATATCTTTTGAAACTCTTGATCCCCACTCATCATCTTCACCGTAACTTATGTTCAAAAACTTGTGAGCAGCTGCGATTTTCTTTGAATAACACATCAAGTGATTTGGTTTACGGTAATAATAAGTTGCATCCTCGCCATGTTCAAGTTCTAATCCATATTTACAAACCTTAGAAAATTGGTCATTGTAATTTACTAAAACATCAAAGACAATACAATCGACATTTTTAGTTTCATTTATTGCTGTACAAAGCGCTTCAATATAATTTGACTCCACACGATCATCATCATCAATAAATACTACGTATTCTCCTTGCGCCTGTTCAATAAGTATATTTCTCTTCTCACCGATCGATCTTTTTTTATTTTCTAACAGTACTAAAATTTCAACAGGGAAATTTTGTGATTGCTTATTTAGCTCACTCATCAGTTTAGTTAAATAATTCATTCTTTCTGGAACGGAAGGAATAAGGATAGATAGAGCAATACTCAATTTATCACTCCTAATTAATAAAATAATCAATTTTAACTTTTTGGCTAAGTTAAGGTGTAATTATATTTAACAGAGCCAACTTAAATACTCTAGTATGTTATTCAACAATTTTGTAAAAGTACTGTAGAGAATTTCAGAAGCTAGCTTTTTTTTATCGAAATGAATAAAATGATAGGTATTATAAGATGTTAGGAAGATGAAATTGAAGAAAGTTGTTATGAATGTAAAGCATTCAGAAAAAAGAATTGCCGTAATTGAAAATGAACAATTAGTTGAATGGTTTTCTTCAGCAGACACAAGTTCATTTGTTGGAAATATATATTTAGGGCAAATAAAAGATGTCTTACCGAAATTAAATGCCGTATTTGTTGATATAGGATTAAATAAAAATGGTTTTATGAGATTTGAAGATACTGTTGAAGGTCGAATCCAACAGAATGGTGCGGACGAAGCTATAAAAAGAACATTTCAAAAAGGGCAATATGTACTTGTCCAAGTAATTAAGGATGCGTTTGATGAAAAAGGCCCAAAGCTTACAAATAACCTAGAATTCTCAGGAGACTATGTTGTCTATATTCCACTTACTAAACAGATAGCTGTCTCTAATAAAATAAAAAAAGAAACCATTCGCAATAAATACTATTCACTAGGAAGAGAATATACGGATGGTAATGAAGGAGTAATATTTAGATCCTCATGTAATGAAGCAGATCAGAATGATGTCTTAAATGAATTGAAAAATTTTCAATCGGAATTTAAATCGATGATGCAAATTTCTAAAAAAATAACTTGTGTTTGGGAAGCCAACTCTTTATTCAATAAATTCTTCAAGCTTCATCCGGCTAATACAATTAGTGAAATTATCGTTGACGATTTCTTACTTTGTCAAAACTATTTGCCTGTAACGGTACAAACTAGTTTATATAGAGGCAAAGAAAATATTTTTGATGCTTATAAAATTCAAGAACAAATTGATAAATCATTTAAATCAATTGTTTGGTTGAAAAATGGTTCATTTCTAATAATAGAACAGACTGAGGCAATGACTGTAATTGATATAAATACTGGTAAATTTAATGGGAAACATAATCGAGAAGAAACGATCTTTCAAACAAATCAATTAGCAGCAGTGGAGGTTACTCGTCAATTGAGACTAAGAGATATCGGTGGGATGGTCGTAATCGATTTTATCAATATGCAATCAGCAGAGATGAAAAAAAATATATATGATCTCTTAAAGGAATCTTTTAAAGATGACCGTGCGGTTACAAAATTGTTTGGTTTTACAGACTTAGGATTATTTGAGCTAACTAGAAAGCGAACAACTCACTCGCATATAGAGGCGACACATCAAAAATGTCCAATTTGTAATGGAAGTGGAATGGTAAAAGGTGCAGAGCAAGTTGCTTTTGAATTAGAAAGAGAACTCTGGGAAGTAGCCAATAGTGATTATGAAGCATTACTTGTGGAATGTAATCAAGAAGTTGCAGATTTACTAAAAGGTAAGAATGATGAACATATAGATAGGCTTGAAAAAGCATTATTTATGAAGATATATCTTAAAATAATTCCTTCAAAAATCCATTTCTATGACATTGTGAGAACAGGTTCAAATAAGGAGATTTCTGGGTATATAGACAGAGTTCAACGCTGAAGTAGTTGTTGACATTCATATTGCAACATGGTAACATCATAATGTTATTGTTTGTAGCGCACCGTGCTACAACCGCACATAGCAGGTATTAAAGTGCTAATTATAGCATGCCTGTAATTGGCGAGTCTTAGACTATTTGAGGAGGTGCAATTATGTACGCAATTATTGAAACTGGTGGAAAACAAATCAAAGTTGAAGAAGGTCAAGTTATCTACATTGAAAAACTTGATACAAACGCAGGTGACACTGTTACATTCGACAAAGTTTTATTCGTAGGTGGCGAAAGCATTAAAGTTGGTAGCCCAACTGTTGAAGGTGCTTCTGTAACTGCTAAAGTTGAAAAGAACGGTAAAGCTAAAAAGATTCTTGTATTCAAATACAAATCTAAAAAGAACTACCGTCGTAAACAAGGTCATCGTCAACCTTACACTAAAGTTGTTATCGAAAAAATCAACGCTTAATTTTAAGTAATGACAAATATAACAATTGAACGTTTACAAGATGGACGAATTTGTTCCTTTATTATAAGTGGACATGCATTTTTTTCTGAATACGGTACTGATATTGTCTGTGCTGGTATTTCAGCTGTTTCAATAGGAACAGTAAATGCATTGGAAGCTCTTTGTAACATTGACGCAGAATCATATACGCAAATTGATGAAAAACAAGGTATCTTGAAATATCAATTACCTATGAATTTGACCAATGAAGAAATGCAAAAAGCGCAACTTATCCTTGAGGCGATGCTTGTATCTTTACAATCGATCGCAGCAAGTTACGGTGACTATGTCACTATAAACGAGTAAAACAGGAGGTGTAACCATGTTAAAATTAAATCTTCAGTTATTTGCTTCTAAAAAGGGAGTAGGTAGTACAAAAAATGGTCGTGACTCAGCTTCGAAACGTCTAGGTGCTAAACGTGCTGATGGACAATTCGTAACTGGTGGTTCGATTCTTTACCGTCAACGCGGCACTAAAATTTACCCAGGCGTAAATGTTGGTCGTGGTGGAGATGACACTTTATTTGCGAAAGTTGATGGCGTTGTTAAATTCGAACGTTTAGGCCGTGACCGCAAACAAGTAAGTGTATACCCTGTAGCTCAAGAAGCTTAAGAAACTAACTTAGAAACTCTAACCTTTTAGGTTAGAGTTTTTCTGTACATTTGACAGTTTTAATTTTCTATCTTTTTGCTTTTTCGTGAAATTAATAATTGTATTTTTATGATAAAGTAACCTCTCAAACTATATGCTCCAAATACTCGAGCATTTTACAAGATAAACAGTGGCGAAGACTTACGATAGTGATTTATCAAATGCCGAGTTTACTTTATATTATTGCCTTCTTATATTTCAAAAATGTAAACCTATAGGAGAGTACGATGCAGGAGAAATGGGACGTTCTAGAGGTATTAAGACATTCACGTCATGATTGGTTAAATCGAATTCAATTAATAAAAGGATATATGGCTACAGGTCAAGCTGAACGGCTTGAAGAAACAATGACGAAAATAATTGCTGATTCTTTGAATGAAGCCAAAATATGTTCATTACAAATTCCTACTTTTGCGGAATTTATAATTACGTATAATTGGAAACCTCGAACGATTGTACTAGATTATGAAATTTTAGGTGAACCATGTTCACTAAAAAATTTAGACGCAATTATGACAGATTGGATTCGTGAATTTTTAGGTAAACTAGAATCATGGGTACATATTTACGAGGAGAATTACGTTAGCCTAACAATTGAAATAAATGATGAAACAGTTTGTTTCTTTTTTGACTTCCGAGGTAAACTAACAAGGAAAGAAGAAATGTTAAAATGGATTGTCACATCATCAAATGACACTTCAAAGATTCGAATGATGTCATATTTTTGTGAAACAGATGAATGCAGTATTGAATTTAAATTGGAAAAATAAAGAGTGGTGGATTTATGTTTATTGATCAAGTCAAGATATTTGTAAAAGGTGGCGACGGCGGTAACGGAATGGTAGCTTTCCGTCGTGAGAAATACGTTCCAAAAGGTGGTCCAGCTGGTGGCGACGGAGGCAAAGGTGCCAATGTTGTATTTCGAGTTGATGAAGGTTTAAGAACATTAATGGATTTCCGTTATAAGCGTCATTTTAAAGCAGATCGTGGTCAACACGGTATGTCAAAAAGTCAACATGGTAGGAATGCAGATGATATGATCGTTAAAGTACCACCTGGTACGATTGTAACGGATGCTGATACGGGGGAATTAATAGCTGACCTTACTATGGATGGTCAAACAGCAATTATTGCTAGAGGCGGACGTGGAGGACGCGGGAATTGTCGTTTTGCTTCTCCGGCGAATCCTGCTCCAGAAATAGCTGAAAATGGTGAACCAGGTAAAGAACGTAACATCCAGCTAGAATTAAAAGTTTTAGCAGATGTTGGGCTAGTTGGTTTTCCGAGTGTAGGTAAATCAACATTATTATCAGTAGTAAGTTCAGCTAGACCAAAAATTGCTGAATATCACTTTACGACAATCGTTCCTAATTTAGGGGTTGTTGAAACAGAAGATAATCGTAGTTTTGTAATGGCAGATTTACCAGGTCTAATTGAAGGAGCTCATCAAGGTGTTGGTCTTGGACACCAATTCCTACGACATATTGAAAGAACTCGTGTAATCGTGCATGTGATTGATATGTCAGGTCTTGAAGGAAGAGATCCTTACGATGACTATCTAACAATTAACCAAGAGCTAAAAGAATACAATTTACGTTTAACTGAGCGACCACAAGTAGTCGTTGCGAACAAGATGGATATTCCAGAATCTGAAGAAAATTTAATTAAATTTAAAGAGCAGGTTGGAGATGAAGTTCAAGTCTTCCCAATTTCTGCAGTAACACGTCAAGGTTTACGTGATTTATTATTTACTGTAGCAGATTTAGTTGAAACGACTCCAGAATTCCCACTTCATGACGAAGAAGAGGATAAACCATTACGAGTTCTTTATAAATACCAAAAAGAAGCTCCTACATTTGAGATTACACGTGAAAGCGATGGAACGTTTGTAGTTAAAGGTGAAGAGTTAGAAAAAGTATTCAAAATGACTAATTTTGAACGTGAAGAATCAATTCGTCGATTTGCTCGTCAAATGCGAGGAATGGGAATCGATGAAGCTTTACGTGAACGTGGCGCGAAAAATGGTGATATCGTTAAAATTTCTGAATATGAATTCGAATTTATCGATTAAATATAAAAAAGGTAAGCAGTTTACATGCTTACCTTTTTTATTATGAAGGAGAATCTATAAGTATCTGTGCTTCTTTTAATGCAGATAAGGCACTTGTAATTTGTTCTTCATTTTCCGCCTCAATCGTATGCAGATGTGTGCCGTTCGTTAAATTAGATAATGGTGATGACTTAGTCTCATTCATTTTTTGTATGAAAATGGCGATATCATATCTATTTGTAATTTGTAATTGTGCAGTGATGTATCCATAAACAGGATGTTCTACCATTACGTCCTTTATGGTTACCCCATGATCGACTAAAATTTCTAATTCTGTTTGTGTTTCCGCAGGAGAGTGACGACAAATTATAACTTTTTGTATTTTTTGAGTTCCTTTGTCTGGATGAATATATATATAACCTTGTGCAGTAGCTAGAATAGGCTCATTCTTTGCTTTTAATAATGTAATATCTCCAACGACAACCTGGCGACTGATATTCGCTCTTTTTGCCAATGAGTTCCCAGATATGGGATTTTCTGATTCCTTTAACCACTGTAGTATTTTTTGTCTTCTTTCTTCCCCTAAAAGTTTTTTATTCATTTGTCATATCCCCGGTTATTAAATTTTGTTTCATAATTAATCTTAAGATAGTAGATAGTTTAATCAAGTCATCCTGTGTAGTAAACTGTCCGATAGAAATCCTAAAAAACTGTTTAGCTTCATGTTCACTTCTACCAATTGCGAGTATAGTATCAGATGGCTTCTGCATGCCGATAGCACATGCACTTCCTGTTGAAATTGCAAATTGATGTCTATTACACTCCAGCATCACGAATTGTCCTTCAAGACCAACGATCCTCATACCAATTATATTAGGAATACAGTCCTCATCAGAACCTTCAAAAACGACAATTTTTTGAACATCTTGAAATTCGGCTTTAAATGAATGCTTTAAGGCTTCTATTCTTTTTTGTTCACCTTGACGTTTACTTATCAAATGTCCAGCTGCTGTTACAAAAGATGCGATTGCAGGTACATTTACTGTCCCCGGACGAATGCCACTTTCATGGGATGTTCCTGGATAGATCGGCTGACATGATAATTTTGGATTTAGATAAAGTGCGCCAACCCCTTTAGGTCCGTATAGCTTATGACTCGAGATGCTTATACTTGATACGTCCAAATCAGCGAGACTGATTTCTAATTTTCCAAATGATTGTACACAATCGCAATGAAGCATTATATTGAAAGGCTTAAATAAATGCGCAATTTTTTTTATTGGTTGGATTGCGCCAATTTCTGAATTTACATGTTGAAAGATCCCTAAAATCGTATCATCGCGAATTTCTTGTTCAATTAATTCTAGAGAAACAATTCCATCTTTAGAAACTGGAACATAGGTTATTTCATATCCTTGTTCTTCCAATACTTTGAAATAATTGCTAATCGATGAATGTTCCAGTGTAGTTGAAATAATATGACGTCCACTTTTCTTTGCACTTTTTAAAAGTGTTTGTATAGCAAGGAGATTGGATTCTGTTCCTCCACTAGTAAAGTAAATTGATGCGGGACTTGCATTCAGAAAACTTGCCAATTGCTTTCGACAAGCTTCTAGTAATAATGAAGCGTTTGAGCCTGTATCGTGTAAACTTCTTTCGTTCCCAAAATAATTTTTTGAGGCAGAAACAAAGGTTTCAAGTGCTTCCTCACTCATTGGTGTTGTAGCAGCATAGTCTAAATAAATCACTTTGTAGCCTCCTATTTGATTCGTTCAAAAAAAATTTCTTGTCATTAGTTTAAATATATGTAAATATAGGTGTCAAGACAGCTTTTTATAAATATGATAAATTTTAAATAGATGTATGTGTAAATGGAGGAGGGCAACTATGCGAAAAGCAGATGTTGTCATTATTGGCAGTGGAATTGCTGCTTTAATGGCTGCTGAGGAAATTTGTCAGTCTAGAAATGTGATTCTATTCACAAAGAGAAGAGTCTGGGACAGTAACTCAATGCTAGCACAAGGTGGAATTGCTGCTGTTATGTCAGAAGACGATTCCTGGGAGCTACATCAACAAGATACTCTTGAGGCAGGTTGTTATGTAAATAATACACTAGCAGTAGAGGAATTAGTAAAACAAGGGACAAAATCGATAAATGATCTTGTTACATTGGGAATGGAATTTGATAAAAATCAAACCGGTGAGTATCATCTTGGAAGAGAAGGAGCACATCGTAAAAATAGAATACTTCATGCAGGTGGCGATGCAACAGGAAAACACCTTGTTAAAGCTGTGTATGAGCGTGTAAAAGATAAAATAACGATTATTGAAAATGAGATGGCCATTGATTTAATGATTCAAGATGGACGTTGTATAGGCGTTTATGCCCTAAATGAAAACGGTGAATTAATGCCTTATTATGCAAATACGACATTACTTGCAACCGGTGGTATCGGAGCAATGTATCAATTTAGCTCGAATAATAAATCCATTACTGGTGATGGGATTGCAATGGCGTATCGCGCCGGATGTCAAATGGAAGATTTAGAATTTGTTCAATTTCATCCAACGATGCTTTATATAAATGGAGAATGCAAAGGGTTAGTTTCGGAGGCTGTAAGAGGCGAAGGGGCATACCTCGTAACTAAAAGTGGTCGTCGAATCATGAAAGGAATTCATCCATTTGAAGATTTAGCGCCTAGAGATGTTGTAAGTAGAGCAATTTTTAATGAAATGAAAAATGGTGAGGATGTATTCTTAGCTATTCATTCAATAGAGAATTTTGAAGAACGATTCCCAACAATCTCTATGAATCTTATAAATAATGGGATTGATATTGAGAATGGTTTGGTTCCAATTGTACCAGGAGCGCATTTCCATATGGGTGGGGTAAAAACAACAACAAATGGAGAAACAAATATCTCAGGGTTATATGCAGTTGGAGAAGTTGCTTGTACGGGCGTTCATGGGGCCAACCGACTTGCAAGTAACTCACTTTTAGAAGGAATAGTATTTGGACAGAAAGTTGCTAGATTCATAGCTGAGTTGCCTATTGAAACGATGGAATTAAACTTACCTAAATATAGCGTGCCTAGAACGAGGCCGCTACCAACAAAAAATGAAATAAGAGAAATAATGATGAATTATGTTGGAATTGTTAGAAATGAAGAACGTCTTAAGAAAGCTATCGATTATTTTTCTCATTTTTTAGAGTCTGATGAGATGGAATTGCAACCGATGAAAATGGATGAAATAGAAAGATATAATATGCTGATCACTGGAAAGTTGATTGCGGAATCTGGTTTATGTAGAAAAGAGAGTATTGGCGCACACTTTATGGAAGAGATTAATCAGCCAGCTAATTTATAAGGGGAGAAATCATGAATACTTTAAAAGCAAAGAAAATGATCGAGCAATTTTTATTAGAAGATATTGGTGAAGGTGATTTGTCTTCAATTCATATATTTCCAATTCACGAACGTTCAACTGGAAAAGTAGTATCAAAAGCAAGTGGAGTAATATCAGGAACTTCATTAATCGAAATGACTTATAAATTACTGCATGAAGATATTCATGTTGTACTTCATGTGCAAGATGGAGAGACTGTTCAAGCAGGTCAAATGATCGCAGAAGTTGAAGGTCCTGTACAAGTATTGTTATCAGGCGAACGAGTAATGCTAAATCTATTACAACGAATGAGTGGAATTGCAACGATGACATTCAATGCAGTTGGAACACTTAACGATGATCGAATTAAATTAGTTGATACTAGAAAAACAATGCCAGGTTTAAGGTTATTTGATAAATATGCCGTTACTTGTGGTGGTGGAGCAAACCATCGTTTTGGTCTTTATGATGCAGTTATGCTTAAAGATAACCATATTGCATTTGCTGGCTCAATAAAAAACGCGGTAGAAGCTTTACGAAATAAGCTAGGACACATGGTTAAAATTGAAGTTGAAACAGAAACAGAAGAACAAGTGCTAGAAGCGGTTGAAGCAGGAGCGGATGTCATTATGTTTGATAACCGAACACCTGAGGAAATTAAGCAATTTGTTAAACTTGTACCTGAAACAATCACAACTGAAGCATCTGGAGGAATCACACTAGAGAATTTAGCTAGCTTCCAAAATTGTGGTGTAAATGTAATTTCATTGGGATGCTTAACTCATTCAGTAAAAGCATTAGATATAAGTTTCTATTTGTAATTGAAAAGGGATTGGAGTGGGGAAAATGAACGTTTTAGATATGATTCAAAAAAACGAAGGATATCAAATTCCTGAAGAATATTATACATTGTCGACTGAAGAAATGGAAAAAAGGGTGAAAGAGATAAAAGAGAGATTAGGTGACACTCTATTCATTCCTGGACATCATTATCAAAAAGAAGAAGTTGTAGTATTTTCTGATTCAACAGGTGATTCTCTTCAATTAGCTCAAGTGGCTTCAAATAATAAAAAAGCGAAGTATATCGTATTTTGTGGCGTACATTTTATGGCAGAAACTGCAGACATATTAACTGAAGATGAACAAATTGTCATTTTACCAGATATGCGTGCTGGTTGTTCGATGGCTGACATGGCGGATCATCATCAAACAGACCGTGCATGGGCTGAACTACAAAAACTGTTTGGTGATACAATTGTTCCATTAACATATGTAAATTCGACAGCAGCTATTAAAGCATTTGTTGGTAGAAATGATGGAGCGACGGTTACGTCTTCAAATGCCAAGAAAGTTGTTTCATGGGCATTTACTCAAAAAGAACGTATATTATTCTTACCTGATCAACACTTAGGCCGTAATACCGCATTTGATTTAGGAGTTCCACTAGATGAAATGGCAATTTGGAATCCAATTACAGACACATTAGAATATGATGGCGATATTAATAAAATCAAAGTAATTCTTTGGAAGGGTCACTGCTCTGTCCACGAAAACTTTACAGTTAAAAATATCGAAAACGTACGTAAAGACCATCCTGATATGAGAATTATCGTGCATCCTGAATGTTCTAGAGAGGTTGTAGCTGCAAGTGATGATAATGGTTCAACTAAATATATAATTGACCAAATTGAGGCAGCTCCGTCGGGTAGTAAATGGGCGATCGGAACAGAAATGAACTTAGTTCAACGAATTATCAAGAATCATCAAGATAAAGAAATTATTTCATTAAATCCATTTATGTGCCCTTGTTTAACAATGAATCGAATCGATTTACCACATTTATTATGGTCGTTAGAAAATATTGAAAAAGGTACGATTCAAAATATTATTAAAGTGGATAAAGAAACTGCACAAGATGCAATTAAAGCATTAGATAAAATGCTCGAGTTGGCTTAAAAATAAATAGTATTAAGAAGATCATTTAGTCGCTTTGACTAGATGATTTTTTTATAGAAAAAGCATGAAAAAAGTAAATAATTATACAAGCTCTAGAAGATAAATTAAATTTCCTTCAATCATAAATACAAATTTACAGACATACATTGTTGTGAGGTACTAACTGTGTACAATCTAACGTAGCGGCGATTGGTCAGGAGGGGAAAAGGTGAGAATTCATATAGTTCAAAAGGGCGATACTCTTCGGAGCATTGCTCAGAAATATAATATCGACTATGACGAATTAGTCAAATTAAATGCGCAATTAAGTAATCCAGACATGATCTATCCTGGCATGAAAATTAAGGTGCCGGAAAAAATGAAAGAAAAACAAACTCCTTTAGGTTCTCAAAAGGAAGTTCAGCTTTCAAAAGAGCCAAAAACAAGTATTAAGTTGGATTTGGAAAATGAAAAAGAACAAGTTAAACCCGTTGAAGAAATTACACCAGTTGCACCAGCTACTACAAAACCAGTTGAAAATAATACTTTTAATATTAATGTAGAAGTTTCACCTTCAACGATTAAACCTGTTATTCAAGTACCAATTCCACCTGCAAAGCCAACTGTATCTCCTGCTGCAAATAATAGTAATCAACAAGTATCTCCTGTTCAAACTGGAAAGCCAAACGCGAATATACCGCAAGTAGTTTCGCCAGTAACAAATAATAATCCAATAAATGAAAGTATGCTAAATGTGAACACCAAGGGAGGACAAAACATGTCAGAGAAAAAAAACTACTTCCCAGGATCATTAGTTTCTCCAACTACGCCAAATACAAATCAACAAGTATCACCAGCACAAACTGGAAAGCCAAATCAACAAGTATCACCAGTACAAACAGGTAAGCCAAATCAACAAGTATCACCAGTACAGACAGGAAAACCAAATCAGCAGGTGTCACCGATCCAAGCGGGAAAACCGAATCAACAAGTTTCACCTGTTCAAACAGGCAAACCAAATCAACAAGTATCACCGATTCAAACAGGCAAACCAAATCAACAAGTATCACCGATTCAAACAGGCAAACCAAATCAACAAGTATCACCGATTCAAACAGGCAAACCGAATCAACAAGTGTCACCGATCCAAACAGGCAAACCAAATCAACAAGTATCACCGATTCAAACAGGCAAACCAAATCAGCAAGTATCACCTGTTCAAACAGGCAAACCAAATCAACAAGTATCACCGATTCAAACAGGAAAACCAAATCAACAAGTATCACCGGTCCAAACAGGCAAACCAAATCAACAAGTATCACCTGCTCAAACAAATAAAGCTCAGACATTACCGGCATATATGGGGCCAAATCCAAACGCACCACAAACATTACCAGCATATATGGGACCAAATCCAAATGCGCCACAAACAATGCCAGCTTATTATGGTCCAAATGCGCCACAAACATTACCGGCTTATTATGGTCCGAATGTACCGCAAACATTACCAGCATATATGGGTCCAAATGAAAATTATCCATACTATCCAGGTAGAGGAGAAGGTGGAACTGGGTTACCGGCGACACCAGGTTTTGGTCAAATGCCTCTGCTTCCGGGAATGACTGGAACAGCACCACCAGCAACAGGAGGAGTGCCGACACCACTACCAGCACCAGTGCCAACACCACTACCAGCACCAATTCCAGCACCTATACCTGCACCAAATGCACAAACATTACCGGCTTACTCAGGGCCAAACGCACAAACATTACCGGCATATATGGGACCAAACGACAATTTCCCACAAACAATGCCAGCATATATGGGACCGAATGAAAACTTCCCACAAACAATGCCAGCATATATGGGACCAAATCAACCATTCCCGCAAACAATGCCAGCATATTATGGTCCAAATGGGCCGTTCCCACAAACAATGCCAGCATATTACGGACCAAATGAAAATTTCCCACAAACAATGCCGTTAATGCTTCAATAAGAGTTTCAATTAATGAATTAAAAATTTGGCTACCATTATATCAAAGTATGCCTGAAATTACTGAAACAGAAATCACTGTGC
>NZ_NCSY01000005.1 GCF_002156875.1 Bacillus sp. EAC | reverse complement strand
CTGATATTACAGAATTCCAAATGTACGGGGAAAAGCTATATCTATCTCCGATATTAGACCTTTATAACGGAGAAATTATAGCTTATAGCATTAACAAGCGTCCTGTTTTTCAATTAGTTTACAAAATGTTAAAACGGGGTTTGAGCTGCTTAAATGATGGAGAGAAGCCAATTCTTCATTCGGATCAAGGCTGGCATTATCAAATGAGACAGTACCGAGAGATACTAAAACAAAATAACATTACACAAAGTATGTCCCGTAAAGGGAATTGTTTAGATAACGCAGTTATCGAAAACTTCTTTGGCTTATTAAAATCTGAATTACTATATAATGAAGAATTTAGCAGTATGGATCAGTTTATAGAGAAATTGCATGAATATATTCACTATTACAATCATGAGCGTATTAAGATAAAACTAAAAGGATTGTCCCCTGTTCAATACAGAGTCCAATCCTCTTTAGTTGCATAAAACTATTTGTCTAACTTTTTGGGTTCACTTCAGAAAAAGGCACCTTTTTATTTATTATTTAAAAGATTGAATCGCTTTAATCAACAATGAAGCATAAACTTTAGCCCCATCAGTCTTTAAATGTACACCATCTGATGAAAAGTAAGAATTATGGTTGGCACTCGCTTTATACCAATCTACCACTTTAGTATTTGAAAATTTACTTGAAACCTCTTTTAAATTTTTATTTACTAATGATTCCCATGGTCTTGGAACACGCGTATTAATAAAAATTATTTTTCTCTGTTTACCAATCTCATTTATTAACGAAATCATCTGTTTCTTGGAAAATGCACCGTTTGTACCTAGTTCAATAATGACAGTATCACCTAATGCATTTGATTTCTTAGCTTGCTCAATAATCTTAGAGGCTTCGGTAAATTGTCTGCCAACTTTGGCATTTACGTTAATGTTAGGATAAGATTTTTTAAGATATGGTATTGCATTAATAACAACTGAGTCTCCGATTACAGTTATTTTTTTATTAGAACCTGTAGCAGTATTACTTATAGCTGGCTTTTTCTTAATTATAGGAGTTTGACCATTTTTACTTTGTTGATTTGAGACAGGTTTTTGTTTATCAAGATCAACGATTGGAGTAGTATGGGGTTTTTCCTTTATTTTCTCAACAATTTGAGAGGATTGTTTCGGTTTTGTTTGTATTGCTTCTAAGTCTGAACTAGCTTTGGCACCATTTGCACCTGGAAGTGATGGTATTCCAAAACAAGAAATGGCTAGTAATAAACTAAACGTACTAACTAAAGCAATATGCTTCATACAGATATTTTTAAATCTCCATTGTCCAGAACGAAATTCCTTCCATATAAGTCCTAATTTCCCTTTTCTAATAGGGTCCTCAATAAAATGGTAAGAAAGTGAGGCAAGAACAAATATTAATGTTAATTGGAAAATCATTCGGAGAAATGAAAAACTTCCCGTATTTATTTTTGGAGTTAATAAGACTATAACTGGAAAATGCCATAAATAAATTCCGTATGAACGCACTCCTACCCATTTTAATGGCCTCATAGCTAGGAATCTACCAACCAAACTAGCAGGGTGAGCAAGGGCAGCAATTAACATCGCAGTAGCAATAGATAATAGGAACATCCCACCTTGATAAAGGAAACTATCATATTGATTTGTTTTTCCAATCATAAATAGAAAAATGAATAGACCAGTAATCCCGACTACGTCCAACGTTATCCTTGCGCGTTTAGTGATATTGGTTGTAAGCTGTCGACTTGGCCAAATTAAAGCCAATCCAGCACCTATTAGTAATGAGAATGCTCTTGTATCTGTTCCGTAATAAACCCTACTCGGATCAGTTCCTGGATGAAATAAAGCAGCCATTAAAAGTGCAGAGAACACGGAACCAGCAATCGTAACATAGAAAAGTACACTTTTATGTTTTCCGATTCTCAGTAAAACGAACGTCAGAATCGGCCAGATAATGTAAAATTGCTCTTCTACTGCCAGGGACCAAAAATGATTAAGTAAAGAAGGTGATCCGAATGATTCAAAATAGGATAGTTGATGGAAAATATACCACCAATTACTGTAATAAAAGATGGCGGCAATCGAATCGTGTTTTAAATTTGAAACATCTGATGAATCGAAAATTGATACCGTTGCAATTAAGATTAATATTAGTGTAAACATACCAGGTAAAAGTCTTTTTGCTCTACGAATCCAAAAATCTTTTAAGTTTATTGTATTATTTGTACTCCATTCTGCAATTAGGAGGTCGGTAATTAAATAACCTGAAAGTACAAAAAAGACTGTCACACCAAGGAAACCACCAGATGCCCAAGGTAAATTTAAGTGATATGCAATTACAGCGAGAACAGCTAATGCTCTAAGACCATCTAAACCAGGCATATATCGAAATGGTTTATTCGTCTTAGACATAATCATAACCTCTTCGTTTAACTACTTCATAAATGATTTCTCTTTTAATAAAGTGCTGAATCACGCTTTTTGTAACTATTTTTCCCCTTGATTGAACAATGTGTTTCATTACCAGAAACCCCTTTCCCCTAATAAAATATATATGTAAGCCAATTCTCTATTTGTAGGCTTGTTTTTGACACGTTAAAAACAAAATCAGCTTGGAAAAGAGAGCCAAATCTCGAAGTAGAAGAGTGGCTCTATAATTTTTTGCAATTATTTAATATACTCTTTACCAACTAATATCTCTGAAATTACTTCAGTAGGTATAATAAATTCAACTACACCCATATAACCAGGGGCAACTTCGTATTTATCAAAAGAGATAACTAATTTATGATCTTTATTTATATAAAAATTTTGATTCTCACTAATACTTTCGAAAGCATCAATTCCGTAATCAAGATTTGCTTCAGGTATCCAGTAAATTTTTCCTTCATCTTGTTTCATTTGCTCGATCATTTGCTCTTTAATATTTTCATTAATTAGTTTGATGTAAGATTTATCTTTGAATAGTATTGGTAAAGATAATAAGACTTCCTTTTTCTTATCGATTGTGTCAAATTTCATCGTAGTTGAGGAAGAACCAACCGTATTTACAACATATCTTTCAATAGACAATATGTTAGCATCATCAGTTTTAACCTCATAACCACTATCGACGCCCAAGTGCGCTCCACCAGATTCTTTTTTTACTAAATCAATTTCTTTTTTAAACTCCTCATATAGCATTTGGTTTTCTTTCAAATACTTTTGATTTAGACTGTTTTCTAATTCTTTATTCTTTAGATTAGAAATCGATGGTACTTTAATATTTGCCTTATAAGTAGGTTCATTTACAGTATATTCAGTAAAAGTAAGTACATTAACTACATTTCTTAATAAAGGAACATTTGATAAAGTTTTAGCAAATGTATGGCTACTATTTATTGATAAAACAAAGATTGCTGCAGCTACAAAACCAGCTATGGACTTTAAAGGATATTTTTTTGATGTGGATCGTTTAATTGCTTTTCTTACAATGTGATCCAAATCTTCTGGAATAGGTATATCCTTGTAGTCCAATCTTAATTTTTGTAATTTTTTATCCACTCTAATTTGCCTCCTAAAAATAAGTTCATATCATTTTAATCCGGAGTAATTCTAAAGCTTTATATATTCGAGTTTTAATTGTATTTGGACTTTCTTGCAAAATATCTGCAACTTCTTCTATTTTTAAATCCTCAAAATATCGAAGAACAATCACTGTGCGATATTTAGTAGGTAAAGATTCTAACGATCTCTCTAAATCGATATTTGTATAATGGTCATCATGACCAGGAGAAAATAATTCAATGGTTTCTTCATCTACTACAGTTATTTTCTTTTGTTTCCGTAAAAAATCTAATGAAGTATTTACTACAATTCTATAAAACCAGCTTTTTAAAGATTGTTCATTTTTCAATTTATCTTTTGAGGAAAGGGCTTTTTGGATAGAATCTTGTAATATATCAACTGCATCATTGGAGTTTTTTAAATAACTATAAGCTAATCGATAAAAGTCATCTTTATTTTCAATAATAAAAGCTACAAGTTCTTTTTCTAAGTTCGATTTCCCCTTCATTCTATAGTGCTCCTTTTTTGTGATACGTATCAAGAAGGTATTACATTATAAAGACGTATACCTAACGGAAAAAGTTTGATTAAAAATAAAAAAAATTTCTGTTTAAAAATAACATTTGTTAATTAAAAAAATTTCGCTTATATAGCGGCCTAAACTAGTATAACGATGACTTAGTCAAAGGTAAACAGTGTATTGGATTTTTATTTGAAACAACATTTAGGGTAAGTAATAAATAGATTCCCACATAAGAATATTTTTACAGGAATTTCCTCATCCTAACGTTAAAAGATGAAAAGACTGAAGTACTTTTTCCTGAGGGGATTCAACGATCTTGTAAGGTTTTTTATGTTAGGACTCGTTTAAAGTTTTCAGTTCATAAAGGTGGTAGTTACATGCTGATTTTTCAACTTGCAATCATTTTACTCGCTTCAAAAATTGCAGGGGATCTTAGTGTTCGTTTAAAGCAACCTTCAGTATTAGGTAAACTTTTAATAGGAATTGTATTGGGACCAACAGTACTGGGATTAGTTACTGATACAGATATATTAAAAGAAATAAGTCAGATAGGTGTTATTTTATTAATGTTTATAGCTGGTTTAGAAACTGATTTGGATGAGTTTAAGCGAACTGGAAAGGCCTCAACTTTAGTTGGTATTGGGGGAATTATTATTCCTTTCGGATTGGGGTACTTTGCAGGTATCTATATGAATCTTACATCCATTCAGTCAAGTTTCTTAGGCTTATTATTATCAGCTACTAGCGTAAGTATTTCTGTACAAGTTTTAAAAGAAATGAATAAATTGAAATCTCGAGAAGGAGCGACAATATTAGGTGCAGCAGTAATTGATGATATTTTAGTAATACTAGCACTAGCATTTTTAATGAGTATGGCTGGAGGAGATGTGAATTTAACAAAGGTCATTTTAAAGAAAGTACTCTTTTTCGTTGGGGCAATTTTAGTTGGCTGGAAAGTTGTTCCATTCTTTCTTAAAAGATTTTCTACTTTACGTGTGACTGAGACAGTAATTTCTTCAGCGTTAATCATCTGCTTTATTTATGCTTATTTAGCAGAATATACAGGTGTAGCTGCAATTATTGGATCATATATAGCTGGTGTAGCAATTAGTGTGACAAAATTTAAACACGAGGTGTTTGAAAAAGTAGAAACGATTAGTTATTCGATCTTTGTTCCAGTATTCTTTACATCAATAGGGGTAGCAGCGCAGTTTACAGGGATATTGGAGAATATATGGCTAATCATTATTCTAAGTTTAATAGCGATCGTGTCAAAATTAATTGGCTCCTCATTTGGGGCGAAAATAGCTGGGTTCTCTTGGAGGAATTCGTTTGGAATCGGTTCAGCGATGGTTTCTAGAGGTGAGGTAGCATTAATAATTGCAGCAATAGGAATAGAAAATAATTTATTAAAACAAGATTTATTTGCGGTCATTGTCATTGTGATTTTAATTACCACGATTGTCACTCCACCAATGATGAAGTGGTTGTTTAATAAAGATTAAATGAAAATAGGCTATCTTTCGTAAGACGTGCACTCAACCCAACCTTTGACCATAAAGTAATATGGGATAAAGGGAGGGGAAGGGATGTATTCTTATCAACATCAAAATTATTATTATGATTATTATAGACAGTTAAATCCTAAATTAGAAAAGGATATTGAAACAGCAATTAACCTGAAATATAATGCGATCAATTGTTTCGCGCAATTAGCTCAACAGACTAACAATAAAACAACAAAAGCAAATATCATCGGAATTCGTGAAGATGATTCAAGACATTATGAGGCTTTTCAATCGATTTATCGACTTTTAACTGGAAGAACAATTGAGGCGAAAATCACTCAAGTTTGTCCGAAGACATTCGCTGAAGGTATTGAATTTGCTTTTATAAATGAACAAGCCGCTAGTCGTTTTTATCTACAAATAGCCGATCAAACCACAAATCAAACTGTTAAAAATGTTTTTTATCGGGCGGCTATAGAAGATGGAATTCATGCAAATTGGTTTTTATATTACATGATAAAAAATAAATAAGAATTAGTTATCGTAGTATGTACCAGCATTACTTTAATAAAGTAGTGCTTTTTTTATGAAAAGCTTGTCATACCTTTACAGGTTTAGAGATAATTGTTTTGAAGATAACAATACTTACGAATTTTTAGATTCCTGGAGGAAGACAGTATGAAGGATTATATTTTTTCACCATTTCCCAAACTATTAACCGACCGTTTGGTATTAAGACAGATGAATAGTGATGATATACATGAAATTTTTGCATTACGTTCAGATAAATTAGTTTCTGAGCTAATTAACCGACCGATAGCAAAAGATGTCAAGGAAGCCCTTGATTACATACAGATGATTAATGAAGGAATTAGTCGCAATGACTGGGTACTATGGGCAATTACGCTTCACGATTCAAACCAACTAATTGGAACAATCTGCTTATGGAATTTTTCAACTGAACTCGAAAAAGGTGAGGTAGGTTACGAGTTGTCACCGACGTTTCAAGGAAAAGGAATTATGCAAGAAGCATTAAGTGCCGTGCTGAACTATGGGTTTGAAAACTTGAAGTTACTCGCAATTGAAGGGATTGTTAGTTCTAACAATCTGAATTCAATTCGTATTCTAGAAAAAAATTATTTTAAGAACACAGGCTTCATTAAAGAGGAAGAAAACCGAACATCTTCAATAGTTTTTTCGTTGTCCAATAATTTTTATAAAAAAAACAAACTTTAATTTTAAGTTTGTTTTTTTATTATGCGAACAGTGTTCAGAAAAATCAGAAATAATATTTTGAAATTATTTTTTTCTGCTTCTAAAAAAAATATATATTGATTAAACCTAGATGCTGTAAGTGTTTACAAAACTAATAATTTATACTTCGCAGAAATTTACCTTTATTTAAAAAAATATTAATTGTTTATAACATTAGAATCAAGTTATAATTTAAACCGTTGGGGAAAATACCAATATCATAAACTAGCAAAAATGAAAGGTAAGGGTGTATATATGACATCTAATAAACATGTAAGTGTATCAAGTTCTATCAGCAAGTTTGTTGTATCAGCTTTGACATTTGCTACAATTGCAACTCCATTTGCAACAAATGTAAAAGCAGAGACAAGCACGACAGCACCAGCATCAATTGACTTACAGATTCTAGAAACAACTGATTTACATGACAACATCATGGCTTATGATTATTACAAAGATACTCCAGTACTAGATTATGGATTCTCTAAAACAGCAACATTAATTAACCAAGCTAGACAAGAAAGCGAAAATAATCTACTTTTTGACGCAGGTGATACGATTCAAGGTAATCCAATGGCTGATTATGTTGCAAAAGTACACGGTTTATCTGCTACAGAAGTACACCCAATGATTAAAGCTATGAATATTCAGAAATATGACGTAGCTACATTTGGTAATCATGAATTTAACTACGGTTTAGACTATGCAAAAAAGGTTACTGGTAAAGCAGAATTTCCTTATATTAATGCCAATATTTACAATGCAACTACTGGTAAAAATGAATTCACGCCTTACGTAATTCTTGATAAAACGTTTAAAGATAAAAACGGAAATGCTCAAAAAGTAAAAGTTGGTGTAATTGGATTTGCTCCACCTCAAATTATGGATTGGGACAAAGATAATTTAACAGGTAAAGTAACAGCAAAAGATATGGTGAAAACGGCGGAGGAATTTATTCCAAAAGTAAAAGCCGATGGAGCTGATATCGTTGTAGCACTTGTTCACTCTGGTTGTGACGTAGCTACTTCAGGTGTTGAAAATGCTGAAAATGCCGTTTATGACTTAAGTAAAGTTAAAGGAATTAATGCAATTCTTTTCGGTCATAAGCATACAAACTTCCCTGGCGCAGCTGAGTTTAATGGTAAAGAAGGAATCGATAATGTTGTTGGTACTATTAACGGTGTACCAGCAGTAGAAGCAGGATTCTGGGGTAATAATCTTGGAGTAATGAAATTATCATTAACTCCAGATGATAATGGAAAGTATACGAAAGTTGAAGCTAAAGGCACTGAGTTGCGTCCAGTATACGATGCAACTGCTAAGAAAAGCTTAGCTGAAGAAAATGCTAAAATCGTTGAAGCAGTAAAAGACTTCCATGATGGTACTTTATCATATGTACGTGGGAAAATTGGTATGACTAGTGCACCAATGTACAGCTACTTTGCTCGTGTACAAGATGACCCAACAATCCAAATCGTAAATAATGCACAAACATCATATGCTAAAGAATATATTGCGAAAAATTTACCTGCATATAAAGATGTACCAGTATTATCAGCTGCTGCACCATTTAAATCTGGCCGTGGTGGAGTAAATGATTATACAAGCATTGGAACTGGTGAACTTTCAATTAAATCAGCAAATGATTTATATTTATTCCCTAACACGTTAAAAGCAGTAGAATTAACTGGTGCAGACGTGAAAGAATGGTTAGAGATGAGTGCAGGACAATTTAAACAAATTGATCCTACTTCAAAAACTCCACAAGAGTTAGTAGATAACACATTCCCTGGATATAACTATGATGTAATTGATGGTGTTACTTATCAAGTTGATGTAACGAAGCCAGCAAAATACAAAGCAAACGGTGATGTTCTAAATGCAGACTCAAGCCGTATTCTAAATTTAGAATTCAATGGTCAACCAATTAAAGAAGATCAAAAGTTTGTTGTTGTTACAAATAACTACCGTGCAAGTGGTGGTGGTAACTTCCCAGGATTAAAAGGCGGAAAAGCAAAAGTTGTTATTGATACAATCGATGAAAATCGTACAGTATTAATGAACTATATTCAGGCTCAAGGTGTTGTAAATCCTTCTGCTGATAAAAACTGGATGATTGCTCCAATCGCTGGTAATCCTGAAGTAACTTTCAAATCTTCAATTGATGCGAAAAATGTTTTATCAGATTCTCCACACATTACATCAAAAGGTGAAGCATCTGAATTAGGTGTAACATGGGGATTATATTCATACAATACGAATCTAACAGTTGACCAATTTAGTGATACTTCAACTTCAATTTCAGGTAAAACACTTGCGAATGCAAATGTTACTGTTAAAGTTGGAGAAACTACTATTGGATCAGGTAAAGCAGATGCAAAAGGTTCATATAAAATTGATATAGCTAAACAAAAAGCTGGATCTACAGTAGTTGTTACTGCTACTGAAGGTGATACAACTACATCAGTAAGTGCAGTAGTAATGGACCGTACAGCTCCAGTTGCTCCTGTAGTAAATCAAGTTAGCAACATCGATACAACAATTTCTGGTACTGCTGAAGCAAATGCTAAAATTGATGTATTAAAGGGATCTACTAAGTTAGTAAACGGAACTGTAAATGCTGAAGGAAAATTCTCATTAACAATTGCAAAACAAAAAGCAGGAACTGTTTTAACAGTTATCATTACAGACGCTGCTGGTAATGTTAGCGAATCTAAGACGGTAAATGTATCAGATAAATTAGCACCAGTTAGCCCAATTGTTAACTCTGTAAATTCAAAATCTACTAGTATCACAGGTACAACTGAGAAATACGCAACTATTACTGTAAAAGCAGGTAAAACTGTTATCGGAACTGGAAAAGCGTACTCAACTGGTAAATTTACTATTAAAATAAAAGCTCAACGTCCAGGTGTGGTATTAACAGTTACATCAAAAGATGTTTCTGGAAACACTAGCCAAGGAACAATTGTTGTTGTAAAAGATGCAACACCACCAGCAACTCCAGTTATTATTGGAAATATTACTAGCAAATCAACTGTGATTTCTGGTAAAGGGGAAGCAGGCACAATCGTAACTGTAAAAGTTAAATCGAAAGTGATTGGAACTTCTAAAGTTACAACTAAAGGGACTTTCCAAGTGAAAATTCCTAAACAAAAGCATGGAGTAACTGTAGTTGTTTATTTAACAGATGCAGCGAAAAATGTAAGTAAAGGTGCAAGTAAAGTAGTTAAATAATAAAAAAGAGCCGAATCATTTATCGAACTGATAATGATTCGGTTCTTTTTTTATTTAAAGGCTGTTTTCGTAAATTTTGTTACGATTAAACATGGAGTTTTCTAGATTTCCACTTCAGGATGCTCGCTTTCCGTGGGGCAGGCGCTGAGCCTCCTCAGCGTATACACGCCTGCGGGGTCTCACCTGTCTCGCAACTCCCACAGGAGTCGAGCAACCTTACGCTCTAATTAACTTCCTATATTTATCGATTATCCTCTTTAGATCATCTGACTATAAAAACAAATTTTAAAAGTATTTCTCTACTTAAAGGCTGTTTTCGTAAATTTTGTTAGGATTAAACATGGAGTTTTCTAGATTTCCACTACAGGATGCTCGCTTTCCGTGGGGCGGGCGCTGAGCCTCCTCGGCGCATACACGCCTGCGGGGTCTCACCTGACCCGCAACGCCCATCGGAGTCGAGCACCTTACGCTCCAATCCAATTGAAAGTGAAATGGGGATAATAATTCCTGATAATAAATATCCCTTTTTCGTACTGTTCCTCTGCTTCTAATTCACTCCAATAATCTACCTGATATTGTCCAGTATGAGATTAAATAAAGGTTTCAATACACGTTAGCGAATGTGAAAATAAAAAATCAGTAGTCACTGTTGATAGTGACTACTGATTAATTTAAACTTACAATTTTTAAATTCTTTGAATGAAGATATTCAATGATTTTAGGTAAAGCTTCTAAGGAAGCTTTTGATTCATGAAGTAGGATAATACACCCTGATTCTGTATTGTTCTTAACGTATTTTATGATTTCGTTTGAGTTACGATTTTTCCAATCTTCAGTATCTTTATTCCATAAAACCATCTTATAGCTATGCTTTTCCATTAAGTTGATCGTTGCTTTATTTTTTGCACCATATGGTGGTCTAAATAACACGACCTTTTGATGGGTAATACCCTGGATTAATTTATTTGTTTGAATCATATCTGATTCTTGTTGTTTAGATGAAAGTTTTGTATAGTCACTGTGATGTAGTGAATGGTTTCCTACTGAAAACCCATTCGAAAAAGCGTATTTCACATAAGAAGGATACTTTTTTACATTTTGCCCGATATAGAAAAATGTTCCGCCAGTCTTATATTTTTTCAATAGATTAACAATCTTTGGAGAGTATTTTGATGGTCCATCATCAAAAGTAAGGGCCACACTACCTTTAGGGATACTGTAGTTTACTACATTGTTTAGCTTAATACTCGGTAAATTTGGTTGGATTGTAATCTGCATATTTTTAGGCTTATCAGATTTCTGAATCCCTTTATTATTACTCTTTAAATCTATTGAATCATCAAGCTTTTGAATTTCTTCATCTTTTATTTTCACATTGACTGCTTTTGAAATACTTTCAGCTTTTACAGGAGTTTTTTCACAAATAAAGGTTTTGTTTATGCAAGAGTGACTGATATATCCTATTAAAACAGTAGAAACAATACTAATTAATGCGACAGCAACCCAACCATACATTGCATAAAAGCTTTTAGTGTTAACTCTTTTTACAACTTTGTCAGTGCCTATACTTGTTAAATATGGTAAGTCTACGATTGTTTTTAAGTCATTTATATTTTTAATTGAATGTAGCCCTAAATGATATTCTTCAGAGCATGTAAAATTAATTTTTTCGCTTTGGTCTCTATAAGTTTTTGTTATAAAGCTAGAGTATTGATTTTTAGAAGGATCCCAAGAACTATGTAAGGAGAGTCGGTATTTATAGTTTTCTCCAAATATAAGTTTAGATTCTAATAAATCGGCGGTATCGTTGTCAATTTCCCAAAGAAGTTTAATTTCATTATTAAATACTAATCTTATATGTAAAAAAGATTTATCAAATTTTCGATCTATTGATAATAGTTCAATTAGTTTTCCATGGTAAATTGACATGTTTGCCCCCTATCCTTAATAGTGAAAAAATGGCTATGATTCTATTACTCTGGAACAGTAGTAGAAGAAGCATTTTTTGCAGAGAATGAGAAAGACATACGTTCAGTAAAATCATTTATCGTTTGCATTAACTCATTCTTTTCAGCAGAAATTTTTTGATATTGCTCTACGTATTTTTGATTTTCTATTTCTAAATCCCTTATTTTTTCTTCAAGGTCTTTAATCTTTAACATACTTTGGTATTGAGTTTTAGTTGAGATGTCATTCAACTTATTATACTTTTGGATTTCTTTTTCAAGCTGGTTCGTAATTTTTTCAAATTCAGTATTAGAATTATTTTGGTAATCCTTATAATCTTCAATTAGTTGATCATAGCTCATCTGTTTCTTAGTCAGCTTACCTTCAATTACGCTTATCTCTTTATTTTTTTCTTGGATAATTTGATCCTTTTTCATTTGATCATGCTTTAAACGACTAATCATTTCATTTGCAGTGTATAACTGGTCATCTAAATCCTTATTTTTATAGAGAATTAATTGGCGATCGTTGAGCATATTCTCTAAAGAAATGATTAAATCAAGCGATACTTTATCTTGATTATCCTTCGAAAATAATTGTTTCTGATTTGAAGTATCGATAGAAACTGATTCTTCTATAAAATTAACCGTTTCATCTACTACTTCGGTTGAAAATTGTTGTTCTTTAATAGTTGTTTCGAATTGGTTTTGTTTAGATAAAACTCCCTTTAACCAATCAATCGATTTGTTTTTTGTGTCTTTAGTCATGCTTCTCTCTCCTACAAATTTAATGATTGAAATACACTTGATAACAAACAAAATATTGGCAAAATTACCCTAAAACAGTAGGTATTTCCTATATATTAAAAATATGTCGAAAATTCTATTATTATCTATTTTTAATTGTAAAGTTATGTAGAGAATTGTCAATTAAATGAAAAGAAAATAGTACTTATGTAGGTGAAACGAAAAGCTCGATAGTATAGAAAGGACTATATCTATCTATCGTTCATGAGGAATAAATGAGTAATTGGATTCTTAGTAAAAAAGTAAACTATTTTTATGAATCTATTTAATTAATCATAATTATCTTATTGTTATAAACAATTATTTTTGATATGTTTAAGAAAAGTGTCAAAATTTGGAGGGTAAAGGGGACTACCTAAAATTTAGGAGAAACAAATGAATAATAAAGATGACATATTTAAATATAAATTATATTCGATAATAGGTCTTTTAGTAACGTTCGAATTATTAGCTTCTATCTTATTTCTACATAATAGTTTAATTCATGCTGTAATGTATACAGCCTTCACCTTGGTCATTATACTCCTAGTCGTTTTAATTATTAACTACACTAATAAAAGTTCAAACGAAAATCAAATAGATCGTCAAAGACTGGATCATATTTTTGATACTCTTGATGTAGCAATATGGTCACATGATTTGAGAACGAATAAAATATTAATTACACCAGGAATTGAAAATCTGTATGGGTTTTCTTTAGATAAGTTTTATCAAGATGCAACTCTCTGGAAACAAGTGATTCACCCAGAAGATTTACATGTTTTAAAAGAGCGAGAAAAAATGCTTTCATTAGGAAAAGCAGTTACAAGTATCTACCGTATTATTCGAAGTGATGGAGAAATACGATGGATACAAGATCGAGGAATTCCAACTGTAGACGAAAAAGGGAAATTAATAGATTTTTGTAGTGTGCTTTTTGATATTACCAATCGTAAAGAAAGTGAAGATCGCTATCGAACACTGGTAGAAATGTCCCCAGACATCATTGCCGTTTATAGTAGAGGTCGAATTGATTATATTAATGAGGCTGGGTGTAAGCTTTATGGTGCATCAAGTCATAAAGACTTAATTGGTAAACCCCCATCAATTCTTATCCATCCAACTATTTTAAGAAAAATAAAAGATAGTGAACTTATTATTGATGACTCTAAATTAAAAATGAGTTTTGAGTTCCAAGCGACTAAATTAGATGGTGAAAGTATTGAAGTTGAAATGACGACAATGCCAATTTTTTATGAGGGTAGAGCAGCGACACAAATCGTAGGTAGGGATATTTCTGATCGGAAGAAAGCGGAAGAAACGATTCACCATATGGCATATTATGATGTCTTAACTGGGCTTCCAAATCGAAATATGTTTAGAAAGCATTTAAACGATGTGTTGATTAGATGGAATAAACAAAATCACGCTATTTTGTTTTTAGATTTAGATCGTTTTAAAATTATCAATGATACAAAAGGCCATTCGGTCGGAGATCAGCTTTTACAAATAGTAGCAAATAGATTAAAATCTGCAATCAATATTGAAGGAATGGTTTCTAGACAAGGTGGCGATGAGTTTATTATTTTACTTGAAGAAATCAATACTGAAATAGTAAAAGAAATCGCGCAATCAATTTTAAAGGCATTTGCTACTCCATTTGAAGTAAACAAACTAGAATTTTTCGTTTCGCCGAGTATTGGAATCAGTATGTATCCCGCCGATGGGCAGGATGAAGAAACATTAATAAAAAATGCCGATACAGCAATGTACTTAGCAAAAGAACGCGGCAAAAATAACTTTCAATTTTATTCTTCAAAATTAGCTGAACTTACAATACGTAAAATGGATATTGAAAAATGGTTAAGAAAAGCACTTGAGAATGAAGAGTTAACACTTAACTATCAGCCGCAAATTGAATTAGAAACAAATAAAATTATTGGTGTCGAAGCGCTTATACGCTGGAATCATCCAGAAAATGGAATTATTTCACCTGCAGACTTTATTCCCCTAGCAGAAGAAACTGGATTGATTGTTCCTATGGGGAAATGGATTTTAAGAGAAGCGTGTATTCAAAATAAAAGATGGCAAGATTTAGGATTTAAACCAATTCCCATTGCAGTAAATATTTCTGTTCGTCAGATTCAAGACGATGATTTTGTAGATTCTGTTCTAACTATTTTAGAAGAAGTGGGACTAAATCCTTCTTATCTTGAACTAGAAATTACCGAAAGTATCATGCAAGACATAAATAAATCAACGATAGTACTTAATCGATTGAAAGAAATAGGGGTAAAAATTTCAATCGATGACTTTGGAACTGGTTATTCATCATTAAGCTATTTAAAGCATCTACCAATCGATAGTATAAAAATAGATAAATCATTCGTTGACGATATTATTAACCATGTAAACCAAGGAGAAATGGTCAAAACGATCATTAATATGGGGCATAATTTGAATTTTAAAGTTATTGCAGAGGGAATTGAAGAAATAGAACAAGTTGAATTCCTAAAGCGAAATGCATGTAAAATTGGTCAAGGATATATTTATAGTAGACCACTACCTGTTGATCAAGTAGAGGAACTAATTTCAAAAGGATATATTGAAAAAGGCATCTTATCCTTATAAGATGCCACAGACTGTTGATAAACGCTCGCTTTCTTCATTGCTTCGCCTTCTTACGGTGCTCATTACCGTCAATGGTAACTCCGCTCCTCACCAGGCTTCGCGTCTCGAAAGACAAGCGTTTTCAATCAGTCTGAATGTTATATTTTTGAAACTTTGTATAAACAAAAAAGCATCTTATCTTTATAAGATGCTTTTTTGTGTTTTTTGGATTTGTTAACCAAGATATTTGATTACTGACAGATGTATTTTCGTAAGTTACATCTTTTCTTTTGATTGCCTAAACTCAATTTTGTAGAAAGATCATTTTATCTGATTATTTCGTTCGTTGACAATTTACAAACAATATCATAGAATGTTTATTAAATTACAAACAAAATAACAAAATGTTTATTATATAACAAACGATGGAAGGGTGTGTTTGGTTGCATGGAGCATTTAGAAGCTTTTTGGGATGCAAACTTAGAAGAACTAAAACAAGGTTATATTGAAGAAAAAGATCATTACATGTGTTTACTATGTAATAAGAAAATAGAAAAAGGAATCATTTATCAAGAAGAAGGTATGTTATTTGAAGCTGAAAAATATATGACTATTCATATAGAAAGTATTCATCAATCTGTCTTTGATTATTTAGTTCAGCTTGATAAAAAATTAACAGGTTTAACTGAGCATCAAAATAATCTTTTACGTCTTTTCTATCAAGGAAAAAGTGATGCAGATATTCAGAAAGAAGCTGGGATAGGAAGTGCCTCAACAATTCGAAACCATCGTTTTGTTTTAAAAGAAAAAGAAAGGCAAGCTAAACTCTTTTTGACAATGATGGAGCTATTAAAGGAAAAGGATCAACATGCACCTAAGTTTTTACCTCTTCATAAGAACGCAAAAATGGTTGATGAGCGTTATAACATTACAGAAGAGGAAAGAACAAAAAGTATTAAAAAATATTTTCCAGAAGGAATAGAGGGTCCGTTAGCAAAATTTCCTTTAAAAGAAAAGCAAAAACTGGTTGTTTTAAGAGAAATTATAAAACGATTTACACTGAATAAGACTTATACAGAAAAAGAAGTGAATGAATTACTAACAGCTGTTTACTCTGATTACGTTATTTTAAGAAGATACCTAATTGAGTACGGTTTTATTGACCGAAAACCTGATGGTAGTCAGTATTGGGTAAAAGAATGATAAGAAAGAGGATGAAATCTCATGAATCGAAAAAAAGAATTGAAATTACAATATATGGAAACGAAGAAGCAAGCTGGCGTTTATCAAATTAAGAACACAATAAATCAAAAAGTATTTATAGGTAGTACGATGAATTTTAAGACTTTAAATGGAAAAAAATTCGAATTGGAAATGGGAACAAGTACGAATAAAGTGCTTCAAGACGAGTGGAATGAATTCGGAAAGGAAGCATTTATAATTGAAGAATTAGAGACTTTAAAAATAGATAGCGAAAAACTCGTGAATGAAAAAGCTGAATTAAAAAAACTTGAGGAAAAGTGGTTAAATCAACTCCAACCCTTCGGAGATAAGGGATATAACTCGGTAAAATCTAGATAGAAAGGAATTTCAGATTGTGATTCCAACTGAAGATTTAAAAACAGAAGAAATGAAATCCTTAGTAAAAGCAAAGAAGGGACTTACTTTATTACGCCCAATGGTGCTATTTCTTATTCCACTTCTTTTAAGTAATATTTTGCAATCAATTGGCCAGGTTTTCGGTATGTTCGTTGTTGGACATTGGCTAGGAGAAGATTCATTGGCTGCTCTCTCAGCTTTTTTCCCATTATTTTTTTTACTAATTTCATTTGCAATTGGAATTGGCTCAGGTAGTTCAATCTTAATAGGTCAAGCATATGGAGCCAAACTAGAAGATCGATTAAAGATGATTGTAAGTACAACTCTTTCCTTTACACTATTACTAAGTATTGGAATTGCGATTATTGGAATTATTTATTGTGAAGATTTATTGAGATTAATAGGTACACCAGTAAATATACTGGATGTAAGTGTGCGATATGCTAGGATTTTATTTTGGTCGATACCAGTACTCTTTCTTTATTCAGTTTACACAACTTTAATGAGAGGGACAGGTGATTCCAAGACACCATTTTATTTTCTCATATTAAGTACAATTTTAAATGTGGTGTTATTACCAATCTTAGTATTTGGTTGGTTTGGTGTTGCTAAGTTAGGAATATATGGAGCTGCGTATTCTTCGTTAGTTTCAACAATACTCACGTTTATCACTCTACTAATCTATTTACACAAAGTAAAACATCCGCTTCGGTTAGAAACAAAAATTAGTAAGTTAACATGGTTTGATGGCGAGATCCTTAAAATGTTATTAAAACTTGGGATACCAACAAGTATAAATATGATTTTTCTATCATTATCGGAAATTGCTGTTATTTCGTTTGTAAACAAATACGGTTCTGAGGCAACTGCGTCTTATGGTGTTGTTAATCAACTTCTAAGCTATGTTCAAATGCCAGCTCTTTGTATAAGTATAACTGTATCGATATTCGCTGCTCAGTCAATTGGAGCAAAACAATATGAACGATTAAATCAGGTCATTCGAATTGGAATATTACTTAATTATGTAATTGTCGGTGGCATAATCGTATTAACGTATGTTTTCTCAAAGCCTATTCTTACACTATTTTTAACAAGCCAAAATACAATTACAATTGCAAATAGCTTATTAATGATTACTTTATGGAGTTATTTACTATTAGGGCATACATTCATTCTATCTTCGACAATGAGAGCAAGTGGTACTGTACTTTTGCCAACTATAATCAGTATTTTAAGCATTTGGTGTATAGAAGTGCCAGTAGCGTATATTCTTTCTCACTCTACTAGCTTAGGGTTAAAAGGAATCTGGTTAGGATATCCAGCCGCTTTTTTAATTGGCCTTGGACTACAGTATTTGTATTATCGTTTATCGTGGAAAACGAAACGAATAGAGCGTCTTGTATCATAATTAGTAGTTTAATTGAATACGCTTAGAAATAGTGAAAGCTAATCTTAATGGATTGGCTTTTTTTTAGTTTGCTCGTGACTAAAGAAAGGAGAGGAACGAAATGATTTCTCGTATACCTTTAAGTGAAAAAGTCCATACTTTTATAGATGTAAAGAATTAAAATAAACGTTTGTTTAAGTTGAAAAAGTGAACTGTGATGCTGACTTTGATAAATAATTTTAGAAGTAAATAGAAAATTTAGGGGGATTTCAGATGGAGTTGGATAATGTCACGCTCAGTAGATTACTAACAAGTATGACACTAGTATTTCACATTATTTTTGCAACAATTGGTGTAGGAATACCCTTAATGATTGCGATTGCCGAAGGTCTTGGGATTCTTAAAAAGGATACACATTATTTATTGATGGCGAGACGCTGGGCTAGAGGATATACGATAACTGTAGCCGTCGGGGTAGTCACAGGAACTTGTATTGGGTTACAACTATCACTGTTATGGCCAAGCTTTATGAGAATTGCCGGTCAATCGATTAGTTTTCCTTTATTTATGGAAACTTTCGCATTCTTTTTTGAAGCGATCTTTCTTGGCATATATTTATATACTTGGGATCGATTCAAGAAACCGATTTACCATTGGTTAATCATACTCCCAGTAATTTTAGGTTCAACATTATCTGCATTCTTTATTACGACTGTAAATGCATTTATGAATACGCCGCAAGGATTCACCTTAAAAAACGGTTCAATTAAAACTGTAGACCCGATTGCTGCAATGTTTAATCCGGCAACACCATCGAAAACACTGCATGTAGTTGTTACGGCGTACGTTGCGTCTGCACTTATATTGACGTCCATTGCCGCAATACAAATGTTAAGAGGGAATATTACAGAATATACGAAAAAGGGACTTCGATTAGCTGCTACAATGGGATTGATTTTTGCAGTTTTAACTGGAGTAACAGGAGACGTATCTGCCAAGTTTCTTGCTAAATATCAACCTGAAAAGCTAGCCGCAATTGAATGGCATTTTGAGACAGAAAAGGGAGCAGACTTTATCTTATTTGGAAAATTAAATGATGAAACGCATGAAATAAAATATGAAATCCGCATTCCAAAATTATTAAGTTTTCTCTCATTTTCAGATTTTAATGCGCCAGTGACTGGTCTAAATGAGTTTCCAAAAGATGAAACACCACCCTTGTTTATCCATTATTTATTTGATGTAAAAATGACATTTGTAGGGTTAATTATTTTAATGACTTTCCTATTCGTTACTTTTTCGATTAAGAAAAAAGATTGGATGCACCATAAATGGCTACTTCGAGGGCTGGCTCTAACTGGTCCTTTAGCGATGATTAATATCGAACTTGGATGGATGATTGCTGAAATAGGCCGTCAACCTTGGATTTTAAGAGGTTATATGAAAGTTTCTGAAGGAGCAACGACTGCTAAGGGATTGGGTAGCATGTTCTGGTTGTTTTTTGCATTGTATGTTTTCTTAGGCGTTTTTTGTACGGTCGTCATTCGAAAAATGTTTATTCATAATTCACCTGAAGAAGAGCTAGAATACCGCTATAAAAAATAACTAGAGAATAGGAGGGTGATCTATGAATATCGAATTACTAGGAATCATTGTCTTATGGACTTTTCTTTATTGTTACATAATCATTGCATCGATTGATTTCGGAGCTGGGTTTTTCGCATATTATGGAAAAGTTACAAAGAATGATCATTTAATCAATAATCTTATTAGTCGTTATTTATCTCCTGTTTGGGAAATAACCAATGTATTTTTTGTCTTTTTCTTCGTAGGTATAATTGGATTCTTTCCAAGTGTTGCATATTATTTTGGAACAGCTCTATTAATACCGGGAAGTATTTCATTAGTACTTTTAGCAATAAGAGGTTCATTCTATGCTTTTTCAAACTACGGATCAAAGGAAAATAAAGTATATCTCTTTTTATATGGAGCAACTGGCTTATTAATACCCGCTTCACTATGTACAGTACTAACAATTTCAGGTGGGGGATATATTGTTGAGAAGGAGGGTGTAATTAAGTTTTTAGCTGAAAAATTATTATCAAGCATTTACTCCTGGAGTGTCGTTATTATTGCCATTATTTCTGTACTATATATAGGTGCTACATTTTTAACTTTTTATGCTAGTAAAGCAAAAGATGAAGGAGCTTTATCTTTACTTAGACAGTACGCTTTATTTTGGACAGTTCCGACTATATTATCGAGTTTTCTAGTATTCGTAGGATTAAGAGATAATAATCTTCACTTTTATCAAAATATTATTAATCGATTTTGGTGGATGTTCCTTTTATCGTTGATTTGTTTTTTAATTGCATCGACTTTAATTTTATTAAAGCGTAATTATGGAACGGCATTTATTTTTGTTATGCTTCAGTTCTTTTTTGCCTTCTTTGGGTATGGGGCAGCACATATGCCATATATACTGGATCCATATATTACGATTTATAATGGTTATACGAATCAAACATCTGGTACGATGCTAGTAATTGTCTTTGTGCTAGGTTTACTCTTACTAATCCCATCACTACTATTCATTTTTAAATTATTTTTATTTGATGCTGAGTACGTTCAAGGCAAAAAATAAAAGGAGAGATAAAAGTGCACTCTTCTAATAAACATGAAAAACGACTCGTAATTGTCTGTTTTATTGTTGCATTTATAATGGCGTTATCAATACTTAGTAAACTATTTCATTAAATAAAAAATCCTCCAATTGATTGGAGGATTTTTTTATTCGTTATCTAAAATTTTTCCTTCTTTAACTAATAACGTACGTGTAGAGACATTTTGAGCAAATTCCATATCATGTGTAATGACTAAGATGCTCATGTCTTCTTTTGCTAAATTTTTTATGATTGTAGCAATTCCTTTAGTTAATTCAGGGTCTAGTGCGGATGTAGGTTCATCAAAGCAAAGTATTTTTGGTTGAAGCGCACATGCTCTAGCTATTGCAACACGTTGTTGTTGACCTCCTGATAATTCAAAAGGATATGCATTTGCTTTTTCACCTAAACCAACTTGCTCAAGTAACTTAAGTGCTTGTTTTGTAGCCTCTTCATTATTCAAACCTAATACTAATATTGGAGCTTCAATAATGTTTTCAAGTACTGTTTTATGAGGGAATAGATTATAGTTTTGAAAAACGAGCCCTACATCTTTGCGTACTTTCAAAAAATCTTTTTGTGAGTTGATTTTCTGACCATCAATGTCAATTGTTCCACTATTAAAGCTTTCAAGACCGTTTATACATCGTAAAATAGTCGTTTTACCAGCTCCAGATTGTCCTAACAAAGTGACAATCTCGCCTTTTTTAACCTCAAAAGAGACTTCTTTTAATACTGTTTGTTTACCGAACCGTTTTGTTAATGAATTAACTTTTAGCATGAAAGTCTCTCCTTATTCGTAATATGAGTATCGATTTTCTAATTGTTTAAATATGTTTGTTAATACGGCTGTTAAAAGAAGATAGATAATGCAAACCAGAACAAGTGGCATTAACGAAGCACTTGTATTTGATGCGATTTTAGCAACACGAAGCATATCATCAAGTCCTACTACATACACAAGTGCTGAATCTTTTACTAAAGTAATTACTTCGTTAGATACAGGAGGTAATACTTTTTTCGTCATTTGTGGAAGGATGATCCGTTTGAATGTTTGGCCTCGACTAAGCCCTAAAACGCTAGCAGCTTCATATTGTCCTTTATTAACTGACTGAATTCCAGCCCTGAAAATTTCTGCAAAATAGGCAGCGTAATTTAACGTAAAGGCAACGATTACTGTAGTAAAACGATCAAAAACAATACCTAGTAAAGGTAGTCCAAAAAAGATAAAAATTAATTGTAAAAGAAGGGGAGTGCCCCTCATTACAAGGATATATGATTGGATAATTGCCCTGAGTGATTTAAAGTTTGATAATCTTCCAAGTGCTAATGCGATTCCGAGTGGGATGGATAACGCTAGAGTAATAATAAATACTTCTAGCGTTACTTTTAACCCATCGAACATAGAAGGCATTAAAGAAAAAATCGATTCCATAATTGCGTGCTCCTTTTTATTTCAGTGTGCCGAACCATTTTTGATAAATTTTGTCATATGTTCCATCTTGTTTCATTGAATCAATTTGCTTATTAATCTTATTCTGTAAAGCATTATCATCTTTTCTTACACCGATGCCATATTCTTCTTCACCGAAGTTATCATTTGAAATTTTATATTTGCTTTGACCTCGTTTATTCATGTAATACTTAGCTAAAGTTTCATCTGCCACTACTGCATCAACTCGTTTAGATTCTAAATCCATTAAGGCTTGATTGTTATTTTCGTATAAAACTGGCTTTTTACCGTTAAACGAAGTTACTAAAGATTTTTCTTTGTTAACTGCATCAAGTGAACTTGATCCATCTTGAATACCTACGTTTTTTCCTTTTAAATCATTTTTAGACTTAATTTTAGAATTTGCTAATGTAATAATTACTTGTCTGTTTTTTAAATAAGGATTAGTAAAATCTACTTTTTTCTGTCTGTCTTTCGTAATTGAATAACCATTCCAAATCGCATCAATATTACCTGAGATTAATTCAGTTTCTTTCATCGACCAATCAATTGGTTGGAATGTAACTTTAATTTTTTCGCGTTTAAATACTTCTTTTGCTAAATCAATATCAAAACCAACAAAATTACCTTTATCGTCTTTAAATCCCATTGGGACGAATGTATCATCTAATCCAATTACCACTTCATTTTTATTTCTTTTCTCTTTTCCACATCCTGAAACGATTAATATTGAAATCATACACATGATAAGTGCTGTCATAAATTTTCTATTCATTGTTCTCTCTCCCTTTATTTTAAATATCTGTTATAAAAGATTGTTTCAATCTGCAAGAATCTATAAAAACAAAAAACTCCCGCCTCTAGCTATAATGTATATAGCTAGAGGACGGGAGTATATCTCACGTGGTTCCACCTCTATTTATTGATATCTCACGATACCAACCTCTTCGAGTACAGCATATTTATGCGTACACTCTAGCACGATAACGGGTGCAGGGATTCCGGAAACAGTCTACTACCAAAATGGGTTCGGTGCTCAGCTCAGAGATGTGTTCAAAATATTGTCTTATGCCCCTCGCACCAACCGGGAACTCTCTGTATAAGATCTTAATATTTCTACTATTTCTCATCATTGCTTTTTTTATAAAATATTTAAATTGTATTATTTACTATTGTTCTAGAACGACAAACTAGTTTGTGTTTGTTTTGCGATGAACAAATAATATTATATAAATTAAATATCTGTCAACTAATTTTATCTTAAAATATTATTAAATTGGTGATATTTGGTACTTAATTTTAACGTAAAGTAGATATTTGTCGAATTGTTTTCGTTGTTATTTGATTAAATTTGTCATTTTTTGTCCGTTATTAAATAAAAAGGATTTTCCATTTATTTCATATATTCATAAAAAAAGATGGTTATTTGTAGTTGTTTAAGAATGATCATAGTTGTTTCCACTCAAGGAAACTTGGGGGGCGGGCGGTGAACATCCTCGGCGATCGCTTGTGGGGTCTCACTTGTCCTGCTACTCCGATAAGAGTCTCACATATCCGTTCATCAACTTCTTTTTTAGCTAAATGCTAAAAAAACTTTTAAAAACACCTACCTTATAGAAAACAGCCTAAAAAAACATAGATTAAAACTTTAGGGGGAAAATCATGCTTAAGAAAATACTTGCACTAATAATTGCACTTTGTTTGTTTCTTATGTTGAATACTGGTTTGATTTCAGCTGAAACTATGAGTACAAATGCATTTAATAACGCTATTCCATTAAAGTTTGATAGTACGGATGAACTATCTGAAGCAAAAACAATAGGTACACTAGAAAATCAAGATGATGCAAAATTTTATGAAATAAACATGGAGCAGAATGGCGAATTGTATTTTGTCATGCAACAAAATCTTTCAGTAGAAATAGGGGTCACACTTTATGACGCTTCCGGAGAGAAGTTTGAAACATATTATACTGCTCTTGGAGATAAAGAACAGAATTTATTTGGGCAAGGATTAGTGAAAGGTACTTACTACATAAAAATTTTTTCGAATAAAAGTGTAGGTGTAATGATACCTTTTCAACTAGATGTTACTCGTTTTTATGGTGACAATGTGGAATCTGAACGAAACAATACATTTGAAACAGCTACTCAAATGAAATTAGGGCAATATTATTTAGGATATACAGATCAGGATAATACAGATGATATATACCGTTTCACAACTTCAAAAAATGGTTTTGTTAATTTAAAAGGTTCACTCTCGCAAACTTCTAAGATAACATATCGACTATTTGATGATAAAGGAACAATTTTAGAAGAAAGATTCCTTGAACCAACAATTACAAATAATTTTTCATCTATTTTTACAATACACCTATTACCAGGCACTTATTATATTTCTGTATCAAAAGATAGTAGTGATTTCTCAAATGAGAAATATGAAATTCAACCACTGTTTATCGAGAGTAATCAATTCGAAAAAGAAGCGAATAACTTAATTAAACAAGCAAATCCAGTTAGTCTAAATACAATTTACTATGGATTAATTAATCATAAAACTGATAAAGACTTGTATAAATTTTATGTAGGAAATACTAAAAATGTAAGTTTGAATTTTATAAGAAATGAAAATACAATTTTTAACTTGAAAGTGATAAATAGTAAAGGCAAAATCATTAAAACGATTTTAACAAAAAAAGGAGACGAAGTGTTTACGAAATTAGCAGATTTAAGATTAGCTAAAGGAACATACTATGTTGATGTAACTTTGAAAACAGGCACCGGTAATAATACTTTATACAATTTTTCAATAAAATAAGTAACATTTGATGAGTCTAAATTAATTAGGCTCATTTTTAATTGGGTTAAAAAGTATATCAAAAAATATTTAGGGACTAGATTTAATTATTATTATTATGGTGGGCATGGGTGTTCTTGTCGAATATTATTATTAAAAAATGGTTAATTTTGTAAATTTTTCTCCGTTAATAGTTAAGACATATTTTTCTTTTTTTATTCTTGAGAAATTGATTAGAGAAATGTGTAAGAGTTTAGCTAGTTCAATTTAAGGGGGAACAAAATGTTAAAAAAAGCGCTCGCACTACTAACGATGATTTGTTTATTATTCAGTATGAACATGGGATTAACTTCAGCTGAAACACTAGAAACTGAGAATTTTAAAGACGCTACACCATTAAAGTTTGAAGAGGAAGAATTTAACTTAAATTTGTCATTCAGTACAGCTTTTGAAGTTTTAAAAGATGAAAAAGATGCTAAATACTATTCAATAAACTTAGAGAAAAGTGGATTAGTTTCCTTCTCAATGGATCAAAATGTAAACATTGAATATGGAATCACACTCTATGATGTAAACGGAAACGTGTACGAAGATTACTATACTTATAAGGGGGACGAGGTTGAAGACATATTTAATTATGGTCTAGCAAAAGGAACATATTATGTAAAAGTGTATGTAAATGATGGGACTGGACAAATTATTCCATTTAAACTTGAAGTAATGCGTTGGTATGGAAATACAATTGAAAAAGAACTAAATAATACAATTGAGACAGCAACGCCAATCTCACTTGGAACTAATTATGCTGGATTTACTGACCAAGCATATACGAAGGATATATATTGTTTTAAGACAACCAAAAAAGGGTTTGTAGGTATAAAAGGTTCGTACTCTCCGGATGCTAAATTGAATTACAGTTTAATGAATGATAAAGGTGTTGTACTTAAAAAAATAGTATTATCAGAAAAAATGTCGGATGAAAATGTAACAGTTTTCGCATCGAGTTTACCTGCTGGTACATATTATCTTTCTGTTTCTCAGACCAATGGTGATTATATAAATTTGGCATATCTAATTGAGACGCAATTTATTAATGAAAATCAATTTGAAAAAGAATCTAATAATTCTATCAAACAAGCAAATGTAATTAGTGCAAATACTGCTTATTCTGGTTTAATAAAGCAGAAGTCTGATAAGGATTTTTATAAATTTTATGTAGGTAAGAATAAAACGTTCACATTAAACTTCAATCGACTTGAAGAAACAACATTTAAAGTAAATGTTTTAAATAGTAAAGGGAAAATAGTTAAATCTTTTACAACAAAAAAGGGTGATGAAAGCTTTAGTAAGCTAGGTACCCTAAATTTAACAAAAGGAACTTACTTTCTTGATGTTGAGCTACTTCAAAGTAAAAATGAAAATGTTATATATAATTTTTCATTAAAATAAATTTTTTCTGGAACCATTCATGTTTAAGGGGGAAGTTTTCGCTACAGCATGCTCGATTTCCATGGAGCGGGCAGTGGACCTCCTCAAGCGTTAACTTGATTGTTGGATCTCACCTGTCGGATTATTCCTATAGGAATCGCGCATCTTCAGCTTCAAATAACCTTTTTAATAAAGTATTCATAACAAAAACTTTTTTAAAACAACGATTTTTTAGAATAGAGCATTAAAATAAAATCTTTATGGTAAATGAGATGAGTCCTTTTAAAGGGCTCATTTTTTTAAATTGATCTTTTTCCAAGGACTCAAATATAAGGTTTGTAAGAAAACAGATGATATTCAATCAATAATATGGTTAGTTGGCAAAAATTGAGCGATGTGTAGAAATTTCAATATGCTCTACATTATAGTATGATAGAATATACGTTGTAATTTTATGCACTTAAAATGATTAATCAAATGACTTTTATATAATAGATAATTTTTGAAATGATAGGAGAGTTTAATGAGAAAATTTAAGAAAGTTTATATAGAGATTACAAATGTATGTAATTTGAAATGTAATTTTTGTCCAAGTCCGACTTTGGAAAGACCATTAAAGTTTTTGGATGAAAAGGCATTTACTCATGTTGTGGAATCAGTTAAACCTTATACAGATCATATTTATTTTCATTTAATGGGGGAACCGTTTTTAAATACTAAATTAGGTCGTTTTTTAGAAATTAGCCATGAAAATGGTCTGAAAGTAAATATGACGACAAATGGTACTTTAATTAATAAAGTAAAAGATTTACTGATTGAATCAAAAGGTTTAAGGCAAATAAATTTTTCGCTTCATAGCTTTGAGGCGAATGATTTAACGAAGGATTTACATGATTACGTTCAAAATATAACGGATTTCATTAATGAAGCGAATGAAAAAAGTGATATGATTTGTGCAATTAGGCTTTGGAATATGAATAGTGCGGAACTTCAAGCAAGTAATTCATTAAATATTGATATCTTGAATTTATTAGAAGAAAAATTACATTTGGATTTTTCTTTAAGTGAAAGACTTCAAGAAACGCATAATATTAAGTTAAGAAATAATATTTACTTAAACATGGCTGAAAAATTCCAGTGGCCAGATATGGGAAATGACATTATCGATGATGAAGTTTTTTGTTATGGTTTAAGAGATCAAATCGGCATATTGGTTGACGGGACTGTTGTACCTTGTTGTTTAGATAGTGAAGGGAAGATTCCATTAGGGAATATTTATGAAACTTCATTGGAAGATATTTTAAATTCAGATCGTGCAAGAGCGATTTATGATGGATTTTCAAGAAGATGTGCAGTGGAAGAATTATGCAAAAGATGTGGGTATGCAAAACGACATAAGAAATAATTTTTAGGAAAAAGCGCTTTCTTTTTAAAAGAAAGTGCTTTCTTAATTACAGCCCAAAAAATACTATATAAATCCTCTTAATTTTATAGTAGTATAGTTTAGTCTGTTTAAAAGTTTAGGAGGATTTACATCAATGAAGGACGTACAACAAATCAAAATTACTACAGCGGATCCATCTGCAATTGGTTTATTCGGTTTAGCGATGGTAACGCTTGTTGCTTCAACACAAAAACTAGGAATTACTGATGGAGTATCATTAGTATTACCTTGGGCAATATTTTTAGGTGCAATTGCACAATTATTTGCGAGTATCCAGGATTTCAAACATAATAACGTATTTGGTGCAACTGCATTTGGAGGCTATGCTTTCTTTTGGCTAGCTGTTGGTACTACGTGGTTAATTCAATTAGGAGTTTTTGGAGAAGCATTAATGAAATCAGCAGATGTAAAACAACTTGGTTTTGCTTTTGTCGGATACTTAATCTTTTCAATTTTTATGACAATCGGAGCTATGGAAACACATAAAGTATTATTTATTATTTTCGTATTAATCGATTGTTTATTTATTGGATTATCTTTGAGTACTTTAGGATTTATGGAAGAAGCTACTCATACTTTCGCTGCTTACAGTGAATTAGGAATTGCAATTATGTCATTTTACGGATCAGCAGCAGCAGTTTTAAATGCTCATTTTGGAAGAGAATTTTTACCTGTCGGAAAACCGTTTGGTATTTTTAAAGCAAAATAAAGTGAAAACCTTCACTCGAAGTATATGAGTGGAGGCTTTTTTTAGTATATAAAACTTTTTCCAAAATAATAATTCATGTATCGATTTAACTATAATGTCACATGATAATATAGTGCTTTTCAATGGTGAAAGTAGCTTGAATTTTTCGTGAATAAATATGGAAGGTGGTACTATAATGACTACAGTTTTGTATATTACGGCTCACCCACACGATAAGTCAACATCTTATAGTATGGCGGTAGGAAGTGCATTTATTGAAAGCTATAAGGAATCACATCCTGGAGACCAAGTTGTACATATCGATCTCTATAAAGAGAACATTCCACACATTGATGCTGATGTATTCGCTGGTTGGGGAAAGCTGCAATCGGGAGGAGCATTTGACACGCTATCGTCTGGTGAACAATCAAAAGTTGGTCGATTAAATGAAATCGTAACTCAATTTGCTGAGGCTGATAAGTACGTATTTGTCACGCCGTTATGGAATTTCTCTTTCCCACCAATTATGAAAAATTATATTGATGCAATTTGTGTTGCTGGAAAAACTTTTAAGTATACCTCAAATGGTCCTGAGGGATTACTTGGTGGTAAAAAAGCATTACATATACAAGCGAGAGGTGGAGTTTATTCAGAAGGTCCAGCTGCAGCTTTGGAAATGGGCCACCGTTATATCGGCACAATAATGAGCTTTTTAGGTGTGAAAGATTTTGATGGTATATTTGTTGAAGGACAAAACCAATTCCCAGATCGTGCTCAAGAAATCAAAGAGCAAGCTATCCAGAAAGCTCAGCAGGTAGCAAAGGATTTTTAACTTTAAAAAAAGAAAGCTCACAGTTAAGTGAGCTTTTTTTATTGAGCTATATCCCAAATCGGTAAATAAATTTGGAAAGTTGTCCCTTCAAATTCTTTACTTTTAATATTAATTTTCCCTTTAAATTTTTCAATTATATTAAAGCAAACTGTTAATCCGATACCTGTCCCTCTTTCTTTCAATGAATAGAAAGGTGTACCTAACCTATGAATTGTTTCTTGTGACATACCGATTCCTGTATCAATGATTTCAATTAGTGCGTATCCATTTGCTTTTTCTAAATTTACCGTAATATATCCAGGATTATCCATCGACTCAATGGCGTTTTTCATAAGATTAACTAAGACTTGTTTAAATTCGATTGGATTTATTTTTGTATAAACCATGTCCTTTAAATTTAATTGGAAACCAATACTATGACTATTAGCCATTGATGCTAATAAATCTGTTACATTAAGTATTTCTTGATTAACTTCAATGACCTGGATTGTTTCAGTTTGAGGCTTAGCTAAAGAAAGATAATCATTAATAATAATTTGAGCATATTCCAATTCTTTTAACATTGTCTCAATATAAAATGCTTCATCTTTAGACATCTTTTTCGTTTTTTGAAATAGCTGTGCAAATCCTTTTACAACTGTGATTGGATTGCGAATTTCATGAGCAATTGTTGCTGCTAGCTGTCCAATTGAATTTAATTGTTTTGCATGTTGAATTTCACTATGATAAGTATCTAAGGCGACTACCTTTGTTTCGGTTTGTAAGAATACAAATAGTAGGATTAATTGGATTGCCAAGAATTCTAAAATATTTCCAACTGGATCCATTGCGATATATGTAAATCGTTCTTTTAAACTTGTAAATGTAATTAGAAGGACAAAAATTGGACCAATAAATATATTGAGAATCCACCCAATATAAAAAGCAATACGATTATATAAAAAGATGGTGAAAATAGGGATAATTGCTACAAAACTATACATGGTTGATGTATCTGGATAAGTCCAAAACTTAATATAAACATATAAAGATGAGATTGTAGTAAATATTAATTTTGACAATGTACTATTTGTCTTAACAAAATAGAGTAAAGTAAGTATCACAATTACCATTAAACTTATTTGAGTAATCATCTCAATCGGATGCTCTTTCCAGGTTAATGGAGAGAGTATAATACCTATAACTAGTAATGAAACCAGTGTAGCCATAAAAATAATATAAATACGACGACTTCTGTTGTTGTAATACTCCGTATTCTTCATGTGTTTTTCTCCATTCTATAATGAACCCGACATTAATAGTTTACACTTTTCAGAATATTTTTTATAGATAAAAATTAAAAATTCTTTAGAAAAAAAGAGACCATAGATATACGTCTATAGGTCTCAATTAGTTATTTTGAATTATTTTCTTTAAATCTCATAGTAATCGTAACTATTTCAGATGGGTTACCAGTTCGAATCGGTGGTCCCCATGTACCAAAACCGGACGAGACTACAAAATGAGATTGTTCTTTCTGTAAATATCCCCAGTCGATTTCATATAGTTTACGAGTAATGAAATGGTTTGGCATGAATTGACCACGATGCGTGTGACCAGATACTTGTAAATCTACTTTTAGTTTAGTAGGTATATCTAATCGATAAGGTTGATGATCAAGTAGGATAATCGGTTTACTATGATCAATTCCTTCCAATAGCTCATGGAGCTCTAAGCGATTCTTACTAGCTAAGTCTTTTCGACCGACAATATAAAAACTGTCTTGAACAAGTTGCTTCTCGTCTAAAAGTAATGGAATTCCTGCTTCATCTAATTGCTCTGCTAGTCGATTTAGGTGACCACCATAATAATCGTGATTGCCTGGAATAGCATATGTTCCAATAGTAGGATTCAGTTTTTTTAATGTTTCTACCATATTTTCTTCAACAAACGGTGTAATATCTTCATCAATAATATCGCCTGCAATTAATATAAGATCAGGTGCCAGTTTATTTATTTTATCTACAAGGTATTCTAATCTTTTATTAGTAACTAAGGTACTTAAATGTAAATCCGAAATTAATACAATTGCCAGTTCTTTATATTGGTCATCTGGTTTATCGATTTGGATATCATAATGAACGAACTTTGAGTTTAATGCATTACTACGACCAAGTGAAATAACGATAAATAAAATCATGACAACAATTGTTCCAAGAACTACAATAAGTGTTTTAGAATGTAGACCAGTAGTTAAATGTAAAATCCATCCAACTATATCAGTGATAATTAGCAAAAAGATAAGATAGTAGATGATTGCTAGCCAATATGCACCCAAACGGTGTAAAGGCTTAAAAATGGATTGAGGTAGTTGATGTTTTAAAACTCGTGAAAGTATATAGGCAAAGGTCACAAACCAAAATAAAGTCCAATAGATGATTTTAATGGATAAATGTAAATCTTTATTGAATAAATTATTAATGAAAATCCAGCCATGAAAGCCTAGATATAAGTTTATTAATAAGAACAGCGAAGTGAAAATAACGATATTTAATAATAATCTTCTATTCATAAGAAGTCCTTTCCAAATTCATTTTGATACTTTTACAGTATAAATGTTTAAACTTATAAACGCATCTTTTTTACCTATGGTACAGAGGGCTTTAATAAATGGAATTAGAAAAATACAGAAAAACGTCAAAAGATAGAGGGTTTTTTGTTATTTTGTCGTATTACTTAAGTGCTATATTTTCAGAAAAAATATTCTATCAGCGGGGAATAAAAAGGTGTTAGTTGAAAAACTATTATTACATGTATTAATCATTTTAAGTCCGATATTGATATACAGTATTATTTATGAGCATCACGGTTATAAAGATAAAATCTATTTATTTGGTATGTTTCAAGCAGTCGCAGGTTTTCTTTGTATGGCATTTCCGTATCCAGCGTATGGGCTTTTTTGGGATTTGCGATATATACCACTGACAATGGCATTTCTTTATGGTGGATATCGGTGGGGACTGCTTACATTTTCAGCCATTTTACTTGCTCGATTTATTTTGGGTGGAGATGCAATCATCTTTGGTGTGATCAGTATCACTTTATCATCATTAGGTTCATTAGTTTTATCTAAATGGTTTTGGAAATTCAAGCCGAAGCAGCGAATTATTTTAACAGCGTTAATAAGTTTTTGGCCAGCAATTGTTCAGTTAAGCATATTAATATCATTCTTGCTTACTAGCAATATAAGTTTTAAAAGTGATTATAGACTTTATGGTTTGATTTTAATTTTTATTAGTATTGAAATAATCGCAATTACTTTAGCTGCAAAACTAGTTGAAATTCTAATTGAAAGAAAGCTTTTACATAGGGAAATACAACGTGCCGAAAAATTAAATACATTAAGTGAGATGGCGGCTTCAATAGCGCATGAGGTCCGGAACCCACTGACAGTTGTAAAAGGGTTTCTACAATTAATGCAGCAAAATAAAGATCATCAATCTCAAGAGTTTTTACCTTTAGTTTTAAGTGAATTAGGACGGGCAGAAGGAATCATTAATGATTATTTGAATTTTGCTAAGCCTCAATTCGATAAGGTCGAAACTGTTAATTTAAAATCAAGTGTAACAGATGTTGTTACTCTTTTAGAGCCTCTAGCATTGAAACAAAATGTATTTTTAAAAGGTGAAATATTGGCTGAGACATTTTTGTATACAGATAAGAATCAATTAAAACAAGCCTTAATTAATCTTATTAAAAATGCGATAGAAGCAACCGATACTGGAGGTTATGTACATACAAAACTATTTGATGATGGTGAAAATGCAGTTATCACTATTAAAGATAATGGTAAAGGAATGACAAAGGAGCAGTTAACTCGGATCGGTACGCTCTTTTATTCCACAAAAGAAAAGGGTACGGGAGTTGGGACAACTGTATCTGTTCGTATAATTGAAGCAATGCGTGGTACTATTTCTTTTGAAAGTAAGATTGATGAAGGAACGAAAGTCACAATTAAACTACCAAAAATAGAGATATCAGAACCAAGTGCTAGCATTTAAGGGAGATTTATACATGTCATACGTAGAAAATTGTACTTTTTGTAATCCACTAAAAGATCATAATCAGAACATCGTATTTGAAAATGAAACCTGTTATTTTTTACAGCATAACCTTGAACAAGATGTATTAGAAGGAAGTGGTGTAATTGTGCCAAAGAAGCATCGAGAAAATACATTTGATTTAACAAAACAAGAGTGGAATGATACATACGAACTTTTACATGCTGCAAAAAATTACTTAAACGAAAAGTTTTCACCAGATGGATATACACTAGGGTGGAATGTAGGGGAAGTATCAAATCAAACGATTCTTCATAGTCATTTTCACGTCATTCCGAGATACAATGATGAAGCTTTTGCTGGTAAAGGTATTCGTTATTGGATTAAACAATCTGAAAATAAAAGAGTAAAATGAAAATCAAATAAAATATGAACATCAAAAAGGTAAGTACTCTTATAAGTTCTTACCTTTTTAAGTCTGCTATTTTTTTCGAGCAATCCATATTGTCCAGCGGTCTCTTTCAACGATAGAAGTTTTATTGGCAAGTTTACTTTGTATCGTATGAACCAACTCTTGTAGTTCCCGATCAGTTAGTTCATGAAGAATAGAGCGACCTGATCTTGATAGAAGATCCTGACTAAGTGAGTCTAAATTCTCGTAATTACATCTAGTTTCCAAGTGCTTAACTTCTTTTTCTATTTCAAATCCATTCGATTCAATTGCTGTAATGACTTCTTTTGAATGATATCTTCTGGCAGTTTCTATTTCAATCAGCTTCGGAAACTGCTCAAAAAAATAACCTCTTAAATGATTTTCATCACCAGGTAATAAACAATCATCTGGTGTTCGATCTTGTACGATTAAAATACCATCTTTTTTTAATATTCGATGCGCTTCGAGAAAGCAGGTATTTAAATCATTTAAATGATGAATTAGGGCTCTTTCTAAAACGATATCAAATTTAGAAGACGGAAGTTTTGTATTATATGCGTCACCTTTTAAGAAGGTAATATTCTCAAATTCTTTACAGTTTTCAGCAGCCCCTTTTAACATTTCTTCTGAAAAATCTACTGCAATTATATTTTTAACATCGAGTAGAGCCAGTGCTTTTGAATAAATGCCACCACCACAACCTATATCAACAGCTTCTTTACCTGCAAAATTAATATTTTCTTTCATTAACTGAATCCAAGACTGATCTGCTACTCTAGTTGTATAAGTCATTTTATTTTTAGCATCATGAAAATTAATTGACATACGAGTACCTCCTTAGCTACTTGTTAATTAATCTATACTATTATTATAATGTGCGATTTAAAAATGAATAATATCAATAAGTTATTAATGTAAGCTATTGTTATTATTCTAAAAATCCATCTTTGTTTATGATTCTCAAAAAAGTTGAAACTGTTAAAATGAAAGTATTAACATTCAAAAAGGAATGGTGATTATGAAGGAAACGATTGAGTTATTCGAAGATTTACGAACAGAGTTAATTAATAATCATGATGCGATTAAAGGTAGTATTTTTGGACATAAAGGCTTAAAAGTACAAGGGAAAGTTTTTGTATTTTATAATGAACCAAATTTAGTTGTTAAATTAAAATCTGAAGATGTGGAAGAAGCTTTAAAATTGAAAGGTGCTCAAAATTTCGACCCAATGGGTGGTAAACCTATGAAGGAATGGATTGAAATTCCATATAACGACAATCAACAATGGTTTGACTATTCAATAAAAGGAATGGCATACGTAAGAAGTTTAATTAAAAAATAGGCTATTTTCTAAAAGCTTGTTGCTCATAAAAAAGATTTGAAAATGAAAAGTGTTAAGCAAGAAGATGATTGGAGCAGAAATCTACAAAACTCCATATTTAGCAACGAAGATTACAAAAAGCAAAAAAACGAATCCTTCCCTCTTAATATGAAGTTAACTAAACATTAATATAGGAGTGTAAAAAATGAATTTAAAATATGAAGTAATAACGGAAGAAAATATTGAGTTTTGTAGAGATATTTGCAATGAACTGATGGTCTTTCAAAAGTCAAAAGCATACATAAAGCCAGAGTTATTTGATGCTATGAATTTCGATACACGAATGGTTCCGTCAGTAAAAAATGCAATTCACAATTATATAGTAGTAGTGAAAGATGAGAAAAAAATCGTAGGTTACGTTTATTCGAATATTTCCCCCAAAGAGGCATATTCAAATGAATTTGCTACTTTCTTTGATCTTGATTCAGTTAATGGAAAATATGTAGGATGTTTATCTCAATTTTATATTAAAGAAGAATACAGGCAATATGGTGTAGGTACTAAGCTATTCAATTTGTCGATGGATTGGTTAAAACAATTTGAAGATGTAGAGGATTATTTTATTTACGTTTCAAATGGGAATGATAACGCACTAGAATTTTATAAACGCAAAGGATTTTCGGTAAGTCATGATATATTGGATGGTTTTATTACCGTATTAAGAAGTAAAAAGCAGCCTGCTAATCAATAAGATGCCATTGGAATTGATTTTTTTAAGGCCCTTTTCTAAAAATTTTTAGGTTTTGTTAAAGCAAGCAGTTGGTTCCATCTGCGCACAAAAAAATATACCTTTAATTTAAAAGTATATACTTTTAAAAAATCGCTCGATATAATATTAGTATGAAAACGCTATATTAATTGATTACTAATTTAGGAGTGATTCAGATGAACTATTCATTCAAAAAAGGATTTTTATGGGGCGCAGCTACATCAGCTACCCAAATAGAAGGAGCAGCTTTTAAATGCGGAAAAGGAAAAAATATTTGGGATCATTGGTATGAAATTGAACCGAATCGCTTCTTTAATGAAGTTGGACCAACAGATGCTTCTAATTTCTACGTGACATATAAGGAAGATATTAAACGGATGAGGGACATTGGTTTTAATTCATATCGCACATCAATTTCTTGGTCACGTTTAATTCCCGATGGTAATGGCGTAGTTAATGAAGAAGCAGTAGCATTCTATCAATCTATGATTAATGAGTTAATAAATAATAATATTGAACCAATTATAGGTTTATATCACTTTGATATGCCACTTGCTATGCAAGAAATAGGTGGTTGGGAAAATAGAGAAGTCGTAGAGGCTTATAGTCGATACGCACGTATTTGTTTTGAATTGTTTGGAGATCGAGTAAAAAAATGGGCAACTCATAATGAACCAATTGTTCCTGTAGAAGGTGGTTATCTATACCAATTCCATTATCCATGTGTAGTTGATATGAAACGTGCGGTTCAAGTTGCTTACAATACAATGATTTCTAGTGCAATGGCAATTAGAGAGTTTCGTAATGTCAACGTTGAGAATGGTCAAATTGGAATAGTCATCAATTTAACACCTTCTTATCCGAGAGATATTCAAAATGAGGAAGATGTGAAAGCTGCGAATATTGCAGATCTATTATTTAATCGAAGTTTTTTAGATCCCTCGATTAAAGGTTTTTATCCAGAGGAACTGATTTCTCTTATGAGGGAAAATGATCTACTCCCTTCTACTGAAGAACGGGATTCAATTTTGCTTAGTGAAAATACTGTTGATTTTCTAGGGGTAAACTATTACTGTCCACGTCGAATTAAAGCAAAGGAATCACCAGTTGATCCTTCAGCACAAATCATGCCAGAAACTTTCTTTGATAATTATGATATGCCAGGAAAGAAAATGAATATTTATCGTGGCTGGGAAATCTATGAAAAAGCCTTATATGATATCGCGATTAATTTAAGAGATCATTACGATAATATTCCTTGGTATATATCTGAAAATGGAATGGGAGTTCAAGACGAGGAACGTTTTTTAGATGAAAATGGCATTGTTCAAGATGACTATCGAATCGAATTTATAGCTGAGCATTTAAAATGGTTACATAAAGGAATTAGTGAAGGTTCTAATTGCTTTGGATATCATTTATGGACATTTATGGATAACTGGTCATGGTTAAATGCGTACAAAAATCGCTATGGATTCTATCGAGTAGATTTAAATAATAATTATGAACGTACAATTAAAAAAAGTGGAATGTGGTTTAAAAAAGTAGCTGAAAGTAACGAATTAATTATTGAGTAAAAATAAGCTAATAAAAAGGGAGTTCATTTCATGAAACATTATGCTGTAGTTGATTTAGGTGGATCAGCAATAAAATACGCCTTAATGAAAGAAGATGGTAGCTTCGTTGAAAAAGGATCAGTCCCAACACCTAGAGAAGATATTCAGGCATTTATTAATGGAGTGACATATATAGTTAAAAATTATGAAAGAAAAGTTAAGATAGAAGGTATCGCATTAAGCATGCCAGGGGCAGTAGACGTGGTTTCTGGAATAATTGGTGGTGGAAGTGCTGTACCATATATTCACGGGCCGAATATAAAACAGTTATTGTTTGAAAGCACAGGATATCAAGTCGAATTAGAAAATGATGCGAATTGTGCTGGTTTAGCTGAAGCTTGGATTGGGTCTGCAAGAGATGTAAATGATTTTATATGTATTGTAATTGGATCTGGAATTGGCGGAGTAGTTGTACTGGATAAAAAAGTTAGAAGAGGTAAAAACTTACATGCTGGAGAATTTGGCTGTATGTTAATGAAAGATTATTTGAATGAGACAGTAGGTAAAACATGGAGTGACGTTGCCTCTACTTCAAGTTTAGTTCAAGCTGTAGCGAAACGAAAAGGACTTGATTGGAGAACAATGAACGGTAAGAAAGTTTTTGAGTTATTGGACAATGGTGACATAGAAGTAAAAGAAGAAGTTGAAAAATTTATTAAATACTTAGCAGTAGGTATCTTTAATGTAGCTTACGTAATTGATCCAGAGAAAATTCTAATTGGTGGAGCTATTAGTCAACGCCAGGAATTAATTCGGCAAATCAATACTGTACTAGCTACAATGAGAGGCGAACATGCAACATTAGATCTTTCGGTGGAGCGATGTGCTTTTGAAAACGATTCAAATTTAATCGGAGCCCTATTTCACTATATGCAACAAACAGGAGTGAAAATTGTAAGTGAGCAAATATAACGAGATTGCCGATGATATTCGAAGTAAGATTACTAATCAAATTTATAAAGTAAATGAAATGCTTCCAGATGAGTTTTCATTAGCTGAACAATATGAATGTAGTAAAATGACTGTGAAAAAAGCGATGGACCTCCTTGTTAACGAAGGGCTAATCGTTAAAAGGCGCGGACATGGAACAATCGTAAAGGAAGCACCTTTATTTAATGTTCATCAGTTAAAACGTAATGATAAAAACCATTTTGGCCTAACCCAAAAAGTAGGGGAAAAGCGGGTAAAAACAAAGGTGTTGGCTTTTCACGTTATTCCAGCATCTCAGCAATTGGCTTCATTATTAAATTGTGAGTTAAATAGTTTTATTTATGAAATTAAAAGACTCCGAGTTGTTGATAATAAACCATTTGCACTTGAAGAAACATACATGCCAATTTCTGTAATCCCAGGATTATCAGAAAAACATGTGAATAAGTCCATCTATCATTATATTCAAGAAGAGTTGAAGTTGAAAATCAAAAGCGCTCAAAAAATACTCAGAGCAGTTAAAGGAAATGCAAATGACATTCAACTCTTAAATATTCACAAACATGATCCGGTAATGGAAGTTGAACAGATCGTTTTTTTAGATAATGGGAAGGTCTTTGAGTACTCAATAACACACCATTCTTATCAATCTTATGAATTTCAAACAGTAATCATTAATGAGTAGGTAAATAGAGAAGAATAATGATATGTGAGAAAGAAGCCCCTTACTGATATAAGTAAAGGGCTCATTTTTTATTGTAAATAGTGATTTATAAATGTAAGTAATATTCGAATCAATGAAATATAATGGTGATACTAAACATTCCTTAATAAAGGAGAAAAAATAATGCCTCTTATTGAACATCAACAATTCATTAAAGCACCAATTGAAGTATGTTTTGATCTTGCTAGGAACGTGGAAATTCATACTCTAACGACCTCCCAAACAAAAGAAAGAGCAATTGGAGGTGTAACAGAAGAGGGCTACTAGAGCAGGGGGATTCAATTACTTGGGAAGCAGTTCACATTGGTATTAAACAAAAGCTGACAGCAAAGGTAATTTTAATGGAAAAGCCAAATCAATTCGTAGATATTATGACGAAGGGGGCATTCCATTCCTTTACTCATACCCATCAGTTTGTCGAAGCAGAGGGTGGAACTTTAATGAAAGATACATTTCAATACAAGTCTCCGTTCGGTCCACTTGGTGTACTAATTGATAAGTTGTTTTTGGAAAAGTACATGAGAGCTTTTATTGTTTCCCGTGCTAAAGAACTGAAAAAGATTGCAGAGAATATAGGTTTTTGAGAATAATGGACTGTAAGGATAAAAACTAGTATTATTCAATATTTGATGGTTAAAAAAGGCGATTTTCCTTTAGTATCGGAAAAATCGCCTTTTCATTTTCATAGTTTACTTAGCGTAGTTTTATATTAATTATTTAGTAGTAAGATTTTATGAAGTGATGCCTAATTCCTTTAGAATATCTTCGAGTTTTTTTCCATTCATTTGATCTACTGGAGATGGTGTATTGTTCACAAATGGATTTACTTTGAGATAGTTATTTTGGACAAACTTGAGATCTGTCGCATCAACTTTTCCATCCCAGTTAATATCTGCTGCACGAGTATCGCTTCCCCATGTTTTTTGAATCTCCAGTGCATCTTTGATATCAATCACTTGGTCTTTATTCACATCTCCTGCAACTGCCTTTTTAATAAAGTAATTACTTATAAGGATCTTTTCTTGACCATAAAGAGTCCCTTTATATTCAAAACCGGACATCATCGGAATTTTGACCATAAAGTGTCCTGGTAAAGTAAATTCATAGGACCATAAGTCGCCAGTCAATGGTAATTTAGAGATAGCAAAACGATTGACATCCTTCACTAAAGTTGGCGTAATATCAAATATGTTACCATTCGATTGAGTTAGTTTGATGGATGCACCTGAGTTTGGCCAGTCAACATTTTTATACTTATTCGTAGTGCCTGGATTTAAAAAACCTTCGGCAGTAAGCGGGCCTTCTAGCTCAGAGAAAGAAGATAATAACCCCCAAGTATATCCTGCTTTAATTAAATTACTAGTTCCTTCAGTGTTGGAAATAGAGACAGTAGGATCTAGTTTGACAGAAGTACTAAAGGCAGAATCTTTCACTTTTAAAGTAAGATCGACCGCAGCCACTTTGTCTTGTATTTGAGTCGTTGATGGCAGTTCCAATTGTACAGTTGGAGTACCTGAATTCGTAAGCGTCACTTTTGCTTCTCCATATTGACTTAACTCTGCATTTGGTTTGGCATCGACAATCTCAAAGTTTTTATCTAGATTTCCGAAAGTCCAACTAGCAGATGATAGGGATGAAATATTATCTAATTTCAGAGTTGCCTTTACGGTATCACCCATCGTTACTTCTTTTATTGGGCTAGTGATATATGCGTTTGGTGTACCCTCTTTAATAAAATAATAGTTTTTATCTACTGGACTATTTACAGCAACATCTCTTCCTTTTATCGAGAAACTTAAAGCAGGTATTTCTGGATGCATCACAATGTCTTCAGAAAACTTACCATCTTTATCCATATTAATAATTTGGGATAGTGGTGAAGTATGTATAGCATATTGAAAAGAGGTATCGGATAAATCTACTTCCATCCCGGCATCTTGCATTTCCTTCACCTGTGGATCAGTAATTTGCATCGAAAAAGGATACGTTTCTTGTCCAGGTTTGTATTCGTGAAATGGTGATTCTTGATCTAATGAAGTTGTAACTTCCGGTTGTTCGATATCCACATAAGTATCTACATAGTCGATAAAAGTTTTACCTGTCGCACTGGTCGAAATCAGCTTTAACTTGTAATAACCTGGTTTTGCGTTTTCGGCAATAGCAGAAATCGGATGATCTGGATCACCTGTAAATGGATAATAACTGCCAAGAATGGTGAGGATGCAAATAATATACGTATTTGTGTTCATTTTGGATAGATCCAATGATGTAGCAAAACCAAGATCTTGACCGGTTTTTCCATCTTGCCAAACGATGTCCATTTTTTTCATGGGTGTTTTCATATTAAAAGTTAATGTAGGTGAAACGCTACCAGAGGCCATTCCCATCGGTTCCGTTTGAGAAATTCTATATTCTAGGGTAGTCGAGGCTTTATTGACTGCAAACCCATAAAAACCTTCCTCTATCGTTTTAACACTAAATGGAATACGATATTTCTCGTTTTTATCTTTTTGGTTAGATAGGATAATATAACCAGTATAAACGCCTTCTTTTGCTGTTTTCGGTAGGGTGAGTGCTACATTTACACTTTTAGTTTCGTTTTTCTTTACTTGAATTACCGGATTGATGGCTAATTTCACTCCATTAGCCTTTGGATCTGAGCCTCCTTTTATTAATTGAAAATGAACATTTGCGATAAACGTTTTATTTTCTTTTTCAAAGTTTTGCAATGTAACTGGTTTATTAATCGAATGATCTTCGCCTGTATAAAGCTCACCAAAGCTGATACCGCCAGTTTGTTCTTCTATGGTGACCATTTCTTCCCCATAAGGTATAAGAGTTTCATCTTGAACTTGAACTTCCATTCTTGGATGAATCGCTTCATTTGGATCGACTCGTCCTGCTCCTTGTTCATACGGAAGGTAGTCCCCATTTAGTGGATCCGCGGTATTCATTAATAAAGTTTTGATATCATCAGGTTGTAGATTTGGATTTGCTTGTAACATTAAGGCTGCTATACCTGCTACATTTGGTGTTGCCATAGACGTGCCACTCATTCGAGCATAGGCACCTGAATAATCAGTAGGTGTAACTGAGTTAGTAATATAAGCTGGTACAGTGGAGAGAATACTTACACCTGGCGCGACAACTTCTGGTTTTACATCAAATGTGCTTAATGTAGGACCACGTGAGCTAAAATCTGCTAACTTGTCTCCCTCTGTTTCAGTAACAGTTACATCAGTAAAAGTGAATTTTTTGTTACCTGCTGCTACTTGTGCCTTTAATGATTGTCCATCTTGTTGTGTTACAGAGAAGGTAGGGATATAATCATTTGCCTCCCCAAGATAAGCTCCAATATGTCCTTCTACATTGTTATAGAGGAGAACGGCACTGGCCCCATGTTTTTTTGCAAACTTAATTTTATCTGCCAGTGCGTAGGTACCACGTTCAACTAATGCGATTTTGCCTGTCACATCTTTATTGGTGTAGTCGGCATCTCCACCTAAATCAACGTCAACCATTTCAAAACTTTTTCCTTTGAATGTAGTGAGATTATCAGAAAAACTTCTGGCCATCGTTTGTAGATCAATCGATGGTCCAGATATTACGTTGCCTTTCATGGTCGTAATTGGCATCGAAATATCACTCGCTCCAACAGTAAGTGCTAGTGCTGCTGCTCCAGGAGATCCTAAGGAATAGAATCCAGGTCCAGAGTTTCCAGCTGCTATCACTGCGGTTACACCACTTAAAACGGCATAGTTAATTGCAGTACTAGTTGGAAAATATGGATCATTAAGAGTAGCACCTAATGAAAGATTCATGACATCCATTCCAGAAACGACAGCTTGATCGATAGCAGCAATAATATTGGCGGAAGTACCAGAACCATAAGGACCAAGTACTTTGTATACATATAGATCAGCATCTGGGGCAATTCCTTTGACGGAAACCTCACTGTTATTTATCGCTTGAGAAGCGATTGTACCTGATACATGTGTTCCATGTGAAGTGTAATAGGCAGAACCATTGCCAGCAAATTCAGGTCCTCCAGATTTTTTCCAATCTTCATAGGTTGTTTCCATCGGATCATTGTCATTATTTACAAAATCATATCCGCCTTTATAGGCATCTTTGAGATCAGGATGATTGTAGTCAATCCCTGTATCGATGACCGCTACTTTGACTCCCTTGCCAGTAATGCCTTCTTTATGTAGCTTGTCCACTCCTAAGAATGAAACAGCATCCCCAGTCACAGTTGACTCTGGTTTATCTGATTCACCTGGTTTTCCTTTAGATTTTGCAATGGAAGGTGGCTCAATTGTAAATGTAGTATCTTTGTAAATTGCTTGTACAACATCTGACTGCATAAGTGATTCAACTTGGTTTGCTGGTAGCGTCATGGAAACTCCATTATAGGAAGTTTTAAAGGAACGCTTGATTTGGTAAGGCGTTTCTACTATATTTAAACCTTTTCCAGTGGATGGAAGCGATCGTTGCATACTATTGTTTGCAGGGAAGATTTGTTTGAGATCATTTTGGAACGTTGAATGCTCTTGGTCGACTTTGCTTCGTGCTACATCTCTTGTTAACGATTTTCCATCCAAAGCAGCATCAAGGACTGCAGCTTGTCCAGGTTTCGATTTAAACTGAACAATGACTGAAATATCTCTGTTCTCCTTTAGCTCTTTCTCATCAAACCCTTGAAGTCCATAATTCTCCTTTGCCTCAGATTTGTTTAGGGCTGCCCGTTGTTCATCAGTTAAGGACGCTAGAATTTTTTCTGCATTCGATTGATTTGTTTTGGCAGATGCATTCGTCAAGCCAGTTTGCATGGACGGAAGAAGTAGCCCTAATGATAGAGCGATAGGAGTTGAGGCTTTTATTGCTTTGTTAAACCATCGACGTTGTTCATTTTTCATAGTTTCCCTCTTTTCATAGTTTGATATAAAGCTCCGATAATATTTCATTTCTTAATTTTCGGAAAATTATCTTAATAATCATGTTAAATATCTTGCTAGTAGATTTCAAAGGGGGTTTCCAGAATGACTTTCAACCTAATTTCTTCTGTAAAATTGATGTTATTTTCACTCGATTTTCCAAAAAGGTGCGAATACAACAAAATGAGTTGGGGTTTTTAGGTTTTTTTTCCCATTCCGTATCTACTAAAGAGAAGGGGATAGGTTAAGCTAAACCAATAATAGATATTTCGTATGTTGTTAATCTATTGAAAGTTTGGATTAATTTGGGAGTAAGTTAGTGGTATCGGGATTTGAACTGAGAGGTGTGAACATGGTCTATGGTAAGAGGTATTATTCGAAGGGGAGCAAACTAGATCTTTTTACATACATTTTTTACTGTTGATAGTTTCGTTCATATCAGATACACAAGGGATTAAAAAATTAATGTCGAATAATAGAAAATAGCTATTTAAAGATAAATATTTTGGGATTTCTTTTGTCATGGGGGTATGAATATGGAAAGTTTAATCGAAAATGTTAGGGATAATGTGTATGTTTTAGTGATATGGGGATTCAAATTGGAATTCTTATAATAATTGTTATTTTATTCTGAAGAAGAAGGAGTTACTCTAATAGACTCTTGTAAAATGGAGCATTCAATTATTCTTGAAGAAGCATTACATAAATTAGGAAAATCACCAAGTGATGTTAGGCTTGTTTTAGCAACCCATGGTCATGAGGATCATATACAAGGTTCAACTATTTTTAAAAATGCTAAGAAGTTTATTCACCCAAATGAGGAAAATAGCATGGAAATAGCAGATCCGACGCATTTTAAGTATCAATTATCAGATCATGAAATAAGAAAGGATTTTGAATGCATTTTAGTTGGGTACCATACCCCAGGATCTGTAGCTTTTTATCACCGTTCATCAAAAGTATTGTTTACAGGTGATTTCTTATGCTTTTTTTGTGATCCACTTTCAAAAGATGGATTAGAATCAGAAGGGAATGAACTTAGAAGCGAATGGATAGAGTATTTACGTAATGGTGGAGTGAAAAAAGAGAACTTAAATGTATTTCTCAGCGGTTTAAATGGATTTAATTCCATTGATCCAAGTGCAATGTGTACTGGTCATGGTGGAGTACTGGTAGGCAATATAAAAGATTTTGTTACTGATTTAATAGAAGTAGGAAATAACTATAAACAAAATATTTGAGCTCGACTAATTGTATATCAACTTGATTGTCTACATAGGAATTGCATAGTGCCTTTTGATTAAAATAGGTGATGCAATGTGTGTTTTTTATCTTAGTATTAAATATTGAAAGGAATGTTTATATTGAAAATTGCATTTATTGCGCATGATGGTAAGAAAAACGATATGGTAAACTTTGCTAAAGCATATGAAGTAATCTTGTCTAAGCACGAATTATTTTCTACTGGTACAACAGGTACAAGAATAATGGAAAATACAAATTTAGAGTTACATAGGTTTAAATCAGGTCCTCTTGGTGGAGATCAAGAGATAGGAGCTTTGATCGCACAAAATTTAATGGATATCGTTTTCTTCTTTCGTGATCCGCTTACATCGCAGCCGCATGAACCAGATATTTTGGCCTTAATCCGCTTATGTGATGTTTATTCAATTCCATTGGCTACCAATATGGGAACAGCAGAAATACTGATTCATGGTTTAGAGCGTGGAGATCTAAAATGGAGAAATATTGTTCATGAAAAGCAAAATGAACAGAGATGATTATATGTTTCTATTAGACAAGCTGAACATTAAATTTATTGGAAAGTGATAAATTTAATAGAAATTCCTTATTAGGACTAGATGAGTTGCTACGGGAACTCATTTTTTTATGTTCTGAGCGAACCTTTCGTGTAAAATATCATCAATAACTAGATTTTGTTGTCTTTACGTATTTAGTGAACTACTAAAACTTATTTTAACGAAATATGGGGTGTGTTATGGCAACAGCAATAGTTAGCACAGTAATATTAAAAGATGATAGGGTTTTAATGATTCAGGAAGGAAAAAAAGATAATTTTGGACTTTGGAATATACCTTCTGGAGGAATTGAACCTGGAGAAAACATAGTAGAAGCAGTTAAAAGGGAAGCCAAAGAGGAAACAGGTTATGATGTTAATGTCTTAAATTTAACCGGAATTTATAATTTTATTAGTCAAATTGGCAATCACTTAGTTAGATTTAACTATGTTAGCGAAATTGTAAGTGGAGAATTGCATTTCGATGGATTAGAAATTATCAATGCTGATTGGTTTACTTTTAATGATGTGTTAAAAATGGATGAAACGAAACTTTGGAACGGTAAATCAATTAAGAAAATCATCAAGGATGTTCGATCCCAACGTAATTTTGATATTGATATTATTCAAGATGTTCTTGAATAGGAAATCTGAAAGTAATAATAGAATAGTTTATTATTGCTCGCATTAGTAACAGCAAATGTACTAGCTTCGGCGGCGCTTAATTTGTTTGAAGTATCTGTATATAGGTACAAATAATCGAGGTGATATTTATGTTGCATAATGAAATGACAGATCTCTTGAAAATTGGCTATCCGATAATACAAGCTCCAATGGCTGGTGGAATAACAACTTCGAAATTAGTAGCGGAGGTTTCGAATTCTGGAGGGCTTGGAACGATTGGTGCAGGCTATATGACTCCTATTCAAATACGTGAACAAATCAGAGAAATTAAACAGTTAACATCTAACCATTTCGGGATAAATCTATTCGTTCCCAATAATTTTAATAATATGGATCATGAAATTGAAGCAGCTAGCCAATTATTACAGCCTATTCGTGATCAATTGAATCTACAAGTTGAGGATAGATTGGAAATTCCAAAATCGAATGATGTAGTTAAAACGTTTAATGAGCAAATTAAAGTAGTATTAGAAGAAAAAGTACCTATTTGCACTTTTACATTTGGTATTCCTTCTATCGAAGTCGTAGCTGAATTAAAAAGAAATAACGTCATCCTGATAGGTACAGCTACTAACGTTGAAGAAGCAGTTGAAAATGAAGAAAGAGGAATGGATATAGTCGTCGTTCAAGGAAGTGAGGCTGGTGGGCATCGTGGGAACTTTTTAAATGGATCTCCTGAGAGCCTAATAGGGCTAATGTCACTTGTTCCACAAGTTGTTGATGAAGTAAACATTCCAGTCATTGCTGCTGGAGGTATAATGGATGGGCGAGGTTTAATGGCTTCAATATGTTTAGGTGCTCAGGGTGTACAAATGGGTACAGCTTTTTTAACTTGTGTTGAAAGTGGTGCCCATCAGGTGCATAAAGAATCTGTTCTTAATGCAAAAGAAGACCAAATAGTCTTAACTCGTGCATTTTCTGGAAAATTGGCAAGAGGAATTAATAATAAATTTATTTTAGAGATGCAAAAACATGAATCTTCTATACCGGATTTTCCAGTTCAAAATGCACTCACTCAATCTATTAGAAAAGCTTCTGCACTACAAAATAATCAAGAATTCATGTCACTTTGGTCCGGTCAAAGCCCAAGATTAGCTGAGAATCAAACTGTAAAAACGTTATTTAATAAGATGATTGCAGAAGCTCAAAATATTTTTCAACCAATATAAATAGGTATCGTTTGTAGTCTACTTAATAAATTACTCAAAGAGTGTTCCAGTGAAAGAAGGAATTTTAGACGGACAAGTGGAATGTCACATCCATGTACGGAATTTAAAAACAGAGTAGAGCAGTAATAGATTAAAAATAAGAAGTAAGGATGATGAACATGTTAGTTGTAACAACAGAAAAAATAGAAGGTTATAAAGTAGTCGAGGTAAAAGGCCCGGTTTTTGGGATAATTGTACGAAGTAGAGGACTTGGTGGGGATATTCTGGCAGGTTTGAAAAGTCTTGTAGGTGGAGAAATCAAGCAATACACTGCTATGCTTGAGGATGCGAGAAAAGAAGCATTAGACCGAATGATAAAAAACGCAAATGAAATGAATGCAAATGCAATTATCATGATGCGTTACGACTCAGGCGAAATTGGCCAAAACATGTCGGAAATAGTAGCATATGGAACAGCAGTTGTTATAGAGGAATTATCGTGACAGTAATTGCCATAATATACGGTATCCAAATTTTAGCTGTTATGATTTGTATTTCGCTTGGATACTTTATCTATGACAAACGGTTTAATCGGAATCATGGTGTGGAAATTCCTGCAGGGTTTAAGCCAACAAATGAAGTAAATCTTGATCCTGTCACAGGTGAGAAAACAAGAGTTTATTATAATCAAGACACCGGTGAACGTTTTTATAAAAAGCTCTAATTTACCCTTTCCAAATGGAAAGCGAACATCATTGAGTGGGAATATACAAATCTCCATGTTCAATACAAAAAATATTATGAATACATCATGAAAACGAATGAGGATAACAAAGATCACAAATTTGTGGTCTTTTTATTTTGTTAAATTAATTAGGTATTTTATTAAATAAATTATGAGAAAATATTTTTAAGATAAAAATTTATCATTGTGATAAAAAATTCTTATCATTAGCTAAGTTTTCAGATAAAATAAAAATAGATAGAAAAATGGATGGGGGATTGAACGTGAAATTTAACTTTAATGAAGAAATTTGTAGGCTAAAAACAAATAGTACAAAGTGGGATTCAATCGATAAAGAATTTGGATGTACGGAAGTATTACCTTTATGGATTGCAGACATGGATTTAGCTTGTGCACCTGCGATTGTAAATGCATTAACGAAAAGAGCTCAGCATCCAATTTATGGTTATGGACATATTCCTGAAGAATTTTTTGAATCAGCTATTAATTGGGCAGATAAGAGATTTAATACAACAATAGAACGTGATTGGTTAACGACTGTACCTGGAGTAGTGCCCGCTTTAAATTTGGCTATTGAGTCATTTTCAAAAGTCGGAGATGAAGTTATTATTCAACCGCCAGTTTATTATCCGTTTTTCAGTACAATTAAAAATAATGGTAGAAACTTAGTCGAAAACCCCTTGGTTGAGCAAGATGGATATTACTATATGGATTTAGATGATTTAGAAAAGAAAATTACAAGCAAAACAAAAATGTTAATACTATGTAGTCCAGCTAATCCAGTTGGTAGAGTTTGGACAAAGGAAGAACTATTAGCATTAACAGCTATTTGCAAAAAACATAATATTATTATCATTGCAGATGAGATTCATGCAGATTTAGTTTATGAAAAGGGAACACACACTCCTTTTTATTCATTAAGTGAAGATGCTGCTAATATGAGTATTACGTTTATGTCACCTAGTAAAACATTTAATATAGCAGGTTTATTTTCGTCATTAGCTGTCATTCCGAATAAAAATTTAATGACTGAGTTTACTCATGCGATTCTTCGTGCGAGTTTGGAAAACTTAAATATTTTTGGTATTGAAGCTGTCATTGCTGCTTATAATGAAGGCGATGAGTGGTTGGATGAATTACTTATTCATTTAAAAGGCAATGCAGAGTATATTAATGACTATTTAAGTAAACATATTCCAGAAGTGAAAATGAAGCTAACAGAGGCGACCTATCTTGGCTGGTTAGACTTTAGAGAATTAGGCTTAATTGGAGATGAATTAAATAACTTCTTAATAAAAGACGCTAAATTAGGCTTAAATGATGGTCGAGTTTTCGGTTCCGATGGTGAAGGTTTTATGAGATTAAATTATGCATGTACTCGCAAAACGCTTGAAGAAGCTATGTCGAGATTAGATAAAGCGGTTAGAAATCTAAAGGTAAATGCATAAATGAGTGAGGTTGGAATGAATTATACAATTGAATCAGATCAATGTTCGAATCATTTATTAAATGCATATATTCCAATGGTTAAATTTATTGCATCAATAATGGGAAAAAACTGCGAAGTTGTTCTTCATGATTTAACCAACCCTGAAAATTCGATTGTTGCTATAGAGAATGGTGGAATTAGTGGACGTAAAGTCGGTGGGCCGATTACAGATTTAGTATTAAAGGTTATGCAAGAAGGGGCTTATAAAGATGTAGATTTCATCTCTAACTATAAAGCAAGTGTGAAAGGTGACAGAACATGCCGTTCTTCAAGTTATTTTATTAAAAATGAAGATGGAAATATAATAGGTGTCCTATGTGTAAATGTAGATGTGACTGTTTTTGAAGACGTTAAATCATATTTAGATGATTTTATTATGACCGGATTTCAAAATGATACTCAAAAACCATTACAGTCACATAATACAGATGTGTTTGAAAGCCTACATGAAACAGTGGAAGATGTGCTTGAAAATATGATTTCGAAAGTACTTAATGAATATGATTTATCCCCTGAAAGACTTTCAATAGACGAAAAGCTAAATGTTGTTCGAACTTTAAACGAAGCTGGACTATTCCTTTTAAAAGGTGGCGTTAGTGAATTAGCAAATAAACTAAAAGTATCAGAAGCTACTGTCTATCGTTATTTAAGTAAAGTGAAATAATGAATAAACCTTTATAGGTAAATGAATGGGTCGACTTGTAGACAATGTCTTCCGAGTTTGAATGTCAGAATACCCCCGTATAAGTATACGGGGGTATTTTATGTAAGCTCTTGTATATGGAGCATCAATTGGTGCTTGGACGCCAGGTTTAAGTGCCGTATCAATTGAAAAAAAATAATATCTATTGTAAATTAATCTGCTTTTGCTTATTTTGGCCTACTATTTTTTAAATACCAATTCGCATATCGATTAATTCCTTCAGCTATAGAAATTTTCGGATCAAAATGTAAGTCATTCTTGATCTTATCAATATTTAGCGTGTAATCATAACTTAGAAAGCTTGCAACATGCTTTGAAATAAATGGTGGTTTACGAGTAAATTTGGCAATTAGCTCAGAGCTTGTAGATAGTAATGCTAGTAATTGAGGAGAAATTGCTTTCGTTTGAAGATCCTCATTAAGTGCTAAAAATAATTGCTTAAGCGCATCAATTAAATAAATTGGCTGACCATTTGTTATATTATAAAATTCTCCGATATATTGATTATCCGCATTCATACAACTAACAATAACATCTACAACATTGTCGATATACGTAAAATCCATGAGAATTTGTCCATTTTTCACAAGAGGAATACCTCGTGTTAGGTTTGTTTCAATGAGTCTTCCAAAGATCGTGTTATCGAAGGGACCAAATATTTGTCTAGGTCTTAACGAAATTGCCGGAAGACCATTTGCTGTCGCTTGATGAACAATTAAATCAGCCAAATGTTTCGTTTTTGCATAAAAATTTGTGTGTCTCTCAGGTAGAGGATCACTTTCCCTTACATTTGTGCGACTTTCATTCGCGAAATATACACTTGGAGTAGAAAGATAGATGAATTTTTTTAAATTTGTTTTAAGAGAGGCATTAACAATATTGCTTGTCCCATCAACATTGGTTTTGAAAAATAAATCATATTCCCCGTATGGTGCCGCAAGCGCGGCACAATGAATTACATAGTCAACATCTTTTATATGTTGATCTAACAAATGAATATCGTTTAAGTCACCTTTAATGAAGTAGACATTTTCCATTGATTTAAAAAACTGAGCTGAATTTTCGTTTCGTCCAAACGCTAACACAGTATAACCGATTTCACTTAATCTTTTAACTGTATGTTTTCCTAAAAAACCAGTTGCTCCACTTACAAATACCTTCAATCATCTCACCCCATAATTTCAACGGATTAACGTTCGAATTTTAAAAACCTTGTTCCCTGGAAAGTTAATTTTCCTAAATCATTTTCAACGATCTGTCCATATTGCAAACCACTAACTTGCAACTCCATTCTGTCTCCAGATTCAACTTCGAAGGTAACATAGTAGGTAGTGGAGGAATGGCTAATTTGATTACTAGTATTATGATTGCTAATATTTGTTCTCCTTGTTACAACTTTTGCAGAGACAGTCAATTGAGGTTGTTTATTATTGTAGTTCCACTGTTTTAAGCCTTTAATCAGAACGAAGAAGATACTTGCAAAAACAAAGATAAAAATAACTGGAAAAATAAGAGCTATAATCTTAAAAAAATCGAAACCAGTATTTAATGCATTCATTATTTATGCCTCCTATTTATATTTATGGCTTTCTATTAGTTTATTAAAGTTTTAGAAATTAAATCAATACAATAAAGTAGAAAATAATTTATTACAAAGGTAGCAAGTACGACAGTGTAACAGTCACTATATAAAATATTAGTTTAAGTGATAAAGATAATGATCTTTTTTAGTAAAATTTTTCTGATTTTTTAGTGGTATTCAAATACCCCAATGCTACTAATTATGGAGTTTCGTAGATTTTCATTTCAGGATGTTCGCTTTCCGTGGGTCATGCTGCTATAGCCTCCTATGCTCACACGATGTGGGTCATGTAGGCGTTACGGCAGGACGTCCTTGTGTTAGCTTGCCTACCTTTTTGACCACTGCGAGGTCTCACCTGTCCCGCTATTCCCATAGGTGTCTCGTACGAGTTGCTTCTATCATGCTCTTATTTAGATGAGTAAAATGCAAATATAGACTGAGAAGGTATTCAAATGTGACAGATTAAATAACAAAGTAAAAAAATGGGTAAAATTAGTAAATTTTAGTAAAATAACTTATTGACCAATAATAATCATGAAGGTAGGATGGTTTTGTACTATTCAAATTCATAAGTAACGAGGAAATAGAATCTTATAAATTTTAGATTTTAAAAGAAATCTATGGTTAATTCTTCGTAATAGCAAATGGGAGTGATAAGGAAATGAATGTTAATGATCTAGTATTAGTTTTTAACCGGTATTTTCATCATACAAATCATCGGATCTTTTTTGTTTTTGGATCAAATCATGAAATTGAAGAAATTACGCATGCCAATAGAGATCAAAATTTTTCATTGAATCATTCGTTTGGGACATACATAGTATCTGCGAAAACTGACTCAAACCGAATAAGATTGATTTCGTTAAATTATGAAGAGTTGGGGATCGTAGAATTTACATTAAATGAGCTTGACGATGAAATAAAACATGATTGGACTAACTATTTAAACAGAACGATCGTTTATTTAAGGCAAGCAGGTTATCGTATAAAAAATGGAATGGATATATTAATATATGGGAATATTCCTACAGAGGTAGGACTATCCTCATCTAGATCGATGGAGGCCTTAATAGCTGCAATTTTAAAATCACAGTATGAATTAGATTAAAAAGACGAAATTCATTTACTTCTTATAAAATTCCTTTAAAAAAATAAAACCTACAAGCTTTTTCCTTCTCCAAAATAAATCAGAGATTATTATATTTGCACAATAAATGAATATGTTAAAAATTCTTCATATTTTATCGGAATTGTAGAACGTGTGGCTGGTAGAATAAGTATTAGATAGCCATTCGGGTTGAGAATTTACAAGGAGAAGAATTGAAATGACCACAATTAAAGATATAGCAGAAAAAGCAGGTGTATCAATTGCAACGGTTTCCAGAGTATTAAATTATGATCCAGGATTATCAGTAAGTGACGACACTAAGCAACGAATATTTGAAACGGCAGATAAACTCTCGTATCGAAAAAAATCAAAAGTAAAAAAGAGTATAGCAAAAATCGCACTTGTTCATTGGGATAAGGAGAAAAAAGTTTTAGATACTTTTCATAATATGTCTGTAAGATTTGGAATAGAAAATCGCTGTGAGTATCATAGTTTATTAATTTCAATTTTTTTTCATGAAAATGCAAAGGGGTTAGCTGACGAACAGTTTCAAGGGATAGTTGCAATTGGGAGGTTTGATGAGCAACAAATTTCTTCTTTGAAAAAAGTATCTAATAATATTGTATTTGTTGATTTCTCTCCAAATGAGGAGTATTATGATTCCGTTTTAACCGATTATAAGAGTGCAACGATAAAAGTATTGGATCATTTTATTTCCCTTGGACATCAGAATATTGGCTATATTGGTGGGCGCGAAGATTTTTCAAACCAATCTATAGAAAATTATGATTCTCGTGAAAGTACATTTAAATCATATTTAGAGGAAAAAAGAATTATCCAACAAAATAACATGTATATAAGTAATTTCTCAGCGGATGAAGGTTATAGATTGATGAAGCAAGCTATACAAGATAATGGTGATCAACTACCAACAGCATTCTTAGTAGGCTGCGATTCGATGGCGATTGGCTGTTTAAATGCTTTGCGTGAAGTTAATATTCCTGTACCTGAACGTGTGAGTTTAATAGCAATGAATGATTTACCATTCTCAAAATATCTTTTTCCTACCTTGAGTACAGTGAAAATTTACTCTGAACAAATGGGAGAATCAGCAGTTGATCTGCTCATGGAGAGACTAATGGGGCGTGAGATTGCGAAAAAAATAGTCGTATCTTCAAAATTAATGATTAGGAATAGCAGCCTCTAATTGGAAATGTGAGAAAATTTAATCATATTTTTATTTTTTAAAATAACTCTTTTTAGTATAATTAAAAATTAAAAGGAGTGGGAACGTGAAGATAGGTTATTTAGGTCCAGAAGCAACTTTTACCCATGTCGCCGTTCAATCTGTTTTTAAAGAGGACGAGCATATAGCATATTCTAGTATACCCGTCTGCATGGATAGCGTTGCAGAAGGAGAGGTCGATTTTGCAGTCGTACCAATTGAGAATTCAGTAGAAGGATCGGTTACGACGACGATTGATTATCTTGTTCATGAGCAACCATTAAAGATGATTGGTGAAATTATTATACCGATTAGACAGCACCTATTAATGACAAAAGATCAAGCTGACAGAGTAAATGAGATTGAAATTATCTACTCTCATTCACATGCTTTGGCTCAGTGTCATCCATTTTTACATAATCAATATAAATATACAAAGTTAGAACCAGTAACTTCAACAAGTGCTGCTGCTAAAATTGTTAGCGAGCAACCAAACGAATGTATTGCCGCAATAGCAAATGAATTCGCTGCAAAGAAATACGGTTTAGAAATTGTGGCATCTGATATTCATTCTAATTCTTATAATCATACGAGGTTTATCGTTCTACAACGAGCTGATTCCCATACTGAGACACATTTTTTTCAGAAGAATCATACGAAGGCAACTTTTGTTATTATGATGCCAGAAAATCGTGCTGGGGCTCTTCATCAAGTACTATCTGCATTTGCATGGCGTCAAATTGACCTTTCAAAAATTGAGTCACGTCCAATGAAAACAGGATTAGGAAATTATTTTTTTATTATAGATGTAGAGATGGGATATGATGATGTACTATTACCTGGCGTAAAGCAAGAATTAGAAGCGCTAGGTTTTACAGTGGAGGTTGTAGGTAGCTATTCAACAATTTCATTATAACAATATAGTAAAAAGAGAAGGATCCGTATCCTTCTCTTTTTATTTGTTTTTATTTTACATTAGTAATATCCATAGTAAGGGGGTGGGCAATAATATCCTGGAGGACAGTAAGGGTATCCATAGCCGTATCCGCCATAACCATAACCTCCATAGGCTCCAGCTAATAAAGCACCTGTTGCCAATCCACCGACAAAGCCTCCTGGGAAAAATGGACGACGACCAATTCCTCCAAATCCAAAACCTGGTCTTCCAAATCCACCGAAACCTGGGCGACCAAATCCTCCGCCTCCGAATCCACCCATGTGTCCAAAGCCTCCACCGAAGCCATGTGGGCGATAATCTTGTTCATTGTGCATATCTATAAACCTCCTTTTTACGCATCGGAAATCTTACATAATTAAACTATGCAGGACAAATGCGGAAGGTTTGGGCGATAGATAGGATAAATGATTTTTAAGCAGTTCTTACTATTAATTCATGTAATTATTTAATCATTTGAAAGATTAAATTTACGTATACGATACTGTAAGTTTTGTCTACTAATGCCTAATTTTTTTGCGGCTTGTGTAATATTGCCATTATGTTCATTTAGAACAGACATAATATGTTGTTTCTCCTTGTTTAACAAAGTGTTCTTTAAATACAGGTGATCATCTTTTGATTCTAAATTATTCAATTCAATCGTTGGATGCTGATGCTGAATTTTTGCTTCATTACTTTTACTCATTTCATTAAAAAATCTAGATGGTAGATGAAAGCTTTTAATGACTGATTCATTTTCAATTAAATTCATTGCACCTTCAATCATATGTTCAAGCTCACGCACATTCCCCGGCCAGTTGTGATGGAGGAAGAAATGAGCGACCCTATCATCTATTGCATTGACTTGATGGCCAAAAAGGCGATTATATTTCTGAATAAAGAAGTTAGCCAATAAAAGGACATCGTCGATTCTTTCCCTTAGCGGAGGGAGAAATAACGATACGACACTTAAGCGGTAATATAAATCCTTTCGTAAATGGTTATTAGCAATTGCTTCAATAGGATCCTCATTAATTGTTGCGATAACACGGACGTCTAAATCTTTTTCATTCATATCACCAATTCGCCTAACTTTACGTTCTTGTAATACTCTTAAAAGCTTTGCTTGTAAATTTGGACTAAGCGAATTGATCTCGTCCAAAAGCAACGTACCGCCATTTGCTTCTTCAAATAATCCAGGTTTATCAATAGCCCCTGTAAATGCTCCTTTTTTAGTTCCAAATAATATACTTTCTATTAATGTTTCTGGTAAAGCAGCACAGTTTTGTGAAATAAATGGTTTTGTTGCTCGTGAACTTGCATTATGGATACTTTGAGCGAATAATTCTTTACCAGTTCCAGTTTCGCCAACTAATAAAATAGAGGATGAAGTTCTTGCTGATCTTTTTGCATCATCAATGATCGCCTTAAAAGATTGAGATTCTCCAATTAATTGTTCGAAGGTGTAACGAGTATTACGATTTTGAAGAATACCTTCTTGGACCGATTGTTTTAATTCGGTCACATCACGTACCATTTCAATCGCTCCGACAATTTTTCCATCCTTCATAACTGGGTATGTATCATTAATTGTTGTAACTTCCTTACCTTTATTATTAAAGTATGATTGTTTTATATTTTTTCTAATTTTACCTTTTTGTAGAGCCTCAAGTAGAGTGCTAGACTGATTTTTTTGAAAGGTGAATACGTCTAATAAATTTTTATGTAAAACATCTTCTTCGTTCATCATTTCAATTTCCATCATTTTACGGTTATAAACCATTGTCTTACCTTCTTGATTGATTACGTGAATGCCGATATCTATTTCTTCTAAGATAAGCTGAAGTAATTCGTCTACACCAATAAATGAATGGCTATTATTTTTCATCAAAATCTCTCTTTTCATTGTACGATTAGAAAAAATTTGCACTTCTGACCATTTTTGGTAAGATAAAAAGGCAGTTTTTCCAATTCGTGCTAATTTTGTATGATTATTTCGTTTTGAGCATAATACTACCGCAAATATTCTATGCATATTTTAAATAAATTTGCGCTAAAATGCAAAAAAAATTTGCAGTTGTTGAAAACGGTAACATTATTTTGCTTGATAAAGCATCTAAATGAGTACATTTTGTGAATTTTATTATTTTAGACATATTTGGCACAGAAGTTGCTAAATACTTAAGTAAGAAACTAAAAATAAATTAACAAATAATGGGGGAACACAAATGACGATTAATTCTCAAAAAATCATCGAGCAAACAAATCAATTTGGCGCAAATAACTATCATCCACTACCTGTAGTTATTTCAAAAGCAGAAGGTATTTGGGTAACTGATCCAGAGGGAAATAGATACTTAGATATGTTAAGTGCTTATTCATCTGTAAACCAAGGGCACCGTCATCCTAAAATTATTCAGGCGTTAAAAGATCAAGCAGATAAAGTAACACTTACTTCTCGTGCTTTCTATAGCGAAAACATGGGTGAATGGTATGAAAAGGTAGCAAAAATAACAAACAAAGAAATGATCTTACCTATGAATACGGGTGCTGAAGCTGTAGAAACAGCATTAAAAGCTGCTAGAAGATGGGCTTACGATGTGAAAGGTGTTGAAGATAATCAAGCTGAGATTATTGCTTGCATTGGAAACTTCCACGGACGTACTCTAGCTGCAGTATCTTTATCATCTGAAGAAGATTACAAACGTGGCTTTGGTCCATTCATACCAGGAGTTAAATTAATTCCTTACGGAGATATTGAAGCATTAAAAGCTGCAATCACTCCAAACACAGCAGCATTATTAATTGAACCAATTCAAGGTGAAGCAGGTATTAACATTCCTAGAGAAGGTTTCTTACGTGAAGTTTCAGAAGTTTGTCAAAAGGAAAACGTATTATTTATTGCTGATGAAATTCAAACTGGTTTATGCAGAACTGGTAAAACTTTTGCATGTGATTGGGAAGAAGTTATTCCTGATATGTACATTTTAGGTAAAGCACTTGGAGGCGGAGTATATCCAATTTCATGTGTAGCTGCAAACCGTTCAATATTAGGTGTTTTTGAACCAGGTTCTCACGGATCTACATTTGGTGGAAATCCATTAGCTTGCGCTGTATCAGTGGCAGCCTTAGAAGTTCTTGAAGAAGAGAAATTAGCTGAACGTTCAAATGAGCTAGGAAATTATTTTATGGAAAAATTAAAAGAAATTGATCACCCTCACATTAAAGAAGTAAGAGGACGTGGGCTATTTATTGGTGTTGAACTTCATGTGCCAGCACGTATTTATTGTGAAGCATTGAAAAAACAAGGTTTATTATGTAAGGAAACACATGATACAGTTATTCGTTTTGCACCACCATTAATTATTTCAAAAGAAGATTTAGACTGGTCAATTAAACAAATTAACGATGTATTTAGCCAATATAAAGCAACAGTATAAATGGAGCGAGAACAATGACAACTATAATCCAAGAAAACGAAAAAGAATTCGAAATTCAAAAGAAAATCAAAGAAGAGGGTAGAGAATTAATTGAATCAACTCAGGAGGTAATTTCTGAGGCTCTTCAAAAACTTGGTTATTCTAAAGAACTTTATGAGTTATTAAAAGAACCTTTACGATTTTTAACAGTTCAAATTCCTGTAAGAATGGACGATGATTCAGTGAAAATTTTCACTGGATATCGTTCACAACATAATGATGCTGTAGGTCCTACTAAAGGTGGAATTCGTTTCCATCCGGAAGTAAATGAGGATGAAGTGAAAGCTCTATCAATGTGGATGAGCTTAAAATGTGGAATTGTTGATTTACCATATGGTGGAGGGAAAGGTGGGATCATCTGTGATCCTAGAAAAATGTCTTTACTTGAGCTGGAACGATTAAGCCGCGGATACGTTCGTGCAGTAAGCCAAATCGTTGGTCCAACAAAAGATATTCCAGCACCAGATGTATATACAAATCCTCAAATTATGGCTTGGATGATGGATGAATACAGCCGTATTCAAGAGTTTGATTCTCCAGGATTCATTACTGGAAAGCCACTTGTATTAGGTGGTTCTGCAGGACGTGAGACTGCTACTGCACAGGGTGTAACAATTTGTATTGAAGAAGCTGCAAAACGTAAGGAAATCGAGTTAAAGGGTGCTAGTGTCATTATTCAAGGTTTTGGAAATGCGGGAAGCTTTTTAGCGAAGTTCATGACAGATGCAGGTGCAAAGGTAGTCGGTATTTCTGATGCACTTGGAGCATTATATGATCCGAATGGTTTAGATATCGAGTATCTACTTGATAGAAGAGATAGCTTCGGAACAGTAACAAATTTATTTACAAATGTCATTACAAATAAAGAACTACTTGAAAAGCCATGTGATATTCTGGTTCCAGCAGCTATATCTAATCAAATTACGGTTGAAAATGCTCATAATATTAAGGCGTCAATCGTGGTTGAAGCAGCGAATGGACCTACTACATTAGAAGCTACTAAAATCTTAACAGAACGTGGCGTTCTATTAGTTCCTGACGTGTTAGCGAGTGCTGGAGGAGTATCTGTTTCATATTTTGAATGGGTACAAAATAATCAAGGATATTACTGGTCTGATGAAGAAGTAGCTCAAAAGCTTCGTGAAAAAATGGTTAGATCATTTGATAGTGTTTACCAAACATCATTCAATCGTCAAGTTAATATGAGATTAGCAGCTTATATGGTTGGTATTCGTAAAATGGCGGAAGCTTCACGTTTCCGTGGATGGGTTTAATAGAGAAATAGATTCGCTCCAGGTGGATGTTTCATCTGGAGCACTTATTATTGAAAACTAGTAAAAATAAATTAACAGACTAGAATATCCTTTTTAAAAATTTACATATTTTTTAAATAAGTTGTTTTGAATACGCTTTCAAATAGTATCTGAAAAATTTGGATAGAAAACTACTAGAATAGAGACATCTTGCTTCTATCTAAAGGTAACAGGGAAAATATATCCATTTAAATCAGAATATTTAAATTTATACAAACAATTTTCGCAAAGGGAGGTATTTTTCATGTTGCAACAAGAACAGGGGTTAAAAAAAGAGCTGAAAAGTAGACACATTTTTATGATCGCTCTTGGAGGAATTATCGGAACTGGATTATTTATGGGATCAGGTTATACGATCAGTGAAGCTGGACCAGGTGGAGCAATACTAGCTTATCTAGTTGGTGGATTGGTTATGTATTTAACAATGTTATGTCTTGGTGAGTTAGCGGTTAGTATGCCAGATGCTGGTTCATATCAAACATATGCAACAAAATATATTTCACCCGCTTCAGGTTATGTAGTTGGATGGATGTCATGGTTAAACTGGTCAGTAACAATTGGTTTAGAACTAATTACGGTAAGTATGTTAATGAAGAGATGGTTTCCAGATGTATCCACATGGATTTGGTGTGTGGTATTTGGAGTATTATTATTTGGCGTAAATGCATTATCTACAAAAAGTTTTGCTGAAGTTGAGTTCTGGTTTGCAAGTATTAAGGTGGTTACAATTGTTTTATTTATTATTCTAGGTGCAGCAGTAATGTTTGGTATTGTTCCGATGGAAGGTACTAAGGCACCGATGCTAACAAACTTTACTGATCATGGTGGTTTATTCCCAAATGGTATACTTGCTATTATTGTTACGATGGTCGCAGTTAACTTCTCATTTCAAGGTAGCGAGCTAGTAGGGATTGCAGCAGGTGAAAGTGAAGATCCAGCAAAAGCTGTACCAAAAGCAATCAATAACACTGTGTGGCGAATCTTAGTATTTTATATTTTATCAATGTTTGTTTTAGCAGGATTATTCCCATGGGAGAAAGCTGGATTAGTAGATAGTCCATTTGTAGTTGTATTTGATAATATTGGTATTCCATATGCAGCAGACATTATGAACTTTGTTATTATCACAGCAGTATTATCTGTTGCAAACTCAGGATTATATGCTACTTCCCGTATGATGTACTCAATGGCACAAAAAGGCATGGTTAGCCCAGCTTTAGGAAAGTTAACGAAAAAAGGAGTACCATTAAATGCGTTAACATTTAGTATGTTTTTTGGAGCATTATCCTTATTAAGTGGTATATTTGCAGAAGATACTGTTTATTTATGGTTACTTTCAATTGCAGGATTTGGTGCGGTATTTATTTGGGCAAGTATCGCATTATCAAATCTTTTAGGTAGAAAGAAATATATTAGTGAAGGTGGAAGAGTAGAGGATTTAAAATATAAAACACCTCTTTATCCATTTGTTCCAATTGTTGCTTTAGTATTGAATGTAGCGGTAATGATTAGCTTAGCTTTTATTCCGGATCAACGTATTGCGCTATACTGTGGTGTACCGTTTATGATTCTTTGCTTAGTTTATTATCATTTATCAGCTAAGAAAAAGATTGAAATACATGAGCAAAATGAAAATAAAAAGGTTAGTTAATAAATAAAAAGAAGTAGAGAATGCTGTAATAGCAATCTCTACCTTTTTTAATCCTTAATTATTTTTTGTTTTTTTCAGATTCTGCACTTGTTACAGAAATATCTTGTAAGTGACCTTGGAATCCTTGACCAGCAGTTAAATCGTAACCTTTAACACGTTTGTTAACGCCATCTAAACCGAATCGGAATAGAGTAGGGATTACAGGTACTTCTTCATTAACTAATTCCTGCCATTTATTGTATACATCTTTACGGTAATTCTCATCAAATGCTTCTGCTGAAATACCTTCTTTTAACAATTTATCATTCTCGTCATTTACCCAGCGAACATAGTTGAACGGTGCATTTTTAGCCCAAATTCCTGATGGATCTGGGTCAGAACCTGTTCCCCATGCAGCTGCAAAGATATCAATCTTAGGATTATCTTTTTCGACCATGTCATAGAACGAGTTAAACTCATGTAAACGACCATCTAATAATTGAACATCTAAGCCGACTTCTTTCCAAGATTGTAAGTAGAACTGTGCTAATGGCTCTGCGATATCGCCTCCACTCATAGAAGCAAAATTGATTTTAAATGGTTTTCCATTTGGATCTTCGCGTAATCCATCACCAGTTACATCCTTGTAGCCAGCATCATCAAGCAATTTTTTAGCTTTTTCAGGATCATGTGTATAGCCTTTTAGTGCTTTATCAAAATATTTAGGGAATGATGGTGGAATTACAGATGTTGCAGGAACTCGTAATCCTTTGTATAACTTATCACCAACTGATTTGTTATCAAGTGCATAAGCCATCGCTTGACGAACACGTTTATCTTGGAATTTTGGATTATCCATTACGTTTACACCGTTTTTCGCGTCGTAATGACCTAATTTAAATCCAATATAAGAGTATGCTAACTCAGTCTTACCAACTAATTGAATATTTTTTAATACTTTTGCTTGATCATATTGGTCAGCAGAAACTGAAGCAACGTCAATATCGCCATTTTCTAATGATGAAGTTGCAATTTGGTTATTAACTACTTTAAGAAGTACGCCATTTAATTTTGGTGCGCCATTCCAATAATCTTTAAACGCTTCAAACTCTACAGCTTCCCCTGGAGTAATCTTTTTAATTTTAAACGGTCCAAATCCAATTGGAGCCTTACGAATTTGATCAGATGATACTAATTTATCGATAGGTACATTGCCTAAGTATTTTTTAGGTAGTGGGTATGTCCATAAACCAGTCAGTACAGATGGATTTGCTTCTTTAAACGAAATTGAAATCGTTTGAGGATCAATTACTTTCACCCCAGATATATTTTTCGCTTTTCCATTATGGTATTCTTCCATACCTTCAATCATAGACATTTGTGAATCATAACGTACACCAGTGTATTTAGGGCTACCGATTACAAGGTATGCATACTCTAAGTCTTCTGCTGTAACGGGATTACCATCATGCCATTTTACATTATCTCGAATTTTAAGCGTGATAGTTTTCTTGTCATCGCTTAACTCGTATGTAGCCGCACCGTCTTGGTCATAAATATAGTTTTCATCTGTTGAAAGTAATGATTCGTCAAAGAACTGTAGTACTTCTGAGTCAGGTTGCCCCTCATAAAAAACAGTATTCAGAATGCCTTCAAATGGAGTATCAGAGATTAGTCCATACTTTAAAACTCCACCAGAGATAGATTTTTTATCATTTGAAACTTTAACAGGAAAAGCAGCTTGATCTACTTGCTTAGTCGGTTTGGATGAAGTTTTTGTATCTCCGCCTTTACATGCTGAAAGGATTAACATGGATACTGCCATTGCACTTAAAACTTTTGAAAAGCTTTTTACATTTTTCATATTTCCACTCTCCTTAAAAGTAATTAACCTCTTCTTTGTCTTGCATCAGCTGCACGCTTAAGCGCTTCACCGATAAAATTTATACTCAGCATAAGCACTAAAATCATGCCTGATGCAGGTAACCAAATCCACAACTTATTTTGTAAAACGTCTGGGTTTGTTGCATAACTTACTAATGTTCCTAAACTTGGTGTACTTTCTGGTAAACCGAAGCCTAAGAAGGTTAGTCCAGACTCAATACCGATATTCCCAGCTAGGTTTAACGTAAATGCAACGATAATTAAAGAACTTACATTTGGTAAAAGATGCGAAATGATAATTTTCCAGTTAGGAGTCCCTAGAGCTTTAGCTGCAGCTATATAATCTAATTCACTTTCTGATAATGATTTTGAGCGGATAAGTCTTGCTTTACCCGTCCATAAAAAGAGACTCATAATTAGGATAAAATTATAAATTGTAAATGTCGGTACTACTGTTACGAAAACAATGATTAACATCAATGTCGGTAATGATAAGAAAAAATCAATGATTCGCATGACGACGCCATCGATAAAACCACCAAAATAGCCTGCGATTAAACCTAATGTTAGTCCAAGTAAATTCGTAATAACTGTGATGAAAAATCCAATCGTAAATGAATTCCTTGTACCAATAATTAGTTGTCCAAATACATCACGTCCACCATAATCAGTTCCTAACCAGTGAACAGAGGAGGGAGGTTGATAAATCGATAAAAAATCAACTTTAATAATTTGATCCTGATCTAAAATGATAGAAGTCCCATACACAATTATTAATATTAGACCTAACAAGATAAGAGAACCTAAAGCTAGTTTATCTCGTCTAAATTCTGCCCAAATGACACTAAATCCAGATGGGCTTTTTGGTTGCTCAGCTATATTGTCTTGTTGTTCAACTATAATATTTTGATTTTCAATTTTCATTTCCATAGTAATCACCTACCTTATTCAATCCGAATACGTGGATCAACGATGCTTAATATAATATCTGAAATTAATGTTCCAAACAGCGTTGCAAGACATGTCATTAATACAAGTGCATTTACAACTGTAAAATCACGTAACATAACAGACTTGACAAAAAGCTGTCCAATTCCAGGATATCCAAAGATTGATTCTAAGAAGACAGATCCAGCTATTAAACCAGTAATCTCGTAACCTAAGAAAGCAGCAATTGGTAAAAATGAATTTCGTAAAATATGTCTTGAATAAATCTTTGCTTCAGGAACACCTTTTGATTTAGCTGTTCTAACGAAATCCTTTACTTTTGTATCAATAATTTCGCTTCGTAAATATTGGGAGATACCTACTGTCGAAATTAGTGCACCTGATAAGGTTGGAAGTACTAAATGGTTTAGTTTACTCAAATAATAAGCAAAAGTACCATTATCAACTTGTGGATCAACGCTACCACCAGTAGGGAATAGGTCAAAATGGAACCCAAAAATAAATAATACAATTAGTCCAAAAATGAATAGTGGTGTTGCAAAACCAACATAGTTATAACCAGTGATTAAATTATCGGCCCATGTATCATTCCACCGGCCGCTTATAATACCAAGAGGAACTGCCAATAGATACGTTACAATAAATACACATAAAGCTAGTAATACTGTATTTCCAATTCGGTCACCAATTACATCAACAACTTCGATTTTATGTGTATATGAGACCCCGAAGTCGCCTTTTAAAACATTTTTTGTCCAATGGAAATATTGCACATATGCAGGATCGTTTAACCCCATTTTTTCACGTAATTTTTCAATTTCTTGCGGATTAGCTTTTGGATTTATTGATCGGCCAGTTAAAGCATCTCCAGGCATAGCTTTAGCAAGTGCAAAAATTAGTACACTCAAGATTATTAATTGAGGGATCATGATGAGTATACGGCGTATGATAAACTTCAACATGTTCTTTACTCCTTTCTAAGGTAATGCTACTCGATGAGTATCGGAAATTTGTTTTAAGTCATATGGCCGACCATTTTCATCAAAATAGGATGAAGCATTTTGTTCATATTCTACTTTTACTTCCTGTCTTGCTTTAATTTTTTCGTCTCTAACTTCAGGACGAATATCTGGTATAGCTGCAATTAAGCGTTTTGTATAAATATGTTGAGGGTTTGTTAAAATATCTTCCGTCGTTCCTTCTTCAACAAGTCTTCCGCGATACATAACTCCAATTCGATCACATAAATGACGAATAACTCCTAAATCATGACCAATAAACAAATAGGTTAATTGAAATTCTTCCTGTAAATCCTGTAAGAAATTCAATACTTGTGCTTGAACAGAAACATCTAAAGCTGAAACAGGCTCATCTGCGACAATTAATTTTGGCTGCAAAGTTAATGCTCTTGCAATACCGATTCGTTGACGTTGTCCTCCAGAAAATTCATGTGGATATTTATAAAGCGATTCTGGAGATAAGCCAACCTTCTGAAGATAGTAAAGTACTTTTTCGCGTTCTTCAGATTTAGTTAAGGTTTCAAAGTTTCTTAATGGTTCCGCTACTAAATCGATGATTCTCTTTTTAGGGTTTAAAGAAGAGTACGGGTCTTGAAAAATCATTTGAATTTCCTGACGAAAAGCCCTCATTTGACTTTTTCCTAACTTAACGAGATCCTTATCCAGAAATTCAATGCGTCCATCAGTCGATTTAGTTAGTTGCAGAATGGCCTTACCTGCAGTAGATTTCCCACTACCAGATTCGCCGATTAACCCATAAGTTTCTCCTTCTTTTAACTCAAAGGATATTCCATCGACGGCCTTTACATGATCAACAACTGTTCGGAATATACCGCCGCGAATAGGAAAGTGTACTTTTAAATTTTCAACTTTTAATAGAGACATTTACGATCGGTGCTCCTTTCTCATTTTTAAAATGAAAATGTTTATAACAAGAACAACGTACATAATGGCCAGGTGTAACTTCGTGCATTCCTGGTTGAGATTCATGAGCGTATGAATCAATCCAAGGAATTCTGTGACTAAATCTACATCCAGATCTAGGTAGTTTATCTAAAGGTGGGACAGTGCCCTCAATAATGTGTAATCTTTTATTTTTCGAATGTGTAGTAGGAATTGAGTTTAATAGTGAGCGCGTATAAGGGTGAAGAGGTTGATTTAGTATTTCTTTTACAGTTCCTGTTTCAATAATCTGACCAGCATACATAACAGCTACTCGATCGGCAACTTCTGCAACGACACTTAAATCATGGGTGATAAGGATAATGCCAAGTTTTGTTTGAGTTTGGATTTCTTTTAGTAAGTCTAATATTTGAGCTTGAATGGTTACATCTAAGGCAGTAGTTGGCTCGTCCGCAATAATAAATGACGGATTACACGCTATTGCAATAGAAATCATGACACGTTGTCTCATACCACCAGATAATTCATGGGGATATTGTTTGTATGTAACTTCTGGTTTTGGAATACCGACTTGCGAAAGTAATTGTAAAGCTCGATCCTTTTTTAATGAAGTAGTTAATTTTGTATGGTTGTCTAAGTTTTCCTCAATTTGTTTTCCAACGGTCATTAGTGGATTAAGTGCGGTAAGTGGTTCTTGAAAAATCATTCCAATTTCTTTCCCACGGATGCTATTCATTTTGCTATCACTTAGTGATAATAAATTTGTACCCTTATAAGAAATAGCACCGTCCATTTTTGTTCGCTTATTTTGATGTAGGCCTAATATAGAGAGTGCTAGTGCACTTTTTCCACATCCAGATTCACCAACAATTGCTAGTATCTCATTTTCATGGATAGTTAGTGATACATCATCTACTGCAGGATAATACTGATTATTAATTCGAAAAGATGTCGTTAAATGCTCGATTTCTAAGAGAGGCTTTGACATTTTTTGTCTCCTTTCGCGAAATTGTAAGTAAATTGTTAGTTTATTTAGAATTTTCATAAGTATAATATATGTTATGCTATTGTTTCAATATTAAAACAATTAATACATTTTATAGGTATTTTTTACTATGTTTGAATGGAAATAGATTCAAAGTATGTAAATTATCTTTAAAAATGATTGTAAAAGATTAATAGAATAGTTGAAAAAGCTTGTATTTATCAAAGAAATTTACAAAAAGGATCGGATTATGATTGCAATCAATAATTATTCTATATTTGAAATAATTTGTTAAAAAATGGTTAACTGAAAAGTAGGTTTTTGTCGGAAAATGAAATATTTTTGTGGAAAAAATAATAGATTTAGTAAATTAGTAGGTGGGGAGAAGTAGGTCTTTAAGCCTACTTACCATTAAAAAACTCTAATAATAAATTTAGATATTATAGCGATGAGGTTAAACCCATTTAAACAAACATTTGTTTAGTACTTAAAAAAGAGTAGCCTAATGATAGGATCGGATTGTTATTGATTAATAGAAAAACAGTGTAAAAAAGAACTGAATGAACATTTCCTTTTTACACTGTTTCTATTTAACTTAAGTATGCATTTAGCATCCAAATATGTTTTGAAAGTTTCTTTCGAATAGCTAATAGAATATCATGCGTGACAGAATCAGATTCTTGGGTAGTGATTTCCATACCATTTTTAAGCTCTTCGATTAAATAGTTAAAATTGTGAACGATATCTTGTACCATTTCATGTGAAGTAGCTCGTTGGTTTGCTTCTTCTATTCCAGATGCATCTAAATATTCTCTCATTGTAGCGATAGGTTTTCCACCAATGATTAACACTCGTTCTGCTAGTACATCAATATGTAAAATTGCCTCATTATATAATTCTTCAAATTTAGCATGCAGAGTAAAAAAATCTGACCCTTTTACATACCAATGATAGTTATGTAGCTTTACAAATAGTACATTCCAGTCTGCTATTTGTTTATTTAGTACATCAACAGTCGTTTTTGAGATGGATGTATCCATTAAAATTCCTCCTCTAATTATGTAAAAGTGTATTTGAAAATCATGTAACACCATCATATACGAAGTGAAGAGTTAATAGTGTTGGTAATATTTGAAAATTAAGACAACAATTAGCAAAATTAGCGTTTTATAGTAAAACATAAAAAATAAACCATCCATTTTGAAATGGATGGTTTTATTACTTATTATTCTTTCTCGACAGAAATTGGAGGTTTAGGATCGATGTGAATCGCATCATTTACATTTAAAGATCCCTTTAAAATTAAGAAAAATGATCCAAGTCCACCTAGAAATACAATCATATAAATGAAAAAGATGAGGACATCGTAAATCAATTGATAAACCTCCCTTAAAAATTTATGTACTTATATATATGTTTTATAAAAACAGCTAATAACTATATTTCACAAAGTGTTCAAACTTTCTATGAATAAATTACTTTAATGAACTTTTAACCAATAGAAAAAACCATTTTCCATCGAATGAAGAATGGTTTTAAATTTAAGGTGTTTTCGTATTCTTTGTTTTTCTTAAATATGGAGATTTATAGATTTCCACTCCAGGATGCTCGCTTTTTAGCGGGGCGGGCGCTGAGCCTCCTCGGTGCATACGTTCCTGCGGGGTCTCACCTGTCCCGCAACTCCCACAGGAGTCGAGCACCCTTCCGCTCCAATCATTTTCTTTATTAACGGCTTAACTTAAACAAAGCTTTGATATAAACAACAATCTTTAGAAAACAGCCTAAATTTAAGTTAGAATAAAAAAACCCTACAAATGAGTAGGGTCAAATTAAGCTGCTTGATTCTTTTTGATATTAGCAAGCACTGGGGCTTTAGAGAGCAAAATAACAAGAACAATTGCACTAATAATAAATGATGGGACCATATACCCTGCGTTATAAGTTAGTGAATAAATTGGTACTGGTGTACCTTTTGGTGCATATGATCCGTAGAAAACGACACCGGCTATAAAGTGACAAATAAAACGAGCGAGTGAACCAATAAAAGTTCCGAATACGATAAATATGGTTGCACTTTTTTTATTGCCGTTTGAAAGGCTGTTTTTAACTTGTTTATACACAATTCCTGCTAATCCAAGACTAGTAAAAGCAGCTATATAATCAAAAAATATTTGGACTGGATGTACGAAATAAAATTTTGTAACCATTTGAAGAGCTGCAAGTAATAAGCCTGTTACTAAACCTTGTTTTAATCCCCATCGGAATGCAATTAAAAATACTGGAATCATTGCTAAAGATACAGACCCACCTTGTGGAGCTGTGAATAGAGGTAGAAAATCGAATACCATTGCTAGAGCTGCACACATTGCAATTTCTACCATCATTTGAACTTTTGAAGCCTTCATATATATAATTCCCCCTTTTCTGGTCGACAACAATTTGTATTGGATGAAACACATCTACACTATCGATAGTGAATGTGTTCACCTGAGGAGTCTGTCATTAGTATAAGTGTAAATAGGGAAAGTAATGGTTAAAAATAAAAAAAGTAACATTGGCAGCAAGATGATCCCATTGTTACTTTTTCATCGTGCCACATCCCTACGCTAGCATTAACTAACAGGTTCGAAGGGTTAGAATAGTAACTCTATTCACTCTCAGCCAACTGGCTCCCCTTGTGGATTCATCGTACATTTAGTTGTCATTACTAAATATAGTCAATGCGGGGGAGAAATACAATCAATTTATACTTCGTTTTAAAAATTATTTTAAATAAATATTGGCTCTTTTTTAAAGAATTTTTTCTTTTAGTTATTGTGGATTTTAGGACAGAAGTTGATTAGAACTAAAAGGATGCTCGACTCCTGTGGGAGATGCGGGAAGGCTGAGACTCAACCCAAGTAGAAAAAAAGTAGGCATGCTAATATCACGACGTCCTGTCGTAACGCATGCATGACCCACATCGTGTGGGCCCAGGAGGCACAGCTCACGCCCCACTAAAAAGCGAGCATTCTGAAGTGGAAATCCACTAACGCATACTTAATATAAAAACAATATATACGAAAACCGCCTAAATATTTTATAAATAAATTGTTAATTATAATTTTTATCTTACATTTTTGGCCATTATTTATTCACATTAGCTTGCTTTTCTTTTTAAAACATAACGTGTAGAATGAAAACGAAACAAACAGCTAATTTTTGGCAGAAGTTGTTAATAATTTGAAGGAGACATTAAAATGATTCAAGTATTATTTGTCTGTTTAGGAAACATTTGTCGCTCGCCAATGGCAGAGGCTGTTTTTCGTCATATTGTGACAGAAAAGGGTTTAGATAAACATTTTATTATTGATTCTGCAGGTACAGGAGATTGGCATATTGGACACCCTCCACATAAGGGAACAAAGGGTTTATTAGATGAAAAAGGCATAGTTTGTGATGGGATGAAGGCTCGAAAAGTGACAGAAAATGACTTTAAATATTTTAGTTATATTGTGGCTATGGATGCACAGAATAAAGAGGATTTAGTAAATTTAGCAAGAAATAATTGTATAGGAGAAATATCACTTCTTTCTGATTATGTACCTTCTTCGATGTGGAAGGAAGTACCTGATCCATATTATACCGGCAATTTTGAAGAAGTATATAACATCGTAGAAGAAGGCTGCATACATTTACTTCAACATATTTTAAAGCAACACCAATTAACAGTTTAGAGGAGGATGAAGAATGAAAAAACGTAACAAAGCTTTACGCAATATTCTAGTCGGAGTCGCAATTGGTGCAGGAGTAACTTTACTAAACAAAGAAAATCGTGAAAAAATCACACGTAAAGGTAAAAGTGTGACGGACAAATTGAATCAAATGAAGGAAGATCCTGAATTAGTAAAAGGTGCAGTTAGATCTCAATTAAGAGTTGTTCAAAACTCAGTTGAAAAATTAGAAAGTAATGTTCAACTAGTAAAAGATAAATGGATTGAAATTAAAGATTCTACAAAGAATAAATTTGAATCTGTAAAAGGCACGTCTATAGTAGCGGAAACAGCTGATTCAGTTGAAGAGAAAATTGAGGATTCAATTGATTTAGAAGAAGGTAAATCACAAATTTCTGCAACCTCACTAGAAGTAAATACAAGTGAAAAGTCAGAAACTGATGAGCAATTAGAAGCTTCATTAGAGGGAATTGAAGAATTAACAGATGAAAATGCAGATGATGTAGAAGAAAAAGTTGAATCAATTTTATTGGCAGGTACAACATCTAAAGAATAACAAATGAAGGTGTCAATTTGATTAACAAAAAGAGTTTTATCGTAGCATTTATTTGGGACTTAGTGAAAAAGTGTATGGCAGACAATATTGTGTCTCGTTCAGCAGAGCTAGCATATTACTTCATGCTATCTCTTTTTCCATTTCTACTTGTTTTAACACAGGTTATTATCTATTTACCAATATCGAGTGAGGAAATCCTTTCGTTCTTAAGCCAGTATGCACCACCGGATGCGATGGCTATTATTCGAAGTAATTTACAGTTAATAATAGGTCAGTCACATGGTGGTGTACTTTCTTTTGGATTAATAGCTACAATTTGGGCTTCATCTAATGGCATTAATGCGATTGTTCAGGCGTTAAATGATGCATATGATGTTGAAGATAAAAGAAATTACTTTGTAACGAGAGGAATATCGATATTACTTACTTTAATAATGGTTTTTGTAATTGTATTTGCACTTTTAATACCTGTTTTTGGCAAAGTTATAGCAGAAACTTCATTTGAATATTTAGGTATATCAGATGATTTTTTATCAACATGGAGTATTATTCGATGGTCATTAAGTTTTGTCATATTAATGTTAGTTTTCACTGTTCTTTATTCTATTGGACCTAGTAAGGTTGTCCATGTTAAAAAAGTATTTTGGGGTTCGTTATTTGCGACTTTCGGATGGATCATTTCTTCTCTAGGTTTCGCATATTACGTAGATAACTTTGGTAATTTCACTGGTCATTATGGCAGTTTAGGTGGAATTATTGTTTTAATGATCTGGTTTTATATTTCAGCTATCGTTGTTGTCATTGGTGGGGAACTTAATGCTTTCATTAAACAACGTACATTTAATAGAACAACTTAATTCATTATGAAAATTGATGGTTGTATCTTCCATGAGTACTCTTATTTGCTTGAGGTAAACTAAGATGGATTTCAATAAGGGAGGAATTATTAATGAGTAATAATAAAAAGAATCATAATGATAAGTCAAATAAGAAACAAAAAAGCAGTTCCCATCCAAAAGGTAAAACAAGCGGTTCAGCTAATGGACACAATGATTACCATTAAGTAAAAAAGAGCAAGGTACAAAGGGAAATTCCTTTCGTACTTTGCTCTTTTTTAGGATGCTGGAGTGGAAATTACCTCATTATAAAAATTAATCTCTAAGTAATCTCAATGAATTTAAGATAACCAATATAGTGCTTCCTTCATGACCAATTACACCATAAGGTAAGTCAATGATTTGTAGGAAATTAGAACAAATTAAGAATGCAATTACACTTAGTGAAAAGATAATATTCTGCTTAATAATTTTGTTCATGCGTTTAGATAAAGTTATGGCTTCTGAAATTTTAGTTAGGTCATTTTTCATTAATACAACGTCAGCAGTTTCAAGAGCGACACCAGTTCCGCCACCCATCGCTATACCAACATTTGCAGTTGCGAGAGCAGGAGCATCATTTATTCCATCTCCAACCATCGCTACTTGACCGTAGTTTTCTTTTAATTTTTTTACAATATTTACTTTTTCATGTGGTAAACATGAAGCGAAATATTCGTTTATTTTGCTTTCTGCGGCAATTGCTTTAGCTGTTTGTTCTGAGTCACCAGTTATCATAACCGTTTGTACACCTAATTTATTTAGAGTTTTTAGTGCACTTTTGGTTTCAGTTCGCACTAAATCTTTTAATGAGAAAATAGCAATAATTTTTTCATTTGATCCCACATAAACTATTGTTTTTCCTTCGTTTTCCCATTGTTCTTCAAATTGTGCTAATGGATTATATTTGGCAGTTACAAATTCTTTTTTACCTACTCGATATTCAATTCCATTAACGATAGCAGATACCCCAAACCCTGCATGGTCATCTATTTGCTCAAAAGAATTTGAGACCACAATACCCTGCTTTGTCGCAAACTCAACAATTGCTGACGCAAGCGGATGAGTAGAATATTTTTCAATTGATGCTACTAGTGTTAATAATTCTGTTTGGTTAAGTTCATCAATGATCTCAAACCCTGTAACTTCAGGTTTACCTATAGTTAATGTACCTGTTTTATCAAAAGCGATTGCTTTTAAAACTGCTAGGCGTTCTAAATGTATGCCACCTTTGACTAGAATTCCTGATTTAGCACCATTAGAAATAGCTGATAAGACAGCAGGTGTAATGGAAGCAACAAGTGCGCAAGGGGAAGCAACAACTAATAATATCATTGCGCGATAAAAAGTCGTTGTCCAAGACCAATCTAAAACAAAATGTGGTAAAAACATCATTATTAAAACAGTAATCAAGACACCTTTTACATAGACTCCTTCAAATTTTTCAATAAATTGTTGTGAAGGCGTTTTTTCACTTTGAGCTGTTTGCACAAGTTTAATTATTTTTTGAAATAGTGTTTCATCACTATGCTTAGTAATCTCTACCACTAAGGTTCCTTTAATATTGATTGTTCCGGCAAAGACTTCATCTTTAAAGTTTTTTACAACTGGAATTGACTCACCTGTTAAGGCAGACTCATCGATTAGCGTTTCTCCTTTAACGATTTGACCATCTGCTGGAATTCGTTCACCAGCTTTAATTAAAATATAATCGCCAATCTCTAAATTTTTAATACTAACAACCTCTTCTAGATCATCAATAATACGAATAGCTGTATGTGGTTGAATTGATAGAAGAGATGAAATTTCTTTATTGGTTTTATTTAGAGTGTAAGTTTCAAGAGCACCACTTAAAGCGAAAATGAAAATTAAGACAGCTCCTTCAGTCCAATATCCAATCGCTGCAGATCCTAATGCCGCTATAATCATTAGCATTTCAACGTTTAGTTCTTTTTCAGCAATCGTATCTTCTATTCCTTCTTTTGCTTTTGCAAAGCCTCCGATACAAAACGCTAAGACATATAATAAAATCACCAATATTGACTTATGATCATTCATTAATGAAGCGATTAATGTTAATGCGCCCGAAATTAAAGCTGCAATTAATTCACCATGTTTAGAAAGGAAGGTTGATGAACTTACATTTTCGGCTTCATATGTAGCTTGAATTGATGTAACTTTTGTACTTGCTTCCATAATAATACCCCTTTCGATTTTAGTAATTGAGAAAAATAATCAAATTCATTACCCTTATAAAACGACGAAAGCTGCCGTCCGAGGACAGCAGCGTACATTTATAAGTAAACTATTTTTTATTTAAATTCTAAGATGTGTAAGAAAAGTTAGCTTAATTAAAATAATTCTTAATAAATATATATTACCACATTCTGTCTAGTGTGATGAAATAATTTGCTTATTAATAAAAATAATTCTATATTCTATTCTATTTTATGAGAATTGTAGTAAGATTTACTTTGGCATGCTGGATTTTAAGCATTACAAAAATAAGAGAAAAGAGTAAAGAGCAAAGAGGAGGGGAAAAATGTCTGCTAAAAAATTTTTTACACATCCATTAGGGGTAATCGCTTCAGCAATTATTACTACATTCTTATGGGGGAGTGCATTCCCTTTTATTAAACTTAGCTATGAACATTTAAATATTGAGAAAACGGAAATTTGGAAGCAGATGATATTTGCGGGTTATCGATTTTTCTTAGCCTCGATTTTAATATTAATCTTTTTTACGCTAATCGGTCGTAAGTTAGCATTTCAGCGAAATACATTTACAACTGTTGGTAAAGTAGGTTTGTTTCAAACATTTTCACAGTATGTACTTTTTTATATTGGTTTAAGCTATTCTACAGGTGTTCAAGGTTCAATTATCGCTGGTACAACATCCTTTTTTCAATTATTGGCTGCTCATTTTATGTATAAAAATGACCGATTATCAATTCGTAAAATGGTTGGAGTGTCAGTTGGATTTGCGGGTGTCATTATCGTTAATATGACAAAAGGAACTTTATCCCTACACTTAGGCATTGGTGAAATTTTATTGTTAATTGCAATGGCATTTGGTGGTTATGGGAATGTGTTAGCGAAAGAAGCAGCAAAGAAAGTTGATGTAGCTTACTTAACTGCCTATCAAATGCTAATTGGTTCATTTGGGCTACTTATTATTGGTGGATTCACAGCGGGATTTATGCCATTCCATTTTGACTTAAAAACATTTGGCATGTTAGTCTATTTATCACTTTTATCAGCTGTTGGATTCATATTATGGAATAATGTAATGAAATATAATCAAGTCGGAAAAGTATCTATGTACTTATTTTTAGTTCCTGTATTTGGAGTTATGTTATCTTCTTTCATGCTTAATGAAGCTTTATCGTATTTAGTCTTTATTGGATTAATCATGGTTACTTCGGGAATTATTATCGTGAATTATCAAAAAGATCAGCGGAATAATCAAATGAAGAGCGCATCATAATATTAATTAAATATCTGATTGAATAAAAGCAACTCTACCTTTTCATAATAAGGTAGAGTTGCTTTTTGTTTTTTTAACATAATGTTTATGTGTGAATGATTACGAATTTTAATTAGCAAAAGATCTTAATCATTGAAAAACTAAAAGAAAGGAGAAAGAACATTTGGCGAAGCTTGATAAAAAAATAAATGAAGAAATAAAAACGATTGTTGATGATGCAGCGAATTTTAAAACGTCTCGAAAAAAGAATCTTCGAAATAGCGGTAGCTTCATAATGTTTGTTGGTCCAGCCTTTCTTATATTTGCAGCTTTAGTTCTTATCCCATTCTTTATGGGTATTTATTATTCATTTACTAATTGGAATGGTGTAATGGGTAACATCCAATACGTTGGTTTTGATAATTATAAATATATCTTTACGCAAGATAAGGATTTTTTGAAGTCATTTGTCATTACAACAAAATACACGATATTCGCTGTTATTTTAACAAATTTAATCGGATTTGGATTGGCTCTTTTAGTAACTAAAGGACTAAAATCAAGAAACATTTTAAGAACTATATTCTTTTTACCTAATTTAATTGGCGGATTATTATTGGGATTCATTTGGCAATTTATTTTCAATAAAGGTTTAACTTCCTTGGGTGCAGTTTTAGGGCTAGATTCACTTATGCAGTCATTATTGGGAACTGCAAACGGAGCGTTTTGGGCAATCGTTATTGTGGCCATATGGCAAGGTGCTGGTTACATAATGATTATTTATGTAGCTGCTTTACAAGGAGTACCTCAAGAACTAATTGAAGCGGCTCAAGTTGATGGAGCAGATCGATTTACAACCTTACGAAAAATAATCATACCAATGGTTGCACCAGCAGTAACGGTTTGTTTATTTTTAACAATTTCATGGTCATTTAAAGTGTTTGATCAAAATTTATCGCTAACAGGCGGAGGTCCATTTAAATCCACAGAAATGCTTGCATTAAATATCTATACTGAAGCATTTGTAAACAATCGGTATGGATTAGGTGAAGCAAAAGCAATTGTGTTTTTCGTTGTAGTTGCAGCAATTTCTATTCTACAAGTTTATATTACTAAAAAGAGGGAGGTCGAAGCATAAATGGAGCGAGAACGATATACGGGTTTAACGCTTTTATTAGAGATATTTGGGATTATATTAGCTTTAATCTTTTTAATCCCTTTCTATTATGTATTAGGTAATTCATTTAAATCTTTTGCTGATATTTTACAAAATACATCTTCTCCTCCAAAGTCGTTTGATTTTACGAATTATTCTCAAGCTATTGTTGTAATGGATTTTTGGAAAGCTTTATTAAATTCATTAATTGTAACTGTCGCAAGTAATTTATTTCTCGTACTCTTTTGTTCGATGGCAGCTTACAAACTAGTTCGGACAAAGCATAAAATCGCAACATTTATATTTTTTATTTTTGTAGCGACAATGGTTATCCCTTTTCAATCAATTATGATTCCACTTGTGCGTGTTGGTAGTACTTTGCAGTTAATGAATAGTCATTTCGGATTAGTCGTCATGTATGTGGCGTTTGGTTCTGCGCTTTCAATCTTTTTATATCATGGATTCATTAAAGGGATTCCAATTGAACTGGAAGAAGCAGCCATCATTGATGGATGTTCACCTTTTATGGTTTTTTGGAAAGTTGTTTTTCCGCTATTAAAACCAATAACCGTCACAGTCGTTATTTTAAATACATTATGGATATGGAACGATTTCTTATTACCTTCACTTGTATTAAGAGATGTTGAGTTACGTACAATTCCACTTGCTACTTTCTATTTCTTTGGAGCATATACAAAACAATGGAATTTAGCCCTTGCTGGCCTTGTACTAGGTATAATGCCACTACTAATATTTTTCTTTGCCGCACAGAAACAAATTATTAGAGGGATTACAAGTGGATCAATTAAATAGGAATGTCCTTGAGATATTGCTTGACCAAAGAAAAGAGAAAATCGATAAATTATTAATGATTAAGGAGACTAAGAAATGAAGAAAAAACTTTTTAAATCGTTAGCAGTTTTATCTACGACAATGCTGTTATTTACAGGTTGTAATAATAAAAGCAACAATAATGGCGGAGGAGCTGGAAAGAAAACTACATTGAATATTTTCCAGTTTAAAGCAGAGATTGCAAAAGACCTGGAAGCTTTGGCGAAAGAATATGAAAAAGAAAATAAAAATGTAACAGTTAAAGTTCAAACTGTCGGTGGTGGATCAGATTATGGCGCAGCACTTAAAGCACAATTTGCATCAGGAAACGAGCCAGATATATACAACAATGGTGGATTCCAAGAAGCAATTACTTGGAAGGACAAGCTAGAAGATTTATCTGATCAAGACTGGGTAAAAGATTTGTATCCAGGTACTGAAAAACCGATGACTGTAGATGGTAAACTATTAGGTATGCCAATGAATACAGAGGGTTATGGATTTATTTATAATAAAGAATTATTTGATAAAGCAGGAATTACAGAGTTACCTAAAACGCTTAGTGAACTGACAGCAACGGTAAAAAAACTTAAAGGTGCAGGAATTACGGCATTTTCAGTTGGCTATGCTGAGTGGTGGATATTAGGAATTCATTTATTAAATATTCCATTTGCTCAACAACCAGATCCAGATAAATTTATTGCAGACTTAAATGCAGGTAAAGTAAAAATTCCTGATAACGATAAGTTTAAAGAGTTTCTTAAGTTATTTGATTTAACAATTGAATATGGAAATAAAAATCCATTAACTACAGATTATAATACGCAAGTTACAAATTTTGCATCTGGTAAAACAGCAATGATTCAACAAGGTAACTGGATTCAAGGTATGATTGATGGAATTACTCCAAATATGAAATTAGGTGTTTTACCAATACCTATAAATGACGATAAGGAAGCAATGGACCGTTTACCAGTAGGTGTACCGAATAACTGGGTCGTTAATAAAAACTCTAAAAATAAAGAAGAAGCTAAAAAGTTTTTAAATTGGATGGTTTCTTCGGACACGGGTAAAAAATATATTGTTGAAAAGTTTAAATTCATTCCAGCAGTCAAAACAATTGAAGGTAAAGGTCTAGGACCAATCGCTGATGATATTCAAAAATATGCTACTGAGAATAAAGTATTATCTTGGAACTGGTTCAAGTATCCTGATGGTGGAGTAAATGAGTTTGGTGCAGCAATGCAAGCTTATGTTGGCGGAGAAAAGAACGGAAAACAATTACTTCAATCAATACAAGATTCATGGGATAAACTGAAGAAAAAATAAAATGTTATAAAACATAAAGGCTAGCTTTAAAATGATCGGTCAAATGATTATTTGGAGTTAGCTTTTTTATCTAAAATTATCTAAACTTTCAATTTTTTTAAATAATTAATTAGAGGAGCGTTAAAAATAGATAATGTTAATTTAAAGTTAGGAATAAACTAACAATGTGTTTCTATTTTCAACAAGGGAGGGATCAGCAGTGGAATGGTATTTAAAAGCACTTAAGAATTATGTAGGATTCAGTGGTAGAGCAAGGCGTCAAGAATATTGGATGTTTTTCCTTTTTAATTTTATTATTACAATCGTACTTTCAATTTTGGAGAGCTTCTTGGGTCTGAATGGGGTATTAACAATAATTTATGGGTTATTTACTTTACTACCATCATTAGCGGTAGGAGTACGTAGACTACACGATTCAGGAAAGACTGGTTGGTGGATATTAATTGGACTTATTCCTTTTATTGGTACAATTATACTTATTATCTTTTTCTGTTTAGATAGTGAAGAATATGATAATCAGTACGGACCAAATCCGAAAAGAACTGGTTTAGATTATTAATAAATTGATTTGAAAGAGTAATCTTTAAAACTGCCTATGAAATGGGCGGTTTTTTTATTTGTTTGATTTCGAACTAAAGATAATGCTCTTTGCTAAAAATTTGTTTTCGTAAACTTTGTAGCTATTTAATCGGAAAGTAGTTGGTTTCCACTCGAGGATGCTCGTTTTCCGTGGGGCTGGCGCTGAGCCTCCTCGGCGCATTCGCTCCAATCAACTTCAATATTTGGGATGTGCTTATAAATAATCTCTTACCTTCCTAATCCTAAAATTCATAACACTTATATATCTCATCCTCAGCCTATAGATTCTTTTTTTTTGTACTTTCTTTTAAATCTAGTCAATATATTCCACCCTACTGTTCAAATGATTCCGTTTTCACATTTTCATCTGTAATTTAAGATAAAAGTGGAGGTGATTTAATGCTAGAAACGAATAAGGTTTCCAGTGTATCAAAGATTAAAAGTAATAATAAGACAAAAATAACGCAAAATAAAAAATTAAAAAAATCACTTAGCTTCTTATCTTTTGTTGGTCCCGTTTATTTAGTGTTTGCTGCAATCGTGTTAGTTCCATTTATTATGGGAATCTATTATTCATTTACTGATTGGAATGGAATTACGGGTCATATAAAAATGGTTGGTTTAGAGAATTATAAGTATATTTTTAAGGAGGACTTAGCTTTTATACAGTCCTTTAAATTAACAGTAAAATACACACTATACGCTGTTATTTTAACGAATATAGTAGGCTTTGGATTGGCTTTATTAGTTACGCAAGCATTAAAGACACGTAATATTTTGCGAACGATTTTTTTTATGCCTAATCTAATTGGTGGCTTATTATTAGGCTTCATTTGGCAATTTATATTTAACCAAGGCTTAATTTCACTTGGAAGTATATTAAAGATAAAACTTTTAGAGACTGCTATGCTCGGTACTGCGAATGGAGCATTTTGGGCCATCATCATTGTAGCTGTATGGCAAGGTGCGGGCTATATTATGGTTATTTACGTAGCAGCATTGCAAGGTGTACCAAGTGATTTAATTGAGGCGGCTAAAGTAGATGGTGCAAGTAGATTCCAAGTTTTAAGGAAGATTACGATACCAATGGTAGCACCTGCAATTACAGTTTGTTTATTTTTAACGATTTCATGGTCATTCAAAATTTTTGATACGAATCTATCATTAACAGGTGGCGGACCTTTTGGATCCACTGAAATGCTAGCATACAATATTTATAAAGAAGCCTTTACTAATAATAATTTTGGTATAGGAGAAGCAAAAGCGATTATATTTTTCGTAGTCGTAGCTGTTATTACAATGGTTCAAGTGTATTTATCTAAGAAAAGGGAGGTTGAAATGTGATGAAGAAGGAAAAATATACATTCAATTTATTTTCATTAGAAATTCTCGCAATCTTAATCGCATTAGTTTTCCTTGTCCCTTTCTATTATGTATTGGTTAATTCGTTTAAATCGTTCTCGGATATCCTTTCAAATACGTCTGCTTTGCCAAAATCACTTGATATTTCAAATTATAAAGAAGCATGGAAAATCATGCATTTCGGAAAATCCTTACTTAATTCGATTATTATAACAATTGCAAGTAATGTTGTGATCGTCATTTTTTGTTCAATGGCCGCTTATAAACTCGTTAGAACAAAAAGTAAGATTTCAGGTTTATTATTTTTTATTTTAGTAGCTGCTATGGTTATTCCGTTTCAATCAATCATGATCCCATTGATGAAAGTAGGAGATAAGTTACATTTGCTAGATAGTCGTCATGGATTAGTGGTGATGTATCTAGGGTTTGGGTCAGCGTTATCAATCTTTTTATATCATGGGTTTATTAAAAGTATTCCGATTGAGTTAGAAGAGGCTGCGATTATCGATGGGTGTTCGCCGTTTATGGTTTTCTGGAGGGTAATTTTCCCGTTATTAAAACCTATAACGGTAACAATCGTCATTTTAAATACTTTATGGATATGGAATGACTTTCTATTACCATCTCTAATATTAGGTGAAGATCAACGAACCATCCCATTAGCTACCTTCTATTTCTTTGGAGCATATATGAAGCAATGGCATCTAGCATTGGCTGGTCTAATTTTAGGGGTTACTCCTCTACTGATCTTTTTCTTTGCTGCACAAAAACATATTATTAAAGGAATTACGAGTGGTTCGATTAAGTAAAACTAGTAAAGGGGAAAATCTTATCAATTTTTTCCACCCATTAGGTCAATTTTACCTATCTATCTTAGAAACTATTAGTATGTATAATGAAAACGTATTCATATTCTGTCTTTAAAAGAAACAGGGGGTATTAAGGTGAAGATTAAAGCGATCAAAACTCTAGCAGCATTATCAGCGTCATTTGTACTTTTAACTTCAGTAGGTGCGAATGGAGCATTTGCAAAAAGTACAACGAATGCAACAAGTGGTAAAAAAGTTACGTTAAATGTTTTCCAATTTAAAGCAGAAATTGCAAAAGACTTTGAAGCAATGGCAAAAGATTACCATAAGGCTTATCCAAACGTAACAGTAAAAGTAACGACTGTTGGTGGTGGAGCGGATTATGGAGCTGCACTTAAAGCTGAGTTTGCTAAAGGAAAAGGTCCAGATATTTTCAATAATGGAGGATTCCAAGAAGCAGTTACATGGAAAGATAAGTTAGAAGACTTATCAAAAGAACCATGGGTAAAAAATCTTTATAAAGGTACTGAAAAACCAATGACAATGAATGGCAAACTTTATGGTATGCCAATGAATACTGAGGGTTATGGTTTTATCTACAATAAAGATTTATTCAAAAAAGCTGGGATTACAACTTTACCAACAACAATTTCAGAATTAGAATCAGCAAGTAAAAAACTTAAAGCAAAAGGCATCACTGCATTTTCAATTGGCTATGCAGAATGGTGGATACTAGGAATTCATTTACTTAATATTCCTTTTGCACAACAATCAAATCCTGACCAATTCATTAAAGATGTAAATTCAGGTAAAGTAAAAATTTCTGATAATAAGAAGTTTAAAGAGTGGGTTAAGTTACTAGATTTAACAGTAAAATATGGTAATAAAAATCCATTAACAACTGATTATAATAAGCAAGTTACTCAATTTGCTAAAGGTCAAACGGCTATGATGCAACAAGGTAACTGGACTCAAACAACAATTGATGGCATTAAGAAAAATATGAAAATTGGTGTGTTACCAATGCCAATTAACAATGACAAAAAAGCGATGGATAGATTACCAGTAGGTGTTCCAAATAACTGGGTTGTTAACAAAAATTCTTCAAATAAAACAGAAGCTAAAAAATTCTTAAACTGGATGGTAACTTCAAAAACAGGACAAAAGTATATCGTAGAGAAATTTAAGTTTATCCCTGCATTAAAAACAATTAAAGGTACAAACTTAGGACCGATTGCAGACGATATTCAAAAGTACTCTGCTGCAGGTAAAACATTAACTTGGAACTGGTTCAAATTCCCAGATGGCGCAACGAATGATTTTGGTGCTTCAATTCAAAAGTATGTTGCTGGACAATCTAGTTCAACACAAATGTTAAAAGAATTTGATGCTACTTGGAAAAGTAAATATAAAAAGTAATCAAAAAAAAGAAAGCTGATGAGTAGAATCATTAGCTTTCTTTTTTTCTAATTATTTATAATTTTTAGTTTATAATTTAATATAGATGATAAGGTGGTGAAATATTGAAAAGAGGCATTCGATTTAAATTAATTATTTTCTTGTTAGCAGCCACGATCATCCCATTTGGGATTTCAATTATATCTATTTACATTTATACAAAAAATTCGGTAGTTAGTCGATTTGTGAAAAATAATCATGATTTGATTAAGAAAAGTGGAAGTGATTTAAAGAATTATTTTGATGAAATTAATAATATTCCATTATCTATTTACACTAATAGACCGTATCTTGAAGTGTTAGAAAATGGTGCGACTGAGTTTATTGACAAGAATCAATTTGAAATTAATAGGAATTTACTAAACTTGTACTTTAACCGAAGAGAAATCGAACAAATGCATCTTTACATCGAGCGTGGAAAAGATGATTATTCTGTTTACAATGCCAAGGTGAGCGGTAGAGGAAAGCTGTTGAACTTCAATGATTTTCCTGTTTATAAGACTCTAATGAAAGATAAGAAGTTTGTTGAAATTGAATCGACTCATTCGATTAGAAGCTATAATGATCTATCGGATTTTCGAGTTAAACCTGCTAAACAGGTCATATCATTCCATTATCGCTTAATGAATGTTACGACTGACCAATTACTCGGTTTTCTCTCAATTGATGTTAGATTAGACCGTATAAAAGAAATTTTCGATCGAATATATGATAAAGATCGTGAGCAATTATATGTTCTTGATGAGAATGGTAAAGTATTTTATTCATCAAATGAAACACTTATTGGAAAGAAGTTATCTAACTCATGGTACTCACATTTAAATGGGATGAAAGAAGAAAAAGGACAATATGATTTTGAAGGGAAAAACAAACATTTTAAAGGAGTCTATGTTTCAGACCAGGTAAAAGGTAGAGGCACAACATGGACAATTATAAAAAGTATTCCAAACACAAATCTTTATCAGGATGCTAATAAAATTTTAATCATAAATATTACAATTGGTGCACTATCAGTTCTATTTGTTATATTCTTAACGATTCTCGTTTCGGTTAAATTTACAAATCCGATCCACACTCTTATTCGAAATATGAAGAAAATTGAAGAAGGAGAATTAGCAGTTTCTTTTGACACTCTTGGTGATGATGAATTCGGGCAGTTAGGCCAGCATTTTACTTCTATGGTTGAAAAAATCAATGACTTATATATAAAAGAATATAAACTTCAAATAGAAAATAAAACGAATCAACTTAAAGTATTACAATCTCAAATCAACCCACATTTTTTATATAATTCGCTACAGTCTATTGGTACATTGTCATTAAAGAATGATGGTAGGAAGGTCTATAAGCTTTTAACATCCCTCTCTAAAATTATGAGATATAGTATGAGAAACAATGATGATATTGTAACCGTGCTAGACGAGATTAATCATATAAAAGATTATTTATCACTTCAAAATGAACGATACGATGGAAAGTTTACATTCACACTAAGTGTAGATGAGCATTTGTATACAAACCTGATGCCTAAAATGATATTACAACCAATCGTTGAGAATTATTTTAAGCATGGTTTTGAAACAATGCAGAAATTCGGAAAACTAGAAATTGATATTTTCCAATATGATCAGCAATCTATTTGTATCAAATTAATCGATAATGGTGCAGGTGTTTCTCAACAAAAGTTAGAGGGTATTAGAGATTCTTTAAGTAAAGTTGATAAGAACAAAAAAGAGAGCATTGGGCTTAAAAATATATATGATCGGATTCATTTATATTACGGTGAAGATAGCAAGTTTCAAATTGAGAGTAAACAACATGAGAATTTCATAGTCACAATATATTTACCATTAAATATAGATAGAGGACTGATGGGAAATGAAAGTGTTAATTATTGATGATGAAAGGCACGTGAGAGAAGGGATAAAATTATTAGCAAATTGGGAAATGGCAAATACAACAGAGATATTTGAAGCAGAAAACGGACAGATTGCTAAAGATATCATTTTAAAAGAGCGCCCACAAGTTATTTTTACTGATATGATGATGCCAGAAGTAGATGGAAGAGAATTATTGAAATGGATAAAGTCAGAGAAGCTAACGAGTAAAATAATAGTAATTACTGGATATGAAGATTATCAATTTATGAGAGAAGCAATACAAAACGGTGCATCAGATTATCTATTAAAGCCGATTGATCCAGATTCACTAAATGATACATTTATTAAAGCGGTGAAAGAGTGGAGAAAAGAAGAAGATGATAGGATTGAGTCCCATAAGTATTTACAAAAATTATATGAAATTTTACCAATTTATAGAGATCAACAATTAAGTAATGCGATAAATGGAAATTCCTATGATCAAAATTTGCTCCTGAAACTTGAATCGTCAGCAGCGAACAAAGTAGTTGTTTCTATTATTAAGATGAGAAATATCGATGCCTTCGCTGGAATATGGCCTGAGGATCTTTGTTATTTTGCTAGTTTAAATGTTGTGAATGAAATCCTTCAAGAATTAAATGCGGGTATAGCTTTTAGAAATATTCATGCTAAACAAGAAATTTGTCTCATCTATTGGGGAACTAACCCTGAATATGTCTTAAACAATATTGCGGAAATTCTCGCAAAAGTAGTACCTTTTCCGTTCCATATTTCAAAAAGTAAACATTATACCATTGAGCAGTTAAGAGAAGCATATAATGAAGCAAATAGTATCTTATTTGAGTACAATTTATTAGAAACATTAGGAACCCCAATTATAAACAAAGAGTACATAGAGGAATACTCATCAATAAACTTTGTAGAATTAATAAAAATATTAGATCAAATGATGGAAAAACATGATATTTCCATCTTTGATGAAGTCGTAAATCGTATCATCTATCAAATTAAAGAGAGAAATTATTTTTCATACTCACAATTAGAAACTTGGGATCAAGAATACAATTCATTAGTTACGAGATGGATGAAATTGAAATCACTACAGAGTTTTCTTAAATTAGATATTGATACATTTTGGAATATTAAGGGTCAGTTTGAACTGAAAGTATATTTCTCAGCTCAAAGAGAGAAAATTAGTGCGCTTTTTCTTCAACTGGGACAACCGAATAGAGAATTAAATACAATAGAAGAGATTGCTTATTATATCCAAAAAAACTATTCGGAAGAAATTTCACTACAAGAGTTTTCTGAAAAGTTTTATTTGAGTAGAGAATATATTTCCCGTAAGTTTAAGCAAATATATGGTGAAAATTTATCTGATTATCTTGTTCGAACGAGAATTAATAGAGCTAAAGAATTATTGAAATTTCCTAATTTAAAAATTTATGAAATTGCCGGAGAGATTGGATATCAAGATGATAAATATTTCAGGAAGATCTTTAAGAAAATGGTCGGAATGACTCCGAATGAGTTTAGAAAAGATTATGAAATCAATCAAAAACAAATTCACCTTTAATGAATAGTAGCTAAAGCTTATCTGATTTTTGCAGGATTTATTAGTAGTGTTGTGAAATATTTAATAAAGATGGCTCTTCTCGAGAAGATTTTTCCCTATTTTAGAATAACCTTAGTTGATTTCCGCTGCAGGATGCTCGCTTTCCGTGGGCGGGCGCTGAAGCCTCCTTGGGCCCACAGGATGTGGGTCATGCATGCGTTACGACAGGACGTCGTGGTATTAGCATGCCTGCCTTTTTGACTATTGCGGGGTCTCACCTGTCCCGCTACTCCCACAGGAGTCGAGCACCTTCCGCTCCAATCAACTTCTTCATCAAAGGAATGATTTAAAAAAAGAAGCTTTTAGTAAATAAGAATAACCTTAGTTGATTTAAAAAAGCAGTCTTTTAGTAAAAATCGCTTAAATAAAAGAATAAAACCATAATAACTAACCTATTAATTCGAATTCGGAGGTCCAAATAGATGGAACAAACCGTGGAAAGAGTGTTTACAAAAGAAATTTTACAAAATGCAGCTGCTCAATTTGGTTTGAGTGTAGATGAAAAGCCTGTAGGGGAATTTGAAAACTACTTATTTAAAGGGAAAACTGAAGATGGAGTACAACGAATTTTGAGATTAACACATTCGTCTCATCGCTCAAAAAATGCGATTGAAGGGGAACTCAAATTTTTAAAATATGCTCGAGAAAATGGAGCGAATGCAGCGGGATCACTTTTTTCATTAAACGGTAATTTAGTTGAGGAACATGTAGCTAGTGATGGAACAAGCTTTTTTGCATCAATGTTTGAATGGGCAGATGGTCAATTAGTTGATCGTTCGAATCCTAATGTTTGGAACGATCATTTAATGTTTACATGGGGAAAAACAATCGGAAAGCTTCATGCGCTAACAGTTGATTATCCAAATACAGATTCAAGAGAACAGTGGGATGAAGATGCGTATTTAGTTGAAATGCTGAACCACGAAGAAATAGGTCCATATACTAAAAAGCTATTAGAGGAAATTGGCGAATACGAAAGAAATTCAAAATCATATGGCTTAATTCACAGTGATTTACATCTACATAATTTCTTTGTAAATGATGAAGGTGAAATTACAGCATTCGATTTCGATGACTTACAGTATAATTACTTTATTTCAGATATCGCAATTGTCCTTTACTATACAGCCTGGGGAAGTAAAGAATCATTTGAAGAGAAGTCTGCGTTTGCAAAAAAACAACTTTCTATTTTTAGAAAAGGTTACGAAACAGAATATATATTAGATGAAGAATGGTATAGTAGAATTCCAGCGTTTTTAAAATGTAGAGATCATACTTTATATTATGTATTAACAATGAAATTTGAAGGAAAAGAGAAAACACCAAGAGTCATTGAACTTTGTGAGCAATTAAAAGAGCGTATTATGAACGATAAAACAATCATTGACCTAAGTTAATAAAAAGTCCCATAGCGACTATCGCTATGGGACTTTTTGTATATTTTCAATTTGCAGGGGAAGCAAATTTAGAAATGATGTTAAAGTTTTCTTCCGCTTTTCGAATTGTCTAGTTCCAGCGCCTAGCCCCTCGAGGTCATAGGCCAAAGCCCAAAAAGGTGAAATGCAACCTTTACCGTTCTTTGTCTTATGCTTGTGGGCCCACAGGAAGTGGGTCATGCATGTGTTACGACAGGACGTCGTGGTTTTAACATGCCATCCTTTGTGACCAAGGCGCTTCCACTTTTCGAATTGTCTAGTTCCAGCGCCTAGCCCCTCGAGGTCATAAGCCAAAGCCCAATAAAGGTGAAATGCAACCTTTACCGTTCTTTGTCTTTTGCTTGTGGGCCCACAGGAAGTGGGTCATGCATGTGTTACGACAGGACGTCGTGGTTTTAACATGCCATCCTTTGTGATCAAGGCGCATCCACTTTTCGAATTGTCTAGTTCCAGCGCCTAGCCCCTCGAGGTCATAAGCCAAAGCCCAATAAAGGTGAAATGCAACCTTTACTGTTCTTTGTCTTATGCTTGTCGGGGCTGACCAAGGCGCTTCCACTTTTCGATTAGTATCTATTTTGGAATTTGTTACGGATCCAGACAGCGATTCCGTTCATTATGATTAGCATGACAAGCAATACGATAATACCTGCTGCTGCAACGAATTGGAAAGCTTCTTGTGGACGTGATGTCCAGTTGAAGATTTGAATTGGCATTACAGTGAATCCAGAGAATAAATCAGTAGGTACGAATGCTACATATGAAAGTGCGCCTATTACAAGTAAAGGAGCTGTTTCTCCGATTGCACGAGAGAAAGCTAAAATGCTTCCAGTTAAAATCCCTGGTAATGCACTAGGGAAGACGATACGATAAATTGTTTTCCATTTTGTGCTTCCTAACGCATAAGAAGCTTCACGCAGTTGGTTTGGCACTGATCGAATTGCCTCTTGAGATGCAACGACGATTACAGGAAGGATAACAAGTGACATTGTTAATCCACCAGCTAAAATACTGCGGTCAAGATTGAATAATCGAACAAATACTGTTAAACCTAGTAATCCGAAAACGATAGATGGGACACCAGCTAAATTTGAAATGTTTAATTGGATAAAGCGTGTTAAAAAGTTTTTCTTTGCATATTCCTCTAAGTAAATTGCTGTTCCAACACCTAGTATTAAGGAAACTGGAATTACGACAGCCATTAACCACATTGTACCGTATAGGGCAGCTTTTATTCCGGCTCTCTCAGGAATACGAGATGCGAAATTAGTGAAAAAGTCTGCAGATATAAATGAAAATCCTTGCGTTCCAACTCGATAAAGTAAGACCGCTAATACAAATAATCCGAAGATTGTTGATAAAAAGAATAGTTGTGAGCTAAGTTTATTTTTAGTTAATCGTTTACCAATTTTAGCAGAAACTTTATTATGATCTATGAAATTCATTATTATACCTCCTCTTTAAAACGCTTCGAAATAAAGTGTGCAATGATATTCATTACTAGTGTGAAGATAAATAACGTAGTACCGACTGCATAAATACTATAGTAACCAATTGATCCATAGCCTACATCACCTTGGCTGACTTGAGCTATAAAAGCTGTCATTGTTTGAACGGCTTGGGTCGGGTCAAATGAAAATATTGGATTTGCACCGCCAGCAACTGAAACGATCATCGTTTCACCGATTGCACGTGATATTCCAAGTACAAATGACGCGATTACTCCTGACGTAGCAGCAGGTAAGACAACCTTAAGTGATACTTCTAGTTTAGTTGAACCTAAACCATATGCACCTTCACGTAATGAATTTGGTACTGAGCTCATTGCATCTTCCGATAAAGAGGTAATCATCGGTATAATCATAATTCCAATAACTAGACCTGGACTTAGTGCATTATAAATCCCTAATGTAGGAATAATTGTCTTCAATAGTGGTGTAACAAAAGTTAAAGCAAAGAAACCATATACAATTGTAGGAACACCAGCTAAAATTTCAAGAATTGGTTTAATTGTACGTCGTGTTTTATCAGTTGCATATTCACTTAAATAAATCGCTGACGTTAAACCAATTGGAACAGCTACTACTGTCGCAATAATTGAAGTCAATAAAGTTCCTGATATAAGTGGTAAAATACCGTATTCAGGTTTTGATAGAGTAGGATGCCATTGTTTACTTGTAAAAAACTCTTTAATTGAGACCTTGTCAAAGAAGTGGATCGTTTCACTGAATAATGTAAATACAATACCGAATGTAGTGAAAATAGCTACGAGAGCACAAACCAAAAATATTTTTGGCATTAATTTTTCTAAAATCATATCTGTAGAATTTTTTTTCTTCTTATTCGCTGCAATAATTTGACGTACAGGTGAAGCTTTTTTTGTTTCTAGCATTTCAAAAACCCCCTATTTTCATGAATGAAAGAGGTAAGGCTTCATCCGGGTCCTTACCTCTCTTTATTTTTCAATTTAATTCTTTTTATTTTTTAGAAGCTTCTTCTAATTTTTTAAGGTTTTCTTCATATTTCGCATCTTGTAAAGGTACATAACCAACTTCTTCAGCTAAAGTAGGAACATTTTCGTTAGCAAATTTCAAGTAGTCCATAACTTCGGCACGTTTAAGTGATTTTGTGTTTACATAAGTGAAAATTTCACGAGAAAGTGGTGCATAAGTTCCGTCTTTAATTGTTTCTTCTGTTGGAATAACTGCTTTACCAGATTCTGGGTTCACGATAGGTACGATTTTTAATTTATCTTTGTTTTCTTCATAGTAAGCATGACCAAAGTATCCAATAGCGTTTTTCTCACCAGCTACACCAGTTACTAGTACGTTATCATCTTCAGACATTTGAGCATCTTTACGCTCACCAGCCTTTTCTAGGATTGCTTCGTTAAAGTAATCGTAAGTTCCTGAAGCCGTACCTGGGCTGAAGAATTTAATTTCTTCTTTTGGCCAAGCTGGGTTAATATCGTTCCATGTTTTTACTTTGCTATCAACTGACCACATTTTATTTAATTGTTCAACTGTTAATTGATCTACGAAATCATTATCTTTACTTACAACTACTGATAATCCGTCATAAGCTAACTCTAATTGGATATAATCAATTTTATTTTGTTTAGCAATTGCATCTTCTTCATCTTTAATTGGACGAGATGCATTACTTAAGTCTGTTTCACCTTTAGTGAATTTTTCAAATCCTCCACCTGTACCACTGATACCTACAGAAGCGTGTACATCAGGTTGAGAAGAAGTATACTCTTCAGATACTGCTTCCATAATAGGAGCAACTGTTGATGAACCATCGATTAGGATATCTCCAGTTAATTTTTTATCTGAATTGCTTCCTGAAGTTTTGTCTGTATTTCCACAAGCTGCTAAAGATAAGACTGCTGCAGCTGATAAAACTAATAAAGGTTTTTTGATAAATTTCATTTTAAGTTTTCCCCCTAAAAATGGTTGTTTGTATTTCTTACATTTCCTACTTTAAAGGAGAAAAGTTAACTAGCTTTTAACTGAACGTAAAGAATTTGTAAATGTATAGTGAAAGTACCCCTTTTTTATAAATTTCAAATTAAAATGACCGTATAAATAGAAAATAGTAGAAACCAATTTACGAATAGGGGAGAAATACGGTGGAGCAGGTTGTTATCATACAAGATAAAAACGAGATTGAAAGTGTGCTTCAGCAAAGCAAGCAATTTGGGCTGTTTAAAATATGTACCTATTCCTATAGAGATTTTAAAGAAGAGGTACATCTTGGATTTTTAAAAGGTTGTCTAATTTTGAAAAAAAGTCGATCACTAGATGAATTCATACCATTAATAATGAGAATTAGAAGAGTTACAAAAGTTCCTATTATTTTATTAGTGGATATGTATGATTCGTTTGAATCGGCGATTTGCCTAGAAGCTGGGGCTGACGAATATGTTGCTTATCCCATCCATCCTAGAGATCTATCTGCAAGAATAAAAGCAGTAATGAGAAGAAGTTATCAAGAGAAATTTGAGGAAGAAAAAGAAACAATTCTTAATTTCGGTGATATCACAATTTATTTAAACAGAGAAGAAGTATATCGAAATAAAACAAGAATTGATTTAAATGGTAGAGAATTTGCTATCTTATTATACTTGTTAAAAAAGTCAGGGAGAATTGTAACTAGAGAAGAATTGATGGAGGCTATATCTGTTTATAAAAACAAAAGATTGATCGATATATATATTCATGGATTGCGTTCGAAAATAGAAGATCTTCCTAATTTCCCTAAATTTATTCGAACGATTAAAGGGAAAGGATATCGTTTTGAACATGATTACTCAATCTAAGTTATAGGAAAGAACCCTATTTTTTTAAGGGCTATTTTTTTGAAAATTCACATTATCTTTACATTCCATTAATTTCAGGTAAACATTGTCTGAATATACTTACACTTGTAGTTTCTTGTAATAAATTGAAGAAAAGTGGTGTAAGTAGTGAAAGAAGATGATGTAAAAAAAATAAGTAAAAGATCTAAAATGGATAGTAAGCAAATTGTTGAAACTGTTTTTAAAGCTAAAAAACAATTGTTTAATCTATTTAAAAGACTACTTCGAAAACGTACGAAATCGAATGTAGTTACTCTAAAGAAAGTATTCATCGAAAGATTTACACTACAATCTAGATTAGTTTTATTTACTGTATGTTTAATTTCCTTATCCATGACAGTTGTATCTGTTATATCCTATCAAAAAGCTAAAGATACAACTATATCAACAATGAATAGTCGAATTGAACGAGAAGCTTCTATTATGAAAGAAATTTCTCAAAGCTTACAATATCGATACATAGGAAATGAAGAAGGCTACCAAAAAGCCTTAAATACAGTTGTTAGAAATCAAATGGCCAATTTAGCTCAAGATGGATTAGCTGCTACAGCATTTTTTATATCTGAAGATCAACAGGTTGTACCATATAAAGTAAATCTTCATGCAAATAGTCAGATTTTAGAAAATGCAAAAACAGATATAACTAAAAATCAACACGGAGTAAATCAACTAGATTTTGAAAATAAGTCATTTACATACGGATATACAAAAATTAGTGAGTTAAAAGGATATTATGTAGTAGTCATTGATAATAACTCGTTTATGTGGAAGATATATGATATGAAAAAAATCTTTATCTATTCAATATTTATCAGTATTTTGATAACGATAATTGCTACATATTTTGTTGTTAAGAAAATAATTAAACCACTTGAGAAGTTAAGAGATGTGATGAGAGTCGTTCGAACTGGAGATTTAACGATTGAAATCGATACGAATTCAACTATTCCTGAAATCGTCTCACTAACTAAAAGTTTTAAAAGTATGATTGAGCAAATGAGACAAATGTTATCTAATATTGATACAACTACTATATCTTTAGTAAATACGTCAAAAGAATTACAACAAACAGCTGAACATTCTCTGTTTTATACGAAAAATTCATTAGAATCGATGAAAATCGTAAAAATGGGTGCAGAAGAAACGGCAGGTAGTTCTACTACTAGTAATAACGTCTTCCATAATATGAAAGAGGAATCTGAAAGTGTATTACATACAATGAAAAATGTAATGGAAGCATCTGTAATCATGAATAACTCGGCAAAAGATGGTGAAGAAAATGTCAGTTTATTATTACAATCATTTCTTCAAATTCAACAAAAATGTACTCAATTAGAAAGTACGATTCAAGAAGTTTCTAACCATAGAGCTCAAATTTCGAAAGTAGTAGGTTGGATTCGTTCAATTGCAGATCAAACTAAGTTACTTGCTTTAAATGCATCGATTGAAGCTGCAAGAGCAGGGGAAGCAGGTAAAGGTTTTGCCGTAGTTGCTAGAGAAGTTCAAAATCTCGCAATTCAAAGTTCCGAAGCTACTGAAGATATCGCTGAATCGATTAGTATAATGGAGAATATGATCGCTAATGTGACTATGGAATTCAATCATCTAGCAAAAGAATCGGAAAATAGTACGAAAACAGTTAAAACTTCTCGCTCAGCATTTAATTCTTTATTAATAACGATCTCCGACATTAACTCAAAAATAGCAAATATGCATCAAGAACTCTCGAAGTTTAAAGATACATTACCTTTAATGGAAGAAACGACACTTCAGTTTGGTTCAATTTCTCAACAAACACTTGCTAGTGCTGAAGAAATGATGGATGCATCAGATGAACAGATGAAACGGATGGAACAGACATTTGAAAATAGTCAGCAATTAAATACGGTTGCACTTTCATTAACTACATTAACTAATAAATTTAAAGTGAACTAAAAAAGCTAATTGAATCCATCTACAAATGGATTCAATTAGCTTTTATTTTCTATATTATTTAATACTGATCTTTAAACAGTGTGAATCTGATGCTAACTACCTTATTCTGCGTGATGTAACATATACGTGTAAGTTGAGTTATAAATATGCTCTAAATCTGCATCCGTCATAATAACTAAATCTTCAGTTGAAAGTCCTCTCGCCTGCGCTAAAAATTGCACCATGTTTTTTCGTTCTTCTCTACTCATGTTCAACACTCCTTTTAGATTAGTTTTGTTTACTCTGTATTAATACAGTATATTTAATTAATAATTATTATATAACAGAAATTAGAGAATGTGCTATATTTTTTTAAAAAAATTACTAAAAATTAACTTCTATATAAAAAAATCATTTCATGTTATTATTTTATTATATTGATATAATAAATATCGAATAATTTGATTTTATGATGAAATCATTACTAAAGTACTATGTAAATTTTTTAATTGTTGACGAAGAGTGAATTTTCTAATTTTTTTTGACGCTTTTTTCTTCGGATATTAATGATTATTTATGAGTATTTACCTACAAAAAGATTAACTTCAAATACTTTTGATGCTATAATGTCTTAGGTATGCGAAATTAATGATATTTTAACAAAATTTAATATAGATTTAATGAAGTTATTAAGGAGGAAACAATGGAAGAAAAGATTTCTTTAAAAGAACTATTCAACGTATTAAAAAAACGTTTAATTATGATAATTATTATTACATTAATTTTTGGTATAGCTGCTGGTTTAATTAGTAAGGTGTTTTTAACGCCAATTTATGAATCTTCAACACAGTTATTGGTAAACCAAAAAGAAACAGATAGTTCATCAATATATCAAAATAATCAAGTCCAGACAAATATACAGTTAATTAATACGTACAACGTTATAATAAAAAGCCCTTCAATATTAGATGATGTTATTCAACGAATGAACTTGGATTATACAGCTAAAGAATTAAATGAAAAAATCACTGTAGTTAGCCAGAAGGATTCACAAGTATTTGCAGTTACTGTACAGGATCCAGACCCAGAACAAGCTCGTGATATTGCCAATACGGTTGCCTACGTATTTACGAAAAAAATCGGACATATTATGAGTGTAAATAATATAAGCGTTTTAGCTAGAGCGGAAATCAGTGAACATCCAGATCCGATTAAACCAAATACAAAGTTAAATACTTTAATAGGTCTAGTTGTAGGACTAATGCTTTCAGTAGGGATTGCCTATTTATTAGATTATCTAGATAACACAATAAAAAATCAAAAGGAATTGGAAGATTTATTAGGATTGCCTGTTCTAGGAGTAATTTCACAAATGGATGAGGACAATCTAATACCACAACCAAAAAAGTCGCTTCTAGAGAGATTAAGAAAGGGTGGTAAAGGTGTTTAAAAAGAAAAAAACTATAAATAAAAAACGATTTATTGTTACATTTACAAACCCTAAATCGCCAGGTGCTGAACAATATCGTACTGTTCGTACTAATATTCAATTTTCTTCAATCGATAAAGAATTACGCACAATGTTAGTTACGTCTTCTGAACCATCTGAAGGTAAAACGACTACTATTGCCAATCTCGCTGTGACTTATGCGAATCAGGGAAATAAAGTTTTATTAGTTGATGCGGACTTACGAAAACCGCAAATACACTCCTTATTTCAAGTTGAGAATTTTGAAGGATTATCATCTGTTATTGTTCAAAATAAGCTAGTGTCGGATGTAGCACAGAAAACGAAAATTGAAAATTTAAGTGTGTTAACATCAGGCCCGATTCCACCGAATCCATCTGAATTACTATCATCTAGTAAAATGAAAAAATTAGTAGAAAGTCTAAAAACTGAGTACGATATGATTCTTTTTGATGCGCCACCAGTACTTGCTGTTACGGATGCTCAGATTATGTCGAAGAATGTAGATGGAACTGTATTAGTTGTTCGTAGTAATCAGACAGAAAAAGAAAAAGTGCAAAAAGCAAGAGAACTATTAGAAATTGTAAATGCAAAAATTCTTGGTGTCATTCTGAATGGGGTAGAGCAAAATAAGGACACTTATTACTACTATGGTAACGAACAATGATTGATTTACATTGTCATATTTTATACGGACTTGATGATGGTCCTAAAACTATAGAAGAAAGCATTGAAATGGCAAGGACTGCTGTTGCAGATGGCATCCATACAATCTTTGCTTCACCTCATCATCAAAATGGTCAGTATACGACTGAACGAAATGTTATTTTGCAGAAGGTAGACGAGCTTAATAAAGTTTTAAAAAATGAATCGATTCCTTTAACGATATTACCTGCTCAAGAGGTTAGACTTTATGGGGAATTAATTGAAGACTTGCAGAATAATAAAATTGTTACAGTGAATGAAGGGAATCGTTACTTATTGTGTGAACTTCCTTCTTCTACTATCCCATTATTTACTGACAAAATGTTTTATGAATTACAAGCTCAGCGAATTCAGCCGATACTTGTTCATCCAGAACGAAATAAAATTTTACTGAACGAGCCAGATCGTTTATATAAGCTAGTACAAAAAGGTGTGTTGACACAAATAACTGCTTCATCAATAACAGGGCAGTTTGGGAAAACAATCCAAAAATTTTCTTTAAAATGTATTGAATCTAATTTGGCACATGTCATTGCATCAGATGCCCATGATACAAAAAATAGGGTTTTCCAATTAACAGAAGCATATAAATTGATTCGTGATAAATTTGGAACACAAACGGAATTCATGCTAAAAGAAAATGTTCAGGCAATCTCAGATGGAATTGTAATTTATCCAGAAGAACCTATTAAAATAAAACAAAATAAATTGCTAAGTTTACTAGGCTTATAGCAAATTCTAAACACATAGTTAGTAGTTAATCTAATTGTGTGTTTATGTCGTTGAATAATAAAATTAATTTGAATATGGGAGGGAATGCGATGAAAAAAGTAAGAAAAGCGATTATACCTGCTGCGGGTTTAGGTACTAGATTTTTACCAGCTACTAAAGCTATGCCCAAAGAAATGCTTCCGATTGTCGATAAACCGACTATTCAATACATTGTTGAGGAAGCTGTTAAATCTGGAATTGAAGATATCATTATTGTAACGGGTAAAGGAAAACGTGCAATTGAAGATCATTTTGATAATTCATTTGAACTAGAACATAACTTAATAGAAAAAGAAAAATACTCATTACTAGAAGAGGTACAAGCCCCATCTAACATTGAGATTCATTATATTCGTCAAAAAGAACCAAAAGGTTTAGGGCATGCAGTGTGGTGTGCACGAAAGTTTATCGGAAATGAGCCATTTGCAGTTTTGCTTGGTGATGATATTGTTGAGGCGAAAACACCAGGTTTAAAACAACTAATTGACCAATATAATCAAACTTATTCTTCAGTGATTGGTGTACAAACTGTTCCAGAAGATGAAACTTATCGATACGGAATCGTGGATCCTCTTGTTCAAAATGGAAGAAGATACGAAGTGAAAAATTTCGTTGAGAAACCAGCTAAAGGTACGGCTCCATCTAACTTAGCTATTATGGGACGCTATGTATTTACACCTGAAATTTTTATGTTTTTAGAAGAACAAAACATCGGTGCTGGTGGGGAAATTCAGCTAACTGATGCAATTCAAAAGTTAAATGAAATTCAGAGAGTATTTGCATATGATTTTGAGGGTACTAGACATGATGTTGGGGAAAAGTTTGGATTTATTAAAACAACGATTGAGTTCGCATTAAAAAATGATGAATTAAGAGAAGAATTACTAGATTATTTAACAAAATTAGTTGGTAAATAAGAAAAATTTCAAAAGGGTGAGGAACATCGATGAAGACAGCTAAAGTACAAGATTCGCCTTATTATAATTACCCTTTATTAAAGGATGAAAGTATTGAGAAGAGTTTCTTTTATGTAATTTCAAAAAGGTTATTAGACATTGTCGGTTCGTTGGTTGGTCTTATATTATTGCTACCAATTTTTATTATTGTTGCAATTTTAATTAAGATTGAAGATCCAAAAGGACCGATATTTTTTAGTCAAGTCCGTGTTGGAAAAAATAATAAAGAATTTAAAATGTATAAGTTTCGCTCAATGGTTACTGATGCGGAAGAAAAATTACAGCAATTGTTAAAATACAATGAAGTATCAGGTGCTATGTTTAAAATGAAAGACGATCCGAGGATTACGAATATCGGAAAGTTTATTCGGAAAACATCGATAGACGAGTTACCTCAGTTAATGAATGTTTTAATTGGAAATATGTCGCTTGTTGGACCAAGACCGCCACTTCCAAGAGAAGTAAGTGAATATACAAATTATGATATGCAAAGATTACTTGTAACACCAGGATGTACTGGCCTTTGGCAAGTAAGTGCTAGAAATAGTGTAGGATTTGAAGAAATGGTAGAGCTGGATTTAGAGTATATTCAGAATCGAACAATTATATACGATGCAACAATCATTTTTAAAACAATAAAAGTATTATTTGGTTCTAAAAATGCTTTCTAAAATTACTTGTTTAGTAAAGTATTAGGGCATCTAGATGAATAATTACAGGAGTTGGATATGGAGATTACTGAACGAAATATTAACGTAGTAACAGTCACTTATGGAGATAGGTGGGAATATCTTAGAGAAATCATCAATAGGGTATGTTCTTTTGATGAAGTTACATCAGTAATTATTGTTGATAATAATTCATCATACAGTGTGAAAGAATATGTTAAGGGTGAATTTGATAAGTTTTCTGAAAGAATCATTGTAATAAGTTCAGAAGTGAATTTAGGCTCTGCTGGAGGGTTTAAAAAAGGCATCGAAAGGTCATTACAGGAAAAAGGAAGTCTGGTATGGCTATTGGATGATGATAATTTACCGAGTGAAAATTCAATAGAGCATCTAAAGGAAGCAGCTTATAAATTAGAAAATCAAGATAACTATATACTTTGCCTGTATAGAAAAGATTGGAAAGAATTACTTAAAAATAAAGGGCAAAAGTTAAATATGAATAGTTTTTTCCAATTCAGTATTGTTAGTAAAATTAAGAAGTTAATGTCAAAATACTCTAATAAACAAAACATTAAAAAAGATGAATTTGAGGTTTCTGATCTCTTAAATCTTGATTATGCTCCTTATGGTGGTTTGATATTCCCAAAAGAGATAGTTAGCGAAATTGGATTACCGAATGAGGATTTTTATTTATATGTTGATGACACGGAGTTCACTTACAGAATGACAAAGAGTGGATATAAAATATATTGTGTTGTAAATAGCACAATAACCGATCTTGAAAGTTCTTGGTTTAGAAAAAAACACGAGCCTATGTTTTTGAGTTTCTTTAAAACAGAACATTCATATAGAGGGTTAATGAATATTAGGAATAGGGTCTATTTTGAAAAAAAATATAATACTCAGAGTAGTATTATTTATTTTGCAAATATGGTCACATATTTAGTATTTGTTTTATTTATTTATATGCCCAAAAATAAAAATGGGTTTAAAAAGTATCTTTCGATAATAAAATCGATTCGTCAAGGATATGAAGGTAAACTTGGAAAAGATATTAGGTAATAAGACTAATTAGAAAAAATGTGTATTAACTATATGATTTCAATTGAATATAAAACTGATATTGACTTAGGAAAGGTTTAATATGAAAAAAAAGGTTATTATACATTCAATGTATTTGAAAAATATGGATTCATTTATTGATTATTATAAAAAAAATGGACTAGATAAATGGATAAAATTAATAAAAATAGAGTCTGGAAAAAGTAAAATTTCTACAGATTATATTAAAAAAATTTATTACACATTATTTAGAAATTATGATGCCATAGTTTCTGATTATCCAACAACTCTTCTTGAGAATAAAAAAGCTACCAGTATTGCAATGGGGCATGGAACTGCAATAAAAAGATTTCCTTCCACCGCTGAATTAAAGCATAAAAAAAATCTCAAATTAAGTAAAACGGTTAAATCAGCTGATTACTTTGTCACTACAAGTGATAGACAGAACAATTTGGAATATAGAAATCCTATATTGGATCAATATTCTAATAATGAATATATATCATTAGGTCTTCCTAAAAACGACTATTATTTCGATGAGAAGAATGTAATAAATACAAATAAAAAGATTAGAGAAAAGTTAGGGTTCTTAGATAATCAATTTATTGTAGTTTATGCCCCTACTTGGAGAGATTTTAAAAGTGGGAATGAAAGAATAACAAAGAACGATTTAATAAAAATAAATAAATTATTAAAAGAACTCAATGGATACTTAATATATAGACCACATCCTTTAGGTGGTACGTTTGATGGGGATATTCTGGAAGAACTTAAACTAGAAAATATTATTCCATCCAGTTCGATTGATATAGATTTATTTGAAACATTATGTATTTCAAATGCTTTAATATCAGACTATAGTTCAATTGCAATTGAATATCTTCCACTAAAAAAACCAGTGTTATTCTTTTTATTTGATCAAGAAGAATATGAAGTTGAACGAGGTATTGAATTTGACTACTTAGATTCATCGATTTCACCTGGAGTTGTAGTCAAGACGGTTGATGAATTAATAAATGAACTGAATAATGTGATTGAAAATAAATATCAAGATTCTTATTGGGTAAATAGAAGAAAAATATGCCTTGAAAATCATTATAAATACCCAGATGGTAAATCTGCTGAAAGAATTTGGAAGTTAATATTAAAAGAATTAACTTAAGCATTAATATTAGAAAAATGTATCGTAGAGAAATAAAATGATTTCCTAATTTAATACTTCTTTATGTTAAAAAATGTATAAAGGGAGTGGAGAGATGAAAAAAGTAATTACTTACGGTACTTTTGATATTTTGCATTACGGTCATATTAATATATTGAAAAGAGCTAAATCTTTAGGTGATTACCTAATAGTAGGATTATCATCTGATGAATTTAATAAATTAAAGGGTAAGAAATCTTACTATAGCTATGAACACAGAAAAGCAATATTAGAAGTTATAAAATATGTTGATGAAGTGATTCCAGAAGATAATTGGGAACAGAAGGTAACCGATGTAATGGAACATGATGTAGATATTTTTGTAATGGGTGATGATTGGGAAGGGAAGTTTGACTTCTTAAAAGACCATTGTGATGTTGTCTATTTAAAAAGGACACCAAATATCTCAACTACAAAAATAAAGCAAGATTTAAAAAAAGATGTCAAAGTATTAATTAAAAATTAAAAATTCAAGTCAAATTTCTAGCAAGAGATAAAAAAGTAAAATAATTCTAAATGATATACTTGAACATGTTTTAAGCAACTTTTTATTTAGTGATATATTTATTTGTTCTAGAAATAGCTGTTATTTTAAAATATTACGTTTTTTGTGACTATTTAAAGTTTAGTTAGATACGTGATTTTAGAGGTGAATAATGAAACTAAATAAAATAGTTGTTAATAATATACTTCAAATGGGCTTTATTCAAATGATTAACTATTTATTTCCATTAATAACAGTCCCATATTTATTACGAACAATTGGTTTATCAAATTATGGAATTATATCTGTTGAAATTTCAATCGTTCAAATTCTATTAATATTCTCTGATTATGGTTTTACTTTTACAGCAACACAACGTATTGCTGTGAATGACAAAATTGATGGCAAATTAGTAAGTGTCATCTATACGTATAAAGCGATAATGGCGCTTTTTATTGCATTTATAATGGTCGGAACACTTTTTATCCTAGATTTAAATAAAGAAATGATCGTCTTCCATATTGGCTTTTACTTTTTTTTCCTTTCACAATCGTTGATTCCTTCATGGTTGTTTAGAGGTATTAATAAAGTAAGTTATGTGTCAATTTTAACTGTTGTATCGAAACTATTAACCCTTTTATTAATGTTTTTGTTAATCGTAAAAAAAAGTGATTATTTTTTATTGGGAGTAGTATATGCAGTCCCAACTATGTTGACTTGTATAGTTGCACAGATACTTGGAAGAAAACATGGATTAAATTTTAAGAGAATTAATCGTAATTCGATAATAACTGAAATTAGTGAGGGTAAAGATATATTTATTTCAAACATTGTTGGTGTTTTATATACATCATTAAATGTAATAGTTGTTTCGTTTTTCGGTGGAAGTTATGCTGCGGGTATTTACGCAACATGTGAAAAATTGATTGGTTTAGTGAATAGTATCACAAATGCTGTATCACAAGCTGTTTATCCAACAGTTTGCAAATATATTGTTAAACAAGAATCGAAAATTGAACAGATTAAAGTATCAATCAAATATTTTGGTTGGTGGAATATTTGTACATTTATTGGTGGAATATTAATTTTGATTTTAGCTCCATTGCTATTAAAAATAATTACTGGTACCCAAGTAACTAACACACAAGTACTTACATTAAGAATAATGAGTTTTATTCCTTTTTTGATTAGCTTAGGACATTTATTTGGAATTCAAACGCTTATTCCTCTAAAAAAATCAAAATCAGTAAGAAACGCTGTGACAGTAGGTGGAGTAATTAATATAACTTTAGGGATGTTGCTATCATGGATGTTTAATGCACCTGGAACAGCAACCGCAATTCTATTGTGTGAAGTAGCTGTAGTACTAAATGAATACTTTTCAATCGTGTCTTATGTTAAACAAAAGGAAGGCGGTGTAAAAATTGTCGTCGATTAACTTGAATGCCATCATCGTAATATACAATAAAAAAATCGAAGAGTGTCCAACATATATCGGTGTTGAACACATTCTTTCTGAAACCAAAGCTGAACATATTCATAAAGTATATATATTTGATAATTCAACAGATAAAGATATAAGAGAACATAATCAGCAGTTTATAAATGCTCAACAATTGGATGTTATCAAATATATTACGCTTTTTAATAATGTAGGACTTGCTAAAGCGTATAATACAGTTTTAAAAATGATTAGTGAGGATAATTCCACACGTTTTGATTTAAGTTCGAAATGGCTTCTTATACTTGATCAAGATACTGAATTAACGAAAGAATATATTGAAGCTTTTTATAATGAGTATCAAAATAATTCTAAAATCGGATCATATGTGCCAAGAATTTATGGTAAACACCATATAATTTCTCCTTTAAAAGTAAACAGAAAATATTTTGGAGATAGTTTTGATATGGCAGATCAAGAACCATCTGGTTTGTTAACTCAAAGATTTTCCGCAATTAATAGTTGTTCGATAATAAATGTTGGCGTTCTTAAAGAATTGAATGGGTTTAATGAAAACTTTCCAATCGATTACTTAGATTACTATACTTACTATGCAATGTGGAAAAAAGGATATTTAGTTTATTGTTTAGATGTAGATATTAATCATGATTTATCATTCGATACTTTTGGTGAAGTAGGTTTTGGACGTTATAAAATCTTTCTAAATAGTCAAAGTGAGTATGTTTACGAAGTTGAAAAAAATAGTAAAAAGATGATTTTGTTAGCAAGTTTTCACAATTATCGTAGACATGCATTAAGAACATTACGCAATAGAAGGCTAATATTTTTTGTGAAGGGCTCTTTAATTAGTGCGAAAAATGTTATTAGAATAATTAATAAGAAATGATAAATATATTGTATTCGAAATGAAAGTATTTATTGATAAAGCTTATATTTGGATCTCCGTGGCAGGTCTTTGAAATGTGATTTTTAAATAAGAAAATATCGAAAGGAGGTAGAACTTTGAAAATACTCCATTACTCTTTGGGTTTACCACCATTTCGGTCCGGTGGTCTTACAAAGTATTCTCTAGATTTAATGAATACACAACAAGATTTAGAAAATGAAGTTTTGTTACTATATCCCGGTAAATATTCCATTAATCCTAATCAAAGAATTATTAAGAATAAACCCTACAATCAAATTAAGGTGTACGAGCTGATAAACCCCTTACCTATCCCTCTATTAAATGGTGTAAAAGTTCCAGAACTATTTATGAAAAAAACAAAAGTTGAGGTATTTGTTGATTTCTTATTAAAAATTAAACCTGATGTTGTTCATATTCATACGTTAATGGGTTTAAATAAAGAATTTATTGAGGCGTGTAAACAATTAAAAATTAAGACTGTATTTACAACTCATGATTATTTTGGAATATGTCCTACAGTTAATCTGTTAAACAGTAATGGAAAAGTTTGTGAAAATTTTGAAGAGGGTAAAGGTTGTATTTCATGCAATGCGAATGGATTTAGTATGCCAATGGTGTTCTTGATGCAATCATATCCTTACCGATATTTAAAAGACAACTCCTTGGTAAAACAATTGAGACAAAAGAAAAAAAGTCAAAAAAGCGAAATGCTTGAATTGGATAAATCTGATTCACAAAATGATGAAGTAGATGAGGGACTTGCAGAACAATATAAATTTTTGAGGAATTATTATATTGAAATGTTAAATCTGATTGATGATATTCATTATAACAGCACAATTACAATGAATGAATATCAAAAATATCTCACTCCAAAAGGAAAATATATTCCAATAAGCCATTCAAATATTCGAGACAATCGTATAGTTAAGAACTTTGATAAAGATAAACCACTACAGCTAGGTTACATAGGGCCAATGGATTCATATAAAGGATTTCATTTTTTAATTAATAGTTTAGAGAAATTGAAACTTCAAAATAAAAAATGGCATTTAAATATATATGGAGATGACCGCGTAATCGAAAGTTTAGAAAAAAATTATTACACCTTTAAGGGAAGATTTAACTACTCTGAATTAGAAAGAATCTTTTCTGAAATTGATTTATTAATAATTCCAAGCCAGTGGAAAGAAACATTTGGGTTTATAGGTTTAGAAGCAATGACACACGGTGTTCCAGTATTAGTATCGAATACAGTTGGTTTTAAAGATGTTTTAAGTAACGAAACTGGGATGATTTATGATGGAAGCCAAATTGACTTACTAAATAAAATAAAAAGTATCATTATTGATAGGAATATACTACAAAAAATGAATCAACATATAGTAGAACTGGAATTTAATTTTAGTATGGTTCACCATGCGAAAGAAATGATTTCATTTTACAAAAGTTAAGGAGCTTATATCAGAATGAAGGATATATTTATTATTGGGTCAAAGGGTATTCCGGCAAACTATGGAGGATTTGAAACCTTCGTAGAATTTTTAACGGAAAGAAAAGTAAGTTCCCAACTAAAATATCATGTAGCATGTTTAGCAGAAGATAATAAAGAATTTGAGCATAACGGTGCAAGATGTTTCAATGTAGCTGTGCCAAACATTGGTCCTGCTCGTGCTGTTTTGTATGATATTAAAAGTTTAAAGAGTTGTATTGAATATATAGAAAAAAATAAGATTCAAAATGCAATAATTTATATCCTAGCTTGTAGAATAGGACCGTTTTTACCATACTATAAAAAGAAATTATCTTCATTAGGGGCAAAAATTTACATTAATCCAGATGGACATGAATGGAAACGAAGTAAATGGAATAAGGCTATTCAAAAGTACTGGAAAGTATCAGAGAAATTAATGGTCAAACATTCTGAATTAATCATTTGTGATTCAAAAGGGATCGAAACGTATATCCAAAATGATTATAAAGAATTTTCGCCTAAAACAACATTTATCGCTTATGGTGCAGATACAAGTGTTTCGTCACTTCATGACGATGATACTAAACTAATCGATTGGTTTAAGAAAAAAGGATTACAAAATGATGAATATTATTTAATTGTAGGACGATTTGTACCTGAGAATAATTACGAATTAGTAATACGTGAATTTATGAAATCTAATTCAACTAAGAACCTTGCAATTATTTCTAATGTAGAAAAAAATAATTTTTACGAAGGTCTACTCGCTAGAACAAAATTTGATACTGATTCACGTATAAAATTTGTTGGTACTGTATATGACCAAGAACTGTTAAAAAAAATTCGTGAAGAAGCATTTGGTTATTTCCATGGACACGAGGTTGGTGGTACGAACCCTTCATTGTTAGAGGCGTTAGCATCTACACAGCTTAACCTACTATTAGATGTAATCTTCAATAGAGAAGTAGGCTCGGTTGGAGCAGTTTATTTTACGAAAGAAGAAAATTCTTTGGCGGATTTAGTAAACAAGGTCGAACGATTTTCAAAAGAAGAAATTTCAGATTTAGAATCAAAAGCAAAAAAACGAATAAAAGAAGAATATTCATGGAGTAAAATTATTTCTGAATATGAGGAAGTATTCCTTAATAACTAAAATTGAAAAAATAAGACATCTAGGAGATATGCAGATGAAAGGTATTATTTTAGCTGGGGGAAGTGGAACTCGCTTATACCCATTAACGATGGTAACAAGTAAACAATTATTACCGGTTTATGATAAACCAATGATTTATTATCCTCTTTCTACATTAATGTTAGCGGGCATTCGAGAAATTTTAATTATTTCAACACCTGAAGATACTCCACGATTTGAAGCACTATTAGGAGATGGTTCTCAATTTGGACTTTCATTGCAGTACAAAGTACAGCCAAGTCCAGATGGATTAGCACAAGCCTTTATTATTGGTGAAGAGTTTATTGGTAATGATCCAGTTGCGATGGTGCTAGGAGATAATATTTATTATGGTAGTGGAATGCGTAAAATTTTATTAAATGCTGCTAAAAAAGAAAGTGGATCAACAGTTTTTGGCTATCACGTAAATGATCCAGAACGTTTTGGTGTTGTTGAATTTGATGAAAATGGCAAAGTATTAAGTGTTGAAGAAAAACCAAAAAAGCCAAAATCAAATTACGCAATCACTGGCTTATATTTTTATGATAACCGTGTCGTAGAGATTGCGAAAAATGTAAAACCATCTGAGCGCGGTGAATTAGAAATTACTGCTGTAAACGAAGCGTATTTAAAACTTGGTGAGTTAGAAGTATCACTACTAGGTCGTGGATACACATGGTTAGATACAGGGACTCATCAAAGTCTTGTTAGTGCGACAAACTTTGTTAGAACTGTAGAAGAACATCAAGGAATAAAAATTGCTGCTCTTGAAGAAATAGCATTTATCAATGGATGGATTAGTAGAGAGCAATTACTTGAAGCAGGTGAATCATTAAGTAAAACTGGCTATGGACAATATTTAATGAAGGTAGCAAACGGAGAAATTAAATATTAATTCAGGGATAGCGAGGAATGAATCAATGAAAAAAACAGAAACGCCAATAAAAGATTTATTTGTACTTGAACCAAATGTATTCGGGGATCATCGAGGTTGGTTTATGGAAACTTATAGTGAATCAAAGTTTACTGAGTTAGGTATTAATTTAACTTTTGTTCAAGATAACCAATCATTTTCAGCAACAAAAGGGACTTTACGCGGTTTGCATTATCAATTAAACCCAAAAGCTCAATCGAAATTAGTTCGTTGTACTAGAGGGTCGATTTTTGATGTAGCAGTTGATATACGAAAGGGAAGCCCAACATTCGGTCAGTGGTTTGGAATTGAACTTTCAGCAGAAAATAAAAAACAACTGCTTATACCTCAAGGGTTTGCGCACGGATTTATGACATTAATGGACGATGTCGAAGTTCAATATAAGGTAGATGAACTTTATGCTCCTGATTGTGACCGAGGAATTATTTGGAATGACCCATCGATTGGAATCGAGTGGCCTATTGATATTCAACCAGTATTATCTGAAAAAGATGAAAAAGCTCCTTTATTAAAAGATGCAGAAATGAATTTTTCATATGGAGATAAAAGTGAATGAAAATAATCGTTACAGGCTATAATGGTCAACTTGGATTTGATGTTTTCCATACAGGTAAACGTGTTGGTTTAGAAATGATCGGAATAGGTAGAGAAGAATTAGATATTACAAATGAACAAGATGTATATAAATTCGTAGATAGTGTAAAGCCAGATGCAATTATCCATTGTGCTGCATATACAGCAGTTGATAAAGCTGAAGATGATCAAGAAAATTGTTGGAATGTGAATGTTGAGGGTTCTAGATACTTAGCAAAAGCTGCTGAAAAACATAACGCAAAATTTATGTACATTAGTACTGATTATGTATTTAATGGTCAAGGTGAAAAGCCTTTTACTGAAGAAGATTTACCTAGTCCAATTGGGTACTATGGTTTAACGAAGTATGAGGGTGAAAAAGTTGTTCAAGAACTTTTGGAAAAATGGTTCATCGTTCGTATTTCATGGGTATTTGGAATAAATGGAAATAATTTTATTCGTACGATGTTGAAGTTATCTGAAACTAGAGATGAATTGAATGTAGTTGGTGATCAATTTGGTTCACCAACATATACGTATGATTTGTCTCAATTATTAATTGAGATGATTGTAAGTGAGAAATATGGAATTTACCATGCAACTAATGAAGGCTATTGTAACTGGGCTGAGTTCGCAAAAGCAATTTTTAATGAAGCAAATAGAAATGTAAAAGTAAATTCTATTACATCAGAAGAGTATCCGACCCGTGCCATTCGTCCGAAGAATTCTCGATTATCTAAGCAAAAATTAATTGTTAACGGATTTAAAAAACTACCATCATGGCAAGAGGCTATGAAGCACTACATCAAGGAATTAACACATGAGGTGAAATGAAAAATGACAAAGAAAAAAGTATTAGTAACTGGTGGAGCCGGCTTTATTGGTGGGAACTTTGTTCAATACATGGTTGAAAAATATCCAAACTACGACATCTTCAATTTAGATTTACTAACTTATGCGGGCGATTTAACGAAGCATAAAGAAATCGAGCAAAGAGATAACTATCATTTTGTGAAGGTTGATATTGCAGATCGTGAAGCAGTAATGACATTATTTGAAAATGAAAAATTTGATTTTGTAACGCATTTTGCTGCTGAAAGCCATGTTGATCGTTCGATTACTCATCCAGAAATTTTCGTACAAACAAATGTACTAGGAACACAAGTTTTATTAGATGCTTCTAAAAAACACGGAGTTTCAAAATTTGTTCATGTTTCGACAGATGAAGTATATGGTGAGTTAGATTTCGATCCAACAACATTTTTTACAGAAGAGACACCATTACAACCAAATAGCCCGTACAGCGCGAGTAAAGCGTCATCGGATTTATTAGTCCGTGCATATCACGAAACATTTGGATTACCGATGAATATAACACGTTGCTCTAATAATTATGGCCCATTCCATTTTCCAGAAAAATTAATTCCACTTACAATTTCTCGTGTATTAAATGAAGAGAAGGTACCAGTTTATGGAGACGGAAAAAATATCCGTGATTGGTTACATGTATTAGATCATTGTGCAGCAATTGATTTAGTATTACACAAAGGTGTAAATGGTGAGGTTTATAATGTTGGTGGTCATAATGAAAAAACTAATTTAGAAGTAGTTAAGACTATCATTGAAGCATTAGGAAAGTCCGAAGATTTAATTGAGTTTGTAACCGATCGATTAGGCCATGATAGACGTTATGCCATCGATCCAACAAAATTAGAAAAATTAGGATGGAAACCAACTTATTCATTTGAAACAGGTATTAAACAAACAATTGAATGGTATCTGGATAATAAGTGGTGGTGGGAACAAATCATAAGTGGTGAGTACAAGAACTACTTTGAAAATCAATATAAAATTCAATAAACAAAATTAAATGACTAATTTAAGTCTACCGAAATTGGTTGCCTTAAATTAGTCATTTTCATTAGTTAGTTAATAATTACGAGACACTTCGAACCATTTTCCAGTAGTAAACCGAAATTTTATTAAACCGAATTTTGGGAGTGATGTATTAGTAAAGTTTTTTAATATTAGTTCGGAGCTATTTTTTATTTTTACATTATTATTGAATGCAATTATTGTTACTTCATTACCACTAAAAGTATCAGAAAAGCCTTTTATTTCCATTGTTTCAGTTGGATATAAATTAAATTGATTCAAACCATCTACTTCTATAAAGTTCGGATTATCTGTAATAGTTTTTGTAACGTTATTTATTGTATTTAGCCCGTTTTTATCTATATTATTTGTTGATGTACAATCACCTTCTAATGAATAGATTGAATTCGGGGCATGATTATTATTTACATAAATATTTTTAGAAGATTCATCAACTTTTATGGCATATTTTTTAATAGAAGATAAAGAATTATTACCATAATAATGATCTGCTTGACCAACCTGAGTAATAATATTGCATGATATATTTATATTCGCTGTTCCTGAGCCAATATGAATACCAGTCATACTAGGATTTTGTATTGTATTATTAGAAATGTTTCCAATCATTTCATTTGTTTTTTCGAAAATATCCCCTTTTTGAATTGAAATGGCAGGGGACGGTACACGTTGACCACTCCATGGAATATTATTATTTGAAATAAGAAAATTGTTAATTCTTTTTAATATAATTGCTTCCGTACCTGCTTCAAATAGGTTGTTACCTATTATATTAACGAAGTTTCCGAAGTCAATATTTATATTATTTAATTTAGTTTGATTTTTACTTGTGTGACTAGAAAAGAAGAAAGTATTCCCTTTAACAATTAAGCCGTCAACACCTTTACCGTATATATGGGAATAATTTATGCCTGAATCAGCTTGATTATTGATAAATTGGAAATCTCCTATTGAATAGTAGCGTCCGGATTGGAAAAAATTGTCACTATCAATGTATAAACAATAATTTGCTGAATGGAAAACATTGTTACTAATTAGGACTCTAGATGTGTGTTGTTCAATAGGTTTTGGTCGTACATAAATGCATTTATCGTAATTGAAAAATGTACAATTATAGATACGCCCTTTTCTTGCGTTCTGTAATTCGATTGCATTTTTATTCTTTGATATAGAATATCTTCGAAACGTTAGTCCTTCTATACGAAAATCTAAATCATTTACATTTTTCTGATCACCAACAACAATGCAACCATCGAGAATCGTACCATTACCAAAGAGGTGAACATCTTTAGAAGTTAGTTTAATTTCAGTTACTTTATAGTAACCAAATGGAAAAAATACTGAACCTCCTTTTGAAGGGGAGACAGATGAAATTGCTTTATTAATAGCTTCGGTATCGTCTGTTATACCATCGCCTTTGGCACCAAACCATTTAACATTAATGCCACGGTCGCCGAATTCATTATCAATCTTTACAAAATTTTCAACAATCTCTCTTAAACTAAAATTGTCTGTTTCAACCCAATAATTCATTTTTAAATTTGAAGTTTTTTTAGAGCTCATTTTTATGCCTCACCTATAATTGTAATTTTAAGAGATTGATATGTATTATTTGAAAAAAATAAAGGTTATTTTATCTCAAATATTATATTGTAAGTAAAGTTATTATTATTAGGGAAAGATAAGAGTGCATTATCTGAAAAACCTAAATATATTTAACTATTCAAAAATAACTATAAAGTTATTTTTACATTATAATAATAAGAGTGGAATCTTAAAGGATTTCCATTTTTTGTAATATTAAAATGACGAAGGTTTTTTAATGAAAATTGTCTAATTTCGTAATAATAAACAAAGTATATACCTAAAATAGATCGAAATTAAATAGTGAAAATGAACTAACTATTAGCATAAATTAAAAGGATGTTTGGAATGATGTTCGGATGAAAGAAAATAGTACAAGTATAAATCAAAATATTATAGTAAAAATTTACACATATTATTTTGTTACTTCAATTCTATTGGTTGCAGGTAATAAAACAATAACCGAATTATTTTTACTTTTAGGGGAACGGAAATTTGGGATTTTATCAAAGGAAAGGATTATATTATTGGCGTTTTTATCACTAATAGGAACGACAATATTATTCTTAAGACGAAATTTATTTATCACAAAAAAAACACTGCTCGCTATATATCTGATACTAATTTTCGTTTTATCTATTTTTATACTAGCTTTTACGAATAATCTTGGTGTTAAGAAATTTTTTGACGAAGTATTTTATTATTATTGGATCGCATTATTTTTTATGTTTTATGGAATGAAAATTACCTTTATCGAGGAAGTAAATGTTAAAAAAATGTTTGGAATATATATCCTTGCACAGTGTTTTTTAGGAATCATGCAATATGTTCTTAGAAAACCGTTTGTAATAACCACTTATAAAGGTGAACCATTATTAAATACAATTTATTATTTAAATGGAATTAGCTCTGCAAACGACATCCTTTATTATATGGGGGCGCAAGTTCGTGCTTTTGGATTAACTGACAGTGGCTTAACACTTGGCTTGTTTTCACTAGCTCTTTTTAGTGGTTACTTCTATACTGTTTTTTCGAAAAGAAAATTTGAAAAGTTAATTAGTCTATTCATTATTTTTGTTACACTGCTTTGTTCCTTTATGACTATCACGAGGAATATTTATTTAACTGGTTTATGTTTGATAATCTTATTAATATTTTTGAAATCAGTTTCTAGTTTTAAAGTGAAGATAGTTAAAATTTATTACTTAAGTATGATTATTTTTAATTTTATATTTGTTACTTCGGCAGAAATTTTTATTAATTTATTAAGTACTAAATTTACAAATTTTAATTTTAGTACTTTATATAGTCGCACAATTGGCTATCATCAAGTGTTTAACCAAATAGAAATAGATTTTGTACATATATTATTTGGTTCTGGAGTCGTACCTTCAAGGCAATTATTTATCGATAATGATTTTTTATTTATTTTTGCAAATGTTGGAATAGTTATCTATGTAATGGTACAAATAATAATTATCTGTGTCTTATTTAAAGGTCTTAACGGGCTTTTAAGCAATAAGTATAACTCAAGTTTTATTAAAGGATTAATTGTTTTTTTAGCCAGTTATCCAATTATCAGTTTAATAAATGCTGTTATTTATGTTTATTTCCCAATCGCACTTATCATTTATGCTCTATTATTGAACATGGATAAAAAACACAACAGTGTAATTTGATTATTGAGAATTCAAAGAAAATATACAGGGAATAGTTAGATATAGTAAAATAGTCATGTTAGTTTACAAAAATTAAGGATAAATGAAGGAGAATCGTTTTGTCTAGAAGAGAAAAACATTCAAAAAATAAAATGTCTACAACAAAGAAAGTTTTAATAAGCATATTAACTGTGTTGGTATTAATTGTTGCCGGAGTAGGTGTTTATGCTTATACAATTTATAATAATGTAAATAAAACTTCAGAGAAAATTCATAAAGATATTAAAAAGACTGATAAACGTGAAGAACAAGTCAATGTTGAGAAGAAACAACCATTTTCAATTTTATTAATGGGTGTGGACCATCGTAAAGGTGATGTAGGCCGTGCAGATTCGATGATTTTATTAACTGTTAATCCAGAAAAGAAAACAACAAAAATGGTTAGTATTCCACGAGATACTCGTACAGAAATAGTAGGTAAGGGAAAAGTAGATAAATTAAATCATTCTTACGCATTTGGTGGCGTGCAAATGACAATTGATTCAGTTGAAAATTTCTTAGATGTTCCAGTCGATTATTATTTAGAAGTTAATATGGAAGGTTTCAGAGATATCGTTGATGCAGTTAATGGCGTTGATGTTGTAAATGATATGGATTTTACTTACGAAGGAACACATTTTAAAAAAGGTCCACTTCATTTAAATGGGGAGTTAGCTTTAAAATACTCTCGTATGCGTAAGTTAGATCCAAGAGGAGATTTTGGACGTCAAATGCGTCAACGTCAGGTAATTGAAGCTGTAATTAAAAGAGGTGCTAACGTTTCATCTTTAGGAAATTATCAGGATATTTTAAAAGCAATCGAAAAAAATGTATCTACGAATTTAAATTTAAATGAGATGATTTCAATTCAAAAAGATTATCGAGACGCGGCAAATAAAATTGATGAAATTCAAATTACAGGTAAGGGAACAAAAATAAACGGGATTTATTATCTAATAGTTTCTGATGAAGAAAAAAATTATGTAAAAGCCGAGCTGAAAAATAACCTTGGTTTAAATGATACAAATACTACAGGAACTAAATAAAATTCATTTACTTTACATTTATAAATGTAATTCTTTACGAAGTAAGTTATGATAGGTAGGTACATAAGTGATCTACCTATTTATCGTGAAAAAAGGAGAATTGAAAAATGACAGTTAAAGTAATGACAATTTTTGGGACAAGACCTGAAGCGATTAAGATGGCTCCACTTGTTCTTGAGCTTGCAAAATATCCAGAACAAATTGAATCAATTGTTACGGTTACAGCTCAGCATCGTCAAATGCTTGATCAAGTATTAGGGATATTTGAAATTACGCCTGATTATGATTTAAATATAATGAAAGATCGTCAAACATTAATAGATGTAACAACTCGCGGACTTGAAGGTTTAAATAAAATAATGCAAGATGTGAAACCGGACATTGTCTTAGTACATGGTGATACGACTACTACTTTTATTGCGAGTCTTGCTGCATTTTATAATCAAATTGCAATTGGTCATGTTGAAGCTGGTTTACGTACTTGGGATAAGTATTCACCTTACCCAGAAGAAATGAACCGTCAATTAACAGGTGTTATGGCAGATATGCATTTTGCTCCAACTACTAAATCTGCTCAAAACTTAATGGCTGAAAATAAAAAAGAAAATACAATTTTTATAACAGGTAATACTGCAATTGATGCGTTAAAAACGACTGTAAAAGAAGAATATTCACATCCAGTACTCGATACAGTTGGAAATGATCGTTTAGTATTAATGACCGCTCATCGTCGTGAAAACCTTGGTGAACCTATGCGTAATATGTTTAAAGCGATTAAACGATTAGTAGAAAAACATAATGATATTCAAGTTGTTTACCCTGTTCATATGAATCCTGTTGTTCGTGAAATTGCGAATGAAATTTTAGGTGAAGATAACCGTATTCATTTAATCGAGCCTTTAGATGTTATTGACTTCCATAACTTCGCTGCTAGATCGCACTTAATTTTAACAGATTCAGGTGGCGTACAAGAAGAAGCACCTTCATTAGGAGTTCCAGTATTGGTTCTACGTGATACAACTGAACGCCCAGAAGGTATTGAAGCTGGAACGTTAAAATTAGCTGGAACTGAGGAAGAAGTAATTTTCTCTTTAGCTGATGAACTATTATCTGATGAAACAGCACATGCAAAAATGTCGAAAGCTTCGAATCCGTATGGTGATGGAGAAGCATCACGTCGAATTGTTGAAGCGATTATTAACCATTTTAATAAATAAAACGAAATGCGGAAGGTGTTTGTCCAACAGCGACAAGCATAAGACTAGGTTAGATAAAGGGTGTTTTTAACTTTTGTTTGGACATTTGATTCTGACCTCGAGCTACTAACGCGTGAAGCTAGACAATAAAAAAGCTGGTCACTGTTTTTATACAATGATCAGCTTTTATTTTTATAATAATTAATTGTTTTCTCTAGTCCATTAAACAAAGAATATTGAGGTGTCCACTTCAATAGTTTTTCGGCTTTATCGCAAGTTAGATAACTATACTTAATATCTCCTGGACGTTCTTCTTCATATTCTAATTCAATTTTCTGTTCGATTACTTTTTCTGCAGTCTCTATAAGTTCATGAAGTGTTGTAGGGATATTCGTACTAATATTGCATGTATCATTTATTGGATGCTCACTTGCCAATAAGTTAGCGTGTACAATATCATCTACAAAAATAAAATCTCTTGTTTGTTTTCCGTCTCCATATACTGTAAATACAGAATTCGTTACAATTCGATCCACAAGTATACTTATTACGCCACCCTCACCCTTAGGATCTTGACCTATCCCATATACATTCGCATAACGGAAGACTGAATAAGGAATGTCATATAAATCATGATAATTTTTAATATACATTTCAGGTGCAAGTTTTGAAACGCCATAAAATGAGATTGGTATTGTAGAGTGTTCCTCATCTACTCCTAAATAATTAGGATTCCCGTAAATTGCTGCAGAGGACGAGTAAACCAATACAGCATCCTTCTCTTCTTTAAGCTGTCTTAAAGATTCGAGTACATTAATTGTACCTAGTATATTTATACTTGCATCTTCTACTGGATTTTGAATAGAGAACTGTACATCTATTTGAGCGGCATGATGATTTATTATGTCTGGTTTTTCTTTTAAAACGACTTCTATAAATTGTGGACTTCGAATGTCCATTTCATAAAATGTGACGTCATTAGGAATATTATCTATTTTGCCAGTTGTTAAATTATCAATGATTATTACTTCAAATCCATTAGATTTATATGCTTGTACTAGGTTTGAACCAATAAAGCCAGCTCCGCCAGTAACAATTACTTTTTTCATGATGAATCTCCTCTAATATATAAACTTTCAATTGACTTAGTCGTTACCTTTATAATTTCATCTTACCATAATATAGGAGTATTAATCCATTTATCCAATATTGTTGGATGTAGAAAGATATTTCAAACGAACGGTATATAAATGGTGAACATCCTTCTTCTAGAATGACATTTCATTGTTCATACTAATATATAGATACGTATTTAGGCTTTTACCTAAAAGAATGTTGTTTTTATAGCATTAAGCAAATGGTTACTAAACAATTTTATTCGTAGGAGAAAGTGATAATCTCCTGCTGGAGCAACGGGACAGGTGAGACCCCGCAGTGGTCAAAAAGGTAGGCATGCTAATACGTCGACGTCCTGTCGTAACGCATGCATGACCCACATCGTGTGGGCCCAGGAGACTCAGATCGACTCCACGAAAAGCGAGTAACCTGGAACAGAAATCCACCAAAAACCTATTAAATAGCAACAAAGTTTACAAATGCATCCTAAATTTAACACAAGTGTATTCATAAGGTAATAGATTATCCACATAATTTATGCTAAAATTATTTTGTTTTGTAGCATTTTGTAGAACGTTGTAAAATGTAGATTTGGAATTGATAGACTTTCGACTTTTGTCAGCTGAAGGAGGTGCAGTCGATTATGTCATCAAAAAAACGAATTCTCTTAATATCTCAGCATTTTTATCCTGAAATCGGTAGTGCAGCAAACCGAATGAAGAATATATATTTAGAGTTACATTCAAAAGGTTACGATGTAAAAGTGTTAACATTAGAGCCTCGTTATCCTAGTAAAGAGTTATATGAGAATGAACGATTCTGGGATAGTGATTTAAATGAAGAAGATGTTATTCGAATTGAACCACTTGTAAAAAAACATTCAACGAGCATTATAAAACGATTATTTCTTTATTTAGAAGTAATGTTTCGTTTTATTATAGAGATCCTTCGATATAAAAAAGATGTAGATTATGTTTTTGTTACTTCACCACCAATTTTTGTCGGTGTTGCAGGTTTAATTGCTAAATGGAAATTAAAAGCTCCGCTTATTTTGGATATAAGAGATTTATGGCCAGAATCCATTATTGGTGTTGGTGTCTTTTCAAATCCAATTATTCTGTCTACTGCATTTAAACTTGAGGACTTATTATATCGCAAAGCAACAAAGATTATTGTAAATAGTCGTAGCTTTATTAAATATATGAGCTCAAAAAATGTACCAGTAGAAAAGATATACTTTATGCCAAATTCCTTAACTGAAGAAGAATTAAGTATTGAAGTAGCTAAAAAGATCAAAGACACTAAAAAAACTGTAATTTATACAGGGAATTTAGGTCTCGCTCAAGATATACAAAAGCTAATAAAAGTAGCTGAAAAATTAAAAGATGAAAAAGAAATTCAATTTACAATCGTAGGTTATGGATATCATTTAAATCAATTAGAAAACGTGATTAAAGAGAAAAACTTAAGTAATATAAATCTTCAATCAGCTCGATCAAGAAACGATACATTACGTTTAGTAGCTGATGCTGATATTGCTTATGTTAGTCTAGTTGATAAAGATGTATTCAAAACAGTTTTACCGGGCAAAATCATTGATTATATGTGCGTGCGAAAACCGATAATTGGTGATGTTTCAGGTTATGCTAGTGAGATTATTAATACATCAAATTGTGGGATTGTCTCAAAAGAGAATAGCGTAGATGATTTAGCAAGTAATATTTTAAAGCTAGCGAGTAACGAAGAGCTATGCAGTGAACTTGGACAAAATGGTTATCAATATGCATATGAACAACTAAGATGGAAAACCAACATTCATGTGCTAGAAAAAGCGATGGAGGACATCGATGAATAAAAAAGTTTGTGCATTTGTATTTAATCATTTTACAAATGATGCACGTGTACTTAGAGAATGTTCAGCGTTAGTAGAAGCAGGATATGAAGTAGATTTAATTGCACTGCATAATTTTGAAATGAAGGACTTACCTAAAAAAGAGCAGCGAAAAGAAGGATTTAGAGTCATTCGAGTGAATGATCGTTTACCAATGATTTTAAGATGGCCATTCATAATCGCAGAGTTTGTTAAAAATATTTTTGCGATTAATGTTATTACCAAAATCCTATCATTAATACTTGTGTTAATTTGTTTGATTTCCGCACCTATAACTACTATTATAACTGTCATCTTATTGATGTTGTTTAGCCATAGAATTGTTAAGGTTGCCAGCAGAAGAGCTTATTCGATACTTGAAATGACTTTTTATGGTGTAAGAAGAAACTATGATATTTACCATGCGAATGATTTAAATACGTTACCACAAGCTATTGTCGGTGCAAAGTTATTTCGACGTAAAAAGCTAGTTTATGATTCTCATGAAGTACAATCGAGTCGTTCTGGTTACGAAAATCCAATCTTTGGTAAAATCGAAAAATTTCTAATTAAATTTATTGATATTATGATTCATGAAAATGACACTCGTGCGAAGTTTACTCAAGACTTATACAATATTCCTTATCCAGAAGTTATTCACAACTATCCTTTCGTTTCACACCCAGAAGAAAGCCACTCAGTGAATTTACATAAACTAGTTGGCATTTCTGAAGATGAACCAATCCTTTTATATCAAGGTGGCATTCAAAAAGGGCGTGGCTTAGAGCAAATCATCCAAGCCGCACCAAAATATAAACGAGGAACAGTAGTATTTATTGGAGATGGAAAAATAAAACCGAATTTGATAAAACTTGTGGACGAGTTACAATTACATGATCGAGTAAAATTTATTGATAAAGTGCCTGTAGACGAATTGTTGAACTATACAAGAAATGCGTACTTAGGTTTTCAAGTATTAAATAATATAAATTTTAACCATTATTCTGCATCCTCGAATAAACTTTTTGAGTATATGATGAGCGGAGTTCCAGCAATAGCGTGTAGTTTCCCTGAAATTCAAAAAGTTGTAGAAGAAGAAAAAACTGGGATATGTGTAGATTCACATAATCCTGATTCGATCGCAGATGGTGTGAACTATTTATTGGATCACCCTGAGCTACGCGATGAAATGAGTAAAAACTGTCTTATCGCTCGAGAAAAGTATAATTGGAATGAAGAGAAGAAAATCTTCATCAACATTTATAGGATGTTATTTTGATTCAATGATAATTAAAAATTATATGAACATAATACAAATATAAGTAAATCGAGTATAAAAATATTTGAAGTATAAGTAGATTAGAGATAGAATGTAATATGGCGATTAGCTAGTAATTTCACATATATTTGTCGAAGAAAAAGACAATGAAAATAATCGAATGTGAGGGAATTTATAATGAAAATTTGTACTATGGGTTTAGGATATATTGGATTACCTACTTCAGCAATGTTTGCTAAGTATGGTGCAACAGTTGTCGGGGTAGACCTATTTCCAGAAGTAGTTAATAAATTAAATAACGGTCAGATCCATATCGAAGAGCCAGGTTTAGGTGAAGTTGTAAAAGATGTTGTTGAAAAAGGAAACTTCCGAGCTTCATTAACTCCTGAAGAAGCTGATGCATTCATTATCGCAGTACCAACACCTAATAATGACGATATGTATAAATCATGTGATTTAAGCTATGTACTAAAAGCAACAGAAACTGTACTGCCATTCGTAAAAAAAGGTAATGTAATTATTGTTGAGTCAACAATTGCTCCTCGTAGTATGGATGATCATGTTAAACCACTTGTTGAAGCAGCTGGTTTTACAGTTGGTGAAGACATTTTCTTAGTACACTGTCCAGAGCGTGTTTTACCTGGTCAAATTCTTCATGAATTAATCCACAACAACCGTATCGTTGGTGGAGTAACAGAAGCATGTTCAGAAGCTGGTGCGAAAGTTTACGGTTTATTTGTAGAAGGCGAAATTATCAAAACTGATGCAAAAACAGCTGAAATGTCTAAATTAATGGAAAATACTTTCCGTGATGTAAACATTGCATTAGCAAATGAATTAACAAAAATTTGTAATGTGCTTGAAATTAACGTATTAGATGTAATTCAAATGGCAAACAAGCACCCACGTGTAAACTTACACTCTCCAGGACCTGGTGTTGGTGGACACTGTTTAGCTGTTGACCCTTACTTCATCGTTGCAAAAGCACCAGAACAAGCACAAATGATTAACTTAGCTCGTGGTATTAACGTTTCAATGCCTGAGTACGTAGTTAATAATGTAAAAGAAATGGTTAGCGGAGTTGAAAATCCAAAAATCGCAGCTTTCGGCGTAACATACAAAGGAAACGTTGATGATATGCGTGAAAGTCCAGCAATGGATATTATTGATATTCTTCGTAATGAAGGTTTAGAAGTAGCAGTTCATGATCCACATGTTGAATCAGACACATTTAAATTATTATCTGCTGAAGAAGCGGTTAAAGATGCTCATGTTCTTTTAGTACTAACTGATCATGATGAATTTAAAACAATGAATACTGATGAATTAGCAGAAAAAATGGCTAATCCAGTACTATTCGATACTCGCAATTGTGTGAAAACAAATGAGGGAAAAATGCAATTTGTGAACTTCGGTAACTTGTATAAAGTAGTAAACTCTAAAAAGGTTACGGTATGAATTCGATAAAAACTGTATTATCCGAACAATTTAATAATATTTATATGATCGGTAGACTGTCTGCATATGAGCTTAAAAAGCTCTATGCAAACAGTTTTCTTGGCGGTATATGGATATTTTTAAATCCGATGATACAAATTGCAGTATATGGTGTAACATTTGGGCTAGGTATACGTGGAGGAGCACCAGTGCATGGTATTCCTTATTTTACTTGGATGGTTTGTGGTTTGATACCTTGGTTTTTTATAAGCGCATCGATCATGCAAGGTTCGAATGCAATCTATCAAAGAATAAACACTGTAGCCCGAATGAATTTCCCTCTTAGTATTACACCGACGTATGTAATAGTTGCCCAGCTTTATACACATTTAGTATTAATGATTTTAGCAATAGCTATTGTGTCACTTTCTGTTGGTATAAGTAATATTCATATTTTTGAATTGATTTATTTTATTTTCTCAAGCTTCTGCTTCTTAGTAGCATTGTCGTTTATTACTTCGACGATATCAACTATGATGAGAGATATACATCTATTAATTCAACAAATTACAAGGTTATTACTTTATTTAACACCGGTATTATGGGAGCCAAGCGACAAGGCTCCACAATTATTATTAAATCTAATGAAGCTAAATCCGTTTTTCTACGTTGTAGAAGGTTATCGTTCCGCGCTAATATACGATGACACATCGTTATTCTTAACTTCATATACACTTTATTTCTGGGGCTTAGTATTAGTAATGTTTGTCTTAGGTACGACATTGCATATTAAGTTTAGACGAAATTTCGTGGATTATTTGTAAAGGTGAATGCCTATGAGTATAAAAGTTGAATTTAAAAATGTTACTAAAAAATATAAGATGTACACTCGACAAACTGAGAAGTTAAAGGATTTGTTCACGTCTAAAGAAAGTGGAGATTTTCACTATGCTTTAAGTGATGTTTCATTTACAGTTGATTCTGGTGAAATCGTTGGGATAATTGGTTTAAATGGTTCTGGTAAAAGTACCATGTCCAATTTAATCTCTGGTGTGACAATGCCTAATGAGGGAGAAGTAAATGTGAATGGTACTGCTTCACTCATTGCAATTTCTGCAGGTTTAAATGGTCAATTATCTGGCTTAGAAAATATTGAATTAAAAGGCTTAATGATGGGGTTAAGCAAAAAACAAATTCAAGAAATCACACCGAAAGTAATTGAGTTTGCTGAGGTTGGTAAATTTATTAATCAACCTGTTAAAAATTATTCAAGTGGTATGAGATCTCGTCTTGGCTTTGCTATCTCTATTAATATTGACCCTGATATACTAGTTATTGACGAAGCACTATCTGTTGGTGACCCTACTTTTACACAGAAATGTCTTGATAAAATGAATGAATTTAAAGATAATGGAAAAACGATTTTCTTTATTAGTCACTCACTTGCTCAGGTAAAATCATTCTGTACGAAAGCGATTTGGGTTCATTACGGTAAAATTAAAGATTACGGTGATGTACTGCCTGTAACTGCACAATATCAAAAATTCTTAGCTGATTATCAACAAATGACGCCAGAAGAACGCTTGCAATTTAAAGCAGAACAATTAAAAGAAAATAGTCATGGATTACTGATGACAAATGATGTTAATACTAAAAAAGGATTATTTGATATATTTAAAAAGTGATATCAATTACATCTCAAATAGTTTTAATTACTGATACACGCCGCTTTTATATATTGCACTAAAAACACTCTTTAACTATTGAACAAATTTGAGCAGATCGCTTATCAATAGTTAGAGTGTTTTTTCATAAAAAATGCTTTATTGCAGTAACCTGTTTTGAAATGGAGTGACGAAATGAGTAATACGTTTTTTAATAGAACGAAAAATATACTTAAAAAAGCTACTGGTTCTTTGGTATTAAATACGAAAAATCGTAATGAAGAAAAACGTTGGATTATTAATAGCAAAACCGAAACAGAACCTACATTTAATATGAAAGATTTTAATCTAAAATATGAAGATGAGGCTCTAAAGAAAAGTTCATACAGTAATCATAAAAAATGGCTTTCTGAATTTCCTATTAGTAATGGGAGCAAATATTATTTAAGACATGACCTTACATTAGGTATTCTTTCAGGTGAACAATTTTTTCGTACATATGAACCTGTAGCAAATACGGTAAAAGTAGATGAAAAGAATTATCAAACTTTGGATAAACGAATCGATGTTCTTTTAATTGCTTTTGATTTAGAAAATCTACCTAAGGAATGGAATGGATTAGGTAGCTCTACTTCAGATACGGTTCGTAATAAATTAGTTAAATTAATTAATCACTTTAAAAAACAGTCAACTAGGGTGATTTATTATTCTTTAGATGAATCAGAAATTTATAAGAGAGTCAATTCTGTTATTCCAGAAACTGACGCCGTTCTTACGATCCAAAAAAGCAGTGCAGATTATTTCATATCTGAAAATTTACATAATAATGTTCACGTTTTAAAGTTAGGGATCAATCCGGTGATTCATAATCCGATTGGTACAAGACTTCATAAATATAAGAATAAGGTAGCTCTATACGAATATTGGGATCCAAAAAATCAAAGACGTAAAAATACGTTAAATTCTTTCTTTACAAGTGCAGTAAATAGTGAAAATGAAGTTATTTTATATGATTCATTGCTAGATAAAAATGATAAAACAACCATTTTTCCAAAGGAGCTTCAAGGATTTCTTGCACCTACTGTTAATTACGAATATAAATATTCATACTTAAAGTTCTTTCAATCAATTTATATGTTTAATGAATATAAAGAGAAATACTTCCCATTTAATCGTAATTTAATGGAATTCATGGCATTAGGTAATACGCTTATTACTAATTATCATTCAGATATTCATAACCGCTATCCAAATGTGTATTTGGGTTACTCTAAAACAGAAATTAAGGAAATTTTAAGTAAGTATAGTGATAATGATATTTATGAAAATCAAATGGCTGGAGTACGAAATATTTTCAAACAAGATACAGTGTTCGAACGTTTTGAAGAGTTATGCTCAATCCTGAATATTGATTTCATTAAACGAGAACGAAAAATAGCTGTTATTACAAAAGCAAAAACAGAGCATGTTGTTGAAATGTTTAATTATCAAACGTATCCTTATAAAGAACTCATATTAGAATCTGAATTAACAAAGGACATAGATAATCAGTATGATATGATTGCGTTTTTTAATGATGAATATCAATACGGTGAATTTTACTTAGAAGACTTAGTAAATGGGTTTAAATATACATTTTGTGACTACATTTCAAAGGATTCTAAACAGATAAAAGGGAATGAACCAAGTGGAGCTGAACACAATTATGTAAATGTTCTGAGTGATAAATACGCTACGTTATTTTGGGCAAAATCATTCTCATTATCTTCTCTAGTAACATTAGAAAATGGTGCGGCTTTATCGAATGGCTATATGATAGATCCATTTGAATTTGAAAAAAGAACTATTAGTCAGAATAAGATTGCCAATAAAAAATATAAATTTTCAATGATTATTCCGGTATATAATAACGGGTTGTTTTTATTGAATAAATGTTTTCAGAGCCTAAAGCGAAGTAGTATGTTTGATGAAATGGAAATATTAATTATTGATGATGGATCAACAGATAATTTCACACCAAATATTGTTAAAAGACTTAATAGGCAATATGAAAACGTAAGATGTTACTTCTTTAATGATGGAGGAAGCGGAAGTGCTTCTCGTCCACGTAATAAAGGAATCGAACTGATTACAACAGAATTTATTACTTATCTAGATCCAGACAATGAAGCGGTTAATGATGGTTATGCAAAATTGTATGACGAAATTTCAACAAATGATTTTGATATGGCGGTAGGAAATATCTATCGAGTATCTGATCGTGAAATGCGATTAAACTTTGTAAGTGCATTGAAAACTGTAAATAATCAGCAGGATGTCATTGAAGATACAAGAAGAGTCTTCATAGAAGCAGCCTTTAAAATTGCGAGTATCCAAGCACTTCTAATTCGTAAATCGCTCATTATAGATAATAATTTAGAAATGGTTGTAGGAGCTGCTGGTGAGGATTCTCTATTCTTTAAGGAACTAGTTATTTTTTCTAAGAAAATAAAACTAGTTGATGAAGACATACATATTTATTATGCAGATGTTGAGGGGTCAGTAGTAAATACAATAACAGCGAATTTTTTCAAAAAGTACTATTTGGTTCAACCTTATCAAGTCAAATTTTTGAAAGAACAATCTTTATTCACGGAGTATGCTGAAAGACGTTTTGAGTATTATTTCAAAGAGTGGATTTTGAAAAAACTAATGCAAGTAAAACATGATGATGCGCTCGAAGCTGTTAAATATTCCATTCAAATTTGGGACTATTATAAAGATTATGTAAATATTACAGAACCAGTAGTTGCAAGATTTGCAGAACTAAGTAAACTAAAAGAGTATGACAAAATTGTAGATGAATTTGTTAGTGCAAAATGATTGACTAAAGAAATAGAACAGTCTTATAGAATGATGCCAATTGTATAAGAGTAATGTAAAGAGGAGAAAATATAAATACCTCAACAACTTGATTAACCATTTGAATGGGGGAGAAATTTTGTCTGATAATCAGAAAAAGAACTCTGAACTTAAACTGAAAGTGAAGAGATCACTTGAGATTGATCCGAAAACGGATAGTCCACTATTAATTAATCTTAAAAAGGTTGTACGAAAATCAATCCGTACTGTTCAGTTAATTAATAATGGTCAAATTATTCCAGTCTTAAAGAAGAAGCTTAAAGGCGGAACAAATACAAATAATAAAAGTACTAAACAACGTAACATGACAGCAGCAGAAAAGGCAGAATATATTAACTTCCTTAAAGAAAATAGTGATAAAGGGTATTATGATGAGGTCAAACCATTAATTGATAAGATTCCTGTGAGTAATGGTAGTCGTTATTATCCTGGAATAAACGCAAATATTGGTATTATTGCTGATGAATTTTTATTTAATTCATTTAACGGTATAGCTAATTTTGTTTATATAACAAAAGATAACTATATGGAATATGTGAATACATTAGATGTATTTATCGTTGCTTCCGCATGGAAGGGATTGAATAATGAATGGAAAGGTATTGCTGTTGCAAATAACCGCACAGTAAGGGAAGAACTTTTCAAAATTATTGACATCTATAAATCGAATGGAATTAAAACGGTTTTTTATTCAAAAGAAGATCCAGTTAACTACGATCGTTTTATTGAGATTGCTCAAAAAACGGACTATATTTTAACGACAGCTGAAGAGGTTGTGGATCAATACAAAATTGATTGTAACAACGAAAAAGTTGACGTACTTAAGTTCGGTGTAAATCCTTTATATCATAATCCGATTGGTTTCAAGAAATATCGTAGAGAGAAAGAAGTATTCTTTGCTGGTTCTTGGTACAAAAAATATCCACAACGTGAAAAGGATTCTAAAACGATATTTGATGGGGTTATTAACGCAGGTTATAAATTAAAGCTTATTGATCGAAATTATAATTTGTTTTTAGAACAACATTTTTTCCCGAAAAAATATGTGAATTATATTTCTCCTTCCATAAATCATGAAGATTTGCAAAAAATTCATAAGCTATATGATTGGTCACTTAACTTGAACTCTGTAAAGTATAGTCCAACAATGTTTGCGAACCGAGTTTTTGAATTACAAGCACTTGGAAACTTAATGCTATCGAATTACAGTATGTCGATTAATAATAAATTCCCGAACGTGTTTATCGTTCATGATTCAAATGAAATTGAACATATTCTTAAAGGCTATTCAAATGATGAGTTATATAAGCAACAAGTACAAGGAATTCGAAAAGTAATGACTCATGAAACAACTGTACAGCGTTTGGAGAAACTCCTTCAATTTGTAGGTTTTCCACATAATCCATATCAGCGCTCAGTTGCAGTAGTCGTTGAAGAAAAAACTGATAAGATTCAAGAGATGTTTGATTATCAATCATATGAAAATAAACATTTATTAACAATTGGGGAGTTTACAGAAGCAGTAAAAGATCAATATGATATTATTGCATTTTTCCATGAAGAGAAAGACTACTTTGAGTATTATTTAGAAGATATGATTAATGCTTTTAAATATACAAACAGTACGTATATAACAAAAGATGGTTTTTACGATGGTGAAAACTTAATTGATGGAATAGAGCATGATTACGTTTCAGTCATGAAAGACAAGTACCGAACACTTTTCTGGGCTGAATTATTTAGTGTAAATAATTTAATTGATATGAATGGTGAAATCGCACTTGTGAATGGATATAGTGTAGATCATTTTGAATTCAATAACCAAATTAAACAAGTTCAACGTGCTAAAAAGAATTATAAGTTTTCAGTTATTATTCCAGCTTACAATAATGGAGAATACTTATTAAACAAATGCTTCAATAGTCTAAGAAGAAGTACGATGTTTGAAGAGATGGAAATCATTATTGTTGATGACGGTTCAACTGATTCATATACACCGACAGTTATTAAACGAATTGAAAGAGAGTACTCTAATGTAACGACTTATTTCTATGCTGATGGAGGTAGTGGAACAGCTTCTAGACCTCGAAACAAAGGTGTTGAAATGAGTACAACAGATTATATTACTTTCTTAGATCCTGACAATGAAGCAGTAAATGATGGATATGCTGAGCTATACAAAGAAATCGAAGGAAATAAATTTGATTTTGTTGTAGGGAATATTTATAGGGTATCTGATCGAGAAGTACGCTTGAATTATGTAAATGCTGTGAAGGATGTGAACAATCAACAGTATGTGATCAGTAATAATACGAAAAAAGTATTAGTTGATTCTTCATTTAAAGCAGCTAGTATTCAAGCATTACTTGTTAAAAAGTCATTAATTACAGATAATAATTTACGAATGGTAGAAGGCGCAGCAGGTCAGGATACACTTTTCTTCCACGAATTATTACTAAATGCTAATAATGTTAAATTAATTAATTTAGACATTCACATTTACTATGCAGCGGTATCTGGCTCAACTGTTAATACGATAACAAAGAATTTCTTTAGAAAGTTTAAAATCCTAGAAGTTGAAAGAATCGAAGCGTTGAAAAAGTATGAGATTTTAGACGAATACTTAGAGAAACGTTTTGAATACTACTTCAAAAATTGGTATTTAGCGAAATTAAAGAAAATAAAAGAAACTGATGCAATGGAATCAATTGAAATTCTATGCAGTATTTGGGATATTTACAAAAACTATATCGACCCAATCGATCCTGAAATTCTACGTTTTTCAAAATTAGCTGAGAAGCGTGATTTTGAAGGAATATATAACGAGTACGTAGTAACTGAAACCGAATTAATAAATGTATAAATTTAGTCTTAAAGAAAAGGAACCCTATAGGGTTCCTTTTTTGATTATGCTCTTTTGTTTTTTATTTTAAAGTTACTTCATATTTCTAACTTTATTTATATAGACAATCGTATCTTCGAGTTCTAATGGGTTATGTCCTTGTTCTTTATTTGAATATAGTTCTATAGTTAAGCGGTTGTAAGCTACAGTATCTTTAAGTGTATTTAATCCTCTAACAAATGGCATGAAGTGTTTTACAATGTCATGATCACACGCAGTGTTTTGTAGATAAAAGACATATGGCACATAATTAATTTCTTTAAAGAACTCGAGCACACTTAATCTAGACGCATATTTTTTTACTGATTCTTCAGTCGAAATTGTTGGATGGGCTGCTTCAAGTAATCGATTTACATGTGACTGATAGTAATTTGGAATAATCGTTTGTGGATTATTTACTAAAGCCTTAGAACCTTTTATAAAACCAGCAAGAATCATCGACATAAATCCACCACCTGATGAACCGTAAAATAATGTCTCTTCTGCCTTAACAGTTAATTTCTTCATTAATTTTTCAATGATTTTAGCCATTCTTTCTAAGAAGAACGTCTCATCATTACCGTGTCCCCACCCTAAACTCATTTCACCTAAATAAAGTGTAGGATCATTATAATAAATCATATTTGAATCAAAGTGTTCAGTCCAAGAGTGTCGTTGGAAAATTGGTGGCTTCATTTTAGCAGGATCATATGCACCAGAACCAAATACAAGTAGTTCATTAGAAGATGAGTTGGCTCTAATTAAGAACTCATATTTTACATTATCCCAATCGATTGAAAGGATGAACGGAGTAGTTCCAGATAAGTTTAATTCTTCAATATTTTCGAATGTAGTATGGATACTTTGATATTTATTGAGCATTATTTTCACTCCTTTTGCTGGATATGTAGTTTCCAAACTTAAGTATACATATAATTTTATCGATAAATCAACGTAATCGCCTATTTTTAGTTAAAGAAATGACAGATTTATTACGATATAAAGAATAGAAAGTTTATTGATCTTTAAGTTCTTTGTAACTGATTGTAATTGGTTTATAAAAGTTGAATTTTAACAAAAACATCTTAGATGACGTAGAAAAGAGGAAATCAATTGAAAAAGATTAGAAAAGCAATTATACCAGCAGCTGGTTTCGATACTAATTTTTTACCAGCAACAAAAGCTATGCCAAAAGAAATGTTACCAATTATTGATAAACCAACTATTCAGTACGTAGTAGAAGAAGCAATCGAATCTGGTATAGAAGATATCATTATTGTCACAAGTGGTGGAAATCATGCGATTGAAGATCATTTTGATTTTATTCAAAAACACGATATTCTTGAAATTTATTCAAATGTAGAAATAAACTTTGTCCGACAGAACGAACCTAAAGGACTTGGAAATGCCGTGTGGACTGCAAGGAAATTTATTGGTGATGAACCTTTTGCAGTTTTATTAGGCGATGTGATCATTAAATCTGGCGAGCCTTGCTTGAAGCAACTTATAAACATCTATGAAAAAATGATGACTAGTATAATTGGCGTAAAAAGTATAAGCGAAAATGAAACGAATAAATTTGGAATCATTGACCCACTTCAGAAAATTGATTTATTATATAAAGTACGTAGCTTTGTTGAAAAACCTTCTCTTGGAGCACAGCCATCTAATCTAGCGATAATGGGAAGATATATTTTAACTCCAGAAATATTTACATTCTTGAATGAACAGCAAACTGAAGGTGGGGAATATATCGAATTAACAGATGCAATCAACAAATTAAATGAAATTCAAAGAGTCTATTCCTATGAATTTAATGGCAAAAGTTATGAAGTCAGTACAAAACAAAGTTATATTAATACGATTATTGAATTTGCTTTGCAAAGAGATGAACTAAGAGAAAATATCATTTCATTTATGGAAATGAAAATAGAAGAAATGCAAGTAAGTCAAAAATAATAACAAGAGGATTGAGAATAATATTACGAAAAAATATTTTTATTAGTTACTGGATTCCGGTTCTTTTGATTGCTGGTGGTATATTTTATTCATCATCAACACCATATAAGGATCAAGATATTAGGCCACAATTAAATCAGCTTGATAGTATCTATCGAATAGTTGACCACTTTGATTTTATTCATTTCACATATGCTGGTAAAGTAATAAGTATAGATGAACTTGGAGTTGCAGGATTTAGTGAGTTTTTTATTCGTAAGCTAGCGCATTTTTCAGTATTTTTATTACTAGCTTTTTTTACAACAAGATTAGTAAGTCTATACAAAAAGAAATTTTTTGCTTTAGGATTAGTGTTAACAATACTTTATGCTGCTTTAGATGAGTTTCATCAATCCTTTACTGCGGATCGTACACCATTAGTTCAGGATGTAATAATTGATTCCTGTGGAGCTATTATTGGCGCTAGTATATTTTTATTCTTGTATAGAAAATCTCGTAAATAACAAAATAATTAGTCATAAAGAAGGCATTGCTATTAGTTCAATGCCTTTTTATTTCTTTAAGAATTGATCAGCTTTTATTTAATTTTGAATACTAATACTCCGGATATCATCATTGCAATCCCAATCATTTTCGGTGTACTAAATGGAACTTTTTCAACGCCAAACAACCCAAATGTATCAATTAGTAAAGCTATTATTAACTGTGAGATTAGTAAGATTGAAACGGAGTAGGCTGGACCAATCGAAGTGATTCCTTTCATAACGCTATAAACAATTACAACTCCTAATGCTCCTCCAATAAGATATAATTTATTAGTTTCAGTAATTTTACTGAAGGAACCGTCTTTAACCATTGTTAAAATGAGTAATGATACGATAAAACCTAATCCATGGACTAATGCATTGGTTTGCCAGAGTCCGATTTTATCACTAGCCTTAGCATTAAAAACCCCTTGTATACTTATAAAAATACCTGCAATAATCGAATAGATGATACCCTGCATACTAATTTCTCCCCCTACTCATAAATACTTCCTTTTGCTAATGACTTTAGCTTTTTAACGTCTTTAACATGTAAACTACCATTTTTTCGTTCAATGATATTCTCAGAACTAAATTTATTTACGACTCTATTTAAATGTCTGTAGCTAGTTCCAAGTAATTCAGCAATTTCTGTAAGCTTTGAGGTCTTTATTTCATTGGCAAATGAAGAAGCGTCGTCTGCTAATAATGTGGATACTAGGTAACTTGCAAAGCGGTTTTCAACAGGGAAAAGTAGATTTATACTTGAAAAATTTGAAAATGTATAGAGTTTGTAACTAACATTTTTAAGAAGAAATTTTAAGAAGGCTGAATTACTGGAAAGTGTTTCGTGTAAAATTCGATTACTAATCCCAATTACTAAACTTCTATTAACTGCTTCCACATTGCTTCTTACTTCTGAATGATTAATAAATTCTACATCGCCTATTAAAGCTAACGGATTGTTAAACCTTAATAATAAGGACTTCCCGTTTGGTAGAGAAATAGATATTTTAAATTTTCCTTCAACCAAGATAAATAATCTATCTAATATCTCTCCGCTTCTACAAAGAATTTCCCCACTGTCTAATTGAAATAATTTCATTTCGCTAAAGACAGTCTTATCAAATATTTGATCTAAGTCATATTTACTTACAAATTTATTTAAAAGATTTTCACTAACGATTTCTTTCATTTTCAATCCCCAATCCCCCATCAACTAGTTAAAAGAACGATATGTTTATTAAAATACATTTTGTTAAACAAAAAAAGGACATATGTCCTTTTTGAATAAGTATTCCCATTCAAATTTAAAAAATCTTATCTAAAAAGATAAGATTTTTTACACATTTACTATTTTAATGTCATAAAAGTAGGTTCACTTCCAGCTTTATCAACATAACCGATCTTAACTGGATTCATCTTTATTAATACATAGTTAGGATCGTCTGGACCTTCAAGCCATCTTGCTAATTCATTCGTCCATACCTTTTCTTCTGAATCAGCGTTTTCAATGATCTCTGCCTTGGCAAACATTTCAACAAAATTATCGTCTAAACGGTCTCCATCATGCCCTAAAAGTAAATGTACATTAGGATTGTTACTAATATCATCTACTTTTTTTGAATTTTTGTTGGTTGCAATATAGGGTGTTAATCCACGAAAGAAAAATATCATAAAGCAACTATGGGGAAAATCTTCTCGGATTGTAGTAAATATACCTAACTGTTTTGCTTTTAAAACTTTCATAATGTTCTCTTGTATCATTTATTTAACTCCTTTCTGCTTAATACATGAATTCTAATTTATAATTGTCGGGTCTGTGTGAGTGACCTCCACATTAAGTGTTTGTTAATTGATTTTGATTTAAACCTATTTTTTTAGTTCTTTTGCATATGATAGTAAATAAGGAAAAATATTTAGGAGGTTCGTAATGGCTCATCGTTTATTTTTTATCATTACATTTATTGGCGTTCCAATTTCAATTATTGGGAGTATGATGCATTGGAATGAAATATTATTATTTACAGTATTTTGTATAACAATCATTGCATTGGCTGGAATTATGGGTAGAGCGACTGAAAGTTTAGCAATTGTTGCTGGCCCGCGAATAGGTGGATTATTAAATGCAACTTTTGGGAATGCAGTAGAGTTAATTATAGCTATTATTGCATTACAAAATGGTTTAGTTGAAGTAGTACTAGCTTCATTAACTGGTTCTGTAATAGGAAATTTGTTACTAGTTGGTGGGTTATCATTTTTTGTAGGGGGATTAAAGTTTAAGCGTCAAAGTTTTAATGTGTATGATGCGAGACATAACTCAGGTTTGTTAATATTTGCAGTTGTACTAGCCTTCGTTGTACCAGCAATCTTCGCAGTGAAAATGACGAAAAGTGAGACGATGACACTAAGTGTAGGTGTTTCTATCATCTTAATGGTATTGTATTTGGCAGCTTTATATTTTAAATTAGTTACTCATCGAGGAGTTTATGTAACGAAAGAGACTGAGGATGTAGCAGAGCATGAAGAAGCTGAATGGGGTAAGTGGAAAGCAATAATAATTTTAGCTCTAGCTACTATTGCAGTAGGGTATGTATCTGAGAAACTAGTCCATACATTTACAACAGTTGGTGACAAATTTGGTTGGTCTGAGTTATTTATAGGTATTATTATCGTAGCGATTGTTGGTAATGCTGCAGAACATGCTTCGGCAATTGTGATGGCATATAAAAATAGAGTTGGCATTGCGGTAGAAATTGCAGTTGGATCATCTTTGCAAATTGCAATGTTCGTTGCTCCAGTTTTAGTCATTTGTTCACTTTTTATGGGAAGTAGAATGCCATTAATTTTTTCAACACCTGAATTAGTTGCCATGGTTACATCCGTTTTCCTTACGATTGCAATTATGAATGATGGTGATACAAACTGGTTTGAAGGGTTAACACTTTTAGGCGCATATGTTATTATGGGAATCGGTTTCTATTTATTATAACGGTTGAATTGAAGGTGGTAATACTTGAAAGTAATACGGATATTATTTTATGTAATTGGGTTACTAATTTTAACATTAGGTATAAGTTTAGCTATTAGAGCGGGTTTAGGAGCAAGTGCCTGGGATGCACTAGCGGTTGGTGAATCGACTACATTTGGTCTATCAGTTGGTACTTGGATTATTATAAACTCATCAATACTTTTGTTCGTAAATGCATTTTTACAAAAAAAGAGACCAGATTGGCTTGCTGCTATTACGTTTATATTAATCGGTCGATTTCTTGATTTATGGTTATACATAGGTGTAGATCAACTATTTGCAGGGAATGTCATAATGAGATATATACAATTAATTTTGTCTATCTTTTGTATGACACTTGGGATTGCAATATATTTGCAAGCTAAATTTCCGTTGAGCCCCATTGACGATTTAATGATTTCATTAAATAGACGTTTTGGAGTAAGTTTAGGGATTGCTAAAACAATTGGTGAAGTATTTGCACTAGTATTGGCGTTTATCTTACATGGTCCTATAGGAATCGGAACAGTATTAATTACATTTAGTATTGGACCTATTCTTCAAAGAGTAAGAATTCCCATTGAAAATTTATATGCTAAACTCAATTCATAAGTAGGATTCTTTTTTCAATTAGGCTCTGTTAATACAGATCCGTCAATTAAGTTAAAAAGAGAGATTTGAAAATACATATATTTACAAAAAATGTTCATGCTAAGAATAAATAATTTCCTTATTTACGAAAGGAGCATGTACATGTTTAAATGGATGAAATCATTCATACTTTTAAATATAGTTTTCTTATCAATTTCTTTAACTAATTCACAAAAATCTTTTGCTGCAAAATCTGATCTAAGAGTTCCAGGTTTTGCTTCAAATGTATCAAAAGAAAATACGTATCCAAATCCATCTCAAGATTTACCAGAATTGCAACCAGGTGAATTAGCAAAGCAATTACTAGATTCATCGAATGTTAAAATTGAAAATCCCAATTTAATTCGCATGTTTAATGAGTCTTCAGTTGGAAAAGCACCATTTGCAGTTGGTTATAATGCAAAGATTTTTCTAGGTGTATGGCCTTTAAATTACGAATCAAATGAAACAACAATAAATTGGCAATATAAAAAGGTAAATACTAACTTTCTCGATAACCGAGGAGAAAAAAATTATAAACAAGTAAAATACTATCAAAATTCACAACTCATCATTCGTGGTGGTTTAACATCAAAAGTAAGAGATGCAGATGACGTAATAAATTTAATGATGCATGATGCCTCAGAAAAAACAACATTACCATTGGCATTTCAAACGGTCATAGGTGCAGGGACTAAAAATGAAAGAGTTTATAATGTACCGCCGAAGAGACTTGGCTACTTATATACTTATGCACCAGCAGTAAATGAAAAAGGAAAAGTTACTTTTGGAGAAGTCTATCTAATTTTAAAAGGCAATAAGAAATCATTACAAGTAAAAAATGTCATTTCTCAAGGAATTGGAGCATGGATCCCAGTACAAGATTACGTATCATTTGGCTATGTGACATCAGTGCATCCAAGATAGTGTTTCTTTTGAAAAATTTTCAATAAATAAATAGTAAAATCCATAAGAACAAACTTACTTTATGATAGGTTTGATCTTTCATTTCGGTCGTTTTAGAAATGCATAGTAGAAAAATTAAAAAAGAATGCCATCTTGTTAAGAGGCATTCTTTTATTTTTGATTTAGATTTTGGATTTGTTCCCAAGTTAGATTTTCTAGTTGTCCCCAAGTAATTCCACTCTTTTTTTCCTTTGCCATTACTTTTACAGAATGAAAAGGATTATGAAATGGAGTTACGATTGTGAAACCGATAAGGAATAATGATAATGTTTTTAAAAAATGTCTTCTATCTACTGTGTCAGTCTTAGGTGAGGTTTGATTTGAATGCATTAATTGCCACCTCAATTATAAAAATATTAGTATATTAATAAGTGAAATGTATGCAAGATCTGTTGGTGACTGATTTAGAAATAGTAGAAGATAATCAAAGATGCCAATGTGCTTAATACATATTTCTACACTATTTATGCTATTTTACATTCATTCGACAAGTTAAAACAGTGCTTTTTTTCACATTTTATTAAAAATATTACATAAAAATGTAAAAATTGTAAAAAAACAAAACACCTCGCATTATTAGGCTTTACGTCTAACAATTTGAGATGTTTTAAAATAGATTATTTTATTTTAGAAAGTAAGCTTTGTATTTTTAGTCGTAAAATCAGTCGTAGGATAATAGCTATTTTTAACTAGTATATTAGGTCCTAAACATTTTACAGCAGGACAGTGACAGCTCAATTCTTTTGCTGTTTTAGATTCCATCCATTTGTCGTATGCATATTGAAGTGTGTTATCTTTTATATTCCCAAGGTGTGGAACATCGCCAAAATCAGTTACAATAATACTTCCATCAAATATATTTACGTTTAATCGTGATCGTCCATCCGGGTCGTTTCGTAGAGTTACATTTTTGCTATTATATAATCTTTGTATGATTTCTAATTCATTTTCTTCATCACTACAAGGATAAAATGGTAAAGTTCCAAAGAGCATCCAAATATTTTCATCGCGAACATCTAATAATGTAGAAATTGCATTACGAAGTTCGTCTTTTGATAGTACCTCAAGATTACTTGCGAAATCACTTGCGTACATTGGATGAACTTCATGACGTTGACATTTCATTTCATTAACAATTTGTTTATGGATTTTTTCTAAATAAGGTAATGTACGTTTATTTAGCATAGTTTCAGCGGATACCATAACACCTGCTTCTGCAAGACGTTGACTATTTTCGATCATATTATCAAATAATTTTGCTCGTTGTGCATATGTAGGTTTACGTTCCATCATCGCAAAACCAGCTTCAACAAATTCATCAACAGTTCCCCAGTTATGTGAAATATGTAGGACATCTAAGTAAGGGATAATCTTTTCATAGCGTTCAAAATCTAGTGTAAGATTTGAGTTAATTTGAGTACGTACACCTCGTTCATGAGCGTACTTTAATAAAGGAACAACATATTCGTTAAGCATTTTGTTAGAAAGCATTGGCTCCCCACCAGTAATACTAATACAACGAAGCTTCTCGATTTCTTCTAAGCGGTTTAAAATTAATTCAATTGGTAAGGCATTAGGATCCTTTGGCTGAAGTGTATAACCTACCGCACAATGTTCGCAGCGCATATTACAAATGGTTGTTGTTGTAAACTCAACATTTGTAAGTATGTTTTTACCATACTCTTCAACATCCATATATGCTTCCCAAGGATCATATGTAGGTGTTATTTGTTGTAATAGACTTTTCATGTAAAAACTCCTTTAGGGTACTTCAAAGCACCCATAAGTATTAGATAAATTTAATTTTTCCTCAACTATTATAAGTAAGAAACATAATTGTTGTATAGATATAACGTTCCGAAATTTAAAAAATGTCGAAAATCTACGATATATAGACTAAAAAGGGTATAATAAGCCTATAAGTGTTTAAGAAGGAGCGAGAGATTTATGTCAAATTCAGTTGAACAATTATCCTATATAAAAGAACGTTTTAATACAGTTATGGAGACAATTGAATCGTTAGAACCGGAAGAATTAAGTCTAGAAGAGCTAGATCAATTATTGTCAGTATTAGATGACTTAGAAAATAAGTGTCGCGAAGTTAATCGTGCTGAATAAAGTCCATTTTAATGGGCTTTTTTTATGGTGAATAATCCGTTTTATTAAACCGTTTATTTAAAATTGTATTATAATAAAAAGGGGAACATTCTGTCTTTTTTATAAAGGGTTGAGGGGGAGCAGTAATGCAACAGTTACAAGAGAGTATTTATCAGTTAATTGTAGAAACATCAACGAACCTACCAAAGGATGTGCGTAAAGCCATTCGACAAGCGAAAGCAAATGAAAGTGCAGGCACTAGAAGTGCGATTGCATTAGAAACGATTACAAATAATATCATGATGGCTGAAGGTGATGTTTCACCTATTTGTCAGGACACTGGTATGCCAACTTTTAAAGTGAAAACGCCAGTTGGGGTTAACCAGCTTGAAATAAAAAAAGCAATCTTTGCAGCGATGGAACAAGCGACTAAAGATAGCAAGCTTCGACCAAATTCAGTTGATTCATTATTTGGAAAAAATAGTGGGAATAATTTAGGACCAGGTACTCCTGTTATCAAATTTGAACAACATGAAAGTGAGTATATTGATATCCGCCTAATATTAAAAGGTGGCGGTTGTGAAAATAAAAATATTCAATATAGCCTACCATGTGAATTAGAGGGACTTGGAAAGGCTGGTCGTGATCTAGACGGAATACGTAAGTGTATTTTACACAGCGTATACCAAGCACAAGGACAAGGCTGTAGTGCTGGCTTTATTGGTGTAGGAGTTGGTGGAGATCGTACAAGTGGTTACGAACTTGCGAAAGATCAACTTTTTCGTTTAACAGATGATGTTAATCCGATTGAAGAGCTAAGAGTAATGGAAGACTATATTTTAGAAAATGCAAATAAGCTTGGAGTGGGAACGATGGGCTTTGGTGGAGAAACAACTCTACTAGGCTGTAAAATCGGAGTGATCAATCGTCTACCTGCAAGTTTCTTTGTTTCAGTTGCTTATAATTGTTGGGCGTTTCGTCGTTTAGGAATGAAAATTAATGCTGAATCTGGTGGGATTTCAGAATGGATTTATCGCGATGGTGAAGAAATTAGCTTCACAAATGAGTCTGAAACAACTGAGAAACCACGTGAAGTAAAATTAGTAGCTCCTATTACAGAAGAACAAATTCGGGAATTAAAAGTTGGAGATGTTGTTTCAATTAGTGGCATGATGTACACAGGCCGTGACGCAATTCACCATCATTTAAAAGACCATGATTGCCCAGTAGATTTAAATGGTCAAATTATTTATCACTGTGGCCCAGTAGTTTTAAAGGATGCTGATGAAAAATATCACATTAAAGCAGCAGGTCCAACAACAAGTATTCGTGAGGAGCCATATCAAGGGGATATCATGAAGAAATTTGGTATTCGCGCTGTAATTGGTAAAGGCGGTATGGGCGAAAAAACATTAAAAGCATTAGGAGAGCACGGTGGAGTGTACTTAAATGCAATTGGTGGAGCAGCACAATACTATGCACAATGTATAAAAGAAGTAAAAGGTGTAGACTTCCTGGAATTTGGAATTCCTGAAGCTATGTGGCACTTGCAAATTGAAGACTTTAAAGCAGTCGTTACAATGGATTCACATGGTAATTCATTGCATAAAGAAGTTGATAAAGATTCACTTCAAAAGCTTGCAACGATGGCTGAGAAAGTATTCTAATAAAAGGATGAGCAATGTTATTCATTTCATTTGAATGGATGACATTGCTTTTTTTGTGACTTTTTCTAATGATTTGGCACCTTATTAAAAGATTGTTGATTTAGGGAGGCTTTATTACAGTGTATTGATTGGAGCGGAATGCTAAAAATATTTATATATTTTGCAAACAAAAATAATGAAAATAAGAAACATTTTTTTTAGTGTTATGAAAATTTAGTACTTTAAACTATTTGATTTAAAAAGTAGTTCATTTCGTTAAATATTTCTAACATATTTACAAATACTAATCTCAAGTGAGGTGATAGAATTGAAAAAATTGGCATACATTATCCCATTTCTTATAGCGATTCTACTCGTATTACCAGGAACGACTTTTGCTTATAGCAATGCCCCACATAATTGGGGAATTGTACGAGCGAAAGATGAAGTTCCACCTGATGCAGGTGAGTTGTTTAATAAAATGCTTTCTCGAAATGGATCAGTCTATTTAGGGGATACGAAAAAAAAGGATATTTACTTAACTTTCGATAATGGTTATGAAAATGGGTATACTCCTAAATTTTTAGATGTACTGAAAAAACATAAAGTACATGCAACTTTCTTTATTACAGGTCATTATATTAAAGCGAATCCAGAATTAGTTAAACGGATGGTCGATGAAGGTCATATCGTAGGAAATCATTCATGGAGTCATCCTGATATGACTACGCTTGGTGATGCAAGAATTGTTCAGGAATTAGAACAGGTCAAGATGGCCTATCAAGAATTGACAGGACGTACTGATATGAAATATTTCCGTCCGGCAAGAGGAGTATTTAGTGAGCGTACTTTAGCAATCGTTAATCGTGAAGGGTATGAAAATGTTTTTTGGTCCCTTGCTTATGTTGATTGGAAAGTAGATCAACAACGTGGGTGGAAATACGCGCATGACAATGTGATGGAGCTCATTCATCCTGGAGCAGTTATATTAATGCATACTGTTTCAAAGGATAATGCTGAAGCTATGGATGCAATTATTACTGATTTACATAAAAGAGGCTATACTTTCAGAAGCTTAGACGAATTGATGTTAGAAAGAAGTGGATTTAATCCATATTTTTATCTACCTAAATAATAAAAACTGTTCTTGTATTATACAAGGACAGTTTTTATTTTGATTTTCGCAATTTATTGATTCTAACTTAAAAAGTGCTAAATTCAAATTCAGTATGACAGAGATATTTTGTCAATCGAAGACTATGTTTTCAAGAAATTTCAACCTTAGTACTCCATGTGCTATAATACACATCAGAGTATGTAAGGAGGAACGGGAGTATGTGGAAGGAAGAGGTATCTCTTAATACACCTTATCAATGGGATGAAGTATTAAAAAGATTAGTACATGAGCCAACATTTTCAGTCCATTCGGCCGAAAAGCGTTTAAGTATTCCACTTTATATTGATGAAACTCATGCAGTTGTAAAAGTGAAACAAATAAATGATGATCCGGTTCGATTTGAAGTCATAAGTGAACACGAAAACAAAACAAAAATCCTCAATGAAATTTCAACTATCTTACAGTGGGAAACACAATTTGAAGAATTACATCATCATTTAAGACAAACTACTATAGCTCCTCTAATAGATCTATTCGGACATACACCAATTACCGTTTCAAATGACCCTTTTGCATGTTTGATTTCATGTATTATTCATCAACAAATTCAACGTACATTTGCGATTCAAGTAACGAAAAAATTTGTTCGAATGTATGGAGAACGAGTTGGTAATGCTTGGTTTTTTCCTACACCTGAAAAGATTTCATCGTTAACAATTGATGAATTAAGAGATTTACAACTTAGTACTCGAAAAGCTGAATATATGATCGGAATAGCAAAAGCTTGGAGTGAAGGCGTATTAAACCATCATCAATATCGTTCAATCTCTTCGGAAGAAATTGCTAAAGAGTTGATTAAACTAAAGGGAGTCGGTCCGTGGACTGTCGAAAACTTCTTACTTTTTGGTTTAGGTAGAAAAGATATCTTCCCTGTTGGCGATGTAGGAATACAAATTGCGCTTCAAAAACTATTAAATTTAGATGGAAAACCTTCAAAAGAGATAATGGAATATGTGAAAGAGCAAGTTTCTCCATTTGGAAGCTACGCTGCTCTTTATCTTTGGAAGAGTATAGAATAATGGAGAGTTGTATAAATGAGTAATCAATTAACAAATAAATTAGAAGTAGGACAATCCTTTCCTTTAACAATTAAACGCATTGGAATTAATGGAGAAGGAGTAGGATATTTCAAACGTCAAGTTGTCTTCATTAAAGGAGCATTACCTGGTGAGGAAGTAGTAGCAGAAGTGACAAATGTTCGTAATGGATTTGCAGAAGGAAAAATTCAACGTATTCGAAAATCATCCCCAGATCGAGTTGAGCCTACTTGTAAAATTTATGACAAATGTGGTGGATGCCAAATTCAACATGCTTCTTATGAAGGTCAACTTCAATATAAACAAGATATCGTTATTCAAGCGATGGAAAAGTATGCGAAGGATTTGTTAGAAAAAACAACCATAAAAGATACGATTGGTATGGAAAATCCATGGAATTATCGTAATAAAAGTCAGCTTCAAACTGGACTTGAAAAAAATAAAATTATCGCTGGATTATACTCACAAAACTCACATAATGTTGTGGATATTGGTCACTGCCCAATTCAGCATGAAGATTTAAATAAAGTAACTGGTAAAGTAAAGAAAATTTTAACTCGTCTTAATATCCCTGTTTATAATGAACGTAAAAATAAGGGTGTTATTCGTACAATTGTTGCGCGAGTAGGTTTACGTACTGGCCAAATTCAATTAGTTCTCGTTACTGGAACGAAAGACTTCCCTCAAAAAAACGAGCTAATTAGCGAGATTCAAAAAAGAATGCCTGAAGTAACAAGTCTAATGCAAAATATTAATAATCAAATGACCTCAGTTATTTTTGGTAGGGAAACAGTTTATTTAGCTGGAGAAGAAGTAATTGAGGAAAAACTTGGCGATCTTTCATTCGAATTATCAGCAAGAGCATTTTTCCAATTAAATCCTGAACAAACAGTTAAACTATATGATGAAGTAAAAAAAGCAGCAGCATTAACTGGAACAGAAAAAGTTGTTGATGCTTATTGTGGTGTAGGTACGATTGGACTGTGGATAGCGAAAGATGCTAAAGAAGTGCGTGGCATGGACGTAACAAAAGAAGCGATTATTGATGCGAAACAAAATGCGCTAAGTCATGGTTTTACAAATACTCATTACGAAGCTGGTGAAGCAGAACTAGTATTACCAAAATGGTTAAGGGAAGGTTGGAAGCCTGATGTGATCGTAACAGATCCACCTAGAACAGGCTGTGATGAAGAGTTTTTAAACACAGTTTTAAAGATTAAACCAAAGAAATTGGTTTATGTTTCTTGTAATCCTTCAACTTTAGCTAGAGATTTAAAAGTATTAAGCTCTGCGTATGATGTGAAGTATTTACAGCCAGTCGATATGTTCCCACATACTAGTCATGTGGAATGCGTGGCGCAACTTATTTTAAAAGTGTAACTAACAATAAACTTCTGACAAACTAATTAAAGCTTTGACAGATTCATAATAAACCTTTGATAAAGGCACGAGTAGGGAAAAGGAAAAAGGGACGATTGCAGTCACTTCAAGCCTTTTCCCTATTTTTGTATCAAGATTTTAAGAAGGCAACTCACCCAATTTCGGGAGTTGCCTTTTATGTTTCTAGTAGCGACTTTTTTACAACGTATCGTGAAATAATAAATACGTATTCTTACAATGAAATAAAGCGCTTGCATTTTTAGAAATAAATTATATAATACTTGTATACAAGTATACTAGTAAAAAAGAGGGTGAACAAATGAAAGAATCAAAGCAATGTTTATATCCTGCAAAATGGCTATCAAAAGCTTCAGCGGGTGATCGTGTAACATATGAATTAAGAATGCAGATTATTTCAGGTCTTATTGAAAGCGGTACCACCTTATCAGAAAATAAATTGGCTGCCGATTTTGATGTGAGTCGTTCCCCTATTCGGGAAGCATTAAAAACTTTAGCATCTGAAAATTTGATTCGCTTAGAGAGAATGGGTGCAGTTGTCATTGGATTAACAGATAAAGAAATAGAAGAAATCTATGATGTCCGATTACTTATCGAAACGTTTGTATTTGAACGGCTGGTAAAATTAGACACCAATGAATTAGTAAAGGAACTGAGTAAAATTCTCGAAATGATGAAAATCGCTATAAAATACCAAGATGCCGATGAGTTTGCATTTCAAGATGTTTTATTTCATGAAACGATTATACGAGCGATTAGTCATTCTTACATCATGATGATCTGGAATAATGCAAAACCGGTAATGGAAGCATTCGTCCTTTTATCCATGCGAGTTCGTTTCAAGGAAAACTATGAAGACTTTCCACGCATTGTTGAGAATCACCAACTTTATATTGATGCAATCGATACAAAAAATAGAGACCTCATGATTCAATCATTACATCAAAACTTTGATGATGTACAAGGAAAAGTAGAAGACCTTTGGAGGTCTCAACAAATGCTTTCTAAAGGAGTAGACCAAGAATAATGAAAAGCTATATGTTAGGGTTAGACATCGGTACGACAAGCACAAAAGCCGTTTTATTTAGTGAAAAAGGCGAAGTTTTCCAACAAGAGAATATCGGTTACCCACTCTACACACCTGATATTTCGACAGCTGAACAAGACCCAGAAGAGATTTTTACGGCTGTGGTACAAGCTATTTCGAAAATCATGAAACAACATCCGCAAAAAGAGATTTCGTTTATTTCTTTTAGCAGTGCGATGCATAGCCTTATTGCCATGGATGAAAATGATCAACCACTAACACCATGTATTACATGGGCAGATAATCGTAGTGAATCATGGACACATAAAATTAAAGATGATTTAAATGGACATGAAGTCTATAAACGCACAGGAACACCGATTCACCCGATGTCACCTTTAAGCAAGATTACTTGGATTGTGAACGAACGACGAGAGATAGCTGCTAAAGCTAAAAAATATATCGGAATTAAAGAATATATATTTAAAAAGTTTTTTGACCAGTACGTTGTCGATCATTCCCTTGCTTCAGCCATGGGCATGATGAATCTCAAAACACTAGATTGGGATGAGGGAGCCTTACGAATTGCGGGGATCACAACTGAGCAACTATCTAAGCTTGTTCCTACCACCGAGATTTTTACCAACTGTAATCCTGATTTGGCTAGACAAATGGGGATTGATCCACAAACTCCCTTTGTAATTGGTGCAAGTGATGGCGTACTTTCCAATCTTGGTGTGAATGCGATTAAAAAAGGCGAAATTGCGGTCACAATTGGAACAAGTGGGGCGATTCGAACTATTATTGATCATCCGCAAACAGACGAAAAAGGACGAATATTTTGCTACGCATTAACTGAAAAACATTGGGTCATTGGTGGACCAGTAAACAATGGCGGGATGGTTTTTCGTTGGATACGTGATGAATTTGCAGCTTCAGAGGTAGAAACAGCGAAAAGACTAGGTATTGATCCATATGAAGTATTAACAAAGATAGCTGAAGGTGTAAGACCGGGGGCTGATGGATTGTTATTTCATCCTTACCTAGCGGGTGAACGTGCACCATTATGGAATCCTGACGTACGCGGCTCATTCTTTGGCTTAACGATGGCGCATAAAAAGGAACATATGATTCGCGCTGCTCTTGAAGGTGTTATTTACAACTTATATACAGTATTTTTAGCATTAATTGAATGCATGGAAGGACCAGTAACTCGAATCCAAGCAACTGGTGGGTTCGCAAGATCAAACGTATGGCGTCAAATGATGTCCGATATTTTTGACTTGGAAGTGGTCGTGCCGGAAAGCTATGAAAGTTCTTGTCTAGGTGCTTGTATTTTAGGACTCTATGCAACAGGGAAAATAGAATCATTCGAAGTAGCTTCTGAAATGGTGGGAAGTACCCACAAGCATGTACCTAAGAAAGAGGCAGTACAAGAGTACAGACATTTATTGCCTATCTTTATTAACCTATCGCGAGTGTTAGAAGAAGATTATAAACGTATTGCAAATTATCAAAGAGGATTAATTAATAAAATAAATAGATAAATATACGGGGGGAAATATCAATGCCATTGGTTATAGTAGCAATAGGAATTATAGCATTACTTATTTTAATCATGGGTTTAAAGTTAAACACGTTTATCTCATTAATAATTGTCTCGTTTGGCGTAGCTTTGGCTCTTGGAATGAAACTAGATGAGATAGTCACCACAATCGAAGCTGGATTAGGTGGAACACTTGGTCATTTAGCATTAATCTTTGGACTAGGTGCGATGCTTGGTAAGTTGATCGCGGATTCTGGTGGCGCGCAACGTATTGCAATGACTCTTGTTAACAAATTTGGAGAAAAGAATATTCAGTGGGCTGTAGTTGCAGCTTCATTCATTATCGGAGTAGCTTTATTCTTCGAAGTAGGATTAGTATTATTGATTCCAATCGTATTTGCGATTTCAAAACAATTAAAGGTTTCTATTTTGTATCTTGGAATACCAATGGCGGCTGCTTTATCTGTAACGCACGGTTTCTTACCACCGCACCCTGGTCCAACTGTAATCGCAGGTGAATATGGCGCAAATATAGGTGAAGTTTTACTTTACGGTTTAATTATTGCGATTCCGACTGTTATAATCGCAGGTCCTTTATTTACTAAGATTGCTAAAAAATTGGTTCCTGAATCATTTAATAAAACAGGAAATATTGCCTCATTAGGCGAACAAAAGGTTTTTAAACTAGAAGAAACACCAGGATTTGGTATCAGTGTATTTACTGCTATGCTTCCTGTTATTTTAATGGCGATTGCTACAATTATTACTTTACTTCAAGAAACAGTAGGATTTGAAGATAATCATGTACTTGCTATTATCCGTTTTATTGGAAACGCATCCACAGCAATGGTGATTTCCTTACTATTTGCAATCTATTCAATGGGATTAGCTAGAAAAATTCCAATCAAAGAAGTGATGGATTCTTGTACAACAGCAATTACACATATTGGTATGATGCTCTTAATCATCGGAGGCGGCGGTGCCTTTAAACAAGTATTAATTAATGGTGGAGTAGGTGACTATGTAGCTGAATTATTCAAAGGCACTTCGTTATCACCGATTTTACTAGCATGGATCATCGCTGCAATTTTACGTATTTCATTAGGATCTGCAACAGTTGCATCTCTAACTACTGCTGGTCTAGTTATCCCAATGTTGGGTTCATCCGATGTAAACCTTGCTTTAGTTGTTCTTGCAACAGGAGCAGGTAGCTTAATTGCATCACATGTTAATGATGCTGGTTTCTGGATGTTTAAAGAATATTTTGGTTTAAGCATGAAAGAAACTTTCTCAACTTGGACATTACTTGAGACAATTATTTCGGTTAGTGGATTAGGATTTATTCTATTACTAAGTTTATTCGTATAGTGTTAAAATGCAGCAGCATGGATTTTAATCATCCGTGTACAAGGCGGAGCATGCTTTAAAAAACTAGATAAAAGTAAAGAATTAAAAAAATCATCTTTAAATAAAGAAGAGAGAACTTTTTATGTTCTCTCTTTTTTTCTATCCTAAATTCTAGGTAAGTTTCTTTAAGTTAAAAATAAGCGCATTTAGGTCTGACTTTTTTTAAAGTCGAGATACTTAAATCTTTGTATTACTGTATAAATATATCCAAATGTCTAAATAATGCTAGTTTTATAGAAAGGAATGAAACCGTTTTCTAAAACAAGTTAAATAAGTACAGGTAATAGACAAATGAGTGAAGGAAATAGGGAAGCGTTTCCAAATAAATCCGTGATACCTTAAATATGTAAACGTAATCAGAAAAAATAAGGGGGAAGCGTTTTGAAAAGTTTAAAAAAGATTTTAGCAATTTTTTCAGTTCTTTTGGTGTTTGCTTTTGCTGCTGCAGGATGTGGCTCTTCTTCAACATCTAATGATAGCTCTTCAGTTGGTAAGAAAAATAAAGATGGCAAAGTTGATATCGGTATCGTTTTACCTACAAAAGATGAGCCACGTTGGACTCAAGACGAAACACGATTTAAAGATGCTTTAAAAGATACAGATTATTCAGTTCAGATTTTATTCTCACAAGGGGACTCTGCTAAAGAGAAAGCAAATGTTGATTCTTTAATTGCAAAAGGAATCAAAGTTTTAATTATTTGTCCTCAAGACGGCGCTGCTGCTGCTGCTTCAGCTGAAGCTGCAAAAGCTGCTGGAGTGAAAGTTATCTCTTACGATCGCTTAATTACAGGTACTGATGCTGTTGATTACTATGTATCGTTCGATAGCATTGCTGTAGGTGCTGCACAAGCACAATATCTTGTAGATCATGCTTCAGGCGAAAAAGGTCAACCTTTAAACCTATATGCAGGAGCTGCAACTGATAACAACGCATTCTTATTCTTCCAAGGTGCTTGGAGTGTTCTTCAACCAAAAATTGCTGATGGTACATTCAAAGTTGTGAATTCACCAGAGGCAGTTAAATTAAAAGATAAAGCTGAATTAACTCGTGACGAAGAAGGAAAAATTATTGGTCAAGTAACAACTAACTGGGATTTCAACGTTGCGAAGACATTAGCTGCATCTAACTTAACAAAAGCTTCAAAAGCAGATAAAGGTGATGTGTTAATCCTTGCTCCAAATGATGGAACAGCTCGTTCTATTGCTGACACATATAAGGCAGACAAAGATATCACTTCATATGTGATTTCTGGTCAAGATGCTGAACAAGCTTCTATACAGTACATCATCGATGGAAAACAATCTATGACTGTATTTAAAGATGTTCGTACATTAGTTACAGATGCAATTGCTACTGCTACATCAATCTTAAAAGATGAAACACCTGATGCTTCAGGAGTTACAAACAATGGTAAAGCAGATATCAAAACAAAACAAACTGACATCATTGTTGTTGATCATGACAGCGTACAAAGTGCATTAATTGATTCTGGTTACTATCAAGCTTCTGATTTTACAGGACTAAAGTAATTAGATGAAAATATATTAATCTAGCAAAATAGTGATGGAGCCTCCCGTCACTATTTTGTTAGTTATTCCATTTGTTTTTTACTGAATCTATTTGTAATTTCAGGAGACGGATCATATGAGTGAATTTATATTAGAGATGAGAAACATCTCAAAAGAGTTTCCAGGTGTTAAGGCCTTAAGTGACGTAAACTTTAAGGTAAGAAAAGGTGAAATCCATTGCTTAGTAGGTGAAAATGGCGCTGGAAAGTCAACCTTAATGAAAGTTTTAAGTGGTATATATCCGTTTGGAACATATACCGGAGATATTATTTTTGGAGATGAAGTTCAAAAATTTTCAAAAATAAGTGACAGTGAAAAAAAAGGTATCGGTATCATATATCAGGAATTATCTCTTTTTCCTGAACTATCAGTATACGAAAATATATTTATTGGTCATGAAATTAAAAAAGGAATGACCGTTGATTTCAATGAAACAATTGTAAAAGCAATTGAAATGTTAAAAAAAGTAAAATTAGATGTTAATCCCGATGTGCAAATAAAAGAATTAGGTGTTGGTAAACAGCAACTTGTTGAAATAGCCAAAGCACTAAGTAGGGACGTTAAGTTATTAATTCTTGATGAGCCTACTGCAGCATTAAATGAAGATGATAGTGAAAATCTACTGTTCTTAATGAATGAATTAAAGAATCAAGGGATTTCATGTATTATGATTTCACACAAATTGAAAGAAGTAATTGCAATTGCAGATACAGTAACAGTACTTCGAGATGGGCACACTATTTGCTCATTAGATAAAGATAAAGGTGAAATTAGCGAAAATACAATTATTAAACACATGGTTGGTCGTGAAATTGATGATATTTATCCAAAACGTCCTAATCAAAAGTTTGGTGAGGTTTCTTTAGAATTGCAAGATTGGAATGTTTATGATCCAAAGTTAGGTCGTAAAATTCTTCATAATATAAATTTAAATGTTCGTAAAGGTGAAATTATTGGGATTGCTGGACTAATGGGATCTGGTAGAACAGAATTAGCGAAAAGTATTTTTGGTAATCCAACTAGTTTCAAACTCGATGGTTCTATTTTAATTCAAGGTGAGAATAAGCGTTTTAAGCATCCGAAAGATGCGATAAAAGCTGGAATTGCTTATGTAACTGAGGATCGTAAAGGTGACGGTTTGATTCTCGAGCAAGATATTAAAAATAATATTTCAATTACGAACTTATTCAAGATTTCAAAATCAAGTGTTATTAATCAACATGAAGAAATAGTAGTTGCGAATGATTATCTAAATAAGTTAAATATTAAAGCTCCGTCAATTGCTTCAGTTGTTGGGAAATTGAGCGGAGGTAATCAGCAAAAAGTATCATTAAGTAAATGGTTATTTACAAATCCAAATGTACTTATCCTAGATGAACCGACACGTGGAATCGACGTAGGTGCCAAATTTGAAATATATTCATTTATGAATCTTTTGGTTGATCAGGGCATGAGCATTATCATGATTTCCTCTGAACTTCCAGAAGTACTTGGTATGAGTGACCGAATTTATGTAATGGCAGAAGGTAAAATAACTGGGGAATTATCAAGAGAAGAAGCAACGCAAGAGAGTGTAATGGCCCTTGCTACAGTTTAAGAGAGGTTGAATAAAATGAATTTTTTCCAAGAAGCAGGTATTTTATTAAAGAAAAACATTCGTGAGTATGGAATGTATATTGCACTTGCTGTAATTATGCTAGTTTTCACAATAAATACAGACGGATTATTTATGTCCTCTCGTAACTTAAGTGATTTAATCAACATGACAGGTTATGTCGCAGTTCTTGCTGTAGGTATGACACTTGTCATTGTAATTAGACATATTGACCTTTCAGTTGGTTTTGTGGCTGGTTTCCTTGGAGCAGTTGTTGCTCTATTTTTAACAAAGTATGGATTGCCAGTTTGGTTATCAATTGTGGCAGTTCTTGTAATCGGCGCAATAATAGGCTTAGTTAACGGATTTTTTGTTGCCCAATTAGGAATTCCTTCATTCGTAGTTTCATTAGCAGGAATGCTAATTTTCAAGGGATTATTACTGATGTCCCTTGTTCATACTGGTACGATTATCACTTCAAATGAGAATTTCAAAGCGATTGGAAATGGTTATATTCCGAGCTTTGGAAATTGGAACGATTTACATGTTTCGACATTAATAATTGGGGCACTTTCAATCATTCTTCTTATTTGGAGTGACTTTAAGAAGCGAAGTGTTAACATCACTTACGGATTTGAAGTGCTTTCAATGCCAATGCAAATATTAAAATTATTATTTATTTCTGGAATAATTGGTTATATTTGTTATATTCTAGCGGGATACCAAGGAATTTCTTGGACTGCGGTAATCATGTTAATAGTAGTAATAGTTTATCACTTTATTTCAACTAAAACTCCTTTAGGGCGTCACATTTATGCTGTTGGTGGAAACCCAGAGGCTGCACAACTAAGTGGAATTAGTGTTAAAAAGATTACTTACATTGTGTTTGGATCAATGAGTATGCTTGCAGCTCTTTCAGGAGTATTATTTACAGCAAGACTTGCATCTGCATCGCCTCAAGCAGGTACAATGTTTGAGTTGGATGCAATCGCTGCTGCTTATGTCGGTGGTGTTTCTGCTGCAGGTGGTGTTGGTAAAGTAACAGGTACGATTATTGGTGCATTCGTAATGGCTTCATTAACGAGTGGAATGAACTTGATGGGAATCGATATATCTTACCAATACATCATTCGTGGTGCGGTTCTTGTTCTTGCAGTTGTGTTTGATGTAATTACACGAAATAAAGGAAAGTAATGAGAGTTCGAATTTTTAAAACAGAAACAGTCGATTTTCACTGACATGTTTCTGTTTTTTTTTCAATTTCGAAGTTTTGTAATTTTATATTTTTATGAAATGGAGATATAAAATCATAGTAAAACAAAAAACAGTCCTACTCATAAGTAAGCTGTCTTTTTGTTTTACTAAATTTTTATTGTTCATGCTTCCAATTTGTAGAATGACCAGAGGAAGGACAACTTGGGAACTTTTGTCCTGCAGTTAATTCAATGTGATCACCATCTGCATCTATATAATGACCTGTTTCCATAACTGTTTCACCTGTTTTATGTGAGTGGTGATGTTCTTGATTCTGTGCCATGAAATTCCTCCTATTATTGTAAAGATAAAACTCAACAATAATTATATTGCCCTTTAGGCTTGCGTTTATTCGAGATAAGCGCTAGCTACAGTAGTAAAAATTTTTACCTTTTAAAACGGTAAAAGTTGGAGTGGTGATTAGTTAGGTAGTAATTTATAGTTTAGTTGTTCAATCATATTTGTTACTTATGTATAGCATCATGTTACTTTTTTCACATAACATTTTAAGCATCTTTATATTATTTTTGCTAGCTGAAAAGGAGAGAGAAATGATTCGCAATTTAAGTACTAAAACAAAAATTGGGTTTTTGGTTTTTTTATTTATTTTCTCTATGTCATTAATACAGTTAATTGGATACATAAATATGTCGCAGATGAGAGAAAACACCGAGGTGATGTACAAAAGTAGAGTAATACCTACTAATGACTTTGCTAAATATAGATTGAACAATCGAATGATTATTGCAGATATGTGGCAATGTTTTACTGATGGCGTTGATGAAAATACTGCTAAGGAAATCGAAAAAGATATAAATGCTCGTTTTAAAGAAAATAATGAGCTACTAAATAAATATAAAACCACGAATATGACAACTGAAGAAGGAAAAATTATTGAAGATATTCAAAAGATACTTCCAAGTTTTGAGACAAATATATATAAAGCAATTGAGCTTGGTAAATTAAATGAAAATGAAGAAGCTATTAAAATCTATTATTCTGAAATAAATAATTATCAGAATCAATTAACTTCTAAATATGATGAATTAGACAATTTGAATTTAAAGATTTCCGAAAAAACATATCAAAAAAATAAAGATATTGCCTCCAGTGCAATATTTAACTCATTCAAAGTAGTTATTGCTACCACAGTCGTGATTTTAATATTAGGAAATTATATTGCACGGTTAATTGTAAATCCAATAAAGCAATTAATGATAGGTTTACAGGCAACAGAGAGAGGGGATTTAACTAAAGAAGTTGTCTATGATTCAAAGGATGAAATCGGTATTTTAGTCTCAGCCTATAATCAATCAACATGCAAGTTAAGGGAGATAATTAACCAAATACATGAGGCATCAGATCAATTTGCCGTATTTTCAAGCCAGCTTTCTGCAAGTGCTGAACAAACGAGTGAAGCTAGTGAACATATTGCAACTGTAACTTTAGAGTTTGCAAGTGACTCAGATAATCAAGTAACTACGGTAATAGAAGCCTCCGAAACTATTCAAGGGATGGTTGGACAAACACAACTTATTGGAAATAATTCGATAAGAGTAAACGAAGTTGCGAAAGAAGCAGAGAAACTATCATTTGAAGGAAGCAATGTCATTAAACAGGCTGTTGAGCAAATGGACGCCATCTATGAAAAGATAAGTTATCTTAATAACGTGATTCATGAATTAGGAGAACGCTCTGGAGAAATTGGCGAAATTGTTCGAGTGATAACAGGAATTGCCGACCAAACAAATCTATTGGCATTAAATGCAGCAATTGAGGCAGCTCGAGTAGGTGAACATGGAAAAGGATTCGCAGTAGTTGCAGCAGAAGTTCGTAAATTAGCGGAAGAATCAGCTGCTTCTGCAAGTAAAATATCAAAATTAATAAATGCTATTCAAACTGAAGTAGTCAAAGCGGTAGATTCAATGGAACAAACTACAAATCAAGTCGAAATCGGAACAGATAATGTTAATCATGCAGGTAAATCATTTGGGAAAATTCAAGCATCAGTACATCAAGTTTCAGTCCAAATCCATGAAGTATCTTATTCAGTACAGGAACTAGTAGCCGGTACAGAACAAATGGGTCATGCGATTGAATTGATAAATACAACTGCCCAAAAATCAGCAGAAAGAACACAAAATATTTCGGCTGCAACTGAGGAACAACTGGCAACTATGCAAGAGATTGCTGCTTCCTCATCTGCTTTAGCAAATTTGGCAGAAGACTTAAAGAGAAGAGTTAATGTATTTACGTTCTAAGTGAACTACGAAATTATTATGGATGTAGATAAAAATGAATGTAATGATTTCTTGAAATAGATAGATTTAGTAGTAGAAGGATTGCATGAGTGTATGTGTAGACTGGAGGAAACGTTATTTGTGGAAGGTTTTGTTAGTGGTGCTTTTTTCTTGCTATTTATTAATTTGGATTGAAACTTTAAAAAAAGATGAAGAAAAGCTTTAAACTCTTTGTTGTTCACTTGAAAATTGGTTGGAATGACGTGACTAAATTGTTAATAGGTGATTCAAATGACTACTAATGCAGTTATTGAAATTAGCTTGTTCGAAATGAGTTAGGGTATCGGCTAGATGATTTGTGTATTTCAGTAAGAGCAGACATTTGGATAAGTTGAAATAACTGAACCATCAAGTGTTTTTTATATAAAGTGGGAAGTGAATGAAATAATATATTTCAAAAATCAAAAATTGTTAATTATAAAAAGCAAAGAGAGTGTAAATAGTATCTCTTTGCTTTTTATGTAGACAGTGTATTACTCAAGTTGATAAAAAAATATAATCGTCTTACTTAATATTATGAAAAATACATATTCAAAAGTATACTTAAGCAAAGTACATATCATAACTGCCTAAATACTTATAATGTTTCAACTCCGAGTGCTACAGAATAATAAACTAATGGAAGTCAAAACTAATAACTGTCTTTTGCTAAAGTTTTTTCTTTATAATGGTCAAAAACTTTTAGAAAAAGAACCTGTGTTGAAATAGAGAATAATGACTTTTGTTTAATGATATTCATAAAATTAGAGTACAAAATGATAAATAAAAGGAGGAGATCAAATGAGTAATAGTAGAGAAATAAAAGAAACAGGATGGAATTTCGACAATAGTTACGCCCGTTTACCAGAATCATTTTATTCGAATCAAAGCTTAAATCCTGTAAGCTCACCAAACTTGATCATACTTAATAAGTCTTTAGCGGTATCAATTGGATTGAATGTCCAGGAACTTGATAGCGAAGATAATGTAGCCGTTTTTGCTGGCAATAGGGTTCCAAATGGTGGTTCTCCACTCGCTCAAGCTTATGCTGGACATCAATTCGGACATTTTAATATGTTAGGAGATGGCAGAGCTTTGTTGCTTGGGGAACAGATTACTCCAGGTGGTACACGTGTAGATATACAACTTAAAGGATCCGGAAGAACGGTATACTCTCGCGGGGGAGATGGGCGAGCGGCACTTGGACCGATGTTACGAGAATACATTATTAGTGAAGCAATGTTTGCACTTGGTATTCCAACTACACGAAGCCTTGCAGTTGTGACAACAGGTGAGTCAATAAGACGTGAAGTCAATTTGCCAGGTGCGATCATGACTCGTGTGGCTTCTAGTCATATTCGAGTAGGAACCTTTCAATTTGTTTCAAAATGGGGAAGTATAGAGGATCTTCGTGTTTTGGCAGATTATACATTGCATCGACATTTTCCTGACATTGAAAATACGCCGAACCAATATCTATCCATGCTTCAGGAAGTAATTAAACGACAAGCATCATTGATTGCCAAGTGGCAATTAGTTGGATTTATTCACGGTGTTATGAACACTGATAACATGACGATTAGTGGAGAAACGATTGATTATGGACCATGTGCTTTCATGGATACGTATGATCCTGCAACGGTATTCAGCTCTATTGACGTTCAAGGTCGTTATGCTTATGGAAATCAGCCACAAATGGCGGGGTGGAATCTTGCGAGGTTTGCAGAAACACTTTTGCCACTGATTCATGAAAATGAAGAGCAGGCTCTGGAATTAGCACAGAACGTGATTTCTGAGTATCCGAAAATGTATCATTTAAATTGGTTAACAGGTATGAGGGCAAAGCTGGGATTAAAAAATGAAGAGGAAGATGATGAGACATTAATTAAAGATCTTTTAAGTATGATGCAGAAATCCAAAGCAGATTATACTAATACTTTCCGAGCATTAACTTTAGAGAAATTTGACGATTCAGTACTATTTGGAACCTCAGACTTTTTAAAATGGCATGAGTTATGGCAGGCAAGAATAGGTAGACAACAGGATTCGAAAGATGTAGCGCGTGAATTGATGCAAAAAAGCAATCCTGCTGTAATCCCTCGAAATCATCGAGTTGAGGCTGCACTAGAGGCAGCTGTAGAAAAATCTGATTATAGCGTAATGGAGAAGCTTCTAAAAGTTCTTGCAGCTCCATATGTGCACACTTCACAAAAAGATGAGTACTGTAAGCTACCTGAGCAGTCGGATCGTCCTTACCAAACTTATTGCGGGACATAATGAAAGACTTATGATGAATATAAAGGGGGAAGATAATCATTATGATTTTTTCCTCTTTTTATTGATTAACTCTGTAATTGAATTTTGTTGATATTTAATAATACGCCCACGAAAAGTGAGTATCCTGAAGTGGAATTCAACAAACCTTTTTAACATGGCCAATATATTAAAAGAAGTAAGTGGCAAAAAGAACAATTCTAGATAATATTATCTGAATAATCAGAAATGAATTAAGGAGAAATTGTGATGAAGAAAAGGTTAGGTTGCTTACACGCTCATTTTTCAAATATTGATCATATCGAAAAAGCATTTTTTTCTTACAATATTGAGTTAATTCATTTTGTTGATCCAGCATTAATCTACCGAGTTTCAAATGATCAATATTTTGGAGATTCAGAGGCTCGAAATAAAGTGAAAGAGCAGATTGAATGGATCGCAAAATGTAATGTTGATGCAATTTTAATTACTTGTACAAATTATATTGCCTTATTAGAAGAGGAGCAATTAAGAATATCGATACCAATTATAAAGATAGACGAACCTTTTTTTGATTACCTTTTAAGTATAGAAGGACCCCAAACAATTTTATTTACTAACCCTTCAACAATTGAAGGAACAATGAATCGCTTAAAAAGGCATGCTAGTAATTATCAAAAGGAAATAGAAATTGATGTGATGGTAATTAACAATACATTTAAATTATTAATGGAGGGGTTAATAGATGAATATAATCAAGAAATTATTAAGTTTTTAAAACGTATAAATTGTGACGGAAATGGAGCAATTTCTGTTGCTCAATTGTCAATGGTGTGTGCCTCGGAACAATGTAATTCATCCATTATTAATCCATTACTTCCTTTGGTTTCTAGTATTGTTAATCGATTAAAATTAGAAAAGAAAATAGAACCGAGTAAGGTAAATGTGAAAGTTTAATTTTACTTAAAAGTAAATAAAAAGGAGAGCATTACGCTCTCCTTTACTACTTAACGTCGATGCTCAACAAGATCAATCGCACCTAAAACAATATGTGCTAAACCGAAGCCAAAAACCGTGTTTGCAATCATCTTGTTAGAACCACGTTTTTGTTTCATTGCGTATCCTGTTGCTGTAACAGCGGAACCGAGTACAGTTGGGATTAGACCTTCACGTATATTCAAGAATATCCCTCCACACCGATGATGGTAGTAGGTGTAGTTACACCATATTGTTAATATGAACATTTCAACCTATTTCTATGTGCTGTGTAATTATTGGAGTGAAAATTTTTAAAAAAGGACCTTACAGGTCCTTTTTTTATTGTTGTTACATAATTTGGGAAATCCTTGAAAAAAATACTAATGAATAGATTGATACCTATGGAGGTCTTTTAATGAAGAAATTAGTTTTTATGAAAGGTCCGTTAATATTTGGGATTGTTTTTGTCATCCTTTTTGTATGTAACGGTCAAGAGAGGGATGTTAAGGCGTTTACAAATCAAGTACTTCAAATAGGTGCTACCGGAGAAGATGTAATTGAATTACAGTCTCGTTTAAAGTATAACGGCTATTACACTAGTAAGGTTGATGGGGTATTTGGATACAACACATATTGGGCGGTTAGGAATTTCCAAAATAATTTTGGAATGCCAGTTGACGGAGTCGTAGGTGCAAAGACAAAAGCAATGCTTGTAAAAGCAACGAAATACGAAAAATCAGGCGCGGGTAATACTGGATCAAATGTTCCTAGCGGATATTCTCAAAATGATATTCAATTAATGGCGAATGCTGTTTATGGCGAATCGCGTGGCGAACCTTATATCGGTCAAGTTGCTGTTGCAGCAGTTATATTGAATCGAGTTAGTAATGCTTCGTTTCCAAATACAGTATCAGGTGTAATTTTTGAGCCTGGTGCATTTACAGCAGTAGCGGATGGGCAAATTTATTTAACGCCTAATGAAACAGCCAAAAAGGCAGTGTTAGATGCAGTAAATGGATGGGATCCTAGTGAAAATGCACTCTATTATTTTAATCCAGATACAGCAACGAGTGCTTGGATTTGGAGCCGCCCACAAATTAAACAGATTGGCAGACATATATTCTGTCGATAGGAAAGGAGTACGTTTATGATCAAAGGTGTCTTAATTGCTGCTTTAACAGTTGGAATGATTGGTACAACATACTGGGGTTATTCAGAGAGCAAAGCGAAAAAAGAAATTAAAGTTCAAGCGGAGAATAACTATCAAAGGGCATTTCATGAGCTAACATATGAAGTCGATTTATTGCATGATAAAATCGGTGATACATTAGCTATGAAATCAAAATCATCACTTTCTCCAGCGCTTGTTGAAGTTTGGGGGCTATCATCTCAAGCACATTCGAATGTAGGACAGCTTCCACTTAGATTATTACCGATAAATAAAACAGAAGAATTTCTAAGTAGTATTGGTGAATTTAGTTATCGGACTGGTGTACGTGATTTAGAAAAAGACCCATTGAATGAGAATGAATATGCTACTCTTCAAAAACTATACGATAATTCAGCTGAAATACAAGGCGAGTTACGCAAAGTACAACATATGGTCTTTAAAGATAAATTACGTTGGATGGATGTAGAGCTTGCTTTCGCGAAGGAAAGAACGCCTACGAACAATGTTATCATTAATGGATTTAAGTCGGTTGAGCATAATGCCACTTCTTATACAGATCCAAATGCAGATCCTTCACTGACAAATTTTAAAGTTAATCGCACAAATCTTGCAAATGTAAAAGGTAAAGAGATAACTAAAAATGAAGCAAAAGAAATTGCTCAAAAGTTCTTAGAGTTAGATGGGACTGAAAAGATAAAAGTAGAATCAACAGGTAAAAAAGTAGATGACCATTATTATAGTTTGGAGATTAAAGAACGTAAAACGAATAGTGAAATCTATATGGACATAACTGAAAAAGGTGGGTATCCAGTATGGGTAATCGATAATCGTGACATAAAAGCTCAAAAAATTGATTTGAATAGGGCATCTCTAAATGGGTTGAAGTTTTTAGAACGGAATAAATTTAAAAATATGGAGCTTACACAAAGTTCACAATATGACACAATTGGTGTATTTACATATGTAACTAAGATAAATGGAGTTAGAATTTATCCTGAGTCTGTTACGATGAAAATTGCACTTGATGATGGAAGTATAGTAGGTTTTTCAGCAAGAAATTACTTGTCAGCATATACAGAACGAAAAATGACAAAACCTGAAATATCAGTAGAAGAAGCAAGGAAAGGGATTAGTTCGAATATCAAAGTAATGGAAGAACGCCAAGCCATTATTCTAAATAAATTGAACCAAGAAGTACTGTGTTATGAATTTGTTGGAACTAGAGGAAATGATACGTATCAAGTTTTTATTAATGCGAAAACTGGAATTGAAGAACAACTAAAGAAATTAAATAATGTAGTAGAATTTTATGATTAATAATATCGAAGAATTTAGACTTTTGTCCACAATGATTGTTTCTGTACAAGAAGTTTTTGTTAAGGCAAAGTGAAAGTAAAAAGTTAATTTGAGCGGATATGCGATACTCCTGTGGGATTATTCAAATAGAATCTTATTTTACAAATAATCTGTTTAAATTAGTAAATATTATAAGGTTTTTTCCTAGTAGAAAATTGAGCGTTAATGAAAAAAAGACCGATGAACATTTGTTAAATACAAGCGTTCATCGGTCTATTTTTAATACTAGATAAGAATATAACTATAATAAGTAAGAATTGATAAGAGAAAGGAAGTTATTAAAATGGCAATCAAAGGACGGATTGCTTTTGTCCTTACTTCTTTAATGTTTATGTTCAAACCAAGTCCTGTCATGGCCATTGTAAGAATGAATGTTGTCGCTAGACTAATTGAGCTAGTAAACTTAGTCGAAACGATGATGAAGTGTCCAAAAAAGTAACTACCAATAAAGCTCATAAAGATAAAGCCAATTAAAAACCAAGGGAAGTCTATATTTGGTGTATCTTCTATTTTGCCTTTCTTTTTCTTCCAAAACATAATGACAAAACATAATGGAATTAATAGAAATACACGTGTTAATTTAGATAAAAGTGCCATTGCAAGCGCATCTTCACCTGCTGGAGCGGCAGCTAATGCGACATGTGCAATTTCATGTAGGCTTATACCAGCCCAAGAGCCATAATCTATCGGACTAATACTCAAGAAAGGAAATAAAAGTGTATAGACAATCGAAAAAATTGTTCCCACTAATGCAATGATTCCGATTCCCATTGCTGTGTCTTCTTCTTTCGAATCAATAATTGGAGATATTGCTGCAATTGCAGCAGCTCCACAAACTCCAGTTCCTACACTTAATAATATTGAAAGTGATGTATCTGCCTTAAGCCATTTAGCTATGATCATTAAAACAATAATCGAAAATAGTATTGTTGCTGTACCCCTTAGTAATAAGGGGATTCCTTGATGGAAAATAACGTTCAAATTTAGTTTTAAACCATATAATATGATTGCAAATCTCAATAAAATTTTTGATGAAAATTGAATTCCGACGCGAAATTTTTCTGGGTAGTCAAAAAGTTGGCGATAAACTACGGAAAGAAGTATTGCACATGCAAGTGGTCCAATATGATCAAATCCAGGTATTTTAGAAATAACAAAACCTAAACTTGCCATTATAAATGTAAATCCGATTCCTAAAAGTTTAGAACCTTTAATCCTTTTTTCAAATCTTGGTTCATTTGGGTTCGGAAGAGTAATAAATTTTTGCTCCATTATTTTCATCCTTTCTTGCTATCTAGTTCTATCGTATAAGATTTTATATCATAAGAAAAATAAATGATTATAATAGTTATAATAGGTAAAAACGATACTAAGGGAGAACTTATGGACCATTTATTATCAGTGTTTATAAAAGTAGCAGAGAAAAGGAATTTTTCGAGGGCGGCTGAAGAGCTTCATATGACTCAGCCATCAGTGAGTCAACAAATACAATTACTCGAAAAACACATAGGAACTAAGCTTTTAATTAGGACAAATAAGCATGTTCAATTAACGAAAGCAGGAGAGATTGTCTTTTCGCATGCAAAGGAAATTACAAGTTTATATAAACGCATGTCAACTTTAGTAAGTGATTTGATGAATGAGGCAACCGGTTTATTAAAAATAGGTGCCAGCTATACTTTTGGCGAGTATGTGCTTCCACATATTTTAGCTAAGTTGAAAACTTTGTATCCCGATGTGATTCCATCTGTGCAAATAGGAAATACACGTGAGATTGTTCAAGCAGTTTTAGGACATCAAATCGATATTGGCATTGTCGAAGGAGACGTAGTTAATCAAAATTTATTTATAAAAGCGTTTGCAACAGATGAAATGTATATTATCGCTGGTATAAATAGTGAGTTTGATATAGATAAAGAAGTGTCAATTGAACAATTGGAACAACAGACGTGGATTGTACGGGAAGAAGGATCAGGAACGAGGGAAGCGACAGAAAGACTATTTAATAGATTACAAATACGTCCGACTACGCTAATAGAATTTGGTAGTACTCAATTAATTAAAGAAGCAGTTGAGGCAGGGGTAGGAATAACCTATTTATCTGAACTTACCATGAAAAAAGAAAAACTATTAAATACAATTCTTTTTCTCCAAGTAAAAGGGACACCAATTAAACGTAATTTTTCTATCATTTCAGAGGCATTTCAGCTACAAACGAAGTCGATGAATGTATTTATTGAATGTATTGAAAATCACTATGAAAACGAATAGTAACTTTTCAATAATTTGTATCTTTTAAATTACATTGTTGGTATTTAATAGAATTCGATTCTGCCTAAACAGAATTTTTAAAACGACATTAATTCATAATAGCAAATGGAAACAAGAAGGGTTGTCATCAAGCGATGATTTCTCTTCTTTTTTATGAGTTTCTTTCCTCAAAATATTCGTAAGTGGATTAATAATATTTTTCTTAACGAAAAAATAAAATAAGCAAAAAAAATATTTGAATTTGTCCTATTGTAAAAAAAGCTGAATATATATTAGTTGAGAAAATATTTTGGGAAGAAAGGAGTAGTTCAATCGAGTTTTTGGAGCAGAATGGGGAAACAAGATGATTAAAACGGAAATTATGTAAACGTTTTCGTTTAACGGCAAGGAGGGGTTAAATGAACATATTGTTATGTTGTGCTGCCGGTATGTCAACGAGTCTTTTAGTAACTAAAATGGAAGCGGCTGCAAAAGAAGAAGGAATTGAAGCTAAGATTTGGGCAGTAAGTGCTAATGATGTGAAAAATCATCTTGATCAAGCAGATGTATTACTTGTAGGTCCCCAAGTTCGGTACTTACTCCCGCAATTGAAAAAATCAGGATTAGAAAAAGGAATTCCGGTAGATGCCATTAACCCAGTCCACTATGGGATGTGTAAGGGTGCGGAAGTCCTAAAATTTGCAATCGATTTAATAGGTTCATAATTTCATATAGGGGTGATTTGTGTGGCCAACTTTACTCAAATGCTAGAAGAGAAAGTAATGCCGGTTGCTGGAAAGATTGCAGGTCAAAAGCACTTGCAAGCATTGCGTGATGGAATTATTTTAACATTACCTCTAATTATTATTGGTTCTATTTTCTTAATTTTAGGCTTTTTACCATTTGATGGTTATCCAGAATTTATGGCAAGAACATTTGGTGACGCATGGTTGACTAAGCTTTTATATCCTGTAAATGCGACATTTGATATTATGGCACTTATCGCGGGATTTGGTATTGCATATCGACTCGCTGAACATTACAAAGTGGATCCACTAAATGCTGGTGCAATTTCGATTGCTTCGTTTCTTCTAGCAACTCCTAATTTCACAATGTTTACTCCAGAGGGAGCAACCGCAGCAATTCATGTTGGTGGAGTTCTACCTATGGCGTTTCTAGGAAGTAAAGGGCTGTTTGTTGCTATCCTAATTGCATTATTTTCGACAGAAATTTATCGATGGATCATCCAAAAAAATATTGTTATTAAAATGCCTGATGGAGTACCGCCAAGTGTTAGTAAATCGTTTGTTGCTTTATTTCCTGCATTCTTAGTTATCCTTTGCGTATGGATTATTCGTTTATTAATTGAAAATACACATTACGAAACTTTACACAATGTTGTTGGAGACTTGTTACAAGATCCACTAAGTAAACTAGGAGGATCATTGGCTGGTGCATTAATTGCTGTCTTTTTAATTCAACTATTATGGTCTGTAGGTCTACATGGTGCAGCTATCGTTGGTGGTGTAATGGGACCAATTTGGTTAGCAGCGACTGATGCAAACCGTTTAGCATTACAAGCTGGACATGAAATGCCACATGTTGTTACGCAACAATTCTTTGATATTTTTATTTATATGGGTGGCTCTGGTGCGACAATCTGTTTTGCTCTCATGATGTTATTCTTAGCAAAGAGTCAGCACGCCAAGCAGTTAGGACGGCTATCTATTGGCCCTGGTATCTTTAATATTAATGAGCCGATTACTTTCGGTGCTCCAGTCGTAATGAATCCATTACTACTTATTCCGTTTATTTTAGCTCCACTAGTTCTTGTTCTTACCACATATATAGGAATGAAAACTGGGTTTGCTCCAAAAACTTCAGGAATTGCTATTCCTTGGACTACTCCTCCTATTATTGGTGGATGGCTAGCTACAGGTGGTAACTGGAGAGGATCTGCAATGCAATTGATTAATCTTGTTGTTGCATTCTTCATTTACTATCCATTCTTTAGAATGTGGGATAAGCAAAATTTACAAGCTGAAAAAAGTGCAACAAATTAAAAAAGGAATAAAGGAGCTTGCCTATGGCAAGCTCTCAGACTGTTGACAAACGCTAGTTTTCTTCGTTGATTCGCCTTCTTGCGGTGTTCATACCGTCTAAAGTTACTCCACTCCTCATCAGAATTCGCGCCTCGAAAGACAAGCGCTATCAGTCAGTTTGAGTGTTTCTAATTATACATTTTGTCTACATGCTAGAAGCTTGCCCTATGGCAAGCTATTAGTATTGTGATCTTCAAATCTATGAGAAGGTGTGATTCCGATGACGAAAGAAGAATTGTACAACCTTTCTTTTCAATTAATTTTGCACAGTGGTAATGCAAGAAGCCTTGCAATGGAAGCGATCTATATGGCAAAAGAAAAGAAGTTCGAGTTAGCGTTAGAAAAACTTTCTGAGGCTGATGGTGAATTTACACATGCTCATCGTTTTCAGACACAACTGATTCAAGCAGAGGCTGGTGGTGAAGAATTTGAAACTCCAATCATTCTGATCCATGCACAAGATCATTTAATGACGGCAATGACATTAAAGGATTTGGCAAGAGAAATTGTTGAGCTTCGTCAGGAAATAAATACGAACAAATAGGAGGCTAAAGAAAGTGAAAAAATCGATTAAAATTACAACGATTGGTGGAGGTTCAAGTTATACTCCAGAGCTTGTTGAAGGCTTTATAAAACGATATGATGAGCTACCTTTACGCGAGCTATGGTTAGTAGATATTGAAGAAGGAAAAGAAAAACTAGAAATTGTTGGTGATTTAGCTAAACGTATGTTCCAAAAGGCTGGTCTTCCAGTGGAAGTACATCTTACGCTGGATCGAAGAGAAGCTCTAAGAGATGCAGATTTTGTAACGACTCAGTTTCGTGTAGGATTACTTGAAGCACGAGCAAAAGATGAAAGAATACCTTTGAAATATGGTGTCCTTGGTCAAGAAACGAATGGACCAGGAGGTTTATTTAAAGGACTTCGGACAATTCCTATCATTTTAGATATTGTGAAAGACATGCAAGAACTATGTCCAAATGCTTGGCTTGTTAACTTTACAAATCCAGCGGGTATGGTGACAGAAGCAGTACTTCGTTATACAGATCATCAAAAGGTTGTTGGACTATGTAATGTGCCAATTGGGATGGAGATGGGTATTGCAAAGCTTATGAATGTAGAACATTCACGAGTAAGAATTGACTTTGCTGGCTTAAATCACATGGTATATGGTTTAGATGTATTTGTTGATGGTGAAAGTGTTAAAGATCAAGTAATTGAATTTTTAACAAATCCTGAAAACTCTAGTTTTGTTAAAAATATTCAAGGATATGGATGGGAACCAGAATTTATCAGAGCATTAGGCGTTCTTCCATGTCCATATCATAGTTATTATTATAAAACGAGAGAAATGGTTGAAAAAGATATTAAAAATGCTGAAACTGTGGGAACACGTGCAGAGGTTGTAAAAAAATTAGAAGATGAACTCTTTGAATTGTATAAAGATCCAAATCTTTCAATTAAACCACCACAGCTTGAAAAGCGCGGGGGAGCTTATTATAGTGATGCTGCAGTCAGATTAATATCTTCTATTTATAATGATAAAGGTGATATTCAGCCAGTAAATACGATAAATAATGGATCAATTGCTAGCATTCCAAATGATTCGGCAATTGAGGTTAGTTGTGTGATTACGAAAGATGGTCCAAAACCGTTAGTTATGGGGGACTTACCAGTTCAAGTCCGTGGACTTGTTCAACAAATTAAATCTTTTGAAAGAGTGGCTTGTGAAGCAGCAGTTACTGGCAATTACGATCAAGCTGTACTTGCATTGACAATTAATCCTTTAGTAGCTTCTGATAAGATTGCTAAACAAATTGTAGATGAAATGTTAGAGGCACATAAAGCACATTTACCGCAATTTTTTAAAGGGGTAAAAAATTCATGATTAAACTAATTGTAAATGCAGATGATTTTGGGTATTCAAAAGGAATCAATTACGGAATCATCGAAGCTCATAAGAATGGAATTGTAAATTCAGCTACGATGATGATGAATATGCCAGGTGTTAGTCATGCAGTCGAGCTTGCTAAAGAAAATCCATCACTTCAAGTAGGAATTCATCTTGTTTTAACGTGCGGAAAACCCTTTTTAAATGACGTGCCATCACTTGTAAACGAAAAAGGAAACTTCAAAAGTAGAGGTGAATTCCTTGAACACAAAAATATTTCACTTGATGAACTAGAGAGAGAGTGGACTGCTCAGATTGAAAAATTCTTGGAAACGGGACTAACACTAACTCATTTTGACAGCCATCATCATGTTCACACTGTTCCAGAGTTTTTACCAGTTGTTCAAATGATAGCTCAAAAATATAATTTAAGTGCAAGACGTATTTCAGAGCGTGCGTTAGAAAATGTACCTCCATTTACAGATGTATTCCTACATGACTTTTACGGGGATGGTGCTACATACGATTATTTTGACAAACTTATGACACTTGTTAGTGAAGGTCAGACGGTTGAAGTAATGTGTCACCCTGGATATCTTGATCATGAGATATTAAATAATTCTTCTTATACGACTGATCGAGTAAGGGAAACTGAAATATTATCAGCTGTTAAACTTCCTAAGGAAATTGTATTGTTATAGATTACTAAAGTAACGCTTTTAAATAGATTTATTGGAATAGCATAGGAATCATCAAGCGATGATCCTTATGCTATTTTTTTGAACCAAAAACCCAGCTCATAAAAGAGCTGGGTCAACTTTTTAGACATTTACTGATTTATTTGAATCCTTTTGACTCCGTTGTTTCTTAGATTTTCTAAAGTATAACAACTCGTAAATTACAGGGATTACAATTAATGTTAATAATGTGGAAACGGTAAGTCCACCAATAACAACGACTGCTAAACTTTGAGATACTAGACTACCTGTTTCTGCTTTCTTAAATAATAATGGAAGCATAGCACAAATCGTTGCAACTGCAGTCATGAGAATTGGTCTAATTCTAGTTACCGCAGCATCGATGATCGCATCTCTTAAAATCATTTGTTTTTCTTTTTGTTTCACTCGATCTAATAATACAATCGCATTTGTTACAACAATGCCGATTAGCATAAGTGCACCTAAAAGTGCAGTCGGCTCAACTGCTATGCGACTAATGATTAGAGCTAGAACAGCTCCAATTGCTGCCAATGGTAATGAGCATAATATTGCAATTGGGGCACGGAACGTTTTAAACGTAATGATCATAATTAGGAAAACTAATCCGATTGAGACTAACATGATCATATATAAATCTGAAAAATCCTGAGATTGCTGTGCAAGTGCTCCACCGATATAAACATTTACACCATCTGCAATTTTCATGCCTTTTGATTGTTTGTCTCCAAAAATAGCTTTATTGATGTTTTTATTAATATCTGATAGTTTATCAGCCTTAACTTCTGCTGAAATACTTAAATACGTATCGCCGTCTTTATGATAGAGATTAGTTGGCTTTTCTTCTTTTTTAACCGTTGCAATTGTTGAAACTGGAACCATACCTGTTTTTGTCATAATTGGAATTGATTGAAGATCACTAGGTGTAGAAGGTTTCAATATTGGCTCAAGGTAAACATCAGTTGGTTGTTGATCAATCGAAACTGTTCCAAGAGGAGTTCGATTTAGCATGACAAACAATTGTTGAGATATTTGTTCAACATTACCTTTTGTAGGATCAACTTCTAAAGAATAAACTGTTTTTTTATCTTCTTCATTTGTTGTAACTTTCTTGATGCCGTCAATATTTTTTAGTTTATTTTTAATATCACTTGCTGTTTTTTCTAACTCATTTAAATCATTTCCTACGATATCAATAGTAATTTGAGTTTTTGCTCCACCAAATAGTGTAGATGCTAAAGCATTAAGCTCAGCTCCGGAGTATTGACTTTTTTGAGTATTAATTTGTTTTACTACTTTATCTGTAAGTTTTTTATCTTTTAGTGTTATTAAAAAGATTGCTTGAGTAGAAGAACGAACATCACCATATTTGGCCGCATCTGCAGTACTTCCTAATTGAGTGTATACACCTTTTACACCATTTTGGTCTAAAATATAATTTTCTAGTTTAAGAGTATTTGCTTTTACTTCTTCAATAGGAGTATTACTTGGATAGGTTAAAGTTGTTTGGACGAAATCTGAAGATGAATTATCAGTTGCACCTTTTGGCATTGCAAAATAAGTGCCGATTGATCCTATAAATAATAGTAATGAAACAACAATTACAACCCATTTATGATTTAATGACCATGTAAGTAATTTTTTATAACGAACTGAAGGCTTATGAGAAGATAGTTTAGCCTTTTTAAGGAAGAATGCACTTAATAATGGTACGACTGTTAATGCTACAAATAATGAAGCTAATAAAGAGTAAGTAATTGTAAGAGCGAATGGAAGCATGAAATCCTTTAGACCAGTGCTTATAATACCTATTGGTAAAAACACCGCTACCGTTGTTAATGTTGATGCTGTAATGGCACTTCCAACTTCTTTTGTTGCTTCGATAATCATTTGTACAGAAAATTTTTCAGTTTGTGTTTTTCTGAAAATATTTTCAATTACAACGATGCTATCATCAACTAAACGACCAACAGCTACTGCAACACCACCTAATGTTAAAACATTCAACGTGATGCCAGATTGTGAAAGTAAAAATAAAGTTAAACATAGTGATAATGGGATCGAAACAATCGTAATTAGAGTTGAACGAATATTTCTCAAGAATAGCATAATCACAATCGTTGCAAATAAAGCTCCGAGTAAAACCTCTTTAATCATTGCATGTACCGAAGTTTTAACCATATCAGAAGTTGCAACCATGACACTTGAATTCAGATTCTTATATTTTTTATTTAATTCTTTCGTAGCTGTCCTAACATCTTTTGTAATGCTCACTGCATTTGAATTACTGTCTTTTGTTACGATTAATAATAAGCCATCTTTTCCGTTTATTCTTGTAATATTACTATCAGGCTTTTTTACTTCAATGGTTGCAATATCAGCTAGTTTTACATTTCCAGCAACAGTAAGATTTTTTACTTTATCTAAATTATCTATAGTGCCTACAACTTTAATATTACTAGTCTTTTGATTAATAATTCCTTCGCCAACAGAGATAGCTGAATTTTGACCACGAATGACGCTCATAATGCTTTCCAACGAAACTTTTTTCTGAGCTAGTTTCGCATTGTCGATTTTTAATGAGACAAATGATTTTTCTGTACCATATGTTTGAACATTCGCGACACCTTTAATGTCTTTAAAATAAGGGATTACTTTTTTGTTTGCAAATTCAATATTAGTAGGAGTTAATCCATCTTCAAATGTGATTGCCACATCTGCTATTGGAATCATTGATGTATTTAATTGAACAATTGTAGGTTTACTTACATTTTGAGGAAGATTGATGTTACTTAATGATTCTTGAACTTCTTGCTTAGCTTCTTTCATACTTGTTCCAGACTCATAATATAAATCAACTTTTGAAAAACCATTACTTGTGCTTGAATAAATATGACTTTTTCCTTTTACGCCCGCAACTGCATTTTCTACCTTAGTAGTTACTTGATCCTCCATTGTTTTTGAATCAGTACCTTGCCCCATAACGATTACTGAAACAACAGGCTGATCAGCAGCAGGTAAAAATTCCATTGGAAGCTTGCTATAACTTAAGACTCCAATTAATAAAATAAGAACTGATAAAAAGGTTATGGCCGCCTTATTGTTAAAGGCCCATTTCGTAAACCAAGACATAAGAACTTTCCTCCTTTATGGTAAAATTACCCAGTGACACACAACAAGGTGAATCGTAACACACTAAATTGAAAAAAAATACATTTTATTGCGAATTTACAAAATATTTACGGGCAATATTCGACACTTGGGAGGACGAACACGTTCATTTTGTACTTTATAGTCTATTAAAATTGCAATTAGTTTATACTAATCTTTCATTTTGGATTGTCAGTAAAGATAGCACACTTAAATCTCATGTGGTAATGTATACATATCAGACTAACCAGTCTATTTAGTAGAATTGAGGTGCTGTATCCTTATGATTAAACGTTTTTTTAGTTATTATCGTCCTCATAAAAAGTTATTTTATATAGACTTTTTTTGTGCTTTATTAGTTGGATTAATGGAGTTAGGATTTCCTTTAGCCGTTTCGTGGTTTATTGATAAGCTTCTGCCACAAGGAAATTGGAGCACGATTATTTCTGTAAGTATTGGACTTTTAGTACTTTATTTAATGAGTTCAGGAATGCAATTTGTCGTTAACTATTGGGGACACAAACTTGGAATAAATATTGAGACGGATATGCGCCGGGAACTATTTAATCATGTACAAAAACAATCATTCCGTTTCTTTGATAACACAAAAACGGGTCATATAATGAGTCGAATCACGAATGATTTAATGGATATTGGTGAATTAGCTCATCATGGACCTGAGGATTTATTTATAGCAATTATGACCTTTATTGGAGCATTTTCGATCATGCTTACAATTAACGTTAAGTTAGCTCTTGTCGCCATTATTATCGTACCATTTCTTGTCTGGCTAATTTCTTACTCAAACATGAAAATGAATTCTTCTTGGAGTCAAATGTATGGCAATATTGCGAATGTAAATTCACAAGTGGAGGATAGCGTTTCTGGAGTTCGAGTTGTACAATCATTTACAAACGAACAATATGAAATGAAAAGATTTGAAAAGAATAATCAGTTTTTCCGTAAGACAAAATTAAATGCTTATAAGGTTATGAGTTGGAACCTATTGGGAATTTATGTTTCAACCCGTCTGATGACTCTCATAATTTTAGTGTTTGGAGCTTGGTTAAGTTTTACTAAAATTTTATCATATGGAGAGTTAGTAGCTTTCATTCTTTATTTAAATACTTTATTTAAACCAATAGATAAAATTAGTGCTTTACTTGAACTATATCCTAAAGGGATGGCAGGGTTTAAGCGATTCACTGAGTTAATTGATAATGAACCTGATATTGAAGATATTCCGGATGCAATTGAAGTAAAAACATTAAAAGGGTACATCAATTTTAAAGATGTTACATTTGGATATGAAAATAAACGAACGATTTTAAATGATATGACGTTTTCAATTGAAGCTGGAAAAACAATTGCTTTTGTGGGTCCATCAGGTGCGGGGAAAACGACGATTTGTTCTTTAATTCCTCGTTTTTACGATGTATTATCAGGTACAATTTCAATTGATGGAATCGATATACGAAATATGACTAAAGAATCACTACGTTCTAATATAGGGATCGTCCAACAGGATGTCTTCTTATTTACAGGGACGTTAAGAGAGAATATTGCGTATGGTAAGTTAGATGCTACGCAAGAAGAGATTGAAGCAGCAGCAAGAAAAGCTCACTTGACGGATTTAATTGCATCACTTCCAAATGGATATGAAACTGAAATTGGTGAAAGAGGATTAAAACTTTCTGGTGGTCAAAAACAGCGTTTAGCTATTGCAAGGATGTTCTTGAAAAACCCGCCAATTTTAATACTTGATGAAGCCACATCAGCCCTTGATACTGAAACCGAAGCAATTATTCAAGAAGCATTAAATGATTTAGCGAAGGATCGAACTACCCTAATCATTGCCCATCGATTAGGTACAATTAAAAATGCAGACAGAATCTTAGTCATTACAGAAGAAGGTATAGCTGAAGATGGAACGCATATGGAACTTTTATCGCAAGAAAATGGGATATTTGCGAAGCTTCATGCCCATCAACATTAATAAAATGAACTGGCACAGTATACCTAGGGGATGAAGTTAGATGGATTTTAAATTATCTAGTCGAACGAGAAGGCTTTTTGCTTCATGGATAGATGGAATCGTAAGTATGCTATTTTCAAAAATAGGATTACTTTTATTTGGATTATCTAATGAAGAGTATTTAGATACATTTTTGTATAGTAGCATTTCGATGTGTCTATTTACGCTTTTAATTCTCGGAATAACAATCATGTTAAATATTATCATTCCTACTTATATTTGGAATGGACAAACCATTGGGAAGAGAATATTAAAAATTCAGGTGGTTAAAGATTCAAATGATCGTGTTGATATTAAGACAATAACATTACGTTCGTTCTATCTCATAGGGGTACTTAATCTTCCTACAATAACTGTTGTATTTAGTGTTATTAGTATTATTGATATATTATTTATTTTTAGGAAAGATAAAAAAACATTACATGATTTAATCGCAAAGACTAAAGTAGTTTATTACTGATAAAATACACTTATTTTAAGGGAATCAGATCCATGAATAATTTAGAAAATTTTACTGGTAAGGCAGAGGTTTACTCAAAATATAGACCAATTTATCCAAAGAAATTTATTGATTATTTACTTGCTACAAATGATTTAAACGAAGAGAGTAATGTTGTAGATATAGGTTCAGGCACGGGCATACTAAGCAGACAATTACTTGAAGTAGGGATGAAAGTGATTGCAATTGAGCCGAATAATGACATGCGAAGTACTGCTGAACATTCTTTGAAACATTACAGTGGTTTTCAATCAATCGAAGCTACAGCTGAACATTCAACGTTAAATGATAATAGTATTGACTTAATAACAGTTGCCCAGGCATTCCACTGGTTTGATAAAGAAAAATTTAAAGCAGAATGCCAACGTATTTTGAAGAAAGACTCTAAAGTTTTACTAGTTTGGAATAGTAAAGACTTATCGAAACCATTAATGATGGAATTACAGGAGATATGCAAAAAGAACTGTCCGAAATTTAAAGGATTTAGCGGGGGAATAGAAGATAACCCGGAAATATATATTCAGTTTTTTAAAGATGGAAAATATGAATATCAGTCTTATCAAAATGATTTAGAAGTGGATTATGAAGGGTTTTTAGGCAGAAATTTATCGTCATCATTTTCACCTGTGAAGACAGATAAAGAGTATGGTCATTTCATTTCTGCATTAACAAATTTATTCAAGAAATATAGTGTTAACGGGAAAATTATCTTACCAAATATAACGAAAAGTTATTTGGGACAAGTGTGAGAAAAAAAAAGCAACGTATCATTGTGGTACGTTGCTTTTTTATTGGTTTTTGTTTAAATAGATAAATCAAGATCCCATCTTTCTTCCAGTAACTTTGAGCCAGTCCATTCAAAATTAGGTTTTTCTTCAGTTAATGAGAAACCATACTTTTTATATAGATAGCGAGCTGATTCTAGAGCATTTACTGTCCATAAAAATATATGTAGATAGTTTTGTTCTTTACAGAAGTTGAGTGCTGTTTCGATTAGTTTTTTACCGATGCCCATTCCATGATAATTTTCAGCTAGTATAAACCATCTTAACTGTGCAATTGAGTCGCTAGATTTTGTAATGGCAATTGAGCCGACAATTTCTCCATTTATTTCAGCTACCCACAGTTCGCCACCCTCATTATTAATTAGAAACTCTGTTAAACCTTTCATGACATAATATTCAAAGATACGTCCAAATTGGTATGTCGTACTGTAAATTTTACCATGAATATATGCGATATAACCCACATCACCTGGTAGAAATGGACGGATAGTAATGTCTGGTTTGGAAAATTGTTGTTGAGAGAAAGTATTCTCTATACATTCCATTGATGAAGCTAGTTTAGATAGTTCAGTCATTGATAAATTATCTATCATTTTCTCGACGCCACGACTTGAATCTTCAGCTAGTTTTTTGTAAATTTCTTTCCCTGTATCAGTTAGAAAAAGAGAATACTGACGTTTATCAATCGTGGACTGTCTTTTAGCGATGATATTTTCCTCTTCAAATCGTTGAATAATACGACTTAAATAACCACGATCAACTCCTAGCTTTTCACTAATTTCTGAAGCAGTGCAGCCAGTGTTGTAGTTAAGTTCAGTGATGATGCGTGCTTCAGTTAATGGAAAAGGTTGATTATAAATTTCCTGGTCAATCTTACCTAATATATTTGCATAGTATCTGTTAAATTTACGTATTTTTTCAATATAATTCATAATCGTCACCTTCAATTTTCAGAAATTTTAGATTGCTAATACTATAAAATATATAGTTGACTATGTCAACTATATTGCGCGGATGATTGAGTACGTAATAGTTATATTAAAATTAGCTTTTAACCTCATAAATTAAAAAATGTAACAGAATAGTTGGAAATTTGGATAAGGAAGTTGCAATAAAGGGAATATATTGGAAAAGAAGGTGATTCAATCTATCCAAATATTTATTATTTTTAAGGGGGAAATATGGAGCTATCTTTATTATTGGAGTTTGGATGGGTTTTAATTATTTTGATTTTGTTGGAAGGTTTATTGTCTGCTGATAATGCTTTAGTTTTAGCTGTAATGGCAAAGCATTTACCAGAAGAACAACAAAAGAAAGCAATAAATATTGGGTTACTATTAGCGTTTATATTTAGAATAGGTGCTATTTTTATTATTTCATTCCTTTTTCACGTTTGGCAAGTTCAAGCTATTGGAGCTGCCTATTTAATTTTCATTGCATTGAAACATTTACTAAAAAAACACGATGATGGCAAAGGAAAAAAACAGAAGAGTTTTGGAATGACTGTTGCCCAAATTTCATTAGCAGATATCGCATTTGCGATCGATTCGATTTTAGCAGCAGTAGCTCTAGTAATTGATTTACCTGATACAACTATGGATGATATTGGCGGAATGGATGGAGCTAAATTTATTGTCATCATAATTGGTGCAATTGCAGGACTAATTGTTATTCGATTTGCTGCAAGCATTTTTGTTAAGTTATTGACAGAACGACCTAGTCTTGAAACGGCGGCAATGTTATTGGTAGGATGGGTTGGAGTTAAGTTATTAATGCATACACTTGCTCATCCATCGCTTCATATTATTTCTCACGAATTTGTAGAAGGACCAATTTGGAATACCATTTTTTGGTCGATAATGCTTCTTATTGCTTTAGGTGGCTGGTTTCTATCTAAAAAGAAGACAAAAAATACTAATGAAGAATAAGAATTTTATATTATTTTTAGTTCAAAAGTATAAATAGATTAACAAACGCGTGGATTAAAATTCACGCGTATTTATTTTAGAAATATGTAGTTAGTTCAAATGATTAATGAACGAGAATTAATAAGATATTCTTTTCCTTCACAATCGTAGAATTGCTTAACACAATGTTGATGATTCTAAATACTGATCCTACTTATCCTCTTTTATCAACATAATAAAATCATTCAGTTTATTTAAAGTAGTAATATTTTGATTACACTTTTGGCTGTCTAGGCATATGTAATTGCCTCTTTGAATAAAAGTGCCTTCTAATTTTCCTTTCGTTTTAGTCATAAACATCCCTAAATCTTCAAACTTATTACAAATAGTACAATTTCCTTTTTTATTCAGTGGCTTAAAAGTTCCTTGTAAACCAATCAGTTTTCCGTTGAAATAAGTAACGATAAATTTAGAATTAGAGCCTAAATCATCCCACCCTAGATATGTCATTTCCGTTAGTTTTATATCCTTTGATATTGGGAGTTTTAGCTTTTTAGCTTTAGGAAATAATTTTTTAATTGATTGTTCTGAGACTTCTTTAAATGGAAGGACAAATGGTTGTAGTTGATCTAAGACTTTTTCTGCACGATCTGAATTTTTTATATCATTAATGGGATTTAGTAACTGTTGCTGAACTTCTGTTAAATCAGGAAATAAGCTAAACACTCTCTCACTAACGAGAGATTTTAATGCATTAAGAACGGCTTTATCGTTTACAGATGTATATCCATTAATTAGTATTTGGATTTGATATTTAATAAAATTATATTGATCACTTCTTATAAAGGGTTCCATTTTATTCACTCCTTATGGCAATTTATTAGTCCCTCATAGCATTTAATTTACTTGAGTTGTGAAGTTTTTAAAATGGTCTAAATGATTAAGAAACAAACTCGCCATAACAAAAAGCACTGATCAAAGTTTATCAGTGCTTATTTTTATGTTATTTAGTGGTGTAAATAATTTTTTTAATTGTTTCAACGGAGAGATAATAATCATTGGCTAATTGGTCAATTGTTATTCCATTCTTAAATGAAGTTTTAATTGATTTGTTTCTATCATCAATTAGCTTTCGTGTTCCAGAACGTGAGCCCCATTTCTGATGAGTTTTTTCAAGTTTAGGAATATAGATTGTTTCTCCTTGAATATATTTTTGAATTTCAACTATTAGTTTTTCTGGTAATATAGCCGTTGCTTTTACATATGCCATTTCTGCCAGCTCCTTATTCTTAATTTATAAAATAAGGTGCAAAGCCAATGGATTAGAAAAACTTACTTGGGCGATTATTTAAAAAGTCACTCCCATGCAAAGTATCGCCTTTCTAATACTAGGCTTTGCATGAGCTGATGATTTATCTGACAAATTAACTGCACTTGTCATATCATATCACCTCCTAAAAAATTTTAGTCATTTATTAACGATAATTATAGCCGATTCATTAAAGTTATGCATAATCTCCTCACTTTTTTTCTCAAATAATTATATACAGGAGTATTTAAACTAGTATCCAAGATGAAAAAAGTGTGTCCGAATAAGGTTTATATAAATGATGAATTTTATATGAAATAACGTTAAAATAATGTGCATTTATTGAAAGTTTGAATTTGTTTTCTTTTACAAAAAAGATAATCTGTTTTAAGGTATTAGGTATAAAAATAAAAAGGAGTGAGATATATTGGGTTTTGCAGTAGGGTTAATGTCTGGGACATCGTTAGATGGTATTGATGCTGCGTTAGTTGAGTTAAAAGGTAGTGGTCTTGATACTGAAGTTAAATTAATTGATTTCATGACAATCGCAATTGACGATAGCTTATTAAAAGAGACCATGGATGCCATATCACTTGTTTCCTCTAATGCACAACATTTATGCAGTTTAAATTTTAAGCTTGGATATGCATTTGCGGATGCAGTGAAACAAATTTGTGATAAGAATCAGTTGTTATTAAATGATCTTGATTTTATTGGATCACATGGTCAAACGATTTATCATCAACCTGAAAAAGAGGAACATTTTATTCAATCTACATTGCAATTAGGTGAACCAGCAGTCATTGCTTATGAGACAAAAACAAAAGTTGTTTCAAATTTTCGGGTAATGGATATGGCAGCAGGTGGATATGGGGCACCACTAGTTCCATATTCAGAATTGCTACTTTATAAAAATAAATCTAAATCAAGATTATTACAAAATATAGGCGGAATTGGAAATGTGACCGTTATACCAAAAAATGCTTCGTTAAATGATTTAGTAGCATTTGATACTGGACCGGGTAATATGATTATTGATGAAATTTGTAAGCGTTTTTTCAATGTATCATTTGATGCGAATGGTGATTTGGCTGCACAAGGTATAGTAAATGAAAGATTGCTAGAAAGATGTATGAGTGTCCCGTATATTTTGGCGCAGATTCCAAAAACTACTGGTAGAGAATTATTTGGAGCACAATTTGTTGACCAGATAATGGATGAATTTAAAGAGATTTCTTCGTATGATTTGATTGCTACTATGACAATGTTTACAGCTAAATCAATCGCAGAAAACTATAAAAAATTTATTTTTCCGAATCAGTCGATAGATGAAGTTATTGTTGGTGGCGGAGGAAGTCATAATAAAACGTTATTACGCATGCTTCAAGAGTTGTTGATAAACGATTGTAAAGTATTAACTCAAGAAGATATTGGTTATTCTTCTGATGCCAAAGAAGCAATTGCATTTGCTGTATTAGCAAATGAAACTTTACATGGAATACCAAGTAATGTGCCTAGTGCAACTAAAGCTGGTCGACCAGTTATTTTAGGAAACATTACACCGGTTCCTTATTAATGATTACAATTTGAGGAAGAACAAATTAGGAGGAAAAATCGTGAAAAAATTAGGTGTTTCAATTTATCCAGAACATTCAACGGTTGATAAAGATAAAGATTATATTAAGTTAGCTCATGAATATGGCTTTAAACGAATTTTTACTTGTTTATTATCTGTTGATGGAGATCAAGAGAAAATTATGAAAGAATTTAAAGAAATTATTGATTATGCAAATAGTCTTGAAATGGAAGTAATGGTTGATATTGCACCACGAGTATTTGGTAAACTAGGTATTTCTTATAATGACCTTTCATTTTTTGCTAATTTAGGAGCTTATGGTATTCGATTAGATTTGGGCTTTACTGGAAATGAAGAGTCAATTATGACGTATAATCCCTATGGATTAAAAATCGAAATTAATATGAGCAATGCTACAAAATATTTAGAAAATATATTAGCTTATAAACCTAATCAATCAAATTTAATTGGTTCGCATAATTTTTATCCGCATCGTTATGCAGGGCTAAGTTATAACCATTTTGTAAAATGTAGCGAAGAATTTAAAAAACATGGAATACGTACAGCCGCATTTATTAATTCGCAAGCAGCTACGTATGGTCCATGGCCTGTTTCAGAAGGACTTTGTTCTTTAGAAATGCATCGTAATTTATCTGTCGTAACGCAAGCAAAACATTTATTTTACTCAGATTTAATTGATGACGTTATTATTGCAAATGCATATGCTTCTGAAGAAGAATTTAAACAACTTTCTGAGTTAAATAAACATGGTAAAGATTTATTTACGTTAAATATAAACTTATACGATACAATTACACCTCTTGAGAAAAAAATCGTATTGGACGAGTTTCATTTTTATCGTGGTGATGTTTCAGACTATTTAATCCGTTCAACACAATCACGTGTAAAATATAAGGAGGAAGAGTTTAAACCAACTTATACACCACATATTCGTAGAGGTGATATTCTCGTTGAAAATGAATTATATGGTCAGTATAAAGGTGAATTGCAAATAGCGCTTCAAGATATGGAGAATTCAGGTAAAACGAATATAGTAGGCCGCATTTCGGAGGAAGAAATTTTCTTATTAGATTTCTTGCATCCATGGAGTAAGTTTCAGTTTAAGGAAAACTAACTAATTTATAACTGTTTGAGAAGATGTAAAAAATTTTTTTGCATCTTCTGAAATTTTATTTCATTTTTAAGTTATAATAATTGAAATTTTATTTTAATGAGAATATAATTGTTTTATAGAAAACGTTTTCAGTTTTTCAAATCTTTTTTTATTAATTTTATATTAGGAGGATAAGTTCATGAAGGTATTATTTGTATGTGCAGGCGGTATGTCTAGTGCGATTGTAGTAAACGCTCTGAAAAAAGAAGGAGAAAAAAACGGATTAAATCTAGATGTTTTAGCAGTCGGAACCCAAGAGTTTGCTGAGGAAGTGAAGAATGGTTGGGATGTAGCCATGGTTGCACCACAAGTAAGACACAGATTTGATGGTTTTAAGGCTTCATCAGACGAGGCGAATGTACCATGTGCTGTCATTCCACCTCAAGCTTATAGTCCACTTGGTGGCCCAACATTATTAAAATTAGTTCAAGAACTAGTTAAGTAGTCTAATATTTTGTCATATAAAGGAGAATAACAAATGGATAAGTTTATTGCATTTTTGGAAAACAATTTATCAACACCAATGGCAAAGCTATCTGAACAAAAGCATTTACGAGCTATTCGTGATGGTGTAGTTTCAGCGTTACCATTTATCATTTTTGGCAGCTTATTCTTAATTATTGCTTTTCCACCAGTTCCTGCAGATTCTGCAGTTGGTGTATGGGCAGCAAATCATATTGCGGAAATATTAATCCCGTATCGACTTACAATGTTCATTATGACCCTGTATATAACTTTTGGGATTGGATATAGTTTGTCTCAAAGCTATAAACTAGACCCGCTTTCTGGGGCATTATTAGCTGGATCAGCGTTTTTATTTACAACTGGTGTTCAAATGATTGATAAGGTAGGATTTGTATTACCAATGGCCAATATGGGTGGTCACGGACTTTTCGTTGGTATGATCACTTCTATTTTTGCGGTTGAAGTATTACGTTTTTGTAAGACAAAAAATATTACAATTAAAATGCCGGATTCCGTTCCTAGCTCTGTAGCACGCTCTTTTGAAGCACTTATTCCTGTAACAGTTGTTTTAACAGTAATGACTTTAATTACAGTTGTATTTAAAGTAGATACACATTCTCTTGTAGACAAAGCAGTAGCTCCACTAATTAGTGCGGGTGACTCGTTACCTGGAGTGTTAGTACCTGTATTCTTAATTACATTTTTCTGGGCATTTGGTATCCATGGGGTATCGGTAGTAGGCGCAGTTGCACGTCCTGTTTGGGAAGTTTATTTAGCAAATAACTCTGCAGCCGTTGCAGCTGGTAAAGTAGGTAGTCAGCTACCACACATTGCTCCTGAAACTTTCTTCCAGTGGTTTATTTGGATCGGTGGTTCAGGTGCAACATTAGGCTTAGTAATTGCAATGTTAATTGCAGGAAAATCTAGTTATTCAAAGGCACTAGGAAGAACAGCAATTATCCCAAGTATTTTTAACATTAATGAGCCAGTAATTTTCGGGATGCCGATTGTATTAAATCCTGTATTAATTATTCCATTCATGATCGTTCCAATAATTGGTGCAACAATTTCTTATCTAGCAACAGCTGCGGGATTAGTTAATCCAACTTACGTAATGGTTCCGTGGACTTTACCTGCTCCAATCGGTGCATATTTATCAACTGGTGGGGATTGGAGAGCAATTATCTTAGTTGTAATCAATTTAGCTATATCAATTGTAATCTATTTACCATTCTTCAAAATGTACGATAAAAAATTGCTAGCACAAGAATCTACTATTGAAATCGATAATAGTGTAAAAGTATCTTCTTAAAATAATAGTAAAGGGAGTTTTGGACAATTTCTCCAAGCTTCCTTTATTTATTACTAAATAAGCAAGAAAGGAATTTTAAATATGAACACTACAAAGAATCTCCATTTTTTTAGTTATAAAGCTGCTATTGTATTTTTTGTATTTATTCTTGCGTTTAATCTTATCTTTAATCCTGTTCTACTCTTTATTGGAATGAGTAAAAATCTGGCAGTATTTATCACAAATAGCATAGGTCTGAGTGTAGGACTTACAAGCGTGATCGTATTTATTGAAGGTAAGTTTAAGAATAAGAAACAAGCTTCAATTTTATTTATTTCATTATTAGCTTTCTGCATCGTGACTTGTTATATTGTTGTATTCAATTCATAAGAAAAATATGAAATGAAGGTGTGTTCAAAATGAATAAAAAAAGAGGAATTAAAATCGTGACAATTGGTGGTGGTTCAAGTTATACACCAGAACTAGTTGAAGGATTTATAAAAAGATATCACGAGCTTCCTATAAGGGAACTTTGGTTAGTAGATATTGAGGCTGGCAAAGAAAAGTTAGAGATTGTCGGTAGTTTAGCAAGACGTATGGTAAAACAAGCAGGAATTCCTATGGAAATCCATTTAACATTAGATCGAACATTAGCTTTAAAAGATGCGGATTTTGTTACAACTCAAATGCGTGTTGGTTTACTAGAAGCTCGTATTAAGGATGAACGTATTCCTCTGCAATTCGGTATGATTGGTCAAGAAACAAATGGTGCAGGTGGCCTATTTAAAGGGCTTCGAACAATTCCTGTTTTATTAGAGATTGCAGAAGAAATGCAACAACTTTGTCCGGAAGCTTGGTTAATTAACTTCACAAATCCAGCTGGTATGGTTACTGAAGCTTTATTACGTTATAGCAATCATAAAAAAGTAATTGGTGTTTGTAATGTACCTATCAATATGACAATGACAATTGCCAAATTACTAGAAGTAGAAACAGGTCGTGTTCACATCGATTTTGCAGGATTAAATCATATGGTATATGGACTGCATGTTTATGTTGATGGAAAAGAAGTCACAGAACATGTTTTAGAATTATTAGCAAATCCAGAAATACAAATGACCATGAGAAATATTGCTCCACTACCATGGCAAAAAGAATTTTTAATGTCTTTAGGGGTACTTCCTTGTCCGTACCATCGATACTATTACAAGACTAAACATATTTTAGAAGAAGAATTAGAATCTTTTAAATCAGGGACAACAAGAGCAGAAGTTGTAAAGAAATTAGAAGATGATTTGTTTGAATTATATAGGGATGAAAATCTAGCTATTAAACCACCTCAACTTGAAAAAAGAGGAGGAGCATACTATAGTGATGCTGCCTGTAGCTTAATCACATCTATTTATAATGATAAAAAAGATATTCAAGTTTTAAATGTGCAAAACAATGGATCAATTCAAGGGATACCAAATGAATCGGCTGTTGAAGTAAATTGTATTGTAACAAGGCAAGGGCCGATACCTGTTTCAATTGGTGAATTACCACCACAAATAAATGGGCTTGTTCAACAAATTAAATCATTTGAACGAATAGGGGCTGAGGCTGCTGTCACTGGTTCATACGAAAAGGCGTTGTTAGCTCTAACAATTAATCCTTTAGTTCCAAGTGATGAAGTTGCTAAAACAGTATTAGATGCTTTATTAGAAGCACATAAAGATTTCTTACCAGCATTTTATAAAAATTAAGTATCCATTTATAAACTGAAAAAATATGAATATAGATGAGGAGAATATATATGAATAACGAACAAGAAATTTTTGAAATTATCTCACACGGTGGAAACGCGAGGTCTTTAGCTTATGAGGCGCTAGAAGCTGCAGAAAAGAATGACTTCGAAACAGCTGACCGTTTAATTGAAGAGTCTCATGTAGAAATTGGCAAAGCCCATAAAACTCAAACAACTTTAATACAAGCTGAACTAAATGGACAACCTTGTGAGAAATCACTTTTAATGATTCATGCACAGGACCATTTAATGACAGCTATGAGCGAACAAAAATTAGTTGAACATATCATTCGTTTGCATAAAAAATTAGCTGAAAAATAATCGGTTTTAATATTAACTAATAAGAAAAAGTAATAATTTTAAAGTAATCGTTTAAGAATAATCTGGGAATTTAGGTAGGGGGCAGCTAAGATGCAATACATTATTAGCGTTGATGGTGGAGGAACTAAAACAGAGGCAATTGCTTATGATTTAGAAGGCAATGTTATTAGCCAAGGATATTCTGGGTACAGTAATCTACTTATTAATGAAAAAGAAGGAATCAATCATATAATTGAAGCCATTGAGAACTGTCTTCTCCCTTTATCAAAAGAGAATTGTTTATTTTTATTTTTAGGATTAGCTGGATACGGAGGAATTAAAGATATCAATCCTTTAGAATCGGCGTTAAATGAGTCATTCCGCATTCCTTTTAAAATTGTAAATGACGCGCGTCTTGCTCATGCGGCTTTGCTTAATGGAAAAAGTGGAGTTTTAACAATTGCAGGTACAGGATCTGTGTGTATCGGTTTGGATCAAGAGAAGATTGTGACAACAGGTGGATGGGGACACTTGATAGGTGATGAAGGAAGCGGATACTGGATTTGTATGGAAATATTTAAAAATATCACACAAGAATTTGATGAGAATATTCAGCTAAGTTATTTATCTCAGAAATTAATAGAAAAATTACAATTAAATGAAGTAGATGAACTTAAACAATATATCTATCATAATCCAAAAAGCGTGATTGCTTCACATGTTCCTTTTATCGTAGAAATGGCAGGTATGGGAGATTTAATTGCTTTAGATGTCTTAGAACGAGCAGGGAAATTACTTGCGAAAACTACACTACAAGCGATAAAAAAACTAAAGCTACAAGGAGCACCTCGAGTTGCAATTAAAGGGAGTATTCTACAGCACATACAGATTGTTCAAAATTCTTTTGTTCATTCAATTCGAGAGCAATATCCATCAGTCAAGTTTTATACGGACCATATTTCTTCAACATATGGTGGTTATCTTTTAGCGATGAAAGAAATAAATATATGCATAAAAAAGTAAGTATAAATCGAGAAATACAAAAAATATTTAGATTACAGTAGTAGTAGTCAGTATTAAGTAGAGGTGCAAAATGTTAGAAAACTTAACAACTGAAATTAGAAATGAACGCACGAGTAACTTAGACCAATTAAGGGTTGATCAGTTTTTAATGATAATGAATGATGAGGATCAAAAGGTTGCTATTGCAGTGCGAGAGCAAATACCAACTATCTCGGAGGTCGTTCGACATGTCGTTGAATCTTTTCGAAATGATGGAAGATTAATTTATGTTGGTGCTGGTACTAGTGGACGAATTGGATTATTGGATGCTGTCGAATGTCCTCCAACATTTGGAACAAATCCAAGTGAGGTAATAGGTTTAATTGCTGGTGGAAATTCAGCATTTATTAAAGCTGTTGAAGGTGCAGAAGATAGTGAAGAATTAGGGAAAGCAGATTTAATAAATATTTCAATTACTAAAAATGATATCGTTATTGGCATTGCAGCATCAGGCAGAACACCTTATGTCATTGGTGCATTACAATATGCAAATGAAGTTGGCGCAAAAACAGTCGCAATTGCATGTAATAAAGATTCAGAAATTGGAAAAGTTGCATTGCATAAAATTGAAGTAGATAATGGACCAGAAGTATTAACAGGATCAACCCGTTTAAAAGCGGGTACGTCTCAGAAGCTAATTTGTAATATGATTTCAACAGCATCAATGGTCGGAATTGGAAAAGTATATAAAAATCTCATGGTTGATTTGCAATTAACAAATGTTAAGCTTGTTGATCGTGCGAAGAGAATTATAGTTGGAGCGACTGGTTGTGACTATGAAGTTGCAAGTGAATATCTAAAGAAAGCCAATAATCAAACAAAAGCAGCAATTGTTATGATTTTGACTGGTATGACTTTTGATGAAGCAACTAAAAGCCTAAATCAAGCTCAAGGATTTATTAGTAAAATAGTAGAAGAATAAGTACAAGGAAGCGACTACTAATCACTTGAATATTAGTAAGTCGCTTTTCTATTAAGTTCTTTTTAGCGTTTATAGTAAATACACTAAAATTTGTTTATAATCAAGTAAGTATCGTCATCTTAGATTGGATAATCTAATAAGCTTCTTTAGTAATTAATTGGCTATCACCCGACCAATGGAAAGCCAAGCATCCTAGAGTAGGATTTAACAAAGCACCAAGTTTAATAGAAACAAAGTTTATGATAATAGCAAATTAATAGAATTAGAAATAAGATATAAAATAGAGAGAGTTGAGTAGGGTATATGAATGCATTAAATGGCGGATTAATCATGTTAAAAGAAATGTTATTTAAACTTCCTCCATCTGAACGAAGAGCAGCAAAATATATTATAGAAAATCCAGATAAATCCATTCAATTTACAGTATATGAGCTTGCTGAAAAAAGCCAAACTAGTAATTCTGCAATCATTAGATTATGTCGTTCTTTAGGGCTAAAAGGGTATCAAGAGTTAAAGCTTCGAATTGCTGGAGATATCATTACAACAACAGAAACAGGAAATAGAGACATCCATTCAGGTGAATCAACTAGTTCCATAATCCAAAAAATGATGAATAATAGTATCCAAGCTATAAAAGATACAAGTGATATTTTAAATGTTAGTGATTTAGAGGAAGCTGTACAGGTTATTTCCAAAGCTAGAAATATTTATTTTTTTGGCGTTGGTGGTTCGATGGTCGTAGCCTTAGATGCACAGCAAAAGTTTTTGCGTATTAAAAAATATACATCTGCATTTACAGATTTACATTTGTTAGCAGTTCAAATTGCAAATCATGAGGAGAATGATGTATTAGTTGGAATTTCATTTTCAGGTGAAACGGTAGAAGTCCAGAAAGCACTTCGTATTGCGAAAGAAAATGATGTGAAAACGATTAGTATTACTGGATTTGGTACAAACTCCGTATCTTGCTTAGCGGATATAAAATTGTTCAACTCACCGAATAGAGAAGCGACATTCCGTAGTGGAGCAACTTCTTCAAGAATGGCTCAGCTGCACGTGATTGATATTTTATTTATGGCCGTTGCTACACAAGAATATGATCAAACGATTCAGTATATCGATCAAACAAGGACTGCGATTAAATCCCTACATGGTAAAAAATAATGAATAGAAAAGTAAACAAACCTTTGTAATTAGTCACAAAGGTTTGTTTTTTTATAACTTATGCTTCAGTATATTCAGCAGCTTTTAAAAGTAAATCGACAATGTGAACTACATCTACTTTATCCGATTGATTCTCTCTTTGTACACCCAATTTCATTTGTAATAAACAACCAGGATTAGCTGTAACAATTGTTGTTGCTTGAGTTTTAGTTACTTGCTTCATTTTGTAATCTAGAATTTGCATCGACATTTCAGATTCAACTATGTTGTAAATACCAGCTGAACCACAACAACGATCTGCATCTTTCATTTCATGATACATCGTATTTTGAATCGATTTTAGTAAAGTTCTTGGAGCAGAAGACGTTTTCATCACATTTCTTAAATGACATGAATCTTGGTAAGTGATTATTTGCTCAGGTAGACGTAAATTCACTTTTTTATGAAACTCAACTTCTACTAAAATCTCAGATATATCTTTTAATTTATTTTTAAACGAAATTGCACGCTCTTTCCAAATTGGATCATCTTTAAGTAGGTGGTCATAATCGATTAGGAATCCACCACATCCACCTGCGTTTGTAATGATAAAATCTACATTTAAATTCTCAAAGGCTTCTATATTTTTCTTTGCCATTTCTTTTGCAATATCTTTTTCACCACTATGTCCATGTAAAGCTCCGCAGCAAGCTTGGTCTTTGGGAATCACTATTTCACAACCTGCTAACTGTAATAGCTTCATAGTGGCATTATTTGTTTCCAAAAACATTGTATCCATCAAGCATCCAGAGAAGAATGCTACTCTACTAACTTTCTTCTCAATAGAAGGCAGGAAATCAGGTCGTGATTTCATTTGTCTCATTGTAGGTACTTTTGGTAAAACTTTTTCCATTGCGGATAAATTGCTAGGAATCAACTTCATAATGCCTGATTTTCTAGCAACTACTTGTAATCCTGTTCGTTGATATAATCCTAAAAGTCCTACTGCTAATCTCATGCGTTTTTGATGTGGGAATAGTTCTTTAAAAATTATATTACGAACAGCTCGAGCAGGTAGGGAGTGCTTTTTATGCTGTGCAATAATATCCCTAGCTTCTTCAAGTAAATGGCCATATTTCACTCCAGAAGGACAGACAGGTTCACATGCACGACAGCCGAGACAAAGTTCAAGTGTGCGTTCGACATCTTCATCGGGTTCGATCAGACCGTCTGTTACTGCCTTCATTAAAGCGATTCGACCTCTAGGTGAATGAGATTCTTTTTGACCAGATTCGATATAAGTGGGACAACTTGGTAAGCAAAAACCACACCGCATACAGTTTAATAGTTCATCTTCATTCATTCGTTCTTTAAATTGTTGTTGAATAGATTGTTGCTCCTGAAGTGTTGTCATTTCGACACCAACATTCTTTTTCGGCTATCCTTTGCAAAGACTTTTCCAGGATTCATTATATTATTTGGATCTAGCGCAGTTTTTACTGCTAACATAGCAGCGATCCCTTCTTTGCCTAGTTTTAATTCTAGATAAGGTGCTTTAACGATCCCAACTCCATGCTCACCAGTAATGGTTCCGCCGAGTTCGATTGCTTTCTCAAAAATCTCAGCAAAAGCCATTTCTACACGTTCCATTTCGTCATGGTCACGAGCATCTGTTGGACATGTAGGATGAAGATTCCCGTCACCAGCATGACCAAATGTGCAAATTTTTACATTATACTTTTCAGCAATTAGGTTGATAGCATTCACCATATCAGCAATTTTTGACCGAGGTACAGTAGCGTCTTCCAAAATTGTAGTTGGTCTTAATTGTGCTAAAGCGGAAAGGGCAGAGCGTCTAGCCGTTCTTAATGCAATTGCTTCTTCTTCAGATTTTGCTATGCTGACAGAGATACATTTTTCTTGCAAACAAATTGTTTTAATCAATTCGATATCTTTATTTACAACAGCCTCTGGTCCGTCTTGTTCAATTAATAATACGGCCTTTACATCAGTTGGAAGACCAATCTGAGCAAAATTTTCTACAACTTCAAGTGTCGGTTGATCCATAAATTCTAAGGAAGTTGGAATTATTTTATTAGCAATAATTTTAGAAACAGTTTTGGCAGCGTCTTCTAAACTATCATATAAAGCTAGCATAGTTTTTTTTGTTTCTGGCATTGGGATGAGTTTTAATGTAGCTTCAGTAATAATGCCAAGTGTACCTTCTGATCCTACGAATAAACGGGTGAAATCATAACCTGCAACGTCCTTAGCCAGCTTTCCACCAGTTCGGATAATATCGCCGTTCGCTAACACAATTTCAAGTGCAATGACATAGTCACGTGTGACACCGTACTTTAAACCTCGTAAGCCACCAGAATTTTCATTAATGTTTCCACCAATTGTTGAGATTTTCATTGAGCTAGGATCTGGTGGATAAAATAATCCTTTTGCTTCGATTTCGTTAATCATATCTAGTGTGATTACACCTGGTTGAACTGTAATAGTTAAGTTTTCTTCATCAATTTCAAGAATTTTGTTTAAATGCCTAAATAAGATGACAAGTCCACCATTTGTAGGACAAGTACCACCACAAAGATTTGTACCCGAGCCTCTTGGTACGATTGGAATATTAAATGCATTACAGATTTTAACGACTTCGGAAACTTCTTTAGCAGTACGAGGACTAATGACAGCATCTGGTAATGATTGAAGATTTGGAGTGGCATCGTAGGAATAAACGAGTCTTTCTGCTTTAGAATCATCGAAATTTTCAGTTCCAACAATAGCTATAAACTTTTGAGCAATGTCTTTTGTAATCATATCTTTTCCCCCTATTATTATAATTCAAGTATAAAGAGTAATATGAGTGATAATCTATGGAGAAATCTATAGAAAAAACACCTAAAATAGGTGTCTTTTTGTAGAATCATCCAACAAACTAATGCCGATATAGATTTTACATAAATCATGAATGTCTCTTGGATTTAATTTCGTTAGTTCTGTTATTTTGTTGAGTCGATATAGAAGCGTATTTATATGGATATGCAACGAAGAAGCTGTCATTTTTAATGATTGGTTTTGTCGAATAAATTCTTGAATCGTTAGGAGTAAATCTTGCTCGGCCAAAATCGGAGCAATTGTTCGATTAAGAAATGTATTTTTTACGTCATGTGAAAGTTCTTGAAGTATTAAATCAATGGTTAGGTCCTCATCGAATATGATCGTTTTCGTTTTTAGAGATACTTTTAGTGAGCGGATCGCTTGATGATATGATTTACTCAATAATTTCGGGGGCATAGTTTGACCAACACCAACTGAAACTGGAAGATTTAATCTGTTTTGTAAAAAAGATTGAATTCCTTGTACGATTTTATTAATTTGACTTCGATTTGATAATTTGTCAGCCACTATTAGAACAAGTAAACGATTGTTTCCCCAACGAATAGATAATTCCCCATTTTGTTTATTTGTTAAATCGAGAATTATTTGCCTTATATCAAGAGGAATATTATTTTTATTCTCCCATTCAAAAACAATAACCTGTCTTCCTAGAGTTAAGTCTATATGTAGCATGTGTGAGCGCTCTAAAAATGAATCATCCCACTCGTCAAGTTGAATCCAATCAAAAACAAATGTTTCGAGTGATCTTTGTGTAATATCAATTTGATCAGTGTAATAGTTTTCTCTAATCAGGAGTTCAGTCATCCGACGTAGCATCTCGCCAAATGGTGAGATCGTTTCAGGATTCCCTGTGATTCCAATTACACCTACCATTTCATTTTGAAAGAAAATAGGAAGATTAATACCTGCTTTAACTCCCTTTAATCGTTTTTCATCTTCAGTCGTAATAATAAACGTTTTTCCTTGGTTGATAGCAAGTAAAGAACCCTCGTGAAAGGTACCAGTTCGAGCTGAATCAGTACTCGCAATAATAATCCCGTCAGTATTTATGATTATGATATCTTCATGTATAAGTTTTCTAACTTCATTAATAATTTTTAAAGCTAAATCATTCAGTACCATGTTATTCTCCAATCACTTTATATACCTTTAGTATAAAGAAAAATCCCATTATTAATAAGGGACATATGATAAAAATTAAAATAATGGTAAAGTGTATGAGGAGGAACAGGAGAAATGTGAGCTTTCTTCATATTTTTTCCAATGTTTAGTTGAATTTAAAGTAGATTAAATGTTAAAAAGGATAAAATACATAATAGCTAAAAAAAGATTAGGCTTTTTTCTAAAAGATTGCTGTTTTTTGATATTCTTTATGCAGATGGTTATCAAACAATACCTTGCCAATAGCAGTAAAACTTATGAAAACAGCCAAAATTTAACTGACATAACATTAATGATAATTAAAGGAGTATAAAATGAACAATTATAAATTAATCATTCAATATGACGGCGGGCGATATAAAGGCTGGCAAAGACTTGGCAGTGGAGAAAATACGATTCAAGGTAAAATTGAAAATGTACTATCAGAGATGATAGGTAGACCAATAGAAATAATCGGCTGCAGCAGAACAGATGCAGGGGTTCACGCTTTTTCACAAATTGCTAACTTCAAAATCAAGGAGAACCTTCCTGAAACAGACATTAAGAATTATTTAAATCACTATTTACCACAGGATATTAGCGTTAAAGAAGTTACGATAGAATCTGAACGATTTCATGCTCGATATAATTCCAAAGCTAAAACGTATTTGTATAAGGTTTGGAATGAAGAATATTCAAACCCATTTATGCGAAGATATAGTATGCACGTAGAAGAAAAATTGGATATAGAAAAAATGAAGCAAGCAGCTAAGTATTTTTTAGGTGAGCATGATTTTACAGCATTCTCAAATGCTAAATCTAAGAAAAAAAGCATGGTTCGCGAAATCTATTCAATCAAATTTGAAATAAAAGAAGGATTTATTCAAATTAGAGTGAGCGGTGATGGCTTCCTTTATAATATGGTAAGGAAAATTGTCGGTACATTAATAGAAGTTGGATTGGGAAAATTAGATGCGAAGGCTATTTCAAAAATGATTGAATCAAAGGATCGGGGCCAAGTGAGTAGTCTTGCTGATCCAGCTGGATTATATTTGGAAAAAATTGATTTTTAATTTATTAAAAAGATGAATTGATATGGAATGGGAGCATTGGATGATATTTTTCTAATGCTTCTTTATTTGTCATGAATAGGATGTTCATCAATTAAAACGGGCTTTTCTTTTAAGTAGAAAGTGAGAACGCAACAAATTAAAAGAAGGATCAAAACGAAATAAACTGAATGAATCCAAGTAGGGTGATTTCCCTTCACAATTTGCATTGAAGCAATGACGACTACAGCACCTAGATTTCCAGCCATTAGCAAAAGACCAGTGGCCGCACCAGATTGCTTTTGACCAACTAACTCCTCTGTAACTGATAATAGTAAAGCAAAAGCAGGTAAGAAGACAAATCCTAGTAAACTTCCAAATATGAGAAGATGTGAGAAATGACCACTTGTACAAAGAGGATAAGTAAGTAGTAGTGGACAAATGATTGTAAATAAAATGAACGGTTTTCTCTTTCCAAAAAAGTCGGATAGGACAGGAATTACAATTGACCCAATGATTCCACCAATAATTAATGAACCACCTACATACCCAGCTTGTTCAGAAGAAACACCATATGGTTTTAATATTTGTTCGATCCAAGAGGTTAATCCATTAAAAACACCTAATCCTAAAAAAGAAATAATATTTAGTAAAATGAATTGTTTATTTTTTAATAAACCTAATTGTTTACTAAAACTAGCACTCAAATCAATATTCTGACCGTTTGTATCATTCGGAATGCCAATAAGGAAAAAAATAAGTGTAAAGAAAACTGTAAGAAGGGCCATGATTACTAATGTTTCTTGAAATCCAATATGCTCGACCAAATAAGGTGTTGCAGCCAGAGCGAATGCCATACCAATAAACATTCCCACTGTACCAATACCTGTTGCAGTGGCTTGTTGATTTTTAGGAAACCAATCAATAACTAGTCTCGAAATCGCATTTAGTATATAAGGCTGCCCAATAGCGATGCCTATTTGCCCAATCAACAAAATTGAAAAGCTAGAATCAAAAATACGGAGGCAAGCGAAGACTGACATAAAGATTCCACCTATTAATATGCTATAGCGGTAGCCTCGGCGATCGATTACTTTTCCTGAGTGAATTGAGAGTAAAATGTAGATAAAGGGAAAAACCGTTAATAACCAATTAATATCTGATTCGGATACATTGTAATGAGACTTTATAAAGGATATTAGTGGAGCAAAATTAAGCCAGAGCATTTGACTAATTCCCGCTAGCGCAGCAAATGCCAATAAAACTGTCCAACGATTAGAAACTCGATTGAATATTTTAATAGGATTCAAACTAAACACATCCTTGTGAAAATTATATTTATAGTTGAATATATGACAAGCAACATCTTGTATAAAACCTTTTAAACCATTATTTATTATTTTTAATTGTGTTAGTAAATGAAAAGCCATTCTCTTAGATTATTGTTTTTAATAAGGAGTTGTTAAATCAAACAGTAAATAAAGAGGAAGATTGGAGTAGAGGGTGCGACTTCATAGGTGCGAATGAACCGAGGATGCAAAGCTATCGCCTCACGGAAAGCGAGCATGTTAGAGTGGAAATCTACAAAAGTCAAAAGGAACATTACAACAAAGTTTCGAAAAAAGCCAACAGAAAAAAAAGATAGAGAGTCTCTCTTTAAAAGAAGGACTCTCTATCTTTTTATGTATATTTTAAAAATTAATTACATTCCACCATTGCCGTGGTTAAACATCCATTGAGTGCCGAATTTGTCTGTTAGACTGCCGTAGCATTTACTCCAAAATGTTTCTTGAAGCTCCATAGTTACTTTTCCGCCATCACTTAATTTATTAAATACAGATTTAAGCTCATCAATGTCTTCGCTTAAAAATGAAAGATAAAAGTTGTTTCCTTCAATATAAGGGAATCCAGGGAAAATATCCGAAAACATAATATTACTTCCACTAATATTAAGGCGAGTGTGCATAACTAAATCTTTCGCTTCCTCTGGAAGTGGGTATTCTGGGTTCGGTGGAGTTTGTCCAAAAGTCATAATTTCCGGCTTTTCTGTTCCAAAAACCTCTGCATAAAACTCAACTACTTCACGTGTATTACCATTAAAATTAAGATAAATATCGATTGCCATTTGCGTCACTCCTAGATATTTGTTTGTAAATCATTTCCATGACCTATATTTACTATTTTATCCAATAATTACTTATTTAACAAACCATCATTCTGAAATAATCAGAATTTTTTCGACATAATAATGAAAACATAAAAATAGAAACTATTTTTGTCTGGAAAACGGGTAGTAAAGCTTATGAAATATAAAAATTCTATACTCCTAATGTACTATTTAAAGACGGAAGTTATATTTAATCTCCGCTACATTATCTCTAATTTAGCTTAATATGGTCTTAATTAATAAACATTAACCAGATTTATAAGATACATTTCGATAATCCTCGACTATTACTGATAAAACCTTCTCTTTTTTTATTCTTTTTTTAGGATTTCTATTAAATTGAATAAGCTAAAAGTCCCTTCAAATGTCCCAATAGGCTTAATTAAAGAAGATATTTAAAATTAATATTGTATTAAACTCTGTAATTAAAAATTAATGATTACGGGAGATTCATAGTGTAATAGAAATTTCTTTTAAATCTATTTCAATTTTAATAGATTTCTAGCAGTTTTATATTAAAAAAACGGTTGAGGAGAGAAAAAATGAAAAAAAGAAAAAGTCTTCCTTATAAGGTGTTAGCAACGGCAACCTTAGCAGCAATGATGTTAACGACAACTGGTTATGCAGAAGGAACTCAACAAGAACAACTGCCAGCTCCAAGTTTAGAAGAAATTGTAAAACAAGGCCAAAAGATATTGATTGATGAAAGTAAGCAAACTGATGGTGAAGAAGTAGATAGGTTTGGATATAAGAATTTAAATGAAAATGGACAAGTTAAGCCGTATCAGCCGAATGATAAAATTCGATTAATTGTTGAAGTTGAACAACCAGAAGCAGTAGATCATTCTGACCAAAGTAAAAAAACAAAGTATAAAGAAAAGCAGGATGAAGTAATTTCAAAAATTTCAAAAGAAAGATCTACTCCTAAAATAAATCAACGTTTTTATGAAGGATTCAATGGGTTTAGTTTAGAAACTGAGTTTCGTAATGTAAAAGAAATTCAGGAAACTCCGGGTGTAACTAATGTACATATTGCACGTATGTTCCAACCTTCTATGGGTGCTAGTAAAGAATTAGTACAAGCTCAAAAAGTTTGGCAAAGTTATGGATACGAAGGAGAAGGATTACTTGTAGGAATTGTCGATACAGGAATTGACTATACACATCAAGATATGTCGATTACGAATAAGGGAAAAGCGAAAGAGAAGTGGACACAAGATAGTATTAAAGGAAAACTAGCAGAAACAGGTGTAGGAGATGTATGGTACAGTGATAAGGTTCCAACCGGATATGACTGGGCTGATCATGATACAGACGTAATTCCACACAGTGCAGGGAATTCACATGGGATGCACGTTGCGGGTACAGTAGGAGCGAATGGTGACGAAGCAAATGATGGAGTAAAGGGTATTGCACCAGGTGTTCAGCTGTTAGCAGAAAAAGTTTTCTCTGATTCTGGTAATGGAGGAGCATATGAAGATGACATTATTGCTGGAATTGAGCACGCTGTAACAATGGGTGCAGATGTCATTAATATGAGCTTAGGTTCAGATTCAGGATTTGTTAGTGAAGTAGATGATCCAATTCAAAAAGCCATCCGTGAAGCGACTGAACAAGGTACCCTTGTAGTTGTGGCGGGGGGGAATTCTGCTTATAGTACACAAAATAATTTGTTACAATCTTCTGCAAAACCATATGCTGAAAATCCAGATATTGGTACAGTTGGAGAACCAGGTGTAAGTCCTTTCGCGTTATCTGTTGCTTCATATGAGAATACAAACATACATATGAATACACTTCAAGAAGAAAATGGATTACAGCTTCCATATAAAGATCAAACACAATATAACTTCAACCTTTCTAAAGTGTTATCACCGCTTGAATCTTATGAAATGGTATATGTTGGAGAAGGTAAAACAGCAGATTTTAAAAATCTTCCTGATTTAACAGGCAAGATTGTTGTCGCAAAACCAAAGGTTAAGTATGCTACATACTCCTTTATTCAATCTGAAGCAAGCAAGAAGAAAGCAAAAGCAGTTATCCTTGTTCCTGCAAATGAGGATATTGATTACCCAAGAGTTTATTGGAGTACTTATTCTTTATTTCCGCAAGCAGCTACGACAAGTAAAGCGATCGGTGATGCATTAATTTCGAAGTTAACGAGTGGTTATATTGTAAAAATGAAACCGTCTAAAGGGGTATATATTGACAATCCAGATAAGAACACGATGTCATATTTCTCATCTTACGGAGCTCCACATACATTAGACTTTAAACCAGAAATCTCTGCGCCGGGAGGAAATATTTACTCAACGGTACCAGGTAATGGCTATGAAGTGATGAGTGGTACATCGATGGCAACTCCTCATGTTTCAGGTGGCTCAGCTTTAGTATTACAATCGCTTTACGAAAAAGGCTTAAAACATTCAGAAGAAGCGGCGTTAAAAGCAAAAATTGCTTTAATGAATACTTCTAAACTAGTACAGGATCCTCGCACAAATAATGAAATACCATACTCACCACGTGTTCAAGGATCTGGTTTAATGCAAATTCAAAATGCTATTAAAACGCCTGTACTTGTGACAAGTGAGAAAACTCCTCTTGAGCAAGCAGGAGCAGTTGCGTTAAAAGAAATTAAAACGAATAACATACATTTCAAATTAAATGCAGAAGCTCTTCAAAATGTGAATGTAAAAGATTTAGAATATCAAGTTTATGTAAATGTTTTAAAAGATGGCAGAGAAACAAAAGAATTTGACTTAGACTATGATGGAAAGCTAGATTCAAAAGAATATTTAACGTTAAAAAGTGAGCGTATCCAAGGTGCTACAGTAACTGTAAATGGTGAAACAGTAACAGACACGGAAGGAAAGACATTAAAAATCAAGCCTGGACAAGAGAAGAATCTAGATGTTCAGATTCAACTTCCATCAAGCTTAAAGAATGGTTCATTTGTTGAAGGGTATGTACGTCTTGTTCCATCCGGAAAAAATAGTGATTCAGCAGTACCGTTAACAGTTCCTTACATGGGATATTTTGGTGAATGGGATGAGCCTCAAAATATTGATCCAGCTGCGTATGAAAAAGATGCATTCTTAGGTTATACGACGCTTTGGAATGATGAAATTGGAGCAGAAAATGTATACCCATTAGGATATGATCCAAGAACTGGAAGATTTAATATGGATCGAATTGTAATGTCTCCTAATACTCCATTGAAAGTAGTGTACCCATCATTTACTGTACTTCGTAACTTAGCTAAAACAGAAATGTACGTTGAAAATGATAAAGGTGAATTACTTCAATACTTAGGTGATTTTAGTGAATATACTGGTAAGCCGTGGAAATTCCGTAAAAACATTATGTCTTACAGAGACTATTTGAATACTGGATATGGTTGGGATTTAAAGGATCAAAATGGACAGTTAGTGAAGGATGGCGTTTATAACTATGTAATCAAAACAACACTTGATTATAGTGGCGCGAAGCCACAAATCGTAAAATTGCCATTTCATATTGATTCAGTTGCTCCAGTTGTTTCAGATATTAAAGTCACGCCTAAAGATGGTCAATATGAAATCTCATTCAAAGCGGATGATGTTGGAAGTGGTTTTAATGGAGCGATTGTCTGGTATAACGGAAAATATAAGCCATTACCACAAGGTGCAACATCTACTCTTGTAAAAGAAGAGCCAAAAAGCGTAGTAGTATTAGGAGCAGATTATGCACTAAACCACAGTTATACAGTTTGGGGAGACACTTCTTATATTAACGATGGAATGCTTGTTAGCGCCTTCAGTGTATATCCAAATAAAAATGTAAATGCAAAAACTCCTGCAGGAATCAATGCATTTGCAAATAACGCTGTAAATTGGAAAGTTTATGTTAAAGATGCTAATGGTAATGTAGTTGATTCTTTAGATGCGGAAAATAAAACTGAAATTCACTTAAAATGGACTCCAGAAGCAGATGTTCCAAATGGTACGTATACAGTATCTGCTGATGTGACTAGTAAGGATGGTTTTAAAGTAACAACAAAAGCGCAGACTGTTACAGTATTACAAAAATAAAGATTTAAAAAGTAAAAGTGCAGGGAGATGTTTCCTGCACTTTTTTATGAGCCTTTCTAAAGGATTGTTGTTTATAAAAAGGTTTTATTGTTAGTAAAGAAGATACCTTCTCAAAAAAACGTTTTAATTTATTATATCCATATGATTTTTGAAAATTTTGGTCCATAATAGAAGATAATTGATAATCGGAGAAGGTGTTTAGTAAATGAAACATTTAACAATTTTATCCAAAATTGAAAATCATATGGAAAGATTTACTCAAGCAGAAAAGAAGATTGCTATTTATATTATGGAACATGCTGAAATCGTTCCTAATTTAACTACTAAGGACATTTCTCATAATACAGGTGCAAGTGAAGCGAGTGTTGTAAGATTCTGTAAAACGATAGGGATCGGTAGCTTTAAAGCTTTTAAACTCGCTCTAGTTCGCGATTTAACAGTAGCTGAAATGAATATTAATGATTTTTCAGTTATGGAGAAAAAAGATACACCTTACGATTTATTTAATAAAGTGACTTATGTTAATAAGGCATCAATCGAAGCAACGGTTTCTACTTTAGACAAAAGAGAACTAGAGAAAGCCACACAAGAAGTAGTAAAGGCAAATAAAATCATATTTTATGGTGTAGGCGGTTCTGCTGTTTCTGCAATTGACGGAGCATATAAGTTTACAAAAATCGGCTATCATTCAATTATGTCCCCAGATTTTCACATGATGATCAATGTAGTAGGACATTTAGAAGAAGGCGATGTATTTGTAGCGATTTCAAATTCAGGTCAGACAAAAGATGTTTTAGAGTTAGCTCGTTTTGCAAAGAAAAAAGGTGCCACTCTAATTGCAATTACAAGATTAGGAAAGTCGCCTTTATTTAAAGAAGCTGATATCAAACTATGTACCCCTGACATAGAACAAGATAGTCGAATAGGAAGTATCGCGTCTAGAATGGCTCAACTAAACATAATAGACGCACTATACGTGATTAGTTTTAACCAAATAGGCAACAAGATTTCCGACAAATTACACGAATCCAGCGAAGAAGCCAACAAACTTCGCAGGTGAAAAGAAAAGCGGAGGCGACTGTTTAGGCCCGACAAGCATAAGACAAAGCCCGATGAAGGTTGGTTTTTAACCTTCGTTGGGCTTTGACTTATGACCTCGAGGGACTAGGAGCCGGAGCTGGACAGGAAGAAAAGCGGAGGCGACTGTTTAGGCCCGACAAGCATAAGCCCAAGCCCGAAGAAGGTTGGTTTGTAACCTTCGTTGGGCTTGGGCTAATGACCTCGAGGGACTAGGAGCCGGAGCTGGACAGGAAGAAAAGCGGAGGCGACTGTTTAGGCCCGACAAGCATAAGCCCAAGCCCGAAGAAGGTTGGTTTGTAACCTTCGTTGGGCTTGGGCTAATGACCTCGAGGGAATAGGAGCCGGAGCTGGACAGGAAGAAAAGCGGAGGCGACTGTTTAGGCCCGACAAGCATAAGCCCAAGCCCGAAGAAGGTTGGTTTGTAACCTTCGTT
>NZ_NCSY01000004.1 GCF_002156875.1 Bacillus sp. EAC | reverse complement strand
CGCCCCACGGAAAGCGAGCATCCTGGTGTGGAAATCTACGAAATACTTTTTTATTAGAAACAAAGTTTACGCAAACAGCTTTTCTAAAAGATTGTTGTTTTAAAACAAACTTCGTTTTTAAGAAAAGGTTAATCAGTTTCCATTTTATAGTTAAATCGCTTATTAAATTTATTATTTTTAGTTACCTGCCCTTACAAATTACAGTTATTTGAATTTAATAAAATAGGACTTCTATACAAATTTTATGATTTCTTATATTTGAAGATAAAGTATAGATTCATATTCTATTTATCCTTTTTTTAACATTTAAGCTCGTTCGAGAACCAGCAAACCGAGGAGGGCAAAAATTGAAAGTATTAGTCATTTGGCGACTGTTAACAGTTGGTGGAGTAAATGCTGGCTGGCGTAATCGCGCAATCTATTTTAAGAAATTTGGAATTGAAACTGAATTTTTATATACTACTGACCATGGTGGTCTACACATTATGGAGGATGTAGCACCTGTTTATTTAACAAAAGATGAAAATAAAATTATCAACATCATTAAAGAGAGTAATTATGATGCAATTATTGTTGTTGATACAGGAGCTGCTTATAAGTGGATTCAAAAGGCTAATTTTAAAGGACCTGTTATTGTGGAAGCAAGGACACCTGAACTGATTAAATTACAACCACATCTTAAAAAATTTCGGACAGTTCAACCCGTTTCGATCATTGTTCCATCCAATTATCAAAAGCGATTAGTTTCTATACTTACCGATGATATCCCCATAAAAGTAATCTACAATGGGGTTGATACTGCTTTTTTCCGTCGATTAACCCCAGATGAAATTGATTTTGAAATGAACCCCATACTCCCTAATGGAAAAAAAGTAGTATGCTGGATAGGTAGAGTGGATAAACGTAAAAACTGGCCTATGTTGATTGAAGTTGCCAAATTAATAAAAAGTGAACGATCCGATATTGAAATTTGGCTAATAGGTGGAGCGCAAAGTGTTCAGCGTGAAGAATTTGCTGCAAAATGGGAAGAAGAAGGTCTGACAGATATCATTAAATGGTTTCCAGTTATTCCTTACCAGCAAATGCCACATGTTTACGCAAAAGTGCTACAATCAGGCGGTTGTTCTTTAGCAACAACCAAATCTGAATCATTTGGAAATACATTTATCGAATCAATGGCTTGTGGAGTGCCAGTAGTAGCCTCAAATATCATGCCAATCTCGGAAATTGTAATCAATCAAGAAACTGGCATGCTGTATCGAGGTCATGATGTTTTAGATGCAGTAAAAAATATTTACTCTATCATAGACGATCAAACACTTCATCAAAATATGTCACAAAAAGCGACGAAGCATGTTGAAAAACGATTTGCTATTCATAAAGTAGCTGATGTTTACTTGCAAATTCTTCTGGAGATTGGCAATGTTACAAACGGCGGTGAAAACATATGATTACACCAATCTCGTATATCAAAAAACTAGAAGGTAAATCAAATGCACATTTGATTACATTTGACGATGGAAGAGATTACGTTGTTAAGTATTTTCACAATGATTTAAAAAAAACGCTACCAAATGAATGGATTTCATATTGTATTGCTAGATATTTAGGACTTCCTATACCATTCGCTCAAATCGTGGAGATACCTGAAGAGTTTTCAGCAAAAATTCCGGATATTTCCCTAGAAGTTATTAATAATTCGAAATATCAATTTGCCTCTTTATATGTACCTGAATGTTTAAATGGTCACCAAATTTCAAGTGTACCTAGTATTAAAAATCATGGATCATTAGCTGGAATTATTTTATTTGATTATTGGTTATGCAATGGTGATCGTACGCGGAAAAATATACTTTTACGTGAGGAGACATTAAATAATTTCCAATTATGGATTATCGATCATGCAGAGGTTTTTGGATCGCATAGTTGGATAATCTCTGAATTAGAAACACTTCCAAAAGAGCTAATGAAAAGCGCTACTCATCAATTTATGTCAAGTTATATTGAAGACGAGAGAAGCTTTGCTAAACAATTACAAATTATACAAACATTCCCTGTACTTTTACTAGAAGAAATTGTCGATTTAATCCCCGATGATTGGCTAGTATCAAAGGAAGATAAAAAAGCGCTTGTAGGTAGATTAATCAATCGTCGCAAAAAGTTTCTTCCTGTACTAATGAGAATATTCATTAAAACGATTTATCGTCCGATACAAAAAACGAAAATTGAGAATCTAACTAATCTAGAATAAAGTAATAAAACGACTCCAATATTATTTGAGAGTCGTTTTTTCTATAAGCTGTTTTTGAAAATATTATAAGATCCTTCTATATTATTCTTGATTATTAATTAGGATTGACGGCTTTCCAACAGGATAATATTCTACGTACTTGCATTCTCTTAGTCTATCCTCAACTATACAATTTCTTCCATCAAAAATAATAGGATTTTTCATTTGATCAGATAGACGCGATAAGTCTAATTCGGTAAATTCTTTCCACTCTGTTACGATAAAAACTGCGTCAGATCCACTCAATGCTTCTTTCACAGATGAAGCATACGTTATTGTGTCACCTATAATATTTCTAGCGTTATTTATTGCAACTGGATCATATGCTACTACATCCGCTCCTAAGCTATTTAATGAACGAGCTATTTTAATAGAAGGGGCCTCTCTCATATCATCAGTGTTTGGTTTAAATGAAAGTCCTAATAGCGCAATTTTTCTTCCACTTAACTCACCGAAACGTCTTAATGCTTTCATGACTAGTAATTCGTGCTGATTTTCATTAATAGCAATTATATCTTTCAAAAAAGAAAATTCGATTCCATTTGATTGAGCTGTGTGCAATAATGCTTTTACATCTTTAGGAAAACAAGAACCTCCATAACCGATACCAGCATTTAAAAATGCTTCACCAATCCGATTATCTTTTCCCATTCCCATTGCTACATCTTCTACATTTGCTCCCACAACTTCACAAATATTTGCAATTTCATTTATATAACTTATTTTACTAGCCAAGAACGCATTAGAAGCATATTTTATCATTTCTGCACTTCTGATACTCGTTACTAGAAAGGGAACATTTAATGGAGCATACATTTCTTGAACAATTTGAGCTACCACTTTGTTTTCACATCCAATAATGATTCTATCAGCTTTCATCGTATCTTTAACCGCAGATCCTTGTCTAAGAAACTCAGGATTTGAAACCATCTCAAATTTGATTTCTTCACTACAATTTTTTCGTATTAAATCTCTTATTTTTTCATTTGTACCTACTGGAACCGTACTTTTAATAGCGATAATCGTTTCTGAATTTAAATGTGATGCAATGTTTAATGCAGCGCTCTCTATATAGGATAAATCAGCCGCTCCATCATCACTTTGTGGTGTTCCTACAGCAATAATAATAATTTGAGCATTTTCTAAACCTTCGTTATATGAAGTTGTAAATAATAACCGACCAGCTGATGCATTTTTTATAATTAGATCTTCTAATCCTGGTTCGTAAATTGGTGAAATTCCTGCTCGTAATTTATTAATTTTTTCCTCATTGATATCTAAACATACTACATCATGACCGATTTCAGATAGACAGACACCGGTAGTCAAACCAACATAACCAGTACCTAGAATGGCAATTTTCATATTAATCTACCTCCTGATCATTATCTGGGAGAGTATCATTAATATCTATTTCCTTTAAAAAGGCAATTACTTCTTCTTTTATATCCTCTCTATGAATAGCAAAATCAATGGTTGCCATAATAAAACCAATCTTATCTCCTATATCATAACGTCTTCCTTCAAAGTCAAATGCCATTACTTGTCGCTTCTTATTTAAAACATTTATCGCATCTGTTAATTGCAATTCACACCCTTGTCCAACAGAAAGTACTGATAATATATCAAATATTTCCGGAGTTAGAATGTATCTCCCCATAATTGCATAATTTGAAGGAGCATCTTCTATTTTTGGCTTTTCTACAAGATAATCTACTTGAAAAAGGTCAATTTCTTCATGAGTCGTTTCTTTTGGCTTTATTACACCATACTTGCTTATCACATGATCAGGTACCTTTTGAACTGCAATGACTGGATTTTGAGACTGTTCGAAAACTTCGATAATTTGTTTTAAACACGGAGTTTCTGATAAAACAATGTCGTCGCCTAATAGTACAGCAAAAGGTTCATTTCCAATAAAGCTTTTAGCACATAAAATGGCATCACCTAAACCTCTAGGCTCCTTTTGTCGCACATAAAATATTTTCACCATATTAGATATTTTTTGAATTTCTTCTAGTACTGTAAACTGATTTTTTCTTGATAGTGCTTCTTCCAGTTCATAGGATTTATCAAAGTGATCTTCAATTGATCGTTTACCTCTACCACTAATAATGATTATTTCCTCGATACCTGAAGCAACTGCTTCTTCTACAATATATTGAATAGTTGGCTTATCAACTATTGGTAACATTTCCTTCGGCTGGGCTTTCGTTGCTGGTAAAAAACGCGTCCCAAGACCGGCTGCGGGAATAATAGCCTTTCGGATTTTCACTATGGTTGCCTCCAAATCTTTCTTCAATAATACTGTATATGTAAATTGTCGAAAAAGGTCACCATATAAGCCTATTAATATCCGAAACTTCACTATTTACAAGGTAGATTGTTAACCCTATAAGATAATAACCTATTGGGCTTTTGATATATTGGAACTTTTTAATGAATAAATTTTCAAAGTTGTTACAAACTATACCGAGGTGATTTTTGTGCTTAAAAAGATTTGGCCAACATTTACTATATTAACCTTACTTTTTATTTACTATATGTTTATCATGCCAATCATCATAAAATGGAAGGATTAATGATAAAAAATGCTTTTACTCAATAGAAATGAATAAGTCTATTAAACGTTTCGTTTTATGATTTCCTAATTACAATCAAGAACAAAAAAGAGCAAGTATAAACACAAGCCCTTCATTTGTTATTTTCTAATTCTAATACCTCTCAGTTAATCTTCTTATATTCCCTAATCTCGTCTGACCATTATTGCCTCTTGTTACTTGAGTTTTTGATTCTTGAGCTCTTGTTTCTTGAACTTTCTCTTGAGCATTCATCATCCTAGTTGTAGTAGCTTTTTCAGTTACTTTTCTAAGTGGCTTTAATTTCCTAGGCATATTGGCATTTAAAATTTGTTCTACTATTACATTTTCTTGCTTAACTTTTACAACTTTTTCTTGTTCAAAATTAGCAACTTTTTCTTGTTCGACAGTTACAAGTACTTCTTCAACATGCTTTTTCTCTTTCTTCATTTTCGTTTTATTTTTAGTTTTATCTTTAGTAACATTATTTGTTGTCTTTTCAGTTACTTTCACAGAATCCTTGTTAGAATCTGCCTGTGTCATTTGATCTGTGTTAATGACTACTTTTTTAGGTTCCGCTGTTCTAATTACTAACTTCGATTCGTATGATTCTAATTGTTCTGTAGTAATTGTTGATGAAAATTCAGATTTCTGCCAAACTTCTAATAATTCACTCGCTACTCTGCTAAATAAATATTTTTCATTTGCTAGTTCTCTACCTTTTTTGCCCATGCTATTCATTAATGATTTATTTGATAATATTTGAGTTATCTTAGTTGCGAACTCACTAGGGTCTTCTGGATTTTCAACAATAAAACCATTTTCACCAGAAATGATTACTTCAGCATTTCCACCTCTTGCAGTTGTTACGATTGGAAGCCCTGCTGACATCGCTTCATAATGAACCCTTGCTAAAGGTTCCTGCCATAAAGATGTACAGACAAACAGATCAGCGACTGCAAACCAATTTTGCATTTCAAAAGGAGAAACGAATCCTGTTGTTATAACTGGTACTTGTTGTTTTTTCGAGATAGCTCTAACATATGCCACGTAATCTGTTACATTATTTTGACTAAACCAATTGCTCCCTACTATTACTAATGCTAAATTTTTAAATGAATTCGAAAGTTGTGGTAATGCTCTGATTAATCGGTCTACACCTTTGTTTTCAGATAATCTTCCGGCAAATAATAAAACCGTCTTATTTTCAAGACCAAATTCTTGTCGAAGTGAGTTACGCGTAGCAATCATTTTCGGGTCAGTACCTGGTAAAAAACGGTTGGTGTCTACACCAGAATAAATCGTTCTGATTTTTGAAGCACTCTGAGGATAAAGCTCTTTAATCACATTACCTACATAATCACTAACAGTTACAATACTAGAAACCTCTTCGATAACTAAATTTGCTTCATAGTCATCTATTTTCCCAAAATTGAACATATCATTATGCATACTTAAAGTGATTTTTGCTTTAGGAGCTACTTTTCTGATAGGTAAGACAAGACGTGGTCTGTTAAAAATGTGGATTAGATCAAATTGATTTGATTCGATATATCGAACCACACCATCTCGATATAATTCAAGTACCCTTCCAGGTACACGAATATAATTTACACCATCTATCGTTTCTTCGTCAGGAAGTGATGGATCATTAATTCCTATAATTGTAATATCATGACTTTTGCTTAAATAAGGTAAACTTCCAGAGATATAAGTTTGTATTGCACCACCTAATACTGGAGGTACAGGGAGATTTTCTGTACAAACCATTAATATTTTCATGATTTTCCACTCCAGTCATTTCTAATTTCATTAATAGTTGCCCATTTCGATTGCTCTAAATCAACGATTGATTTAATAAGTTGTGAAGTAGTTAGATCACTTAAAAATAATTCTGGTTCATATAATACTTCTTTAATATTTTTATAAAATTCATTTGGTAAAGATAAATCGATTACTAATATGTCATATAATTCCGCAGATATTGGATTTGCTTCATGATAGGCCATAATCATTTCTCTTACCCAATTTACGTCCCACTGGTATAAATCTGACATCGTTCCAGAAATCAATTTTCGTAAATCACGAATTGGTAGGTCATATGCAACACCATCTAAATCTATGATCCACATACCATTTGGTCCCATTTGACCATTTGACCATCCATAATCTTGATGAACTAACCCCCAACTTGCATTCCCTTCACTGACCATGGAAAAATAATTTGAGTTATTTAATTCATCTATACTTTTTTTGGCTTGTTCCTGAAACATGTCAACAACACTTAATAGATCCTTACTTGCTGGATATTCTTCATATGCAAGTGCAACATTTCGAAACCAATTCATTTTAGAATATATTTTCGCATAGCTTTTTGGCCATTTGTAAAGTCTACTTGCATTTTCTGCTTGACTTGGTGGCTCATACCCTTTACTTAAACGATGAAATTCTCCTAGCGCATAACAGAGAAGTTTTGCTCCTTCTAAATCCTTCGATACAGGAGCAAGTTGTTCAATCCATTCGGCTACAAACCATAGTTTACCGCCAGCCTCTATATATTCCTCACCATTATTTGCTTTAATAATGCCTGGAACTCGTGCTTTTTGTACTTCAACTAAATACTTTTGTGCGCCAAGACTGAACATACTTCTAGTTGGTCTTCTGTGTAAAAGCTTAAAACTTTTTGGGCCTTTATTTGTTTCAATTTTCCAAATGGCCCCCCCTTTATCAGGTTTTGTTGTAACCACTTGCATACTACTGACTTGAAGATCATAATACGTAAGCACTTCAAGTGCTATCTTTTCAATATATTCAGGTACATAAAACTCATGATTAAGTTCATCCTCTAACCATGGTTCAATCAATATATTATCCAATTTCTCCCTCCTACTATTTAGAGCCCATTAAAAAATAAACATTTCATGTTATTGAAATGAATTGAATAACTTTTATTTCGACAACATTTAAAGCTCTAAGTCAGTTTAGACCTAATGTAATAATATGACTTTGTACAAGTATGGTGAGGGCTATAATGTATATCCACTTTAAAAAGAAGAAGATTAAATTTGATGTTAAAAATAATCTAGTTATATGCATATTTATTTTCGTATTCGAACTTTGTTGATTCTAGATACATATGATATTCCAATCATTGTAAGGTAAGGAGGTTTTTATGGAAGATCAACTCACCTCAAATCGTTTTTTTATAACGGGTTGTGCTGGATTTATTGGATTTCATCTATCTCGTCGTCTATTAGAGCAAGGATTTCATGTCTTAGGTATTGATAATATAAATGATTATTATGATCCAAAATTAAAATTTGATAGATTAAATATTTTAAAGAAGTATCCTAATTTTAGTTTTGTGAAAGGTTCAATTGATAATATTGAATTATTAGAGGGTCTATTTAAACAAAACGAGATTGATATTGTTATTAACTTAGCTGCCCAAGCTGGGGTACGGTATAGTCTAGAGAATCCCGGTTCATATATTCAATCAAATCTAGTAGGGTTTGCAAATATACTAGAATGTTGTAAAAACCATCAAATTAAACACCTCATATATGCTTCATCAAGTTCTGTTTATGGAAATAATAAACAGTCTCCTTCTTCAATTAACGATCGTGTCGATCAACCAATTAGTTTATATGCAGCTACGAAAAAAGCAAATGAATTAATGGCATACACATATAGTCACACATTTAATCTGCCTACTACAGGGTTACGCTTTTTTACTGTTTATGGTCCAATGGGTAGACCAGACATGGCCTTATTTAAATTTTCAAACGCTATTATGAATCAAATGCCAATTGATGTTTATAATTATGGACAGATGAAAAGGGACTTTACTTACATTGATGATGTAATCGAATCCGTTGTCCGTATCATAAATAATGGACCGCCTAACGAGTCTACTTCTTTTTATAAACTTTATAATATCGGAAATCATAACCCTGTAAATTTAAACTATTTCATAGAAGTTATAGAAGAACAACTCGGTAAAAAAGCAATAATCAGATTTTCTCCAATGATTGCAGGTGAAGTACTTGAAACATATGCAGATATCGAGGAATTAGTAAAAGATATTCATTATAGGCCAAATACTTCAATTGAAGATGGAATTAGCAAATTCGTAGAATGGTATAAAGAGTATAATAATATTACGTAAACACTCTCTATGAAACGATTTATTCTTAAAGATAACCATTAAGCTATTAAAAAGAGCAACTACGAATTTGTAGTTGCTCTTTTTATATCAATTAGTTTAATCCTAATGCACTTTTTACACTTTCTAATGTTTGTGATTTGTATTTCTTTTTAGGTGTCGGCGCATAATTAATAGTTGGATTTTGCATTAAGTAATTTTCTTCAACAAATGCCATATCTTTTGAGTCTACAACACCATCAAAATTTATATCTGCATCGCGTTTATTTGTTCCCCAATATGTTTGAAGATAAATTGCATCCATTACATCGATTACATCATCTTTATTAACGTCTCCTGCAGTAGCTGGGTTAAGTTTTAAATATAGATTTTGGTAAGTGACTTTTCCATCTTCATGGAATCCAATTGTAAAGTTCTTGTGTACTGTAAAATGTCCTGGCATACTGAATTCAAGTTCGTATTGATCATCAGTTAATGGTAAATTTGGAATTTGGAATAATACTGATGAGCTGCCTGAATTTATTACTCCGTTATAAATTGTACCGCTCGAATTTGTTGCTTTTACTTTAATACCCATTTTTGAATAATCATACGATTGATTTGCATCTCCATTTGGATTCAAAAATGCTTCGGCACTGTTGCTACCACGTGCTAGTGAATAAGTTGGTTCCATATAATAAAGATTAGGATTACCACTCATTGCAGATTTGGTCGTATTATTCATATCTGTATAAGTCACACTTGTCATATAAGCTGCAAACGTTACAGGATATGCAGTGTAATCGTTAGACATTGTAAATGCTAAATCTACTAATGAAAGATCTCCAGATAATGGAGCTACTCCATCCTTTAATGTAACTGTTACAGTCGCTTCATTAAGACTTGAACCTACACTGTATACCTTTTCCGCGACATTTATATTGATCTTATCTGCTAGGCTTGGGTTTGGTGTAACATTCATTGAAGCAACATTCGTGTAATGATAGAACTTATAAACAGCTTGCTTCACGTTATTTACTTTATTTAAAGTTAGCTTCGCATGAACAGTTTCTCCCATTTTTGCAGAACGTTTATCAGCTTGCATATATCCATATGCTGCATCATCACGTGTAACGAAAATGTCTCTACCTTCTTTAAATGTTTTATTTGATGCCGCATCCAATGCATAGAAAGTTAGTAACATTGCTCTTGTAGGGTTTGTTGGAATATTAACAGTGAAAGTACCATCTGGATTTACCGGTACAGATGTTGCCCTACCACCTAAATTATCAAAATAATATAATTTAGTGCTTCCTTGATTAAAATTCATGCCAAGTGCTTGCATTTCTTCAGTTTCTTTATCATAAACCGAACCAGTAAATATCACTGATGTTTGACCATTTTTATATTCAACTACGTCAGGGCTATTAATAGTCACTTTCGGCGCCGAATTATCAAAATAGAAAGGTGCTTCTTGAGAGAATGTACGACCAGCGTCATTTGTACCAATTATTTTAAGTTTATAGTATCCTGGTTTTGCTAAATCAGTGTTATATGCAAATGGCTGTTCAGAGTCACCTGTTGATTTGTAATAAAGACCATCAAAAATATGGGATACCCCATAATTTACATTTTCTTGCATCCCTAAACCATCCATCGTACCAACGAATCCTAACTCTTTACCTGTTTTACCATCTTCAAGAATTACATCAAGTGTACGCATATGAGATTTGATGCTAAAATAAGCATTTGTATAAATTAACTGACCAGCATATGCTGAATCAAACACATGAGTAAATGCTTGTGGACTCATTGTGACAGGATTCATTCCTTCTTCAACTGTTTTAATTGCGAACGGTACTTGGAATGTTTCATCTGGATTTGAATTGTTTGTATACGTTACAAAACCTTCATAAGTTCCAAGTGCAGCAGTTTTTGGAACTGCGATTGCTACAACGGATTTCTTTTTCGAATTAGCTCCTACTTTAATCGACTTATCTGTAACAATCATAACTCCATTTGCATCTGCATCTAATGATCCTCTACGACCTGTTTGGAATGAAACTTTCACATCATACGTTTTTGCTTGACTACTATTACTATAGATTGTAAGTGTACGTTGATCACTTGTATTTGTTCCAGCAGGTGCAAATACTCCAAATGCTAGAGCTCCTGTTAAATCTTTTACTGTTTTAAGATTTCCTTTTTTATCTAAAGTACCTTTTGTTTCATCTGCTACTTCAATTCTTGTTTTAGCATGAATTGCTTCATATGGATCAACCTGTCCTGCACCTGATTCATACACACTGTAATCTCCATTTAATGGATCGGCTGTGTTCATTAAAGTTTCTTTAATTTGAGCTGGCGTTAAATTTGGATTTGCCTGTAATAACAAAGCTGACACACCTGCTACATTAGGTGTAGCCATTGAAGTACCTGATAAATTATCATATGCATATTGATAGTTACCAATTTGATCTGCTCCATGCATATAAGCTGGCACAGTCGAGAAGACAGATACGCCTGGTGCCGTAACTTCAGGTTTAATATCATACGTGATACGAGCCGGACCGCGAGAACTGAAACTTGCTAATTTGCTACCCGCGTCAACTAGTTTTCCCATTTCATCAAATGAAAATGTTGCAGTTCCAGAAGTCGTTTTCGGTTGAATTAACGCTGCTTGCTCAGCTGAAATAGAGAAAGTTGGTATCATTCCATAGCCTGCACTTAAATAGGTTGGAATAAATCCTTCCCCAGCCACATTATTCGCTAAAATTACTGCTTTTGCTCCATGCTTTTGAGCTTCTTTCACTTTATCAACAAGTGCGATTGTCCCTCTATTTACGTATACTATTTTTCCGGCTACATCTTTTCCATTATAATCTGCTGGAGATCCTGTATTTGGAATATATACGATTGGTAGATTTTGTCCTTTTAAGCTTTCAACATTGTCACCGAATCCTAATCCTAATAACTTCAAATCAGCTTGTACATCTGATGTTCCATGCAAAGTTCCTTTAGAAGTAGCGATCTCAGTTTTTGTATCATTTGCTCCAACTGTAAGCGCTAATGCTGAAGCCCCTGGTGCACCAACTGTGTACATTCCGTCTCCAGCATTACCTGCTGCTACGACTGCAGTTACGCCTGAAAGAACAGCATTATTTAGTGCGAGACTTTCAACATTTTGAGGATCATTTGAACTATTACCAAGTGATAAGTTTATTACATCCATGCCATCAGCTATTGACTTATCAATTCCACCTAATACACTTTCAGTTGAACCTGACCCAAATTGTCCCAATACTCGATATACGTATAGGTCAGCATCTGGTGCTACTCCTGTTACTGCATAATCTGTATTATTTTTACCACTTCCAGCAATGATACCCGATACATGTGTACCATGCTCTGTATAGAAAGTTGCTCCTGTATTTGGATCTTTTTCCGATAATCCTGATTTTTTCCAATCGTCGTATGTAGTCTCCATTGGGTCGGCATCATTATCGACAAAATCCCAGCCTTTCACTGAGCTTGGACTAATTGATTTAGGATCGACTCCAGGTTGTGCACGATACCCTTTATATGCGTCCGTTAAATCTGGATGGTTGTAATCAATCCCCGTATCAATTACCCCTACTTTAATCCCCTTACCTGTAAAACCTTCATCATGTAATTTATTGATTCCTGGGAATACTTCTGTTGCTACTTTTTTAGTGTCGCCAGATCCTTCTTGAATAGTAGGTGGTTCAACTTTTATCACATTATTTGGCCAAACAGCTTTAACAGCCTTTGATTGTAATAATGATTTTACTTTATTTGCAGGTAGTTCCATTGAAACTCCATTTAGTGAGCTCTTATACGTGCGTTTAATCTTAAACAATTTATTATTCTCTTTTAAATCATCTTTATAAATAGTTTCTAAATCACTTTTAAATGTATCTTGGGCTTCATTTGCTTTTTGTTCTGCATCCGAAAGTGATAAACTATTTCCATTTGCTGCTTCTTCTAAAACTGCTACTTTTGCTGGTTGTTCTTTAAATTCAACGATTACTGATAGATTATCTGTACTATCTAAATCTACCGAAGATGGTAATTGAAGACCTTCACCACTACTTACTTGTAATTGTTTTAGTGCATTGCGTTGTTCTGGTGAAAGTTTCGCTAGTACTTGCTCAATTGAATCTGTCGTTGTTGCCTTTGCAATTGTTTGGTGACTTTTAATCGGAAATGAGCTGAATAATACTCCTGTACTTAAGGTAAAAATGGCTGTACCTTTTAAAAAACGATTCATCTTTCTCTCCCCTTCTTGCAAGTAATTTCTTTCTAATTTGATTATAAGGAGAGTTGACAGTATTTTATTTTTTAAAAATTCTATCAATTACCAATTTAGTTTTCGATAAATCTCGACAAAAAAAGAGAACCCCTTAGGAGCTCTTAGTAAATTCTTAAAAATTAAAGTGAGGTATTTTATTCGGCCTTAACAAGTGCAAATATTTCTCCTCTAATTCGGGAGTTAAGTATTCTTTATAATGCCAGATAGCCAGTAGACACTGCTTAAACTTTTCAAAAATTCCTACGTTTTTTACTTTATTAGCAACTTCAATTAAATCATTTAAACCTTCAATAAAACTTCTCTCTTCACATTTTAAAAGTGACAGAGCAAAACAATAATCAAAATACAATTGCTGTGTAAATAAATTAGAACTGATCGCCATTTCATTAATTTCTTTTTCATGGTGTTTGATTAATTCTTTCGCATTTTCTATTCTACCTAACTTAACATAAGATTCTAATATTCTCGGTAAACCTACATGTACATCATCACGAGTTTTAAGCCAATTATAATATTCATCAGCATAATGTAATTGACCAAAATCAATTAATGCTACAAAGCGGTTACCAATCGCAATTTCAGCAAAGTATTCATTAATTTTTCCATATCGATTAATTAAGTCTAGTACCTCATCAAGTGAACTTCCTAATCTAGTTAACGCAAACCCCTGATACAAAAGAGCTTTTCCATAATGATCTTCTATTTTCGCAATTTTTTCTAGACGATTAGCATAATGTAATACTTTGTCCCACTGCTTTAGCATATAATAAGTTGCCATAATCCATAAAAATGTTAATTCTTGAAATTCCTCAGGCATATAACTTAAGTAATCTAATACGTGCACAAGTGTAGATGGACCATCTTCTGTTAATCTATTTAAATAGTACTTCCTAAAATAGCTTATTGCTACTTCCTCTGATAAGGAATCTGGCATATTGTTAATTATAATATCATATAAAGGCACTGCTTCACTCTCTTTACCTTCTGTAAAAAGTTGCTCTGCTATTTGAAACAGATTTTGTAAATTTTTAGTACGAATTGTTTTCGATTTTTCCTCCAACATAACAGAAATCATAAAGTGAAGTTCATTTTTATAACCATTAATTGCACATTTATAAATAAAAGCTACACTTCTTCGTTTATCTAGATATCTATTTTGATTAAAACATAGTTGAGTATAATAAGAATAAAAAGTACCCTCAGGTAGACAAAATGCTTTCGTAATAGCATCTAAATAATGTAATGAAAGTGGCTTTTTATTATTAAAAATTCTACTAATATCACTAAAATGAATACCTGAATGTTTAGCTAAATCAGCCTTGTTCCAACTTTTATTAATCAGTAAATTTTGAAATTCATATAGAAGAATCTGATTCATTACTAAACTCTCCTCTCGATGTCTCTAATAGAAAATTGTTGTGCTCTTAAACAATGTTAGTATTTTTTATGGTAATTTCTAGATTTTTCGATCTTGAAGTCTGTACCTTCATCGCCAATCATCTTCTTGAACTAAAATTTGCATTAACAAAGACCTTAATTCCAACAAGCTTAAAGTAAAGAACTTAATAATTAAATTTTATTATAGCAATACATTCCACTATCCTTTTCCTAATTCCTCTTATCATTCTTAAATTTAATCCAGATTTAATAGTCTATTAAAAATCGTAGTTCAAACGTCATTACAATTTAGCAAGAATGCAAATTATTTCAATTTCCTCATAAATAAAGTAATTTATTTTATTAAAGAAAAACGCTCAGAGAATAACACTCTAAGCGTTGTGAAAATGTAAAACTCGTATTAAGCTGTTCGGGCTTTTGAAGATCTTTCAATTTGATTTTGACTTTTTTTGAATCGATACACAAAATATGATATCGATAATATGAAACCGATACAAAAGAAGATTAATAATGATTGAACACTACTTATGAATAAATCATTATCATGGATACTAATAACTGATTTAAATCCAAGAATAGAATAGGTCATTGGAATCCATTGATGCACATTGTTAAAGAATTTTGGTAGCATTTCAATCGGGAATGTTCCTCCAGAAGAAGTTAACTGTAGGACTAAGAAGAACATACAGATGAATCTTCCATAATGACCAAACGCTGATTGAATAAATAAAAATATTGCACCAAAAGTCCAGCTTGTTAAAATCGATAATAAGAAAAATTTTGTCATATGTTCAACGTGAACACCAATGATTAACAATAATATATCTACGATAATGGCTTGTATAACACCTACTCCAAATACTATTGTTAATTTACCTAAGAACCAGCTTACCCCAGTTTTAGATGAGCCAATTTCTAATAATGGAAAGACAGATGTGAATAAAAATAATCCTACATATAAGCCTAAAGTTAAACCGTATGGTGCAAAACCATCCCCATATTTCTTCACATGGTTTATCGGTTTACTATCAAGGCTTACTGGTTTGGATATTGCATCTGCAGCTTTATTAACCGTGAATTGATGTTCCTTAAGCTTATCGTCAACTGTCGTTAAAGCATTAGATAGTTTGCCAGAACCTGATGTTAATTTCTCTAAACCATCCGCTAATTGAGACGTACCATCATTAAGTTTTCCAGCACCATCTGATATTTTTGTTGACGCATCACTTAACTTATTACTTCCAGTTGCTAATTGATTTAGTCCGTTTGAAAGTGATTGATAACCTTCCAGCAACTTATTAGATCCAGTTTGACCAGCAATAATGCCTTCATTTAACCCTTTCATACCTTGAGCAAACTGAGCCTGGCCATCTGAGAATGCACTTGCACCTGCAAGCAATTGTTCTTGACCTGCTTTTAGTTTACCTAAACGATCTGATAAAGATTGTTGTCTAGCACTTAAACTTTGAATCTCATCAATTAAAGAGTCTTTTTTAGTAAGTAAATCTTGAGTTGATCCTTTTTGAGTCTCTTTATTCAATTGGGTTTCAAAGGAATTAAGTAAATCAATCACCTGTTGTTTATCTAAATCATTGTTTTGAATGGATTTTTTCAAGTCTTCGATACTTTTGTTTGTATTCGTTTTATACTCACCAATTTGTTTAGTGGTTTGATCAATTTGATTCGCATAATCAATAACAGATTCATTTAATTGTATAGATTGATCTTGTACTAAAGTATTATCTTGGGTAACTTGATTGAAAAGAGTTGTCGTGCCAATCAACATTTGTTGAATACCATTTTGTAACTCAACTGATTTTTCACTTAACGATTGCGCTCCTTTTGATAGCCGACTACTTCCATTTCCAATTTTGCTTAGTCCTTGATTAAATTTTTCCGAACCAGCAACTAATTGAGAAGAGCCACTTGCAGCAGAATTTGCCCCTCCTGTTAATTTGCTCATTCCTTGGTTAAATTGGATCGTTCCTTTTGCAAATTCTTTAAGACCATTTGAAAGTTTATCCGTTCCGCTTTTTGCGCTACTTAAACCATCTGTAAGCTTAACGCCACCGTCGGCTAATTTAGACATTCCATTGCCTATATCCTTTTGCGCTTTTAATAATGCTTTTGTATAAGCTTTTGTTACATTATCGCCCAATTTTTCTTTTACTTTTTCCAAAATAGAAGACCCAACAGAAGCTGCTGTATTGTTATACCCTTCATTAGCAATATATGAAAGCTGAGCTTTTTCTGGATGTGCATCCATTGCACTCATCGCATTTTCGGAAAAATCGCTAGGGATTTCAATTTCAATATAGTATTTATTATCTTTTAGAGCCTGTTTAGCTTGCTTTTGATTCAATTCCGTAACATTCAAATCCTTGCTTTTCTTTAATTCATTTGCTAAATCATTACCAATTACAATCTCTTTCTCATCGGCTGTTGTACCTTTATCATTATTTACTAAAACTAATGGAACATTTTTGATTCTGCCATACGGATCAAAATAACTATAAACAAAAAATCCAGCGTATAAACAAGGAATTAAAAGGATAATAGCTGACATGATACGTAGATTTTTGTTTTTAAATAATAAACCAAATTCTTTTTTTAATGAATTAATGTAATTCATATAATCCCCCTTAAGCAGTTCCCCCAATTAATAGTTAATTATTTTCTTTATAAAAAAGAAAATTTAGTTCGACTTCTCCAATAATGATCCTCTTTTTTCATAAACAATTAAACAAATTAAATTTTTACATTATAAGTACTTTTATATAATTCATGTTTATTGTCGAAATGCCTGTAAAAAGTTGCCCTATTCACTTTTGCTCGATCTGTTATTTCTTTCACAAAAATCGAATTGATGTCCTTTTCATTTATTAAAGCAACAAATGCATCGATAATAAGTTTTCTCGTTCTTGTCACACGAGGATCTTCATTTTTTTGATTCATGTGTTCCATCTCCTAATAATTGACACCTCCAATATGGCTACTTTCAATTGATTCAACTCCTAAAAGATTATTTGTAAGTACTATTTCATTATAAAATCATAAATACATGATGTATAATACATAATAATCAATGTATACATTCCATTAAGTCTATATATTAAATAAACGAGGTGCTATAAAACGGTGGAATTACTTCAACTAAAATACTTTCAAACAGTCGCAAAACTTGAACATATTACAAAAGCAGCTGAAGAATTACAAATTGCTCAACCATCATTAAGTAAAACAATTACAAGACTTGAAAACGATTTAGGCGTTCCTTTATTCGATCGGCAAAGGAGGCAAATAAAATTAAATAACTTTGGAAAAGCATTTCTTAGTAGAGTAGATAATGCCTTAATGGAGTTGGAAGAAGGAAGAAGAGAATTAGAAGATCTCGCTAGTTTAAAAAAAGGGAGTATTACTTTAGCTTCATCTATATCAAAAATATTACCTGATCTGATGAGTGCTTTTTTATCTGAATATCCAGATGTTCATTTCCGCCAAGTTATTAAACCCATTTCTACAATGAAAAAACAACTTGATGATGGTGAAATTGATTTGTGTATTTCATCAATTCCTTTTGAAGACCCTGATATCGAATGGACCCCCTTAATTACTGAAGATATTTACTTAATTGTTCCTTCTGGGCATTATTTAGCTGGTAAAGAATCTATCCACTTGAGCGAGTTAAAACACGAAACTTTTATCTCATTAAATGCTGGATATGGATTTCGAGAATTAACAGATAAATTTTGTTTGGATGTAGGATTTGTCCCTAATATTTCATTTGAGGTAGATGAACCTTTTGCTATTGTAAGATTAGTAAATCAAGGGTTAGGCGTGGCATTCATGCCAGCATTAGATTGGAATAGAGTTTCAGACGAATTACAAGAGCGTATCCGAATTATCGAACCAACTTGTCAACTTACAATCGGACTTGCTTGGTCAAAAAGTAGGTACCTATCATTAGCCGCACAAAATTTCCAAAAATTCGTAGTCGATTACTTTAAGAAAATCTCTTCTGGTTTAGATGATAATTAAATTCATTTACATAAAAAAACGATTATTCCTTATAAAAGAAATAATCGTTTTTTTATTTTGACACTTTTCTAAAGGCTCTTTCTATAAGATTCTTGTTATTAAAAGATTTATTAAAAAGGATGATATTGAAAAGAAGTTGATTGGAATGGAAGGTGCGAGACTCCTGTGGGAGTAGCGGGACATGTGAGACCCCACAGGCGCATGCCGAGGAGGCTCACCTCACGCCCCACTAAAAAGCGAGTATCCTGGAGTGTAAATCAACTAAGATACTTCATAAATAGCTACATAGTTTACGAAAACAATCTCTATTTTTGATCAATTTGTTCAAAGTTTACATATTAACAATTTGGAAACGGATGAATATCTTGAATCATTTGAAACGAATAATGCTTCATTGCAAATTGAGAATGATACAAGTATTCCATTAAATAAATTTCCCCATTATAAGCATTACATAATACGCCAGTTACTCCCTGTCCGTTCATTAATGAAACCCCTACAGGTTTTCCTATTAAATATTGAATATTTTGCTGCCATGCCATTTTGCATTCCCCCTATTCATCATTTCTAGGCTATGAAAAAAAATATTCAAGGTGCATGAATTGATTAGTAACTTTATCATTCAAAATGGTTAATTTATCCTTAATAGGAAATAATACCTTTATATTTTATTAACTAACTGTAGGTGAGCGCTTTATGTTCGGAAAAATCCTTTCATTTATTCCTGATTATCCAGTTTTTATACAAGCCTTTATTACTTTCATCGTTCCTGTAGGTTTTTGGAAGTTTTTTAAATGGGTTCATCAAATGGAGAAAGAGTGAGTTTACATGAAACGATGGAGATCCATTAAAAACCAAATGGAATCAGAGGATTTAAATTCACAACAATCTACCAACGGAATTGGCCAATTATCTACTGAACTTAATGTAAATCTGGAGCTTATAAAGAATGAAATCGGGCATAATTCTGATGTTAAGTTTCGAGAGTTTGATTTGGGTAAAACCACTGTTGGTCTAGCAATCATTTTTATTGATGGGCTTTCAGATACTGAATTAATTCAAAATCATATTATGAGTGAGTTAATGTCTGGTTTATCTTCAATTGCAGACCAAGAAGAAAAGGAGAAAGAATACTCTTTAAAACCGAAAATGATTAAAGAATATATAAAGAAACAATCATTAACAGTTTGTACGATTAAAGAGAGTAGTTCTTCTAAAGAGATCATAACAAGTATTTTATATGGCTCAATTGCCTTAATAATAGACGGCTCATCAGAATGTTTTTTAATTGGTGATGGCTTAACAAAATCGAGAGATATTACTGAGCCCGATTCAGAGGCAGTTGTTCGTGGCCCAAGAATTGGATTTGTAGAAAGCTTAACTGATAATACTGCAATTTTACGAAGAAGTGGAAAAAATCCAAATTTATCAATTGTCGGGTTTCAGATTGGAGAAGCATCAAAAAAAGATCTTGTCATTGCTTACATGTCAGATTTAGCTGATCCTCAATTAGTAAAAGAAGTTAAACAAAGAATTAAACGGATAAAAATTGATGCTGTACCGGATTCCGGCTATATTGAACAATTAATAGAAGACAATTATTTAAGTCCCTTTCCACAAGTTCAAAGTACAGAACGTCCTGATCGAGTGATGAGTGCATTGATGGAAGGTAGAGTTGCTATTATTTTAGATGGCTCTCCATTTGCATTAATTGCACCTGTTACCTTTCAAATGCTATTACAATCTCCTGAGGATTATTACGAGAGATGGATTGCTTCAACTTTAATTCGAGTATTACGCTATGCAGCTTGTTTTATCGCGTTATTTGGACCATCTATTTATATTGCTTTTATCTCGTTTCATCAAGGATTAATTCCAACAAAGCTTGTTTTCCATATTGCCGCAACTAGAGGTGGCGTACCATTTCCTCCATTAATCGAAGCACTCATTATGGAAGTTTCCATTGAAGTTTTACGAGAAGCAGGGCTTCGTTTACCTAAACCAATCGGGCAATCTCTTGGAATTGTTGGTGGCTTAATAATTGGGCAAGCTGCTGTTGAAGCAGGCATAGTTAGTACAATCATGGTAATCGTTGTTGCCGTTACAGCTATATCCTCATTTACTCTACCACAATATAATGTTGGAATTGCGCTTAGAATGCTTCGCTTCGTTTCCATGCTTTTTGCAAGTGTGTTCGGTCTTTATGGGGTTGTTTTATTCTTCCTTTTACTTTGCAGTCATTTAGTACAGCTTAAAAGCTTTGGCGTACCATATGTTAGCCCTGCCGCACCTTTAAGATTAGGTGATTGGAAGGATTTTGTCATTAGAGCGCCTCTGTTCATGATGAAAACTCGTCCAAAAAGTTTACAATCTAAAAAACCAAATCGAATGAAGTAACTTAATGAAAGGAGGATTATTAATCTAATGAGTTCCAGCCCAATAGATCGCATTTCAACTTCTCAAACAATAATGTTCTTTGTAAATTTCATTCTAGGTGCTGGAATATTAATTTTGCCAAGAGCAATTACTGAAAAAGTTAAAACACCTGATGGTTGGATATCAATCATATTAAGTGGGTTAATAATTATGCTTTTAGTCTTTATGCTCGTTTGGCTTTGTAAACAATATCCAAATGAAACATTTTATCAATTTAATCAAAAAATTATTGGTAAATGGTTAGGTATCTTACTAAGTATCATAATCATAATTTATTATATTGTTTTATCGGCTCTTGAAGTTCGAGCAATGGCTGAAACAACTAGATTGTTTTTACTGCAAGGAACACCTACTTGGGCTATTACAATTCCATATTTGTGGATTGGTCTATATCTAGTCTTAGGTGGTATAAATCCCATGGCAAGAATGCTCGAAATTATCTTTCCTATTACCTTTCTCTTTTTTCTTTTAGTCATTTTTCTAGGATTTGGTATATTTGAAATAGATAATTTACGCCCAGTATTAGGTATGGGCATTAAGCCAGTTCTAAAAGGTATAAAAACTACCTCACTTTCATTTTCGGGTTTTGAAATTATACTGTTTATATTTACGTTTATGCAAGAAAAAAACAAAGTTACTAAAAGTATTATTTTCGGTATAGGGATACCCTTTATCTTCTATACAATAACTGTTATAGCAGTTATTGGGGCTTTCTCCGTCGATGGTGTATTATTACAGACTTGGCCCGTTCTAACATATGTTCGAAGCTATGATATAACAGGTCTATTCACAGAAAGGTTCGATTCATTACTACTTGTTATTTGGATTATGCAAATATTCGCTACATTTATAATTGCCTTTTATATTTCTACTCTTGGTTTGGCTCAAATTTTTAAAAAAAGAAGGATCCATCCATTTATTTTTGGAACGTTACCAGTTATTTATATCATTGCCATGATACCTAAAGATATAAATGAAACAATGAAACTGGCAGATATGATAGGAAATAGTGCATTTTATTTATTTTTTTTATTACCACTTTTATTAATATTAATCACTTTTGTGAGGAAAAAATTCGATGGGAAAATGTAAATCTAAGCGACTTTACCTCATTGTCATCCTAAATATTATTGCACTACTTCTTCTTTCAGGATGTTGGAGTAATAAGCCTATTGAAGATCTTAATATAATTGTAGGTTCAGCACTTGACATAGAACCAAATAGAGAAATAAAGTCTACTCTCCAATATGTTATTCCTGAAGCAATGGAATCTAAAAATGGCGTCTCGAATTCTCAAAAACCATATATTAACGTTGCTGGTAAAGGGATTTCATTGGAACCATCAGGCTGGGAAACAACACTAAGTAGGGAAGGATTTATTTTTGGTTCTCATCAAAAAGTTGTCTTAATTAGTGACGAACTTGCTAGAGAGAGAAAATTACGTGAAATTACAGACTTGTATTATCGAGATATTGATATTAGAGGTAGTACACTTATTTTTATTGCAAAAGGTAATGCAGGACAGGCTTTAGAAACAAAAGAAATTAATGTCATCCCTTCTTTGCGTATAGCTGAAATTGCAAATGAATCTTTAACTTCTGAAATAGTAAATAAATCTTCTTTAATAAAGATTGGAGGATTAATGAATTCTAGTTCAAGCTTCCTCCTTCAACTTCTAGAGTCAACAAAAGAAGGTGTAAGATTTACTGGTGCTGCATTATTCAAAGGAAAAACCAACAAGATGATCGGTACAATTAATACCCAGGAAGTAGAAGGTATAAATTGGATTACTGGTCAAGGAAAGGGTGGTACAGTTAAAGCATTTAAGAATAAATCAGATGGACCAACGTATTATCAAATTGAAGCTATGAAAAGCAAAATTATACCTCATATAAAAGGTGACAAACTATCTTTTGATGTAAAGATAGAATCCGAAGGTAGAGTTGCTGAATATTGGAATCCTCATTTAAGGCCATTATTTAATGAAAAAAATATAAAAAAGATAGAGAAAAATACAGAAAATGTAATACAAAGTCTAGTCGAAGATGTTACGAAAAGAATGCAAAAAGAATTTAAAATTGATGTTGCAGGTTTCGGTAACCAATTAAGAATAAAATACCCTAGAAAATGGAATAAACTAAAAAATAATTGGGATGAAAAATTTACGAAAGCTTCTATTAAATATGATGTTGATATTACAATTAAGGATTATGGAATGATTGGAAAGAAAAAAAATAAATAGAAAAAAAAGCTTAAACCTTTTATTCATTGGATTTAAGCTTTTTTGTATAGAGTAGCTTTACTTTTTAACTTTAGTTGCAGCTATATAAAGACTTTCTAATCGATTTGATACATGCGAAAATCCAAAATTTTTTTCTACAAAAGCTCGCCCAGCTTTTGCAATTTTATCAGCGTCCTGTTTATTTGAAAATAGATAAGTAATAGCCTCTACAAATGCATCTGAGTTAGTATAATCTTCAATTAAATAACCATTTTCTAGATGTTTTATAATTTCCGCATTTCCACCACGTTTCGTAGTAATAATAGGTAATCCTGTGCCCATCGCTTCATAATGGACTCTTGCTAATGGTTCCTGCCATTGCGAACTACATACAAATAAGTCTCCGATTAAAAAATGGGAAGGGATTTCGCTCGGAGCGATAAATCCAGTGAAGACTACCTTGTCTTTACCAAGTTTTCCAGATAACTCATAAAGTTTTATTCCATACTCATCTACACGGTCTTCGCTAAACCACTTGCTACCCACAATGACTAAAACAGAATCATTATACTTCTCAATAATTTGGTGCATCGCTTTAATAAGGATATCTGGACCCTTCACAGCACTTAGTCTTCCTACAAATAAAACGACCCGCTTCTCGTCAACCCCATATTTTTGACGAAGTTCTTTTCTTATTAACTGCACATCATTATCCCAAATTGGCTTATACAGGTCTAAATCAATTCCAGAATAAACTGTTTTTACTTTTCTTTTAGCTGTGGGAAATCTTGTAATCATAGTTTGTTCAATATATTCGCTAATCGTCATAATTTTATCGACCGCCTTAATGACCAAATTACCCATTTCTATGGAGATTTTTCCTTCGTTAAACATTTCATTATGAAGGCTTAAGACAAATCGACTTTCAGGCATACTATTCTTATATACTAATAAATCCCTTGGTCGATTAAACACATGAATCAAATCATAACATTCCATCTTCGCACGTTTTTTTGCTAATTCAATGCCAATATTAAACACATAATTCTCTTTTGGGACCCGTATATACTCAACCCCATTAATTGTTTCTAGTTCGGGTAGTTTATGATGGGTAATGCCAAATATCGTTAACTCATGATTATTACTTAAATGTGATGCTACTCCGTCAATTAACACTTGAATAGCCCCTCCACCTATAGGGGGAACAGGAAACTTTTCTGTGCAAATTAATGCGATTTTTATTGGAGTCATCTCCTTCCTATTGTACTAGTCAAAGTCTCTTAATTATTAGTCCGTTGACCTCCTTTTAATCTATGAATTTGTTCATAATTAGCAACGGCGAATCTACCAAATAGACAATAGAAGGACTAGTAAAATAAGGAAATAGCTGACGTTAATATGATAATAAAAAATAATATATGAATGAATACTAAGTAGAGGTCGAGTCGATCGAGAATTTAAACTAAATAAAAATTGAGTACCCTTCTTGGGTACTCATTTCAGTGTAAATACAGAGTTCAAAAAAATGAGATTCAGACTGATTGAAAACATGATATAATCAATCATTCGTTAAAACTCGAATCTTACTGGTCTTAAAAATAATTCTTCTAACGTTTCCTTTGCATTTTTATTCTCAAATAATATTTCGTATATTGCATGACAGATTGGAAGTTCAACGTCATATTGTAATGATAATTCATTAAGTGCTTTAACGGTTGAAACACCTTCAGCCAATTTTTCAAATCTTTTGCCTTCAACGAAAGCTTGACCAAATTTTCGATTGTGACTATGTTCAGAGAATAATGTTGCTTCATAATCACCGAGATGACTTAAGCCATAAATCGAAAGGTCATTCCCTCCCATTGCCCTAATAAGACGAGAAAGTTCTCTTGTTCCTCTGGCCATTAAGGAACCTTTTAAACTACTATAATTTAATCCATCTAGCATTCCCGCAGCAATTCCCATTACGTTTTTGGTAGCAGCACCAATTTCATTACCGATTAGATCTTGCCCATAATAAAACCTTATTAGATCACTATTAAACTCTTTTACAATTTTTTTTGTCACTTCTATATTATCCGAACCTATCACCATACAGTTTGGTATGTGACGAACAAAATCTTGTACATGACCGGGGCCAACCCATACTGCTACATTAATATGCTTACCAAGCTCTTCACTAAATACTTGGGATAATCGTTTACCACTGGCAGCTTCTAATCCCTTCATACATAAGACAAACGTTTTACCTTGTAGTTCATTTAATGCATTTAATTGGTTTGCAAATGAACGTAATTCTTGCGCACTGATTGAAATGATTACTATATCTGCAAATGCAATCGCATTTTCTAATGAATTGGTTAATTCTATTTCATCAGGAAGGATGAGATAGTCATTTTTTCTATTTTCTTTTAACCCTGTATAATTTTTAGATGATTCTCTTCCCCATAACGTCACATTATGCCCTACTTTATTGACATACCATGCAATAAAAGTTCCCCATCTTCCGCAACCTAAAACTGAAATATTCATATTTTATCTTCCTCTTTATATTATTAGTCTTTATTAAAATACTTTGATGATATTTTCGTATCAACACATTTTGCTGCCATTTATTTAACTATCTCTTCAATTAATTCTATTTATAATCACCTACTTCCTGCAATCTATTTATGCTGTTTATTTTAATTCAAATCATCTATTTCTAATTCCACACTACTTTTCCCACATAACATTCTAATAAAAATTTGAAAAACCGAACATTTTATTATAAATATATAAAAAATGTTCAGTTTTTAATTGTAATAGCAAAATAAGTTTGCTATATTAATAAGGTAATAATCTTATATATCATTACTCGTATATGCTCGGTAATATGGTCCTGAGCGTTTCTACCTGGTTCCCAATGAAAGAACTGGACTACGAGTTAAAGTATATGCTTTTCGGTTTTTTACCGAAGACATTTTATGATTAAGCATTTAATACTTTGCTTTATTCTCTATACTTTAACTTTTGTAGGTCTAGAAGGTAGAAGTCATTCTACATTTTCTAGACTTTTTTCATTGGAACACATCTTCGAGTATAAAATCATCAAGGGGGAATTTACAATGAAGGAGAAATTAGTAATGAAAAATAAAATGGTGAAAGATTTCATTTTATTAGGAGTTATTACTGTCTTGTTATTATCGTTAGTTGTAGGATTTAGTTCAAACTCAAACAAGGCAATTGCAAAAGTAAAATCTAAAAGACCTATTATTATTCAAGGTCCGATGCCAATCGAAGCAGAAGCATTTGCGAAAAAATTAAAACATGTGAAAGAAATAAAATCAGGAAGTTTTATATTTTACAAAGGTACGTTAAATAATTATCCTGTAATTGTTGAAAAGACAGGAAAGGGAATGGAAAATACAGCAGCAGCTACTGCCATTGCTATTGAGAAATATAATCCAATCGCAATTATCAACCAAGGTACATCTGGTGGTCATGACCCTAATTTAAATGTTTTTGATATTGTACTAGGTCAAAGAACGACTAATATTGGATCATTAAAAACAGCAAATAAAGGTGAAGATCAAGGAATCGATCCGACTATTTGGAAACCTATGGACTTAATGGCTTCTGAAGGAAGCGCGGGTGAAGACCCTAACGCTGAAAAACCTCGTTTCTACGAAGGCGATAAAAATTTACTTAAAGCTGCTAATGCAGTTAAAAATAAATATACAAAAGGTAAAGTTGTTGAGGGTACAATCGGTTCTGCAGATGTTTGGAATAATGAAGTTGATCGAATTAAGTGGTTCCACACAAAATATGGTACTTCTGTAGAAGAAATGGAAGGTGCTTCAGCAGCCCAAATTTCTAAAGCTTATAATGTAGCATTTTTAGGAATCCGTGTACTATCTAACAATAAAGTAAATGGTGGGGCATACAATCCAACTACTGCAACAGCATGTCAGGAATATGTATTTGAAGTAGTTAAAAAATATATTTCAATGAACTCTAAATAATTTAAGATGATAAATAAATTTAAGCCTAATCTCTCGAACTTTCACTACCGAGAAATTAGGCTTTTTTTAAGTAGTTTTCGTAAACTTTGTTGCTATTTAATAAAGGAAATTCGTCGATTTCCACTCCATGATGCTCGCTTTCCGTGTCGCGGGCGCTGAGCCTCCTTTAGCGCATACACGCCTGTGGGGTCTCACCTATGCCACTACTCCCACAGAAGTCTCGCACCTTGCGCTCCAATCACTTTCTTGTTTTTATGAGATCTATGAAATTAAGATTCTATTTATGAAGAAAAATTGTCATAGTGTGGCAGAATAGCGTGTACACCTTTAACTCGGTTTACAATTTGAGTAATCTTGAGATCCACACTAACACTTGCCAATGCAACTGCTTCTGTTTTATCAATATGATAGATTTCCTGAATTAACTCTATCATTTCAGTTAACGCTGTTGCTGTTGCTTTATTTAAATCTTCATCGAAACCAAATGTGATCCACCCTGATGGCGTGTTTGCTCGTGGCATTTTTAGTTTAATATCTTCTCTCACTGTTAGTGTAAGGTTCACATGATCAAAAGGAGATTCAATTGCTTGGCCAGATACTTCTCCATCTCCTTGTGCCGCGTGACCGTCACCTGCAGAGAACAATGCACCTTCTACAGCAATTGGAAGATAAAGAGTACTACCCTCAACTAGTTCCTTACAATCTATGTTTCCTCCACAATATCGAGGTGGGATTGTAGAATGAACTCCAGCTTCACTCGGTGCTGTACTCATAACACCTAAAAATGGTCGAAGTGGAATCGAAAATACCTGATCTTTAATGCGTGATCTAGCAGTTTTACTCTCTTCGTCAATTTCCCAATTAATTGTCACTTCAGGCTGTTCCGAGATTCCTAGTATATTATTTTGCCAGTTACTTTTACCACCAGCACAATTCCAACCATACCATCCCGTTTTTAATTCATTTATTTTTACTTCAAGCGTCATTCCTGGTTTAGCATTTTCAATATAAAATGGTCCCACGATTGGATGTCCCCATTCTTTCTCAAGTTCCTTCTCTCTTGATTCAAATCTAGTTCTTTCTCCATCTTCATGAGTAACCCCCCAGCCGATATCAATCGTATCAAACTCGATTGAATCTCCCGAACGAATTGTCAGGATTGGGTGATGCTCCTTGCTAAAAGATGCATGCAAGTGTTGATTGGAAGTTTTAACTTTATATGTTTCTGACATTATTATCTCCTTTTCTGCTCTACAGTTATGTATTTGGTATGAATTCCTTCTACTAACTATTTCTGCATGAAGGATTATTTTCCTTGTTTCATAAATAAACCTACATAAAATTTAAAACTAAGAACTAGTCAATTGGAATTATTTGTAAAAAGCAAGTAAAAAGTTAGGTCTAAAAAATTAAAACGAAATTACAAATATATAGACAACTAGAAAATGTGTACAACGACTTATCCAAATTAACTTATCTGAATTTCCGTATAAAATCTAGTACATAAATTTAGTTGTTGATAAAGTCACTTAATAAGTTTAAATCGGAAGGGGTAAATGTATGAAAAGAAAGAAAAAAAGTTCTTGGTTATCCATTTTTTTCACAACTGCTTTATTGCTCTCCACTTTTTTTGGTAATATGTCTGGACCTCTAGTTGCTAAAGCTGACAGTAATCCAAACTATAAGGTTATTGGGTATTTTCCTTCTTGGGGAATTTATGGTCGGAATTTTCAGGTTGAAAACATTGATGGATCAAAACTGACACATATTAATTATGCATTTGCAGACATTTGTTGGAATGGAATACATGGGAATCCGTCCCCTGATAGCCCAAACAAAGCTACATGGAACTGTAAAGATTCGACTGTTCCTCTACAAAATAAAGACGTACCAAATGGAACGATTGTGCTTGGAGAACCTTGGGCAGATGTAAGTAAATCTTATCCGGGCAAAATTTGGTCTGATTGTGAACAAGCAAAATGCGGAAATATTGGAAAACTGAATGACTTAAAAGTTCAATATCCACATTTAAAAACAATCATTTCAATCGGTGGTTGGACTTGGAGTAATCGTTTCTCTGACGTGGCAGCTGATCCTGCAACTCGTCTTGTTTTTGCAAAATCCGCAGTTGAATTCATCCGTACATACGGATTTGATGGAGTAGATCTTGATTGGGAATATCCAGTTAGTGGAGGACTTTCAGGTAATTCATATCATCCTTCCGATAAGCAAAATTACACTCTTTTACTTCAGGCAATCCGAACTGAATTAAATAAAGCTGAACTTGAAGATGGGAAAGATTATTTATTAACAATCGCATCTGGTGTCAGCGCAAATTATGTAACCAACACTGAACTAGATAAGATTTCACAAACTGTTGATTGGATCAATTTAATGTCCTATGACTTCCATGGTGGATGGGATACGAAAACAAATCACAATGCTGCATTATATCCTGTTCCAAATGATCCTGATAAAAACTTAGGATTTACAATTGATGAAGCTGTCACTCGTTATGCTCAAGCTGGCGTTCCAATGAATAAGCTAGTCATGGGGCTTCCTTTCTATGGGCGTGCTTGGAAAGGTGTTGCAAATGCTAATAATGGTGAATATCAATCAATAACGCCTGGATTTGATGGAACCACTGTACCAATGGGAACTTGGGATGATTATTCTTCGGGGGCTACTGGAGTATTTGATTATGGTGACATCGCAGCAAATTATGTAAATAAAAATGGATTTACTCGATATTGGAATAACACAGCAAAAGTACCGTTCCTATACAATGCCTCCACTGGAGTGTTTATGACTTACGATGACACTGAGTCTTTCGGTTATAAAACTGATTATATAAAATCAAAAGGCCTAGCAGGTGGAATGTTCTGGGAACTAAGTTCTGACTGCCGAACTAGTTCAAAATATACATGTACAGGGCCAAAACTTATCGATAAATTGGCTTCTGATTTATTGGGCGGTGGAGTAAGTATTCCACCAGATACTCAGGCACCAACTGTTGTTTCAAACTTGAACTCTCCAAGTAAAACGTCTAGTAGTATTCAGCTAAGCTGGACTGCTTCTACTGATAATGTAGGTGTCACTAGTTATGAGATTTCTTATGGTTCTACTAAACTAACATCAACCACAACTAGTTTGAATGTGACTGGATTGCAAGCGGATACAAACTATACATTCTCAGTAACCGCTAAAGATGCGGCAGGTAATACGTCTCAGGCAGCTAGTATTACAGTCAAAACAAATGCTCAAAGTACAGACACACAGGCACCAACTGCTGTTACAAACTTGAGCTCACCAAGTAAAACAACTAATAGTGTTCAATTAAGTTGGACTTCTGCAACTGATAATGTAGGTGTCACCGGCTATGAAATATCCTATGGTTCTACGAAACTATCAACTACTGCAACTTCCATTAATGTAACGGGACTGCAAGCCAATACAAATTATACATTTGCAGTAACAGCAAAAGATGCCGCTGGCAACACATCACAACCAACTTCTATTACCGTTCAAACAAATACACAAGGCGGAACGACTTCACAAGTAAATGTAACATTTACAATCTCATCTGATTGGGGAACAGGCTTTAATTATGATTTGAAAATAAAAAACAATGGAACGGCTCCAATAAACAATTGGAGATTGGAATTTGATTACACTGGAAACATTACAACAATATGGGATGCAAAGATTGTAAGTAAAACTGGAAACCATTACGTGATTGAAAGTGCTGGTTGGAATTCTGTCATCGCTGCTGGGGGAACAGTATCGTTCGGCGGTGGTGGAAGCGGTGCTTCTTCTCCTCAGATTCAAAATGCTGTTGTAACGGGGAACTAAAAAATAAGGAAATAAGGGATGTTCATTAGTCAGTTTTATAGACTAATGAACATCCCTTTATTCTTCCAAGGCAGGAGATCTAATTCTAAAAAATTAGATTGAAGCTAAAAAATCCTTCATCTCCTTAATAAGTCGTTTAGGTGATTCAAGCATACTCATATGCCCAGAATCTACTATAATTGACTGCTTTATATTTTCTTTTTTTACAGAAAAGGTTTTCTCAGAAGGAATAATTTGATCTTCCTTACCTGCTAATAATAGGACTGGTAATGTTGTGCTTTCAAGTACATGATTTCGATCCGGTCTATTCCTCATGCTTAATAATGCATTTATTGTCCCATCAACTGAAGTTTTATATCCAATTTCCTTTGCTAATTCAATATCTTGACTATTTTTCTGAAGATGTAATGGTGAAAAAAGCTTTGGTACTAATCCATCTACTACACCTTGCACGCCATCTTTTTTTACTTTTTCAATTGTTGCTAGTCTACCATTCTTCGCCTCTTCAGTGTCCGGTAAAGCAGTAGAATGTATTAGTGCGAAGGCGTTTAAATAATGACTATATTTTTCTGCAAATGCCAGTGTAATATAGCCACCTAGGGAGTGTCCAAACATAGTTGATTGCTTAATGTTCAAGCTATCCAACAAATCCTTAATTAAATCTGAGAAACTTTCGATTGTTGGTTCTTCAGTTATGTTTGCTGAATCACAATGCCCTGGTAGATCAATTGCAACTACACGGAATTCTTCTGCCAAAACTGGTATTACTTTTTTCCAATAAAGATGACTACCCATAAAACCGTGAATCAAAAGTATTGTATTCCCACTACCAATATCTGTATAAGCTATTTTATTATCGATAATTGTTTCAACTCCTATCCATATTCTTATATTTAGATTTAAAACTAATTACTTTTACAATAGCTAAAGTGATGTACCTTCTCAATTTTATCTTTTTGCACTTTAATTTATTCATCATACTATATTGTTTTCTGCCAAAGAGTTCCCCACTCTTTTAATTAATAGACAAAAAAGCTCTTTTTTAAAGCAAACTATAAATAAAGAAGATGATGAACGAATGGTGTGAGACTCTTGTGGGAGTATCCTGACAGATTAGACCTCGGCAGGCAAGCCGAGGAGGCTCATCGCCCTCCCCACTTAAAAGCAAGCATCCTGAAGTGGAAATCGAAAATACTCCATTTATACTACAACAAAGTATATGAAAACAGAAAAAAAAAGACTTAAACCTTTTGGTTTGAGCCTTTTCCTGAAGATAAACACAATTTATTTCTGTATTAAAAAAATTACTGATTTGAAGTTAACTGAGATTTAAACTGTTGGACAATCTCCGGTGAAGCTGGTGCTGCCGGCTTATAATATCCTTTTTCTAATGCGTAATTATACAATGTTCTCTGGCGACCTTCATCTTGGTTTCGCAATTGAATTAAAGTTTGTCTTAGTTCAGAGTTGTTTGATTCATTTATAAATCCCGCGTAACTTGATAAACTAGCATTTATTCCTGCTAAGTAATCATTAACCATATCTTTATCCTGTAACATAGTGTTCCTCCTTAGCTTAGAAAAGTTAATAGTTGTTGCTGTGATTGCCTTGCTGCTTGCGCATCTCTTTGTAACATAGATTTTAATTCTGGATCAGAACATTGCTCTGCATAAGCTTCTAATTTATTCACAATCGTTCCATGTCCTCCGATAATATGACGAAGGTTTTCTAATTCAAGTTCAGTTAATGAATGATTCACTGCTTTTGTCTCCTTTCGTACAAATTACCTTTTTAATTTTCCTAAATACTGTAAAAATATTCGCTTAAATGGGATTAATATATAATTTTAAATAATAAATTTCTAATAAAGTATAGCTATAAATATAAAAGAAGGTATCCCATCCAATGAGATACCTTCATATTATTTATTCTCTACTGAAATCAGCATCTTGTAATCGAACTATTTTTGACTTTTTAATAACTTTATAGCCTAGGTATCCTAGGATGAATAATGGTAGTCCAATATACGAAACCGCGATGCCATACCAGTCAATCTTATCGCCGATAAAAGCCCCGTAATTCGTCCCAAGCATTGCGATTAAACATAAGACTGTTGCCAAAACTGGGCCTAATGGGAACCATTTTGCAACATATGGTAAATCTTTAAAGTCTCTTCCTTGTACACGATATGCTTTTCTGAAACGATAATGAGTAACAGAAATACTTAACCAAGAAAGATAACCAGCTAATCCTGCAGCATTTAGTAACCAAGAATAAACAGTTCCATCTCCAAATAAAGAAGTTAAGAAACATAGCATTCCGATAAGTGTCGTTGCAAATAACGCGTTTACTGGTACGCCACCTTTATTTACTTTTTTCAAGAATTTAGGAGCTTTGCCTTCTTCAGCCAGCACCCATAGAACTCGCGAACCAACATATAAACTTGAATTCCCTGCTGATAAAACAGACGTTAGAATAACTGCATTCATTGCCGCAGCTGCAAAAGCAAGTCCAGCGTGCTTGAATACAAGTGTAAATGGACTTATTGCAATATTTTCAAGATCTCCACCCAGTAGATTCGGATCATTATAACTAATTAAACAGCCAATTACGAATATCGCTAAAACGTAAAATAATAAAATTCTCCAAAAGATTTGCTTGATTGATTTAGGGATATTTTTTTCAGGATTTTCACTTTCTCCCGCTGCTACCCCAACCATTTCAGTCCCTTGGAAAGCAAATCCTACAACCATGAAGACACTAAAGATTGATAAAAATCCGCCTTTAAATGGTGCTTCACCTTTTGTGAAATTTTCAAGTCCTGCAGCTTGACCGTTCATAATGCCAAAAATCATTAATATTCCTACCACAATAAAAATGATGATAGTTGCAACTTTGATAATTGAAAACCAAAATTCAGATTCACCATATCCTTTAACGGATAAGACATTAAGTCCAAAAATTAGAGCAAGGAATATAGCACTCCATAAGATTCCAGGAACATTTGGGAACCAATATTTCATAATCAATGCGGACGCTGAAAGTTCAAGTGCTAAAATGATTGCATTGTTATACCAATAATTCCAGCCGACTGCGAAACCTAGAGCTGGATCTACAAATCTACCTGTATAAGTACTAAAAGAACCTGAAATTGGAATAAATGATGCCATCTCAGCTAAGCTTGTCATTAGGAAATAAACCATAATTCCAGCAATTAAATAAGCTGCAAGGGCTCCACCAGGGCCTGCATCGTGAATGGTTGTTCCACTTGCTAAGAAAAGACCAGTTCCTATTGTTCCACCCATTGCGATCATTGTTAAATGACGCGTTTTTAGCTTTCTTTCTAATTGCTCTTTTTTAGGTTGAGAAGGTCGAAAATTGTTTGATTGACGGTTCGTATTTTGCATATATACACCTCTTTATTCATGAAATATTATTCTATAATTATTATTAAGACGACTATGCTAAATAAAATGCTTGTACATAATATAAGACCGGATGTTTGATGGTGTAATAAAGAAAAACTAACCTCCTTTAAAATTCTACATTTTATGATTGTTTATTCTCCGACCCTTCATGATAGCGTTTTCACGTATTGTTGGGAGCAAATTAAACAAGTTACTACTTTTACCTATCGGCTCTCCTATTCAAGAGTGTTGAAATGCGCTAAAGTACGTGAGACTACTAGAGATTTTATCTAAATTCTCAATTGTATTTCATTTCAACATTAAGCTTTAACAGGGCCTTTCTATAAAAAAGACTATCATAATTTGACAAAAAAAAGAAGGAATATTTATATCATTTAGATTTTTCAGAGTTATTTAGTTCTACTTATTTAGATTGAAATAAGTTAAAAAACTCACTAATGTGCTTCCCTTTTTGAAATTACACATACTTTTGTTAAATAACTTAATTCCGAATTTTAATTTACCTAAACATTATTCATTTCTCAGCTTTATCTTTCGAGGTACAGGATTGTTAGGTACATAAAAATGTTGAAAAAATAACAAGCTAACTCTATTGCATAATTCTGTTTAGACAATGAGGGTATACTACTTATGATCAATCATGAAACAATGAATTTAACATTGCATATAGACAAAAATTTGACGATTCTTCGAGAGTATTTTCATCATTCATCAGACTTGGTTACTCGAACAATTAAATTAGGCCATTACTCAGGTAGTCTACTTTTTATCGATGGCATTGTGAATTTAGACTTTGTTCAAGAATGTATTATCACACCACTCTTAGCATTAAATGAATCCTCAGATCTAAAAAGGGATACTTTTATGGAAGATTTATCTTTTCGCCATATCCGTTCGAGCTTGGTTGAAATCGTGACATCATTTGAATCATGTATCCAAGGCATATTAAAAGGGAAAACACTCGTCTTATTCGATGGTTTTGGATGTGGTATCCTCGCAGAAACAACAGAATGGAAGCAACGTAATGTTGAACAATCCCTGGCACAAAGGACTGCTGTAGGTCCAATGCAAGGATTTGGTGAGCAACTTAAAGTAAACATCAATTTAATTAGAAACATGGTTCAAACTCCTCATCTATGTATAGAAATTTTAAAAGTTGGAACTTTTTCAAAAACAGACATCGCTATTACCTACGTAGATGGAAAAGTCGATCAGGAAGTGTTAGAAGAAACCAAAAAACGAATATCTACTCTTGAAATAGATTATGTACTCGAAGCTAGAATGGTAGAAGATGCAATTGAAGGCAGAAAGAAAACCTTTTTCCCTTTAACTTTTAACACAGAAAGACCCGACACTGTGGCTTCAAACCTATATGAAGGGAAAATCGCCATTTTAGTTAACGGTACACCAAATGCAATGGTTGTTCCCGCTATTTTTTTTCAGCACTTTCAATCTCCAGATGATTATTATTTAAAATCTGGACGTTACTCAAATCGTCTCATTACATTTCTTTCATTCTGTTTTACAATCTTTTTACCAGGGGTGTATTTAGCGATTGAAAGATTCCACACGGATTGGTTTCCTAAAAAATTTGAAAAAAAACTGTTTAATGAGGCAGAATCACTCCCACCTGCAATACTTGAAGTCTTAATCTTTCTTGTAATTTTACAAATGGTTATGATCGCATCTGTTAGAGTTTCAAAAGAAATTGTAGTTACTGTTGCACTTGTAGGAGCAATCGTTCTGAGTGAAACAGCAGTCAATGCAAAACTAATTCACCCTTTAAGTCTCGTTGTCGTAGGTCTAACAATTCTTGCAAATTTTCTTGTCACTGTAAATGGACTTGGTTCAGCATTACATCCATTAAGATTCATATTTTTATTAGTCGGAAACTTTTTTGGTTTTACTGGAATGGGAATTATTTTTGTCCTTTTAATCATTTATATGGCTAAATTACGGTCAGTAGGTGTTCCTTATTTAGCACCTATCATTCCTTTTCGACCACAAGAATTTAAAGATGTTTTTTATCGTGGAAATTTAAAGAAAATGACTAACAGTCCGCACGAATATCCACATGACGATAAGGAGTAAATCAAAGTAATCAATTTGAATATTGTAAAAAAAAAGATCTTCAATTGAAGATCTTTTTTTATTAGTAGACGAGATTCCTAAATGTGTAGTATACGGCTTTAAATTTATATATAGTTTTTACATTACTCGGATTTGTTTTTTCTTATTGAAATGGACTTAAAAACAAATAATTTAAAAGAGTGAAAATTGCGAAAACAATTCCCGTAAACCACTTATTTACTTTCTACCGATGTACGTAAAGCTCTTCTTAAAATTTTACCCGTACTGTTTTTTGGAAGTTCAGTTAAAATTTCAATTTCTCTTGGTTGCTTGTATTTTGCTAATCTTTCTTGTGCAAATAACAAAATCTCTTCTACAGAAACATTTTGATCGTTACATACGACAAATGCCTTCACACTTTCTCCAAAGTTGCTATCAGGAATTCCAATTACAGCTGCTTCTACTACTGCATGATGTTGATATAAAACCTCTTCTACTTCTCTTGGATAAACATTGTAACCACCTACAATGATTAAATCCTTTATACGGTCGATTATATAAAAATAGCCATCCTCGTCCATCTTTGCTAAGTCACCTGTATAAAACCAACCATCTTTTATAGAAGTAAATGTTGCTTCCGGCATTTCTAAATAACCTAGCATGATATTTGGTCCTTGAATAATTAATTCTCCAACTTCCCCGATAGGTACTTCTAAACCATTTGGATCAACAACTTTATTAGTCACATTTGGAATATTTATACCAACTGAACCTGGTTTTCTAATTCCTTTTAGCGGAGTAAATGTAGCGATAGGAGCTGTTTCAGATAAACCGTAGCCCTCTAATATATCGACTTTATATTTTTCTTGGAAACGATTAAGTAATTCAAGTGGTAATGATGCCCCTCCTGAGAAACATGCTCGAATAGAAGAAAAATCTTCAGCTGTTGCATCAGTTACCTGCAACATAAAACTATACATAGTCGGAACACCAGCAAACAAAGTTACTTTATCTCTTCTTATTGTATTAACTACTTCGGTAGGATTAAATTTAGGAATAATAATAATGTGTGCTCCACATTTAATAGGGGTATTGATACAAACCGTCATACAAAATACATGGAACATTGGTAAAGTAGCGATAATTCGATCATCTTGTGTATAACCAAAGAATTCTGCAAAAGTTTCTGCATTCGATCCCATATTTCTATGAGAAAGCATTGCACCTTTTGGATTTCCTGTTGTACCTGATGTGTATAAAACAACCGCAAGATCATTTTCATCGATAGAAGGTTGAACAAACTCATTATCTGAACTTTGGAGTAGCTGATCCCAGCTATTATAAGAATTAAATGAATCAGTGTAGAATGCCATTTGTAAATTTTCTAGCTTATTTACTAACGTTGACAATAATTGACTTAATCCACTACTTGCAATAACTGCCTTTGCTTTACTATTTGATAGGATGTAAGTAATTTCTCGAGGAGTAAAAATCGGATTAATTGGCACGACTGATGCACCAGTGCGTAGAATTCCATAATATGCAATCACAAATTCAGGACAATTTCCAAGTACCAGCGCTACTCGATCGCCTTTTCCTATACCATTTTCATATAATCCTGCTGCAACTTTATCAACCATTACATCTAATTCTTGATATGTTACACTTTGATCTAAAAATGTAAATACCAAACGATCAGGATACAATGTTGCACTATTTTTTAAATTTCCACTTAAATTGTAACTCATAATACCCTCCTCTTATTCTAAAAATAAATGATACTTTTCAGTTTTTAAAACTCATAAAGTCAATTATGAAAATACAAGAATCTTTTTGGTTAACAGTAGCTTATTAAAAACCTATAAAAAAAAATCTTTTATATAAGTCTCTAAAATCTTTAACCCCCCCTTTAATAAAAGGAGGGGTTAACTGATTTTCTATATTAGTCAAAAATTAAAACTTTGTTAAATCCTTAAATTCTGTTCCAGTTGCATCACAATATTGTTTATACATATCAATAGCAGCTATCCAATTTAATTTTAAAATTGAGTTTCCTTCATCGTCTTGGAAGTCTAATAATCCATCTAAAATATTTAAAACAATTACATCTTCTTCACTTAGCATTTGTGGAGTATGCAGTGATCCTGCTGGTTCAAAAATGACATCTCCTGCTTTAGAAACCCAGTTTTCACCTTCATAGTTCCATGCACCTTGAATCGTATAAACAATAACTGTACCATGATGATAATGTGCAGGCATTACTGCACCTTTTGATGCTTGTAATAAAACAAAAAATTGACCATTAATTGGGTTTGCTTTTAATAATTTAAATTGAACGCCTTCCATCCATGGAATCCATGGTAATTCCTCCGGGTTCATGTAAACTGATTCTAATAATGGATATTCTGCCATTTTAATTCCCTCTTTCATTTTCAATTTTTTTTGTTTTTTATACTAGACACCTTTTGAGGTACCATCAGTAACTACTTCATCAATTGCAATTGCTTGTCCCGTGATAAATCTAGCATCAGCTGAACTTTAGTAATCAACAAACAATTCTCCTCTTCCAGCTAGTAAAAACTAATGATATCAATCTCACTACATAAGTTTTTTAAATTTTCTGAAATTACATTACGTAAAAAAGCAATTTCTATGATTCACCTATGCTATCGCGTAAATTAATCTTTTGTATATCACGTAACAGAAGTAAACGATTTCTCTTCTTAGAAATTAATATACATTTCCTACAAGTTAATATAAAGTGTAAAAAAGTGACAGTTAATTGAATTTAATTCACCTAAAGAATTATTGCTAAATAATCGCTAAATTTTCTTAAATCAAAAATCTCCTCAAACATCCACTTTTCCCTCTATTTCCGACCCACCATAAATACACTTTAATCCAGAGTGAGTCTTCTAAACATGGAATCTTTCATTATGATATTTAGATAAGGCATATATTTGTTGGATTAGAAAAGTTCACTTAGTCAATACTGAATACAGTATTTTAGAAGTATTGATTGACTAGAGGTGAAAGAAAAAAATGAACCAAAATGATCCTATAAATTTTACAATTAGCCTTCATAAAAACATTGAAACGATTAAGGACCACTTAAACAACACAACTGAATTAGTCGTCCGGACAATTCGAATCGGTAAACCAAAACCATTAGAAGTATCACTTATCTATCTGGATGATCTTGTAAATGCGGATGTAATTCGAGATTTTCTTATTACGCCATTGTTTTTATTCCAAGACATCAAAGAAATCGGAAAGGAACCACTCATTGACTACTTAGCTACTCGTCATATTCGAGCATCTTCAGTTGAAATAGTGACATCTTTTGAGGATGCACTTAATGGGATCGTCCGAGGAAGAACACTGATTTTAGTCGATGGTTATAATAATGGAATTATCGCAGAAACCACCCAATGGCAACAGCGTTCTGTTGCACCTAGTATTAGAGAGCGTTCTACTAATGGTCCAATGATTGGGTTATCAGAACAATTAAAAGTGAACTTAAATTTAATCCGTAGTTATATTCAATCACCGGATTTATGCGTTGAATCGAAACAAATCGGGCGCTTTGCTAAAACGGACCTTGCAATTGTTTATTTAAAAAATAAAGTAGATAAGCTTGCCTTGGAAGAGGTTCAAACACGTATTGAAAATCTTGATGTCGAATACGTCATAGAGCCTAGAGTTGTTGAAGATGCTTTGGAAGGTAGGAAGAAGCCATTTTTCCCTCTTGTATACAATACTGAGATGCCAGACATAACAGCTAATGCTTTATATGAAGGGCGAATTGCTATTATTATGAATGGTTCACCAGTTGCGTCGATTGCACCTACATTATTTGTACACTATTTGTCGCAACCTACAGAATACTATTCGAAAATTGGAAGGTTTTCGAATCGATTGATTCTCCTTTTTTGTATCTTTTTGACTGTCTACTTACCGGGTATCTATCTTGCAGTAGCTAATTTTCATAGTAATTGGTTCCCAGTAAAATTTGCAAAAAAATATTTTACACATTCCGATACCATACTTTCCTTTCCACTTGAAATTGGTATACTAATATTCGTTTTATACTTAATGAGTTTAGCAGCCTTTCGAATTCCAACCGATTTAATTGTAGTTGCTTCTCTGGTTGGAACAATGGTGGTTAGTACAACATTAGTCGATTCCAAATTAGTCCATTCTCTTAGTTTAATTATTGTAGGAATCACTTTTTTAACCGGTTTACTGTTTATCTCAGGAGGGTTAATCAGTACATTGAATACGTTACGAATTATTTTTTCAATCGTAGGTTGTTTCTTTGGTTTAACCACAATGGGAATATGTTTCCTATTATTTTTTATTTATATGTCTCGTCTACGATCAGTCGGTGTTCCGTATTTAGCACCGATTATTCCATTTCGACCTCAGGAGTTTAAAGATGTGTTTTATCGTGGAGATTTAAAGAAACTACTCAATAGTCCACACAAGTTTCCGCATGACGATAAAGAATAGTTCACACTATCGTTTAATATCGTAATTAAAAAATGATCTTCAATTTTCTTGAAGATCATTTTTAGTGTTAAAGAAAATTCTTCGCTTACGGAAATTTTATTTCTTAAATTTTCCAAAACAAACAAAAGTTAATTCAAAACAGTCTTAATTAAAATTTTGCTTAAAAGCTTTTATAAATTCTTTACTATGCTCAGATAATCTTTTGCGTTTAGATCGAACGATTCCAAAGGAAAATCGATCAGAACTGGGATGTATAAAAGGAATTGTAATAATATCTCCATTTATAATACTAGGAACCTTATTTAAAAATATATTCATTGAAAAAACAATCCCTAAACCTTCTGATACCGCTTCAGAAATAACGTTTACATTGTTTGTTGTTAATAATATATTCATTTCGGGAACATACTTAATTAGTTCATTTACAAAATCCTCCATTAGTGGATCTTCAGAAAGAATGACAGATTGATTAGCTAGATCCTCAACTTGAACATATTCCAAAAAAGATAGTGGAGAATTCTTGCTTACACAAATGACTGTGCCACCTTCTAGAATGGATTCAAATTCTATTTCTGGATGTGTTGCTACCATTTCGTCAGTAAATACTGTGATACCGAAATCAATCTTATCTGTTAAAGCATCATTGAGGATAGCATATGGTTTTTTTTCGAAAATCTCAATTTGACTATAAGGATAATTTTTTTTATATGTTACAAGGGTGCTAGGCACAATAAACATAGCGTTTGTACTAGCGGCTAATGAGATATTAACTTTTTCTGGATTATTATTTTGATGCGCAAAAATAGATATATCTTCGACTTTCAGTAAGATTTCATGTGCTTTACTGACAATAAACTTGCCTTCATCTGTAAGTTCAGCACCTAGTCTTGAACGATTAAATACCTTAATTTGAAGTTCCATTTCTAAATTAGTTATGGCTTTACTAATACCGGACGGAGAAATATGAAGATTCTCAGCAGCATTTATGATTGATTTTGTTTTAGCAACCTCAATTACATACTCCAATTGTAATAAGTTCATCTAATCACCCTTTTTCTTTTGAATGAAAAAAATTCAACTAAGTCTCACTTATTTACACTTTATATTAACTTAAAGGAAAAGTATATTAATTTTAACGTAGTGAAAGCGTTTACTTCTAAGTGTCATCTTAGAATACACCCTTCGCTATAAATATGAACTATCTATTTTTCTAATGGGGGTGCAATTAATCATTTAAATAGATCACTTAAATTTAACAGAATTACATTTAGTACATTAGTACAGATTTTTAAAGACTTTCGCTTTCGATTAACAGTTTTAGATATCCCAATTCTAGGAGGTTTAAAATGAGTCAATATGAATCTATCTTAATTACAGGTGCAGCAAGTGGATTAGGTTTAGGTGTAGCTAAGCATTATAGTAAAAATAAAAATGTACATATTTTTTTAATAGATATAAATCCTACAAACTTAGAAAATGCTAAAAAAGCATGTGTAGAGCTAGGAGCTACCGTCCATACTAAAATAGCGAATATTATGGATGAGAAAGCTATGAAAACTGTCATAAATGAATGCGATGAAATAAAGCCACTCGACTTAATTATTGCGAATGCTGCAGGACAAAGACCTGGAAGTACAAGCAGAACGGAAGATACTCCTGAAGATATCATGTGGGCAACCAAAATTTGTGTAAATGGAGTCGCAAATACGGTTTTTCCAGCTCTAGATTTGATGAAATCCAGAGGAAAAGGACATATTGTCATGACTTCATCTGCGTCTTCTTACATTGGATTATGGGGTTTACCTGGATATGCAGCTGGTAAAATGTGGGTCCGCCGATTAGCAGAAATGTTGCCTACTTCCTACCCTGAGTTAACATTTACTGCCATTGCTCCTGGGCCAGTAAAAACACCATTATGGATTGAATCTAATCTTGATTCAGAAACTGGAGAATTAAAAAAAGGTGGAATGAAATTACAGCCATTAAGTGTTGAAGAAGGTGTCGAGTACTACGTAAAAGGAATTGAGAGCAAAGAAGTATTTTACTGCTTCCCACCAGAACTTGGTGAGCAATTATCAATGGCAGAAAAGCTTTCATATGAAGAAAAAATGAGTTTAATCAAGAGTCATGCCAATTAAGATCACTTTTTTACACAATAAAATATCAGAAAATTTAAAAAATAAATCACTAAAAGGAGCTGGATTAGTATGTTTTCACTAAAAGGAAAAGTTGCTGTAATCACTGGAGGAGGTTCAGGTATTGGACTTGCTACTGTTAAACGCTTTAATCAAGCTGGAGCTACAGTTGTAGTTGCTGATCTTACAGACGAAACAAAACTAGCATTAGAAATTGATGGTTTGTATATCAAAACAGATGTTTCAAATGAAAATGATGTACAAGCTTTACTTGAAAAAACTGTTGAAGCATATGGCCGAATTGATATTCTTTTTAACAATGCTGGAATTGGTAGAGGGTTAACTATGATGTCTGATGCTGTATCAGAAGATTATGAAGCATCTTTTAAAGTAAACACGATGGGTGTATTGTATGGTCTAAAACATGGATCTGTTCACTTAAGTGATGGAGGGGTAATTATTAATTCTGCATCTGTAGCAGGTTTACAAGGTGTGCCAACATATGGACCATATGTTGCATCAAAGCATGCTGTTATCGGACTTACTAAAACTGCTGCACTTGAGTTAAGCCCTCGTAATATTCGTGTAAACTGCATTTGTCCTGGAACAATTGAAACACCAATGTTGCAAAATAGTTCTGCTCCTGAACAAAGAGCAATTAATAACATGGTTACACCTCTTGGTCGTTCTGGTTTACCTGAAGAAGTTGCTTCATTAGTTCATTTCTTAAGCTCGGACGATGCTAAATTTATTACAGGTCAAGCTGTCACTATTGATGGAGGAATTACTGCTGGTACTTCATTGGGAATTTGGTCTGGATTAGCAGCATTAGCAAAATAAACGTATATTAGATTTAATTTTTTCAACAGAAATTAAAAAAGGAACTTCATTTTGAGTTCCTTTTTGTTGCATAAAGAACTAATAGCAAAGTTGGTTCTAAGTAGGAGAAACATTATGTAAGATTTATGTATCCTTCTTTTTTATTATTCACTAAATAGCTGATTAAACGAATTGCCTGTTACATCCATAACTTTTAAAGTGAGTGATTTGAATGGAATTCGAAATAATAAATGATTGCTGTTCTCCAACAAAACCAAAATCAAACTTAACTCAATATAAAGAAATAAGTGCTGTTACTAGTTGTCAAAATCGATCAAACAAAGATATGGTTTACCTCCCTGGCGGAGAATTCCTGATGGGTACAGATGATCCAGATGGATATAATGCTGATGGTGAAGGACCTATACGTAAAATAAAAGTAAATCCATTCTATATAGATACTTGTACGGTTACAAATTCTCAATTTAAAGACTTTGTAAATGATACCGGCTATAAAACTGAAGCTGAAGTTTATGGTTGGTCCTTTGTTTTTCATTCGCTTGTAACTTCTGAAACCAAGAAGAATGTTATACAACATGTTCATCAAACTCCTTGGTGGCTCGTTGTAGATGGAGCAGACTGGCAACATCCTGAAGGACCAGATTCAACGATTGAAAATCGACTTGATCATCCGGTAATTCACGTATCCTGGAATGATGCTTCCGCTTATTGCATTTGGGCTCAGAAAAGGTTGCCAACAGAAGCTGAGTGGGAATATGCGGCTCGGGGTGGTTTAGAACAAAAAAAATATGCTTGGGGCGACGAATTGCACCCAAACGGTGAACATTATGCAAATATTTGGCAAGGACAATTTCCGAATGACAATCAAGCTTTAGACGGATATGAAGGAACAGCCCCTGCTAGGTCGTTTACTCCTAATAATTTTGGCTTATATAATGTTTCAGGAAATATATGGGAATGGTGTTCTGATTGGTTCAGTCCAACTTATCATTTACAAGACACGAGAGAAAATCCAAAAGGTATTCCAAGTGGAACTTCCAAAGTAATTCGTGGCGGCTCCTATCTATGTCACGAATCTTACTGTAATCGTTATCGAGTAGCTGCCCGTAGTTCCAATACGCCAGACAGTTCTACTGGGAATATGGGATTTCGATGTGCTAGAGATGCGTAAAAAAACATGCCAAATAGCTTTGTTTTAACAACCAGTTGACTTCCACTCTTTTAATAATAAATATAAGTTGACAACTTTAATCAATCGTATACTAACGCCATTAATAGATTAGTTAATTTTACTATTTAAAGGAGCTATGAATATGAAAAATAATATCGTATATATTGTACTTGATGATATGGGTTTTTCAGACCTAGGTTGTTACGGTTCAGAAATTATGACGCCAAATATCGATCGTTTAGCTCAAAATGGATTGAGTTATAATAACTTCCATGTTACGCCCCTTTGCTCCCCTACTCGAGCAAGTTTATTAACTGGGCGAAATCACCATTCTGTAGGTATGGGTCTTCTATCAAATTTTGATTTAGGTCCTGATGTCCCGAGCACACGTGGTAAAATAATTCCTTCCGCAGGAACGATAGCTGAAATTCTTAAAGAAAATGATTATAGTACTTTTGCTATAGGAAAATGGCATTTGGCACCTATTTATGAAGAATCAGCTGCTGGCCCTTTTCATAACTGGCCGCTAGGAAAAGGCTTTGATCGATTTTACGGATTTTTAGAAGGCATGACAGATCAATATACACCTAGTTTAGTTTACGATAATCATAGTGTGGAGCCTCCAAAGAAACCTGATTACCATCTTTCAGAGGATCTTGTCGATCATGGGATAAAGTTTATTTCTGACCATGCTTCAATTTATCCAGAGAAACCATTTTTTATGTATCTTGCCTTTGGCGCACAGCATTCACCACATCAAGTTTCCAAGCGTTATATCGATATGTATAAAGGAACATATAACAAAGGTTGGGAGCGAATTCGTGAAGAAAGGCTTGAACGTCAAAAATCATTAGGAATTGTTCCATCTGATACTGTACTTGCTGAACGCAATCCTGGTGTAAAGGAATGGGACAAACTTTCCAATGATGAAAAGCATCTTTTTGAAAGATTCCAAGAAACATATGCGGGATTCCTTACTCACACAGATGAACAGATTGGTAGATTCATTGACTTTCTTGAAGCAATTGGTCAATTGGATAATACGATGATTGTATTTCTATCTGATAATGGTGCAAGCCAAGAAGGCGAATTTGATGGCATTTTGGAACAAAATTCCTACTTCAACGGTGTTCCAACAACTGCTGAAAGTATGAAAGATCGCATTGATGAAATAGGTGGACCAAATACACAACCTAACTATCCTCGTGGCTGGGCACAAGCTAGCAATACACCTTTTAAATATTATAAGCAAACAACTTTTGACGGTGGTATTCATGTTCCGTTGATTTATCATTTCCCAAATCGAATCATGGATAGTGGGAACGTTCGCGATCAGTTCCATCACGTGATTGATGTCACTCCTACTGTTCTAGAATTAGCAGGAATAAGTGCACCTGAAGAAATCAAAGGCGTTAAACAAATGCCGATGCACGGAGTGAGCATGGAGTATACATTTGAAGATCCTGCAGTTCATACAAGACGGGAAACTCAATATTTCCTTATGGCAGGACAGCGTGCGATTTGGCATGATGGCTGGAAGGCGATCTCTTTTCATACAAAAGGAACCCCATTCGAAGAAGACCAATGGTGCTTATTTAACATAAACAAAGATTTTTCTCAAAGTGACGATTTGGCTGCAATGTACCCTGAAAAACTTAAAGAATTACAAGATATCTGGTTCGAAGAAGTAAAAGAATATAATGCGCTTCCGATGATTGATCAAACGATCGAATTATTCGCTTACATCTCCCCTGATGATAAAGTAAGATCTCGTACAGAGTTTACTTTCTTCCCAGGAATGAGTCATAGTCTTGCATCACCACCTATATTAAATCGATCTTACGAGATTTCTGTGCCGATTGATCGTCCAAGCAAAGACTGCGAAGGTGTATTGATTGCACAAGGAAATCAATACAGTGGATATACAATGTATATTCAAAATAATCGTTTATTTTATGAGTATAATTATGTGGGGACAGTCTATAAAATTGAATCCAATCTAGAAGTTCCAATTGGAATATCAACAGTTCATTTTGAATTTTCGAAATCAGGTCTTTTAAAAGGAATAGGGAAGCTATTTATCGATAATCATCAGGTTGGCGAAGTCGAAATGCCAAAAACCTTACCGTTTTTGATTTCAACTGAAGGATTAGATATTGGACGAGATGCTTATTTACCTGTTAGTAAAAACTATGCAGATTTGGAAGACTTTGCGTTTACAGGTAAAATACAAAAAGTCGAGTTTAAATTACAAAACGATTAAGTAGAAGTTAATAGAAAGTATGGTTAGGCCATACTTTCTGACCTATTGTATGAGCAGGAATAGCAAAGGCAATTGAAAAAATTAATTTGTAAGGGAGTGCTTTACATGAAACGCTGGGTAATTCTCATTATGTTGTTAATCGCAACACTTATTAATTTTGCTGATAAATCCTCAACAAGTGTCGCATCTGTTTTTATCATAAAAGATTTTAACCTATCCTATGTACAATATGGTTTACTCGGAAGTATATTTTTCTGGTTTTTTGCTGTATCTGGTGTAGTCGGAGGAGCTTGGTCTGATAAAATTGGTACAAAAAAGATGTTAGGCATTCTCATAATCGCTTGGACACTATTACAATTTGGAACTTTTTTCATAACAAGTTTTAGCTTTCTACTTATCTATCGAATTCTACTTGGTGTATTTGAAGGCCCATTCGGACCTGTGGCAATCAGCCATATAAGCAGAGTATTTCCAGCAGAATCTCGCGGTTTGGCTTTTTCGGTCATTAATGTAGGTGCGATGATTGGTGCAATGGCATTGACACCTGTTTTAGTACACGTAAATCAAACGTATGGCTGGAGAACTTCATTTGTGGCTTTAGGTGTAGCTAGTCTTATTTGGGTACTTATTTGGCCATTTGTTAAAGAGAAATCAAAAACAACTGTTGAAACAACAAATGTAAAATTGCCTGTTGAAAAACTCAAATGGTCCGAATTTAAACCAATTTTATTCTCCCCTACTTTAATTTTTACTTTACTTAATTTATTTGCTAGTTTCGGCTTTGTCGTATGGATTTCAGTATGGCTACCAGTCTATTTGGTAAAAGGTATACATTTAACCCAAACAAAAATGGGACTAGCAGTTTTATCAATTGGCCTTATTAACACGGTAGTGTCCATCAGTGCTTCGATCTGTTCTGATAAGTTATTTAAGAAATCGAATAATATACGTACTTCTCGTGTTTTATATTCAGCCTTACTACAAGTTATTAGTGCCGTATTACTTTTTTCAGCAACACTTGTACAAGCTCCAGTATTATTAATTGCAATTATAGGTGTAGCTCTAGGATTAACAACGAACATGTTAAATGTTGGTCCGATTATCATGATGAGTTTACTTCCAACTAGACGCGGGTTGATGGTAAGTCTCGGTACTTCTTTTCAAAATCTATCAGGTATCATTGGTCCACTTGTTTGCGGTTACCTGATCGACCTGGCAGGAAAAAACACATTACAGGGGTTTAATTACACGATTATGTTTACTGCAGCCGTCATAGTGATCGGTTGCGCTTTATTTGCTAAATTTGCAAAACCTGACTCACCTATAGTACAGAACACTACAGACATCAAGTTTAGAGAACCAAAGGAAATTTAAAATTATTATTAATTTTAACCAAAACCACTCATTGAGTGGTTTTTTGTACGTACATATAAGCCTTTACGACCCTCCCCCTTCTTGTGTGGTTATAATAGCATTTTATTTTATCTCGCATTGGTGAGCATTTACTTACATGTCAATTCTTGCCACTCCTCTTGAATAATTATCATTCAACTTCCAAATCCTACTATTAAAAAGTAAGAGGAAGAACTATGTTCAATAATAATAATAATAATAAAGAAGAAGTATCTTCAAAAAATTGGATGGATGATTTAAAGAATTCCAATGATTTTATTTCATATACAACTACTCCCGATGAAGAGCATTACTATTGTATTTCTTTTTTTCAAACCTTAGTTTCGACGGAAATACAACATAATCAAGTTTTTCCTATATTAACAAAAAATCTAACTTTAGAAGAATTAAAATCTCAAATTCCAATTCAACAACTAATTATTACGACTGATAGTAGCATAATAAAAAGTAAGCTTCTGCAAGGTTTTATGGCTATTCAATATCAAAACAATAAAAATGAATGCCTCCTTGTTAATGTTGAAAACAATTTTTCACGAACAATTGGTCCACCTTTAATGGAATCAACTACTCTAGGTCCACAGGTTGGATTTGTTGAGGATATCGATGTAAACATTAATTTAATTCGAAAAAAACTACCTATTACTGATCTGCATCTGAAGGAATTAACTGTAGGAGAATTATCAAAAACAAGAGTAGCAGTTATGCACTTAAGCGGAATTGCGGACGAAGAAAATTTACATACAGTTACTCAACGGATTAAAGAAATTCAGTATGACCATATTTCGGATAGTTCATATATTTCGACTATGATAGGTGACAATACAAATTCTATTTTTCCTCAATCCATTCCTACTGAACGAATAGATCGCGCGGTTGCTGGTTTAACAGAAGGTAAAATCGTAATCGTTGTGGATGGGTCTCCAAATCTTATTCTTACACCTGCATTAATTGACGAAACAATTATTGCAATGGAAGACTATTATGTTAATTGGGTACTAGCAACTTTTTTCCGTTTGTTGAGAATTTTCGGACTTACGCTTGCAGTGTTTATCACACCACTTTATGTTGCTGTATTAACCTACCATTATGAGTTAATTCCACCGCAATTACTAGAATCACTTGTATCTTCTAGAGCATCTGTTCCTTTTCCACCAATAATTGAAGTGTTATTTTTAGAAATTACCATTGAGCTAGTAAAGGAAGCCGGTCTTCGTTTACCATCGAAAATTGGTCAAACACTAGGGATCGTTGGAGGAATCGTAATTGGTCAAGCGGTTGTTGAAGCAAAGTTAACAAGTAACATTCTTTTAATATTTGTTGGATTAGGTACACTTGCATCCTATACATCAGCAATATATAAATTTAACAATACAATTCGTTTTTTAAGGTTTCCAGTCATCTTAATGTCACAATTTATTGGATTACTAGGTATTTTTATGAGCTTTATTTTTCTAATTGCTCATTTATTAAGATTAACTTCTCTTGGTAGGCCATATTTAGGATCCTACCCTTATCGAAAAACAGCGATATATGACTTATGGATAAGATTGCCTTTTAGTAAACAAATGAAAAATCCTACTAACTTAAGACCGAACAAAAAAATTAGATCAACAAATGATATTAAACGTCCGGGACCACCAAGTGATTTTGACGAATAAATTCTAAGGAGATTATAAATGACGATATATAGAAGACAACAGGTTTCTCCCTATCTCCTATTTTTTATTATTACTAGCTCACAAATAGGGGTCGGTGTCTTAGGATTTCAACGAATTATCGCTAAAGATGCAGGTTATGATGCATGGATCAGTGTGATAATTGCAGGACTATTTGTCCATCTAGTCGTATGGTTAATGTTTAAATTGTTAACTGCTGCAAATGGAGATATTATCGATGCCCATAATCAATTCTTTGGAAAGATTTTCGGGTCAATGCTTAGCTTAGTCATCATGATTTATTATTTGATTGCCTGTATTTCTGTGCTCAGATTATATATTGAAATTGTCCAAGTATGGATGTTTCCGACTTTACCTACATGGGTACTGAGTACTTTAATCTTATTATTATGCTATTACATCGTTTCAGGCGGTTTTCGGGTAGTAACTGGAATTGCTTTTTTATCAGGAATATTTACAGCAATTCTTTACGCACTACTATTTCATTTACCAATAAAATATATTCATATTGATAATTTATTGCCTGTTTTTGACCATTCATTTAAAGAACTTTTATTATCTGCAAAACAATCAATTTACACAATGGCAGGTTTTGAAATTTTGCTAATGGTTTATCCCTTTATCCGGAATGGCAACAAATCTCAAAAATTCGCTCAATATGGTGTAGCTTTTTCCAGTTTGATCTTCACTTTATCTGCATTCACAACGTTTTTACTATTAAGTGAAAAACAAATTGAACATATAATTTGGTCAAGAATCTACATTGCAAAACTAATTCATTTTCCTTTTTTAGAAAGGTTTGAATACATTTTGATTTCTACTTTCTTAATAAAAGTAATTTCAATCATAGCATTACTACTATGGAGTACGAGCAGAGGAATGAAATTAATATTTAAATTCAAGCAAAAATATAATTTAATTTTAATAAGCTTCATCAGCATCATTGTCTGTCAATTACTAGACACGCGTTATATTCTAAATACGTTTGTTGATTTTACTAGTAAAATCTCTCTTTGGCTTTTTTATATTTATATCCCATTATTTTCAATCGTTTACATTTTTACAAAATCGGGGAGATCAACATGAGACAGTATCTTCTTATTTTATTAATTTGTATGACATTTGTTTTAACAAGTTGTTCATTTATCCCTTCTTCAAATGTAAATGAAATAAATATTATTCAAGGAGCTGGTTTTGATCAAGAACAAAACCAGCTCAGAGCAACTGTCACCTTTCCGATCTTTCGAGCAAACGAAACAACTGAATTTGATATCGTATCTGCGAAGGGAGATACCCTCAAAAACACAAGGGAAAAAATAGATAAACAAATCCGTCATCGAATGATGTCTGGTCAACTTCGCCTTGTCGTTTTTAGTTTAGATTTGGCTAAAAAAGGAATATATCCAATAGTTGATACGTTTAATCGAGATCCGGCAATTGGAAATTTATTACAAATGGCTGTAGTGGAAGGAGAAACTTTCGATTTACTATCTTTAAAGGAATATAAACAAGAAAACATCTCATTATACCTTCATGATTTACTGCAACAAAATTCAGAAACAGGTCCGATGCCTAAAAGTGACTTCTCAACCTATTTATATCAATATTTTGAAGAAGGACAGGATCCTTTTTTACCCATGATAAAAAATGATAAAGGTACGATTAAAATTACAGGAATCGCCATATTTAAGGACGACAAGTTCGTTGTAAAGATACCTTGGAATGATGCCTTCGCTTTCAAAACTTTAATGGAATCCTATAAGAAAGGGTTTCATCAATTTAAATTTAAAGGACAGCATATAGCCATAGATAATATTAACTCCAAAATTAAATATAAAATTAAAATGAAAAAAGGTAAACCAGAATTTAATATTCATCTTGATATGAATGCAAGAATTCTAGAATATACAGGTCCAAAGCCAATATTATTACCTAAACATATTAAGGAAATTAGTAAACAAATAAAAAAACAGATTGAAAAAGATCAGATGGAGTTAATAAGTATATTTCAAAAGAATAATGTTGACCCTTTAGGGTTTGGTTCCAAATTAGAAGCCCATAAAAGAAATTTTGATTATAAAAAATGGAAAGAACAATATCCACATGTAAAGGTAAAAATTAAAGTTGATTTAGATATTCTTCATACTGGAATTGTTGAATAAGTGAGCCAAATCGAGGTTTCTACAAAAAGTAAAAAAGCATGAAATTAGTATAATTCCATGCTTTTTTATTTTATTTTCTTAAATGATAAGGAACTGTTGTAATAACAACATCTTTCTGTCTGATTAACCATAATCGAAGTAGCAACGCAGTTTGATTGTGCAACAGATTATGCCACCATTTTTTGGGGATAAATTGTGGAATGACAATTTGAATATGACTATTAGTTCCTCTTCCTTCTACTAATTTAATGAATCTTGAAAGTGGTTCTAATACTGATCTATATTGACTTTTTAGTACAACTAGTCGACAAGGATTCCCCCACTCCTCCCACTTTTCTTCCATCCTCTGAATAGATTCATCATCAAATCCTACATAGACCGCTATCAAATCCTCAGAAATACCTTTTGCGAAAGATAGTGTATTATGAACTACTCGATGAGTACCAGAAACTAACACAATTGTGATGACTTTATTTGCTTCTGGTTTAAAGGTGCTTAAATCAATACGCAATTCTTGTGCGACATTTTGATAATGTTTATAAATTGCTAATGAAAGGAATATGATACTCGGTATGACGACTAAGACAACCCATGCACCATCTATAAATTTTGTAACTGCAAATATGACTGTAACAACAGATGTTACGATTAAACCGACTAAATTAATCGCTAATTTCACTTGCCAATTTGGCCCTTTTACACGTTTCCATCTTCTAGTTAATCCTAATTGTGCAATTGTAAAAGAAAGGAATACACCAATTGCATATAACGGTATTAGTGCATTTGTATGAGCTTGGAATGCAATGATTAATATACTTGCTGCAGCTGCAAGTGCAATAATTCCGTTTGAATAACCTAGACGATCTCCACGATTTGTAAAACCTCTAGGTAAAAATCCATCAGCCGCTACTATAGCTGCTAATTGTGAAAAACCTGTAAATGTTGAATTTGCTGCTAAAATCAGAATGATAAAAGTGAACCAAATGATTACTTGATAAAGAATTCCATGTCCAAAATATACCTGAATCAGTTGTGATAACATTGTATCATTTGGATTTGGTGCTATTCCATTAACATATAAATGATATGCAAAACCTAAAAGTGTTACAGAGGTAATCACACCTAGTGCTATATATGTTTTGATTGCATTTTTTTGTCGTGGTTCTCTAAAAATTGGTACTGCATTTGAAATTGTTTCAATTCCAGTTAAAGCTGAACATGCCGAACTAAATGCTTTTAACACTAATAGGATACTTAAACCTTGAGGAACTGTTCCAAATGACGGTGTATGATGTTGTACAAAACCATTTTGGAATTCATCAAAAAAACCAGTAAATATTAAAAGTAACATACATATCATAAATCCAAATGTCGGCCATGCGAAAATTTTGGCTGATTCTGCTACACCTCGTAAATTAACAACTAATAAGATAAATACGCATAAAATTGCTAAAACAGTTTCATAAGGTGCAACAGTTGGATATGCAGAAGACACTGCCTCAAGCGCTGCGGAAACAGAAACTGCAACTGTTAAAATATAATCCACTAAAAGTGAACTTGAAGCAACTAGTGACACCCATCTTTGCTTAAAATTATCTTTTGCAATTGCATAAGCTCCTCCTCCACTAGGATAAGCTAAAATCCCCATTATATATGAAAGAATTAGAATTCCTAATAGAATAACTGACGCAATCGTTATCGGTATGATATACCATTTTGCTTCTGGACCTAGACCAATCAACTCAGTCATACCTGCTTCTGGTCCATAAGAGACAGATGAATAGAGATCAGCAGCAAGAATTGGTAAAGCAATAAACCAAATCAATTTATTATGCTGTGCATGAACCTCAGCAGTTCTCATTGGTCTACCAATGAAAATTCGTTTTACACTGTTAAAGTTAGAAATGGAGTACCAGATTGCAAAAATTGCTAAAATAAATAATCCAAGCTCCATATAATCAGATGGATGATGCATTTTTTTCTCCCCTTTCTTAAAAAAGCGCACAAAAAAACACTAAGCTTTACTTAGTGTTTGTAAAAAATACTAAATAAACCCCTTCTTTAAATGCTGACGAGGTTAGCTGTCGGATTCGGGATTAAAGAATACCCCTACCTTAACAAAAAGGATTCACCCCAATAAAGAAATGGTTCCCCCGCTCTTTTTAAGATTAAGCAATTTAGGTTATGTACTAGTTCAAATATATAATTTCCAAATGTAACTATATATCGCTATGTCAAATTTGTAAAGATAATTTTTTTTTGACTTATTTTGATAAAAATTTTCACTATCGTAAAGAATACATCTCTCTATTAAAGAAGGAGTGCCTTGTATTCGTAATATAAGGCCTTCATATCTGAAAATTTCATATTAACAGTTATTACGATCAAAATGAAAATTAAATTAAATAAAAAAATGCATTACTTCCTTTAGAAGTAATGCAGCAATTTAAAATAAATTAGTCTTTATAAACCATACATTCATTTATTGTTCAATTTCATTCTTTTCAATTAGATATGAATGCAATGGAAAATGTTTTTGCAAGTAACTTTTATACACTCTAACTGCTTGCTCTACTGTTCTCAATTCTTCTTTTGTTTCTGCTCCATTTATTAGATGATCAATAATTAATGGCCAGCTGACTAAATCAATATCCCTACTGTTCTCAGTTTTAAATTTCATTTCTAATTTTTCGAATTTAATTAGTGCTTTATTAAATTTTATTTTTTTCAAGAACGACATCGCTTTACTCCTATTAATAAATTAAATATATTTTTTCAGAAAATAAAATAATAAATCATGGATTGGATGTTTGATCACCAACTACCAAAACATCTAAATGCCTTAATTCTCTTAATAATTTTTGGACAATTGAGCCCGTTTTTATTTCTTCCCATCTCGTACGAGCAGACTGCCCCATAATAACTTGAGTTGTATTTTTCTCGGTCATTCTTGTAACTAACTCTAAAAAAACATGTCGACGGTCTGTTGCTGCATATACTTCAAATACTCCTCCTAGTCGTTGAGTCAGTTCTTTTATTTTCTTTAAAGAAAGAACTTCTTCTTCAGATAGATCTTCATGATCTTTAACATATGCAACATACCAAGTTGCTTTTAATCTATAGGCAATTCGAAAACCACGGCGAATGAGTCTTTCACTATCAGTTCTTAAATTTACACAAACGAAAATAACTTCTTCTTGCCTCCAAGGACCACGTAATGTTAAGTCTCTTTCCCATGCCTCTAAACGTTCATCTACATCATCTGCAATTTCTCTAAGCGCTAACTCGCGAAGGGCAATTAGATTTCCAGTCTTAAAAAAATTAGTTAGTGACTGTTCGATTTTAATCGGAGCGTAAATTCGGCCTTCTCTCATTCTTTCTCGAAGTGCTTTTGGTGAAATATCAATTAATTCAACTTCATCTGCATTTCTTAGAATATGGTCTGGTACTGTTTCTCTCACTCGTACACCTGTGATTTGTTCCACACTATCATTTAGACTTTCAATATGTTGTATATTCATAGTAGAAATGACAGATATACCCGCTTTTAAAATTTCCTCTACATCCTCATATCTTTTATGAAACTTACTTTCTGTCACATTTGTATGAGCTAACTCATCAATTAAAACGACCTCTGGATTACGCTTGATAATAGCATCCGAATCCATTTCCTCTAGCGTAGTACCCTTATAAGATATCTTTTTTCGAGGTACGATTTCCAAATCACCTATTTTTTCAATTGTTTCTTTTCGACCATGAGTTTCCAATAATCCTATAACGATATCAATACCATTTTTCCTTATTTCATTTGCTTCTCTTAACATTGTATAAGTTTTCCCTACGCCTGGCGCTGCACCAATATATACTTTTAATGAGCCTCGTTTTATCTTATTGATTTCACTAACTAGTTCTTGAGGTGTTAAACGACGATAAGGATCGACAATTTCTTTACTTACTTGTTTGGTAGGTATTACTCTTTCTCCATCTTTTTCCGCTCTGTCTGCAACAATAAAGACATCTATATTTTTTGTTTTTCTTAAAATTTTGTTAATAATAGATCCGTAAACAATTTCTTCAAATCGGGTTCTTTTGGATTGTCCCATTACAATACTAGTAATATTATGTTGGGTTGCATATTGGACAACTTGATCTGCAATTGAATCACTTTTTAGAGGTAATTCTTCAAATTCACCTCCCAATTTTTCTACTAATTTTATGATTGATCTTTTAAAAGTCAATTCATTACTAGTAAATTTTTTGTTAGGCGGTTGAAAACAAACGACATGCAAATCACCACTTAATCTCTTAGAAATTTGTTGTCCCCTTCGAACTAAAATTGATCCATTCCAATGATATTGGACTGTAACTAATATTTTTTCTGAAGCTCCAGATGGTCCAACCATACCATGTTTTTCCCGATATTCATCAAGAGCATCATTTACTTCACCTGCTATAAATCTTAAGGCTAGTTCACGCAGTACAGCAAGATTGCTTTGATGATAAAGTTGAATTCTATTTATATTGTACTCCTCATTAGATTCAATATCCTCATCTTGTGATCTTTTTAAAAGCACTTCAGGAGTTACATCTAATAGCCTAACGTCATCTGCCAAAGCTAGCGTCTCTTCAGGTACAAATAAATTAACTTTTACATTTCCACCTGTTAACTTATCAGCTTCTTCATGAACTTCTTTTATTTCATATATATTCATCGTCGTAATAACACTTATATTTTTACTTACTAAATAATTAATATCATCTAAACGTGTTGGAAAAGTTGCTTTCGGGCGATTTTGGTGAGCTAGTGCATCAACTAACAAGACCTCCGGATTACGAGTCACAATTGCATCTAGATCAAGGTCCTGTTTTAACACTCCATTATCTTCCCATTTAATCGATGGAATTTTTTCCAAACATCCAATTTGTTCAATTGTTTTTTGCCGATTTGTTTCGCTAATTAATCCAATAACTACATCGATTCCACGTTCTTTAAGTACATTTCCTTCTTGAAGCAAGTGATATGTTTTTCCAGAGCCACTTACTGTACCAACGATAATTTTCAATCTACCTTTTCGTATTTTTTGAATCGATAATAGTATTTCTTCAGGTGTCTTTCTTCGGAATTGCTTATCACTCAATTATTCTACCTCCTTTCTTTAATCATAGTGAAAAAGGAGAGAAAAATTCTCCCCTTTTTTATTTCAAATTCTTTAGAGCGATGTTTAACTCCAATACATTTACACGTGGTTCTCCAAATATACCTAATTGACGACCAATTGTATGTTTATTTATTAACGATACTAATTGTTTTTGTGAAATTCCTGTGGCCTTAGATATTCTAGGTACCTGTGCTTTTGCACCTTCAGGCGATAAATCCGGATCAAATCCAGAACCAGATGTAGTTACTAAATCAGCTGGTATGTTTTTTCCTAAGTCATTATTCTCTTTTCTAATTTCATTTATTTTTTCTTTGGTTGCTTTAACATATTCATCTGATGCAACTGCTGCATTCGTTGCGGCAGAAGCAGTTGGATTGTAATTAGCCGCAGAAGCTCTAGAATGGAACCAATCAGGACCTTTAAATTCTTGGGCTAATAATTTTGAACCTTCAATTTTACCATTTGATTTTATTAAACTTCCTTCAGCTTGTTTCGGAAATAGAACTTGTGCAACTCCTGTCGTTGCTAGTGGATAAGCAAATCCACATAATAGCAATAATATGATAGATGCCCTAAGCGCAACCATTAATGATTTCAAGGTGAAATCCTCCATTCTCTTCAATTACACAAATTGTAGTGTTGATACTAATATGTCTATGATTTTTATTCCAACAAACGGTGCAATCACTCCTCCAAGTCCATATATTAATAAGTTCCTTGAAAGAAGTTTATTTGCATCCATTGGCTTATATTTCGCACCCTTCATTGCAACCGGAATCAGGAGCGGTATGATGATAGCGTTAAATATTAAAGCTGATAGAATTGCAGACTTTGGTGAATTCAATCCCATAATATTAAGATATTGAAGCTGCGGTATTGCCATAATAAATAGCGCAGGAATAATCGCGAAGTACTTCGCAATATCATTTGCAATGGAAAAAGTTGTTAATGATCCACGTGTTATTAACAGTTGCTTTCCAATTGCAATAACAGACAATAGTTTCGTCGGATCTGAATCTAAATCAATCATATTAGCTGCTTCTTTTGCTGCCATTGTACCTGAGTTCATCGCTAAACCTACATCTGCTTGAGCTAGAGCTGGAGCATCATTTGTCCCGTCACCTGTCATTGCAACAAGTTTCCCTTCAGCTTGTTCTTTCTTAATTGCCTCAATTTTATCTTCTGGTTTTGCTTCAGCAATAAATTCATCTACCCCTGCTTCTCTTGCAATCGTTGCAGCTGTTAAAGGATTATCACCTGTGCACATAACAGTTTTAATTCCCATTGCTCTTAGTTCATCAAATCGTTCTTTTAGTCCTGGTTTAACGGTATCCTTTAAATATATTACTCCATAAATTTTGTCATTTATCGAAACTGCAAGTGGCGTGCCCCCTGCTTTGGCTACAACATTTGATTTTGCTTCAAGATCAGTAGGAATACTTCCACCTTTAGCAGTTATATATTTTTTAATTGCATCTACTGCACCTTTTCTTATTTCCGTTCCATTTTTTAAATTTAAACCGGACATTCTAGTTTCTGCAGTAAATTCGATTATTTCTGCATCTTTGTATTCAATTTCATCCCAGCTAATCCCAAACTTATGCGCCAATTCAACTACTGAACGACCTTCTGGCGTTTCGTCTTTAACAGAAGATTGTAAAGAAGCCAATCTTACTTCTTTTTCAGTTATTTTCCCTACTGGGATGAACTCACTTGCCATTCGATTTCCAAATGTGATTGTACCTGTTTTATCTAAGATCATCGTATCTATATCACCAGCAGCTTCTACTGCTTTACCTGACATAGCTAATACATTAAATTGTGTAACACGATTCATCCCAGCAATTCCAATAGCAGATAATAATCCACCAATCGTAGTCGGAATTAAACATACTAGCAGAGCAATTAATGTTGCTACATCAATCGAAACATTTAAATAATTAGCTATTGGAACAAGCGTCATAATAACAATCAAAAATACTAATGTTAACACAGCTAATAAAGTTGTTAATGCCACTTCATTTGGTGTTTTTTGACGAGCTGCTCCTTCTACTAACGAAATCATACGATCTATAAATGATTCGCCTGGATCTGTTTGGATTTTTACAATAATATAATCTGAAACTACTCTAGTTCCTCCTGTTACGGAAGAAAAATCTCCTCCAGCTTCTTTTATAACAGGTGCTGATTCACCTGTGATAGCTGATTCATCTATTGATGCAAGACCCTCTATAATTTCACCATCTGAAGGTATAATCTCACCCGTGTCTACTCGAACAATGTCACCTTTTCGTAAAGAAGTCGATGGTGCTTCTTGATAAGAACCATCTTTTTGTCTTACTTTTGCCATCGTTTCTGATTTTGTTTTTCTAAGTGTATCTGCCTGTGCCTTTCCACGTCCTTCTGCTAGTGCTTCAGCAAAATTTGCAAATAACACAGTAAATAAAAGAATTAGAAATACTGCAATATTGTATCCTCTTCCTACAGTACTTATAGCAAAAATATCTGGTTTAATAGAAAGAATTAATGTAATCAAAGTTCCAACTTCAACTACAAACATTACTGGATTTTTAATCATTGCGACCGGATTCAATTTCTTAAATGAATCTACTACTGCTTGAATTTTTATTTCGTTTGATAATGGTTTATTCTCAATTGCCATGAGGTCTCCTCCTTAGTTATTACCGCTCCAAAATATCAAAACATCCCTAAATGCTCTGCTATCGGTCCAAGTGCAAGCGCTGGGAAAAACGTTAATGCACAGACGACTAAAATAATAGCTAATAAGATCACTGTAAACAGTGGTGTATCTGTTCGGAATGTTCCTGATGATGCTGCAACAACTTTCTTTGTAGAAAATGACCCAGCAATTGCTAACATAGCTATTATCGATATATATCGACCTAATAACATAACTAAACCTATTGTTATATTATAGAAATCCGTATTTGAAGTAAGTCCACCAAATGCCGAACCATTATTGGCAGCACCCGACGTGAAAGCATATATAACTTCTGATAATCCATGGAATCCAGGATTTAATATCGAAGCGACTGATCCTTTAAAAGCTAAAGCAATTGCGGTTGGGACCAAAATAATTAACGGGTGTATTAATATTGCAATTGAAGCTAACTTTATTTCCTTCCCTTCAATTTTCTTTCCTAAAAATTCAGGCGTACGTCCGACCATCAATCCACAGATAAAAACAGTCAGAATTACATATAAAAGACCGTTTAACAAACCTACACCTTTACCACCAAATACGTTATTTAACATCATTTCTACTAACGGAACAAAGCCTCCAATTGGTGTTAAAGAATCGTGCATTGTGTTTACAGCACCAGTGGTTGCGGCTGTTGTTGCGGCTGTAAATAAAGCTGATTCTGATAAACCAAATCGAACTTCTTTCCCTTCCATATTTCCATTTAAACCAAGAGAGTGTAAAGCTGGTGTCCCATTATATTCAGCTACAAAAACGACTGCAAGTAGCGAAATAAATAAAATCCCCATTGTTGCAAACACAGTCCAACCTTGTTTTTTGTTCTTAACCATTACTCCAAATGCATAAACCAATGCAGTTGGTAAAAGCATCATACTTAAAATTTGTATTAAGTTAGATAAAGGAGTTGGATTTTCAAATGGATGTGCTGCATTGGTTCCAAAAAATCCACCGCCATTTGTTCCAATATTTTTAATTGCTTCTAATGAGGCAACAGGTCCTCTAGTAATAATTTGTTTAACGCCTTCCATTGTTGTTGAATCAGCTGCACCGTGAAGTGTTTGTGGAACACCTTGAAAGACTAAAAATAATGCTACAATAAAAGAGATTGGTAACAATACACGAGTAATTGCACGTACTAAATCTACGTAAAAATTGCCTAGATTATCTTGGCGTCCAACTAAACCACGAATAAAAGCAATTGCAACAGCAAATCCTGTCGCCGCTGAAGTAAACATTGGGAAAGTTATGGCCATCATTTGTGAAAAGTATGAAAGTGTGTTTTCACCGCTATAAGCTTGCCAGTTTGTATTTGTAATAAATGAGATAGCTGTATTAAAAGCTAATGCTGAAGGCATATTACCTATATGATCTGGATTAAAAGGTAAGTATTTTTGAAATCTAAAGATTGCATATAAGATCAGCAACATTACAAAATTACAAAGTAACATTGATAAAATATATTTTTTCCATCCCATCTTCTCATTTTCTCGAACGCCAATTAATCGATAAATAAATTTTTCAACAGGGCCAAAAAAACGATCTAAACCTGTTTTTTCATAATCAAATACTTTCACAAGATAGTTACCAACGGGTTTCACTAATAAAATTATTAGTAGTAACGTGACGACTACCTGTATAATTCCCATGGACATTTTATAATTCCTCCCACTTTTTCATCTGAATTTACTAAAACTTTTCTGGTTTAATTAGTACGAATATTAAATATAGAAAAAGAACAATTCCTATCAATGCTGGTATTAGCATTTCTAAACTCCCCCTTTATGCCTTTTCACAAAATAATGTAAATCCCCAAAAAACCGCAAAGATCACAACTAATAAAACAATCATGCTTAAATCGTTTATCATATTTAATCACCTTTCTTTTTGCCAACTATAGTGCGTACAATTCCCTTTTGAATATTCATATAATCCCTTAAAACTATTATTCAATTTAGTAATATTTTGCCAATTCCAGATTCCCCCTAGAAAATTTTTATATGATATTTTCTTCTGTTATCATCCGCTTTCAGACTGAATCAACCTAAGATAATAAAAATAGACCAATGCTTACAATTCTCCCTGCTGAATAACTTTAAAACTAATAAGTAATAAACAATATCCTGTGTAAAAAGATACTATTATTCTATTAGTTTGAAGTTAATTCACATTTGGAAGAAAAGTACTCATTGGTCTACCTAACACCCAGCCAGCTTAAAGCTTTCTTTGTGTTCTGTCGCCCTGTTCTTTTCTAAAAAACAGACCTCTTTATTATTTTTTTGCAAAATAAAAAGACCTACATAATTACTCGCTCAGGTAAATTACTGCAAAAAGGCAATAAAAAACCCGCTCGAATTAGGCGGTCTACTGACCTCCCTCGCTTTAGCTGACGAAGTTAGCTGTCGGGTAGGATGGCGAAAGAGTATCTCATCCCTTCTACACATTGTAGAATTAACCCCAAAAAATTGGTTCCTCCGTTTACGAACAAATCGTAATTAAGCCGATATTTAAATTGTTGATTTGATTATAATCCTAAGGTTTTTGCTTGTAAAGATTTTTTTAAAAATTAACAAAACAAATAATTAATGATGAATCTTCAATAATAATTTAAACGAACGTTTCATTATAACTATATTTTACCGAAGTATTATTAGTACTGTTTATTTATTTTTTATAAAAATAAATTTTTCCACTTTACAAATATTTTAAACTAGGTATTATAAATCATATCTACAAAATATAATTTGCTTTAATCGCTTAATCATAATTTATGAGCGGGGGAACCAATTGGTGCATTGCACTTGGGGTGAATCCTTTTAGGTAGGGCTACTTTTCAAGTCCGAATCCGTCAGCTAACCTCGTAAGCGTATGAAGAGAGAATAACTTGATCGTGTTATTATTATTTCAAGATACTTATTGGAATGTATAAGCCACGAGAAGAGTCCTCTTCTCGTGGCTTTTTATTTTGTTCTTAAATAAAGTGTATTGGAGAGATTTTAATGGCACAATCGAAAAAAAGGCTTGAAATTGAGTTAAGTGAAGCATTTATTAAATTCCAGCGAGATCTGATTGGTAGAGGACCTCAAGAAGCAAAAACGTACTTTGTCGAAGATATGATAATTCTTCGTTTTAAAGGCGTCTTAACAACAGAAGAAAAACATCTTGTTTCTCATAGTACAGGAAAAGGACTTGTAAAAAAAATGCGTCAAGTTCTAAGAGAAATGTATAGTAAAGAATATGAAGCAATTATTGAAAAATTCACTGGTTGCAAAGTGTTATCTAGTCATAGTGATATTAGCACGAATACAGGTGAACGAATTGAAGTTTTTATAATGGATCAAAATATAAGTAAATTATTTGAGATCAATAATAAGTAATTATTAATCTACTATGAAAATATAATTTAATATTTTCATAGTAGATATTTCAATATACCTTTCTGTTCGTTTTTCTAATAAATAAAAGAAATGCTGAATGTCTTTAGCAGTTATTGGTTGATTAATAAAAATTTGAACACATTTATAACATCTATCCGAAAATCCGTGTCGATTTTTATGTATTTTTCTTTATTTACAATTTGGATCGTACAGGAGTACTATTGCTTTACTAATTTCATAATCTATATTCGCTGAATTCATTTTGAAGCGGGGGAACCAATTATGCGGTGGAATACCGCTAGGGGTGAATCTTTTATTAAAAGTAGGGCTACTCTCAAGGCCCGAATCCGACAGCTAACCTCGTAAGCGTTTCGGGAGGGGATACTATGGTGAATTTTCAAAACACTGGGTAAGCCTCAGTGTATTTTTTATGCTCTTTTTTAAGTGGAATAGGATAAAAAAATCAAAATCTTAGAAGGTGACATGAAATGAGAGACATAAAAAAAATAGTACTTTGGAGTTGTCTCATCCTAACCCTAGGCTACCAAATGTCAAAAACTAAAGATCAGATTCAGAATAAACCGAATGTACCAAAAATAAATATTAATTTGATTAATAAAAAACGGAATAAACATAATACAATCTATACTTTTAAATTGTACAATAACTCTACTCAAACTATTAAACAGAGTAGTGTATATTTACACTACAACATTAAACTACCACAAGGTGTTCGAAATAACCCTTTTAAAGTTGAAGCAAAGGGAAATAAGTTGAATATTAAACCTGATGAAAAAGTAACATTAACTGTGACAATACCGAATGAATCAGGCTTAAAAACAAACATATTAGACATTAATCATCCTGTAATCGAAGTGGTTGGTTATATTAATAAGATTAGTAATGACAACTTGTTCCATTTAACATTAAAAGTAAAAAATAATTAATATGATTAAATTTACAATAGGAGAAACGTTTTAATGAATATAGCATTTTTCTTCACCCCGAAAGTTGACCTTATTTACATGAATAAAAATTCAACAATGCGCCAAGCGCTTGAAAAAATGGAATACCATCGATATTCTGCCATACCTTTAGTTGATGATGATGGAAAATATGCAGGTACACTAACTGAAGGCGATTTACTGTGGAAACTAAAAAACACGCAAAGTTTAACTTTTACTAACACCCAAGATATACGTTTAAATGAAATATCTTTGCACAACTTAAACGAACCTGTTCATATCAACGCTGAAATCGAAGATCTATTTTCTAGAGCTATCGAACAAAATTTTGTACCTGTTATTGATGACAATGAAGTTTTTATTGGAATGGTTAAAAGAAAAGAAATTATAGAGTATTGTAGTAGAAAAGTATTACTACAAAAACAAATGAAGTAATTCTTATTTGAATTGATTTAAATGATATTATTCAAATTAAACTATCTATTATAAACTAAAAAAAAGACTAGTTTCAATTTTGAAACTAGTCTCTTTTCCTGAAAAATCACCTTGAACCTAGTAAAAAATCCTCAAATTTAGATTTAATTTATGTCGTCTTTCCTTTTTTGATTTGTATTTCAGCAATAAATGAAACTTTTCATTCCTACCTTTCTTTTATAATAATTTCATTTCCATTAGATCTCTTGTCTTTGCAGAAATCTCCACTGGAGTTTGAATGAATCAATTTCGTTATTTCTCAACCATATTTAACTCCGCTCTTTAATAACTTCAAAATAATCGTATCCGTTAAGGCTTTAATTTCAGTATTGACATCATATTGTTGTCAAGTGTAGTTAATTAATAATAAAAAACGTTTAGTCTTGGGCATAATAGTTCCAATAAATGGAGGTGATTCCTATGCCGATTGATCGAATATGTACCATTGGGCCATCAAGTTTTGATAAAGAAGTTCTTAAAGACATGATCAATCACGGAATGACAATTGCCCGACTGAATTTTTCTCATGGGACCCACGACAGTCACTTAAGTGTTATTCAATCAATTAAATCGCTCTGTATCGAGTCAGGGTATCAAATCAAATTATTAGGTGATCTCCAGGGTCCAAAAATTCGATTGGGAAAAATAAAAGATGAAAAAGTCGTACTTAAAAACGGACAGACCTTTACACTTCTCATTGAAGAAGTAGTTGGCGATCGTAATCAAGCAAGTGTTGATTATGAAGGGTTAGTCCATGACGTGAAGCCCGAAAATCGAATACTGATAAACGATGGTGCGGTCGAATTGATTGTTACGAATGTGGATCAAAAACAAATTACGACTACTGTAAAAACAGGTGGAGAAATATCGTCACATAAAGGTGTTAACCTTCCAGGAGTAGTATCGAGTTTACCCGCTATTACCGAAAAAGATAAACAAGATATTGAATTTCTATTACAAGAGGAAGTTGATTACATTGCTTGTTCGTTTATTCGGAAGTCATCGCATTTAAAAGAAATACGAAATTTTATTAAATCCCAAAAAGGAAATACACCTCAGTTAATTGCAAAGATTGAAACGTCAGAGGCTGTCCGTAATTTCCAAGAAATTTGTAAAGAGACGGATGCACTGATGATTGCTCGTGGTGACCTTGGCGTGGAGCTTCCTTTTCAGTGGATTCCACTTTTACAAAAGGCGATGATAAGTGAGTGTAATCGGAATGGTACATATGTCATTACCGCCACTCAAATGCTACAATCGATGGTTGATTCAAAATTACCAACAAGAGCAGAAGTGACGGATGTATTTCAAGCCATAATGGATGGAACGAATGCAGTCATGTTGTCTGCTGAAAGTGCTGCTGGTCATTACCCTGTCCAAAGCGTAGAAACATTAAAGCTTGTAGCTCAATTTGCAGAAAGCGTAAAGCTAAAATCTCCATTAGACTTTGCAGATATACTAGAATTGATGAATTCTACAATAAGAGAATAAAAAATTAACCCCGTAACTACTAGATACGGGGCTTTTGTTAATCACATTCCGTAAAACTACGGACTAATTCGTTTTCGAGAGGTAATTCGTAAAATCCAGATAATGTACGATACTGCGTCAAATACGATTCGAAATTTTGCAAATTGAACGCTTCTTTATTGTGTCGTCTACATAATAATGGCTTATTCATCGCAGTAAATTTGTTGATGGCGCTTATGATCGATTGTACATCCTCGTTAGACATTGGCTCAGGGAATCTACGTTTAATGACGTGTTCCTTCAATTGGCCTTTCGTATCGTCTAATGCTGAACTTATGCAACTTACTAACTTATCCTCTAATCGAACTAAGTATAGGTCTTGACTTTCCGTTGGATACATACTCATCCCCTACTATTATTCATATTTATAACACAAAAATAATTCATTCATTCTACACTGCTTTCCACTAAAAATACTTGAAATGGGTTATTTTTAACAGTCTTAACAGTATATAAGCTCTATGTTATTTTGTGTGGATTTTCATATGGGTTAGAATAGCGTTTTTTTGTAAAAAGGCTTAGGATAATTAACATTCTAGTTCACTTTACTCATTTTCAAAATGGTTACTTCTAATAAAATCAATAAAATTCGAAACACTTAGTTTATCAAATCTTTTCGGTTTTCTAACGAGCCATAACTTTCTTTTCAACTCAAATCCTTTCACATTAACATTGCATAGTAATCCTTGCTTGAGCTCTCTTGCAACAGTTAATCTAGATAAAATGCTAATACCAAGTCCCGCTTCAACCGCACTTTTAATGGCTTGTGTACTTCCAATTTCCAAATAACTTTCAAGCTTATGTAATATACCAAATTCTCTTAAACTGTTTTCTACTATTAGTCGTGTACCTGAGATTGCTTCACGCCAAATAATTCGTTCATTTATAAGTTCTTCAATTTCAATTTCTTTTCGGTTACTCCATGGATGGTCACTGGGACAAATCAGCACTAATTCGTCTTCTGTAAACTCTTCTACAATAAAGCTAGTGTTCTCGACAATCCCCTCTACAAGCGCCAAATCTATTACATCATTTGATAAATCTTCTAAAATACTCGGTGTGTTTCTAATATTTAAAGTTAGTTTTATTTCCGGTTTTTGTTTTTTAAAACTTCCAAGTAAGCATGGTAATAAGTAATCCCCAATTGTGGGTGATGCACCTATTTTAAGACTTTCATCGTACTCTCCTTTTAACTGTTGTAATGATTCTACAGATCTATAAAAGTCATCTACAATTATTTTGGCAAAAGGATAAAGCAACTTACCTGATTCAGTGACTCTCAATTTCCCCTCTGATCGATCAAACAACAATGTACCATAAAAGTTTTCCAATTGATGAATTTGCCTAGTAACAGCTGGCTGAGAAACATAATTTAAACGGGCAGCCTGACTAATACTTCCTACGTCAACTACTAAACAAAACATTTTCAAATTTTCTATATTCAATCCAAACAACTCCAATTTTATAATTACTCTCGAACAAATCGTTCATTCATTATTTATTTCAGATGCTGACCTATAAAAGTCTGTTATACCCCATGCAATTATTGCAATTTACTATTTTATTTTCTATTGATACGATACAGAAAACAAGATAAACAAATGTGTGTTAAGGAACACGAATTTACGAAAAGAAAGTAGAGGACAACATGCAGAGTAATTGGAAACAGTTATATCAAATTTTTTGGTCGTTTTTTAAAATTGCTCCTTTAACATTTGGTGGTGGATATGCCATGATTCCATTAATTGAAAAAGAAGTAGTAAATAAAAATAAATGGTTAGTATTAGAAGATGTATCAGATATTTTTGCATTAGCTCAATCCGTACCAGGAGCTATCGCTATAAACTCTGCGGCTTTTATCGGCCACAAAATAGGTGGGATAAGAGGAGCTATTGCAGCAGTACTAGGTGTTTCCCTACCTACATTTTTTATCGTTCTTACATTAGGTTATGTATATAGTTTACTTAAAGATCAACCAGAAATAAATGGCGCATTTCTATCGATTAGGGCCTCGATCATAGCATTAATTGTCTATGCGGCAATAAAAGTAGGTAAAACAGCCATTATTGATAAGTTCACTTTTTTTCTATGTATCATTTCAATTCCATTACTTTTTTTTATTCATCCTCTTTTAGCTATTTTAATTGGTGCCCTAATTGGCATAGTAAAATTCTTTATTCAATTAAAAAGCGATAAAAAAGGTAAATTTGAAAGACAGAAAAGTAACGAATCTTTTGATATTAATTAATTTACTTCGACAATAAAATTTGAAATAAATGAGGAAAAATTATGATTTTGTGGGAATTATTTAAAATGTTTTTTATACTTGGTTTAGCATCCTTTGGTGGTGGCTATAGTATTATTTCAGTCTTAGGTTTAGATGTGATGAAAAACCATTGGATGTCATCCCAAGACCTGACAAACATAGTTGCAGTAGCAGGAATGTCTCCTGGCCCAATTGCTACAAATAGTGCTATTCTTGTAGGAAATCATATAAATGGATTTTTAGGCGCAATTGTTTCAGCACTCGGAATGCTGTTACCATCCTTTCTACTTGTATTAATTGTAGCAACATGTTTTCAAAAGCTAAATCAGAATCCAATTGTTCAGTCAATTTTTTATGGATTGCGACCAATAGTTACGAGTTTGATATTATTTGCAGCTATTAAATTTGCCCTCTCGAATGATTTAATTTCTACGAATCTTTCGTTCAAATCAATTGGCTTATTTCTAATTTTTATCTTATCTTTCATTTCCTTAGGTAAATTCAAATGTCATCCTGCTCTTATCTTATTAATCTCAGGAATAGTAGGTTCTATTTTTTATGCATAGTTAAATCTTATGCCCCAGTAATTCTACCTGTTTATAATCAAGACTAAAGTCTGAACCCAAGTTAGATGATTCAGGCTTTTTATTATGTATAATGACTAATTCCACGTTTTTTAACTTTATCAAAGTAGTTGCAGTCTTTATATAATCATTAATTTTCTTGTACGCCCCAGATTTCTGCTCTTTTCATCTCCAATAATTAATATTACATAACGAATCATAAAATCCTACAATCCTTATAAAATATGTATAAGAATGATTAAAACTTTCATTTTATTATGCAGTTAAATAGAGAAAGTTGGTGACTTTATAGTGAATGAAAAAAATGTAAAAGAATCTCATTCTACTACCCTCTCTAAGGAAGAACTTCTTGAAATAGACAGAAAACATGTTTGGCACCATATGACACCTCACAATCCGAATCCAATGATTCTTGTATCAGGTAAGAATAGTACTGTAACTGACATTGACGGAAAAAATTACTTAGATGGAATGTCAGGCTTATGGTGCGTTAATGTTGGCTATGGTCGAGAAGAAATTGCTTTAGCCGCTTCAGAACAAATACAAGCTATTCCTTATGTTCCAATGTCACAGGGCAATGTACCTTCCATCTTATTAGCTGAACAGTTAAATAAATGGCTTGGTGGTGACTATCGCATTTTTTATTCTAATTCTGGCTCTGATGCAAATGAAGTAGCTTTTAAGATTGCAAGACAATATCATCAACAAAATGGAGAACCTTCACGTTTTAAATTTATTTCCAGATATCGTGCGTACCATGGTAATTCAATGGGGGCATTAAGTGCGACAGGCCAAGCCCACCGTAAAACGAAATACGAACCGTTATCGCCAGGTTTTATACATGTTGCCCCACCCTATTGTTACCGTTGTCCTTTTGACAAAACATTTGGAGAATGTGGTCTTGCATGTGCTAAAACGTATGAAGATGTAATTAACTATGAAGGCGCAGAAACAATTGCCGGTATTATCTTAGAACCTGTGATTACTGGAGGTGGAGTCATCGTCCCCCCACCTGAATACTTAACTGAAGTTCGAAAAATTTGTGATAAATTCGGTATTCTACTTATTGTTGATGAAGTAATTTGTGGTTTTGGGAGATCCGGCAAAAAATTTGGACATCAAAACTTCGGTGTACAACCCGATATCGTCACAATGGCAAAGGGTATGACCAGTGCCTATTCTCCACTATCAGCAACTGCAATTCGCAGTGAGCTATATGAGGTATTTAAAAAACCGGGACCAGATAATCATTTTCGCCATGTGAACACTTTTGGAGGAAATCCAGCTTCTTGTGCTATTGCATTAAAAAACTTAGAAATAATTGAAAGAGAAAATTTAATTGAACGTGCAGCCTATCTAGGTACTGAGCTCCGTAAAAAATTAGATAGTTTGCTGATGCATAAAAATGTAGGAGACATTCGAAGCTTTGGCTTTATTGTAGGAATAGAGCTTGTTGAGGACAAAACTAGTAAAATACCTGCTAGTCCAGAGAAGGTATTAAAAATAATCTCTGAATGTAAAGAGCATGGATTAATTATCGGCAAAAACGGAGATACAGTTCCTGGGTTTAACAATATAATCACCTTAGCTCCACCATTTACAACAACAGACGATGAAATTGATTTTATTGTGAACACATTATTAAATGCATTTGCAACTCTATCATAATTCTATTGAGGTGAGACACAATGTCTATACAGACCAATATAAAAGTATTAAAAAATTTTATTAATGGTGAATGGGTAGAGGCTTCTCCATATTCTACAAAAATACCTGTTCCTAATCCAGCAACTGAAGAAATTTTAGCTTTTGTTCCTTTGTCCCAATCCGAAGATTTAGAAAGTGCTGTTTTAGTTGCTAAAAATGCCTATTCTACTTGGAGTAAAACACCGGTTCCGAGACGTGCTAGAATACTATTTAAATTTCAACAATTATTAGTGAAGCATTGGGATGAACTTGCTAAATTAATAACAATTGAAAATGGTAAAAGTATAAAAGAGGCATATGGAGAAGTTCAACGCGGAATTGAGTGTGTTGAATTTGCTGCCGGTGCACCAACACTTATGATGGGCAAACAATTACCAGATATCGCTACAAACATCGAATCTGCAATGTTTCGTTATCCTGTAGGGGTTATCGGTGGAATTACACCATTTAATTTTCCAATGATGGTACCATGCTGGATGTTCCCATTAGCTATTGCTTGTGGAAACACTTTTATATTAAAGCCTTCTGAACGGACACCTTTACTTGCAAATCGTTTAGCTGAACTATTCCATGAAGCTGGGCTACCAAAAGGTGTGTTTAATATAGTTCATGGAGCAAATGAAGTCGTAAATGGTTTGCTTCGACATAAAGATGTATCTGCCATTTCATTTGTAGGTTCTCAGCCGGTTGCTGAATATGTATATAAAACTGCTGCAGCAAATGGTAAGCGCGTTCAAGCTTTAGCCGGTGCAAAAAATCATAGTATAGTTTTAGAAGATTCCAACTTAGATGAAGCTACTAGCCAAATTATAACGGCAGCATACGGTTCTGCTGGTGAACGATGTATGGCATGTTCAGTTGTCGTAGCGGTAGGAGACATTGCGGAGCCTCTCATTGAAAAACTCACACAGGAAGCACATAATCTTACAATTGGAAATGGATTAGAGGATGATGTGTTCCTAGGTCCGGTAATTCGTAAAGAGCATCGTGAACGAACAGAACAATATATTGAAAGTGGTGTTCAAGAAGGTGCCATCTTATTACGTGATGGTCGCAATGATTTGGTCAACAATGAAAAAGGTTACTTTATTGGACCAACAATCTTTGATCATGTAACTCCATCGATGAAAATTTGGAAAGAAGAAATTTTTGCACCAGTACTTTCAATCGTTCGAGTAAATACACTTGAAGAAGCAATCGAGCTGACAAACAAATCGGATTTTGGGAATGGAGCATGTATTTTTACTGACAGTGCAAAAAGCATTCGATACTTCCGAGAAAACATCAATGTTGGTATGTTAGGAGTAAATATCGGTGTTCCAGCACCTATGGCATTTTTCCCATTCTCGGGATGGAAAAACTCTTTTTACGGAGACCTTCATGCTAACGGATCAGATGGAGTAGAATTCTATACAAGAAAAAAAATGATTACAAGTCGACTTGAGTAATAAGTGATAATAAACAAAAGAACTAACGCATGCGTTAGTTCTTTTACATTTTAATCTATTATTCTTATAAATAATGCAGATAAAACGTACGCTATAAGCACTTCTACAACTTCTCTTAAAAATAGCCTAAGTATACTTTAATAGGAGAGAAACGAAATATTTCCGAGTGTCTGCATTCATTATGTGTAAAGTAATAAGATTTACTGTTTCTCCTTGATTTTCAAATTCAACAAATGCACCATCAAGTGTCTCTCGGATGTTATTAATCTTGTATCCTTTTTCAATTAGAGAATCTATTTGACCCTTTTCGTTTAAAAATTCCTTATAGGACGTCATTTACTATTCTCCTCCTCTACATCTCCTCCAACCTATCTCTCCCATTCTCATAAACTAGTAGTCGCCTGTTCCCCATATTTGTTTCTCTTTAAGTATTGCCCGCTTCCTGGATCACCTACAAACTGCTTATTTCGTATCACAAATTCTCCCCGAACTAGAACACTCACAGGCTCACCGGTTACATTCATTCCTTCAAATGCATTATAATCAACTGCCATATGGTGGGTTTCAGAAGAAATCGTTCGTTTGATATTCGGATCAAAAATGACTAAATCTGCATCTGAACCCACTGCAACCGTGCCTTTTTGAGGGAATAATCCAAATAACTTGGCACTTCTTGTAGAAGTGATGTCAACGAACTGATTTAATGAAATTCTGTCTTTCATTACACCTTCTGAGAATAGAATGCTCATTCGATCTTCTATCGTCGGACCTCCATTTGGAATCTTTGTAAAATCGTTTCGCCCAAGTTCTTTTTGGCCTTTAAAGTCAAATGAGCATTGATCTGATCCTACAGTTTGCAGTTGTCCGTTCCTTAATGCGTTCCATAATACGTCTTGATTCCACTTTTCACGTAGAGGAGGCGACCAAACATATTTTGCTCCTTCAAAATTAGGTTTTTCTAGCATCGTTTGATCAAGAACTAAATATTGTGGGCAAGTTTCCCCCCATACATTAAACCCTTTATCTCGTGCTTCAGATATTTTTTCGACGGCCTGGGCACAAGTTACATGAACAACATATAATTGTGAATTTACAAGCCCCGTTAATGTAGCTGCTCTACCTGTTGCCTCGCCCTCTAATTCTGGTGGTCTCGTCAGCGCATGGTAAATTGGATCCGTTTTCCCTTCAGCTAATGCTTGCTTTGTTAGATAGTCGATGACATCACCATTTTCCGCATGTACCATAACAAGAGCCCCTAGTTCTTTGGCAGAAACTAAAGTACGATACAATGTTGCATCATCAGCTTGTAGTACATTTTTATAAGCCATAAAAACTTTAAAAGATGTAATTCCTTCTTTTTCGATTACTTTCGGAAACTCATCTAAAACCTTGTCATTTATTTCACCAATCATGAGATGAAATCCATAATCAATAACCGCTTTATCTTTGGCTTTTTCATGCCATTTTTCAATTGCTGTTTGAAGTGGTTCTTCTTTATTTGTTAAACAAAAATCAATAATTGTCGTTGTTCCTCCAAATGCAGCCGCGGTTGTTCCAGTTTCAAAATCATCCTTCGTGACTGTTCCTCCAAACGGCATATCTAAATGAGTATGAGGATCGATACCTCCGGGGAAAATATAATATCCTGTAGCATCTATAATTTCTAAATCTGATCCTTTTAAATTTGTACCAATAGCAGAAACTTTTCCTTCCTCTATAAGAATATCTGCTTTATAGATGTCGGTTGCAGTAACAATCGTCCCATTTCGAATCAGTTTTTTCATCTTCTTTTTCCTTTCTCGTTTATCTTTTATTCATACTTAGTTGATAAACTACTAATGGCATGTTGCCGTTCATTCCATGTCATCGAAGGCTGTTCGCTCGGAAGTTCAACCATGTTTATAGCACCATCTACAGGACATACAATGGCGCATAAATTACATCCTACACAATCTTCTTCCCGAACCTTTAAATATGGCTTTCCATTATCTTCTACTAACATATCAATACATTGATGTGATGTGTCTTCACAAGCAATATGACACTTATTGCAGTTAATGCACACTTCCTTATCTATTCTAGCGACTACTTGATAATTGAGATTTAAATTGCCCCAATCGGAATATTTATGAACCGACTTTCCTACTATGTCCATAACAGAAGAGATACCTTTTTCATCTAAATAATTATTTAAACCATCAATCATGTCCTCAACGATTCGGAAACCGTGATGCATTGCGGCAGTACAGACTTGAACACCAGTAGCACCCATTAACAAAAATTCAACTGTATTTTGCCAATTAGAGATTCCACCAATGCCTGAAATTGGTACTGTAATGCGTGGATTCCGAGCGCATTCTGCTACCATATTTAAGGCAATCGGCTTAACTGCAGGACCACAATATCCACCGTGCGCTCCTTTTCCAGCTACGTGTGGAATGGTATTCCAAGAATCTATATCTACTCCCATTAAACTGTTGATTGTGTTGATCATACTGACTGCGTTAGCTCCGCCTCGTACCGCTGCTTCCGCTGTTACAGTTATATCCGTAATATTTGGAGTAAGCTTTACGATTACAGGTGTTTGTGCCATTTCTTTAACCCAATATGTTTGTTTCTCTACTAATTCAGGTACTTGACCTGATGCAGCTCCCATCCCTCGCTCGGCCATACCATGTGGGCATCCAAAGTTCAGTTCTAATCCATCAACTCCTACATCCTCAACTCTTTTAACGATTTCATGCCATTTTTCTTGTTTCGGTTCAACCATAAGTGAGGCGATGATTGCTCGATCTGGGAACATTTTTTTTGTTTCATAAATTTCTTTTAAATTCACTTCTAGAGGTCGATCCGTAATAAGTTCAATGTTGTTAAAACCAGCAACTCTTTGACCATTGAAGTTAATTGCAGCAAAACGTGAAGTAGTATTAATAATTGGTTCTCCTAATGTTTTCCAAACTGCACCTCCCCACCCGGCTTCAAAAGCACGTTGTACTTGATATCCCGAATTTGTTGGAGGGGCAGAAGCAAGCCAAAATGGATTAGGTGATTCAATGCCCGCTAAATTAATTCGTAAATCTGCCATGCAAGTACCTCCTTTTAAGTACTTAACTGTTGATGAATAGCATAAGCAACTTCTTTTCCCTGCTGGGCCGCAGACACGACCATTGCTTCCCCAAGCCCTTTCCCAAAAATAACATCTCCACAAGCAAATATTTTCGGATTGGATGTCTGAAAGGTTTCCTGATTGATTTTTACCACGCCACCACTATGCTCTAATTTAAATTGTTCAATTAACTCTTTATATCGGGATTGACCAATAGCTTTTATGACCCCATCTACCGGAATCATAAAATTAGAACCTACTATAGGGATTGGACGACGTCGACCGTCTTCTCCTACATCACCTAGCTCCAAACGAATACACTCTAACCCTGATACTTTTTCGTTTTCACCAATGATTCGTACTGGTGCTGTTAACCAACGGAATTCGACGCCATCCTGTTTTGCAAATTCATATTCAAATTCGTAAGCTGTCATTTCTTCAACTGTTCTACGGTATAAAATTTTGACATTTGTTGCTCCTAATCGAACAGAACATGTAGCTGCATCAATTGCGGTATTCCCAGCTCCGATGACAACAATATTTTTCCCTACAAACCTTTTCGATAACTCTCCCAATTTTGTCTCTTTCACAAAATCAATCGCATCGTATACTCCATTCAAATCTTCCCCATCGATACCAAGCATAGGTACTTTCCCCATGCCAATTGCCAAAACAACCTTGTCATAATTCTCTATCAAATACGCTGTTGAAACATCTCTTCCAACTTTAGTATTTGTACGTATTTTTACTCCTAAGCTTTCTACTTGCTCAACTTCCCAACTTGAAATATTCTTCGGTAGTCGGAAAGAAACGATACCATATCTATTTAATCCTCCCGCATGATTTTCCGCTTCATAAATCGTTACACGATAGCCAAGTAGGGCAAGTTCACGTGCAGCTGACAAACCTGAGGGGCCACTACCAACGATTGCAACTGTCTTTCCATTCATTTTCCCGGCCTGAAATAGCACCTGATTATTTTTGATCGCCCAATCTGTCGCATATCGTTGTAAATTTCCAATCAAAATTGGTTTAGTAGAAGAATTTAGTACACAAGCACCTTCGCAGAGCTCTTCTGTTGGACAAACACGTGCACAGCTTGCTCCAACTGGATTGGATGACATGATCGTTTTGGCTGAACCTTTTAAATTTCTAGAACCAATTTTCTTAATAAACGAGGGAATATCAATACCTGTAGGGCATGCTTTAATACATGGCGCATCATAGCAATATAAACAACGGTGTGCTTCTTCATACGCTTCTTTATCCGATAATCCAGGATGTACTTCTTCAAAGTTTTTCGATAAATCTGTCACCGAAACTCTATCCACTGACAACACCCTCCTAATAGCATACAAAGTCGCTCTGTTAGAAAGCGGTTTTTTCCTGCACTTGTTATATCATTAAGGAAGAAATTTCGTCATATCTTCATACGTTTCCGGACGACGATCACGATAAAATTGCCATAAATCCCGAACTTCTCGAATCATCTTTCTATCCATCTCACCGATGATTACTTCTTCTTTATCGCGGCTTGCCGTCGCGACAAAATTCCCTCTAGGGTCAACTAAATAAGACTGTCCATAAAATTCACCCATATTCCATGGACCTTCATACCCCACTCGATTAATCGCACCAACATAATATCCATTTGCTACCGCATGGGCAGGCTGCTCGATTTTCCATAAATATTCAGACAATCCTGCAACTGTCGCTGATGGATTGAAAACAATTTCAGCCCCTTTTAGACCTAATACCCTAGCACCTTCAGGAAAGTGACGATCATAACAGATATAAACTCCAACTTTTGCAAATGCTGTATCAAAAACCTGGTATCCTAAATTCCCAGGCTTAAAATAAAATTTTTCCCAAAAACCACAGCCTTCGGATCCTACACCTACTTGAGGAATATGATGTTTACGATATTTTCCGAGATAAGATCCATCTGCATCAATAACTGCTGCTGTATTATAGTAAGTTGCTATTCCTTCTCTTTCATAGATTGGTAGAATAATGACTATACCAAGTGACTTTGCCAATTCCTGAAACAGTTTAGTAGTCGGCCCGTTTGGAATTTCTTCAGCTGCATCATACCACTTTGTATTTTGCTCAGCACAAAAGTATGGACCGTAAAAAATCTCTTGCAAACAAACAATTTGCGCTCCTTTTTCTTTCGCTTCCATAACAAGTTTAATATGTTTTTCAATTGCAGCTTTTTTGTGATTTTCCACTGGTTCATTTCCGTTCACATCATTAGTGGCTTGTATTAAGCCAATTTTTACAATATCAGACATACCAATTTCCTCCTTATTGTATTTGAATAAGACACCAAGTTTTTCTAACTAGTATTCTTTCATTTTCTTCGCGAAAATCTGTTTTCATGTTTGATTATTTGTTCATAATTTTTACTTTTTTTTAAGGGAAAAGATTTTTTCTAAAATTGAGGTATTTCAATATATGTTTAATAGAAATGATTTAGACATGTTTATATTAGAGGTTGTCAATACTGGATTAATGGACTAATCATACTTACTACAAAATAATTTTTTGTAAGTTTCCTATTTAGTAACGAAAAAGAAACTTACAATCTTAAACTGTTGAAAAGTTGTTTAGTCTAAATAGAAATTATTCAAATTTAACTTGATTAATAGATAAAACGAAAAAGATGTCCCAAATGAAGGAGTAACTCGATCATTTGAGACATCTTCTTTTTTTAATAAATTTAAATACTTTACTTATTTTTTAGTCAACACTGTTACTTTAGTTGCAGAACTCTGGTTCCCTGCACTATCTTTGGAATATACAGTCAGGACAGTTCCGGCTTTTTGCTTACCAATTTTAATTTTGAATGATCCTTTTGAGTCTGCTTGTTCAGTTGCTATTACGTTGTCTTGAATTTTAATTATGATAGTTGCGTTAGCTTCTGTTTTACCAGTTACAAAATTATCATTATTATCAATTAAATCAATTATTGGTGCACTTGGAGGTGTACGATCTAAAACAATTGTTAATAATGTTTTTTGGAATCCTGTCATACCTTTTACTTCTATTGTTAATGTAGTGCCTGCTTTTTGTGGACTAATTTCAATTTCGAATTTACCTTCCGAATTTACTTTTCCTGATGCGACAATACCAAATTTATCTTTTACGATAATATTTGCATCTTGTTGCGCAGTACCAGAAATTGTTGTGTCATTGTCATCAATTCTATTAACAGTTGTTTCGATATGTTCTCTTTTTATAACCGTCAGAGCAAATTCTTTTGTCGTAATCGCTTTTCCTTTAGTAATTGTCGCGGTTAAAGTAATTGGACGATCACCATCCTCAAAATAAGGAGGAATTACTGTACCATCTCCTTTAATAACAGAAGCATCACTTGAAGACCAACTAATCGTAGTATCGTTAGTACCTTTTGTTGGTAAATTCAAATTAGATGTGACAGAATTTTGATCTGAATTGTTGCCCTTAATCAGATTCCAAACGATTGAAGATTTTGCTGCCAAAACAGCTGGTTCATCATTTGTATCTTGACTTCTTACAAAGAAATAAAATTCTTTTGCCATACGTGCTTCGCCTAATTTGAAATAAGCAACCACTCGAATGTACTGGTTTTGTGCCGGTCTTGTGACTTTTCCATCATTTGCGATCACGCTTGGTGCTTCTGATTCCCATTCGATCGGCACATTGTCTGGGCCAAATGTGGTTGGGAATGTTAAATCTTTTGTCACATCCATGTCCGTTTCATTTTCACCTAGTAACTTATCGTTTGTTAATCCTTGATACACACGTAATACTTTCGTTCTGTCGCTGTTTTTCGTGTCTTTTAAGACAACTAAGTTGAACGTTTTGTAGATTGTTTGGCTGTTTCGTGTCATTTTTGCTACGAGTTCAACGTGCGCATCGCCTTCGTCAAATAATGGGAGGTACACGCGACCTTGATTCGTAATGTGTGACGTGTCATCAGATGTCCACGAAATTTTTGTTCCATTCGAACCAATTGTTGGTAAGTTTAGTGCTTGTGACACATCAGTTTCGCTTGTATTAGCCCCGCGAATGATGTCCCATGTTATGATTGATGCATCTTCTGCGACTGCAGATCGATCATCCTTGTTTCTCGCTTTTACTGTGACCGTGAATGTTTTTGTACCTGTTGCGTTACCAACTTTTGTGATCGCTGTAAGTGTCACATTTGTATCCACTTCAGGTCGGTACACTTGACCGTCTGGTGTGATAATGGATTCGTCACTACTTCTCCAAGAAATTTCTGCTTTGTTTTCAACACTTACAGTTGGAAGAGACAAATGACTCAACACGTTTGTTTGTACTGTGTTTGACCCTTTAATCGTATCCCAAGCCAATTTGTCTGCAGCCATTGTCGCAAGTACTTGGTCCGCATTTTCAGCTGCTCCAAGACGATACACAATAACATTGAATGCAATTGGATGATTCCCCACAAATGAAACAGCAGGGTTTTCACCGAGCGTACTACCGCCATCAATTTCAAACATATTTGGACCTGGTTTTAACTCGCCCGTTGGCATACTAAATCGTTTTACACCAGGTGCATAGTTGTAACCCTCTGGGATGTCTCCCGTTGGACTATCATATGGACCATTTCTCCATGCTGACGTTGGATCAAACAAGTTTTTATAAAAGTTCGTTTCTCCCGCAAATCCTCGTCTCCAATCGACCCATTCCGCGTAGAAGTTCATTCCAACTGCCGTCACGCTTCCGTTTACGGTAAACGTTGAATCATACGTAAAGAACGTTGCTGTGCCCGTATCATCAATAATCCCTTCGTCAAACTTTACTTTTGGAATATACGAATTTTTGTGAACAGGCACCATGATCGTTTTTTCATGACCTAAATAGTCAATCATCGTCACTGGAAATTCGCTTTCTCCTTGTGGGATACTTCCAGGATCTTGGTATCCAACTGGTACTCTATTAAAACTATACACATCCCCAATTGGTAGATTCCATGATGGAATCGCATTTGGCACATACCCCAAAGTTGCCACATTTTGTTCATTTCCAACTAACAGGACTGGGGCTAAATCTGGATTGTATGAATAGTTTTTCGTATTTCCGTAAGGGGAAACCAGGTAACCACTCACGGCTGGGTCAAACCCTTCTGCTCTGTACTCGGGATATTCCAATTTGATTTCTTGTTGACGTGTGTCATCTTTAAACGGCGCAACTTTGATTGACACGTCTGTTGATGTTCCGGCATTTGTTACCGTTACTTTGTCACTTTGAACGTTGACAGTAAATGTTGACGTTCGTATATTTCCTACTCGATCCGTTGCGGTTAACTCAATCGTATGAACGCCATTATTCAATACAAGTGGATAACGGAATTCTTTACTTGCCGTTGACGAATTCGGCACACTACCCATTGTTTTTGGCGCTTGTCCATCAGCTGCTACTTCGACTTTGAATCCTCTTGAATTGGCTACCGTATCTTGAACAGTTGTATTGATCATTACAGCTGGTGAATCACCTGCTTGTTCAACATAAGCATTCATTTTCGTCGGGTTCACGGTAATCGAAGGAGCTTCTGTATCGACATACGTTTTAATGCCGATTGCAGGAACTTCTTGATCATCCCATTTATCTCCGTCATTTAATGGAACGAACTTCACGTAATATTCACCTTTTGGTAAGTCTGTTGGAATTGTGAATTTTCCGTTGAACTTGTACTCACTATAGTCACCATACGCAGGCGTTTCCGTCACGAGTTCATTGACGTCTAAATCAACTGGTGAACCAATGATTGTCGAGTTGTCGTAATAATCTTTCAATAAGATTGCTTGGAATTTTTTCACGCTATTTTTTGGACCAAATGCTCCAAAGTTTAAGCTAAATTCATCACCTGGTTTGCCGTTTTCATCCCAGTAATGACTTGGAATGTTGTTACCAAGTGTCGCTGAGTTGATATCAATCCAGACATGTTTCGTTGTTTTCTTAACAATCACCGTATGCTCTTCGCCTTTATTTCCGGATTTATCTACCGGCGCAATCGTAATGGCATTTAGTCCTTCGTTTAAGTCAGGAACCTTTAATTCGTATGAACCATCACTATTTTGTTTGACATCTTGTTGGTAAGTTGTCCACGGCTCACTTCCATTTACCGCCAAGTAGACGCTTCCGTCGACATTTCCAGCGTCACCATCATCCATCGTCCAGTGGACTGTATAGGAATTCGTATTTGTTGTTTCTGGCTTCGTTTTTTCGTCATAGTCGTTTGAACGAAGTAAATTCATTTTTGGTGCCGTTGTATCTTTGTACATTGGTAGATAAACTGTTGGCTGCGGTTTTGTGTTTTCACCGTCAGCTGTCGCTGTCATGGCAAAATAATACTGTCCATCCGGTTGATCGATACCTTGATTATAGCCATACCAAACCCAGTTTGGTTGGACTTGAGCTGGGAATCCTCCACTATATGGATCACCTTTCACAAGCCATTCGTCATTGGCAAGGTGTGATACCACGTTGTGGTCTTTATCCACTACATCAATCTTCAAGTTTCGTGCATCACGTAATAACGAGATAGCCGGTGCAGGATAGAAACCTGGACCATACACATAAAACTTGTCACCAAGTGCTTTCTGCGCTGGCGTGGTTGGCTCACCAAACAGTTCGCTATAGCCAAATGTCAAACCGCCAGCTTGGATAGCTAGTTGTGTGCCACCGCCTGAGTTACTCCACACATTCGTTGTGTCTTTTGTGTCAATGATTCTCGGCTCATCCCAATCCCCGTAAAACCCGTTATATGGAACGTTTAACGTCGGTTGGTTTGAATCCGTTGGCTCAAGGTACACATACCCTTCAATAAAGGTATTTTTAAGAGCAGACGCACCAAGTGATAAACTAACCGTTACGCGCTTTGTCCCGTTCGCTGGAATCGTGATGCTGTTTGCATCAAATGACAACTTCGCATCGTTAAGGTAACGACTACGAATGTTATCTGAATTCGCTTTCGATGCATCCTTTAATAGATCTGTCATCACGGTGCCATTTAGTTTGTACGTCACCGCATTGTTTGTCAGATTCGTCACAACTAGCGTGTAAGTTGAAGATTGACCAATCTCTTTTAACGAAATACTGCTTGTTCCGTTTGTTCCTGCAACAACGACTGGTGATTTGACCGCTAAGTCTGGACGAATCATTCCCGCGCCTTGTCGTCTTGGTTGGTATTCTGTCATATAATCCGTACGATTTGCTGAATTACTTTCATTGATAAAATCACGTTTCGCCGGAATTGACGTATTCATTAGTAGATTCTTTGTTAACTGGGCAAATGAACGCGTGCCGGGTTTGTACCCTTTTGCAATTAGTGCTTGCATTACGTCTGCCACTGCACCTGCTACATAAGGAGCTGCCATCGATGTGCCGTCTTCACTTTCGTACCCGTTGTGCTTATTCGCATCACCTGTACGAACCGACGAAACGATCGCATGACCTGGTGCCATGATTTCTGGTTTTAACAATAAATCACTTGTTGTTCCCCATGACGTAAAATCAGTTGGTTGGCCTGGGTTTGATTCTGCAAACGCTGAACCAATTTTTTCGTTTCCAATCGTGAAATCAATTGAAACAGGTTCCGCGCTCATTGGACCAATATCGATTCCGCCACCGCCACATGTGTCCATTGGGCCAATGCCGATGCCGATGCCTCCACCGCCACAAGATAGTTCATCAAATACTGCTTGAAGTGCTGTTCCGTCTTCATAACTAATAAATGTAAATGGAATTGTTCCAAATCCTTGTGGATCTGGCGCTGGTTTGTTTGGATCCGAATTGTAGACAATCACTCCTGCTGCACCTTTTAATTTTGCGTTTTCAACTTTCTCTGCAAAATTAAGCGTACCACGTTTGATTAAAACTATCTTACCCGTCACATCGATTCCATCGTAGTCAGAAGGTGCTCCAAGACGATCGTTCCCTTGGGCATCTTTTCCGAGAGAAACCATTGAATAGACTTTGTTTTTATCAAGAGTCCAGTGCCAATCGTCTAATCCTTCTCCTGAAAAATTCACTTCGCCTGCTTTAAACTCATACGTATGTTTTGAGACGATATTATTTGCTGCCGCTACCGTGAATGAATCTGGGTACACACCTGGATTTCCGATTTTGTTTAAATCAGGTGTTTGACCTAGTTTGATACTTTGTCCCACACCGCCTTGGCGGTCAGCGTATGCATTTGATGCGTTTCCTGCAGCAACTACGACTACATGTCCTTCATCTGTTGCATTTCGGATGGCAATTCCTAATGGGTCGTTTACATCTCTTGTATCGAACGAAGACGATGACCCTAAACTCATATTTATGACGTCTGCACCAAGTGCTGATGCATGGTCAATCCCTTTAATGATATCTTCTGTTAATGCACCTGCTTGATGGTCAGAGAACACTTTTTCTGCAATAATTTGTGCTTCTGGTGCTACCCCTTGAACCACTGGGCCCGATCCGGCTGCAATTCCTGCCACGTGCACTCCGTGTGAACTAGTTGCATTATTCGGGTCTTCTACTCGTGGAATGATATCGTCGTTTTGATCAGCCCAGTTATAGCCATCTACAACCTTTAGCGAAATTGAACCATCGTCTCGCTTAAACTTCCCCTTTTTAATTTTTGCTTTACTCATATCTTTTGGATCAGGAAAAGCTTCATGCGTATAATCAACGCCCGTATCAACGATCGCGATAAGCATTCCTTCACCTTTATACCCAATCGGTTTTCCTAAAGAAGAACCGTCCCAAAGATTTTTAATTCCTGTCAAATCGTGCTGCTGATTAACAGCTGGCGTAAAAGTTTGTTGTAATGTAACAGCTTGTACATCTGGTAATGATTTAATATAATCAATATCTGAAAATTTTATATTATCGACGCTAAAGCCTTTAAATATATTTTCAAAATCATGTTTAAATTTTATTTTACTAATACTCTTAGATTTACCTCCAGAGAGTTTGTTCATAATCTCGCTTTTTTTCGTTTCGATGTCCTTTTGTACATTATCCTTCGCTTCACTTAAAGATAGTTGATTAATTCCTACATTTTGATCGTCAGTCATTTCAGAAACCGTTTTACCTTTGAGTTGAACAATAACCGAAACATTTTCATCTGGATTATGAGCTTCTATATTCGATAAATTCGCCAAATCAGCAAGTTTCTTTTTCATTTCCCTATCGGCTGCTGCATCAATACTTTTTTTACCTTTCTCAATCAAAGCATCGAGATCTTTTTGGGACAAATTCGGCGAATTTAAGCTACCTTTACTATTCGTAACAACTATACCCGCTTCTGGTTCAGGGTCTTTTACATTACGTGGATTATTTTGGCTATTTTCTTCTGCAAAGACAAAATTAATATTTGACATCACTAGGCCGAAGATCGCCATATACGACATTTTTTTCAATAACCTTTTTCTATGTTTCATGTTTCCTCCCCCCTTGACTGAACAATCTATTAGTGAAGTTCACTTGTTCAATCAATATCCAAGTCACAAACTAAATTATCAAGAATTTTCTTAATAATTAAACTTATTATCCTTATTGTACTTAAGCTTATATTTGCAGTAAATTGGGGGAAATTTATGTTTACTCATGCAGATTTCCTTTAGCAAAGACCAATTATCCTCGGATTCCGCTGTCAGATTTTGTGTTTAAAAGTCGAAAATCATTAAAATATGTAAAAATATGAATTTAGTAGAACTTGAATAAAAATATATCTCTAATAAACTTGGGGGAATTTTACTGGAAAAGTTAAACAAAAAAATAATATTGTCTATTCAAGGTAGTTTTATATTATTTCAGAATAGATTAGAAGATGAATTCCCCATTAGTACCTGTCGAAAAAACATTTAAGTTGTCTGCTTTTCATGTGATAAATAAAGGCAAAATTATACATAATTTTATAAAATAAGCATTACTAATTTTCGTATATAATATCGCAAAATAATGAATCGTTAATCACAAAAATAATTGACTAAAATAACAGGTAGTTTTTGGCATAACCAAAAGAAAAAAACTCAAACCCTTGAGATAACAGAGTTTGAGCTTTTTATTATTCGATCAAATGATCGTTCTATTTAGGCGTCACGATATTTGTCCAAGGATCAAACTTATCCAAAAGTGACAATAATTCTTTAAATTTATCTTTACTACCAGTAATAGAGACCTTTCCACCTGCTACAGTTTGTTCAAGATCAGTAAGGCCAAGAGCGATTTGATAAAATGTTACTTTATCTACAGTTATTGAAGCATCTGGATTTGAAGCTATTGAACCCTCTTTAAAATTTAAAACTGAATTTCCCACGTGAATCGTGTATTTCGTTTTTACATCCGATAATGAAACATTGAATGTAAGGTTTTTATGATCTGCCTTTGTGCCATTAAGTTTAATTGATAAGAAGTTTAAGAAATCTTTAACTGGCATATTTAATAATATATCCATATTCATCGGATTAAACCGTTTTGAATCGTCCTTCACAACACCATTTCTTAACTCCTGTGCTCCCGTTAAGTAGAAGTTGCGCCAAACTGATGATTCTGCTTGGTATCCTAATTGTTCGTATGCATTGTCAAGTAAGTTTTTAGCTTCTATATTTTTTGGATTAGACATTACTACATGTTTTAATACTTGAGCAACCCAGGGATATTGACCTTTGTCATAGTCAGCTTTCGCTTGTTTAATTACTTTTTTTGCTCCTCCCATATACTGTACATATTTTGCACCTGCAGTATCTTCTGGAAGTGTATCTAAATCAGATGGATTACCACTGAAATTACCTAAATAGAAATTATAAACAGCCTTCACATTTTGTTTTAAGTTTCCATAATAGCCTCGGTTAGCCCAATAAGCAGCTAAGCTTTTAGGAAGTTTGATCTTATCTGCAATTTGATCAGATGTATATCCTAAATTAGCCATACGTATAGTTTGATCATGAATATATTTATATAAATCTCTTTGTTTTGTCAGTTGCACAATCACGCGATCTTTGCCCCATAATGGCCAGCTATGTGAAGTAACCATTGAGTCTATATCTTCGCTTCCAAACTCATCAATCGTTTCATTTAGCGCAACTACCCATTTTAATGCATCACGAGTCTTAGCTCCCCTTAATGTGTATATATTATGTAATGTATGACCAGTATTTTCTGCTACTACTAACGTTTTATACTCTTTTATATAGTAATGCATTTCTGAAGGTGCCTCTGTATCTAAAGTTAATAAAAACTTAAACGTAATCCCATCAATATCCATTGTTTGGACATGGTTCTTTATTTCTACTGTTGGTGGTAAGTAACTAAAAGTTCCAGTGCTTAGTCCTGGTCCGATCCCTGCAGTTACAAACCCTTTTTCATTTGTAGGTAAAAGGTTACCAAACTGATAGCTTGCTCGCCGAGCCATTATATTACCCAAAAGTACGTTTTCACTGAGTGCCTCTTCAGAATATCTGTCAGGCACAATAATCGGAACTGTTGCAGGATTTGTTGCAAACCCTGCAACACCTTTAATACCACCAAAGTGATCGGCATGACTATGACTAATTACAATGGCACTAACCGGATGTTTAGGTCGATTTGCAAAATATAACTCCATCGCTTCTTTTGCTGTTTCAATTGTTGAAAGTGTATCCAAAACGATTACCCCAGTTTTCCCTTCTATAATTGTCATAACAGATAAATCTTGACCTCGAACTTGATAAACACCATCTACTACTTTAAATAAACCAGATGTATTTTGTAATTGAGCTTGTCTCCATAAACTAGGATTAACAGTCCAAGCTGCCGTCTTATCTTCTCTAATAAACGAATATCGGCTATTATCCCAAATTACATCTCCCAACTCATTTCTAATTGGAATAGTATTTAAAGGTGCAATAAAGCCTTTATGAGCATCTTCGAAATCTTGTTTATCAGCAAAATTCAGTTCATTGTATACTGCTTTATTTGCCAAAAATGTTGTTTTTGAAACAGAATTTGGCTTTTGATGAATTGATGCAGCATATGTCAAACTAGTACTTAATAATAATGCCAGTGCAATTGGTACTGCTATTTTTATTATTAAATTGCTTTTTGACATTAATTTTCCTCTTTTCTGATTTTTTAGATAGGTTATGTCCGTTCTTGCTCTAGTAATTTTTTACCAAAATGCCAAGCGAAAGAAAACGCTTGCAAAAAAAGGAGATTTCATAGAACATTAATCTATACAAAAAGCTTCAAAGACTTTTGCATCTTTAATTTTACGAATATTTAAAATAATAACCTAAAGTATAAAACCACTAAAATATTAAGTAATATTGATGTTTTTAATAGTATGTTCACGTTTTTTAATTTAAAAAATTAAAGTAATTTTCAAAAATAACATGACTCCTTAATTTAAAAGGGTTTATGTAAAAAGGTGGCAAAACATGCATATTCAAAAACTAGAGTTTCTTGTTGAAGTTGCTAAAACTGGTTCTATTTCAACTGCTGCAGAAAACTTACATGTAAGCCAATCTGGTATAAGTCAGGCTATTTCTAAGATAGAAGAAGAACTTGGGATTAAACTATTCGAGCGTTCTAGATTAGGCGTTAATGTAACTGAAGATGGATCTAAAATCATAAAAAAAGCATATGAAATTTTGATGAAGTATGATGAATTTCTTGAGGAAGCACGAAGTAGTTTGAAGATACAGTCTGCTGAACTACGCGTATCTACCATTCCAGCTCTTATTACATATTTACTAAAACCATTAATGGAATTTAAAGATATTCATCCAGATTCAACTATCGAAATCGTAGAAAACTTTTCAGAACGGACACTTGAATTTATTCAACAAAATAAAGCTGATATTGGACTTGTCGTTATCTACGGAGAAATATTAGAGCAGATAAAAGATATAAATGTTGATGTCATATTAGAAGGAAAAATGAAAGTCTATGTAAGTAATAATTCTCCATATGCAATTTCAAAAACAATTACTCCAGAGGAATTAGTAGAACAAAAGGTAGTCTTATATAACGGTGATTATTTAAAATGGTTTGTTACAAATTTTCAAGCTGCCTTTGGAAAATTAAATATTTTATTTTCTTCAAACAATGTTGAAGAACTATTACGAACAACATCTAATGGCTTTGGGATTGGTTTTGCTCCAGATTTTGTGATGAAGAATAATCCTTATGTATTAAATGAAAAAATTGTTGAAGTTGAGATTTTAAATTATGAACAAAAAAATGTGGCTCTAGGTTTAGTTCGTTCAAAGGCTAAACGTCCTTCAAAAATTGAAAAGCACTTAATCCAATTTCTTAAATCTGAGTTGTGTTATTGTTTAAATTAAATAGCATTCGATTTTCTTTAAACTATTTACTTAATTCTTTAGACAAAAAAACCAAATCAAATAATTTGGTTTTTTTGTCTAACTTTTTTCCTTTTTATCATGAGGATATTTGTGTGGACTATTTATTAATTTTCGTAAATCTCCCCTATAAAAAACATCTTTAAATTCTTTAAAATTAAAAGGAATGATCGGTGCTAGATATGGAACACCAACTGAACGTAAACGAGACATATGTATAACCAAAATTAACAATCCAATAGCCATACCTGTGAAACCGAAAAAATTCCCTATAAAAATAAAAATATATCGTATAGGTTGAAGGCTACCCTGTAATGTCCCAACTGTAAGCATAGTGCTCGTAAGATAAGCTATCCCCGCAACGATGAGACTAATAGGGTGAACTAGCTTAGCATCTACTGCTGTCGTACCAATTGTAATTGTTGAGATTAATGAAACTACTAGCATCATTTCCCTTGAGATTTTATATGAACCAATTCCTAATAATTGTAACAAAAGGAGTAGAAAGAATACTTCAGCCCACAAAGGCAAAATGGTAATCGTTTGTTCAAAAAACTTTTTATGAATTTCTTTTGATACCAAATTGTCATGAAATTTTGCAAATGCAAGATAAAATCCAGGAAACAAGATTGTTACCAGAAAACTTATTATTGTCATAAGGCGAACGCTTAACTTTATTTGTTTAACATAATAGTCACTTGGTTGCTGAAAGTATTGAACGAATACATTTGGTACAATTGATGCGGTTGGGGTGCCGTTTACCAAAATTGCAATTCTTCCTTCATACAATGCGGAAGCTACAGCATCTGGCAACTCAGTTATAAAAGACAGTGGAAAAAATGTTTTCTGTGTTCCTTCAATTGCTAATTCAACTACTCTTGACTCAAGTACATAATCAACATGTAATGAGTCAATTCTATTATGAACTTCTTTCAAAGCAATTTGATCAACTCGATCAGTTAAATAAACAATTGCTATATCTGTTTTTGCGACCCTTCCGAGTTTCTTTTTTTCTACCATAAATGTAGGAGATTGAATCATACTATGAAGTAAATTTAAGTTCACTTTCAATTGTTCCGAGAAAGAAATCAACGGTCCATAAATATTGCGTTGTCTTACACTCTGTTCGACCGATCGTTGCTGCCATTGTGCTGTATCAACAAGTATGCCACTTTCAAACCCATCAATTAAAACAAGTGTTTTGCCACTGAGAATCCCTTCAATTGAGGAAGAAATTGATGTTATTACCTCGACGTTTTCTGAACGAATATGATAACATGCTAACGTATTCATAAAGGTTTCTTTATCCTTGATTCGAATACTATGTAAAGGTTCAATAATACTCTCCCGAATTAGCTCTGTATTAACAATCCCATCTATATACAATAATGCACCAATGTTGTCTCCATTTGCGTCCAATTGAATCTGTCTCACATATAATTCAGGCGTATCATGTAACTCTTCTTTTACCTTTTTTATATTTTTATTCAGGCCCTTGGTAAAATCTTGTAATGCGCTATTCATATTTCACCTCGAATCAACTTTATACCATCTTATTTAGTATCTAAAAATGCATAATAAATATTCAATTTAAATTATTCTTTTTTGACTTACTACTATAAACTAAAAAACTTTAATTATATAAAAGATAAACTAATTAAAATTAAATAAGCTCAAACCCTTAAAATACAAGAGTTTGAGCATTTTCATTTGTATAATCCCAACTAAAAGCCGTCTCATTTTTTTATATCACTTGTATTTAAAATTACCTTTTAGTTTCCTCGTTCACATCATCTTTTTAGTTGGAATGATCCGATCAAAACGCTAAAAATTTCCGAAAATAGCAACCACAAGCGTTGAGATTCCTTTGATTCTTTTATCCGACTCTCTTTAGAGGTTCACTAGCTTATTATCTTTAACTGTTGAAACTTTTTGATTTCTGCTTCCGAAAAGGAATATTAATAACCCTGCAATTGCCAATGCAATTGATATTCCCAAAATTGCTATGCTATAGCCACCTGCTATATTTGTACCAGAATCTTGAATAAGTTTTCCAAAAATAATTGGAGTAATTATACCTGATGAAGTCATTATTCCAAAATAGGTTCCTGTCATAACACCTCTTCGCTGTGGAAGTAAACTAATTACTACAGCAGGGTTAAGAGTATTTACAGTCACCACAAGTGTATTTACTAATGAAAGTACGATGATGATTGAACCCACCCCGTTTAAAAGTGGATACAGTGAGTACAAAATTCCTGCTAGTAACACACAAATGGCAGTAAATAAGGTACGCGCCTTACATAAACTTTCTGTTTTTTTGTATAAACGATCTGAAATGATGGATAAGACGATTGATAAGACGGCTCCAATTAATCCAGAAATAGCAATAACTGTTGCTGACTGTTGTTCAGATAACCCTTTTACTTTTATTAGATATGAAGGATTAAAAGTAAGTCCAAAAACAATGAACGAATAGGCAATAAATGCAACTAAGGTTGTAATTATAAAAATAGGAGATCGTAAAGCTTCCCACATATCTTTCTTGTTTTTCTCATTTTTATTTTCAAAAATATTTACTTCTTCTTTAATGGAAACAGTTGGTTTCATTCTTCCTAACCAAAGCCAAGCAATGAACCAGACGAAGCTAAAAATACCAGAAATAAAAAATGCTTGTCTCCAACCATAATTTGATATTAGCGAAACTATAATAGGAGCAGTAACAGCTATCCCAACAACATTTCCAAAATTAATGATAGAAATTGCGAATCCACGTGATTCTGGTTTAAACCATTTACTTATATGGCTAATTGCCGTTGCTAGAAATGCACCTTCTCCTGCCCCCAATAATAATCTACTTAATATTAAAATAGGTATGCTTGATGCAAACAAAGCCATAGATTGCGCGATTGTCCAAATAATTGCCATAATAGCAAGTGATTTTCCAGTACCAAAACGATCCGAAAGGGAGCCACCTATTATTCCAAATATCGAAAATAGCCAAAAAAAGCTGCTACCTACAATACCAAACTCGGTAGAGGTTAAGTTTAAATCTTTGGTAATATGTATTCCAGCTAAACCTAAAATTGATTTGTCTGCAAAATTAATAATAGCCATAATAAAAAGTGAAAATAAAATAACCCATTTCGCCCAACTTTTCATCCAAACTCCTGCCTCTCATCAAATCCATTCTTTATTTTGATAACTTTAGCAAATACCTTTGGAAAAAACACCTGCACAATCCTTTTTTGAACCGAACATGATTGAACAGGTGCTTATTGTGTAAAAATTAATTCATTCATTAAGGTGTTACGATATTTGGATAAGGATCAAATCCATCTAAAAGCGATAAAAACTCATTCAATTTTGACTGATCATCCGAAAGGATTAATTTACCAGCAGCTACTGCTTGCTCTGGTGTGATAAGTCCAAGAACAATTCCATAGAATGCAAATTGATCTGTTGTTAGAGATACATCTGCTTTCGCGTCTAACTTATTTGCTTTGAAAAATAACACAGAATTTTCTAAAAATAAAGTATACTCTTGGTTAGTATTTGATAATGTTAAATTTATCGTTATTTTTTTACCTTCTGCTTTTGGACCGTTTAATTTAACAGCCACCAGTTTTAGGAATTCATTTATTGGCATATTTTTAATAACGCCAGAAACATCTAATGGGGAAATATTTTTATTAACTCCATTTCTTAGTTCTGATGCGCCAACTAGATAAATATTGCGCCAATTTGCCGATTCCGCTTGATATCCTAATTGTTCGAACGTATCTGCTAGTAAGTTTTTAGCTTCTGAATTTTCTGGGTCTGCCATAACGACATTTTTTAATACTTGAGCTACCCAGCGATACTCACCATTTTCAAAGTCAGCTTTTGCTTGTCTCAAAATATTATCTGCTCCACCCATGTATTCGACATATTTATGACCCGATTCCACTTGAGGTAATGGGTCCAAATCGGAAGGATGAGCGCTATAATAACCTAAATAAAAATTGTAAATACCTTTTGAATTATGCTTCAATGTACCATAATACCCACGATTTCCCCAATAAGTATCTAATTCTTTTGGAAGTTTGATTGTTTCAGCTATTTCATCCATTGTATATCCTTGGTTAGCTAAACGCACCGTCTGATCGTGCATATATTTGTATAAATCACGTTGCAGTTTTAAATGTTTCATTGCGTTATGTTTCTCCCAAACAGGCCATGCATGAATCATAAGTAATGCATCGATTTCTTCATTTTCAAATAAATCGATTGTTTTATCGAGAGAATTTGCCCAATGTAAGGCATCTCGAGTTTTTGCACCTCTTACTGTATAAATTTGATGCATTAATTTATTGGCATTCTCTGATACGAATAATGCTTTATAATCTTTTATATAAAAATGCATTTCAGCTGGTGCTTCAGTGTTTGGAGTTAATAAAAATTTAAAAGTTACACCATCGATTTCCATCGATTGAATTTCGTCTTCAATTTCAATATTTGGTAACATAAAACTAAAAGTACCTGAACCCATTGTTGGACCAATACCTATTGATACAGAGCCTTTCGTACCGTCTGGTAAATTTTTACCGAACTGATACTCTGCACGACGCGCCATGATCGTGCCTAAAAGCGCATTTTCACTTAACGCTTCTTCTGTAAAATATTGAGGTACTATAATTGGAATATTTGGGTTTTCAGCATATTCTAGTACTCCTTGAATACCACCGAAATGGTCAGCATGACTTTGACTTATAATGATTGCCGTTACTGGCTTTTGTGGTCGATGATTATAATATAACTCCATAGCTGCCTTAGCCGATTCAGTACTTCCTAATGCATCAATGACAATAACTCCATGTTTTCCTTCAATGAAAAAGTTAGTGACCATTGATTGTCCACGAACTTGATATACACCTTCTACAACTTCAAACAAACCAGATATAGCCTGTAACTGTGCATTTCTCCATAAACTTGGATTAACTGTGTCTGGTGCGGTGTCATTTAGATAGTTTAACTGTTCTATGTCCCAAACAACTTCCCCAGAATCATCTTTAATAATCTTTGCTTCTAGTGGTGCAATAAATCCTCTGTTTGCATCAAAGAAGTCCTCTTTATCATCAAAATTAAGATTTTCATATATTGCCAAATTTGCCTTTTTTGTAAAAGAAGTTGCGGGCATTGATTGATTTAATATGTTATTTGTCATAGGAACCTCCAAAAATCGTAGTAAACTAAAAATGCGTAGATCAGAAAATTTATCTATTAAACTAATTAATTTCCACTTGTTCAACTTTTAAAGCTGTTTTTAAAATCTTACCTGTACTATTCTTAGGTAATTCTTTCTTAAATTCCACCAGTTTTGGCAGCTTGTACTTTGCAAGCTTGTCTTGGCAGAAATGTAAGATGTCATCCATCGATATACTTTCATCATTCGATACAACGAATGCCTTTACGACTTCTCCATAATCTTTATCTGAAATTCCGATTACCGCTACTTCAACAATCGCTGGGTGTTGATAGATTACTTCCTCTACTTCTCTTGGATATACATTGTATCCGTTTACAATAATCATGTCCTTTATTCGATCAACAATAAAAATATATCCATCGTTATCCATTTCTGCTAAGTCACCAGTATAAAACCAGTCATTTTTAATGGCATTAGAAGTTGCTTCAGGCATACCAAGATATCCAATCATTACATTAGGACCTTTTACAATAAGTTCACCTATTTCTCCTCTTGGAACTTCTTTTCCATATTTGTCGACAACCTTGTTTATTACTCCAGGAATATCTATTCCAACTGAACCAACTTTTCGGATTCCTTTTAAAGGATTAAATGCCGTTACTGGAGCTGTTTCTGAAAGACCGAATCCTTCTAAAATAGTAGTCTTATATTTTTCTTCAAACCGTTGAAGTAATTCAACAGGCAACGATGCTCCACCTGATAAACATACTCGGATACTTTTGAAATGCTCGTCAGTATAATCCTTTAATTGATATAAGAAACTGTACATTGTTGGTACGCCGGCAAATAATGTCACTTTCTCATTAAAGATTGTATTAGTGACTTCAACAGGATGAAATCTTTGAACAATTACTATAGTAGCCCCACTCATAATTGGTGAATTAATACAAACTGTCATGCTAAATACATGGAACATTGGTAAAGCAGCTAGTATTCGATCATCTTCGTTGAACTCTACTAATTTAACAACTGACTCTGCATTTGATGCCATATTTTTATGACTTAGCATAGCTCCTTTTGGTTTCCCAGTTGTTCCAGAAGTATATAAAATAACAGCAAGATCATCTTCTATCATTAAAGGATATTCAATGTCATTTGACTTACCTTCAATCAACTGCTCCCAAATGAACTCAGCTTTATTCGACCCTACATAATACTGTTTTTCGATTTGTTTTAATTCTACTTTAAGAGATTCAATGGTCGCTTCCATTGAAGAATCTGCAATGACAGCTTTTGCTTGGCTATTCGATAAAATATACGAAATTTCATTCTTCGTAAAAATTGGATTAACCGGTACTACTACCCCACCTGCACGTAGAATTCCATAATAGGCGATGACAAATTCCGGACAATTCCCTAATACTAGGGCTACTCTATCACCTTTTCTGATTCCATCTTGTACTAAGTTAGAAGCAACACATTCAACCTGTGAATATAAATCGCTATATGTGATGTGTTTATTTTCAAATGTAATTGCATTATGATTTGGAAATTTTTCTGCACTTTTTCTTAAACTTTCATTTAAATTCCAACCCATTACTATTTTCCTCCTACTAATAAATACATACTTTTATAGACCACAATCCAGCAAAATACTGAATTAAGTGAGATTGACTGAAATTCTATTAATAAAACAAGAGATAGATTAGTAAGATTATTTCTTCCTATTTTATTAATAAATTTTGAATATAATTGAGGCACCATCAATTATTTGAAGGTGCCTGCTAACTATAATTAAAATTATGAAATAACTACGCCAGAGCCCGCTACTTCATTGGAAACTTTTGCAATAACTTCAGGCGGAATTTTGAAGAATATTCCACATGGATCGCTATGAACCATCGCTACAATGTAAGCCATATTATCGACATTCACCTCAAAATCAGCGAATGTACTAGGAAGACCGACTTTTTCACGTAGATTACGGATGAATAATACAACTTCCGCAAGGCACTCTTCTGGTTTTTCAGGTAAATCCTTTAGACCTAGCGCTTCCGCAAAGCCATGAATTCGTTTTAAATAAAATGGTGCAAGTGATTCCATTACATTTGGTAATAACACTGCATTTGCTAGTCCGTGTGGAATTCCGAATTTTGCACCAAATACGTGTGCTATATTATGAACTGGAATCGCATTAACAGAAAGACTAAACGCAGAAATTGCCATCGAACTAGCCGTTAACATATTCGATCGTGAAGCAAGGTTATGCCCTTCATGAACTGCAGTAGGTAAATTATCTACAATCATACGAATCGCTTGAAGTGCATATGCATCTGTCATTGGATTAGACTGAGGTGAGAAATAAGCCTCAATTGCATGTGTTAATGCATCAAATCCTGTAAATGCTGTAATTTTTGGTGGTAAGCCAACTGTAAGCTCCGGGTCTAAAATCGCCATATCAGGACTAATGAATGTATTTAGGATGTTCGTTTTAATTCCTACCTTTTCATTAAATACTACAGCGATTGGAGACACTTCCGCACCAGTTCCCGCTGTCGTTGCAATTGCAACGTGTGGAATTGGAATATACTGCGCTTTTGGCCAAAATTCCATCACATTACCAACAAGAAGTTCTTCACGAATATCATGTACTTTATTATGAATCATCCATTTAATTGCTTTAACTGTGTCTAAAACACTTCCTCCACCAACAGCAATCAATGAATCTCCATTACATTCTTTAAAGAACTTAGCTCCACGATTTATGATTTCACCTTTTGCATCCTGTTCAATGTCTTCAAAAACCCCTACTAGCTGTACTGCACTAGGTATAGCTTCAAATAGTTCCTTAATTTTATCTGTAATTCCTGCTTGAGTTATTCCTTTATCAACGTAAAGAACTGCTCTTTTACCACCAAGTCCTTTAATCATTTCTGGTAACATTGAGCGAGCTCCAGCCCCACTGTTTACAACTGTACGAACCGAAAACTGAAAAAATGACGTTATCATGGGATCACCTTCTCTTTTCTATTATTGTTTTTTATAACTCATACTGAATTAATCTACTATTTTATAATCGTAACTTTTAAATCTAGTTATTTTATAATAAGATACCGTACCAAGGTTTTTGGCTTAGTTCAGGAGTAAGTGAGCAATGAACATGCTTTACTTGCGTGTACTCATCTAATGCATAACGGCCAAGTTCTCTCCCAAAACCACTTTGCTTATATCCACCAAATGGTGCGTCACTTCTCAACATGTGCCAGTCATTAATCCAAACTGTACCTGCTTTTAATTCACGTGAAATTTTAAGGGCTTTGTTAACATCTTTTGACCAAATACCAGCTGCTAATCCAAAAATTGAGTCATTCGCTATTTCGATTGCTTCTTCAATCGTAGAGTAACGAATTACGCAAAGGACAGGACCAAAAATCTCTTCTTGAGCAATCTTCATTTTATTGTCCACATCTGCGAAGATAGTAGGTTCAATGAAATAGCCATGGTCATAGCCTTCTCCTGTTAAACGCTTTCCACCACATACTAAGCGAGCACCTTCTTGAATCCCAGTCTCAACATAGGATAATACCGTGTCAAGTTGCTGCTGAGAAGCCATTGGCCCCATTCCATTCGCCATATCAAGTTGGTTTCCAATTGTAATTGAAGAAGCCAATTTTGCTAAGCGATCAACCACTTCATCATAAATCGAATCATGTACTAATAGTCGTGTGCCAGACTCGCAAAGTTGTCCCGAATGAAGACAGAAGCCAAATAAACTACCTGGTACTGTAATATCTAGATCAGCATCTGGTAAAACGATTGAAGGTGACTTTCCACCTAATTCAAGCGTAACGCGTTTTACAGTTCCTGATGCTAATTGCATAATTCGTCGTCCCACCTCTGTTGATCCCGTAAAGGCGATTTTATCAACTTGAGGATGAGTAGCAAGCACTTCTCCTACCGTAGCTCCAGGTCCTGAAACAACATTGAATACACCCGCTGGAATTCCAGCCTCAGTAGCTATTTCTGCTAATTTCAACGTAGAAAGAGGTGTATTTGAAGCTGGTTTAATAACAATAGAATTCCCCATTGCTAGTGCAGGCGCAATTTTCCACATTGCTAAAAGCATTGGAAGATTCCAAGGTGTAATCGCAGCTACGACACCAATCCCTTCTCGCCATACCTGATTATTGCTAGGTCCTGGAAAAGGTAATACTGGTAGAGACTCCACAAATGGATACTCAACAGTAAACTTTGCTGTTTGTTGAAGCAGATCCACTAAATATAAGATATCTAAATTTGAAATTCGTCGAACAGTTGCACCTGAGCTAATAGCTTCTAAGAATGCAAGTTCCTGAGAATGTTCGACAATCTTATTCCCGAAATTAATTAAGATTTGAGCTCTTTCTTGTGGTGATTTTTTTGACCATACTCCTGAATCAAAAGCTTTACGTGCAGAAGCAATTGCAGCTTCAGTATCTTCTTTTCCTGCTTTAGCGACCTTGGCGATAACTTCTCCAGTCGCAGGATTTTTCACGCTGAATGTTTCACCACTTTTTGCAGGTGTCCATTTACCATCAATATAAAGCGGAAATTCCAATACTTTTACAGTCGTTTGCATTTAAAAACCTCCTAGAAATAGTTTTATAAAAATTAAATAAATAGGATTTATAGTAACACCTTTTCCTTCGAATTGGCCTTACCTCTTATTTAGTAAAAAAGTGAATCATTAAGCTTTAACGCTACTAGGTCACCGATCATTTTCATTCCCTTTTTTAATAGAAGTAAGATAACTTAAAATGACCTGTCCCACTCACTCTTACACCCAAGAAAACGCTTGCAAAATACACAAAAATAATTTTCAAACTATAAAACAGGTGAAAGTTAATGTTAGATTTTTTATAATTTAAAAAATTAAGAATTATCTGAACTAATTGTATAACTTCACAAATACTTAGTAAAATTAAGGTTTGTAATATCTAGTTCACAATTACTAATATCTAAAATTGGAGGATTTTATGATCCTCAAAACGAATTTCTACTATAGTAATCTATCTAATAAGGTGGTCATCCTATGCACATACAAAAATTAAAGATTCTTTCTGAAGTTGCTAAAACGGGCTCTTTTTCGATAGCTGGCCAGAATCTTCATATTAGTCAATCTGGTATTAGTCAAGATATAAAAAAAATAGAAGATGAATTAGGTATAAAGATTTTCGATCGCACTCGTTATGGGGTTGTTCAATCATATGAAGGTTCTAAAATTGTAAAAAAAGCAAATGAAGTTTTGTTAAAATATGATGAATTGATCGAAGAGGCTAGAAACATCTTAGATATACATACTGGAAATCTCAGAGTTTCTACAATACCTGCTTTTATTACTTATCTATTAAAACCATTAATGGAATTTAAAAATTTATATTCAAATTTAACGATAGAGATTTCAGAAAATATTACTGAGCTGACGGTTGAATCGGTTCAACAGAATAAAGCTGAAATTGGTCTGATCTGCATATATGAAGATATTAAAAAAAATATTGAGCATTTAAATTTCGAAAGTATCCTTGATGGAACCCTAAAGGTTTACGTAAGTAGCGATTCGCCTTTCGCCAAAAAGAAAAAAATAACACCAGAGGAAATCTTACAGCAGACAGTAGTCTTATATAATGGCGATTATATTAAATGGTTTATTACTAATTTTCAAGTTGCTTTTGGAAAATTGAATATCCTTTTTTCTTCAAATCAAACCGAAGAAATTGCAAGATTAATCGCAAATGGATCAGCCATTGGATTTGCCCCAGATTTTGCCACTAAAAGTAACCCTTTTGTTCTAGAAGGCAAAATTGTAGAAGTTGATATTATCAACTATGAACCTATTAATGTAACACTTGGAATTATTCAAACTAAGAATAGAACTCCTTCAAAAATAGAGAAACACTTAGTCCAGTTTATTAAATCTGAATTACAATATTATATAAATTAAGAATAGTAAGCATAAATTCAATTGACAGTAGTTGCTTTACGTGTCTTTTCCAAAATAAAACAAGCATTTCATTATGCACTAGCTTTGACTGAAAAATAAAAGTGGATGAAAATATTCATCCACTTCTTCACAATATCATTTTGCATTTAATTCTTCTTTTAAAATCGTTATATAATCTTCTATCATAGTTGAATAATGTTTTTTACTAGACATAATCCAAACATATTGAATTTGTATCTCCTCGTAATCTTTAATATCTAACAGCTTAAGATTTTCACCAATGTTGTAGTTAACGTCAGGAAACCAAGGAACAAACAAGACACCTAAGTTATCATCAGTCGCTTTCCATAATGCATCAATATTTGTTGAGTTAAATAATTCCTTCATTACGCCAAACTTTTTATAGAAATTATGTTTAAACCATCGCATATATTCACCGTTATAGCTAAGAAGTGTTTCTTTAACGATTTGTTGTGGCGTAACAAATGATTTTTTTGCTAATGAAGACTTTTTACTTACTAATAATTTCATTTTACCTTCAAATAACTTATGATAAATTAAGTGTTCATTATTTTCTAGTAAATGTTTTATAAAAGGTACGATCCCTATATCACTGCGGCCTTCTAATACATCCTCAATAATTTCTTGTCCCGGTTTTTGAAAGATATCAATCGTGATATTAGGATATTCTTCCTTAATTGTAGAAATTGGGCTTAATAGTTGTTCAATAAAACCTGGAACTGTCGATATTTTTAAATTGCCAGTCATATTATTATTAATTAATTGGGCTTTATGGATTAGTTCTTGATATTTTAAAACGATTTCATTCGCTATAGGAATAATTTGTTTGCCATCAATTGTTGGAATTGCATTATTTCCTCCTCTTGATCGCTCGAATAATTTTATCCCTAATTTTTTTTCAATACTAATAATTGATTGACTAATAGCGGACTGACTTACAAATAGATTTTGTGAAGCAATCGAGAAGGAACCAGTTTTAGCAACTTCAACTAGATACTCTAATTTTTGTATATTCATGCTGTAAATATTCGTACTGTTGAAACTCATACTATTCTCCTTCTTACTACATTATTAGTATTCTATACTAATTTTCAGGTTGAATATAGTCTTTTTTTTTAGGTTAAACGATAAGTATTGAAAAGCCTGTTCTCTTGCAACGAGAACAGGCTTGCTTTTATTGTATACCTAATTGACTCTTAACTGATTCTAAAGTACTTCCTTTATACTTTTTAATTGGTTTTGGAGGAGCTGGGATCCAAGGGTTTTGCATTAAGTAATTCTTTTCAACAAATGCCAAGTCCTTCGCATCGACCGTACCGTCGAAGTTAATATCTGCACTACGTTTATTTGTACCCCAATATGTTTGGATCGCTAATGCGTCCATCACATCGATTACGTCGTCTTTGTTTACATCTCCAGCAGTTGCATATGGAGTACTTTCTACACCTACTCTATAAGATACACCATATAATTCATCATCTAGATCAAAATGAGCATTAATTTTTGAGTAATACGTTGTAAAATGACCTGGAATATCTTGGATTAACGTATAATCATCTTTTGATGGATCCATACCTGTAATATCAAACGATCCATTTTTTGCGACGATATTTGTTTTTACTACTTTTCCATTACTATCAATTACTGTTAAAGTTGGTGAACTCTTTGAGTAATCTTTTGTAGAATCAAGATTACCTTGAGCATTTTTAAATCCTTCTGCATGAATATAGCCTACAAATTCAGTTTGATCATTTAAGATCATGATTGGTGCCAAGTTTGTAAAAGGATTTGAAGTTACATTATCTACATTTGTAAACGTTGATGTAACTTGGCTACTAAATGCACTTAGTGGACTAAATGATATAGCATCTCTTGGCAGAAGCGGTTTAGGAACTTGAATTGTTAAATCTACCATTGGTATATCACCATCTACGCCAGTAGTTCCATTAAAATTAACAGTAACATCAGATGAGATCGTGCTTCCTGAAGTAGTTTGTTTTACGTCTAGTGTCGCTCCAAGCTTTTGTGCTTCAGAATTCAATGAAATATTTGTGATTTTTGTACCTGATGTATCTGAGAACTTATAGTTCGCTTTCTTTAATTTATTTACATTATTTGCTGTTAACGTCATTGTAAATGTGTCCCCTGGCTTTGCTATTACCCGATTATATTTTGTTGGAACATTTGGCTGACCATATACATAAGACGTATGCTCATTTACGAAAAAATATTGACTTTGGAGATTACCATTTGTCGCTTCATCCATTCCTTCAAATTTTACAGGTAATACTTGTAAATCCGGTGACATTGCAATTTCATCAGATGCATTACCATCTTTATCAACTGTCAAATTTCCAGTTGGTAAATAAGAATTATAATAATGTAAAAGTTGATTTTGTGACTGATCAGCACTAATTCCAGCAGCTTGTTTTACCGCAACATTATCATCTGTAATATGCCCTGTTACACCAACTGTAGTTTGTCCATCTTTATATTCAACGATTTGTTTTCCAGGTACTTCACCTTCTACATGAACATCCCATTTTGGTTTTGTACCATCTACAAATAAATCTTGACTGATCGTATATTGTTTTCCGTCATCATCTGTACCAACCAATTTTAATACATATTGTCTCGCTTTTGGTAAGACAAGTTGGTCATCTCTCATACCGATTGGATTATTCGGATCATTTGTAAATGGGCGGTAATATCCCCAGTATACGAAACCAAGTGGAATATCAACACCTTCATCAAATGCTACTCCATCATACGAATTAGCAATACCAAGATCTTTACCAGTTTTTGCATCCGATATAACGACGTCAATTGTTTTCATATGTGAACTTAAGCTAAAGTTAGCAGCATCTGTTCGATTCCATTTTTGACTGCTTTGAATTAGTGATTCAGGCACTGATTTTTTATAAAGTTTAAAGTAATTAAACCCTTGCTCAACGTAGTGTACACCAAATGGAACTCGGTAAGTTTCTGATGGATTGTCTTTGTTTGTATACACTACATATCCTTCATAAATCCCTTTTTCTGCTGTTTTTGGAATATTCAAGGTAATATTTGTTTTCTTTTGGCTAATCCCTTTTAGAGTAATGGATGAATCTGTTTGAACAGTTACACCGTTTGCTTGTGCATCTTTTGAACCGCGCAGATTTGATTGGAAATTGACTTTTACATCAAATGTTTTCGATTTTTCTCCTCTGTTCATTAATGTAATCGAACGTGCATCAGAATAATCTGAACCATCAAACGCTACATTTCCAAAGCTCAATGCACCTGTATCTTCATTAATTTGTTTTTCTTTTCCATTAATAATTGTTGGAGTTTTTTCTTTAACTTTAATTTCAATAGTTGAATGAATTGCGTTATAAGGATCAATTCGTCCAGCACCTTGCTCGAATACACTATATGGCTTGCTTAATGAATCCGCAGTATTCATTAAAATTGCCTTGATATCTTCTGGTTGTAAATCAGGTTGTGCTTGTTTTAATAAAGCAGCGACTCCAGTCGTAAATGGTGTAGCCATCGATGTACCAGACATTCTTTGATACGCATTTTTATAGTCAGTCGGATCATTTGGGCTATTAATAAAGCCTGGAACAGTTGATAATACACTTACACCTGGTGCCGTAATTTCTGGCTTAATATCATAGTTTACACGTGAAGGACCGCGAGAGCTAAAGTCTGCTAATGTATCTCCCTGAGTTTTCGCTTCACCTATATCAGTAAATGTAAAGTTAACAGATCCTGATTGTAGCTTTTGCTTCATAGCAAGTCCATCTGCGTTAGATAATGAGAACGTTGGGATAAAATTCACACCATCTCCTAAGAAAGTTGGGATTTGTCCTTCAGTTGGATTGTCATTATACATAAGAACTGCTGCAGCGCCTTGTGATTTAGCGACCGAGATTTTAGAATCTAATGTATAAGTTCCACGACTCATTAGAACAATTTTACCTTTTACATCCTTACCAGTATATGCTTCACCTAGATTTACATCTACAACTGAATTAGTTACACCTTTTAAATTTGAAACATCATCCCCAGCGCCTTTTGCCATCAAAAGTAATGATGCAGTTACATTGTCGATCGATCCTTTTCCTCCAAGTGTCGTAATTGGAACACTGCTGGCACCTACTGTTAATGCTAGAGCTGCTGTACCAGGTGATCCTACAGTATACATCTTATTACCTGCATTTCCAGCTGCAACAACTGCTGTTACTCCATTTAAAACTGCATTGTTTATTGCAATACTAGTAGGATACATTGGGTCATTATAATTAGCACCTAAAGAAAGACTCATAATGTCCATTCCGTCTGATACCGCTTTATCGATTCCAGCTAAGATGCCATCCGTCGTTCCACTGCCCCCAGGTCCAAGTACACGATATACATAAAGATCAGCATCAGGAGCAATTCCAGTAGTTGCATCTTCACTTTCATTTTTTCCTTGTCCAACAATCGTTCCAGAAACATGAGTACCGTGTTCAGTTACATAAGACGCTGCACCAGAGGTTCCTCCCGGCTTTCCTGCTTTTACCCAATCTTCATATGTCGTTTCCATTGGATCATTATCATTACTAACGAAATCGTATCCGCCTTTATAAGCACCTCTTAAATCCGGATGATTGTAATCAACACCAGTGTCCAATACAGCGACCTTTACCCCTATACCTGTATAACCTTCTTGATGTAATTTATCGATTTGTAGGTATGAACGCTCGTCTGCCATTCCTTGGCCTTGTGTTTTAGTTGAATCTTCTGCTTTTTCTACTGGAAGATCTTCTTTAACAGTTTCATTACTATAAATCGCTTTAACTGCTTTTGAATTTAGAAGAGATTTAACTTTATTTGCAGGAACCTTTAATGAGACTCCATTGAAAGCATTTTTATATTTCCTACTAATTTTATATGTCTTATCATCATCGCTTGATAGCTTTTGCAAGTCTTTGTCAAATGTTGCATGATCGGCATCTTCTAAACTTTTAGCCTCACTATCAGATAAGCTATTCCCTTTTAAGGCTGCTTCTAGAACTGCTACTTTATGTGGCTTTTGATTGAATTGTACAATAACAGAAACTTCTTCTGAGCTATTTATATTAACATCAGGATTTAAGAATAATCCAGAATGATCATCCTTCGAAAGCTGTGTTAAAGCCTCTCTTTGAGCAGGTGTTAAATTTGCTAAAATCGACTCTGCATTCGTATTGAATGTGGCAGCCTTCACCTTTGATGATGAATTAAAATATGAAGCATGAAAACTACTAGAAATCAAACCTATACCTAATGTAATAGCAGTAGCATTTTTTACAATTTTTTTGTTTGTAAACTTCTTCCCCATTTTCCAGTCCTCCTGCATGTGTGTTTTGATCTGCACTGCTAGAAATCGTTCAAAATCCATTATTAGATTTTCTTAAATTGAACAGAAAATCTACCAATTTCCACTAAATTTTATCCCCTTCCTTATTTATTGACTTAATTATACGTAATCTGAATTTTCTGGTAAAATTAAAAATAATTCAAGATTAATAAGAGAATCTAATATTTTCTTAATCCATAAAAAATACTAAATCACTTTCAGATCCTACCTTTTATCAATCTTCGTTAAGAATAATCTAATACTCATCAGAAGTTTTCAATTAAATAGTAAATTAAGAAAGCTCATAGACTGGCGAGCCTTTTAGAAAAAGACAGAGGTGCATATACTTATTTCCTAAAATTTGCAACTACGTCGAGTTTTCTTCTACGCTACCAATTTAAACTTTCTTAATACAAAAAAAGAGAAGCCGAAAATTTCAGCTTCTCTTCTCTTTAATTACAAAAACTAATATTAACTCTTTATTTTAATCCTAACTGACTTAACACTGTATCTAATGTTTGACCTTTATATGATGTTTTCGCTTTTGGCGCATTATTAACAGTCGGATTTTGTAAACCATAATTTTGAACAATATAATCCATGTCTTTTGCATCTACTACTTTATCAAAGTTAAAATCAGCAGATGCTTTATTTGTTCCCCAATACGTTTGTACAGCTAATGCATCTAAAATATCGATAACATTGTCTTTGTTCGTATCTCCCGCTGCAGCAATTGGTAAGTTGTATTTTAATCGCTTTCCAACGATTTCACCACGAACATCGGAGTACATTTCAAAATTTTGACTCATCGTAAAATGGCCTGGTACATCTACTTTTAGTGTGTAAGGATTTTTATCAGCCTTAAGTCCATCGACTAAATAGCCACCATATCGATCAGTAATTGGAGATTCAACAACTGTTTTTCCATCAAAAGATGTAACAGTTACTTTTGCACCGATTTTACTTTGATCAATTGCATAATTTGTGCCACCAGTAGCCGTTGAAGCTCCTTGTACTCTTACATTTCCATCTAATCTTGAATAGGTTGTCTTTACTTTATAACTTTCCATGTACGCATAAACATTGTTTGTCTCAACATTTGATTGATCAATTGTTGTTGCACTCATACCAACCCAGTTAATACTATCTGTCGTCCACTTGTTTGCAGTTTTTAGATCAAAATTAAATAACGACAAATCTTCTGGCAATGCTTTATCACCTAAATAATTAAATGTAAAAATATACTTCGATGGTGTACTTTCTACACTAACCTGTGCATCACCATACTTTTTAACTGCATCATTTACAACTACATTCTCAACTGAAGCGTAAGTATCTTTTATCATTGTAATTTTAGTTGTTTTTAAATTTTTCACATTATTCGAACGAACGGTATAGTTTACACTATCACCTGTTGTAACGGTTTGTTTATTTGCTTTTACATAGAAATACGGCAAATTTTGATCCACAAAAACAATTCTTAACTTATTAGTTGCATTACCATTAAAGTTTCTTGCCGCATCAAAACCATAAAAATCAACTGGTAATGGCTGAGCTTGTTTTCTCACTAAAATTTTATCAGTGTAATTTCCATTTTTATCTGTTTGGACTGGATTAGCAGGATATCCGTTATTATAAATTGAAACACCTGAATTGTTTGATTGATCGACAGGTAATCCTAAGCGAGTTGCTTCTTCAGTTTCAGGATCATGCAAGTTAATATTAAAGTCATATAGGAATTGTCCATTCGAATCAAATTGACTATCTTTAACTTCAATAACTTTTTGATCTAACGTATCAAAACTTGAAGTCAGTGTTGGTGCTCCTAGTTCATAAATGAAATCAGAAGATGCTGAGAATGTTTTCCCTTGATCATTTGTACCAACTAGTCTCAATTTATAGTGACCCGTTTTTGCAAATACGGGTTGACTACTAATTGGATTTTTCGAATCACCTGTAAATGGATAGTAAATTGTATTAAATGCAGGAGTATAATACTCTTGATTTTCATTTACTGCCATCGCATTAAATGTTCCCACTAATCCAAGATCTTCACCAGTAGTTGGATCTTGTAGTACTAGATCTATCGTCTTCATATATGATTTTAGAGTAAATGTAATATCTAAAAATGGATATGCATTTGCTGGCCATGCTGTGTCTGTGCCATACATTGGATTTTCGATATTAAATTTATCAATACCTTCGTTTACAACACGTCCACCAAATGGAATTTGGTAAGTTTCAGTCGGATCTGAGGAATTCGTGAAAATAATATATCCCTCATATGTTCCTTTTTCGGCAGTTTTAGGAATGTTTAAGTTAAACATAATCGATTTTTGACTAATTCCATTTAATTTAACTGAAGTTGGTCCTTCTAACGTTACGCCATTTGATGCTGCATCTTTTGATCCTCTTAATCCTGTTTGGAATTTAACATTTACATTAAATGTTTTTGCTTTCTCACTACGATTTTTTAATGTAACATTTTTTGAGTCAGAAATATCTTCACCATTAAACCCGTATGATCCAAAGCTCATTGCCCCTGTTAGTTCTTTGATCGATTTTTGTTTTCCGTTTATTATTGTCGGAGTTTTGTCGTTAACTTCTAGCTCAACATTTGAGTGAATGGCTTCATAAGCGTCTACTCGTCCACTTCCTACCTCGAACACACTATAATCCTTAGATAATGGATCAGCTGTATTCATTAAAATCGACTTTACATCTTCTGGTTGAAGATCTTTATTCGATTGAAGTAATAATGCTGATACACCTGCGACATATGGAGTAGCCATTGATGTACCTGATAAGCGTGCGTATGCATATTTATAATCTTCTGTATGTGTTCCATCTACCGTTTGATCATTTACGTAAAACGGAACCGTTGAAAGAATTGAAACACCTGGTGCGGTTACTTCCGGTTTAATATCGTAGTTAACACGACTCGGCCCTCTCGAACTGAACGTAGCTAATTCATCAGATGCTGTTTGAATTTTCTTGAAATCACCAAATGTGAAATCTGATTTACCATCTTTTAATGCTGCAGAAATTACTGAACCCTCATCAAATGAAACTGAGAATGAAGGAATCGCATTCATTGATTCACCAAGGAATGTCTGAATTGCTCCCTCTGCCTTGTTTGTTTCATCGTTAGCCATAATAACACCCGCAGCACCTTGTGCTTTGGCATATGCAACTTTAGAGTCTAATGTATAAACTCCTCGGTTCATGAATACAAATTTTCCTTTTACATCTTTATTTTTATAGCCATTTGGATCTCCAAGTCCTACATCAACAAGTTGTACAGTTTTTTCTTTTAATGAAGATAGGTCATCTTTATAGTTTTTCGTCAATTGTCTTATATTGTAACTTTTACCATTATTTACGCCCGTATATTGAAAAATATCAATTGCAACTGAAGATGCTCCAACCGTTAATGCTAATGCAGCAGCTCCAGGTGATCCAAGGGTAAACATTTTATCGCCACTATTACCTGCAGCTACAACGGTAGTCACTCCACTTAATACTGCATTGTTAACAGCAATAGAAGTTGCAAAAAGCGGATCATTTATTGTTGCACCTAGTGACATGTTAATGACATTCATACCATCTTGTACTGCTCGATCAATCCCAGCAATGATCGCATCACTTGTCCCGCCACCACCTGGGCCAAGTACACGGTAAGCATAAAGGTCCGCTTCAGGTGCCGCACCGACTGTTTTATACTCACTATTTGATACACCACGCCCACCAATAATACCAGCAACATGTGTTCCATGTTCAGTATAATAGTCCGCTCCATTTTGAGATCCCGGTTTTCCTGCCTTCACCCAATCCGCATATGTAGTTTCCATCGGATCATTATCGTTATTAACAAAATCATATCCACCTTTATAAGCATCCTTTAAATCTGGGTGGTTATAATCCATTCCGGTATCAAGAATTCCTACTTTAATCCCTTTACCCGTATACCCTTCAGCATGTAAACGATCTAAACCGTCATATGGAGTATAATTTGCTACTTTAGCTTCATCAGTTTTTAGCTGGTCATTTTCTTCTGCTGGAGGGTCTATCGAAAATTTTTCGTTACTCCAAACTGTTTTAACAGCTTTTGATTTTAATAGATTTTTAATTTGATTTGCTGGTAGGCTCATTGATACACCGTTAAAGGCATGCTTATATGAACGATTAATCTTATAATTTATATTTTTATTTTTATCACCAGTTAATACTTTCTCTACATCATTTGAAAACGTTTCATGGTCCTGATCAACTAGCTTATTAGCCTCGGTCTCAGATAAAGTTTTCCCTTCTAAACTTGCTTCAATTTTAGCAATTTTTGCTGGTTTATTACTAAACTCGACTATGACACTTGTTTGATTTGTAGAGTTTAAATCAGTATCAGAACTAATTTGAAGACCAGTCTCTTCATTTGTTGACAGTTGATTAAGGGCCGCTCTTTGTTCAGAAGTTAAATTTGCAAGTAAATTATCAACATTGGTAATACTATTTGCTTTTGACACATTTGAAACATTGCCAAATGAAGCTAAAATAAAACTTGATGATAAAGCGACTACTGACAAGCTTTTTACAATCTTATTTTGCTTTACTCTTTTCCCCATTTTCTTCCTCCTAGACTGTATTAGACAAGTTAAAATTTAATGAAAAACGAAAATATGAATCCTAATTTATCGAAAGAACTCTATCCGTCATTTTCCTTTGCTAACTTTCATTAAACGTTTCTTGTACTTTTAATTATTAAGAATTTTCATTATTTAAACAATTGGGTTATATAAATCCTATTTTTTCAAATCAGTTGAGCTTTTTACACATACTTCGACACCATTCATGTCTAAAGTTTATAAACAATCAATCAAATTTAAATTATTTATCAAATTATTTATTTGACCTTTCTAACAAAAAAAGTAATTAGATAACGATCATTCGTCATCTAATTACTTTTAATTTAATACTATATTACATTCAGATCTTAAGTACTGATTTAATTCAATTGCTTTTTTTAATTCTTCTAACTCAATATAATATGTATATAACTTTTTTCCATACTGCTCTATATAAGATTCATTTTTAATTGAAACAAACTGTGGAATAGCTTCTTTTGCTAAACATTCATAATATTGACTTCGATTTTTTTTACATTTCAATAATAAAAGTTTAAAAAGAGTAATATAGATTGGGCTATTTTGTTTTTTAGCCAATTTGGCACCTTTTACTATTTCTTCTAAAAGTTTTTCTCTATTCAATAACTTTCCTTCCGAGCAAGTTTCAACAAAATTGTAGAATCGACGTAAATAATAGATTGATGAACTATCTGTCCTAAGTAATGATTGCTCTATGTATTGGGCAGCTTGTTTATACTCTCCTCTTTTAAAGAATTCTACCCCTAAATTATTCAAAAGAATAAGTTTTTTTTCAATAGCCCCTAGGCTCTCACAATTATGAATTAAATCCTTGTAGCTTCCAACTATTTCTACTAAATCAATTTCTTTCTCACCTTCAAATTGCATTAGCATTAATATTTGAGCATTTATAGCATTCATATAGTTATATGTATTATTGAAAAAATTAAGTGCTTTATTGGCATATGAATATGCTAATACTTTTTCCCTTGCATAATGATAGCCAAGAGCTAAATGATAGTAAAATTCTTCATTTTTGTATTCTTCTATGTTAATTTGCTTTAATATTCTAACAGCAGTTCGAAAATCTTCACTAGTTGTTGTCCTATAAGTGCTAATACAGTACATCCCTTTAATATGAAGAATTAAATTTTTCTCAAAATCAGAAATCGTTCGGAAATTTTTTTCAGCATATTCGGTAATAGATTTAGCTTCATTAAACATCTTATTATGAAGATAATATCTTGCTGTTAATAATAAATAATACGATGAATGTTTAGAAGTCATTATAAACGGCATATTTTCTAATTCTAATTTTATTTCCTCAATTTTAATTGAGTTTTGCATAATCATAGCTTGATTCCAATCTTTTAAACGTAGTTCGATAATATGTAACGCTTCTATTTCTTTGTTTATATCAATTCCTAACCGTTCTGATAATTTGGAAATAATTTCAGGTGATAAAATTACTTTTCCTCCCTCGAATCTACTAATATATGCTTTGCAACAAATCCCTTCCCCTAATTTTGATTGACTGATTCCCTTTTTCTCACGATAAAATTTGATGATTTCTCCGACTAACATCTTTCGCCCCCTTAATCAAGTAACAAAATTAGGAATAGTTCATTCAGCAAATTAGTTATATGAAATTACCTTTATCTTAAGAAACTTTGCATTTTCATAGGTTCTTGAATTATGACGGAACGGTAATATTCCAAGTTTCAATTTAAAAGCGATTTAATTTGTATTTTACTTAAATAATATATTTGTTGAGTAAAGATTAAAGCTCAATGTCATAGTCAATTCTATTAACCAAGTTATATTTACTAACTACGGTACTAGGGGTTTGAATACCAAAGATCATAAAAATCAACTCCTTTAAATTCACTTTTTCAACATGGAATTTAACTCTTAATTTTAATTACTCTAAAGAAAAATTAATGCATTTTTTTATTCCGAATATTACTTAATTTTCTAACATACATTAATTGTTTTTATTATACAAAATCAAAGTTTTCTAATAAAATTAAATATTCTGAAAGTATAATAAGAGAATCTTATTTTAATAAAGCAGTCAGAGGACACCTATTATTTATAGATCGTTAAAAAAATATCACCTGTAAAGTTTTTCTAGAAGAATTACTTCAGACAAAAGTAATCCTTTAAATTGGAAATTATTTAAATAGGGTCATATATAATTTCCAACAAATTCTAGAAATACGTATATTTTATTATCTATAAGTCATGCAGAAGAAATTATCGAACATTAAAAAACAACGTACCTTTAGTGGCACGTTGCCTTATTAATATGTTATAAATAAACTTCTTATTTTTTATGTGGATATGTATGTTTACTATTAATCAACTTCCTCAAATCGCCTCGAAATAATACATCTTTCATTTCTTTTGGACGAAATGGAATAAAGGGAGCTAAATATGGAACACCTAGTGATTTAAGCGATGCCATATAAATAATCAAAGCCACCATTCCAACTATCAATCCTTTTAATCCGAAAAAGAAACCCCAAAAAAGAAATATAGCTCGAAGTGTTAACGATGTACCGTATAATCCACCTGCTGCAATAGCGATACTTGCCAAAAAATTGATTCCTACAATAATTAAAGTCAATGGGTGAATCAATTTCGCAGAAACGGCTGTTTGTCCTACTACAATTGCTCCAATTAGTGAAACAATGATGACGGTTGCTTTTGGTATTCTTAGCGAGGCTTCCACAAGTAATTGAAACAACAACAATACGAAAAAAACTTCCATTAGTGTCGGAAATACTGTGTCCGATTCTTTAAAAAATGATTTAACGAACTTGTGAGGAACCCAATTGTGATGAAAACGTACCATCGTAACATAAAGACCGAGCAACATAATAGAAAGAATCCAACTAAAAAAGCGTAACATTCGATTACCATAGCGACCTGATTTTGTATTGTATTCATCAGGTTGTTGAAAATAATGAAGAAATAGAGTTGGAACGATTATTGAATAAGGGGTACCGTTGACTAAAATGGCAACTCTCCCTTCAAACAATGCAGATACTGTCACATCAGGACGTTCACAAGTAAACGCAAGTGGAAATAACGTCTTTCTCCCTTCTAACGCATCCTCGATAACTCGTGCTTCTAATAAATATGTTACATCAATTTCCTTTATCTTTTGTCTCGTCTCAACTAAAACTTTTTCATCGACAAAGTCCTCCATGAATAAGATGGATACGTCTGTCTTTGTCTCATTTCCGACTTGAATATTTTCAACACCTAATTTATGTGTTTGAGTCATATTCCGAAGAAGATTAACATTGACTTTCAGTTGTTCGGTGAATCCAATCATTGAGCCCTTTACAGATCTTTGTGTATCAGGTTCTGTTATTGATCTCTTTTGCCAATCAGCAGTGTCTGCTAAAATACCTTCTTTATATCCATCAATTAGTACAAGCGTTTTCCCACTTGAGAGCCCTGCCAAAACTTCATTAAAATCCCCTATTTTGGCTACGTCAACAATTGAAAGATGACGAGTTATAACAGCATCAATATTGTCGAATTTTATTATTCTTAACAATGGTGAAAGAATATTATCTTGTATGTTTTGGGTATTCGCAATTCCATCCAAATAAAGAATAGCAGCATCTCGTATAACTTCATCGTTGACTGTAAGTTGTCTAATTTTCAAATCAGAGGAATGATTAAATTGTTCTTTCAAATGATTAATATTCTTTTCTAAACTTATGGTTAAAGTAGTTTGTACTAAGTTATTCACTTAAATCTCCTTAGACATTTTCCGCTTAGTATTTACATAAATTTTCCAAATATGTATGAGTATAAGAGCAGTCAATTAAAATTCAAGTCTTTAACTAAATATTTACTATATTTGGCAATCTAAGATCCGTTTCAAATACCTCACACCCCTTTACTTCGTTTCCGCTAATGGCGCATCTGCTACAGTTGGATTTTATAAACCATTCTTTTTAACAAGATAACAGGTTTAACAAATTTTAAGTTCATAAAATTTCTACCCTTTTTAAGGTGAATGATTGTAACTTATCAAAACATAAAAAAAGCACCTTTCCATATTCGGAAAAGTGCTTCTTTTAAGGTGAATCTTAAAAATCTACTGATTTTATTGACACTATTAAATTTCAACACATAACTTCAATGTCTTCGAATTTACGATTCTATTATTCTTCCCAATAACGACGCGCACCAGAGAATTCCTCAATGTAACCTGGAGTATTCAATGGAATAATTTCGACGTTCTTAGAAGCGTTAGGAGCATGAATCATTAGACCGTTACCGATATACATTGAAACGTGATGAACAGAACCAGTCCCATTATTAGACGCAAAGAATAATAGATCGCCAGGTTGAATCTCATCCTTATTGACTAGCTTACCGCTCTTAGATTGAGGGCCTGAATCTCGTGGTAGCGTAATACCATATGACTTGTAAATTGAATATGTAAATCCAGAGCAATCAAATCCGAAGCCTGAAACCCCCGCCCATAAGTAGCGTAAGCCAAGGAACTTCTTCGCCGTTTTAATTAACTCTTCAGGAGTTGCCTTAGGAAATTCACCTTCGTTTTGATAGAATGCAACATCTTCTTTCTTAATAAATTTATTCCCATCATCTGGAGTTGCGACCATGATAATATCACCAAAATCTTTTATTACTGGCAAGTGCGTATTAAAGCTAACTTCCATGAACTTGTGATTTAGGGCTTTTCCATCATACAACCAAGCTGTTGGACTAGATACCATAATAAATGGATCATCATTTAAATTTTCTAATCGATCATCCGCTGTTAATTGTTTCTTCGGCATCCAACCAGGATAACCTAAAGGGTTACGTGAAGTAGGCTGACCTTCTACCGCAACTTGCACCCAGTCATCTTCCTCCTGTAAAATTACTACTTTCGTTCCATACACCGCTTGTGTTTCAAGTTTTCCAGTCAGCCAACGTCGAACCTCGCTATCTTCCATATTAGCTGACCATTGCCATGGATCAACTGGATTGCTTAAAGAAGGTGCATCAATATCTCTGACTTGAAATCTTCCATTCGTTGTCCACTGAGTTGATACAGAAACATCGACATAGGCTGTATCACCTGGGTGAAATTCTTCTGGCGATTTTGCTAATGCTTGGAATGTCATTGTCGATAGTAAAGTACCTGCAACTGATAAACACAAAATCAATTTTTTTGTCTTTTTCATGTTAAAACTCCTCTCCTTATTTTAACGAAGACTTTTAGATAATCTTCGGTGAATCCCTAAGCCAGGCAAGGATGATAAATGGACTTCATCCCCAATAAATTCAATTCCATCAAAATCTTGGTTTACAAGCCAAAGAGGTGCATCCAAATCAATTTTTTGAATGTTTGGATGTGCTGAAGCTATATGTGCAGCAGCTAGTACGGAAACCGAAGATTCCATCATACTACCAATCATGCAAGGAATATTCGCTCTTTCCGCAATGTCAGCAATTTGCATTGCTCTTCTAATACCACCAGTTTTCATTAACTTAATATTTAGAAAATCAACAGCATCTTCTTTAATTAGACGCAATGCATCTTGTGGAGAAAAAAGACTCTCATCCGCCATAATTGGTATATTGACATGCTGCTTAACAAATTTCAGCCCATCAATATCACCAGCATGGACCGGTTGCTCAATTAGTTCTAAATTAGCATCCAACTGTTCTAATTCTTGGATGATAGAAACGGCCTGACGCGGGGTCCATCCTTGGTTGGCATCAACACGAATAGAGACATCTTTTCCGACTTTTTCCCGGATAGCCATAATTCGTTGAACGTCCTTTGCCCAGTCTTTTCCGACTTTGATTTTCAAAATAGAAAAACCATCTTTGATTATTTGGCTCGCATCCTGACACATTTCTTCCACCGTTCCAACACTGACGGTCATATCATTTTTTAAGAAATTCGTCCTTCCTCCGAGAAATTGATAGAGTGGAAGATTAAGATGTTGGCATAATGCATCATAAAGCGCAATTTCCATCGCCGCCTTCGCACTTGTATTTGCTACGCAAGAGCGTTCAATTATCAGGGAAAGCTCATAAATATTTCTAATATCCTTCCCAATTAATAGTGGAGTAAGAACCGTCTTTAAAATGGTTTCAATGCTTTCTTTCGATTCTCCTGTAATGGCAAGTGTAGGTGCTGCAGCTCCGACACCAATTAATCCATCCTCCAATTGAACATAAACAAAAACGTTCTCTATTTCAGTGGCAGTTCTAAGAGCCGTTTTAAAGGGCTTTTTTAATGGGAATACTTCTGTTTGTACATGTATTGATTGAATGATCATCATTTTTTTCCTTTCTTTATTGAGTTCTAATATGATTTGTCACTAAAAAAGTTTCCAGTAAACTACCAAAAAATTATGTTATAAATATAAAAATCCAGCTATTAGAAAGGGCATGCCTTGCTAATAGCTGGATTTCATCTACGAAAATAGATAAAGCAGCATTACGATTCAATAATTTGCATGTATTTAATGTGTGCATTTTTGAAAGCCACTGTCAACGCTTTCTGTGATGATCCAAAATATCGTGTATTAATTTCACTTACTACTCCATCTATATTCATCATTGATTGACCTACGAATAAATGTTTCACAAAGGATGTAGTTAAAGAAATTGTAGCTGAGCAATCAGCATCAACGATGATATGGCTTGTCCTGTCGACTACCAACCCTATAAAAAAGGCATTAAATTGCTGCATAATTGGATTATTAGATGAAGTCTTTGAGTCCCCAATAATAAAGATTGTATCCTTACTGTACACTATACTTCCTCCCGCAAAACAGGTATTCCGTGCGAAATTCAATCCGAAAAGAAAAGAATGGGCAACGGTATATGTGTTCGCTTATAGTTAATGATAATATATGAAAAAGATTTTTACAATATATTATGAATATTCAGTTTTACAAAAGTCGAATTTCAGGAAAAAAGCATTATGAACTATTAAATCACTCTTACTTTTTCACTATAAAGTGAAAGTGGAAACAGGAGAAACTTACTTCAAATAGTATACTGAATCAATAATATGAAAGGACGATTAACAAAGTGATTTATGTTAATCGTCCTTTTTTTGTAATAAAAATTTTTAAAACTGTACCTGTTCCGAAAATAGTTACTCTAGATCGTATTGGGATTGAGTCAACTGTCGCCCTAACTCCTGTAAGAACATTATTAACACCATTAACTATTAATCTACCTGAATTAGGAAATGGATTAAAAATATTTTCTGTAATTGCAAAACTAGTTAAATTTAAAGGCTCAATTGAAATATGCTCAGATTGAACATTTATAATAACATTTCTATTTATTCCTCCACCTACTAAATTCAATTGTGTATCAGTAGTTGCTTACGAATTTATGGTAATATTTCCACTAGAAACGAAAGACGAAAACATCATCTTATTAATTCTATTTTGAGTATAGCCAGAAGATAACAGCGAGTCTCTTATACTTACTTGATTAACAACGGTAGATAAATGCTGTAAATGTTGCAGTAGGTGTGATGTTGACACTTTCAAAAAAAAATTTACCAGAAACACTGTGCGCTAATAGAAAGTTAAAATCAAGATAATTATGATGGTGAAGGAAATCTCGCAGCTTCAAAATGAGTACTAGCTTGACCATCTATATTTACGGAAATAAAACCAGCAGTACTACTTTGGGCAAAAACCTCAACCTTATCCATTGCTCTAAGTTTCTGGATCGTCGAGACATTTACAACATTTCCAAAGTTTATTGGACCAAAGAAATCGTTATCAATAGCAACAGCAGGTCTTCCATTCACACGAATTTCGATCCGGGCTCTATAGTTGACATTGTTATTATTAGGAGTAAAAGAAATAGTGGCAGAAATTAAATACACACCATTTTTATTTGGTCTAAATGTTGAAGTACCAGGACTATATTCATTTGCTAAATCGAATTGTTTAAGTTGATAGTTTACTTTTACAAAAGTATTTTCAGGTACATTTTGATTTGCATTATTAACAGCTCTAAAGGCTGAAGCAATATTAATATTCTCTTCAATTGAATCGTTTGGTTTTTTCGGTTTTGGTGGCAAACTTTTCACTTCCCTCTAATATACTTCTATATTATATTAGGACGAGAATGGAGTGATTGTATGCCTGTCCATTTTTCAATCATTAAACAGTTAAACCATCAACCAGTTAGCATACAAAATGCCACTTCCTTGGGCAAAATCCAATTTAAAAAGCCTACTAGGCAATTAAAGTAGAAAGGAAACTGAACCAGCCATCTCTATCCATTTTGAACCCAGCAATGAGATAGCAGGGTATGTCAGTTGTACCTAGTTACTTGATTTAAACACACGACATACTTACAACTGGATATCAGACAGGATCATTGTCGAACATTTAGGTAGGGACTTCTTTGATAACTTTTTTCGAATTTAAAAATCTAATTGGTCTACAGATACCAATAAAACGAAAAAGACTAACGAATTTAAACGTTAGTCTTTTTACGCATTCAATCAGATGTTTGCACTTGAATGGTTCGTCACCATTATCCTCAAGAATTGTCAGTCATGTACTAAACTTACTAGATTGCATGATATATATATCCGACTTTTTTATGATCGAAAAATCAGATAAAATATCTAACAATCAGATTGCTATTTTTTAAAAAATCTAGGTAAATATTCTTTGTGCGCCTCTAACATTTCGTCTACAATCGAGATAGCCAATTTATCGTTAGCAACAAGCGGATTGATCGTCAAAGCAACGATTGCTTTTTCACGACTTCCTTCAATCGCAGCCTCAATCGCCATCTGTTCAAACGATTTAATCGTTTGGATCAATCCTTGTACTGGAACTGGCATTTCGCCCATCGTTAATGGAACTGGACCATCTTTTGTAATGACACAACTCACTTCAACAGCACAGTTAGATGGTATTCCCGAAATGGCTCCATTGTTCATCGTATTAAGCGGTTGAATATCTCGCGTATCATTGTAAATCGATGAGATCAAACGACATGCCGCATCGGAATAATATGCACCACCACGTTTTTCTAACTCGGGTGGTTTTACATCTAGCGTTTCATCTTTATATTTTTCAAACAAAGATGCTTCAATCCGTTGAACGACTTCTGCACGTGTTTCATTCGACTCAAATTCCTTCAATGCTCTTGCCAGCATTTCAGAAGTTTTGAAATAGTAGTGATGGTAAGAGCAAGGGATGACATTGATTCCTTTGAGGAATTCAGGTGCCCACTCCTCTGCGTCAATGTTTTTGACAAAACTTGCATTAGCAGGATCCATAATCATTTCAAGAACTTTCTCTTTTACACTCACTCCATCTAGATAAACCTCTAGTCCAAAAACCATATGATTAAGACCTGCAAAATCAATACGAATTCGAGAGTGTTCAACATTTAATAGCTTTGCAATCCCCATCTCCATTCCAATCGGTATATTACAAAGGCCAATAAATTTCTTAATCTTTGAATATCTTAATGCTGCCTCGGTCACCATTCCTGCAGGGTTTGTAAAGTTAAGTACCCACGCATTTGGACAAAGCTCTTCCACTTCCTTGCAAATATCCAAAATCACTGGAATCGTCCGGAGCGCTTTAAATAAACCACCTGCACCGTTGGTTTCTTGACCAATCACACCATGTTTTAATGGAATTCTTTCATCAAGTGCTCGTGCAGCCAATTGTCCAACTCTTAGTTGTGTCGTAACGAAATCTGCACCTTTCAAAGCCTCACGACGATCATATGTTAGGTGAATTTCCATTGGAACACCAGCTTTTTTGACCATTCGTTTTGCGAGCGCACCAACTGTTTCTAATTTTTCGCGACCTGCTTCGACATCCACAAGCCAAAGTTCTGTAACAGGGATTTGTTCATAACGCTTAATAATACCTTCAACTAGCTCCGGCGTATAACTAGAGCCCCCACCAATTGTCACAATTTTAAATGGCTTTGACATTACGTAAGGCCCCTTTCATACATATCAACAAACTCTTTTGCCATGTCTTTGACAGTGATCGCGTTCATCAAATGATCTTGAGCATGAATCATTAACAGTGAAATTACTGTTGGGTTGCCGCCAATCTCTGATTGAATAAGCGTTGTTTGAATATGATGCGCTTCATTTATCGCTTCATTTGCTTCTTTTAATTTCTCACGTGCTAAATCCATATTCCCTTTTTTTGCGGCTTGAATGGCTTCCATCGCGGAACTTCTACCATTTCCACCGTGTAAAATCAATGTGAAAATTTCTGTTTCATTTTTTATCATGAAATGGACCTCCTTTCTGTTTTCGAATGGTTCTTACTTATTATCGTATAGTTTGATGGCTTGCTCGAGAATCGCTTCCCCATCGCACATGCCATAATTCAACATATCGATGACATCAACTGGGATCTTTTTCTCTTCACAGATGTCTTCCATTTCGCTTAACAGAAAACGTACTTGTGGTCCTAATAATAACACGTCCGCCTCTTCGAACTCTGTGCGAATTACTGATTCAGAAACTGCCCAAATGCGTGCTGAAATCCCTTTTGAAGCAGCAACTTTTTCCATTTTTAAAACGATTAAACTTGTCGTCATACCGGCAGAACAACATAACATAATATTCATGATGATTTCCTCTTTCTTTCTTAAGTATTTAAACGTCGACCTTATTCGCAACGACTAATCTAGCGATTCGATCGTGTGCAGCCAATGATTTTTGATTCGCAAATAGGCTGATAACCGACAGTAAAAATGGGATGCCCTGAAACAAAAACATGGTCAAAAATTTAATGAAACTTCTAACTATCATGAGTAATACAAAAGCAAGTAGACCTTTTTTGTGATGGATGTGCGTTAGTTTCAAACGAAAGAACATTTTTCCAATAGTAGAACCTCTTAACGATAAGGTTGTTAGGATATCATAGCAAAACCAGATAAGAAGCGATTGAAGAAAGGCTTGATTAAAAAGAGCCATCACCTCTACGGTCGCATCTTGAGTTCCTGTTTCACTCATTGTTTTTTGAATTTCAATCATCTTTGTAAAGACGCCAGGAAAGTCTGCAAGTCCCGTTAGTTTATAAACAATCGAAAGAAGGATTGAGACAATTATTGCATCAGTCACAAAAGCGGCCATTCTTTTTAATCGAATCTGAGTAATTATATTCTTTTTGCTGTCCATAGTGAGTATTCGCATTTAAACATTAAGCCGTCCCTTCGTTTATCCGATTTTATACAGATAGGTTGGGTGTCAAACTTAAGTAGATTGACACCCGAAAGTAGTGACGTCTAAATTAATTAGTCGCTTTCTCCAATTCTAAGTTTTTCTTATCCCACATCTTAATGAAAGGGAACCAAATCGCACTGGCAACTGCAAAAGCAACTAATTGCATGACGACACCCATCAGTTTCCCACCAGTCATCAGATAACCACTGATGAAATATGGGGTTGTCCACGGAATAATTGTACCAGTCGTATGTGGAAAAATTCCCATTGCTGTACCAAAATACGTAACGGTTAATACTGCTACTGGTGCAAGTATGAAAGGAATGATTAAGAATGGGTTTAAGACAATTGGAACACCAAACATAATTGGTTCGTTTACGTTAAAAATAGAAGGTCCAATCGCCAAACGTCCAACTTTCTTAAGAAGTTTTGATTTTGATAAAAACATCATATAGATAGCTACTGGTAAGGTAGCACCCGAGCCACCCATCCAGATCCCATTCTCATAGAATGTATACGTAATGATATGTGGTAATGCTTTCCCCTCTTTTACAGCTGCTAAATTTGCATCCGCATTTGTAATCCAAATCGGTTCCATCACGGACGTGATGATCGATGAACCATGGATTCCAAAACTCCATAAGAAATGTTCCATTAAACTTGCGATCAGCGTACCAATATAGCTTGAACCTAAAATCGTAAATGGTTGTGTGACAACCTCATGGATAAACGTTGCAAAATTTTCCCAATTAGTGTGTGAAAAAGCAAATCGAACAATTAAAAAGAACGTAATAATTACAAAACCTGGAATTAGGGCTGTAAACGAACGTGAAACGGTCGGTGGTACAGTATCTGGTAAGGTGATAATTAGCTTCTTTTGTAAAAAGAAACGATAAATTTCAGCGGTGATAAGAGCCACAATTAATCCTAAGAACAAATACTGTGCACCAAAAAGATCAGGCGACCAAGCTGATACACTTTCTTTATCAACAGTGAACTCGCTCATAATGTTCACAATTAAATAGCCTGCTAATGCCAAAACACCTGCTGGAACACCATCAATTTTTTTGCCATCGACTTTATAACTGCTTGCTAGTGAGTATGCTACACCAAACACGGCGATTAAAGCGATGATCCCCATTGTACCGTTGTAAACGATGTCTCCAAAAGCATTCCAATTTTCTCCAAATAGTTTGGACATAAAGTCTTGATACCATTTCGCTTCTAACCAAGCGACGATTATGAAAAACGAACCAATAATCATTAGCGGCATAGCAAACATAATTCCGTCACGTAAGGCAAGTAAATGTCTTTGATTACCTATTTTCGAAGCGATTGGTAAGAACTTCTTTTCAAAAGATTTATTTTTCATTGAATTTTCACTCCTTTAAAGGTCTTGGGTAATCAGAAGATCCCTTGATTACCCGAAACCTTTTAGAATATATTTATAGAACTATAGAATTATATAAATTAGCTTTTGACTTACAACAACTCATTAAGAAAGTTTAATTTTTATAACAGAAGTGTAATTACTGTAAACTTTAACCTTTCCAACAACAGTGTAAGCACGAACTTTAAAGTAGTACGTTTTACCTTTAACTAGTCCAGTAGCAGTTAATGATCCTTTTGAAGTTGTTTTTGTCACTTTACCCGTGAAATTGCTTGCTGTTGCGCGAACAATTTCATAGCCAGAAACACCACTTACTGTCGCCCAAGTTAATTTAATAGAAGTTGAACTTACTTTTACACCTTTTGGACCTTTCGGAGTAGCAACCATCCATTTTGCGTAAAGTATAGTATTTCCTGTTAATTTACTAGATGTAAAGTTCCATGCAGTTTTAAACGCTGCATCTTTGTACCAACCAACAAATACAAATCCTTTTCTTGTTGGATTAGTAGGTTTTGCAATGACAGTATTGTAATTTGCTATTTTAGTAGTTACTGCAGTTCCACCGTTACTGTTAAATGTCACTTTATAACTATTTATTTTCCAGTGCGCAGTTAACGTAACATTTCCCTTTACGACTGTATTGAAGTTATATGGTTCTGTTTTTGAAACTGCTTCATTGTACCAGCCAGCAAACGTGTAACCCAATCTTGTTGGTTTTGTTGGTTCAGAAATGCTAGTATTTTCGACTACTGTATTGCTTGTTACTGGTGAACCACCGTTGCTGTTAAATGTAATTGTGTATTTGTTAATGTTATTGTTATTGTCATTGTTAAGACTCCATTTTGCATAAAGAACAGTTGAAGCTGTTACTTTATCAGTCGCAAAATTCCAAGCTTGTATACCCGCTTCATCTTTATACCAACCAAGGAATGTATACCCAGTTCTTGTTGGTGTTGTTGGTGCTGTAATTGTCACGTTATAACCTACAGTTTTTGAATCTACTGTAGACCCACCTTTTGAATCAAATGAAACTGTACTTGTTGCATTCTTGGAAACTGTGCGTACAAAAGTCATCACATGGCTATCATTTGGAAAAGCAGGTTCTCCATTCATTGTCATGCCTGAGTATACAACCGTTGCAGTAATGTTCGCTGGTTGTGCTGTTATATAAGTAACGTCTCCATTAACTGCAACTGCTACATCGCTAGGTGAAGAAGACTCGTAACTAACTTCTACAAATTTGTGTCCATCTGTATTTAATCCTGTCTCAGCCATTGCATTTTTTAACCAAGTTGGATATGCAAAAGCATCCTTATCTAGCTTAGCAGGAGCAATTGGTTCATTTGATTTATTCGGGTCAATAACCTTAATCGTATATGTTATTTTAGTAGGTGTTCTAAAGAATCCATCAATAACAGTTGCTGTAACTGTGCAAATTCCTGGTTTTAAAGCAGTTGCATAAGCACCATAGTACTCACCATTTACACTTAAATCGGTTGGACTTATATTTCCTTCATCACCATAAGTTGCTATATTTCTAAGGTCAATAACTTGAAATGCATTTGCTTCAGCGTTGATTTGTGTAGGTAATCCGTTGCTATATCCTGCTTGATCCCAAGCATTCGTTGACCAAGAAACATTCCTAACATATCCCGTAGTTTTAGCATCAAGCTTAACAGAGTCACCCACGTTTATTGTAAAAGTATGTGAATCTGCATTATATTTCGCATTAGGATTCATAGATACTATATTAGTTGGGTATTCAAGGCTTTCAGTACCTTTATTTACTGGTGCTGTAATTTTTGATCCTAACCCTTCAACATAAGCAGCATCTTCAGGGTTTTGAGTGATCCAGTAAGGCATTGAGATTACAGTTGAAGATTCCATTGATCTGCTGTTACCAGAGTCAATTGTTCTTCTATCCATCGTTCCGAATATGTTTGTGTTGTATTTAGACATCATCACTTCATCACGTGGAATTAACTGGTCAGCCATAAGATTTGGTGCTATATGTGTTACGTCATTTCTGTTTGCAGAAAGAACATCCCAGTTTATGAAATTATTAGGGATACGTGTCATTTGCCATGTTGAACCAGCAAGGTCAACTTGTGGATTTCCGATATCAATCCCTTTATCTTTCAATGCACCTAGGGAAGCTGCGTAGAAAGTTGTCATGAATGGGTTTTTCTCTCTCTTTTCGTTCGTCCACCATTGGTTCATGCCTTCTAAAATTTCGTCGCCGTTAAACTTATCAGCATGGTGAGATAATGTGTAATATGCAAGTGCTTCTTCTTCTTCATCAGAATAGTTCATGTATGATTCGTGAGTTACACCGCTTACACCGATATCATCACCGTTATGAGCAGCAATACCAAAGTATCTTGCAAGATATTGTAATGACATATCAAGCATTGACGTTGAGTTATGTGTTTTTGGGTATCTTACTTCAAAATCATTGTGTTCATTAACTGTTGATGACGCTTTTTTGCCGTTCATTACATTGTACTCATTTGCAAAATCAAGTGGCTCAACTACATCAATGCCTTGTGCTACAAGGAGTGCTCTTTCTTCAGGAGTATACGTACCCAAATCTCTTGCAACTACAAGTGCTTGAAGCTGTAATTGTGCATTTAACGGACCATCTTCATAGTCTGCGTCTCTTCCCCATGCATCCTTATTACCATCAAGATATTCAGGGTTCATATTGGCCCATCTAGTTGGAGCATTTGGAACATTTAATCCATTTCCAGGAATTGTTCCTGTATCAAAACGAGATTCAGCTGGGTTCTCACCATTCACAGTCAATTGGAAATAGTTGTTTAGAACTAATGCATTTGTGTGGTTAATCATATCGTTTTTGATTAGCGCCGCTAGCTCTGGATCTTCATCTTTGAACGCTTTATATGCTAGATCAAGAGTGAAATAGTGACCTACTAATTCGTCTGTTGATGTTGTTGCTTTGTAAACAACTTTATTTGAGTCTAAAGCTTTTGTATCAGCATCAAAACCAGCGTTTTGGTTTGTAAATGTTTTTGTTAAACGTGGAGGTACTGCAACCGTGTCATAAGCTTTAAGAGCAGGATTAGTTCCATTTTTGAAAGATCCTGGGACATTATAGTAAACTGTTTTTCCGTTTACATCTGTGGTTTGTCCTGCCTTCTTTTTAATCCATGCATTATCCCAAGTTTCAGCTTCTGGAACTGTAGCTCCATTGTTACTTGTGTTAACTTTGTAAGACCTAGCAAAGAAACCAGATGAAGCAGGTTTTTTTGTGTAATCTAATGTATACTTACCATTTTCATCAACGTAAACTGGCTTTCCTTCGTTCGCTGCAAGCCACGCTTTTGCTTCATCAATAGTTGATACATTGCCCCCATAAGAGTTAACAACATACACATAGTCGTTTACATTATTTTTAGACGTAACTTTTAATTGTGTACCAGATACATAACCAAGAGTTACAATTGATTCAACTGCACGAATAGCAGATGCTTTTGCATCTATTGTTCTTTCATCAGATTCTCCGAAATTATCCTTCATGTAGTTGTATCTCCAGATTTCACCAGAAGCGTACATTGTCGTCCAAAGACCATCGTTGTCAGTATCACCTGTTCCTCTAGCAGCGTCTTTATCAGCCGTCATAAGAGCTTTAATCATATCCGCAGTAGAAGAGAAAGTCGTACTACCAGATTGGAATCCAAATCTGTCTGTATAGTTTCTAGAAATTTCTGTTTGAAGTAAAGCTTTACCCATTAGGGACATTTGCTTTCTTACAATATGTGTTGCATTTCCTGTTTCACCTAGAACCCAAAGTCCATTATTACCATCTGGCATAATGTTGGTAATCACTTCTTTGGCGTTATATGTAGCAGCAGCGCCATTATTATTAGTACCAGAACCAGAAGATTGACCTGTTTGAGGTATATATCTTCCACCCTGTAAGTATTGAATTTGATCCGCTGGAGTTAAGTTGGGATCGTAGAGAGTAATTGCGTCAGATACGATTCCGGTAATTACTCCATGAGGTCTTTCATCTCCAAGAAGAATTTTATCGTTTGATTTGATTAAAGTATCTTTTGAAACCAACCATTTTACGCCACTTTCTCCATTAACATAGCCAACATAGCTTTTAGAAGGGAATTTAGTTCCTGACGGTGCAGTTGGAATATTTGTTGTTTGCCAATTTGTTGTAGCAAGAGTAGCCGGAATTTTTGGATCTCCTGCATTGTAATAGTAAACTACCTTTTCAAGGTTTGTAGTTGACTGTGTCTCTATGACGGAAACCGTAATATTCACTGTTGTAGGAGCACCACTTCCATCTACTCCAATACCAGTGATGATTGCTGATCCACCAGATACACCTAATATCTTTCCACTATAATCACCACTCGCATTACCAATCGTATCAACATAAGCAACATAAGGATCAGAAGTCGTCCATTTAACGGGTTTTGTTGTATCTAAACCATTTGGTTTTGCATGTGTTATTTGAGTAGTATTCATTAAAATAGTAGTACCAGTTGAAACTGAAGCTACAGATTGAGTTGAAATAGTGGGAGCTGCATTAGCTACTACACTACTAAAAGGAGTTGCAAACATTGAAATTGCTAGAACAGAAGCCGGTACTGCTTTAGTAAAACGCCATTTATTTCGTTTCATTTCTCTTCCTCCAAAGTAATATATTCGAATCAATTTTCTAGCTCTAAGTCACGGTGCCACAAGGAGACAATAACGATTAAATTTTGCTCATTTAAATCATAGATTTAACGATACATTACAAACCATTCCTTGCTTTTTTCCCCTCTACCTCCTCTATGCTTAGTGAGATACCTTATTAGGAAAATATTATCAATGCTGTATTCCCAAAAACTATATACTCAATTGTTCCTTGCTTCTCGCTGCGTAACCGCTTAAAACTTAAAAAGAAAGGAACAAATGATATCGCTACGTATATTTGTTCTTTTACACAACCAACCAATTTAACTTAAATGTTCGTAATCTACTATTTTAATGGTTTCATGAATACTTAACGATTACGAACCATATTGAAACAAGATTTTTGAAATTTCATACTGAAAATCTGTGAAATTATTCGACTTCAAGACTTTTTGTTTCGCTTCGGGATGTTCCATTAAGTGTAAAAATAATCGACTTAATTCCTTGTGTAAAAACAAGTCTCCAGCACGAAGATTAATTAAAAATAGTATTTGTACTACTTTTCCATCGTAAGTCGGTGGATTCTTAAATATCACAACACTGATTGAATCTTGAATCGCAACCATTTTTAATGCATGTGGACTTGCAATCCCATTTTGAAGAATGGTCGATATTTTTTCTTCTCGTTCAACAACCAAATCAGGATAGTCAGGTGTTGCGAAACCATTTTCAACCACTTTTTTAGCTTTTTCTTTAATGAACGCTTTGTAGTCAAATGTCTCTCTACTTTCTTCTATATGAAACAATTCTGAATGAAACAAAGATAAGAGTGTCGGCGCATTTTCTTCAACTCTACTAGCTGGGTACCTAGTGAGCGTACGACGAATTCGTTGGATATCTGTTTCAGTTAAGATAGGCGCTACTTGAATATATGGAATCGAAATATTGTCAAAACGAATCGGAATCGATGAAACAACTAAATCATAATCTTCTAGTTGAGCCGATTGAAGTTCACTATCCAGGACGACATCAATGGTTGCTTCTTGGAAAACGGTTTCAAGTTTCATTTTCAGTAAAAAGGCCGATCCTGCTCCTGATCCGTGAGAAAGCAGAATCTTTTTGTAGGAGCTTAATTGTTTTTGCTTCTCCCTTTCCATATGGGCTGCAAAATGCATTGTAATGTAACCCATTTCATCACTGGAAAGTTCGAATCCCCATATTTCTTTAATCATTTCAGAAAAATTTAAAGCAATCATAAATACGTCGGAATATCGACTGTATACATCATCTAACAATGGATTGGTAAGCTTTAAATTGAAATATAACCTTCTTAACAATGGATACATATGCATGATAAGCGTATTCAAAAGTTGTTGATCACTCATAAAATGTGTCAAGAATGTTTGATCTAACTTCTCCAAACATTTCTTTAGTTTTTGATTCAAATCATTCTTTTCTTGTTCCTCAATATCGTCAACACTCGATTTCCCACTTATGTGTGCAGCAAGATACACAATTTCACTCTCAGGTAGTACGACATGATAAAGTTCAGAAAGAATTTCACAAATTCTCTTCGCTATATTCATAAACGAGGGCTTAATCAGGGAGACATCTAACTTCTTTTCCTGATTAGGTAAAATAAAATTGTGTTGAGTTACTCGAAACGAAAGTACTTGAATGTGAACTAAAATGTTCTCTAGTGCAAAGAAACTTAATTTCAATTGATTATTTTGTATTTCTTCTCTCAAAACTGTTCGAATCTCTTCGAATGGAAATGCTTTCTCGAACTGTTGATAAGTCGATTTCTTTAACAATCCCGTTTCTTTTTGACTTAAGAAATAAGAAAACGCCCTTCTGAAATTTGTTTCATCTCCAACTAAACGAACACCATAACGTGATTTTGATTCGACTTTTAAATCGAAAATTCGAGCTTGCCTTTCTACTTCAATCATGTCGCTAAAAACCGTCGATCTGCTGATCATTAGGCTATCTGCAAACATATCAATGGTTTGAAACTCAGTCGTTTGAAGCAGAAGCATAATGATATTTACTACACGAACACGAGGTAAATCAGGGGCTATTGCACCCTCAATTTCTTTCATATACGTTTGAACTAGTTCTTTGTTAACGACATGAAGTAAAAAACCTTCTCCACGTTTTTTTTGAATCACAAATCCAGATTTTTCACCAATCACGTTTAATTCTTTCAATTCATTTCGTAAAGTCCGATTTGAAATAGCGAATTCTGATTCAAGTTCTTGCGTTGTTAGTGATTTACCTTTTTGATATAAATACTGCAAAATTAGATCTCTTCGCATACATTACCTCATCAATCTAGATGCTTCTCTATTATTTTCAAGTATACTTTTCACTAAATACATTGAACAGTTTGAATTTTTCCAACATTGTTAGCAATTTCAAACTAATTTATCATTGCTATCGTATAACTTTTGTCCTGCTAAAAATACAGGTACTTTTTACTAATCCCCCTCTCTGAATGGAATCATTCTCACTTTAAACACATACATAGTGCGCATTCTCCATCTAATGTATTTGATGTAGCAGAGATTAGAGTCAGGGTTGTTTAACATCTCTTCACAGTATGTGCATGAATCCGAAACAGAGGATCACCCTTTCGAACACAAAAAAAAGCGTTCCCAGGCCAAGGGAACGTTTTTTCTTATCGCTCATTTTACTTTTCTATATCCTTATCAGACTAAAATCATACGTTATAATACTTCGCAAAAAGATCTTTATTCCATTCATCTCCACCGTCCACATTCGAGCTCTTAAACACTGGTGGTCTCAGTCCAGCTTGATAGTATTTCTTTGCTAACAAAATCGAAATGGTTTGAGCAACAAAAGCCCCCGCCATCGTAGAAGTTGCGCCCATCCCTGTGTTTGCTTCTTCAACATAAAAAGCAGCATCTCCAGGTCCAGTACAATTATCAATAACGATATCACTAAAATCACATAGATAGTTGCCGCTACTGTGTCTTGATTTTGACCCTTCAGGGTGATTCGGATTAGTAAAAGCAATAACCTTCGCACCGCATTCCTGTGCTATTTTTGCAAGTTCAACAGTCATTCCATTTCTTCCTGAATTGGACGCAATCACAAGGACGTCTTTTGCGTTTATTTTATATAAATCAAAGATCACTTTTGCATAGGCTTCTATACGTTCAATCACCGTGCTTTTTAAAGGATGATCGTGTAAAAAAAACTCATTTGGCAAAATAGGAGAGACTTTGGCAAAACCACCCGCTCTGACATAAAATTCTTCTGCAAACATATGGGAATGGCCTGAACCAGTGACAAGGAAGCGACCGCCATTTTGAATGGCTTCAAAAATACATGTTGCAGCTTCATCCATTTTTTTCTTTTGTGTCGTATACAGTTTTTCAAGATTTGCTGTCACATATTGATAATATTTCTCCATATAACTATCCCTCATTTGATTGATTTGAGTACCCGTTGAGACATTTGTTTTAACATGTGAATTTTGAATTTACCGACTTACCACCCGTACTTCTTTTCGCTCCATTTTTTGATAATCAGATCTTGTTTAACAAAAACTAGACTATTTTTTTCAATATCTTGATCTATGATTGCGCCAGCTCCAAGAACACTATATGCACCGATTTTACAACCCGGCATAATGATCGTATTAACGCCAGTTCTGCAATAGTCGCCAAGATACGAAGCATTTGAAAAATGCAGTGGTACTTCTTTTCGTCCATTCACAACCTGCTCAGTTTCTCCGTCATCAAAGCGTAATGTACCGCAAACGGTTGCTGCTCCGATATCCGTATGACTGCCAATTGCACCATAAAACTCGCCATAGTGGTAAAGATATACCTTATCCATCACCATTCCACCAAGGAACTCTGCACAATGGTCAAAAATACAATAAGATCCGATCGATACTCCATCGTAAATGATGCAGTAATTACGAATAATTGTTTGATCACCAATCACAGCATTTCCATTAAAAATGGCTCCATTATCAATGATTGTATTGTCACCCACAATCAGGTTACCATGAATGACAACTCGATCACCTATTGAGGAGTTCTTGCCCAGTTTTACATGGCCATGAATGGTTGCATTTTTGGAAATCGTTGCACCTTCTGCTAGTTGGTTCTCTTGTAGTGCATTACAAAAATGATCCACCATAAATTGGTTCGATTCTAACATATGCCAAGGCTTATCAATATCAAAGAAATAACCATTACATTCGATTGCATGTAATTTTACCCTTTCTAGCGATTTCAGAAGTCCAGCTTCAATATAACGCTCTTTCGGAACACCTACACCTACTTTTACATTTGGAAAATAATCTGGCGTTTTTTTCACATCTTCTAAAAGTGACTCGTCAAAACGAAATCCTGCAAATTGATGGGTAATGCTGTCCCCACGATAGTGGGCACCTATTGACTGTACGAACCCATTCTTAACATTTGCACCAATCCAGTTTCTAGAGGATTCCTCTAAGGTTTTCAACAACACAGCAGGATTTTTCGACATAACTAAATTCTCTATATCCTTTTGTTCAACGATGGTATCCCCATAGAGAACGATAAACTCCTTCGTTTCAGATAGTTTCTCTGCTCCCTTTACGAGACTTTCTGCGCTTCCTAAATTTGTTTGATTGGATACAAATGTTATGTTTTCGATATCTGATAATAGATTTTCTATTTCTCTTTGATGTTCTTCATTAACGACAACAACTATTTCTTCGATTCCTATTGCCAAAATGGATTCAATGTTATAGCGAATTAATGGCTTCCCTGCGATTTTTATTGTTGTTTTGGAGCGTACCGCATTGAAAGGAAACATTTTACTACCTTTGCCGGCCGCAAGAATAATTGCGCTTTTTACCATTCCACATCCTCCGGTTTCATTCACGTTTGAACACTTTGTTTGAAAGATCCTATCTAGTACAGACTAAAATCATGATTGGCTATAAAACTTTTCACTTGTAATCTACTAAACGAAATTTATTTTTGCCTGCTAAAATATAAGGCAATAAATCTTTTGCAAAAGGATGAACAAATCCAATGACATTGTGCTCAACTGATTGGCCTAAATCCTTCAATGAGATTTGCACTTCTCCTTCATATTGCGCACTGCGATTATTTAAAACAGAGATTGTATACATTCCTCTTGGTGCACAATAGCAGGGTGGCACTTCCATCCCCCTCGTATCAGTCGCCCGAATTAAATTTGCAGGCTGATCAACTCTTGAAAGTAGGATTGACTCTTGAATTTTCATTTTTATATTTTCAGGAACAAACTGATTAAATACAACTGGAATTTCTATAAACTCTTGTTTGTAACATCTTGCCATTTCGGCAAGCTCTGAAAGATCCGCAAACGAGTCACCAATTAGTACATCATGAAAACCATTTGCAAATAATTCTAGCATCGCAAACTGACTAGGTAAAAAGCGGTGTTTTTCGATCGTACAGACCCCATGACCTAAGTGATGCAAATCTTTTGGAGAAAGTTGCGATGCAATAAACCCACCGATTGGTACACCGAATGAGGCGAACAAGTCGTTAATTGGGCGAACGTCCTCAAGTGACAATGCTGTGTCTGGTAGCGGGAAAAAGTTGTGACAAGCCGTTAGTTGACCAATATTTCCGTCTTTTTCAATCGTCTCTAGAAATTGACGGCATTCACGGTAAGCGTTTCCATTATGATTATCAGAAGAAGACATTGAAGCATTTATTTCTATTTGAATCCCCTGCTGATTTTTTGAAAGTATTGCAACTTCTTCGCTCGTAAAACCTCCATCAATACGGAGTTTTGTGATGCCCATCTTTTGTAATGCTGTTAAATCGTTCAATTTACAACCGAACTCATTGAAAACTTCATCATTCATATCAGCTGACACGGTCATTCCAAGTTCTTTACAGTAACTTAGTATGTCATTCCAAGTATTTGCATTTACATCCATAGCACCTTCAAAACCATGATTATTCAAAATCAGTGAAACAAATACTTTTTTAAAACCAAACGAATTAGCCTTTTTCAAATAATCTTTGATTTGAACTACAGGATAGAAGTTGGGATACACACTAATTCCTATTTCACGCATATTCAGTCCCCATTCTTTACTATTGTTAGTTTGTATTCACTTGAATTGCGCACCAATAATAATGGCACCGAATACAGGATCATAAAGTGGTGCAGAAATCTCTACTTGTGGTAAAACAACTTTTAACTTCTCTTTTAACATAGCTAAGTAATCGGTTGATTTCGTCAATAAACTGCCTGCAACAGAAAGACGGAATTTTTCTGATCCCATTTGTCGACTGATTCCAACGACTAAACGAACTAATTTCTCTAGTTCTCCTTCAACAATCGTACGAGCAACTTCGTCTCCTTTTGCCCATGCTTCTAAAATAATTGGCGTACATGAAGCTATCTTATCTACCGGTAGCGTATCGTCCAAATATAATAAATCCATAAAATCTTCTGGAGATGCCAACTGAAAATGATCGAGCAACTTTTCTGTAAATGATGTAGACGCGATCACTTTGTCGTACTCTTGCATGACAGCAGCAATCGCATGTCGACCAATTTGGAAACCGCTTCCTTCATCACTGATCAATCCGCCCCAGCCACCCGAGCGTACTATTTTTCCGTTTGAGCCAATCCCCATAACAATAGAACCTGTTCCAGCTATCATCAAAGCATCTTTTCGATCTCCGTTGCCACCAACAAGGGCAATCTCTGCGTCATTCACCACTTCTAGTTGGCAAGTAAATCCACTTTCTTTTAGCGCAGACAAATAGATGTCAATATCTTTCGGACGATCGACTCCTGCAGAACCTAGTACGAGAATCGCATCTTGCAGTCGCTCCTCAAAACAAGAGACTAATACTTCATAAATTTCACAAAATACTGGTCTAAGACCGTCTACGCCGATGTTATTATAATTTGACATTCCAAAATTTTGGTCAAATAGTATTTCACCATCTAGTCGTTCTTTGACCATGACTCTCGTTTTCGTTCCTCCGCCGTCCATCCCAATAATCAATCGATTACCCATTATCTATTCTTTCATCCTTTCTTTATTATGTTATTTCTTTCTAAAAGCACATTCTTGCACTTACACCTTGAATTTTATAAAATACTCACTGTTTCCCGAGACATCAAATCAAACTTTGAATACTTTCGTCCTTGCAGTTCATTCTTCCATCGTTATATATCTAATGTTTTCAATTCCAAACTAGTACTAATGAATATTTGCAATTATTGTAAAGTAAACTTAAAGCTTTTTCTAGGAGGAAATATTCCACTGACTTTCGAAAAAATTCACTTAATACACATGGTTCAAGAATAAAAGTGGAGTATTGAGATTCGAACAACTACAACTTCAAGAGATGTTATTAGAACATTTAATAGTTTGATAAAAAACTGAGGTTAAAGAAATACGCTTTCATGAATCTATACACACACTACAATGTAATTAAATAAAATCTTACAAAATGGTTAATCACGGGGTAGGGTGATTAATTCCCATATTCAACTGCATATCTTAATAACGCATACTACTCGCCTATTAGACCATAATCTAACTTCGGTTTCCTATTTACTTTTATATTTATTTTTAAAAAAATCTTTGAAATTGATAATTAATTTACTTTTTTTCATATTTCCGTCTCAAATAAACAATGCTTTCATCTATAAACGGTTCCTTTGAACCTTCTATTAAAATATTTAGATATGGTTTTGTGTGCTTTATTAAGCCAAATAACTTATCGTAATTTAACAAACCTTGCCCCACCGGTACCTGTTTTAGTGAGTTTCCCTCAATAATAAAATCTTTCGCATGGAAAATAACTATTCTATCTCCCAATATTTTAAAAGCTTCTTCAAAAATCTCTTCTTGATTTATATAGTTATCAATGGTCAATAGATTAACCGGGTCAAAAATAACTTGTAGATTATGAGAGTCAATCATATCTAAAAGACGCTTCATGGTTTGGACAGAATAAATTGGATGATTTACTCCCGCTTCCACTCCAACAATAACACCCAATTTTTCAGCCTCCTTTACAAGTTCAGAGACACTTGCCACTACTTCCATAAAAGGCTTCTCTTTAAAGTTTTCTTCTGTATAAACAATCTCTGCATTGACGTTTCCTGTTTCTGTTCCCACAATGCTGCAGCCAAAATCTTTTGCGAACCTTAGATGCTCTTTGAAGCGATCCATCCCTTTTCTTCTCTCTATTTGGTCTGGATGAATTAGATTAAAATAACAGCCCAAAACTGCAATCTGAAGTCCGTTGTCAGAAAAAGCACTTCCAATATGGCGGGCAATACCAGGAGTTAGATTGCCTATTCCTGAATAAAGTGTCGGCAAGGACTTGTTTAGAGCAAGCTGAACACTGGTCAATCCTTTATCGACTATATCATTTACCAGTTTTTCTAAATTATTTGTTTCGATATCATGGGCTCTAATCCCTATCTTCACAAAAATACACCTCTTTCTTTCTACAAAGAAGCCGTACCAAAAAAGTCTGGTACGGCTTTGTGATTTTTTATTTTCGCCCTCGCCTTGTTATCTGGCAAGCCAGCCTCCATCAACTGCTAACACATGTCCGTTCATATAGTTAGATGCCTCACTAGCCAAGAACACCACAACCCCCATCAAGTCTGACGGACTTGCCCACCGTCCCGCTGGTATGCGAGAAAGAATTTCCGCATTTCGTTTTTCGTCAGCACGAATTGGAGCGGTATTATCTGTCGCAATATATCCAGGTGCTATGGCGTTTATTTGAATATTGTACTCGGCTAATTCATTAGCAAACGCCTTGGTAAGGCCAGCTACAGCATGCTTACTTGCCGTATAAGGAGGAACAAATTTACCTCCCTGGAATGAAAGCATGGAAGCAATATTGATTATTTTTCCCGATTTTTGTTCGACCATCACCTTTGCTACTTCCTGACTGAGAAGATACAAAGAATTAAGATTAATTTCCATGACGTCATCCCAATCTTCCTCTTTGTATTCCAATAGCGGTGCCCTGCGAATAGTTCCCGCGTTATTCACCAGTATATCAATTCTTCCAAATTCCTTAATACATTCTGAAGCTACTTGTTTTACTTTTGTCCTATCACTTAAATCTGCCTGAAAAAATACAGCACGTTGGCCGTTCTCTTCAATCAGATCCTTACTTTCCTGCCAGTCTCCACTCCGTGCGACTATAAAAAGATCAGCCCCTGCCTTGGCCAGTGCAACAGCGTACGCCTGCCCAAGCCCTTTATTGCCCCCAGTCACGATCGCAACTTTTCCTCTAAGGCTGAAATAATCTAGTGAAAAAGAGTTAAGTTCATTAGACATTCTGATAACCTCCGCTCCATAATTCCTTCAAATTATTATTTCAAATCTTCCATTTTCACAAAATCCATGTCCGTATAAGTGATGTTCTCTCCGCACATTCCCCAAATGAAGGTGTAGTTGCTTGTTGCTGTCCCTGTATGTATTGACCAACTTGGCGAAATAACCGCTTGTTCGTTTTTAAGAATTAAATGCCTTGTTTCGTCCGGTTTACCCATAAAGTGAAAAACACGAGTTTCTGGTTCCATATCAAAGTATAGGTAAACTTCCATGCGGCGTTCATGTGTATGGCATGGCATGGTATTCCAAACACTGCCTGGAGACAATATCGTCAATCCCATTTGAAGCTGGCAGCTTTCGCACACATTCGGATGTACATATTGATAAATTTTACGCTCGTTCAAAGTACCAGACTCACCGGTTTCAAGAGGTACAATTTCATTGATATCAATTTTAACAGTTGGGTACGTATGATGAGCCGGGGTAGAATTAAGATAGAATTTAGCTGGATTGCCGGCATCCTTTGAGAGGAATGATACTTCCCTGGTTCCCTTTCCAACGTACAATCCGTCACGAGCCTTCATATCATATTCGGCCCCATCAAGGATGACAGAACCATCCCCGCCAACATTAATGATTCCAAGCTCACGGCGCTCTAAGAAATACTCAACACCTAAATCTTTATCTAGTTTAATAGCTAATTCGTCTTCTGCAGGGGTAACACCTCCAAATATCATACGGTCATTGTGAGTATAGGTTAAGTGAACCTGCCCTGGCTCAAAAAGGGTTTCTACTAAAAATTCTCTTCTTAAATCTTCAGTTGTATATTTTTTCATATCTTCCGGATGAATCGCGTAACGTGTTTTCATCTTCCATTACTCCTTTAGCATCAAATTATTGGTTATGTTAGAGATCATTTTTGATTTTGTAACACTATTGATTGGAGAGGAAATCAACAGGCAAATTTAACATAGTTAATTTATTTTGAAGAAATTACCGAACAATTTTTCCAGGGGCACTGTCAGTAAATCGAAATACTTCTTCTTTTGTGAACAAATTACAGTCACCATGAATAGTGTGTTTCAGTGCCGAGGCTGCTGTTGCAAAAGATACAGTCTGCTGAAGGTCAAATTCTTCCATTATTCCTGTTAAAATACTTGCTGCAAATGCGTCCCCTCCACCAACCCGATCTACGATAGGATCAATATAATGAACTTTGGATTGATAAAGTTCCCCTTGTGCGAACAGATTACCCTGCAGTTGGTTAGCTGATGCGGAAATGACCGTTCTGAACGTGGAGCTGATAAACAGGATGTTTGGATACAACTCAGTAAACTTAGTATAATAATGTTTTAGTCTTTCAGTCTGCGAGAGGGACTGATCCGCTTCGACTAGACCTAACAAATAAATGGCATCTAGTTCTCCAAACGAACAAATATCTATATAAGGAAGCAGTGGCAATATGGCTTCCCCAGCTTCCTGTTGGCTCCAAAGCATAGCCCGGTAATTGAAATCAAAACTCGTTTTGACGCCAAATTGCTTTGCCTTTTTCACTCCAACCAAGAGGGTTTCCCTTAGTTCGGGTGAAAGCGCCAACGTAATCCCCGATACATGGAATAAGAAAGCATCCTTAAAAATTTCTTCCCAATTTATTTCATTTGCTTCCATCATAGAAAAGCTTGAATTTTTTCTATCATAAGTAACTTGAGCGCTTCGTTCCCCAACCCCTGCCTCAAGGTAATAAGTGCCAAGTCGTTCCCCACCCATTAAGAGGTAGTCCGTTCGTACACCGTGAGACCTTAAATGATTGCCAACTGCTTGCCCTAAAGGGTTATTTGGAACTTTGCTTACAAGGAAAGCATTATAGCCAAAATGAGCCAAGGAAACCGCGACATTAGCTTCAGCCCCTCCATAGTTCACTTTTAGCTCTCCAGTTTGTGACAGCCTTTCCCCAGCACCAGTCGAAAATCTTAGCATGATTTCCCCAAACGTGACAATCTTCTTCATCGTAAATCCTCTCTTGCTTCCCGGACCTTTTGGACAAATTGGCTTGCATATTCTGTGATTTTTTCGTACTCTGCTGTTTTAGCTGGAGCTAAGAGATTTCCTCCTACTCCAATTGCCACACAACCGTTTTTAATCCACTGGTCTGCATTCTCGAGACTTACGCCGCCTGTTGGCATTATATTGACATGCGGAAGCGGAGCTTTGACTGCTTTGATATAATCCGGTCCAAAAGCATTGCCAGGGAACAATTTAATTATGTCAACCCCGTTCTCTAGAGCCGTTTTAATTTCCGTAATGGTTATGCAACCAGGCATGTAGGGTATCTGATATAGATTGCAGAGCTTGGCAGTCTGTTCATCAAAGCATGGACTTACGATGAACTGGGCGCCGGCTAAAATGGCAATTCTTGCTGTCGCGGCATCTAGTACTGTTCCTGCACCGATTACGACATCAGAGTTGTCAGCGAAATAGGAGGCAAGTTCTTTAATCACTGTTTCTGCCTCATGAATGGTAAACGTTACTTCAATTCCCATAATCCCGCCCTTTACACAGGCCTCCGAAATTTGAATGGCTTCTTCTTTCGAATCTGCCCTGACAACGGCAACAACACCACATTCTGTAAGCTTGGTTAAGATTCCTAGTTTTTTCATTTCTGCCTCCTTTGAAAATATACTTAATTTGACAATTATTTTTTACAAGAATTCTAGTTACATAGAAGATGAGTAAAGAAGAATTATAATGTCACACCACTTTTAAAAATAGAGATTTCACGAAAGTCATTCTTTTCGTTATTCACCATTTCACTGCTTGCAACCTTGACGATATAATCAACAAAATCGCTCAAGACTTGGTCTGACGAGATATGATCTTCCAATAAAGTTCCGGCATTAAAATCGATCCAATGAGGTTTTGTTTCATAAATCTGGGTATTTGTAGAAATCTTAACGGTCGGAACAAAGGTTCCAAATGGAGTTCCCCTTCCTGTTGTAAACAGAACCATTTGACATCCTGCGGCAGCAAGCGCTGTGGAAGCAATTAAATCATTGCCTGGTGCGCTAAGAAGGTTTAGGCCTTTTGTTTTAAGGACCTCACCGTACTTCAGGACATCGACAACCACTGAAGTGCCAGCCTTTTGGGTGCATCCAAGTGATTTATCTTCAAGGGTTGTGATCCCGCCTGCCTTATTGCCAGGAGATGGGTTCTCATAAACTGGCTGATTATGTTGTAGGAAATAGTCTTTAAAATCATTGATTAACCCGACCACTTTATGAAATACCTCTTCATTGGCTGCACGTTCCATTAGAATTTTTTCTGCACCAAACATTTCCGGAACTTCGGTAAGAACCGTTGAGCCACCTTGGGCAATGAGGTAGTCAGAAAATCTGCCGAGAAGTGGATTAGCTGTAATGCCAGAGAAACCATCAGAACCTCCGCATTTTAAACCTACTTTTAATTCTGACAGAGGGATATCCTCCCTTTCATCCTGCTTTGCTGCTTCGTAGAGTTCCATTACTAATTTAAAGCCTTCTTCAATTTCATCCGTAACCGCTTGTGAGATTAGAAATTTAACTCTATCTTCATTCACTTTACCTAGTTCTTTTTTAAATTCCGGTAGTTCATTGTTTTCACAGCCAAGGCCTAAAACTAGGACTCCTCCTGCATTTGGATGGTTAACCGCATTCATTAATATCTGTTTAGTATTTTCATGGTCATCACCTAGCTGGGAACATCCATAACTATGCTTTAAAACTAGTACATTATCAAAAGGGCTATGGTCTCCAACATATTTTTCGAATCGTTTAATAATTTTTTCAGCAATTCCATTTACACAGCCTACTGTCGGAACAATCCAAAGTTCATTTCGAATCCCTACTGATCCATTTTCACGTCGATAGCCCCTAAAGGTCCGTTTTTCGTCTTTATATGGGTTTGTGGTTTGAACTGGTTGGTAGCGGTATACCTCAGTGCCGGATAAATTTGTTTTCGTATTATGAGTATGGACAAGTTCGCCGGGTGCAATTCCCTTCAAGGCATGGCCAATCGGGTACCCATATTTTATGATATTTTCATTTGCCGTTACCTCTTTAATGGCAACCTTATGTCCTCGATAAATCATTTCTTTTAGTTGAATCGTTACGCCATTAACAACTAGAAGTTCGTCCTTCTTAAGATCTTTTAAAGCAAGAATGATATTATCGTTATCATGAATTTTAAGGTAATCTCTCATCTAACCCAGCCCTCCTTATTTATGAATCGATGTATGAGATAATTCTATTAACGCATTCCTTACTCCCAGTTGTTCGATTTGACTGAGGTGTTTTATTACAGTATCTGTTAGATTTGAAATCGTATGAAGGTCCATTCCCCAAAGCTTCTTTTCACTTAATACTCTTTCCGCTAGAGCGTATATATCTATTTTCTTATTTTCATACATTTCCCAAGTAGATTTAAAGAATTCTAGTGTTTCAGTTCGATCCTGCAAACTGATATTTTCTTCTCCTCTTTTCCCTCGGTAGAAGTAGATTAGGCAGCTCAAAGCAAAAACCATCCTTGGCGGAAGAACATTACTCTTCTTTGTGTAATCAATAAGTGAAGGCAAATTTCTTGTAATAAACTTAGAAATCGAATTTAAGGATATACTCATTAAATAATGCTTAATATATGGGTTGGCAAACCGACCGAGGACCTCCTCGGCGTATACTACAAGGTCGGCAGTATTCCCTTCGAGGCCAGGTAATATTTCCTCGGTTATCATTTCCCTAATAAATAATCCAACTTCTTTGTCACCTACTGCTTCTTCAACCGTTTCTAATCCAGATAAATAAGCAACAGGAGTCATCGCAGTGTGGGCCCCGTTTAGAATCCTAACTTTACGAGTTCGGAATGGAGTTAAATCGTTTACAATAATCGTATTAAGTCCCGTCCCTTCAACTGGAAGCTCGTGTTTTATAAATTCTGGTCCTTCTATTACCCACAAATGGTATTGTTCACCTACCACCATTAATTCATCTTGGTAGCCAAGCTCTGTCGTTTTTTCATTAAAGGTATCTGAAGGAAATCCAGGAACAATTCGATCAACTAGACTCGAACAAAACGTATTCGCTTGCTCGATCCAATTGATAAACCCGTTGCCAAGATTCCAGTTTTGGGCGTACTTTAGTATAATCTCCTTCAGTACCTTCCCGTTATTTTCAATCAGTTCACAAGGTATAATGACACAGCCACGTTTTGGGTCTCCAGAAAAAGCTTGGAATCGATGATATAAGAATGCGGTCAATTTTCCGGGAAAACTCTTCTGAGGCAGATCCTCCAATTTATCCTTAGGGTCATAAGCAATCCCTGCCTCAGTCGTATTGCTTATGATAAAACGAAGTTCCTCTTGTGCAGACAGCTCTATATACGCCTGATAATCCGTAAAAAGGTTAATTCCACGGCTGATTGAATCAATTACAATATGTTCGCTGACAGGACATCCATCCTTGATCCCCTGTAAATAAAGTGTAAATAATCCGTCTTGATTGTTAAGCCTTTCGATCTTCTCAGAGCCTCTAGGCTGGACTACAACGACACTTCCATTAAAGTCGGTTTTCTCGTTCAAGACTTGAACTTGCCAGTCAACAAAGGCTCTTAAAAAGTTCCCTTCTCCGAATTGAAGAATCCTTTCAGGGTAGATACGGTAACCTTTATAATTCTTTCGATTCAACTTTTGCATAGTCCACACTCCTCACCTTAATGCACACGTGAACATTTTTAGTTATACCCCTTCTATAAGTTTAGGGGTATGTTATACGAATTTTTTTACCGAATCTCTTATAATCAGTTCAGTTTTTAAGAGTATTTTTTCAGCCTCCTGCTCATCTCCAATGATAAGCGAAAGCACTTTTTTTGCACCATGAATGCTAATTTGTTCTAAAGGACGTTTTACGGTCGTAAGCCTTGGCGTTGTATATTGTGAGAATCCAATATCATCAAAACCAAACACTGAAATATCATCAGGAACTTTTAAACCTTTTGCAAATACTGCGTTCATTGCTCCAATGGCCATGTCATCATTTGAACAAAATACTGCAGTAGGGGGATTCTTCAAAGACAATAATCTTCCCATTGCCTGGTATCCACTTTCCATATCATAATTTCCCTGAACTGAATATTCATTTTTTATGGGAATGCCATTTTCAATTAATGCTTTCTGGTAACCTTCTTTTCGCTTTTGAGCCGATTTAAAGCTTGGTGTTCCTTCGATAATCGCTATATCACGATGACCACTTTCTATCAGGTATTCCACTGCCTTACGTGATCCCTCAGTATCATTACTTACAATATTAATAAGATTATCTTCTTCAACCTCTCTATTAAGGACAACTAGAGGGATTCCCTTTTGCAAAACATGATAGATAAAGGAGTTGTCACTGACGCTTTGACTCATTAGAATAATTCCATCAAACCTTTGAGAATTTATACTTGAATAATCTTGATAATCATCAATGCCGCGAATGAAAAGATTATAATCTTGCGTTATAATGCTATTGACACCCTTAATCGTATCAGAAAGAAAACTTGCTGATGTCCCATTACTGATACTCGTTAAAAATAACCCGATGGTATAGGATTTCTGCATCACTAAACTTTTTGCATTAAAATTTGGTGTATAGTTTAGCTGAGAGGCAATATCAAGTATTTTTCTTTTGGTTGGCTCTTTAATTAATGGGCTGTTGTTAAGTGCCCTCGACACCGTTGTATGTGATACATTAGCTAACTTAGCAATATCTTTTATTGTAACCATCTTTAAAACCTTCCTTTTTCAACATCAGCCATTTAATTAAAGCTTTTTCATCACTACTTTTTACCTCTTCATATTAAAATCATCTTAATAATTTAGTTTAGGCTCCCGACTGGGTTCTAGGATTTTAAAATTGAAGTAGTCTTTCGCATTATCATAACAGATACCTTTGACAATTTTGCCCAGTAACTCCAAATCATAAGGCACTTCACCGTTCTCAACCCATTCTCCAATCAAGTTACATACCAATCTTCGAAAATATTCATGTCTATTGTAGGATAAAAAGCTTCTAGAGTCTGTGAGCATTCCAATGAATTTGCTGAAAAGACCTACATTAGACAGTGCTTTCATCTGGTCAAGCATACCATCTTTGGTATCATTGAACCACCAAGCTGTGCCGAATTGGATTTTCCCAGGAGTGGTTCCATCTTGAAAACAATTGATTATGCTAGCTATCACATAGTTATCGTTTGGATTTAACGAATAAAGGATCGTTTTAGGTAGCTTGCCTTCTTGCTCTAAGGAATCAAGAATCCTTACCAATGGTTTGGCAATTTGATCATCATTGATTGAATCGTAACCAGTATCAGGACCAAGTTGGCGTAACTTTCTCGTATTGTTATTCCGATGAGCATTGATATGGAATTGCATCGCCCAGCCTAGGTTTGCATACAGTTTACAAAGGTAGATAAGTGTGTAAGTCTTAAATTTCCTTTCGGCTTCTAGTGAAATATCGATGCCAGATAACCTTTGTTCAAAAATCTGAGCAACTTCTTCAAAGGAAGCTTCTTCAAACACCATGGAATCTAATGCATGATCGGAAACCGTACCTCCGGATTCATGGAAGTACCGAACCCTTGCTTCTAATGCTGCAAGGTAATCTTCAAACGTGTTAATTTGAAGATTTGCAACTTCCTTCAGTTTTTCGACCCAATCAAGAAAACCTTCACGGTTTATTTCTAGTCCCTTATCGGGTCTGAATCCGGGTACAACACTCACCGGGAAGTCTTTCTCATTCTTTAACAATATATGATATTCCAAATTGTCAATCGGATCATCTGTTGTACAAATTACTCGTACATTAGACTTTACAATTAATTCACGGACAGAATATCCTTGCCCATTTAGTAATCCATTTACTTTATCCCAAATTCCAGGTGCACTCTGTTCGTTAAGGACATCATGAATTCCAAAAAATCGTTGAAGCTCTAAATGCGTCCAGTTATAAAGAGGGTTACCAACTGTCATTGGAATTGTTTTTGCCCACGCCAGAAATTTCTCATAGTCGCTTGCGTTACCAGTTATAAATTCCTCGGATATACCATTAGCTCGCATTGCCCGCCATTTATAGTGATCTCCATAAAGCCATGCTTCTGTAATATTTTTAAATTTCTTATTTTCATAAATTTCTTTGGGGCTTAAGTGGCAATGATAGTCAATAATTGGCATTTTCTTCGCAACATCATGATATAAAGAGATAGCGATTTCATTTTTTAATAAAAAATTTGGTCCCATGAATTTTTCCACTTCGAGCACCTTCTTATGATATTTTTTGTTAACGTTAACAATTTTCTGTATTTTCAGTTTACCATGTTGAAATAACGCATGTAAACAAGAATGTTAACGTTAACATTTTTATGCAAACATTAAATCGTTTTTTGTTCTACCACTTTAGTGACTTTTTGACTACGGTTTACAACGGAGTAAACTCCCAACAAGCCGATTAATTCACCTGTTGAAGCTGCAATAGCACCGGACCTACCATTTAATGCCGGATTCAAATATACTAATGGAATGATGACTAGGACAACAGTAATCATGTTAAAAATTTGAGGTTTTAACAGTGATTTTGTATTTTTTTGAAGCATGAGAATGCCTCCGTAGTAATCCACCCACGGGAAAACCAAGGTCTTAATAATAAAAAATTTTAATACATTCAGACTTTCAGTTGCCAATTCCATGTCAGCACCTAGCACTGTTCTCATAAACCATGGGCCGGCAGATGTAAAACATAGAATTGCCAGAAAGACAGATGGAACGATACTGAAAACCATCACGCATTTCAAAACCGTTCGTTTGTTTTTTTCATAGAATTGCAGGACGATCTGATGAGTGTACATAAAGAAGCTCAGTATTAGATTCGTAATGCTAAAAGCTAATGCGAAAGAAGCAATTCCTAAATGAACATCATGTATATTACCAAGAAACGCGTAAATCATGGGAATTAAGATGGTTTGAAAAGACAAATAAAAAACTAATGGAAAATAAAAAGCAGAAATTTCTTTTTGTCTCAAAGTTGTATCGATTTCCTTTTTGTTTTCTTTAACAATCGAATTCCCTCTCCACACACTTATGAAGCATTCGATTGCCATTCCAGTTAAAAAGATTATCGCTCCTGCAACACTACTTTTTGCATGATTAGATAAGTTCAAATATAGGGCGACAGTAAACATGCCTACTAACCGAATAACGACGCCTATGGTTACCCATTTTGTTTCCAACTTATTAATAATTAATCCTTGATATAAGCATCGGAGCCCTGAAAATAAAATAACTCCCGAAAGAATAAGAAAGGTAAACTTCAAGGAAGCCATTGAATCAGCTTCCGCATTAAAACCATACTTAAACACCAAGTCCCCAAACCGAGTAAGACCGATTAATGAACACAGGGCTGCTATGACAAGCGACACTTTGATAAAAAAGGTTGCAATTTTGTTGAAGGAAGCTTTCCCATTTGCCAAGGCTGAGCTCGTTTGCCTAAAAACCAAAACTGGCCGTTCAAGGATTCCAAATAAAGAAAAAGCGATCGCATAATTGGCAATTATGACTTCAGCATGGTCGGTTCGGCTCAATGTCCCATTAATAATGACATGGGAAATGGAAGTAAGACTTGCAGATACAGCCAATGGAATAAAAAATATCAGTATCCTAATAAAAGTGGAATTCTTAAAAATCTTTGACAATGTAAATTTCCACCCCTTCTCCATTACATCACCGTTAATTTATAGGGTCATTTATTTTTATCACGATAGCCGAAATAATATGCCTATTTTAGTTTTTTAAATTCGATTGGAGAATAACCCGTGTATTTTTTAAAACTGCTGCTGAAATATTGGGGATTAGAGTAACCAACCCTTTCAGCGACCTCATAAGTCCTCAAATCTGATTTCTGAAATAGCTCCATAGCATTTTTCATCCTCGTTTCAAGGAGAACATCTCCAAAGTTAATCCCCTTCTCTACTTTAAAGAGATTACTAAGATAGGCTGAACTCACATGAACTTCTTTTGCCACTGTTTGAAGGCTTAAATTGGCCACGTGGTAATTTTCACGAATGAAGTCAATTGCCTTATCAACAAGCGAATGTTTTTGATTCCCATTTAACCTTTTAACAAACTCAGCTAAATCGATAGTAATCACTTTTAATTCGGAAAAGATTTCATCAAGCGTCTGCAATTTGACTACCCTAGTTTCAACATTTTCAAACTTTGTAAAGTCCCAGTTTTTTGCGATTTTAGTTGATTCATATAATAATAAACTTATGACCCTGACCGCAAACAAAACCATTTCCTGCAAGGACACTCTTTTATTTATCAATAGTTCTTTTCTGGCATTTTCTAACAACTCCGACACTTTTTCCGGAAGTCCCAGTGTAATATATCGGAATAAATCTTCTTCAATTTTTAATTGCTCTGCTACTTCCTCACAATGTGACAATTCAATTTCTTCTATAGAATATGCTTGATTGATACCTACCAAATGTCTGAAGTCCATCGCTTTTAATGCTTCCCGATAGGAGCAGCACAAGTCTACAAGTTCCTCACTGACTCTTCCACGTGTAATGGTAATCGTTGTATGAAGCTTTTGCTGTATTGTTGAGAGGAATTCCCCAGTTACATTCGTAATAGAACGAGCAAAATCATCTACCAGTAAATCGGGGCCAAAAAGAAAAACAGCAAAGTGTTCGTTTTCAGCGTTTAAAACGCATCCTTCCATTTTTAAAAGGTCAAGGATCTCTCTGCAGTGCTCCATAATACTTTCTTTCACTGTTTCCATGTTTGTCCGATGTGCAAAATCTGCTTGGTCCATTTTGACATATAGAGCCGCTATATGTGTTCCGCTCGGCTCCAAACCTACTATACTTAACTCTTTAATGATTTCTTCATTCGTCAAATCGTTCAGACTTAACCTTTTAAGAAACTGCTGTTGGAGATAATTTTGACTTTCGTTTATATGATTTTCTTTCTGCAGCTCAAGCTCTAATTCTAGCGATGCTTGTTTCAGCTTCTCAATCAACTCACTCGTTTCAACTGGTTTTAGCAGATAATCAAAAGCTTTTAATTTAATTGCTTCATGGGCATATTTAAAATCTTCATAACCCGTTAGCAAAATTACTTTAGTTTTAGGATTATGTTCTTTAATCGCCTTAGTCATTTCCAGTCCATCCATAAAAGGCATTTGAATATCGGAGATGACAATATGAGGATCATGTTCTTTAATAATTTCCAGACCTTGTTCACCATCTGCGCCTACACCAACCAATTCAAATCCATGCTCCGTCCAGGGTATAACACTAGATAAGCCTTTACGGATAATTCGATCGTCATCAACAATTGCAACCTTATACATTAGCTAAGTCCTCCCCATGATTTTGGGATTCTTACCACTGTTTTTGTTCCTAAACCAGCTTCACTTTCTATAGATAAACCATATGCTTCCCCATAATGTAGCTTGATTCTTTCATGGACACTCCTTAAACCGATTCCTATAGTCGGGGAATTCCCCCTTTTGCTCTGAAGCTCTTCTTTAATAATCCTTAATTTCTCACTCTCGATACCAGAGCCATTGTCAGTTACTTCGAGGCATACCATATCGCTTATTTCATATCCCTTTATAATAATCTTTCCCTTCCCCCTTTTTTGTTTAACTCCGTGATAGATTGCATTTTCTATCAAAGGCTGTAGAGTCAGTTTAACAATTTTGCAGGATAATAGATTTGGATCAATAGTAATTTCATACGAAAAATCATCTCCATATCTCATTTCTTGGATGATTAGATAATTTTGGATATGTGCAATTTCTTCCTCTAAACTGATAATTTCTTTCCCTCTGCTGATACTAATACGAAAAAAATTGGACAGTGCTGTAATCATACTGCTGGCTTCTTTATTCATTCCCATATCGGACAAGCCCTTTATCGAATAAAGGGTATTATATAGAAAATGAGGATTGATTTGTGCATGCATAATGGAGAACTCAAGCTGCCTCTTTTCATCCTGTTCAAGTCTAATTTGGTCCAAGAGCGTGTTAATTCTAACCAATAATTCGTCCAATGCTGTTTTCAAAATCCCAATTTCTCTAGGGCCCTTATGTGTGAAAGTAATATTTAAATTATCTTCATTAATTTGCTTCGTTTGAGAAACTAGCGCAGAGACTGGATCGGTAATATATTTAGCCAAAAAATTCGCAATTAAAATAGCAATGACTGTTAACATTAAAATAAGCATAACCGTTACAAATTTAATATAATTGACTTTCTTTAAAATCTCATCCGTTGGAAAAATGGCAGCCACTTTCCACTTATTTACACCGATTGTATCGTAGATAATCGTCATGTTCTTTCCAACTGCATTTTGAAACTCATAACGGCCTTTTTCATCTTGTAATGACTGCAGATAGCTTAGTTCCTTTGAATTCAAACGGTATTCGTTTGCCACTGCTTTTGAATTAAAGGTACCGTCCCGGCTGACAAGGGTTAAATAGCCATGCTCCCCAATCAATGATTTATTTAGAACATTTTCAAAGAAACTCTTCCGTAAATTAAAGAGAAATATACCATTTGCTTTTGAGCGGTCGTTGCCTATCAACTTAAACACGCTTACCACTTCTGATTTACTTGCAAAAATATCATCAAGATGCTCATTATGCCAATAAAAGCCTTGCTTGCTGCCCTGATATTGTTCAGCATATTCCTTATAAGGAAATTGATTGAAATTCATTCGGAAATCACTGCGATATAAAGTAAATTTCCCATTATGCATTTCAACTAGAATAGATTCGATAATCGAGTTGTAGTTTAAATGAATAGCTTTCAATGAATTGCTCATTTTAATATAATCATTAGGATTTGATTCCGAATATTCTGAATCAATTAATTCTAATGTCTTCGGGTCATTAGAGAAAGTAACCAGCTGTTCGAACACATCAAATAGTCTGTTCTCTAAATAGGACTTAGTCTGGAATACTGTATCATTTACACTTTTATAAGCATTTTCCTCCAGCTGGGTTACAGCTATCTGATAGGATATCCAGCCCGTAAATGCGATAAAAAATAGGATGACCGGCAGAAATAAAGAAATGATTGTGGAACGTAGAGAAAATAGAAAATACTTTTTAATGAATACGACTAGTTTGTTTCTCATAGGCAATATAGGAAGCGCTTCCAAATCACCCCCCTCTCCATTTCTTTTCTACTATAATCTTAATATTAAAAATACATTATTTTTCTAGACTAGTAAATGGTTCTTCTTTCGCATTCAAAAACTTCCATGAATTAACAGCTAGAACCCATAATAATTTTATGGGTTCTTTACCACCTATTTTAATATTCCAATACCCGCCTTAGCTTTTACCAGCACCGGGACTGCTTGTGTCGGATCATTCTTGTATATAAGAATAGTTCCAAGCCATCCTTCGGTGAAAGAACTTCTCTTCCCAACTCTGGCGAAAATGCTGAAACCTAGGAAATAATCATTGCCAACAAAGAGACCACTAAAAGACTTCTGAATGTTTTTCTCATCCAGAACTCTTCGTTAATTTATTACTTAATGATATTTACTAGTGCCATACTGGCTAAAATAAAAGCACCAACACCATGAAGGTCATTTTCGGACACTGGACGAGAAACGTAATAGTCATACACACCTGCAGAAGTTCCGATACAGATTCCTTTCATCGTCAGTGATTCACCATCGACTTTAATCATCTCATTTAATAATCCTTGGTATCCTTTGATTGCAGCTTCAAGGTTTTCTTTACCCACGTAGCCCTTTTCAACTGCCCTTGCAATTGTATAAACAAATAAGCTGGAGCACGATGATTCTAGCCAATTATCAGCTTGGCTTCCTTTGTCCACAATTTGATACCATAAACCCGTTTTTTCGTCCTGATAGCCTACAAGGCATTTGATAAGACTTTGTAAAGACGATATTAATTCTCCTCTTCCGCTATGATCATTTGAAAGAAGGTCGAGGATATCAATCAGCGCCGTGCCGTACCAGCCGACCGAGCGTCCCCAGAATTCCGGTGAGCAACCAGTCTCAGGATTTGCCCAAGGCATCTTTCTACTTTCATCGTAAGCATGGTATAGAAGGAATGAATTTTCATCTTTCATATTTTTTCGCATGAGCTTTTCCTGGTATAAGACCATATCGTCTAATCCTTGTTCGTTAAAAGCATTCTGATACATCAAAGCAAAAGGTCCAGCCATAAATAAACCGTCCAGCCACATTTGATAAGGATATTTGTCTTTATGCCAGAAACCGCCTTCTTTTGTCTTGTTCAAGGTATGGAATAAATGTTTTAATTTATCGGCTGCTTTCCTATAACGTTGATCCTTCGTCTCTTTCAACAAAGGAAATAACAATATCCCTACTTGAATAGAGTCCAGCTGGTCCCGATCAAACAGGAAATTACCTTCTTCATCTAGGAGATTATCAATATACCTTTTAAGATAGTCAAAGAACTCTTGATTTTGAGTTTTCTCCCAAACTCGCTGCATCCCGTAAAGGTAAACTCCCTGATGATAATGCCACACATTTGCCGGTGGCAATTCTTCCGGTGTATAAGTTCTCATCAATGTCCTTGATGCTTTTTCAGCCATCGTTAAAGCAATCTCTGCAGTAACATTTGTTGTTTTTGTTTCTGAATAACTCATGATCGTACCTCCTGTTTTTTCCGATTTTTTAAGAAAATCGTTTCACTGTGGAGCAAAGATATCTAAAATAATAGATTCGTCCTCCAGGACATTCACACCGTGTAAGGTGTTAGAAGGAATATAGATTCTATCCCCTTCGCGAAGCCCTTGAAGAGCGGTCAAAGAGAAAGAAAATTTCTTCGTCCACCAAGGTGAATGCATTGTATACAAAATAAAAATGATAGTTGTTTGAGCCATCAGAAGATAACGTATAACTGTATTACCAGTCTTCACTTCCACGTTTTGTTTTATCTCAGCGGGAATTTCTTTGCCTATCAAACTATTAGCCTTCTATAGAAGAGATAAAGCCGTCTCGAAAGTAATTCTAGACGGCTTTATTTTTAATGTTTATTTTTTGAAATGCTCATCGTATTTCTTTTGAGCGTCTTCAATTGCTTTTGCCCACTGATCAAGGAATTCTTCTACCGTCATTTTTCCACTCATTACAGCCTGTGTTCCTGGATCAACTACTGTATCAAGAATGGATCGGTATTCAGGTAAATAGAATGGTGGCTTGTAAAGTATAGTATTCGGATCATCATAAACTTTAAATGCTGTTTGAATATGTGGAGAATCCTTTACCCATTGTTCATTTAATACATCAGAATTCGTAGGAATCTGCCCTACCTGCTGGTTCCAGTAAGATTGACTGTCCTTTGAATTTAGGAATGCTGTCAATTTCCATGCTGCTTCTGGGTGTTTTGTCGTTTTAAATACACTGATTCCGATGGTGTTTCCGCCTTCTGCCTCATATTTGCCATCAGTCGTTTTTGGAAGTGGGATTGCTTGGAACTGATCTGGCTGTAGTGCCTCTTTATGTTCGCCAAAAGAACCAATGTTATGCTGAACCATAGCAACTGCCCCTGTATCGAATCCAGCAATCATTTCTTTGTAACCGTTTGTGATATCACTTTGCGGTGTATATTTTTTATATAAGTCAAAATACTTCTTCAAAAACTCAACATGCTTTTTGTTGTTGATTGTACTTTTACCATCTTTAATGTAGTCTTTTTCACCCGAGTATGCATACATTAAACGTTGTAATTGGAAAGAACCGCCAGCTCCACCGCGGATGGTATAGCCATAGTGTTTACTTGCTTTATCTGTTTGCTGTTTAATAGCAGTGAAGAACTCATCCCATGTCTCAGGAACTTTTGTCCCCTTTTCCTTGAACCAGTCGGGACGAACCCAAAGGATATCAAGGTTTTGTGTATATGGAATGCCGTATAACTTGTTGTCAAAAACGATTTCCTTGTTAAACTCGATTGCACCTTTATTAATCTTGTCTTTATCTTCCCAATTTTCGAAATCGGAATCTAAAGGCAGCAATGCATCTCTCAACGCAAATTCTGGAAGCCAGCTCGTCTGCACACTGCCCACGTCAGGGGTATCCTCTGCAGCGATAGATGCATCGTACTTCGCTTTTGCAGAGTCCTTTGGAAGCCCGACATATTCAACGTGAATGTTAGGGTTTTTCTCTTCAAATCGTTTGATTAATTCTTCCCAGATTGGTGTACGCTGAGGACCTGCATTTTCATCCCAAAACGATAACGTAATTTTTTCATTTGGATCTGCTTTCTTTTCCTTTATGGTTACTTCTTTACCGCAGCCTGCAAGTAGTAATGAAGCAGCCATTGAAGTAGTGGCAACTGTTTTCCAAAACTTTTTGTACACAAAAATCCCCCTCTATGATTTGTTATATGTTTTTAAAGGCTGTGACCTTACACAGCCCTTTGATAAAACCCTGCATTATCCTTTAACGGCTCCACCCATGCCATTAACCAGATGCTTTTGAGCATAGGCAAACATTAGCACTGTTGGAATTAAAGCGATTACACTGCCGGCCGCTAGAGCACCATAGTTAATATTGAATTCACCCATCATATAGCTGAGTCCAACTGGAAGTGTAAACTTGCCCTGCTGATTTGTCAGCATCAAGGCAATCAAAAATTCATTCCAAGTGTAAATGAAGGTAAATACACTTGTTGCAACGATCCCTGGAATTAGGAGCGGGAAGATGACATAGCGGATTGCCTGCAACTTGTTACAGCCATCTACCATCGCCGCTTCTTCTAATTCTCGAGGAACATTTGATATAAAACCATTCATTAACACTGTCGTAAACGGGATCTCAACAGCCGCATAGGTAATAATTAATGATAGCGGGTTACTGATTAATCCCATATGCTTAAAAATAATAAACAAAGGAATAATCAACATTGACCTTGGAATAAACTGCGTGCATAAAAGCATAAGAAGGAATGCGCGCTTCCCCTTAAACTTGTATCTGCTTAAGGCATAGCCTGATAATGTTGATAGTATTAAAACTATAAAAACTGTACATACACCAACTATTAAACTATTTTTAAAATAGGTTGAAAACCCTACATTTGTCCATGCACTAACGAAATTATCGATTGTCGGCGAGGCTGGTATGTATCCAAGCGGCCGCTTGACGATATCTCCTTCATGCTTGAAAGCCGTATTAATAGTCCAGTATAACGGAAAGAGAGTAAAAGCAAGCATAACCAGGAGCGGCAGATTAAATGTCAGAAGCCGGTCAATTCTTTTTTGTTTATTCATGTTAATTCCCCTCCCTATCATATCTCGTAATTCGTAAATAGATGATGGCAAAAAATAGTAATATACCAAAGGCAACAACAGTTAGTGCTGACCCATATCCAAAATTTGATCCGTGAACTGCTTGTTCAGCTATGTACATTGTCAAGGTTGTAGTACTGTGTGCTGGCCCTCCGCCAGTGAGGTTGAAAAGAAGATCAACATTATTAAACTCCCATATCACACGTAGTAAAGTTGTCAGGACAATTGTATTTTTCAAAGACGGCAGTGTCACATATAAGAACGATTTCACTCTACCTGCACCATCCATCTTTGCCGCTTCATAAAGTTCTTCCGGAATACTTTGAAGTGAAGCAAGTAAGGTAATGGTAAAGAAAGGAATCCCTCTCCATAACTCAGCAATAACGACCGATATAAAAGCAGTAGTGCTACCAGCAAGCCATGCCTTGCTTTCACTAATAATCCCTAATCTGATGAAAAGATCATTGATAACACCCATATGTTCATTAAACATTAGTGACCATATTACAGAGGCTAACACACCCGAGATCGCCCACGGAATAAAAGCAGCCGCTCTAATCATCCCTCTAAACTTAAATTTTTGATTGAGAAGGAGTGCTGCAATTAAGCCCAAAATTAGTTGTAAGCCTACCTGAGAAACCACCCATTTAAAAGAGGTTAGCAAACTTGGAAGAAATAAAGTATCCTCTGTAAAAATCCTTTTGAAATTGTCTATCCCGGCAAAACCGTTATAAAAGGGAGCGGAAATATCATAATTCTGGAGACTGTAGTAAAACACCGTCCCAATCGGATAGAATAAAAAGATAACAATCATTAGTGTTGATGGCAAAATAAATAAATAAGGAATCCATTTTTGTAATTTATATTTTTTGATTGGTTTCTTTTTCTCAGTAGAAACTACTGATGCTTCCAGCTTTTGTATAAGATTCATTGAATGGATCCTCCCTTCTTGTTTTTCATTTTAACCGAAAACGCTTACAGTAAGAATTCAATATCTTTAGCTGTTTGTTTGTTTTTTTTAGATATTCATAATTTTTAAAATATTGCTAAAACGTTGACAACAAAGAAGGCAGCCGCGAGCAGCTGCCTTCAATTCCATTAAACTATCCTTTTTTTAACCCCGGAGGCATTTGTTTAACATGGATTTCGAGCTTTGCCACTAATCCATGGTAAAATGCAGTAACAGAAGTTTTTCCTTTCTCCCCGGCTAGAAGATTGCCTCCCCGGTCTACGGAAACAATGGAGATATCTCCCGTTTTGAATTGAATTCCTGAAGATAAAACTTTTTCAGAGCCATCAAAGAATCTAGCAACTACAGAAAGTTTAGCTGATTCCCTTTCCCTAAGAGTTCGAGAGATTTCCAGCTTAATTGACACAGGATCTGCTGACAGTGCACTAACATAGCTATGATTGGCACCTGCACTATTTAGGAAACTATCAGGAGAAATACGAAGGAAGCTGCCATAAACAATGTTTCCATCTAGATCTCTATCAAACTTACCTGGAATCTCAAGACTAACAAAGTCTTTTGAAGTAACGATGTTCCCCTCGCTGTTGGATGTTATGGTTCCGTCATAGAAGTAATTAGTACGATCATTGTTACCTGAAATAAAATCCTTTACCGCACCGGAAGCAGTTCGATAGGAAAGATTGTTTTTAAAAGTCCCCTGCTCTTGAGCGTTGAAGTATGGGTTGATTCGAAATATATAGTTAAATCTTTTATTATTAAAAGCTGTGTTATTTTCAACCACCATCTTACCTGGATTAAAATTGTCCGTAAAACCGTCCATGTTATTATCAAAGGCAATATTGTTCCGGACAACATGAGCGACAGGCAATCCTTCGCCGCCGAGCTTAAAACCATTACCTGCGTTACCATCTTTGTTATAGCCATTGCTCAGTTTACCGTTTGCATAGGCAATGTTTCCTTCAAGTGTAATCGGCATATTTGCACCTTCATTTGTCCGGTTATATAAATCCCAGCCATCATCGATATTGTTATGAGCAATGTTTCCTCTAAAGATATTTCCAACACCAACACCCAGCTTAGCCGCAAATCCGTCTGCATTTTCGTCGGAAAGGTCACGGTTATCATGTGATTCACTATTTAAGATCAAATTATACTTAGGCCATAAAACCGGATTGGAACCACTGCCGCTAATTTGCAGACCTGTATCTCCGTTATAATTGAACAGCATTTGCTCGACAACATTATGGTCACCACTCACCCGCATACCGCCTGTTGCAGCATTCGTAATCTGTATACCAAACAAGTGCCAGTAATCCCCATTTAATTGCAGAACATTACTAAGTTTCCCTTGCCCATCGATGACTACTTTTTCGCCATTATAAGCCATTAATGTTTTCACTTTTTCTTTGGAACCACTATTTTCCTTCTTAATATTAACGATAGACGACGGGGTATAGATACCCTCTAGCATATAAATGATTTCACCTGGTATGGCAAATTTAATACCTGTCTCCAGGTCTACTGGATCATCGATTGTTCCTTTAGCAGAACTAGTTCCATTTGGTGATACAAACAAGCCTGCCCCATTTGTATAAATTTTCTTGGTTACTGTAAGATTCTTGGTGATTGGTGCAGTTGATGGTCCTTCACTTGGTGTAAAGGTAACGGTAAAATCTGTGCTTTCGTTATTCAATAAGGTACTAAACGAATATACTTGATCTTTTTGGACCGATGCCAAACTGACAACTTCTTCCCCATCTTTTATTACTGATATTGTACCGTTATAATTGGCAAGTGCTTTTAGGTCATATTGTTGTGAACCAGATTCCGGTGCTGAAAGTAAGCTCATTGCCGGTTTATCTTGAACAGCCTCAATTGGTGGTGTGGACACAGTATGGGCCTCACTAAGAGTAAGCTTTGCATTCTGAATGATCATTTTGGCGTTTCTGGATGCATAAAAACCAACATACATATTATCCTTGTCCATCACTTGAACAAGATCTGCTCCTTTTACTCTTTGTTCAAATGTTTTTTCTTCCGCCAAATGAGTGAAGCTAGCAGACATAATAAATTCAGTGTCAGTCCGCTCCAACCTCACCTTTACGGGCGTTCCAATAGGCAATTTGTATTTTGAATCCGTTGTAAAAGGAGAGGCTTTTAATTGACTTCCGAGATTACCCCATGGATAAACAACACCCGTCCTGTATATAGGAGCTACACCATTACGCATCATCCCGACCCCAAAAATATTAGAAGCAGCCGGAACTTCTTCATATCCAAGGATCATGGGGTCTTGTCGCGGTGAACCGATTGTGTCCCTGACCATAATTCCTGCACTTTCCTGACCATTTGGTCCGGCACCTGTTTCTGGACCGAACTGTTCGATGGTCATGTCAGCTTCCAAGACAAAATTATGGATAGTAGGATTGAGCTTTGTATAATAAAATGTCAACCCATCGTGCCCAGGAGCCAGCTTTCCTCCTCTGCTTTCCAAGGTGATTTTCCCCTCAATGGTGCCAGGCTTTTCTGGTGAGGCATAGTTAGTCCCTATTTTTTCTGGCAAAACATTTGCGGCAAAATTCAAATCGGTTGACTGGCCAAATGTAACACTTTGCCACACTAAATTCTCACTTTGGACTGCTTCCTCATTACCGCCTTTTTCTTCAGCAAATGTAGCTGGTATGCTGCTACAAAGGAAAAGAAGGGCAAGAAAAACATTTCGGATTCTAGTTAACGCTTTCAATATACTCACTCCCTATTCATTTTTTTAAACTCATATTTTGTTCATTTCTTTGAATCTATTTTTGATATTTTAATAGAGTAACATTTTAAAAATAGAGCCTGCTTTCTGTTTAACAGGACAGACAATTGATAGAATTTCACTATCGAATATTACTTACATTATTAAATATAATAAGCGGATCAGTTGGTCGGCTATTTTTGGACTTACACCCTTCTATTTCAATATCATTTCCGTTTTCCACATAAAAAGCCGGCCCTTTATGATTGCTCACTATTACTCGATGGAATTGAATATCCTTAACATTACAGCAATAAAAACCTCTTTGCTTCATTGGTTCAAGGTCCGCCATCATTGCGGGCAACCCAGGTTTGGCATCTTCGGCCATTGACACAGAAACATTTTCAAATGTGATATCCTCCACGTACATTTCGGCTAGACCATATAAGAAACCAGCTGCGGCACTAACGTTACGGGCCGTTATATTGGCAAAATGGATCCTTCTAAACACAGGTGTTTCTTTTGTAATCGGGTAGGGATTTTTATCCCATACATATTTTTCTTCGCCACGTGGACCCCAGTGGTAATACAAATTGGCAATAAAAGGACAGATGACACCCTTCATGACAATATTATTGATACGCACATCTTCAATCACACCGCCCCGGCCTCGTCTTGATTTCAGGCGGATGCCCCTGTCTGTTCCTTCAAAAATACAATTGCTTACTGTGACATTCCGGATATCTCCACTCATCTCACTTCCAAACACAATGCCGCCATGGCCATGAACCATTGTACAATTTGTGATGGTAATATTTTCACAAGGAATACGTTCTGTTGATTCCTCTGTACCTGCCTTAATGGCGATACAGTCATCACCGACGTCAATATGACAATCAGAAATGCGAACGTTTCGGCAGGATTCTGGATTAATCCCATCCGTATTTGGGGAGTCGCTTGGGTTATGAATCCGAATATTGTGGATCGTGACGTCTTCACAACAGAGAGGATGAACGGTCCAGCTCGGGGAGTTCATCAGTTTCACTCCTGAAATCAAGACATTTTTACAATGGTCGAAACCAATCAGCTTAGGCCGTGGGTATTGATTTTCTTTTCTCTGAAAAAGGTTCCACCAATAATGCCCACTGCCGTCCAACGTGCCATAACCGGTTACTGAAATATTTGCAGCATTTTCCGCATAAATACAAGAGGCGTAAACTTCCCTTGTTACCCCCTCCCAGCGAGAATGTAAGATTGGGTAATCTGTTTGATCAGAGGTGAATACTAAAATAGAGCCAGCCTCTAAATAGAAATGAACATTGCTTCTTAAAATGACAGCTCCAGTAAGGAATCGACCGGCAGGCACATAAACAGTCCCACCGCCTGCTTCTCCACATGCTTCAATAGCCAGCGAAATAGCTTTAGTATTATTGTGTTCCCCATCGCCGATTGCTCCAAATTGTTTGATATCATAAATACTTGAAGTCGTTGAACTAATCATTTTTCACCTTCCTCTTTATTAGCTAAGCATTGTTACTAATTTCACTTAAAATATAATCAATTCTTGTTTCCTTTTTAAAAACGACCAATTTTAGTACGTATCTTTCTTAAAGTCTAAGTGTTATTATGCAAGCGAGATCTTTTTTTGAGAATACAAAATATTTAGAAATCTGTTTTATATCTTTAACTGTTTTAAAATTCAGTAAAATAGTTTCGGTTGTAATACGTAACATTTGCCTAAGTTATAGTCATAATTACTCATTCACTTTCTATAAACTTAAATAGTGCTAATTTTTTAGGCACAAAAAACAGGGTGTGATTCTGATTTCACATCCTGTTTTCTTGTGTTAAATATCATTCTAAAAATCACTCTAATTTAGACTGGTCAATTCGCCTTCCCTGGTATTAAGTGAACTGTTTCGCTTGGCCCAAAGCCACTCCAGCGATATCCTAAAACCTTTACAAGACCATTTGGAATCACATCAGATAGGCGTTCTCTTTTTGAATATTTAATTCCCTGTCCAACTGCCTCCACTTTAAATGTATATTTTTCACCTTTTTTAAGGCCAGTAACTGTATAATTTGTTTTCGCTGTTGTCATTTCGGCATTAATTGGTGTAAATTCAACTCCTTCAGGCTTGATTGGTTTTCCGTTTACATAAACACGGTATCCAATGACATCTTGGTTAATGGCTATAGCCTTGTTCCAAGAGAGGGATACACTAGTACCATCCTGTCCAATCTGAGCTTTTAGCCCGTCAGTAAAAGACGGAGCTCCAATCGCATACGGAGCAGCTGTTTCGACCTCTAGTAGACGATTATAGGGTGTCTTATTTCCAGCTAAATCCACGGCTTCCACTTCAACTTTATATTTTTTGCCTGGCTGAAGATTTCCTAGTGTATACTTGTTGGAAGTCGCAAATCCATGAAGTTCCCCATTTGCATACACATTATAACCTGCAATACCAGTTTCATCACTTGCAGCTTCCCAGACTACAGAAGCCCATGTAAATCCAGGATACACAGCATTTACTTCCTTACCACTAAATGTAACACTAGCAGGTATCATCGTTGTCGGTACTTTAATTTCGGTATTTGCTGGCAACAATGGCACTGTTTTGTCTGCCACTCCATTTGTTTTCACCTTGATTTTCGGACCATTCGAAGTACGATTTCCGGTTGCATCGTCAGCTTCTATTTTAAACATGTACTCTTTTGCTGGAGTTAACCCAGTTAATGTAATGCTTGTTTTATTCGTAGTTGTATAGTTCGTACCAACCTTCTCGCCATTTTTATAGACGGTGTAACCTGTAACACCTATATTATCGGTTGCTGCATTCCAAGTTAAGTTCACACTCTTTCCATCGGCTGAAGATACTGCCTCAACAGCAGAATTATCTGACCATACTGGTTTTTGAGTTGTATCTTCAGGTACCGCTGTCGTATTTTCAAAAACAAGTCCCGTAGAGTTTTTGATACGCCAAGGATTTCCGTTATTATCTTTAACATTTGTAAATGATACATCAATAAATTTAAAATCTTTTGCGTAATCCATATTAACTGAATAGACATTATCAAATTTCACATTCTCAAAAGTAATATTTTCGTGATACACTTCACCGACGTCATTATTACCAGTCACAAGGATGGATTGTTTATTACTACCTCCTTGGTTTCGAACAGTTGTATTGAAAATTTCTATGTCCTTAAATTGAGAGATTTCTTGGGCTGGTTCATAAAGAATAGCCGCATTTGCATCTGTATATGCAGAGGTAAATACGAACGGACCATCCCCATCAATGCCTTCTAATGCATTATCTCTGAAAAGGATATTTTTAGCTCCACCGCCCATTGGAGTATTTGTTTTACAGCGTAAACCAACATCAGTTTTATACATAATGTTATCTTCCACGACAAAGTCCTGGATCCAGCTTCCCGTATGACTGCCTGTTACCACTCCTCCATGACCCTCGCGAATATAGTTATTAAAAATCCAGGCATTTCCGGTAGGATCTTCACCTGCTGCCGCTTGTCCCATACCTGCTGCGAAGTTAATTGCGTCGTCTCCAGTATCAACAAAATTATTGAAGACCATGATGTTCTGGGAATCACCAAACTCATATCCATCAGCATTATTTGCGTCGTAAGTTGTTGAAATCGTTCCATTTACGACGATATTTTTACTGTGAAGGTTCACAATCCCGTGGAAGGAAGGATTAAGCTGTGTGATTCCTTCATAATACATACCGTCTACACCACGTACCGTGATTAAATTTGAACGAGTAGAATAAGCAGATTTTTCGTCCATACCTAACTCTTGAGCAGCATATGATTGATTTGCAGCTAAGATTCCCAGTGTATTTTCTGAATCAAGTTCCAGAGGACTCATTCTTCCGTTGTCTACTTTTACATTCCCAGTTACATTTAAGTTATTACCGGCAGCTAAGCGCGGTAGTTCATTGCCAAGTTCGTCAATGGTTGGATGATTTTTATCTTTTTTCCATCCGTTCCCATCAATGCTCCCTTTTCCTACGATTCGAATATTTTTTAGACTGCCGTAATCATATGTTTGAGCATTGATTAACGAGTAAGAGCGCTCATCAGTAGAGTAGTCATACGCCCAGTAATTCATGCTATAGTCTTTAGGATCTGATGAACCAAGTAAATTCCCATCTACCTGTAACGTCATATCAGATTTAAGCCATAATTCCCCAGTAATAAATTGACCTTCTGGAATTAAAACTTTCGCTCCCGGTGTAGCTGCATCAATCGCGGCTTGAATGGCTTCTGTATCTTTTGTTTTATCATTTGTTGTTGCACCAAAATCAACAATATTAAAAACCTTAGGAACAGCGGTTGTTTTTCCTATAATCTTATTAGAATTAGCGGATTCAACACCATCTGCATTAACGGAGGTTACATAGAATTCATAAGATTTGTTCGGTTTAAGGTTTTCAACTATGAAATTATGAATAAGAATATCCACGTGGAAATTATCTTTATCAATATTTTTATAGAAATTATCGATATAAGCCTTTGCAGGGCCACTGTTATCTTTTGAAGAACTGCCAATTTTCTTTCCATTCATATAGACATTAAAATCCACGATGTCACTATAGTTCTTAGGCTTCTCCCACACTAGAGTTATGCTGTCTTCGTCAAAAGCAAGGTTTGGAATCTGTAAATTTACCGGCGATGCAGGAGCGTTTGAAGCGGGTTGTTTATGGGCAAGAGCTCTTGCACCAAGTTGGCTGAATACTAGTAATGATGCCAAAATGATAGTAATACAAACTTTAATTCTCTTCAACTATGTTTCCACCTTTCTTGTATTTATTGAAAAACAATTACCATTCTCCCTTCTTGATAGTTAATTATAGATAAAAACGCTTTCTTAAATAATTCAATATTTTTAGATTTTTACAAAAAATCTTTATGTGTTTTTAAAATACATCCCTCCTTTTGTCTTCTTAAATATGGTATTAACGGTTAAAAAAAAAGCCTAAACCCTTGATACACTTAGGTTTGAGCTTCTTCAAAAGTATGATTTCAACTGGACCTGAATCAACGAGGCCTCCCCTGTCAATTACAGCGTGCCAAAAACACAGTATTATTGAATATTTCAGGTCAATAAAGTCCAGTAAATCAAGCAATCGATTCTATAGTTACTTATAAGTCTGTGCAAATTTTGTGAAATCCGATAGAACTTTATATTATGAGGTAGGGTGCATTTAAAAGCTCTTCAACCATGAAATGCAAATAACTCCTTCAAAATTAAAAGGCTATCAAAATCGGATACACTTTTGATAGCCTTACTATTTTATAAAAATTATATTATTTTTTGTCATCATGTGGATATTTATGAGGACTATTTGTTAACTTTCGCAAATCACCTCGATAAAAGACATCTTTAAATTCTTTATAATTAAATGGAATAATAGGAGCTAAATATGGATTCATAACGAGCTTGTTATCCATAATCTCTTATGTGATTCTTATAAAAAAAATAAAATAGTGACTTCTTCTAAAAATCAAATAATTATTCGTTAGACTACAATATGAATTTTTTTAAATGTAGAGGTAAATAAAAAACAGAACTCATTGTTCTGTTTATATATAGAGATGACGATTATGACAGGTGAAGAATTTTAATCATATCCATTCCTATTTTTTCACAGATCAAAAAGATCCACATATGTTGCTATTTTTGTACAACTAACGCATGAGTTAGTTACATAAGTATACCTTTCCTTATCAAAACCTTTTCAAAACTTAACTTCAAATACTTTAACCTCTACTTACATAAAAAAGCGATTTTCGTAATTGAAAAATCGCTTTTTTTCAAGACATTTTACAGCATATTCAGAAAAAACTAATCTACGTCACAGTAAGAGGTGGGTTTATATTTACAGCTACAATTTTGCAAGTCGAAATTGCAAATCTAACAGTTGTAGTTGGACTAATTGGTAAAGTACCTAACACTATGCCAAGACCTGTTTGCTCCACGTTAAATCCTGCTGCAATAGAACCATTTGCAGCTAAAAGATTTACTGTAGAACCGATCAGTGTATCTAGCAATTCTCTAATTGGTCTTTCACGACATTCACATTCGCACCCAGAATCAACAGGCGGCAACAAGTTGATAGTTGGTCCTGGTGGTAAAAATCCTACTCCTGTTACATCAGAAATATTGACAACAAAGGTCGTCGAGCCATCTGTTACAGTTACTAAAAAATCATTCACTGCAGTGATAGTGAATAAAAAGAAAAGAGGGGGTACGTTTGGTGTGTCTGCAATCGTGCCAAGAATCACAGTTTCCCCGATAAGTTGTTGTAAAACGTTCTGCATAGGAAAAACACAACAATCACATAAACAACCTTCAACTACTCCAGTAGCACCCGTAGCACCTGTAGCTCCAGTTGCTCCTTGTATTCCAATTGCACCTCTTTTACCTCTTTTTCCTCTCTCTCCTTCTTCACCTTCTTTTCCTCTTGGTCCCCTTGGTCCTGTTGGTCCTGTTGGTCCTGTCGATCCTGTTGGTCCCATTTGTCCTATTATTCTTTGGGTCAATTTTTGCACCTCTCTTTTAAATTTCACATTCATTTTATCTTACGTAAATAGGACAAGTTGGTTCATATAAATGTGAAAAATGAGTCGGTAAATAGCTAAAGAAATTACGTTACTCTTTAACTTTATAGCTATTTTTTATAGTTTCTTATTCAATTAAACTTCCATTTCGTATTATAGGATAGCCAGATATTTCTGGTTGATCTTTTTTTATTAGGTTTTATGATTACAGGAGCCAGGGTAGAACGACAATTCATCGTTGTTCAACAAACGCACACGTTAGTTCAATAAGCGTTTAAATTTATTAATTAATTGTCCAATTATTATCGGCAATCTATAACCTGATATCTTTATTAGCACTGGTTATAGATGCATATTTTGTCATTTTTATATTCTCGAGGCATTATTTATAACTGCAAATCTGTGAGCACAGTCTATATTTAAGTTTAGTTCAAGCGCATTGTGCAAATTTTTTACATTTTTTCGTTCCTCCACAATTCGAATCCTATTGTCTTTGTGAATTATTTGAGTTAAAAACTAGCTGTTCATTAGTTGACATTGAAACAGAATAAGAAAAAGTAATGAGGGCAAAATAGGATAAACTTTCCTGTTTTGGAGGATCAATTTAATGAAAGCTGACCTATTAATTGAAAAAAATGAGAAATCGCTTAGAGGAATGTTATTCAATAGTTCAGACTTCAAATTTAGTGATTTCGAGGTCGGTGACCGCCGTTATCGGCTATTTTATTTGGAAACAATGATTGAGTCTGCATCAGTACAAGACCATATTATCCGCCCATTGCTTACTAATATTAATGGAAGTGTTCGGGAAGCGGTCTCTATTCTCGATTACCGCGAAACTGATCTTCTTTCAGATGCTTCTAAAGCGCTAGTGGAAGGGAAAACTGTTGTTCAAATAAATGGTGAAGCGAAGTTCTATTTACTAGGTACCGAACTAACTAAAGAACGATCAGTAAATATTCCTATGAATGAACGTGTGCTACGTGGATCCCACGAAGCATTGAACGAAAACATTAATACGAATCTTAATATGATGCGTAAGTTGATTGAGACACCTGATTTAGTCGTAAAGTCTTATCAAATTGGTCGAAGATCGAATACACAAGTCGCCATACTTTATCTAAATTCTCTTGCAAATGAAGTTGTTTTAGCTGAATTTGACCGTAGAATTTCTAGCATCGATATCGATTATGTTGATGCACCAGGTTTTCTCCAAGAATTAATTGATGACAAAAAATTCAAATTATTTCCAAAAATACTCGTAACTGAAAGACCAGACCGTATAAACTCGTATCTTATGGATGGGAAAATTGCAATTTTGACAGACGGTTCACCAGATTGCCTAATAGTTCCAGTTTCGTTTTGGGCATTCTTCCAAAGTCCTGATGATTACCAAATCGGCTGGTTGATTGGGAGTGCTATAAGGTTTCTTAGGATTCTTTCTTTTATTATTGCTATTAGTTTACCTGGAATGTATGTGGCTCTTGTCACTTTCGATCCCCGCATTGTTCCATTCGAAATTGCGCTGACACTCCAAAGCTCTATGCAATATATCGCGCTACCACCGATTCTTGAAGCCGTAACAATGCTAGTGGTACTCGAAATATTACGCGAGGCAACTGTCCGCCTCCCTAGTCCAATTGCCCAAACAATCGGAGTAGTTGGTGGTATCGTTATCGGTACAGTAGTTGTACAGGCTAATTTAATTTCTAATATGATGGTAATTGTAGTAGCTCTTACAGGAATTGCATCTTTTAATATTCCATCTTACGAAATGAGTAGTGCTGCCCGAATGTTAACATACCCGTTCATTATCATGGCTTCTATTTTTGGATTAATCGGACTAGAAATTTCGTTCATCTTATTGCTAACACACTTAGCACGACTGGACACGATGGGTATTCCTTACTTTTACACTTGGTTTACTGGAGATACGATTAAGGATACACTTTTCCGATTTCCAATAAGAAGTTTGAAAAAACGTCCGTTGGAAAGCATGGCAAAGGACGATATTCGAATAAAAAGTCCAAGGAGGGGTACTGAATGATTCACTTGAAAAAGATTTCAATAAATCAACTAATGTGCCTTGTTGTTCTTACTCAAGTGGGTGTTAGTGTTTTATCGATTCCTTACGCAGAATCCCGTAGAGCAGGTCATGACTCTTGGATGTCTATTTTGATTGGCGGAATAATCGCGCAAGTTGTTATCATAATTATCTATCAACTTGGAAAACGATATCCCGATCGTTCAATGCAACAATACATATTCTCTATCATTGGAAAACCATTAGGTTCGGTTATGAATCTTTTTTTTGCATTATACTGTGCTCAATCTAGTTTAATGGTAGTCATTTCTTATTCCGATGTACTTAATCGATGGGTGTTATTTCAAACACCTTGGTTTGTGCTAATCGGAGTGTCGCTCGTTTTAACAGCTTTTATCGCTTCTTCTACGCTACGCTCCATTTCTACAATCACACAATCGATATTGAGTATGTTTTTGATTTGTGTTGTGATTATTTTAATTAGTGGAATTGGGAAAGGAGACTTGCGTAATTTTATGCCTATTGGAACACATGGTATTGGATCAATTATAAAGGATTCGATACCTGCCTTTTGGGCATACGCTGGTTACGAGCTTCTTTTGTATGTTTTTCCATTCGTAAAATGCAATAAAAAGAAAGATATTTTAATTGCTATGTCAATAGCCAATGGATTAACAACTTTATTTTACCTAATAATAACATTTATAGTGACTTACAATTTCAGCGAAAATCAATTAAATACCATTACAGAACCAATGGTATTTATTCTTCGTAAATTCAGATGGCCAGTCGTTCAAAGCCTGGATATTATATTTATGACAATTTGGCTGTCAGTAACTACGGTAACTGCATATGTTTATTTGTTTTTGTCCGCACGTTATTTTGCATTTGTTGGAGGAAAAGAAATTCGGAATCATTCGCGTATGGTTTGGATTTTAGCAATTTTATGTTTTATTGTTGGAATTTGGTTCCAAGACCGTCAATTACTATTCAAATTCTCAGAATACCATAACAAATCTACAATGATTATGATTGCAATCGTTCCAACAATCTTTCTATTAATTTCTTATGTACGAGAAAAGGTGGCTAAAGAATGAAAAAAGCTTTAATTCTTCTGTTGCTTTTGCCACTTTTGACAGGATGTTGGGATCGATTGCAGTTACGTAAACTTAATTTAGTAGATATAGCAGCTTTTGACTTAAACGAGGAGAACGGTGAGGTCGAACTCCATTATATCGTTACGAAACTCAAAAGTTCTGGTCAAGGCTCAGGAGATGCAACTTCGCAGGTAACTAAACTTAAAGGGCCAAGTTTAGTAGAAACGATTGGTCAAGGACAATACACCGATCAAGCTCCCTTTTTAGGGATTACTACGGGAACATATATGTTAAGTGAGAGTTTCGCTTCACATGATCCTGTTTCATCACTTGATTTTTTACTCAAAACTCCCTATTCGTCTATCAATATCCCCGTAGTCGTATTTGAAGGAAACTTAACTAAGTTTTTGGAAACTGTACCGAAAGAAAATAGTGAGTTTACTGAAAATCTGTACGATTTTAATAAGGCCTTAGAAAAGAACAATATCATTCCCAACATTTCGATGATGAATTTCATTCTATCACGAGAAGAACCGTTGGAAGATACCGCTCTCCCAGTTATGAAACAGTCCGATTTGGGAGTGGAATTAAGTGGCGCACTATTATTCCGACAAGGTTTAAATACGGGAACTAAATTAAACAAAGAAAAAGTTCAAATGATGATGTTAATGAAAGGTAAGGGAGCAGGAAGGCAAAGATATACCGGAAACTTATCAGACAATAGTAAAAAACAACCATTTTCAGATAAAACAGACCAAATTAATTACGCCTATTCTGTAAAAAGTGAGGATACAAAAATAACATTTACTTCCAGACCAAACAAATTACCGAAAGCAAAATTGAATGTCAAATTAGAAATTAATAGTTACGATCTTGGAATAGCATCACATAAGTATAAGCCTGATTATGTAAATCACATGGAAAAAGAACTAAGTAAGCATTTGGAAGATTTGGCGGTAGCAACGATTGAAACAATGCAAAAAGCCAATTGTGACATTCTCGGTATCGGCAAGGAGTTAAAGGCTCATCATCCGGACATTTGGAAGTCTTTGAATTGGCGTAAAGACTATCCGAGCATGAAGATAGAACCGAGGTTTAAAGTACAAATTATTAATTCAGATACAGAATAGGATTTTATCGCTAATTCCAAGAGTTTATCACACTTTGTGGCTCTGATTTTTTTCATGATTTTTGCAATAGTATCTTTGTGTCCCGATACAAAAAAAACCAAGAACTAAATTGTTCTTGGTTTTTTCAGTGTGCAGTTTAAAGCTTTGTTTTAGGCAAAAAAAGCTAGTGCGTTTAAACTTACTGATTCACTATTTTTTTAAATACTTCTTTTAAAATGAACTAAAAATTCTTCAATAAATCTCTTTGCTACTTCCGATAAACCCTTTGATCCAAAATAAACAAGCCAAAAATCCACTTCGAAATATTTTTCTCCCTCTTTTAATGGAATAACTTTTATTTCTTCACTCAAAACAATAGATCGATTTTTTATAGAAAACTCATGAAGAAATAAAATAGCTTCACTCTCTTTTACTAACTGAAAAAGCAAACTACTTCTGTTTGAAGTTGTAATGATCTGGTTAAAATATAATTTCGTAATTCTTTGTATTCTTTTATAATCTGAATTTTTGTATATAACCAATTTTGTATTTTCTAAATCTTTCGGGGTTACATAGTCATGAAAATAAAATGGCGAATTTTTACCAACAGCTATACATACATGTCCCTTATGAATATGTTCATACTGAATATTTTTTTCTTTTTTCAATTCTCCTAGAGTTGCAGGGATTAATGCAAAATCATAATTTTCCTTATTGAAATTTTGAATTATAAATGAAGGATTTTCTTCTACCAATTCTAATTTAACATCACTGTGTTCAGAATTAAATTTAACCATTGTCTCTTGGAGCAAAAAAGAAAAAGTGGGAGCAGTTAATATTTTTAAATAGCTTAAATTATTGTTTTTATATTCTTGAATTTCTTTGTTAAGTTCCTTAAGTGTATTTAGTAATGTAATTGCTTTGGCAATGACAATTTTCCCTTCAAATGTAGGAGTAACTCCTTGTTTTGAACGGTTAAAAATTTTTATACCAAGCTCATTTTCTAACTGTGTAATCGATTGACTAATACCTGATGGAGAAATAAATAATTTTTCAGCGGCTTTAGTTATTGACATTTCGTTCGCTACATTTACAATATATTCCATTTGTTCGAAATTCATCATTTCACCTCAGTTTTAATCAACCCTCACTAAATATGACTTTTAAAAAAAATTGTCATCTAGCTTTAGTTTCCATAGCTGTAATATTGATTATACATTAAATGAGTATCCTTTATTAATACAGAAAATTTGAACTTCTTATTAAGTATTACTTCACATGATACTCATATTTTCTAAATGTACTTAATTTGTTTGAAAATGTAGAATTTTATTAGGTGTAAAAGAAAAGTTATATTTCATTAATTGAGAACTGAGTTATCTAAACTATCATGAAAATAGAGAAAGTACTTTTCAAAGGAGAGATTAGTTATGTATGAAGGTAGAATAATAAAGTATTATCGTTTAAAGTACAAACTTTCTCAAGAGCAATTAGGTAAAGGAATCTGTTCAGTTACACATATTAGTAAACTAGAACGGAATCAAACCGAGTATTCATCTGAAATTATTAATTTATTATCTGAGCGATTAGGAATAAATATGGAGTTAGAAGTAAAAAATCTTTTAAATATTAAACAACGTTTATTTCATTGGCATGATGTTATGATAAACGAATTATCAGAAAGCATCGAATTAATTAACAATGAACTAGAAGATGAAAAATTATTACAAATCTCAGATAATTTTAATTTGTATCAACTTCTTCGGGTAAGGTATCTCCTACTTCATAAGAAGGCCAAAGAAGCGTTTAAAATTATCGGAAAAATCGAAAAAATTGAAAATAAATTAACGACTTATGAAAGCAATCTTTTAAAACATGTATTAGGTATTTATTATTTAGAAAGACAAGATTACATTAAAGCAATTCAAACTTTAAAGGTCATAGATAGTCAGTCGTATAATAATCCTGAATATTATTATCACTTAGCAATTGCGTATCATACTATACAATCTCCTGTCTTAGCATATTATTATGCTGAAAAATCCCATCAATTTTTCAAAGAAATTAATAGCTATCTTAGGGTAATTGATGCAGAATTAATTATGATTATTCAAGTTAAAAATGATGGAGATTTTAGAGAAACAATTAAAAAATATGAAAATTTAATTAAAAGTTGTGAAATATGTAATGCACCTGATCGAAAGTCAAAAGTGTTACATAATTTAGCTTATGAACACTACCGAAGAAAAAATTATGAACAAGCAAGTAAATACTATAATGATTCTATGTCGTTCAAGAATCCTGATACTTCTCCCTATTTACTTTCTTTAGAAGGTTATATTCGTAGCTCCTACGATGGGAAGCTTATTTCAAATGATGAACTAATACGATTTGCAGAAGATGGATTAAAAATTGCAATTCGTAATAGTGAATTGTTATTTATCCATTTATTTAAATTGCTCCTTTATTTATTAAAATCAAAAGTAGAAGAATACCATAAATATTTATTCAGTAAAGCCTTACCTATGTATAATGAATATGGTTTCATTTTTTTAATTCAACGTTCTAAAAAAGAATTATTTAATTATTATACAGAGAAGAACTTAAATGATAAAGCATTGGAAATGGCTGAATTATTTATCAATAGTTAAATTTTTGGCTCTGTTAATAAGGATTGTTGATTTATCGATTGTCTTCTTTATGTCAGCCTGATTATAAAAAAAAGAAGCCGTTATTTATATATCAATAAAATACATTAACCGAACAAATTTTTAAATAAAAGTAATAAAAAAGGGACAGTCCTTTAAGTCAGTTTAACTAACTTAGAGAACTGTCTCTTTTAATATTTGATTATTCTTCTATATGTTTATTAATCCAAAGACCAATGTCTACATAAACAAAATTAAAAAGTGCTTTAATTGGCATAAAAAAACCCCATTTCAAATTTAATTTGAAATGAGGTTTTGAGAAGTAGTTATTTGATAATTAGTGAACGAGTTACCGCTGCACTTTTGTTTCCAGCTTTATCGATGGCATATAAAGTAATATTATTTTTACCCTTACTTACCTTTGATAATTTTACTGTAAACGTTCCTTTACTTGTTACTTTTACATTTGCCACTACTTTATTACCAATTTTCACAGTAATTGTAGAATAAGCTTCAGCAGTACCTGTAATTTGAATTTCATTCTTATTTTTTAAGATGATCTTTGAAATCTTCGGTCCATTTGGTGCTGTTTTGTCTTGTACTTTGACTTTTGTACTAGTACTTACATTACCAGATAGATCACTAGCCGTGACTGATAATTCTGTTCCTGCTTTTTGATGATTAATTTTGATACTAAATAATCCTTTTGAATCGGCTTTTCCTGTTGCAACTAATGTACCTTTGTTTTTCACTATAATCGTTGCATTAGCTTCTGTTATTCCAGTAATTTTTGTATCATTGTCATCAATTAAATGAATAATTGGTGCATTTGGTGCTGTACGATCTAGTACTGTAATTGATGCTTCACTTTGATTTCCAGCTTCATCCGTAGCAATTACTGTTAATACAGTTCCTGCTTTTTGCGTTGCAATTTCTAAACTAAAATTGCCTTCTGCATTTGCTTTTCCTGTTCCAGCTACAACACCATGATTTTTCACAACTACTGTTGCATTCGCTTCGGTTTTACCAGAGATCGTTTTATCATTGTCATCAATTGTATTAATTATTGGCGCTTTTGGTGCTGTGTGATCTAATACTGTAATTGATGTTGCTTCACTTTGATTTCCTGCTGCATCCGTAGCAATTACTGTTAATACTGCTCCTGCTTTTTGTGGAGTAATATTTAAACTGTAGTTGCCTTCTGCATTTGCTTTTCCTGATGCAACTTCAACACCGTTGTTTTTCACAACTACTGTTGCATTCGCAACTGTCTTACCAGAAATCGTTGTATCATTGTCATCGATTGTATTAATAATTGGTCGATTTAGCGACCATTTCGCGTATATCGATACGTTGTTTGTAACTTTATCTGTCGCAAAATTCCAAGCAAATTGTCCTGCCACATCTTTATACCAACCAAAGAATGTGTAACCAGGTCTTGTTGGTGCTGTCGGAGCTGAGATCACAGTATCGTAGTTTGCCGTTTTATTAGATACTGTACTTCCACCATTGCTATTAAATGTAACTGTATAAGAGTTGATACTCCACTTCGCATATAACACTGTATTTTCTGTTACTTTATCTGTTGCAAAATTCCATGCAGTTCGACCTGCTGCATCCTTATACCATCCAAGGAAAGTATAACCTGTTCTTATTGGTGTCTGAGCTGTAATTGTCGTATTATAATCTGCTGTCGTATTAAATACGAAACCAAAATCTTGTAAATCGAAGATTACTGTAAATTTATGAACTGACCATTTTCCGTAAAGTGTTCTTGCAGAATAAATTGAGTTTGTGAAATCCCAAGGAATTGTACAAGCCTCATCTGCGAACCAAGTTAAATCATAACCATAAGCAACTGGTTCTGTGATTCTGCGTACAACGATTAGGTCTTTTGTTGCAGCTTTGACCACTGTAGGAGCATCACTTGGAAGTACGAAATGTATATTATTTCCATTCACTACTTTTTGGGTAACTGTCGCATCAGCATAATCCGTTGCCTTGATAAGAATCATGTAATCTCTTACTCTTGTAAACAGGCTCTTATCTAGTGTAATCGTACGGTTAACTGTATCTACATTGACCTTTGTTTTGTCTACCGTAATACCGTTTATCGCGATACTACTAATTGCTTTTGCCCAGTCATTATCACTGAACTCAAGTGCCATATTGTTCCCTAAAGCATTATCTGTTGTATCTGGTGTTACAACAGAACCAGCCAACGCATATTTAGCATAAAGGGTGATTGGTTTTGTGACGATGTTTGTAAAATCATACGGTGTTGTTAAGTTTTGATCACTATACCAACCGTAGAACTTAAAGCCAACTTTTGCTGGTTCCGTTGGTTTTGTCGCACTTCTGTCTACAATTTGAGCTGGAACAGGATCTCCGCCATTTGATTCAAACGTTACCGTATAACCAATGACTTGATCGCTAACAATTGCATCTTGATACCCTTCCGAAACAATCGTCACATTGACCTTTTGTCCAATTGTGAAGAGGTTACGGTTAAGAATGATACTTTTATCTGTCATCGTGTAATCTGTATTTAAGACTAATGTTTTCGAACCAATTTTCACTTCTTTTATGTTGTTTTTCCATATCCCGTCATCTGTGAACGGTAACGTAATATCACTACCTACAATGTTTCCGATTGTATCTTTTGAAACGGTAGGTGGTACTTTTATCCAACCTAGATAGTAGATTGCATTATCTGTTAAAAGAATCGGACCATCTGTAATCGCCGACTTCTTGTCGCTTGAACCAGCAGCGTCCAAGTAGAGGTACGGACCAGCTGTCAGACTACCTTTTGTAACATGCGATGGAACATTTGACATCGTTGGCGCTGACGCTTTTGTATTCACAAGCTGATCAGCCAAGAAAGAGTCATTTGACGTTTTTAATGTTCCGCCGTTCAAGTCAATATGACGTCTGTATCCAAGTTTAATATCAGGGATCGTCACTGTTTCGCCTGTTGTCGCGGTTAATGTAACCTTATACCCCTTGATATTTCCTAAATTTGCGATTGTTGGCATCTCACTAAAGGCAAACTTTTCTCCTAATGTCGTTTGTCCCGCTTGAACAGCTTGATCATGCGTAGCGGTTGTAAACGAAAGAATACCGGTATTGTTTGCCCCAGCCGTCAATTTATAGGTACTTGAGTCTAATGTATAAGTCGTTGCGTTTGTGTCTGTTGAGCCATCATTGTTCATCTTATAGTAAGTGGCTTCAATTTTTGAAATGTTAGTCTTGTCTGTTAACCAAGGAATAGTGGTTACATAATCTGGGATGGTGATTTTTAAATCGCCTTCTCCAAGTACCCAACCGTTTCCGCTTACTGATAAACTTCCGTCGAATTTCGGCCCATTTGAGTTGTCTGCGTCAACAAGAGAATAGTTTTGAGTTGCATTCATTTGCCATTTTGCATAGACAGTTTGGTCTGTGCTTACATTATTTCCTGGTTGCCACTGAGTCGTACCTGCTTGATCAGTAAACCAACCAATTAAGACATATCCAGGTCTAGTTGTAGCAGGGTTTTTAAATCCACCAATTATCGCCTGGTTCGCTAAAACATCACCATTTATTTTGGTGCTTGCTGGTTTGTATCCAATCGCTATCGGGCTAACTGGCGCACCACCTTGCGTATCAAATGTTATGCCATATCCAACTGCTTGTGCAGCACTTCCATTTGAATCCACACCAACGGATTTAGTTGGGTAAATCGTATTATCCGCCCCAATCGAACTGATATCAAACTTATATAGCTGTGGTAACCAGTTGGTTCCACCAGGTTTGATCACTGATGTAGGACCAACAGGAGATGCATCTGTTTTAAATAAATCAGCCTTAAAGGTAATTTGTCCAGGTACGCTGATATCGTAATATTGTTGCGGAACATCCACAAGTGCGGAATTCAACGTTTTCACTTTAATGTTGTTGATTCCTTGACGCCAATTTGCATCCTCTGGGAAGGTAAACGTTAAATCCTTACCTAAATGCGCTTTTGCCGGGTCGGTTACCAATGGAATCGTAGGAGTCGGAATTGGTACCGCTGACACGGTAAAGGTATTTGTTACATTTTGATAGCCAGTCGCCTTAATCGTCACGGTGTAATTCGTAGTCGTAGTTGCCGTGAATAATGAACCAGGTAACGTAATTTTAGAAGGCATTGTCTGCGCTGCTCCAAGTTGATCAGCATACTGATAACCTGGTGAGATCGTAACGCTACTTGTTACATCTGTCGAACCTAGCATGACTTGTGTAATTGCTTTTCTCCACAACTGATCATCAACGAATACAGTACTTTGCGGAATCAAGGAAATCGTTGAACCATTTTGTAATTCCTGTAATTTCGGAATCGTTGTTTCAAATGTTTTTTGCGCTGGACCTGCAAAATTAAGGGCCGCTTTTACTTCTTTTAACCCATCTCCAGCGTGTAATTGTACACCATTCACCATCGTGTCCGCTGTAAGCGTCTCTTGTGGATTTGCTACTGTTAATCCAGCATCGATGGCACTTTGGTTTTTTGCTCCAAAGTTTTTGAAGATGAAATAGAAATCATTGTAGTCGATTCCCCAACCGGATGGGTTTGTGGTTGGAATCCAATAAATATCGTTATTTCGGTTTACTGGATCATTCAACCATGCTTTTTTTGCGGTCGGATTTGCCTGTCCATTATAAGTTGACCAAGCATTCGCTTCAGCCGTCAAATCTTTCATATCAATGACGTTATCGCCATTCACATCTCCACCTAATAGAATTGGGAAAAGACCTGGAAGATCCTTGATGGTACCTGAATTATATCCATATTTATTTTCACCAATGACAGGTGTTTTTGCGTAACCCTTGAAATGTCCTGGAACACTTGCTTCAACCGAATATGGTTTATCACTTACATCCATCGTCACGGCATAATAAGGATTGATAAACGTATAGGCCATTGTATTATTAAATGACGTAGGGTTGTCCGTTGTAAACGATTTACCTTCGTCGTTTCTAACTGTTACCTTCGCTCCTGAATCCACTGTGAACTGAGGATAGTTATTGTTTATGTTGTTTCTTGCGAAAGATTCCGCCGCCACACGACCTCGAAGTACAGAGATGGACTGACGTACATTAGGTGTATTCGTTGGGAACCATGCTACTTTCGTATCCTCACCTGACAACGTTAAATTCGCTTTTAAGAAGATGAATGGAAATGGCCCCACAATTGGGTCCGGGCTCGAAAAAGTAACATCTGCTTCAATAATATTCATATCATGGTCTAGAACTGGAACATTTCCAGATATGGTTACATCCGTGTTTTGACCAACTTGATAAACCGGATGTTTATATGGTTGACCAACCGTTAGCGCATGATCAACAGCATCTTGGCTCATCCCTTTACGAAGGAGATAATTTTTATATTCATCCGTTAGTCGGATATTGCTAAATTTATATACGCCTTGATCATTCAGCGTAATTGTAGCACCATTCATGCCGATTCCATACTTTGTTGCAATCGTCGCTTTAAACGGCTTATTGCTATCAACAACCAATTTATCATCATTCCCTGGGCCTGCATCTACTCCATTCGATGAGGTTAACGTTAAATATGGAGTACCCTTTTTGATGAAATAATAAGTCTCTTTTTTCGTATCATAATCTTCTTCACCCGAGTAGTCGACTGGATTAATAATAAATTCACTACCCATTTTGTTCGCTACATCCTCAGCTGTGACACCAAAGTGGAAGCGACCTTTTTCATCTGTATTAAAGATTACAGTTGGATTATAACTATCTTGGTAGCCGAAAACATGGTTCAATCCTTGGTCAACAGGGACTGGTGTTACCCCGTCATTCGGACTTGGAACGGACGTTTCGCTATTATTTTTCATGACATCAATGTTCGAATCATAGACAGTACCATAAAACCCTTTAATTTCTTGTCCTGGTAGGTACCCTGCTGTATCAATCTCATAAATACCGCCCTTTGAATCATTGTCCATCTTCATCGTTGGCGGTGTACCGTCAACATAGACTGTGTCTTCTGCTGTATAGCGTTTTCCTATTTTGTCCGTCGCAATCATCTCAAGAGAGTAAGCGCCTTCTGGTAAAACGGCTAATTTACTTGAGATTCCGGACTGGTCATACGTTCCATCATAGTCTTTCGTAAACGGAAGATATCCTCCATTAAAAAGGGTGATGATCGGACCGTAGTGAATACCTGGGGTAAAGTTGCTGCCGCTTCGTAACGTGTTCGTAACCCCTATATACTTTCCATCTTTGTCTTTTAAAACAACATAGATGTTTTCCATTTCGTTATTCACCGAGAACGAATAGGCTGATAGATTACCCACTGGTGTAGCTTTTATATTAACTTTAAACGAATCAATACCTTTTTCTGCTACCGTAATCGTAAATGGAATGCGATACGTTTCGCTTGCATCCGCCGCATTGACAACATTGATATACCCTTCATAGGTACCATCTAATGCGTTCGACGGAACGGTGATGGTCGCCGTTGTTTTTTCTGTACTATTTCCACCTACATTAATCGATGTTACTTTCGAACCACCAACTGAAAAATCAACTTTCACATCATTTCCAGTTCCAGGTCCTACTTTATTCGATTGCGCAAATTTCGTTGAAAGAAACTGTGTACTCACCTTAAAGGTTTTACTGCTATTTCCTTGGTTGACAATGTTGAAGTCTTTCGACGAAACGACATCATCCGTTCCGTTTGTTGCACCGTCACCACGGCCTTTATAACCAAAGAAGATGCTTCCCGTGATTTGATCAATTTGTGTTAACGCATTTGATCCATCAAGTGTCGTTGCTTTGTCTACTACTTGGACTTTTACATCCGTTTTAATTGCTTTTACAGGATCAATACGACCTGCACCGACTTGATAGATGCTATACGTTTTCGAATCTGTATTCACATCTTTTGCAGTATTCATCAAAGCTGTTTTCACGTCTGCTGGCGTGTAATCTGGATGAGCCGCAATGACAAGTGCGATTGCGCCTGTTGTATGAGGTGCCGCCATCGATGTACCTGACATGGATTGGTACGCAGAATCATAGTTGTGAGTTGCCTTGTCTTGTGATTCCCATATATCATAAGGAGCCGTTGACATGATATCTACACCAGGTGCGATCACATCTGGTTTAATCGTCCAATCTTTTACAGGACCTGTTGAACTGAAGCTTGCTAGTTCATCGCCATCTTTCTTGATTGATGTATCAAGAGTTGTTGGAAATGTAACAGTCGCATTGTCTGGGTCTGCTTTAATCGCGTTCGATAGCGCAGAACCTTGTGCTTGCGTCAAGGAAATCGAATACACATTATCTTGGCTTACACCTAAGAAGTTTGGGATATATCCTTGTGTTTCCGTATCGTCTTGATTATCCCAAATGATCATCGCTTTTACGCCTGCATTATGAGCATTTGCCATTTTCGTTTGCAAAAACTCTCCACCACGATGGACAAGTACGATCTTCCCTTTTACATCTTTTTCTTGGAAATCCGTTGCACTACCTAAACCAACATCTACGATTGGTAATGTTTGTCCTTTTAGCGCATCATCGGCATCTACAAAACTTTTACCGAATAAACGAGATTGGTAAGACGAATTTCCGTTTTTAATCGTCATCACAGGTATTTCTTCTGGTATCGTACTTGCCCCAACCGTAATCGCTAGTGGTGACGTTCCTGGTGAACCAACTGTTGCAACACCCGGACCACTGTTACCTGCTGAAACCGAACATGTCACACCCGCTAAAGTAGCGTTTGTGATCGCAATACTTGTCGGGTACAATGGGTCGTTTTGATTTGCCCCTAAAGAAAGATTGATGACATCCATATGATCTATTACGGCTTGGTCAATCCCTTTTAAAACGGAATCTGATAAACCAGAACCGCCTGGCCCTAATACACGATAGCCGTGAAGCTCCACATCTGGCGCCATTCCATTTGCTGAATACACGCCGTTATTATTCGTTGTGTTGGCTGCAATCGTCCCCGAAACATGCGTTCCGTGAGATGTGATATAGTGTTTGTAATCTGCTGGAGCCGGCACATCGACAGGACTTGGATTTGAATTATCCTTCGCTTTCACCCAATCCGGATAAATCGTTTCCATTGGGTCATGGTCATCATTTAAAACGATATTTCCTTGCGCATCCAGCGTAGGATTGGCAAAGTCATGCCCTTCATAAAGATTCCCATTCGCATCATGTGTCACCTTGTATAGATCTGGATGATTATAGTCAATCCCCGTATCTAATACACCGACTTTTACTTTTTGACCCATGCGAGGTCCTTTTTTAATAATACCAGTGTACCCCTCAGCTTGAAGTTTATCGACTCCCATTAATGACAGTCCACCTGTTGGCTTACCAACAGAACCTGGTTCTGAAGTCTGTGATGCGTTTCCAGATTCAGACACCGTATATTCCACTACTGGCCAAACGGAAGCGACCTCAGGGTTTTCCGCTAATTTTGCCACTTGATTTCCTGGAAGCGTTAACGCTACCCCATTAAAGGCATCGGTGTATTGTGTTGTGATACTCATCTTCGTTTCCACTTGCTTCCCACCGACGATTTGTGTTTTCGCCTGCTTATTCACAAAGCTTTGAAATGCGGTGTGAGCATCTTTCACTTTTTGCTGTGCTGCTGTATATTCCGACGCAAATGCTTGCGTGTTCGCTGTTGCCATACCTTTTTCAAGAGAATTTTTAATGATTTGGATCTTCGCTGGATCTGTTTTAAATTGAACAATGACTTGAATGTTCGATTTTTTCGTTAAGTCTTTTTGGCCCACACGGATTTTATTCGCGATATCCGCACCCGTTAATTTATTAATGTTCTCTTTTTGCTCAGAGGTAAGACCCGCAAGAATTCGGTTTACTTCATCTGCATTAAACTTTCCACTAGATGCAGCTTGCTGATTTTGTTTCACTTCAGCGTGTGCGAGTGTTGAACTATAAGGTAATGCAACATTTAAAAGCATTGCACTCATCGCAGAAATCGATAAAATTCTTCTTGTTTGTTTCATTCTTAGACTCATAAACTCTTTTCTGACCTTCATGATTTCCCCCCTAGAAGAGCATAATGAAAGATTTAATCATTTGCTCAAACAATATTTAGATTTTCGTTTAAATTTTATAAATATTTACAATATTTAAACGTTAATTTAATATTACTTGAGTCTACATTTTTCGTGTATTGGGGAAATATCGCACTTTTTCACTCGACTTTTGTCGACAAAATTGGTTAAATATAGCATTTAAATTTGGCATATATTTTTACAAATCCAGATCTATCGCTTGAAAAGAGGAAGTTTGAATAATGAAATAAAATCAAATATCCATTAGAGATTGGGGTAATATAAAAGATTTGATAAAAAGTGTCAGAATTTTAAGATAAAGTTATTTTCTCACATCTAAATATTATGATTTTTTAATCTTAGATCCATGTTTAAATTTAATAAACACAAAAAAACAGACAATCCGACCTTTGGATTGACTGTTTTTCACACTCTAGTTTCTTCCTTTATCAAATTTCTAAAAAACTAGTTGTTATTATATTATTTCAGGGAACTCAATTCATTACATGAATCATAATATGATCCCAGTATATATTTTCTAAAATAATTTTATTTGCAATGAAACAACGAGTCACCGAAGCAATTCATAATACTCAGCTAACAATTGTTAGTTTAACATGGAATATTATCTTGAATCGGTTATGTTCAAAATTACAAAATACATTTATCATTATATATTAAAATTGTAAACTTAAACTCAAAATACCTATGGGAAGCTTATTAAAAAAGTAACTCATGCTACTATTCTTATGCAAATGGTTGAAAATCCTAAAGTAGTTTGCGAGAGATTAGGTCATGTAAGAGCTGGAATAACAATTGATATTTACTCACACTCAATTGAAGAAATACAGAAGCAACAGCCGGTCGATTCGATAAGAACTTTAGACTTAATTAAAAAACTCGTGAAGTATTTTGTGCAGTCTTGTGCAATTATTAATATTTCATTCCTAAAAATGAAGTAATAGAAAATAAAGAAAAAGCCCAAACCCTTGATACACTTAGGTTTGAGCCTTCTAAATCGTATGATCCCAACTGGACTTGAACCAGCGACCCCTACCCTGTCAATTACAGTGTACGAGTATTATTCAATATTACTGAATATTTTAGGTCAATTAAGTCTATTAAATCAAGAGGTCACTGTAATTTTATGCATAGCATGTCTGTTATTTCTATTGTTTCTTGTATGTCTGTGCAATTTTTGTGCAATTAAATTGGATGTTCGTGAGGTAGGGTGCTATCAATATTGAAATTTCTTAAATAATAATTTGATAAAGTTCAAATTATTATTCATCATCTTTTGTGGTGAGTAAAACTCGAAACATTAACTACAGAAAACACAAAAATAAGTGCCTGTCTCAAAAATAAGAGACAGGCACTAGTAGTTTAATGAAAATGAAATATTTTTTGGATCTACAATTGAGACTAAATTGATATCTATTCAGTGTCCTTTTGTTAAGTAATACGATATCTTTTATTAAGTTCTATTTTTAAAATTTTTTAAAAAATCATTATAAAATTCCTCAGCTACTTTTGTTAATCCTCTTGTTTCTAAATAAATAAGCCAAAAATCGACTGAAAAATAATTTTCTTCCTTTAAAGGGATTATTTTTATGTCTCCGTTTATAACCATAGGACTGTCTTTCACTGTAAAATCATGTATATAGCAGATTGCTTGACTATCTTTTACTAACTCAAAAAGTATATTAATTCTATTCGATTTTATTAACGCTTTGTTTAAATTCTGAATAGAAATTTTTTTTATTGGTTTATAATCGGATTTATTATAAACAACTAATTTTGAATCTACTAAATCACTCGGAGATACATAGTCAAATGAATAAAATGGTGATTTTTTACCAACTGCGATACAAATGTGCCCCTTATAAATATGTTCATATCGAATATTTTTTTCTTTTTTTAGCTCTTCTTCAGATGCAGGGATCAAAGCAAAGTCAAAATTTTCTTTATTAATATTCTTAAGAATATCTGTAGGATTTTCCTCTACTAATTCGAAAGTTACATCTTCATTTTTCGAATTAAATTGAACCAATGTTTCATCAAGAATATAAAAAAAAGTTGGAGCTGTTAATATTTTCAAATGGCTTTGATAACCACTTTTATAATCATAGAGTTCTTTGTTTAATTCTTTAATAGTGCTTAGTAATTTACTTGCTTTAGAAATAACTATTTTCCCCTCAAAAGTAAGAGTAACTCCTGCTTTTGAACGATTGAAGATTTTTATGCCAAGCTCCTTCTCAAGTTGTCTAATAGATTGACTCATACCGGAAGGAGAAATAAATAAATTATCGGCTGCTTTTGTAATCGACATCTCATTTGCAACATTTACTATATACTCCATTTGTTCAAAATTCATAATTACACCTCAGTATTAAAGAACAATTTGATTAATTATTGTTATTTCACATGATATTTTAAATAAATATTAATCAAGTTCGGTATTTCAGTTCCCGTTTCATTATTTTGATTATACATTAATTACTCTTTGTTGATTAATTAAATATTAACTTATCCTGAAGTATTACTTCATTAAAGACACTAATTTACTAAATGTACTTAGTATGCTGGAAAATGTAGAATTTTATTAACGATTAAAGTTTTAACAATAAAGCCTTTAAAGTTAAGAAATAGCTAACCAAATAGGCGAGGTTTTATTTTATTAAAGTTAAAAAGGAGAAAGAAGACGGTTATAAAGGGGAATCAGCCATGTATGAGGGAAAAATAATTAAGTTCTATCGTGACAAATACAGACTAACTCAAGAGCAATTAGGGAAAGGTATTTGTTCCATTACTCATATTAGTAAAATCGAATTAGGTCAAACAAAATATGCACCCGAAATCATTACTTTAATATCCGAGCGACTTGGAATTAGCATGGAGATGGAAATCGAAAAACTAATAAATTTAAAACAACGCTTATTCCAATGGCATGATGCAATAATTATGCAATTGTTTGAAGAAATGGATCAAATTAATAATGAACTCGAGCAAGAAGAGTTAATTCAAATCTCAGAATATATTCATATGTACGATCTACTCCGAGCTAGATATTTACTAATGAAAAATAATCTTTCTGATACATTAAAGATCATAAATAAAATACAAGGATTAGAAGAAAAATTAACCCCTTTTGAAAGCAATCTATTAAAACATGTCTCTGGAATTTATTATTTAGAAAAGCAAGATTACATCAAAGCAATTCAAATTTTAAAAGTTATTCAAAATAAGATATATAATAATCCAGAATATTATTATCACATTGCAGTAGCTTACCATACAATTCACTCTCCAGTTCTGGCTTATTATTACGCTGAAAAATCTAATCATTACTTTAAACAAATTAATAATTATCTTAGAGTGATTGATGCAGAAATGCTAATGATCATTCAAGTGAATGATGATGGATTTTATGATGACGAGGTTTATGACGAAATTATAAACCGACTTAAAAACTTAATAACAAGTTGTGATATATGTAATGCACCTGCTCGAAAAGCAAAAATACTACATAACTTAGCTTATGTATACTTCCAAAGAAAAAATTATCATCTTGCGAGTAAGTATTTTAAAGAATCTATGTCATTAAAAGCAAAAGAATCTCCATTTTACCTACTTTCTTTAGAAGGTTTCATACGAAGTTCATTTGTTGGAGAACTAACTTCAGCTGATGAATTAATTCAAAATGCTGAAGAGGGATTAATTTTTTCAATTAATACTAATCAATTACTATATATTCATTTATTTAAACTTCTTATTTATTTGTTAAAATCTGAAGAAAAAAAATATCATCAATACTTATTAAACAAAGCAATACCAATGTATAAAAAATTTGGTTTTAATTATTTGATTAAGCGTTCTAAAAAGGAATTATTTAATTATTATTCTAAGAAAAACTTAGGTGATAAAGCATTGGAAATGGCTCAGTTATTAATCAACACTTAAATTAACAGAAAATTAAATTAATTAAAAAAAACAAGAATATCTATTAATATTCTTGTTTTTTTATATTTTAAGGGGAGTATTACTTACAATGGAACAACAAAAACAATTTATTTACTAGATTGTATCAAATGGTGCCTTTTATTAAGGATTAAAATCAACCCTTATTTTAAAGCACCATTGATTTTTTTTATTTATTTTTTATCGTACGTTTTACAGAACTACTTTTGTTTCCAGCTTTATCAACCGCAGATAAAGTAATCGTAATCGTACCTTTATGTTGTTTTGGTAATTTCACCGCAAATGTGCCTTTGCTTGTTACTTTAACTTTTGCAACAACTTTATTCCCTATTGTTACAATAATCGTTGCATTTGGTTCTGCTTTACCTTTAATCACTACCCCATTATTTGTACTAGAAATCAAACTTGAGATGACTGGTGCGTTTGGAGCTGTACGATCTAACACTGTTGTTTTAGACGCAGAACTTTGATTTCCTGCTGCATCTTTGACATATACAGTTAGAACTGTTCCTGCTTTTTGTTTACTTACTTTAATACGATACGTACCTTTTGCATCTGCTTTTCCAGTTGCTATTATCTTGGTCTGATTTTTAATAGTAATCGATGCGTTAGCTTCTGTTTTGCCCGTAATCGCAGTGTCGTTGTTATCGATCGTATTAATTACCGGTGCATTCGGTGCAGTTCGATCTAAGACGATTGTCGATAGTGTCATTTGATCTCCTGACGTTCCTTGCACATTAATTGTTAAAACTGTACCTGCTTTTTGTGGACTAATGTTGATTAAAATTTTACCTTCTGAATTTACTTTTCCTGTTGCGATAACAATATCTTTATTTTTCACAATAATATTTGCATTTGGTTGAGATGAACCTAAAATGCTTGTGTCATTATCATCAACTGTATTGATTGTTGTAATACTTACTGGTGGTTCTACAACAGGTGGCTCAACATAATCTTGTCTTACAACTGTTAAAGCAAAATCTCGAGTCGTGCTTGCATTTCCTTTAGTAATTGTAGCTGTTAATGTGACTAGGCAATTTCCATCTTCAAATTTTGGTCGTAAAACCGTTCCATCTGCTTTGATGACTGATGGATTATTTGAAGACCATGTTATTGTCGTATCATTCGTACCTTTTGTTGGTAAATTTAAATTAGTTGTTACAGCATTTTGATCAGTATTGTTTTGCTTGATCAAATTCCATACAACTGACGATTTAGCTGCCAAAACTGCTGGATCATCATTCGTATCTTTACTTCTTACATAAAAACTATAAGATTTCGCGATGGCAGCTGTACCTAATCTGAAAATGGCAGTTAATCCAACAGCCTGATTCTGTGCAGGACTAGTCACTTTTCCATCATTCGCTATAACTTCTGGAGTATTTGATAACCAAGTGATCGATACGCCATCATTTCCAATGCTTGTTGGTAAAGATAGGTCATGTGTGATCACATATTCTGCTTCATTTTCACCAAGTAATTTTTTGATATCAAGTGATTGATATGCTCGAAGAACCATTGTTTTTTCTTTATTTACACTATCTTTTAATACAGTTAAGTTAAACGTTTTATACTGAATACCACTGTTTCTAGTTATTTTCGCTACTAACTCTACATGAGCATCATCTTCGTCAAATAGTGGTGGATATACTCTACCTTGATTTGTAATGTGCTTTGTATCGTCGGAATTCCAAGTAATTTTAGAACCATTCGATCCTCTTGTTGGTAATGATAAAACTTGAGTTACATCCCCTTGATCAGTGTTCCCTGCACGTATAACATTCCAGTTAATAAATGAAGAATCTTCATCAACTGCTAATGAGTCATCGTGAATTTTAGCGTCCACTGTAACGTTAAACGTCTTCACAGCAGTTGCACCGTTTACAGTCGCCGTAGCAGTAAGTGTGATGTTTGTGTCTTTATCTGCTCTATAAACCTTTCCATCGTTTGTGAGTACAGACGAATCACTGCTACTCCAACTAATATGCGCTTTATTAGCTTCATCAACGAAAGGTAGTGCCAAATTAGTTCTAACGTGAGTTTGATCTGCGTTCTCACCTTTAATTCTGTCCCAAGTCAAATTGTTTGCAGCTATTGTTGCTAATGGTAGATCAGAACTTTCTGCTGCTCCAAGACGATAGATAACCACATTCGAAACTAATGGATGGTTTCCTGCTAATGGGTGACTTGGATTTGCACCCATTGTACTTCCTCCATCGATTTCAAAATAGTTTGGGCCTGGTTTAAGTTCCCCAGAAGACATACTAAAGTTATTTACACCAGGGGCTTGTTCATAGCCTGCTGGTATGTCTTGAGAACTATTTGGATTGTCAAATGGAGAAGTTCTCCATTCTGAATTTTCGTCAAATAAGTTTTTGAGTTTGTATTCACCATTCCAACTTACCCATGTAGCATAAAACTTGTCACTAACTGCCGTTACCGAACCTTTCACTGTATACGTTGAATCATACGTGAAAAATGTTGCAGTATTTGTTGAATCAATAATCGCATCTTCAAATTTGACTTTTGGTATATACGAATTTTTGTGTACAGGTACTTGAATGGTTGTCTCGTGACCTAAATAGTCAATCATTGTTACTGGGAACGTGCTGTCTCCTTCCGGTATACTACCCGGATCATCGTAACCGACTTTTTCAAAATTAAAGAAATAGACATCTCCTACTGGAACGTCATATGCAGCATTAGGGTAATAATAAGTTGACGCTTTTCGTTGTTGATTTCCAACTAACAAGATTGGAGCCAGATCTGGATTCGATGAATAGGTTTTATTGTTACCATACGGCGTTACAAGATAGCCTGAAACTCTTGGATCGAATTGCTCCGCAACATATACACCGTTTCGATAATTATCTAACAGTTTGATTTCTTCATTTCTACTAGCATCTTTATAAGGAACAATATTAATTGGTAGATCAGTATCTGTTCCACCATTCTTAACTGTCACTTTATCATCTGCCACAGTTACATCAAAGGTGATGGTACTTGCATTCCCCATATAGTCCGTAGTTGTAAGGACGATTGAATGATCGCCATTTGCTAACACAACTGGATATCTGAACGTTTGTGCAGTTTTATCAGCGGTTGTGATACTTCCCATTGATTTTGGAGAACCTCCGTCAACAGCAACCTCTACTTTGTATCCTCTTGAATTCGGGATCGTATCTTTCACTGTCGTATTAAGCATCAGTGATACAGGATCCACGCTATTTTCTTTGTAGGCTTTTAGACTACTCGCATTTAATGAAATCGTCGGTGCACTTGTATCGACGAAGGTTTCGATTCCAATGGCTGGTATGTTTGCGTCATTCCATTTTTCACCTTCTCCTAAGATGACAAATTTCACCGCATACTCGCCTGCAGGTAAATCAGTTGGGATCGTCATGTGACCTTTAATATCATACTGACTGTAGACACCATATGCAGGTGTTTCAGTCATGAATTGGTTAAGGTCAAGATCGATTGGATCTCGAACGACCGTACTATTATCGTAATAATTTTTCAAAATAACTGCTTGAATTTTCTTCACGACATTTTTTCGACCAACGGCATTGAAGTTCAAACTAAAATCGTCAACAGGTTTTACATTTGCCGTCCAATAACTGTTTGGCACGTTATCGTTTAAAGTTGCCGAATGTAAATCGATCCAAACATGGTTACTTGTTTTATTCACAAGTATGATTTGGTCTTTCCCTAAATTCCCAACTTTATCCATTGGTGCAATATGAAGGAGATTCAGTCCCTCATTAAGTCCAGAAACTTTCATTTCATAAGACCCATCTTCATTTTGTTTCACATCACCATGATAGTTATAGTACGGCTCACTTCCATTGATAGCTAGGTATACATTCCCATCAACTCCGCCAGCGTCCCCATCATCCATTGTCCAGCGTACAGTATAGCTGTCTTTATTAGTCACCTCAGGATGAGTCTTTTCATCATAATCTGCTGATCGTTTTATATTTAGAGTCGGAGCTTTCGTATCCTTATACATAGGTACATAAACAGTCGGTTGCGGTTTTGCATTCGGTGCATCTGCTGTTGCTGTTACCGCAAAGTAATACTGTCCATCTGGAACAGGTACCGCTTGATTATATAAATACCAAACCCAATTCTCTGAGAGTTGAGAAGGAAGCCCACCAGAATATGGATCAGATTTCACCTGCCACTCTTCATTTGAAATATGAGTAACAAGATTATGCTCCTTATCAACTACATCTATTTTTAAGTTACGTGCGTTTCGGAGTAAAGCAAGCGCTGGGACTGGGTACATTCCAGGACCAAAAGCATAAAACTTGTCACCTAACGCAACTTGAGCTGGCGTTTGTGGTTCACCAAATATCTGGTTGTATCCAAAATAAAAACCACCTGCTTTAAGTGCTAATTGTGTTCCTGCACCTGACTCCGTCCATACATCTGTTGTTTCTTTCGTATCAATGATGTTTGGCTCATCCCAATTCCCGTAAAAACCATTATATGGAACGTTTAATGTTGGGTTACTTGAATCTGTCGGTACTAAATAAATATAGCCCTCTATAAACGTGTTTTTTATCGTAGAGTCTGCTAAAGATAATGTAACCGTAACTCGTTTCGTTGAGTTTGCCGGGATTGTAATTTGATTTAAATCGAATGATAAGTTTGCATCATCCAAATATCGACTACGAATATTGTCCGAATTTGTTTTAAGTGAGTCCTTTAAAACATCCGTCATGACAGTGCCATTTAATTTGTACGTAACAGCCTTATCTGAAAGATTTTGAGCAGTTAGTGTAAATGTATTCGCTTTACCAATTTCTTTCAAACTAATACTGCCAGTACCAGCTGAACCTGTTACGACAATTGGAGATTTCACAGCTAGATCTGGGCGAATCATACCTGCTCCTTGTCTTCTAGGTTGGTATTCAGTCATATAATCAGTACGATCACCAGGATTGTTTGAATTGATATAATCTCTCTTTGCAGGAATAGCTGTATTCATGATTAAATTCTTTGTTAATAGAGAAAAAGCTCTTGTTCCTGGTTTAAATCCTTTTTCTTCTAAAGCTTGCATAACATCAGCTACCGCACCTGCAACATAAGGAGCCGCCATTGAAGTTCCATCTTCACTCTCATAGGCATTGTGCTTACTAGTATCTGCTGTTCTTACAGAAGAAACAATTGCATGACCTGGAGCCATTACTTCAGGTTTTAATAATAAATCACTTGTCGTTCCCCAAGACGTAAAATCTGTTGGTTGTCCTGGGTTTGATTCAGAAAAGGCAGAACCTAATTTTTCGTCTGCAATTTTAAATTTGATTGTCGGAATACTACCTCCAACAGTAGGAACTGAATCCAAAACTGATTGTAACGCCATTCCATCCGCATAACTAATAAATGAAAATGGAATCGTTCCAAATCCTTGAGGATCAGGAGCTGCACTAGTAGCTGATGAGTTATAGACGATAACTCCTGCCGCACCCATCTGTTTCGCATTTGCTACCTTCTCCGCAAAACTAATCGTCCCACGTTTAATTAATACGATATTATTTCTAACTTTGGCCGTTAACTTAGTCGTGTAATCCGAAAGTACGCCAGTGCGGTCATTTCCATCAATATCTTTTCCTAGAGAAACTAATACATAATCTTTGTCCTTGTTTGCCGTCCAATTCCAATCATCAAGTCCTTCTCCAGAAATGTTGTGTCCGACAGCTGTGTTAAAAAATTGAACAGTGTGTTTTGCTACAACATTATTTGCTGCTGCGACTGTAAATGAATCTGGATAAACTCCTGGATTACCAATTTTATTTAAGTCAGGTGTTTGTCCAATTTTGATTGTCTCACCCATCCCACCTGATCGATCTGAATATGCATTAGAGGCATTTCCTGCCGCAACTACGACTACATGCCCCTCGTCAGTTGCGTTACGGATCGCAATTCCTAATGGATCGTTAGCATCTCTCGTATCGAAAGAAGATGAAGAACCTAGACTCATGTTAATAACATCTGCTCCTAATGCCGAAGCATGATCAATTCCTTTTACAATATCTTCTGTTAATGCACCAGCTTGATGGTCCGAGAACACTTTTTCTGCAATAATTTGTGCTTCTGGTGCTACCCCTTGAATAACAGGACCAGATCCAGCTGCGATACCTGCCACGTGAACACCGTGTGAGCTAGTTTGATTAGTTGGATTTTCCACACGTGGGATGATATCGTCATTTTGATCAGCCCAGTTGTATCCATCTACAACTTTAAGAGAAGTAGATCCATCTGCACGCTTAAATTTTCCCGTTTTAATTCGTGCTTTACTCATATCTTTCGGATCAGGAAATGCCTCATGAGTATAGTCCACGCCAGTATCAACTACCGCGATAACCATTCCTTCTCCTTGATAACCATTCGGTTTTCCTAGAGCAGCACCACTCCATAAATTTTTGATTCCAGTAAGATCATGCTGTTGATTAACAGCTGGGAAAAATGTTTGTTGTAACGTAACTGCTTTTACATCAGGTAATGATTTTATATAGTCGATATCTTCATATTTAATATTATCAATACTAAAACCTTTAAAAATGTTCTCAAATTCATGTTTAAATTCAAAATTATTACTACTCTTCGCTTTACCACTAGATAATTCGTTCATAATTTTGTTTTTTGTAGTTTCTATATCTTGCTGGATAATATTTGTTGCTTTACTCACAGACATTTGATTAACGCCAACTGCTGAAGTCATTTCAGAAACCGTTTGACCCTTCAGTTGAACAATAACCGAAACCTTCTCGTCCGGTTTATGTGCTTCTATATTCGAAAGATTCTCTTTATCTGCTAATTTATTTTCTTTATCTCTAGCAGCTGCATCCTCAATAGCCTTATTACCTTTTTCTTTTAATCTCTCAATCTCTTCTTTTGATAAACTAGTTGAATTTGGGTTACCTTTACCATTTGTAACAAAAATGCCTGGATTTGGATCAGGTTCTTTCGTAAGCGATGGATTTTGATTATTTTCTTCGGCATGTACAAATGACAAGTTAGACAATACTAGACCGACCATCGATAAAAGGGACAAACAGTTCATAAAACTTTTTCGGTAAATCTTAAATTTCTTGGAATTCTTGGTTTTCATATTTACCCCCCCTGACTGAGCAAACTAATTGTGGACTTCACCAGCTCAATCAATCTTCATGTTGTATAAATTCAAGTATTTAAACTTTTCTAAATAATCAAATTTATAATCTGATTATACTTTTGCAAGTATCCACGGTAAATCGGGGTAAATCTACATAAAATCCTCCGATTAAAACTGATAAAAAACGACAAAATTCTACATTTTTTATCGAAAAATACAATTAAATATTTTGTTTTTATATGAATTAGTAAAAAAAACGAACTAATTTTAAAATAATCTAAAAAAATCCTATTTTTTATTCGGGCGAATTCCGCTTTTCGACAACTATTTTTGAAGCTTCTAAATAATTTGGCGAAAATTCCCATGTGTTTTTACCTTACAATTTCGAATTGTATTATAAGCACATTTTTATTCTATTTAAGGTTAAGTAAATTAAGTAAAAAATAATTCACCTTAACGTTATCTTTAATAGTAAAAAAATAGTAATCAAAATGACAAAAAATTTTAATGAACTAAGCTTTAACATTAACTATTACAATCACAAACGAAAAGACAAAAATAAAAGACATCAGTCCGGTTAATTACCGAAATCATGCCCAGGTATCTGCCTAACATTTGTGTCTAACTTTTTAGGTTTAGCATAAAAAGGTAACGGGTTCTCTTTAGAGGGAGAAACTTAATAACACTTTCTTAAATCGCAACTAATTTAACAATTCAAATCGAACAGTAAATAGCAAAAGGGGCTGTCTCATAAATCTATTTTTCATGACAAACACACGCCCCTTTACATTTTAGAAGCTTGATATATCAATATTTTTGTATGCTTTCGTAAAATTTGTTGCTATTTTCAAAAGGAAATCCGTCGATTCCCACTACTACCACAGGAGTCTCGCACCTTCCGCTCCAATCACTTTCTTGGTTTTATGTGATATTCTTGTAATCTAAAATTGCCCAGCAAAATGATTAATATATACTTTATTACTAACTTTTTTATACTGCCTACATCTATAAGTTTGTCGCTCTCTTTTTTTAACGATTGAGTAGCTCTTCCTTAGTATTGTCTTTTTTATGAAATAAGTAAGTTTATTTTCATGATAGTTGAATTAGAGTCTGAATTAGGAAAATTTAGTACATACTGAATATTAGGAAATAATAATTAAATGACTAGAGGTGATAAAATATTAAACCGATTGATGAACTAAACGTTACGATTAGTCTGAATAAAAATATCGAAATGATTAAAGAAAAGTTGAATAACACAGCTGACTTATCTATAAGACCTCTTCAAATAGGCGGAGCCCAAAAATACGAAGGCGTACTTTTATATATTGAAAATCTTGTTGATTCACAGGTTATTCGTGATAATATCATTTCACCTTTACTTCGAATACGGAATTCAAGTGAACTAGATCATCAAAACTTAATGAATAGTTTAGCTTATCATCATATCCAATCTCCATCCGTCGAAATTAGTCAGTCGATTGAAATGGCTGTAAACGGTATTGTAAGAGGGAAAACACTCGTCATGGTTGGTGGATTTGATCGAATCGTGATCGCAGAAACGACTCAGTGGCAACAACGTTCAGTTGAACAAAGTAGTCGCCAACGTTCACCTGGTGGTCCAATGATTGGGCTGTCAGAGCAATTAAAAGTGAACTTAAATTTAATTCGCAGTTTTATTCAGTCACCTAATTTAGTCGTGGAGTCAAAACAAATCGGGCGTTTTTCGAAAACAGACCTTTCGATTGTCTACTTAAAGCATAAAGTGGATCAAAAAGCATTAGAAGAAGTTCGAACCCGCCTTGACACATTGGATGTTGAGTACGTTTTAGAATCTAGGGTGGTGGAAGATGCATTGGAAGGAAGAAAGAAAACAATCTTTCCGCTTGTCTTCCTTACTGAAATGCCGGACGTTGTGGCTGCTGCTTTATATGAAGGTCGAATTGCCGTATTAGTGAACGGCACTCCAATGGCTTCCATTGTCCCATCTTTATTTGTTCAGTATATGGCACAACCGAATGAATACTATACAAAATCCGGAAAACTCACAAACCGATTTATTTTGTTCTTTTGTTACTTTATTTCAGTGCTCTTGCCAGGAATCTATGTTGCCGTCGCTTATTTTCATGAAAATTGGTTTCCAGCAAAATTTGCTAAAAAGTATTTTACACATTCCGATACCATCCTCTCATTTTTTTTTGAAATGTGTATACTGTTACTCATTTTATATTTATTGATCTTAGTATCCTTCAGGATTCAAACCGATATGATTATTGTGGCTTCTTTGGTGGGTACAATGGTGGTTAGTACGACGGCTGTTGATGCCAAACTCATCCATCCGCTTAGCTTGATAATTGTAGGGATTGCTTTTCTGACCAATTTACTGTTTGTCACAGGTGGAATGGCCAATGCTGCTTTTACGTTACGCTTTTTCTTTTTAATCCTTGGTAGTTTCTTTGGTTTAACAGCTATGGGAATAGGATTCATACTGTTGATAATTTATATGTCTCGGTTACGCTCAGTTGGTGTTCCGTACTTAGCACCGATCATTCCGTTTCGACCACAAGAGTTCAAAGACGTCTTTTATCGTGGAGATTTAAAGAAACTGATTAATAGTCCACATAAATATCCGCATGACGACAAGGAATAATTGATCATAACCGAGTTTAATATTCGCCTATGAAAAAAGGACCTTCAATTGGTATTCTCCCTATATAGTAGACAGTAAAAAGAAAGGTACTGTTCTGTTTACTGTCTACTATATGGGTAATTTTTTTATGGGGAAAATTAATGTCTAGAAAAGGAATAACCTTAGCCCTATAGAATACAGGGCTAAGGTTACTTAATGAATTTCTATTTTATTACTGCTTACTTGACAGGGGTAGTCCATTCATGGCTACTCTTTTTTCTATTATATATTATCTTTATTTTAACCCTAATTGACTTAACACAGTATCCAAAGTAACACCCTTATATGAAGTTTTTGCTTTAGGTGGGTTTGGAACTGTACTATTTTGTAATCCGAAATTTTTAATAACAAAATCCATATCCTTTTTATCTACAACTCCATCGAAGTTCATATCTGCTCCTGATTTATTAGTACTCCAATATGTTTGTAGATATAGTGCATCTAAAATATCTATGACATTGTCTTTATTTGCATCTCCAGCTTTAGCATCACTTAAAAGATAACCTATTCTTTGTCCTAATGTTTCTCCACGAACATCACTGGATAATAGGAGTTGTTTATTATACATTGTAAAATGTCCTGGTACATCTACTTTAAGCGTATAATCATTTTTATCTGCTTTCAGTGTATTCACAGAGTAATTACCACTTTTGTCTAAAATTGGTGCTTCAGTTACTGTTTTTCCATCGTATGAAGTAACAGTTACTTTTGCACCTATAGTACTTTGGTCTAAAGTATAATTAGGTTCACCTGTTAATGGATCTAGATTTCCCTCAAATTGTAATGAACCATCTAGTCTTGAATATGTTTGTTTCTTATTAAGACTTTCCATATAACAATAGACATTGTTACTTAATGTATTTGATTGATCAATTGTAACTCCACCCTTTTCCATTCTAGACCAGTCAATCGGCGTTTCCGCTGCATATCTGTCAGCTGTTTTTAAGTCAAAATTAACTAATTCCATATCTTCTGGTAAAGGATTATTTCCTAAATACGTAAACTCAATTGTATAAGTCGTGAAAATGTTCGAAGACGTTGATGTTACAGAAACTTGAGCATTACCATATTGTTTAACTTTATCATTTACAACAATATTATTAATTGTTCCGAAGTCTCCATTATCACGGAAAACTGGAATCGTAATTTTAGCTGTTTTTAGGTTTTTCATATTATTCGAACGAAGTGTAAAATTCACTGTATCTCCTGTTGATATCTCTTGTTTATTAGCTTTTATATAATAATATGGGTACGTGTTTGAAACAAAAGCTACTCTTAACATATTAGTAGCGTTATTAGTAAAGTTTCTTGCTGCATCAAAACCATAAAACTGGACTTTTAATGGTGAATTACGCTTTTGAACTAGTATTTGATCGTTGTAATTTCCGTTTTTATCAGTTTTGATTGGTTCAGATGGCCATGGTCCATTATAAAATGAAACAACTGAATTACTTGATTGATCGATTGGAATCCCAATACGATTAGCATCCGCCACTTCAGGATCATTTACATTCATATGAAAATCATATAAAAATTGCCCATTTGAATCGAATTGATTATCTGTATATTCAATAACTTTTTGATCTAATCCATCAAAACTTGAAGTCATAGTCGGTTTGCCTTTTTCATAGATGAAATCTGCTAATTTCGTAAATGTCTTCCCTTGATCATTTGTTCCAACCATTTTTAATTTATAGTGTCCCGTTTTCGCAATTATCCATGAATCGCCAATTGGATTTTTAGAATCACCTGTAATTGGTAAATAAGCTCCACTAAATGCATAAATTCCATAAACTTTGTTTTCTTCGGCTAAACGACTATCTAATGTTCCAAGGAAACCTATATCTTCACCAGTTGTTCCATCTTGTAATATCACGTCTATATATTTCATATGTGACTTTAATGAGAAAAGAATTCCAAGTGAAGGATTTGAAACATCTGGCCAAGCATCATCACCTGAGAACATTGGATTATCTATCGTAAAAGTATCAATTCCTTCATTTACAACTCGTCCTCCAAATGGAATTTGGTATGTTTCAGTTGGGTCAGCATCGTTCGTAAAAACGATATATCCTTCATAGGTTCCTTTTTCAGCTGTCTTCGGTATGAATAAATTAAACTTAATATTTTTTTGACCAATACCGTTTAACTTTACTGAAGCCGGTCCAGTTAGTGTCACTCCATTTTGAGCAGCATCTTTTGATCCTCTTAATCCTGTTTGGAATTTAACATTTACACTAAAGGTTTTTGACTTTTCACTGCGATTTTTTAACGTAACATTTCTAAAATCAGTAATATCTTGGTCATTGAAACCATACGAACCAAAACTGATTCCACCTGTTAACTCTTTCATTGATTTTTGTTTTCCATTAATAATAGTTGGAGTTTTGTCGACTACTTCTAACTCAACATTCGAGTGGATCGCTTCATATACATCAACTCGTCCGCTTCCAACTTCAAATACACTATAATCTTTTGAAAGTGGATCTGCTGTATTCATTAAAATAGACTTAATGTCATCTGGCTGTAAATCTTTGTTAGATTGAAGTAATAACGCAGACACACCTGCGACATATGGAGTAGCCATTGAAGTACCTGACATTCGCTCATAGGCGTATTTATAATCTCCAGATTTTGTGCCATCAACTGTTTTATCGTTTACATAAAATGGAACTGTCGACAAAATTGATACACCTGGTGCAGTTACTTCTGGTTTAATATCATAATTTACACGAGAAGGACCTCTTGAACTAAATGATGCTAATTCATCTTTAGCTGTTTGTACCTTTGAAAAATCTCCATATGTGAAATCTGATACACCAGTTTTCAATGCAGCTGAGATTGCTAATCCTTCATCGTTCGATACTGAGAATGCAGGAATTGCATCCATTGATTCACCTATAAATGATTGAATTGCTCCTTCTGCTTTGTTTGTTTCATCATTATACATCAGTACGCCGATTGCACCTTTTGCTTTTGCATTTTTGATTTTATCAATTAATGCAATCGACCCACGTTTAATGAAAGCAATTTTGCCATTTACATCTTTTCCACTATATTCATATGAATTTCCTAATCCAACGTCTACTAATTGGAAGGTTTGTCCTTTTAAGCTGGTTAAATCATCTTTATAGTTTCTCGCTAATTGTCTTAAAGAATAATTTTTCCCATTTTGTACACCTGCGTATTGATAAACATCAAGTGCGATTGATGATGCTCCAACAGTTAATGCTAATGCAGCAGCTCCTGGTGAACCTAGTGTATACATTTGATCGCCACTATTTCCGGCTGCTACAACAGTTGTTACTCCGCTTAATACCGCATTGTTTACTGCAATTGAAGTCGCGAAAAGTGGATCATTAAGTGATGCGCCGAGTGACATATTAATAACGTCCATACCGTCCTGCACTGCACGATCTATTCCTGCAATAATATCCTCACTTGATCCACTACCATAAGCCCCAAGAACTCGGTATGAATAAATATCTGATTCAGGTGCTGCACCAACCGTTTTATATTCACTATTAGCTACGCCACGTCCCCCAATTATTCCAGCAACATGCGTACCATGTTCAGTATAATAAGTCGATGAACCACTAAGTTCTGGTTGACCTGATTTCTTCCAATCAGCATATGTTGTTTCCATTGGATCATTATCGTCATCGACGAAATCGTATCCACCTTTAAATGCATCCTTCAAATCTGGATGGTTATAATCAATCCCTGTATCCAAAATACCAATTTTAATTCCTTTTCCTGTAATACCTTCAGCATGTAATCGGTCTAGTCCATCATATGGTGTATAGTTTGCAACATTAAAGTCATCCGCCTTTAATTGTTCACTATCTTGGTTTTGAGAAGGTGGGTCTATCGTAAATGTCTCGTTACTCCAAACATTCTTTACAGCTTTTGATTTTAATAGATTCTTAATTTGATTCGCTGGTAGACTCATTGAGACACCATTAAATGCATGTTTATATGAACGATTTATCTTATAATTTACTTTTTTACTTTTTTCATCGGTTAATATTTGTTCAACATCTTTCGAAAAAGTTGCATGGTCTTGATCGACTAATTCTGATGCACCGGTTTCTGTTAATGTTTGCCCTTCCACACTTGCTTCAATTTGAGCAACTTTAGCAGGTTTATTTGCAAACTCAACAATGACATTTGTTTGGCTTGAAGAGTTTAAATCAATATCGGAAGAAACTTGTAGTCCTGTTTCTTCACTTGTTGAAAGTTGTTTAAGGGCTGCCCTTTGCTCTGAAGAAAGACTTGCTAGAATATCCTCTGCTTTTTGGGGGCTTGCTGCTTTTGAAACATTTGATACTTGTCCAAGTGCACCTAGAATAAAACTTGATGTTAAGGCTAAAACTGTGAAGCTTTTTAGAACTTTACTTTTTTCTCTCTTTTTCCCCATTTTTCTTCCTCCAAGTTTCATTAATTAATGCATATGTATCTGTTAATGAATATCGAAACAATTATTCTATAAAGCTATAAGTAGTGTTATTTTAGAAATTATATTTCGAAAGATATCCATGACAAGTTACTTATGTATCTCTATTATTAATAAGAGTCAGGTTTCTGTATATTGGGGTAATATTGTATAATTATTCCTTCCAAAAAACGCTATCTCTCATTAGTTTTTATAAAGATATTTGTCATGAAAATGAAATGAAAGTAGAACTTTCGATTAATTACTAATAATTTGTTATTTATTTTGTCGAATTTAGAGTTGGAATGAATTAAGATTCGGGGGATATATTGTAAAATCCAATAAATTTGTTGGATAAAATTGAAATGACTATTCAATTTTTTTTATATTTTAATAGGTTAATAAATAATAAAAAACTGAGTTCTATGTTATTATCCCCTTTAATTAGACAGTGTAAGAAAACCACAAATATTATGTGGATGTTACACGATACTTGAAGGGGTTTTTTTATGGCTAAAAAGGGACAAACATTTCAATCCTATACTGAGGAATTTAAACAAAAGGCTGTTGAAGCTTATTTAAATGGCGAATGAAGTTATAATTCTCTTGAGGAGAATGGCTATAACAATAAATAGTAAATCTACATGCCACGGGGTATATTTTATATAATTCAAATCGAACTTATTGAAATTAAAAAAGCTGTAAACCTAGTATTACCAAGGCTTACAGCTTCTCTAAAAGTATGATCCCAACTGGACTTGAACCAGCGACCCCTACCCTGTCAAGGTAGTGCTCTCCCAGCTGAGCTATGGAATCGTAATTTAAATGTAAATTAATTATAAATTTTGATAATAATGAAGTCAAATCTTTTCATCGACATTTTTAGCAAGTTTAATCAGAAGCACATCAAGATTAGCAGTTTGATGTGCTTCGTTAGTTATTACATTGTTTGTTCTTCCACCGTTACATTTACTTGTTTTCCCTTAATAAACAAGCTTAGTAAAAATGAGATAAATAAGACGCTTGTAGAAAATACGTATAAAGAATTGATACTATATTTATCTATTAAGAATCCACCTAGCATCATACTAATTGGTGCAGTAATGGCTGATAAAGTTGAGAAAATTGCCATGACTCTTCCATAATATTGTTTGTTTACAACTTTTTGTACGTAAGTTAAGACTGGAATTAGCATCGTAATATTGAGCATGCCGCTACCAATAAACACGACAATTAATAGCGTTAAGTAGATTGTATAGGATAGATATTTCGTATCATACAGACTAAAAAATAGAAACTGGCTTATGATTGCTAAAAACATAATACTAAAAGCAATTTTTAATAGCTTAAAAGGATTTTCTGCAATTTTTAGCTTTGGTAGAATTAGTGTACCACACACCCCACCTAGTGCTGAAGCTGAGTATAGATAGGATAAATGCATTTCTGGTGCATGAATGTATTCCTTCATTAAAAATGGTAAAAGGACAGATTGAATCGGACCATTTGCTAGATTAATAATGTTTACCATAACTAATAACCATAAAATTGGTTTGTTTTTGGAGATAATATACACGATTCCTTCCTTTAATTCGCTGAATACATTCTTGGTTTGTTTTCTTTCTTCTTGAATTGAATTTTCCTTAATAAACATTGCTCCTAGTCCAGAAAGTAAATAGGATATCCCATTAATAAATACGAGTATCGTAGGACCTAAAACTGCATACATGATTCCTGCTAAAAGAATACCAAATACATCTTTAATACTATAAGTTAAGGACATTAGTGAATTCGCTTTAAGTAAGTCCTCTTTATTAACAATTGATGGAACTAATGCTTGAGATGCTGGGGCAAATAACGCTCCATTAACAGCGATCACAAATGTGGTGAAATAAAGTACGTATAAAATCAATTGTTTTTCATCGATTAAAACCATTGTCAAACCACAGCCTATAACTGCGATACCTCTAATAAATTCAGTTATATAAATAATTTTCACTCGATTCCACCGATCTGTATAAACGCCTCCTAACGGTGTTAATACTAACCAGGTTACCGCTCCAATCATACCGTAAAATGATAATTGAAGTGCCGAATGAGTTAAGTGAAGAATATATAATCCAATTGCAAAATTGAAGAGTACATCACCGATACTCGAAGCAAATGTGCCACTAAAAAAATAAAGGAAATTTTTGTTTTTTAAGATGTTAATCATTCATATCCCCCCTATTCCTCATTATAGAGCACAAGGGAATGGTTTGATATGCAGCAATCGTGAGAAATAGCGGCTCCAATAAACCAACTAAAAGTCTAAATAAACAATAAAGTTCTCACAATCGATTATTTTTTAACTTTAAGTAACCTTGTTTATAGAAACGATTACTTTCAATAAAGTAGTTCCAGATATCTTCTACTATTAAATCATTCAATAAATTTTGGTGCCCATCTTGTTCATATCGTTTTTGTAATTCCTCAACCTTTTCCTTATTAATTACCTCATTTGCATTAATCATTTCAAAAATTTCATATAAGTATTGATAATACTTATCTACAACGGCTCCACGATCAAATTGTATGCTTTCATCAAATTTATTTTGAAATAAATATGCTAAAATTTGCATCAAACTAGTATACTCACTTAAAGTTTGATCTGTATTAAGTAAGGTTTTAATGTGATTAAATAAAGTCGTTGCATTTTCTTTCTTCTCTTTTATTTGTATGTATAAATAGAGTGTCAGTGTGGTAAGTAAAATATCATTTCGTTTTATTTTTTGGGCATATAAAATAGCTTTTTCAAAGTAAGATTCGTATAAATCCATTGAGCCTAAATGATAGATTAATATGCCTTGAAATTGATGGATTAAGCTAACACAAATAATATTGACCTCTTCTAAGTAAAAGCTTAATGCTTTCTCTGCGTAGATGACTGCACCATAATAACTTCCTAATTTAAAATCTACATTTGCTAAGAAATAATATAAATGCCCTGATTCCATCGATTCTTTCGCTAGTACTAATTTTTCTTTTGCTCTAATAAAATCCTTCTCTTTTACAAGTAAATTGATAGCCTCGTAAAAAAAGTATCGATGCTTTTGAACCTTATTTAATAACCCCTCAACGCTTTGAATCGTCTTTTTTGCTTTTTTAAATTTGTCTTGATGATTCGTACCACAGTAAAATGCGAGCTTCGCTATGTAATAATCGATGATTAAAGGCGAGTGAATTAATTTATTTTCGTTACTTTCTAATGATTTATAAATCTCTCTCGACTTTATAAAACCATTTAAATTTAATTCTTCAAAAAATGAGACAAGCTTATCTTTATTTCCTTTTACAAAGTGATACTCATCCGTGTATTCAATATGTAACTCCTGAAAAATTAAACGAATCATTTCTAAACTCGGTACAACCTCACCGTTTTCTATTTTACTTAAGTAAGAAGGCACGCATATCCCTTCACTTAATGCTTGTTGACTCATATTTTGATTGATTCGATTAATTTTAATAATCGAACCTAATACAGTTAGATTTTCTTTTTGAATTAAAAGTTTAAGGTTGTTCATGAAAATCACCACATTTCCTGTCCAAATCTCAAAAATTATTTGTCTATGTACCCAGAACTAACATCGGTCATTTCTTATTGTTAGTTCTTTTTCCTTACTTCAGAATATTCCGCTGACGTACTACTCTTTTTATTTACTGTAGTTGAGGTACTTGTATTCTTTCTCTTTCTTTTCTTTCTTCGTTTTTTGCACTTTTTCTTCTCTAATTCTTTTTCCAGCTCTCGTAATCTAGCTAGTACTCTTTGTTCAGAAACAGCCGAGATAATTGAACCACCTGCTTGGATCCAGCTACCACTATACTTTACTAATTCACTCAGTTGAGCATTCATTTTTATATGCTCACTTATTGTATATTCTTCACTTTCAATCGCATATTCCAAGACTGATAATCCATCTTCCTCTTCTAACTCTCCATATTCGCCAATTAATACTTTCTCATCGATAATCTCCAAATCAATTAAACCTGCAATTGCTTGTAATGTATTTCCTATCGACTGCAATAAGTTTCCTATAATGCCTAGTGGAGCTTCTCCATTTGGAACGAGTTCAAGGAATTCAGCAATCGCAGCAAGTAACCCACCAAAAGCTTGTTGGGCGTTACCTGTTACATTTAATTTTATTTTCTTAACCTCATTATCTGTTGTATTTATACTAAATAATACTGTCACATTCCCTGATGCCTGTATTACTTCCCCTGCTTCTTCTAATTTAAAGTCATCAGATGCGCCAACTTCAATAATATTCCCAATGGCTTGAAATGAATTTCCGCCAAAATCTAATTGTTCACTTACGTAATCCCATCTTTTCTTATCTTCACCTTTTAAACTCCTCAGTGGTGTACTACCGATTGCAGCCGCAATGGTCCCAATGGCGGTAACCCATGATCCTATTACCACAACTTTTTGGTTAGTCAAATTTCTAGCCACCAATCCTTGAAAAGTCAATGTGACATAGTATATTCAACTATGTTACCTAAACGTTCCAAATGGGCCATGTTAAATTTCACTTTGGATTATCTTCTTAAAAAAGGCTCTTTTCTAAAAGATTGTTATTTTTAAAAGGTTTTTTAAAGCAACCTGTAAATAAAGAAAATGATGAACGGATATGCGAGACTCCTGTGGGAGTAGCGGGACAGATGAGACCCCGCAGTGGTCAAAAAGGTAGGCATGCTAATACCACGACGTCCTGTCGTAACGCATGCATGACCCACATCGTGTGGGCCCAGGAGGCTCATCGTACGCCACACTAAAAAGCGAGCAACCTGGAGTGAAAATCTACAATTCTCCATGTTTACTAGCAACAAAATTTACGAAAACAGCCTACAAAAATTATCCGATTTTCGTTTTAAAAAATTCAATTTTCGTTTTTTCACCAACTATGAAAATAAGATCTCCACTCTCAAAACGAACATCACCTATATTTGAGACAATTGGTTCACCATTACGTATGATTAAAACAACATTAATACTATATTTCATTGAAAAACCAATTTCCCTTAATGTTTTACCAATTAATATATCTGGAATAACTGTTTCAACCCCGGCAACATTTTTTGTGATTTCAATGTATTCAATGATTCCACTCATTGCTTCTAGTCGTGCGGCTTTGTGACCTGCCTCTTCTTCAGGATAAATAACTAAGTCCGCTCCAATACTTTCTAATATTCCTCCGACTTCACGATTAATGGCTTTACATACAATTCTTTTTACTTTTCTTTCTTTTAATCTTCTTGTTATTAAAATCGAAGTTAACGGATCACTTCCGATTGCAACAAAGACCGCGTCAAATTGAATGACATTTAAATCCTCTAGCAAAGCCTCTTCGCGTAAATCACCAATTACACCATACTCTGTGTATTCTTCGAGTTCCTCTAGTGTAGCTTTTTTTTTATCACATACTGCAACTTCATGTCCTAATCGATCTAATTCTTTTACAATTCCTCGTCCAAATCTTCCTGCACCGATTACCAAAAATTGCTTTACCATTTTGTCACTCCTCTATCCAATCGCTAAGTCTTTTTCAACATATTTAATCTTTTGTTTATCCACTCTCAAGACGAAATAGATCATCGTAAAGATACCTATTCTCCCTATAAACATTAGTAAAATTAAAATAACTTTAGTCATACTATGTATATTTGTTGTAATCCCTAAAGAAAGCCCTGTATTTGTGATTGCTGAAATCACCTCTAACAATATTAAATCTAATGAATATGACTCAATGATTGTAATAAAAACTGTTGCAAAAAAGATTAAAAACAAAAAGCTCATCGCAATAACAAAGGCACGATCTACTACAGTTCTTTTAATCGTTGCTCTAAAAATAATGGTGTCTTCCTGTGATCTAATCACGGCTATCATCTTCGCTACTAGGACTGAAACTGTCGTTAAACGAATACCACCTGCAGCACTCGACGAAGCACCACCAATATACATCAGCATTAAAATGATCAATATAGCTGGTAATGTTAAATGTGCAATATCAAGTGGAGCAAAACCCCCATTACGAGTCGTTACCGATAAAAAAATAGAATTTGTAAGTTTATCGAATGTAGATAAATGTTTAAAGGCATTGTTTCTTTCTAATACCCAAAAAAGTACAGAACCAATAATCATAAACGAAAAATGGAGCCTCATATTAATTCTTGTAAATAATGATTTCTTCTTTTTATATGAAAAAATATACTCCATAATTGTTGGATAGCCTAATCCCCCTATAAAAATAAGTGCTGCAGTCACAAATAGTACAACATTATTCTTCTGAAACGATATTAGACTATTGCCAAATAAATCAAATCCAGTATTTGTAAAACTGGCAATAGAATGAAATGAAGTAACGAGAATAGCCTCAGGTATGGTGTTATATTGATTTTTAAACTGACCGTAAAATATTAAACCACCAATGAATTGAAAAATAAGCGAAGTAAATAAGACGGATAAACTTAATCTCCTAATTGATTTCATACTGCTCTGGTTTTGGTCTTTAGATAAAACAAGTAAGTTTGAGATTGTCATCCGTTTACCGATTACCATAAATCCATAGCTTATAAATACAACTATACCAATTGCACCAATTTCCATTTGGATCATTAGCAAAAGCTTGCCCCAAATATTAAATGTTTCTACAAGATTTACTGTTGTTAATCCAGTCACACTTATTGCACTAGTTGAAACAAATAAACTATCTATAAATGAAAGATTAGCAATTCTAGTAAATGGCATTGAGTAAAGACTTGCAAAAACGAATGTAATTAAAATATAGGCTATAAACATGTAATGAAGTGGATTCTTTTGTTTCTTCCTTTTTTTCATCTAATACTTTTCTCCTTCTAAATCTCCTCAAGAAAATTTATGGAATAAATTGTTAATTTCATTTACTTTCTATTCTACCTATTTTCAAATAAAAATAAAAAACTTTTAAATCAATTAAGTTAAATTGATTTAAAAGTCTATTTGAAATTACTTTTATTTTCGATTAAGCTGATGTTGTGTTATTTGTTTCAATTTGTAGTGACGACACATCTTTTTGTTGGCGAATTAAATACATAAATACACTTACAATTACGATTGTCCCTCCAATTAGTTGGAAGGTTGACAACATTTCATGAAGCAAGAAAAATGCTAAAATAGAAGCACCAACGGGTTCACCTAAAATGCTCATTGAAATGGTTGTTGCATTTACATAATTTAATAAATAGTTATTAATGATATGTGCTAATGAAGGAATAATTGCTGACGCGATAAAAATCAACCAATCTTTTGATTCATAATGAAAGAAGTTATCCATTGTAACTAGATTATAGATTGTTAAAAATGCCGCCGAAAAAGCAAAAACCCAGAAGCTATAAACCCAATGAGATGTATTTTTAACAGTTGTTTGTCCAACCATTAAGTAGAGTACAGCTGCGATTACACTTAAAAATGATAAGATATCACCTTTAAATGCTGTCATACTTAAACCTATATCACCAAAGCCAATTAAAAACACACCGATAATTGCTATAATCATACATATTTTCGAATGAATGGATGTTCGTTCTTTAAAAACAAAATAACCAAGAATCATCGCTACAAGTGGTTGAAGAGCTAAAATAATTGTTGAACTTGCAACTGATGTAAATACTAATGAACCATACCAAAGGATAAAATGAATTGCTAACATTAATCCACCTAGAGCAAAAGATTTATAATGCGATTTTTCTAAGGCTTTTAATTCGCTTTTGCGCTTTAATACGATTGGTAGCATCCATAAACATGTAAACCAGAGGCGATACATACTTAAAACAGATGGAGATGCATCTGTCCATTTAGCTAATATTGCAGAAGTTGAAATGGCAATGATTGATATGATTAATAAAGAGATCATTGCATTCGGTTGTTTTTTGTTCATGTTTCACCTCGATTTTAACTTTTTTTGTAAGCGCTAATTCTTTTTACTTTTCATAATTTTTTCAATGAAGTAACATTAATTATATCATCCTAGTGAATAGAAGAGGAGACATTTTATGATTCAACAAACAAATGGTACTAGAGAAGAACATACTCTTTTTAGTACGCATATTCAAAAAGAAATTACATTTACAATATACTATTCAAGCCAGTACACTCCGTTAATAAAACATCACCTTTTAATTGCCCAAGATGGCCAAGATTATTTTAACCTTGGGAAAATTCATCGTGTGATCGAAAAACTAACAAAAGAAGGCTCAATCCAACCTACGATTATTGTAGGCATTCCTTACTCATCTCCGGAAGAACGTTTTTCTCTATATCATCCATCACAAATTGGACAAAGAAATTATATTCGCTTTTTAGCTGAAGAGTTACTTCCATATTTAGATAATCATTTACCTTTACTTGGATTAGCACATAGTAGAACTTTAATCGGAGATTCTCTTGGTGGAACAGTTTCATTACAAGCAGCCTTTACATATCCAAATACTTTTGGACAAGTCATAATGCAGTCCCCTTTTGTAAATGAAGATGTGACAGACTTTTTAAATAAAATTAATTTAACGTCTATTTTATCAATCATTCAAACAGTGGGAAAACAAGAAGATAATGTTTTTACGCCGAGCAAACAGTGGGTCAACTTTGTAAAAGATGGACTGCATTTAAAAGAAATGCTATCTAAATTCCCTGTAGAATTACAGTATTTTGAGTACGATGGTGACCATACTTGGACGAATTGGGAGAAACAATTAGAAGACTTATTAAAAAATAGTCTAGCTAAATAAGTCGTTGAACTTATCGATTTTCTAAAAATTTGGTATAATTAAAATTAGTTATTCTTATATATAGTTAATTATTAATAATTAAAATATAAAGTTTCGAAAACAGGAGGTAATATTTATGAAATGTGGCGTTGTTCTTTTCCCATCTAAATTCGTTCAAGATAAGGCTAATGAGTATAGAAAACGTTTTGATCCAGCTTATACGTTAATTTCTCCTCATGTGACAATAAGAAGTGGATTTGAATTAAATGAGGATCAGCTTCCAAATGTTATTGCTCAATTGCATGAAGTTGCTAAACAAATTGAACCTTTTGATTTGGAAATTAATAAAGTTAGCTCTTTTGCACCTGTAAATAATGTCATTTATTTTAAAGTTACACCTGTAGAAGCTCTTAAAGAGCTTCACTTAAAAATGCACACTGGTGCATTTCCTGAAACAAAAGAATATGCTTTCGTGCCTCATATTACAATTGGTCAAAAATTACAAGATGCTGAATTCTCGGATATTCTAGGACAGCTTAGTATGATTCAATTCTCATACAAGGAAGTCGTTGATAGTTTTAAACTAGTTTATCAATTAGAAAATGGTGCTTGGGAAGTTTATGAAACATTTAAATTAGGTGCGAAGAAATGAACATTCGTACAATAGTTGCAGCAACAGATAAAGAAATTCAAGACGCATTAAATATTCGAATTGACGTTTTTGTTGAGGAACAACAAATTTCAAAAGAATTAGAGTTTGATGGATTAGACGATGAATGTATCCACTTTGTTTCCTACGATGGTGAGCAACCAATCGCTGCAGGACGTCTTCGAAAGATGGAAACGACTGGTAAAGTACAACGAATTTGTGTACTTAAGGATTATCGAGGTAAACAAATTGGGAATGAAATTATGAACTTAATCCATAAAACGGCTAAAGAACATGGGATGGATCATTTAGTCCTTCATGCTCAGGAGTCTGCGATACCTTTTTATGAAAAATTAGGTTATCACATTTCTTCTGAACGTTTTTTTGAAGCTGGTATCCCTCACGCAGAAATGAAATACACATTAAACTAATAGTTAAAGCTAAGGTTACATTTGTAAGCTTAGCTTTTTTTATTTTTATTAGGCTGTTTTTATGAGCTTTGTTTCTATTAAAAAAGTTATTCGTGGAATTCCACTACAGGAGTCTCGCATATCAGTTCGTCATCTTCTTTATTTACAGTTTGTTTTAATAACCTTTAAAAAAACAACAATCTTTTAGAAAAGAGACTTATATTAAAACATTTACGAATCTTCCAATTCCCGTAATCTGACTAAAAGTTTTTTGAGTCTCAAAATCTTCAATCAAATTATTAATTTGAGTACTTTGATAAATTGTCATAGCATTTTTAAATCTTTTTTCTTGATTGTTCTTGGAAAATTTTATTTTTGGAACTTTTGTAAACATAAACGGCGCTTGTAAAAAACCGCTTTTCTGTGCAGCAAAGTGATGATAAGTTGAGTAATGCAAAGGTGGAATATATCCCATTTTAATTCCCTCTTTCCTTTATGAAAAAATATACTTTTTTCCAATTAGACTTATTCACTGTTCGTACACAATTCTTTTTGGTAACATAGATGAGTCTGCTTTAAATTTCAAGGGGGAACAATATGAAACTAGCACGTTACCAAAACCAAACAATTAATTTACCAGAATTCCCTCGTTCTAGATATGAGGAAATATATCAAGCGAGTATCCGTGGTGAAGTTAAATGTATACATTGTCATTCAAATTTGTATTTAACTTTATCCATATATGATATTCCTCATTTTAATCATACGAATAAAGAACAAAACAAAGAATGTTCGAATGCTTTAATTGAAATAGAGAAGGATTTCGAACCAAAATCAGTTGAAATCTCAGTCATAAAAGAAACAAATGATAGTGGTATTTTTAATCTGCCAATTAAAAGGTCAATTTCGTCTACTACTACAATTGAAAAAGTAGAAGAGGAGAAGTTTAATTCCAGATTACCTTTCTATCATATTCCTCCTTATCAAAAAAATGAAAATCATAGTAGTAATCAAATAATTAACCAAATGTCTTTAGACGAACAACAGTGGAAAGCTGTCACACACACAGGTTCACCTTTACTCGTACTTGCTGGAGCAGGAAGTGGTAAAACACGTGTAATTACTACTCGAGCGATGAATTTAATGAATAGTGGTACATTGCCTCGTGAAATGATGCTCGTTACATTTACTTCTAAGGCATCCTTAGAAATGAAAGAACGTATGAAAAGTTTTGGTTTTCCGATCCAGCAAATGGAAATCGGGACATTTCATAGTATTTTCTATAAAATGCTTTTACGCTTTGATCGTGATAAATGGGATTCTAGTCGGTTAATTAAGTCAGATTTTCAAAAGGAGATTATGCTAAAGCAAATTGGAAGAAGACTTGAAATAGACGAAAAGTCATTCGCATACGATCAAGCGATTCAACAAATTGGCTTATGGAAGAATTCATGTATGTATCCACACGAAATTCGTTCCGCTGATGCATGGGAAGAACAAGTTGCATCCCTATATGAGGGCTATGAATCGATAAAAAAGGAAAATGGTCAATTTGATTTTGATGATATGCTTTTAGGTTGTTATGAAATGCTAAATGAGAATCCTGAGTTACTTACTCATTACCAAAATCGATTTACATGTTTATTGGTTGATGAATTTCAGGATATTAATAAAATACAATTTAATATCTTAAAAATCCTTTTTCAACATACAGAAAATATTACTGCTGTCGGTGATGATGATCAGTCAATTTATGCTTTTAGAGGCAGTGATCCAAAATTTATTTTAGACTTCAAAGAATATTTTACTGGTGCTAAAATCTATCATTTAAGTGAAAACTACCGATCATCCCACGGGATTGTCTCATTAGCAAACGAAGTAATAAAGCCTAATAAAAATCGATTTGTAAAATCAATGCATGCTCAATATGATTCTGATAAAGTTCCTTCTTTTTTCTTTCCATATGATGAAGAAGAAGAAGCTACTATGGTCATTAGCGATATTAAAGAAAAAATTAGTAATGGAGCACATCCTTCTCAATTTGCTATTTTATATCGAACAAATACAGCATCTAGAGCAATATTTGAACGTTTAATAGCTACTAGCTTACCATTCACTATCGATCAAGATGGCGACTCATTTTATGATCGCCCAATTATCCGAAAAATGATTTCTTTCTTATTATTAATAGAAGATGAAGACCATCAATCTGCTTTAAAAGAAATACTCCCTGTATTTTTTCTAAAGCAACAAGCTTTTCAAGAGGCTAAAATGAATAGTGTCCTTCAAAACCTTTCATTTTTAGAGGCATTTACAACAATAAGTAGTGCCGCTACCTTTCAGCTTAAAAAAATCGAAAAGCTTATTAGTGTATTACGATACTTAAAACGAGCTACACCATTAGAAGCAATTGAACGAATTGAAGAAAGTCCGGCATTTGTTGACTACATCAAGAAACGTGGGAATGAATCAAATAAAATTGAAAGACCTTCTGATGATTTAAGAGATTTAAAAGTAGTTAGTAAAAATTTTAAATCAGTTCGAGAATTTGTTGATCATGCATTTCATATTGCAGCTAAATTTAAAGAATATAAACAACAAAAAAACAAGTCTTCTAATGGCTCTATTTCCCTTTTAACTGCTCATCGATCCAAAGGGTTAGAATATGACTTTGTATACATTCTTGGCGCTGTAGATGGTGGATTTCCACATGATTATGCATTAGAGTCATTAAAAAATGGTTCGCTCGATCAATTAGAGGAAGAACGCCGTTTATTATATGTGGCATGTACAAGAGCAAGAAAATTATTATATTTATCAATTCTTCAAAAACGAAGAGGAAAAAAAGCCAATCCATCAAGACTAATTAAAAGTTTTATTCGAAAAGTCACCGATTAACTTAATAGACATAAAAATAAAGGTGAGCATAGATTGCTCACCTTTTTCAAATTGGTTTTTATAACTAACGAGTTGTTCTTCTTCCACTACCACAACCACAGCCTTGTTTTTTTACATATCCATCGGGTTGACTTTGTTGTGTATATTGATTATTTTGCACTTGATTCGTTTGTTGCATTTGCTGTTGTTGTTGCATTTGTTGCCATTGTTGTTGTTGGATTTGCTGCCATTGATAAGGTGTATATTGCCCCTGTTGTCGATTATACATAGCTTCCCTCCTAAAAAAAGTATTCTTCTTAGTATATGAAAGGAATAATTAATCGTTCAGACAAATATCACAGACTTAACCTATTAACCACTGCTTCTACGACTCCTGCGGCACCAGCTATCGATAATAAAATGATTACAATTTCTCCCACATGTGGAAATAATACATATATTAATAGTAAAAACGCTGTACACCACATCCCACTACACCAAGTGCAACTTAATAATTCGCCAATAAAATATTGAATACCTTTACCTTTTATTTTAGTATAAGTGACGGGCATCCCGTCTTCTTCTATAATGATTTCATCAATAAACGGCCTTCTAAGAAATGATGTTATTTTATCATAAACGACTAGTCTAGTTAGTCGAAAACTGGCAAGTGTTAGAAGGACTAACAGTAACCACGTCATATTAATCATTTAGATAGCCTCACTCTTCAAATGTATATATTTCATGTTGCTAATTGTAAATTTATTCATACTATCAACACCATATACCTTTTTTGATTTCTATCTTATAAGCCCATTTATCCAAAAAGCAAAAATCAGCAGTAACCGATTTTCGCCACTTTAATATCATATTAATGTAATATCCATCTTAAATGATAAGGAGTGAAAAAGATGAGTTGCAAAGATAACCACAATAAAAGAAAAAACAACTGCGTTTGTGACGTTGTAAAATTCATAAATGAATTACAAGATTGCGCAACACACAGTTGCCCAACAGGTTGTGATGTTCCATTCTTAGGTGCTAACCCAAATGTACCTCTTGCAAATACTCGCCCTTTCCTATTGTATTTAGCGAACGGTGAATTGTTTAGAGTACCAGCATTCACAAACAACAGAAATCAAGGTCAAGATGAAAATAAAGATGGCAACAAAAACAACAATTGCGTTGATACAGTTGTGTTCCGTGTTGAAAGCGTAGATGATTGCTGTGCAGTTTTAAGAGCATTAGTTCCAGCTGACAATAATAATAATAATAATAATAAAAATGATAATAATTCTTTCTGCGATTTAGTAGGCAATCTGTTCTTCGCTGCCTCTAACACTTGTGTTACTGTTGACTTAGATTGCTTCTGTGCAATCCAATGCTTACGTGACGTTCACGTTACAAATCTGTAAGAAATGTAAACTAAAAAACTATGGGTGGTAGATATCATTATCTACCACCTTTTTACAAGCTTAAATTCCAACCATTTGAATACTTTCTATATCTTTTAAAGGAATTTCAATATTATTATTTCTCGATGCGATCTTTACCGAAACATTTCCTTCGCTATATGCAATGATATAGCCTATAAATAAATCATTATTTGTTCGAATACGACATTCGACTTTCGGGATATAATGAGGTTTATTAACCATAAACTGGACTTTTTCTTCGTTCGTCATCGCTTTAAATGGTTTTTTTACCCAACCTTGATCCACTGGTTCTTGATCAGTCATTTCTTCATCTTCTTCATCGAATTCATCGAATTCTTCTACTTCTTCATATTCTTCATCTTCTACATACTTCGAGTCTACATATTCTTTCTCTTTTGTTTTTTGGTCTTGCTTACCTACTTTCACTACATAAGATTGTTGTATATTTAATTTGGCTTCTTCAAGGTCAGGTTGAGCAATGTATAGTAAAGGTTTTACTGCTTCTTTTGATTCTTTTCTTGCCATTGTTGTTCCTCCCTCGTAAGTGTGCTCTTATAAAATATATGTAAGGACAACAATTCTCATGTTAGTTTTTTTAGCACTGAATAAGCTATCACTTACTCTTTTTGTATACATTGCCCATCAACAATTGACTAATTTTATACATATTTGTAGAAATTGGACAAATATACTAGTACAAACAATTGACAGGGCACATATAAATACATTGTAACCGCACAGAAAAAACAAGGAGCGATGAAAAAGTGAATAAAGAGTTATTCTCAGTATTCGTAGGTAAAGGAGTTAAGATTGGTCGAGGAGGTCACGAATCTAAAGAAGGTTTGTTACTTGGTGCATATGATACGCATATTGCTCTTTTTAACGAGCAAGAAGGTGTAATTTATTACTCATATTCTCATTTAAAAAGTGTAACTTCATTTGCAAAAGGTAAATTAAGCTATGATGAGATGTACAATACGATTGAATTATTACCAAATGATAATTTTGTAGATTTATTAAATTCACAAGTTAGAGGATGGGTAAAAATTAATCGTGGTGGCCCTGACAAAGTAGAAGGTATTCTTCTTGATGCAAACAGTGATTATGTAGAAATTTCTTTTAACGATGAACTAGTTTATATAGCTACTTATCATATTAAAAGTGTAAGTTTCGGAGAAAGATTTGAAGTTTACGAAAGAAGTAATACGACAAGCCAAACATTAAGAAGAAGAAAATAATGTTTAGATCGGTCGTTTTATACTTATAAAACGACCCTTTTTTTAACAATTATTTTTCATGCCATTCTAATTATGTGACTCATCGTACCATTAATCTTGATTTTCTATTATGAAACATAAAATCATAATTTCGATAATTTATGTAGTAGTTAAAACTTATACTTAATTTTGAGTGGTACTTCCATATTTTTAAATCAATAAAGGATGTATGATTACCTAAATATCATAAAAATCTAACTAAAATCATACAGATATCATTTATTTTAGACAGGCACTAATACAATTTGACTATCTTTAAATGAAACTATTTCTATAAATATAGACAAACTATCAATTCTACCAGATGAAATTCTAAATCTTTCTCATTTTTATAACAAACTATCATGACCATCATACAAAGTCTAAATATATGTAGATTCATATGGTTTATCTTTAAAGAAAGGAGAAAATCATGGCAAGTTTTAAAAATTTTCTCAACAAACAAGTTACAATCGAATTATCTGGCAAAAATCTTGTAACTGGTATCTTAATTGAAGTTGGAAATGATTTAATCGTTGTTTTCAATGGAGAAAATTTCCTCTATATTCCTCTGCTGCACATTCACCACCTTTCCGAAAGTTATATTGAAGAGTCTTATGGAACGGTTCCTTCATTACAAGAATTAGAACATGAAAAAGATGACTTATCTTTACGTAAAGTACTAACAGCAGCAAAAGGAATTTTCGTTGAAATTCAACTCTCAACCGATCAGTCTTTTCATGGATATATTACGACAATCATGAATAATTATTTTGTTTTTTATTCACCGATTTATAAAGTAATGTATATCTCATTACAGCATTTAAAATGGTTAACCCCTTATCTCACTGAACAAACCCCGTATATGTTAAGTAATAATTTACTACCTGTTAATCCTTCGAATATTCCACTAGCAAGAACGCTAGATGTTCAATTAAATAAGTTATTAGGTGAATTAGTCGTAATTAATAGCGGTGAGAATAATGAATATATAGGTAAACTCGATACAATTGATTCAAATTTTATACAATTAGTTACATCAAGAGGAGAAAGTCTATTAATAGGTCTACGTCATTTAAAAACAATATTTATCCCTTAAAATATTACACGTTCAATTAAAAAAGGTGCCCAATTATGTGAATATCACAAATCAGGCACCTTTATTTTTTTGATGAATTAACCCATAATATGATAGCCAGAGTCTACATGAATATTTTCTCCAGTTATTCCTCTTGCTAAGTCACTAAATAAGAATAAAGCAGAATCTCCTACTTCTTCTTGCGTTACATTTCTACGTAATGGTGCTTTTTCTTCAATCTCTTTTAAGATTGAGTTAAAGTCTCCTACACCTTTTGCTGAAAGCGTACGAATCGGTCCAGCAGAAATAGAATTTACACGGATATTATCTTTACCTAAGTCATTTGCAAGATAACGCACTGACGCTTCAAGGGCAGCTTTTGAAACACCCATTAAATTGTAGTTTTGCATTACGCGTTCTCCACCTAAGTACGTTAAAGTAACAATACTTCCGCCTTCGACCATAACTTGCTTCGCTTCACGGGCAACTGCTACTAATGAATAAGAGCTAATATTTTGTGATAATAAGTAACCGTCACGGCTAGTGTCTACAAAGTCACCTTTTAAATCTTCTTTGTTTGCGAATGCGATACAATGAGCAACTCCATGAATCGTTCCTACTTGCTCTTTAATAGAAGCAAAGCATTTTGCTAAGTCTTCATCACTTGTTACATCACATTGAACAAGAATGTTTCTTGGGTTTTCAAGACTATCAGATAATTCACGTACACCTTTTTCTAGTCTTTCATTTGCATAAGTAAAAATTAAATCTGCTCCTGCACTATGTAAAGATTGTGCGATTCCCCAAGCGATACTACGGAAGTTTGCAACTCCCATAACTACAAACGTTTTACCTTTTAATGATATCATAATTCCGCTCTCCTTTATTATTAGTTATTAGTAGTAGATACTAAAATAGTAGCACAAATTATTTCAATTGGAAATAGCAAAGTTAGTTATTATATTTATCACATAAATTCATAAGAAAATCATTAAATTAGTGACAGTTCAAAGTTTTGAATTCCTTTCATGACAAAAATAAACTATAATGATGATTGGCGTACATTAAAATTACCTATATATAGTCATACTAATAAAACATAATATAGAGAGGTGAGGACATGAAGGAAGACCGTACATCTCCCTTTCAAATTGATTTTAAATTACTTTTTATTCTATTTTGTATAGCTGCTGTTAGTTATTTAGCAATTACAAGTGCACAACCTAGCCTTCCTGCAAATCTAAGAAACATAAACTTTGCTGCCCAACAAATTAAATGGTATATCATTGGTTTCGTTGGAATTGCTGTCATAATGATAATTGATTTTGATCGTTATAAAAATGTGATCTGGTATATGTATGGAATTGGTTTACTTCTATTATTAGGATTAGAATTCCATGTTCCAGGCGCTAAAACCATTAAAGGTGCAACTGCATGGTACAGTATTCCCGGTGTGGGTAATTTCCAACCATCGGAGTTAATGAAAATTTTCATGATCATTATACTAGGAACAATTATTTCAAAACATAACGAAACTTATGCAGTTCGCGGAAAAAGAGAAGATTTTCTACTTTTAGGTAAAATATTCGGTATCGCTTTACCACCTTTATTACTTATTGCAAAGGAACCTGATTTAGGTAATACAATGGTTATGTGTGCCATTATCGCTACGATGATCTTAGTGTCTGGAATACGCTGGCGCTACATTTTAGGACTAGTTGGCCTTACTCTTGCACTAGGTTTATTCATGGTTTATCTTTTCTTATATCATTTTGACTTTTTTACAGCTCATGTATTAGAAGAGTATCAATTGAACCGTTTTTACGGATGGCTAGCACCATATGAATATCCTTCTCAAGGATATCAGCTAACACAAGCCCTAATGGCTGCTGGTTCTGGTATGTTATCAGGAAAAGGATATCATAATGGAGAAGCTTATTTCCCTGAGCCACATACCGATTTTATTTTTACTGTAATATGTGAACAATACGGATTTATTGGAGCAAGTATTGTAATTTCTTTCTTCTTCCTATTAATATATCGTATGATTCACATTGCTTTAGAGAGTAATGACAAATTCGGAAGTTATTTATGTGCTGGTGTAGTAGGTATGTTTACCTTCCAAATCTTCCAAAACATTGGAATGACAATTGGTTTACTGCCAATCACAGGAATTACATTACCTTTCGTAAGCTACGGGGGAAGTTCACTTGCAACCAACCTTCTAGCAATTGGTTTTATCCTAAACGTAAGATCAAGAACAAATAAATATATGTTTTAATTAATTCCGTGGAGACACATCGTTTCATAGGTAAGCTTAAATTGCTTCTAACGTATAAAATTTGATGTAGACTTTAAACATTAAAAGGACCAATGAAGGTTGAGAATTCACCTTTAATGGTCCTTTTTATATTGAGTTTTATTAATTCTTTATGCTCGATAATAAAAGATTGTTGATTTCCACTTCGTGATGCTCACTTTCCGCGGGGCTATGCGTTGAGCCTTCTTGGCGCTATGCGTCTTGCGTGAGTCTAAACTGTCCCGCATCTCCCACAAGAGTCGAGCACCTTATGCTCCATTCAACTTCTATTACTAATCGATTGTACTTAACGTTAGCCTGACCATAAAAACACTCTTTTAATGGAACCCTTTTTTAAGTATCAGCATTATACACTAACAGAGCGATTCTTTAAAAAGTCGCATTTCTTTTTGAATTATGAAGAATTGCATATACTAACCTTAAGCTATTTTGCCTGGGATATTTCTAATCCGAAAATTTATAAAAGGACTGATTTGATGAGTTATGATGTGATTGGGGATATTCATGGTTGCTATGATGAATTCGTACAATTGACTCGAAAACTTGGTTATTCATGGGTTACTAATGTACCAATTCACCCCGAAAATCGAAAATTAGTTTTCGTAGGAGATTTAACAGATCGAGGGCCACAATCATTAGAAGTCATTAAAGTTGTTTACGAATTAGTTATGAAGCAGAAAAATGCATTTTATTCTCCAGGTAATCATTGCAATAAACTGTATCGGTATTTTCTTGGAAGAAATGTAAAAATTCAACATGGACTCGAAACAACAGTAGCAGAATTAGACGCTTTGAACGGGAAAGAACGCCAACATATTCAGAATATGTTTATAAAGCTTTATGAGGCCACTCCACTTTATCATGTATTAGATCATGGAAAATTAGTTGTAAGCCACGCTGGCATACGAGAAGATATGATTGGAAAGCATTCAAATAATGTTAAGACATTTGTTTTGTATGGTGATATAAATGGAGAGGTATTACCAAATGGTATGCCAGTAAGAAAAGACTGGGCAAAAGAATATAAAGGGAAATCATTAATCGTCTATGGTCATACTCCTATAAAAGAGCCAAGAGAATTAAATAATACAATTAATATTGATACAGGTGCTGTATTTGGAGGGAAACTAACTGCGTTATCTTACCCAGAGCTTAAATTTTCTTTTGTGCAATCAACTATGCCTCTAATTGAAGAGAAATTTAGCCACTATGAGGACTAGCCGTAATTTCCAAATAAAAAAGTAGGTAACCTAAAGGTACCTACTTAATTACTGAATAAGCTGCGTCCGCTCTTCAGTTATTTTAGTTTCTTCCATCCCCATGGTAGAAACACTACATTTACTAAAATAAGCTATTAGACTACTATTGTCAATAAATTCTACAAAATTTAGACAAATAATCCACTTGACATATATGAAAAAATTTCACCATTTCATTTGGCAGTTATTTGAGATTAACCAGTCGGATAAATCTTTTGGGAAACCGATTTCAAACAAATATTCTTTTTTTTCAATTGGATGTTCAAATGATAATTTAAAACTGTGTAGTGCTTGTCTACTCAACGAGTCAGTAGAACCACCATATAGATCGTCTCCGACTAACGGATGCTGAATGTGTGACATATGTACACGAATTTGATGAGTCCTACCAGTTTCAAGTTGTAATTGGACAATTGAATAGGCATCCAACGATTGGATTACTTCAAAATGAGTAATTGCTTCTTGCCCTTCATCCGAAACTTCTCTTTGGATTATACTATCACTCTTTCGTGCAATTTTAGCCCGTATAGACCCCTCTTTTTGATCCAAAGTCCCATGGACAATTGCCATGTACTTTCGACTAACACTTTTTAATTCATTTTTAGAAAATAAGTAATGAATATAACGATTTTTTGCGATTAGCATTAAACCCGATGTATCTTTATCTAGACGTGTAACTATATGAATGGTTGATTGAAGACCAATCTTATTATAATAATGTAATATGCCATTAGCTAATGTCCCTGTTGGATGTTCCCTTGAAGGAATACTAGGAATACCAGCAGGCTTATTTACGACCAATACAGCGTCGTCTTCAAAGATTATTTCAAATGGAACATCCTCAGAAATTAAATCTTCACTAGGCTTTTCGATTGGAAAGCATACAGTAACAATATCCTTTTCGTTTACTACGGATCGAACCGTCTTTTCTAACTCATTAACTGTTATTTTTCCACCTTGAAATTTAATATCGGTAAGCGCACGTTTAGAGAGTTCCTTTAATTTTAGGAACTCTCTTAAGAGCATACCATCATGTTCTCTGTGTGCTTCCCATGTTAAACTAAACTGTTTCATTTCTTCACCTATTCTTTTACAAAAGAATCCACTACTCGTTTCCAAAATGGGAAAGGTCTAAAACGAGCAAAGCGTACTTTTTCTTGTGCAACTCGGCATTGAATCGATTTCACGTCTTGATGAACAATTGTTTTATGATCTAATGTAATTTGAAAATTGGCATTTCGTACTGGTTTAAGTAAACATGTATGATGTTTTGGTAGTACAAGTGGTGAACCTATTGTACGGAAAACACGATTATTAATCGAAGCCATTTCAGCGATCTGAATTGCTTCAATCGAAGGATGAATAATCGCTCCACCTAATGCTTTATTGTAAGCAGTACTGCCTGAAGGTGTAGAAATACAAAGTCCATCACCTCTAAACGTTTCAAAATGTTGACCTTTTATTTCAACATCAATTACTAAAGTACCTTCAAGTCCTTTAATCGTACATTCATTTAAGGCAAGTGTTTGGGTTTCTTTACGACCGTCTTTATAACGGATGATCACTTCCAATAGTGGATATTCCACTACTTGGAAAGGAGTTTTAGCAATTGCGATAACTAGCTTTTCAACTTCACTTGGTACCCAATCCGCATAAAAACCTAAATGACCAGTATGAACACCTACAAAAGACACTTTATCTAATAGATGTGTATATCGGTGAAATGCATGAAGTAATGTTCCATCTCCACCAACCGATATAACAATCTCTGGTTCAGCCTCATCATATTTAAAATTAAAACTCTCTAAATAATCCTTCATACGCTTAGTAAGATTATTAGATTCCTGATCACCCTTTGACATTATAGCGAATTTCATTTTCTCGCCCTTTCCTTATTGGTCGTTTTTTTTCGAGAATTCAGCTTGTGCTTCTTGTATTTCCCCTCTAATAAGCGACATCTCTTCATCAAGTAAAAATGCTGCTTCAGCTGCTCGTTGTAATCGCTCAAGAATGTTTTCAGGGTATTGCCCTTTATATTTATAGTTTAGTGAATGTTCAATCGTAGCCCAGAAGTTCATCGCAAGCGTACGTATTTGAATTTCAACAAGAACGTTTCTTTCTCCTTCAATCGTTTGAACAGGATATTCTACTACTACATGATAAGATCGATATCCACTCTTCTTTTTGTTCGTTATATAATCGCGTTCTTCTACAATTTTAAAATCTTTCCGTTTTCGAAGAAGTTCAACTACAGTTTTAATATCTTCAACAAATTGACACATCATTCTCAGACCAGCAATATCTTGTAATTCCTCATTTAACTTTGATAATGGAATTCCCTTTTTGATCGACTTATTAACAATACTATGAATAGGTTTAACACGACCTGTAACGAATTCGATCGGTGAATGTTGACTAGTCTCTTCAAACTGCTTTCTTATGCCTTTTAACTTGATTTTCAATTCACTTACTGCCTGTTCATAAGGTGCTAAAAAACTTTCCCATTGACCATTCATTTAAATCACCACCAACTTACTTCTCTTCTAAAAATACCTTTTGAATTTGTTTTACAAATTCTTCCCCATAATTAAAGTTACCTTCTACATTTTGAACTAAATAGGTTAGTTCATCATTCCAACTATTTAATTCAAGCTGACCGTCTCTAGATTGTAGAAAAACCTTTTGATGTTGATCATTTGCCTTTTTAATATGAGCCCAAAGTGTGACTGGGATTGTAATATATACAAACTCTTCATTTTCTTCTATTATATACAGTAATGAATTTTGTTCAGAATCTGCAATCATCGTACCAATCTCATGGCAATTATCAAAATTTAGGGTTTCATTATCTTCTATTTTAAAAAATAAACCATCTTCATTTTGAATGATTTCTTCTATTGTAAGCATTTTTCTCATTGTAAATCCTCAACCTTTTTAATGTATGTATTTTATTCAAATTTGACCAATTCTATTGTAACATATCATATATAAATTAGACGACTAGCTCTATCATTTACATTAAATATACAAAACATAAGGAGTATAACATGGCGAAAGAAATTGAAATCGAATTTAAAAATTTATTAACAAAAGATGAGTTTGAAAAACTTCAAAATTATTTTCAAATAAGTGATCATGATTTCAAAACTCAAATTAATTATTACTTTGAAACACCAACTTTTTCAATTAAAAACTACGGAGGAGCACTTCGCATACGTCAAAAGTCCCAAACTTTTACCTTAACTTTGAAAATTAGACAAGCTATTGGTCACTTAGAAATTCACCAAAAATTATCTGAAGCTGTAGCCAACGAAATGCTAGAAACGTGCATTATCCCTGATGGTGAAGTAAAAGATACGCTACTAGAGGACAATATTTCATTAGTAGATTTGGCTTTATTAGGAGAATTAAAAACAAAACGAGTAGAATTGGCTTATGAAAATGGACTGTTAGTTTTAGACCATAGTACTTATTTAAATCAAGAAGATTATGAATTAGAATATGAAGTGTCGGATGAAATGATTGGCAAACAAATTTTCATCAACCTTTTAAAGAATCATATGATACCCGAGCGTAAGACTTTAAATAAAATTAAACGCTTTTTTAACGCAAAACAAGGGTTATTGGGAGAGAAATAGAATGGATGTTGGAGTAATCCAAAAATTAATTCAGCTTCAAGCATTATCGAATATTAATCAGTTATCAGGTACGAAACAAAGTGAAAAAGGCGATAGTGCAACTTCGATATTTGGAACTTTATTTAATGACGAACTTGCTTCAATGGGTTCAACTTCAAATATTATCGATGTACCTCAACCTCAATTAAGCTATGGTGAAACCGTTGCTCAATTGTTAGGTAGTAACTTTTCATCTTCAATTCAACCAGTGATCAATGAAATTTCTTCATCTTTATCTTCTACTAGTTTTACGAGTAGTAAAATGGCAAAAGGTGACTTTGATGAGATTATTAATGAAATGGCCAAAAAATATGATGTTGATCCAAAGTTAATTCAATCAATTATTAAACAAGAATCAGGTTTTAATCCAAACGCAGTTAGTCATGCTGGTGCTAAAGGTTTAATGCAAATTATGCCATTTAATTTTGAATCATACGGAATAACAAATCCATTTGATCCAAAGCAAAATATTGAAGCTGGTACTCGTATGATTAAATCACATTTGACAAAATATAACGGAAACATCGAACTTGCACTAGCCGCATATAACGCTGGTAGTGGCAATGTTAAAAAATATGGTGGAGTTCCTCCATTTAAAGAAACTCAAAATTATGTTCGTAAAGTAACTGACTCATATTACGCTTAAAACCATATCAGAAATGATATGGTTTTTTTATACTTTCATAAATTTAGAGCAAAATAAAAGAAGTTTCACGAATAATAGTGCGTCATATTTGAAATATTAACAATCCGTTGCTACAATACGAATAGAGACCAAATGTGTTATATCTTACAAAATAAAATTTAAGCCTGTTATAGTACGGCTATATGAATTGCATTAAGGGTGAAATATATGAATGACAAACAATTTAAAACTGAATCAATCAAACATCCCGAGCATAATTGTACAAAAAAGGCGATTGAATTGTATGTATTCATAGATCCTCTTTGTAAAAATTGCTGGGATTTTAGCACACTTTTAAAAAAGTTTCACTTAGAATATGGTCAGTATTTTTCAACAACTTTTATTCCTGTAAATCGATATTACACGACGAAGCAATTGCTAGAAAAAAGGCCATCCCCACTCTCATTTGTTTGGGAAAAAACAGCCAGCCGTTCTGATATACTTTGTGATGATCATTTATGGATTGATAATAAAGAGCTTTATCCGTATTACTCTGCTATTGCTATAAAAGCCGCCGAGCTTCAGGGGCGAATTGCTGGAGTAAATTATTTAAAAAAATTACAAGAATATTATTTCTTAATGGATTATGACATTACAAATAAAGATGTTCTTATCCAATGTGCAAAAGATATCGAAATCGATGTAAATGAGTTTATTGAGGATTTACATAGTCCCTTATCGATTAAAGCATTTCAATGTGATATAAAGGTAACTAAAGAAATGCACGTGACTGAAATTCCAAGCGTAGTATTTTTTAATGAGAACATTGAGGAAGAGGGCTTAAAAGTATCAGGACTTGAAAATTATCAAACTTATGTTAACCTTTTACAGTTAATGCATAATGAAAAAGTTGAAAAAAGAAACCTTCCAGTACTCCTAGATTTTATAAGATTCCAACCATTTGTTACGATAGATGAATTATGTACGATTTATGAAAAAACAACTCAACAAATTGAGTTGGAGTTAAAGAAGTTAATTTTACTTCGAAAAGTGAAAAAGATTGTACAAAAAGATAACATCTATTTTCAATACTTAGATATAACTATATTTTAATTTACACTTTGTTAATCTGTATTCTCGAATCTTAATAAGAATAGTTGTAATAAAAGAAAAAGGACCTAGTTTTCACTAGGTCCTTTTTCCGATGTCAAAATTGACATCTAGGGGATGGGAGAAATTTTCACGTTCAACAAAGGGGTATTTGTGTTTGTGAAGTAATTCACACCCCTATAATAACATCTAAATAATCTATTTAGCAACTGTTTGAGAAATAATTCACATTTTTGACACAAACTAAAAAATGACATAAAAAAACGATGCAAATTACTTGCACCGTTTTTATGATCAATTATAAATCATCTTAATTATAGCTTTTTAGTTGAATAATAATTCTTCCATTTCATTTAACATCTCTTCAAAAACTTTTAACGCTTCAACAATTGGTTCTGAAGAAGTCATATCTACTCCTGCTTTTTTCAATACTTCGATTGGATAATCAGAACTTCCTGATTTCAAGAATCCTAAATATCTTTCTACAGCAGGTTGACCTTCTTCAAGAATTTGTTTCGATAATGCAGTAGCTGCACTAAAACCAGTAGCATATTGATAAACATAATAGTTGTAATAGAAGTGCGGTATTCTACTCCATTCTAATCCTATCAATTCATCAATAACTAATTCATTACCAAAATATTTTTCGTTTAATTCATAATATGTTTTCGTTAATAAATCTGGCGTTAATGCCTCACCATCTTGAGCTAACTTATGAATAGTGTGTTCATACTCAGCAAACATTGTTTGACGGAATACTGTGCCTCTAAACGTTTCTAAGTAGTGATTTAATAAGTATAATCTTTGTTTAGGGTCTTCCGTATTTTTTAACATGTAGTCATTTAAAATCGCTTCGTTACACGTAGATGCAACTTCTGCAACAAATATAGAATAATCACCGTATACATAAGGCTGATTTTTTCGTGTGTAATAACTGTGAACAGAATGTCCAAACTCATGTGCTAAAGTAAATAAGTTGTTTACATTGTCCTGCCAGTTCATTAAAATGTATGGATTTGTTCCATAAGCACCTGATGAATAAGCTCCACTACGTTTCCCCTTATTCTCAACAACATCAACCCATCGATTTTCGTATGCTTCATTCAGAATATCTACATACTCATCTCCAAGCGGTTTTAATGCTTTTACTAAAATTTCTTTAGCCTCATCATATGTTACTTCCATTTTTACTTCTTCCACTAATGGTGTATATAGATCATACATGTGCATTTCGTCTAATTTCAAAGCTTTTTTACGAATCGCCACATAGCGATGCAATAAATGTAAATGGTCATTTACAGTCGATACTAATTGATCATACACTACCTCTGGAATCGCATTATTACTTAATGCTGCTTGACGTGCATTCTCATACTTTCTCACTCTTGCATTAAAGTTATTCTTTTTAACAGAACCACCTAGTGTACTTGAAAACGTATTTTTATACGCATCATATGTGTGGTATACGGCTTCAAAAGCATCTTTTCGTACTCTTCGGTCAGCACTTTCTAAAAAGTGAGTATATCGCCCGTGAGTGATTTCTACTTCTTCGCCATTTTCATCTTCTATGGTCGGAAATTTTAAATCTGCGTTATTTAACATTCCAAAAGTATTACTTGAAGAAGATAATACTTCTGACGCTTGAGCCATAATCTCTTCTTCGGCCGCTGAAAGTACATGTGGCTTCTGTTTTAAGATTTCTTCTAAAGAATGCTCATATAATTTCAAATCAGCATTCTCTTCTAAGTATGACTTCAACTTTTCATCAGGAATTGTTAATAGTTCAGGCACAAAAAATGACATTGCACTTGATGCTTTTGTGTATAAGTTTTTTGCACGATCATCTAAAGCTTGGTATGTAGAATTAGTCGTATCTTGATCATAACGCATATGAGAATATGTATACAATTTACCTAACAAAAATGAAATTTCGTCTTGTCTTTTCAGCGCATTTAAAAGAGCTGATGATGATTCTCCTAATTTCCCATTGAATTCAGAAAAAGTCGGAATTAGTTCTAACACTTTTTTGTATTCAGCTTCCCATTGCTCGTTTGTCTCATAGATATCTTCTAATTTCCATGTTAAATCTGCTTGTACTTCATTTCTAGTTGGTAATTTTTTAACAGCTTTTTGTTCTAGCATGTCTGATCCCCCTAAAATAATTATTAGTATTAATAACATTCCAGTGTCTGAGTTATTGCCCATTCGAACCAGTTGTATTATTAAACAGCAAATCAAATGCTTTACTAGCTGTCAGACAGTCTTCATCCAAAGCTTGTTGGAATGATGTTGGAATAATAGCATTCGCTATCTTCATTATTTTACCATTTTTCGTCCGTTTTACGATTCTAAAATGTTCTAAAAAATCAATATAATTTTCTACACAATTCTCCATATTTATTATTTCTTTAAATTGCAATTCATTGACTTTCCACACACCACTTATTATTTGATTGTTTAAATAGAATTTCAGCTCATTTAAATCAATCGTTTCTTCCAATTGAGCTGGATGAATAAATAATAAATATAACATTCCTTGCCATACAATACAGTGTTCACTTAAAACATAATTACTATTTAATGGTACTCCAATAATTGAAGGTAAATAATCTATTTGAAGATTATATAAGATCTCCTTCAAGCGATAAAAATTACCTTTGTAGTTTAAATGCTGGCTTTTTCGATAAGTCATTTTCAATTTTGTCCAAGTAGTAATAAAATCTTTTTTTCGAATGGTGGAATGATTTGAGAACTTCTGAAGATTATAGTGTTCAATTTTAATGTCCATTATTTTACCGGCAAAAATATTTGAAGAGAATGCGATTATTGATGATAAGATTCTAAAGGTTTTAGATGAGGAATCATAAAAATAGAGTGTAGGATAATTGGGGTTTATTAATGAATAAATTGATAATGGATTTAGAGTAAAAGAAAATCTACCTTTTTGTGAAAGTAAGTTTTTTCCTAAAATCCAAAATACTTTCATACCTATCAGCTTATACGATTCAGTTCTTTGCTGAATATCTTCTAATGGTATTTTTGAACATTGGTACTCTATACTAATTTTCTCATTTTCAGCTTGAATCATAAGATCTGGACGCTGATTTATTTCGGGAATAAATTGCTCAATTAATACCTCCACAGAATATCTATTAAAGAAATGATACAAATCAAATTTCCCATCAAGATGCTGCTTACTTTCTTTTCGTTCATTTACACAATCATTTAATTGGATATGGGCAAAATGTGCCCTCCTTTTATTTCCTGTTTTCAGTCTGACTGCATTCTGACAAACTGGACAATAAAAAGGTCCATTTTTTTTCATTTTTACGATTTCGTCAGTTACGGTAAACTCAAATAAATTAATTTGAGATTTATCGGATCTTAAAGCAATTATCATAGACTTACCTCCTTACCCGTATATTCCTTGTAAGTATCTCTTTTTCCTGCTGAAAAATTAAAATCGGATTTTAACATAAAAAGCCGACTACAACTTGAATTTTCAAATTGTAGTCGGCTTTCATTTCTTTATAATAGTGGAGCCATCAATCTAGATAAGGATTCAAATATCCGTTTATAAAATGCTCTCTTTTTAAAATCACTCAAGAGTATTGCGTCAGAATCAATAATATCCTGATTAAAGTCCTTCACTAAGTGTTTAATACTTTCTTCTAAATATAGAAATGCTGTTACTTCAAAATTCAAATGAAAACTTCTCATATCCATATTAGCAGTACCTACAGATGCAACCTCACCATCTACAATTAAAATTTTGCTGTGTAAAAATCCTTGTTTATACTCGAAAATTTCGACACCTGCTTCAAGTAATTCTGGAAAATATGAACGCGATGCATAAAATACGATTTTTTTATCTGGACGGTCCGGTATTAGTATTTTTACTTTTACCCCACCATTAGAAGCGACCTTTAATGCAGTTAATAAATCTTCATCTGGAACAAAATACGGTGAAGCGATTTGAATACTTTCCCTTGCACTCGTAATCATTGCGAAGAATAAATCTTTTATCACTTCATTTTTTCGATCAGGTCCACCTGATACTAGTTGGATTGCCCCAGTAGAATGTTTATTTTCAATAGGAATATCAAAGTAGTTTTTATCATCAATAATCTCGTTCGTCATATAGTACCAATCTTGTAAAAAAATAAACTGTAATGACCGAACTCCTTCTCCATTTAAAAATAAATGGGTGTCTCTCCATTTACCAAAGTATAGATTTTTACCCAAATATTCATCACCTATGTTTAAACCTCCAACAAACCCTACCTTGGAATCAATAACAATAATTTTACGATGATTTCGATAATTTATCGTATCATTAATAACAGGGATTTTAACAGGTGAAAAAGGTAAAACTTCTACACCTTCTTTTAATAAATCTCTTACGAATGACCTAGATAATTTCCAACTTCCAACTGCATCATATAAAAAACGAACCTTTACTCCATTTTTTGCTTTATCAATCAAAATTTCTTTAATTTGTTTTCCAATTTCATCATCTCTTACAATATAAAACTCGATATGAATATGATGCTTTGCTTTTTTTAGTTCTTCAATTATCTTAGGAAATGTCTCACTACCATTAGTTAGTACCTTTGTTTCTGTATTCATCGTAACTGGAATATTACTTTGTTTGGATGCGATATTGATTAAATACTCCAGCCTTTTATTATTTGCAATAAACTCTTCTACTTCCTCATAATTCGATTGTTTTAACAGCTCACTTGCATTTTGGTCAATTATTGCTTTTTTACGGTAGATTCTCTTTTTTTGATAATTTTGTCCAAATAGAAGGTAAAAGAAAAATCCAAATAGAGGGAAGATAGCTAAAAGTATTATCCAAGTTAATGTTCTAGCGGGATTTCTATTTTCCAAAAATATGATGATTGCTACACCAATTGCTGTAATGGAGAACATTAACGTTATCGTTCTAATAATCGTTGAACCCTCAAAAAAAGCAAAATTCATTAACCAAATAAATTTAATCGTTGGAGAAGCGAAATATAATATGCATATAATAATTGTTAAAAATAATAAAAGCTTTAATCGAAATTGCATATAGTGTCTCCTTTTAACAGAAAAGAAACCGATCCCTATGGCATCGGTTTTTACAGTAATGGAAAAATGGATCTAAAATGCGGAATAGCTGTTTTTTCATGGATAATTTTGCCGTATTCTTCTAGAACATGAATCGTTAGCTTTGAGCGATGTCCATATTCAAGCATCATAGATGACAAATATTCAATTTGAGTTTCATCATAAATATTCTCTTCAAACTTAACATGTAGATAATAGAAATCCTGATAAGAATATAACGAACTTTCATATGACTCTTGGATGACAGAATGAGATAATGAAATAAAATCTTCTAGATTTTTAAAGTACAAAATAATTTCATTTTCATCTTCTTCCATTGATTCAAAAAGTTCATCATCTTCCTCATCTTCATCTGTTTCATCATCTTCATCATCTACAGAAAGAAATGGAATTTCTAAATTTTTCTCACCTTCACCTAAGTTAACCTCGACTTTTTTACCATCTTTCGAAATGACTGCTTTTGTCACAACAACTTCGAGACCTTTGTCTAGTGCCTGTACTTGAATCCATAGGGGTCCACCAGCAATGAATTCTTCAGTTAAATGTGCTTCATCGATTAATTCCCAAAAAAGTTCTTCACTTCTTTCTCTATCTAACCAAACTTCATCTTTAGAGAATCCTCTCTCTTCAATGTCTAAGTAGGATATGGAGAACTTAAACGTGTTTTCATTGATTCTTTCTATTTCCATTGTTTTCCCCCTCCTTATTGAACAACAAGTAAATTGCGTTAGGCTAAATAGAAAAAATAAATTTATGATAAATATAAAATTCTGAAATAGTAACTTAAAAACTTACAGTATAAAAAATTAGCCAAATAGGTAAATTTTTATCTATCTTACCATGAAAAAATATTAAATGCGAATAGTAACTACAATTATATTTTATGTTACAAATTCATTTTTTGGAAATAAAATTCACCTATTTTTTTAAAATCATCATATACCTATTATTATTAGGACAATCATCTATAAAGCAATTTATTAAGTGAGGTGAATACATGATTGATCTACCATATATATGGTCTATTGTTATGATTGTCACGATTGACATAGTTTTAGGTGGAGATAACGCCATTGTAATTGCATTGGCGTGTAGAAAATTACCTTTGAAACAGCGAAATATGGCCATTGTTTTTGGAAGTATAACCGCAATTATTTTACGAATTGTTTTAACGATTGGAGCAATTTATGTTTTAAAAGTTCCCTTCCTTCATTTCATCGGCGGAATACTACTTTTATACATAGCATGTAAGCTTATAATTCAGGATGAAGATACAATGTCATCCGTTAAAGAAAACTATACTGTTTTTCACGCAATACGAACAATTGTGTTTGCAGACTTAGTTATGGGAATCGACAATGTCTTAGCAATAGCTGGAGCTTCGAATGGAAATCCAACGCTTGTTATATTGGGTTTATCAATTTCAATACCAATTATCATTTGGGGAAGTAAAATTGTATTATGGTTTTTAGAACGATACCCAATACTAAGTTTTGTTGGGGCCTCAGTTCTTTCTATAACAGCAAGTAAAATGTTAATTGAAGAACCTCTGATTAGTCGATATATTAATGGTCGCAATGAGATTGAATTTATAATGTATACTCTTTGCGTATTCATTACAATATTAGTTGGATTTTACTTTAATACAATTCGATATAAAAGACGAACATCATAAATGATTAGAAAAAAAAGCTGTAAAAAGTAGTTTAATTACTTTTTACAGCTTATTATATCTTTATGATTAAGTATTTGTATTATATGATTGAGAATCTTAATCAATAATTGTATCTTTTTTCACAATTCAAAACAGAAATTTACTCATTTACTAAACGTTGAGCTTCTCGTAATTGATATGTGCGAACAGAACGTGGTAAGAATCTTCTTATTTCATCCTCGTTGTAGCCAACTTGTAATCGTTTTTCATCAATAATAATTGGTCTTCTAAGTAGGCCAGGATATTTTTGAATAATTTCATATAAGTCTTGTAATGGAAGGCTCTCAAGGTCTACATTTAATTCTTGGAAAATTTTAGATCTTGTTGAAATAATTTCATCAGTTCCGCTCTCAGTCATTCGTAAAATTTGTTTAATTTCATTAATAGATAACGGTTCTGAAAAGATGTTTCTTTCTTTGTAAGGAATGTTATTATCTTCTAACCACATTTTTGCTTTACGACAAGACGTACAACTTGGTGAATTATACAAAATTACCATTTTGCTCTCCCCCTAACTATTCTTTCCTTTAAAAAAGTTATATAGTTATGTGTTATACTTTATAAGTATTTGTTAATTATAATAAGTTTAATCTATCACTATATGTTCACATTATACAATAATGCTGTAAAGAAATATAGACTATTTGTAAAAAAACTTAAAAAAACTTGTACAAAAGGTGTACAATTTTCTGTAAATTTAAAAACTTAGGTCATGCGTTAAAAACAACAATCTTTTAGAAAAAAATTTTGTTTTTATCCCTAAGTACATTTGTAATCAAGATCGAATTTAATTTAAATAAAGTAACTTTGTAATTTACAATATATATTAAGTAAATTCTCACTTTTCCCTTTATTATTTCCACATTTTTTAATACAATAATAGTAACGCTTACATTTCTAGGAGGCTTAATCAAATGGCAGCATATGGAATTGATTTATTAATTGTTGCAGTTTTAGTAATTGGTATAACTGCATTAAATGGTGTGTTTACAAACGCTATTGGCGAGAAGATATTTGGAAGAAGTAAAAAAAGTCAATTTGTTGATATGTCTAACCGAATGACAGCTAACTTTAAACAAGTTGGTGGCGAAGGAAAATATCGTAAAAAAACGTATTAAAAACACCGTGATGGTGTTTTTATTTTGCTTTTTTCACTCTTTTTACTTCTCATTTATTGTTCTACATGTTTAGTTTGATTAATGTCCTCAAATTCTTTCCAATTTCTTTTCTAATTTCACACACTTATTAAATAAACAGCTACTAATATGTACAATAATTGTATAAAGGAAAGTTGTTTACCTAAAAACTGTTTCATTTTTATAATGGTTATTTTACGTTTCCAGAATATACTTTCACATTCTTTACAAACTAACTGCTTTATATTTTTTTCTAAGAAACCTTTTTTAACAACAATCTCTTATCAAAGTGCCTAAAAAAAAACCTAGTGAATATCACTAGGTTTTTTCAATTATTTATAAAGTTGTTGATAATTTTTAAATTCAGCTTCTGAGCAAAGAACAAAATGTCCTGGACGAACTTCTCGTAATTTTGGCTCTTCATTTGCATAATCATGTTGAGATGGATCATAAACAATACGTTTACGATTGCGCTCATAAACAGGATCTGGAAGTGGAATCGCTGATAATAATGACTTCGTATATGGATGCATTGGGTGATTATAAAGCTCATCACTATCTGCAAGTTCAACAATTTTACCGTGGTACATTACACCGATTCGGTCACTAATATACTTAACCATTGAAAGGTCATGGGCAATAAATAAATATGTTAAACCTTTTTCCTTTTGAAGCTTTTTCATTAAGTTAACAACCTGAGCTTGAATTGAAACGTCAAGAGCTGAAATTGGCTCATCGGCAATAATAAAGTCTGGTTGTACTGCTAGTGCTCTTGCGATACCAATACGTTGACGTTGTCCTCCTGAGAACTCATGAGGGAAACGATTAGCATGCTCTTTATTTAAACCTACTGTTTCTAGTAAGTCATAAACCATTTTTGTACGCTCTTCTCTGTTACGAGCTAAGCCATGAATGTCGATTCCTTCAGCAATGATGTCGGCAACTTTCATACGTGGATTTAATGACGCGTATGGATCTTGGAAAATCATTTGCATACGACGGTTAAATTGTTTTAAATCTTTACGACTTTTCTTACCATGTACATCTACGCCATCAAATATTACTTGACCGTCAGTTGCATCATATAAACGAATGATTGCACGACCTGTAGTTGACTTACCAGAACCTGATTCACCTACTAGACCGAATGTTTCACCACGGAAAATGTCAAATGAAACATCATCAATCGCCTTAACTGTCGTTTTACCAGTATTGAAATATTGTTTTAAATTCTTAACTTCAACTAATTTATCAGCAGTCTTATTTGACATTTACTTCACCTTCCTTCATACGTCGGATACGCTTCTTAACTGACTCAGGTGGTTCAACATTTGGTGCATCTTCATGAAGTAACCAAGTAGCAGCGTAGTGTGTATCAGACACTTTGAACATTGGAGGTTCCATCTCAAAGTCAATTTTTAGAGCATTTGGATTACGTGGTGCAAAAGCATCACCTTTAGGAGGATTTAATAGATCCGGTGGCGTACCAGGGATTGCTACTAACTCTTCTCCTTGTTCGTTATCAAGATCCGGCATTGAAGCAAGCAGACCCCATGTATACGGATGTTGAGGGTTATAGAACACATCATCAACCGTTCCGAATTCAACTACTTTACCTGCATACATTACAGCTACTTTATCAGCAACATTAGCTACTACACCTAAATCATGTGTAATGAAGATAATTGCCGATTCAGTTTTTCTTTGAATTTCTTTCATTAATTCAAGAATTTGCGCTTGAATTGTAACGTCTAGTGCTGTTGTCGGCTCATCCGCAATTAATAATTTTGGATTACAAGCTAACGCCATTGCGATTACAACACGTTGTCTCATACCACCAGAGAACTGGTGAGGATATTGTTTAAAACGCTCTTCAGCATGTGGAATACCAACAAGATTTATAAGTTCTAAAGCGATTTTTTTCGCTTCAGTTTTGCTCATTTTTTGGTGTTTTAAAAGACCTTCCATGATCTGATAACCAATTGTAAGTGTTGGGTTAAGAGATGTCATTGGGTCTTGGAAAATCATCGAAATATCTTTTCCTCGAATAGCTTGCATTTCTTTATCGCTTAATTTCGCTAAATCTTTACCATCAAATAAAATTTCGCCGCTTTTAATTTTACCTGGAGGGCTTGGAATAAGCCCCATTAATGCTTTAGATGTTACTGATTTCCCTGAACCTGATTCACCTACGATTGCTAATGTCTCACCTTTTTTAAGATCAAATGAAACTCCGCGTACTGCTTGAACTTCACCAGCATGAGTATAAAAGGAGACACACAGATCTTTTACTTCTAATAATTTACTCATAGTTACATTCTCCTTCCAGTTTTTACTTACTCATTTTTGGATCTAAAGCGTCGCGTAATCCATCAGCAATTAAGTTGAAACTTAAAATTAATAAACTGATAACAATCGCCGGAATTACCATCATATGTGGGAAAGTTTGTAAAGACTTAAATCCTTCACTTACTAATGACCCTAATGATGCGAATGGTGGTCTAATTCCAAGACCGATAAAGCTTAAGAACGCTTCAGCAAATATCGCATTTGGAATTGTGAACATCATCATAACAATAATTGGTCCCATAATATTAGGGATTAAATGCTTACCAATTAATTGTGCACTTGTAGCACCTAAAGTTTTTGATGCTAGTACGAATTCTTGATTTTTAAGTTTTAACATTTGACCACGAACAATTCGTGACATACCAATCCAACCTGTAATAACCATCGCTAAAGCGATTGAAAGGATACCCGGATTTTTAAATACAAGGATAAATAGAATTACTACGATTAGATATGGAATACCCATTAATACTTCTGCTATACGTTGCATAATCGTGTCGACCCTACCGCCGTAAAAACCAGAAATACCTCCAAATGTAACACCAATTAACATATCGATTACTGCTGCTAATAAACCGATCATGATTGAAACTCGTGCACCTTTCCATGTTCTAACAAAGATGTCACGGCCTAAATCATCTGTTCCAAACCAGAAGTTATGTTTAATACCTTTTTTTGCATATTGGTCAACACCATTTTGGTCTATACCGTCAAATGGTAAGAATTTTACGTTTTCTAAAATACCGATTTTAGGTGGTAATTTTGATCTTTTTAAATCTTGGTCTTTGTATGAATATTTACTCATCATTGGACCGAAAAGTACGAAGAATACAATTACCGCTAAGATTGTAAATCCTAACATCGCACCTTTATTTTTCAAGAATCTTCTTCTAGCATCTTTCCAAAACGAATCTGATGGTCTAGAGATTTTTTCAGCTTGGGCTAAATCTAATTCAGCAGGTTGAAATAAATCTGATGAAATTTTTTGTGCAGTATTCTTATTCATTATTTATTACCTCCCGCTAAACGAATTCGTGGATCAATTACACCGTATAAAATATCCACTAAGAAAATTACGATTAATAATAAAGCACTATAGAAGATGGTAGTACCCATAATTACTGTGTAATCATTTGTTACGATTGAGTTAACAAATTGAGAACCTAGTCCAGGTACTGCATACATATTTTCGATAACTAATGTACCAGTCATTAAGTTTACAGCCATTGGGCCTAAAATTGTTACTACTGGTATTAATGCATTACGTAATGCATGTTTAATGATAACTCCTACTTGAGATATACCTTTTGCTCTCGCAGTAACGATATATTCAGAGTTCATTACTTCAATTAGCTCAGTTCTTGAGAATCGAGCAATATTTGCTGTTACGAATACTGACAATGCAATTGTCGGTAGAATCGTATGTTGAAAACTTTCCCAATAAGCAACTGGGAAGATTGGAAATTTAACTGCTAAATAATATTGTAATAAAGCACCGAATACGAATGATGGTATGGATATACCTAAAACTGCTAGAACGGTAGATGAATAGTCATATATAGTATTGTTTTTTAGAGCTGCAATGATACCGAATATTAATCCTACGAATGAACCTAATAATAATGCTTGTGCACCTAATTGTGCAGATGGACCGATACGGTCTTTGATCATACTTGTTACAGAACGGTTATCATATCTATATGAATCTCCTAAATCACCTGTTGCTAGATTCTTCATATAGTTTAAATATTGAACTGGTACAGGCTTATCTAGTCCATACTTTTCAAAAATAATTTGCTTTTGTTCAGGCGTTAATTTCTCCGCATTCTTTAGTGGAGAACCCGGTAATAACTTCATTAAGAAAAATGTAACAGTACAAATTAAAAACAGTGTGACAAACATGTAAATGAATCTTTGTAGCACGTAACGTCCCACAACAGCACCCCCTTGTTAATTTTAAAAAGTTTTTATTTTTTTGATAATTCTTTCTATAAAAGTAGTGAGCTTAGGGTATATTCCTTACACTCAACAACACTTTCTACTATAGTTTTTGATACTTAATGACGAGCAATATAATCAAGCTCGTCTGTTTTTAATAAATCAGGACAATAGTACGATTCTTAATCAGGATCAATTGCCTTAAATTATTACTTATTGATGATGAATTTACGAAACCAGTCATAATGTAAGCGTATTCTTTACTGCATTCCAGGTCAAGTGTTTTTCAGTGAATATTCAAAATCTTCCACTTGCAATTATACGTATTTTGAACACTTTCCAACGAAAAGCTAACAGTTTTTTAGTCATACATTTTTAACCTGAATTGTTGCACTCTAATCTATATCGTCGTTCGATCACTTAAAGATTTATAAATCAAAACTGGTACAAATGATACATTTTTTAAGAAACTCAGTCACTTAAGGTAAATTGTTAGATTTACTCGTTAAATTCTTTATTTCTATATGACTGGATAATTTGTTAGTATATCATTTTGAAATAACAATTTTCACTTACAACTCATGATGCAAACCTCCTAGGTGATTGTTCCACGTTGGTTCATATTGTACGGAATTAATATACAATTCTGACTTTTTGTTGTAGAATTTTCGATAAGTATCGATTCTTTTCTACAAATTTTATTATACATTTTTGTGAGAGTTTTACAACAATTTTGACAAACAAAATTTAATAATTTGTTAAAATTAAATGAATTCTCTTAAAAATGTTAACAATTAAAATTAAATGGTAAAGTTAACTTGTAACAGCTTACATTATTATTATAATATAATGTTATATGGTGTTCAATATATATTTTTTTCAAGGAGGAGCAATAACAACAATGTCTAAATACTACATATTCACCTTGGTACCAACGGTTTTACTCGCTTTAATCTATTCATTTTTTCAAGGAACAACAGATTTTTTCCTTCATTTTACAAATTCCATTTTCTATATTGGACTAATATTATTTGTGATAGCTGGCTTTTTATTAATTGTTCAAAGTGGCTTCTTTAATATTACAAGATACGGACTTCGAAAAATTTTCGGTTCAAAAGATGAAAAAATGGCACAAATGACTGGAGATGAATCACTAACTGTTAAAAAGGATATGATCTATAGACGTTATTCTTTCTCAATTACAAAACCGTTATTATTGTCTTCCATCACATTAGTAATTTTATCTTTTGTGTTTAGTTTTATTCTTATTTCATGATTCATGTATCAACATCTTGAAAGTTGAATATAATTAAGATATTATCTATAGAAAGAATATAATTGCTATGACGAAGAGTAGTAAGCAGATTAAGCATGTTAAGAGAGCTTGTGGTTGGTGAAAACAAGTCGTGCAAACTGTCAGAATGGACTTCTGAGCTTCGAACCGAACGGTGCAACCTTGTAGGCTTCGACGTAACTCAAACGATAAATGAGGGCATGTTTTCATGCACGAGTGATTCCTAACATGGAATAACTAGAGTGGTACCGCGGTTTAATCGTCTCTATTTTTTAGAGAGATTATGCCGCTTTTTTTATTTTTATAATGAATCATGGAGGTATTTTAAAATGCAAACGATTTTTAGTGGAATTCAACCTACATCAAGCGGAGGGATTACTTTAGGTAATTACCTTGGCGCAGTAAAACAATTCATTGAACTACAAAATGATTACAATTGCTACTTTTGTATTGTTGATCAACATGCAATAACTGTTCCCCAGGATAGACTAGCGCTACGTAAAAATATACAAAGTTTAGCTGCTATTTATGTAGCAGCTGGATTAGATCCTGAAAAATCTACTATCTTTATTCAATCTGAAGTACCAGCTCATGCCCAAGCTGGATGGATGATGCAATGTATTTCATACATTGGTGAATTAGAGCGTATGACGCAATTTAAGGATAAATCCGCAGGCAAAGAAGGGGTATCGGCTGCTTTATTAACTTACCCACCTTTAATGGCTGCAGATATTCTATTATATGGAACTCATTTAGTTCCTGTTGGGGATGACCAAAAACAGCATTTAGAACTAACACGTGACTTAGCAGAACGTTTTAATAAGAAGTTTAATGACATTTTTACAATCCCAGAAGTTAGAATTAGTAAAGATGCAGCTAGAATTATGAGCTTAGCTGACCCTACTAAGAAAATGAGTAAATCAGACGAAAATCAAAAAGCTACAATTTTTGTGTTAGATGACCCTAATCTAATTGAAAAGAAAATCAAAAGTGCTGTAACTGATTCTGAAGGTATCGTGAAATACGATAAAGAAAACAAGCCTGGTATTTCAAATTTATTGAGCATTTACTCAGCATTTACTGGTGAAACAATTCAAGAATTAGAGACTAAATACAACGGTAAAAATTACGGAGAATTTAAACAAGACGTTGCAGATGTTGTTGTAAACGGCTTAAAACCTCTGCAAGATCGATATAAAGAAATTATTACTTCATCTGAATTAGATGACATATTAGATAATGGTGCGTCTAAAGCGAATTTCGTTGCAAATAAAATGATCAAGAAAATGGAAAATGCAATGGGACTAGGAAGAAAAAGAAAGTAAAACGAAAAGTGGAAGCACCTCGGTCAGCCCCGACAAGCATAAGTCGAAGTGCGGTGAAGGTTGCTTTTTAACCTTTGCTGCACTTTGGCTTATGACCTCGAGGGGCTAGGTGCTGGAACTGGACAATCCGAAAAGTGGAAGCACCTTGGTCAGCCCCGACAAATGGAAATGTGGAGAAAGCTCGCTCAGCTCTGAGGGGAAAATCTCCATTCAACAGTAGGAGTGGAGGTTTTTCCACTTCGATGATGAATGGAATTTTACCGAAGAGCTAGCTTGTGGAACTAGACTAGCATAAGTCGAAGTGCGGTGAAGGTTGCTTTTTAACCTTTGCTGCACTTTGGCTTATGACCTCGAGGAGCTAGGTGCTGGAACTAATTTATTTAATGTGCATTTCTTAATTATAAGAAATGCTTTTTTTTATGGCTCTTTTCTAAAAGGAATATTATTGGAACTGCAGTTGCAAGACTCCCGTGGAAATTACGAGACAGGTGAGACCCGTCGCGTATGCGCCGAGGAGGCTAAAGGTCCGTCCTATAGAATGCGAGCATCCTTTTAGTGAAATCTAGCCCCTGTTACACAACAATAATAATATATTAAAAATTGATACTTTTTTATTGTAAAACGATAAATTTTATTTTAAAATCAAATTAATATTAAATAAGAGAGGTGCTTTTATTGAAACGCGAAACATTATTTTTAAAGTTCGTTGTCGTCCTTATCGGACTTCCTGTTCTTGCTTTGTGTATATATGTGTTTCCTGAGATCACTGAATATTTTGCAGAATTAAACCCAAAGTTTGATTATTTGCAATATCCCTTTTTAATAGGGTTGTATGTGACAGCTATGGTATATTTCGTTGCATTGTACCAAACTTTAAGACTTTTAGGTTATATTGACAAGAGCCAAGCATTTTCGGAACTATCTGTAAATGTCTTGAAGAATATCAAATTCTGTGCCATTACGATCAGTGGCTTTTTTGTGGTATTTATGCCTCTCTTATATCTCATGGCAGAGGTAGACGATGCGCCAGGAATAATTTTAATCGGAATGGTCATTATTTTTGGTTGCATTGTGATCGCGGTCTTTGCGGCTGTTCTTCAAAAGTTATTAAAAAATGCCATTGATATCAAATCAGAGAATGATTTAACTGTGTGAGGTGTAAACAATGGCGATTATAATCAATATTGATGTGATGTTGGCTAAAAAGAAAATGAGCGTGACAGAACTTTCCGAGAAGATTGGAATTACAATGGCGAATCTTTCTATATTGAAAAATGGAAAGGCAAAAGCGATACGAGTATCAACTTTAGACTCTGTTTGTAAGGCTTTAGAATGTCAGCCTGGAGATATTTTGGAATACAAAATTGACGAAGACACTCAAGCAACATAATAATACACATTTACTACCAAGTGTTTATGTAATTGAAACGACAGTTATCTGTCGTTTTTTTGTTTTTAGATTTAATAAGTCGATTCAAACCATAAATGAAGAAGCATTGCCTATTTCTTCTTTTTACGATGTTAATCTGGTATACGCAATCTTACAAACCCTTTCTTATCAATAAAAAAAGCAGAGATAATTCATATACGAATTACCCTGCCTTTCAATTTGCTTTTAAATATTTTCTTGCTGCGCTTTTTCCAAAGTGAACAGCTATAATAAAAGCATTTTCATTAGTTTACTTTTTGTTCATGTTCCATTTCCCATAGCTTCTCAAAGAATGGTTGCCCTTTTACGATTCGCCCACAAAGTTGCTCGTGTCGTTCTGACCACCCAGACTTAATTTCTTCATATAATTGTGACCAAATATCCTCAAATGTAGAATCTTGTATATGTTGATACGATGTTGGATTCCATTCTGTATACCAATATCGAATTTCTGATGGATTTTTTGACGAATGAAGTTGATCTAACGCCATAAACAATAATTGCTTTAATTGTCTCTCTTTTCTCGTTAATCCGCTCATAATTATTGGAGACGGAGAAAGGATATGATGTTCCTTCTGATCATCACTTACAAAGCATTGAATATTGTAGTTATTCGCTTCAACTTCCGCTGTCATGTCATACACCATTTGTTCCTGTCTTGGTATTAAGCGGCTTTTTCGAATTGGAATATTATATCCAATTGTATCTACTGCAATGATTCCATTGCCGTCAGTTACGACAAAGCAATAATCTAGTTGAATTCGTTCATGATTTTTTCGAACATAAGACTTTTGAAAAACTTCAGTTAATAGACCGGATGGAAGTTCTAATAATTCATTTTCAATGTACTGAAATAACTCTGGAGTAACTTTAATGATTGGAACTTGGTCTAATAATTCAACACTATCATCTTTTCTCCATTCAAAAAAATGACAGACATTGTAACCATTTTCTTCACCTTCAAACCAATTGACCCATACATCATGTAAATACAACATTTACTACCCCTCACTTCACAACTGTATGTAACTTTCAGTATGGTCAGTGATTCACTAAATTATTCCATTTATCCACTGAATTACAAAAAGTGTTCTTCAAACTGAATGTCTTTTGCCAAATTCGTATGACTTTTACGCCACTTCAAATGAGTATACGAGATAAATATTAAATAGTCTTCCATAAATTTATAAATTGATTGTTTTCAAAAAATATATTGCTATTCAGCAGTTATTGGTTGATTTCCGCTTCAGGATGCTGGCTTTGCGCCTGCTGGGTTTCACCTATCCCGCTGCTCCCGTAGGCGTCTCGCACCTTCCGCTCCAATCAAAATCTATAACAAAACCTGCTAACAACAGTCTTTTTGAAAAGAACCTACTCATACAAGCAACTTCCCAATGAAACCGCTTGCAGTCAAAGTGAAATATAATTTATTGCATTATCTTTTATCTTTTTGCTCGAAGTTCGCATTAGCCTATCATTTGACCATTCTGTTTGTTCCAAACAATTTTTAACAATATCATAACCGACACCGTAACCCAATAATTTTGGAATTCCATTTCCACCATACAAGTATTTGGAGAAATCTTCATCATTACTTGGTAATTCAAGATGATCTTTTAAATATTTATTATAATAGTATTCACATTGTCTAGTTGAATACAGTTTAGTCCATGGAGCCTGAACTTCTTCGCCATATCTTTCTAAAACAGCATGCTCTGCTAGCCCCTCTAAAATCATTGCATCTAATAATGTTACTTTTTTATTTTTATAAAACTTAGTCAATCTTACAATATGATGATACTCATGTAATAATACGGCTTTATGTTGTAAAATTCCTTCTAATGGAGACAAAAATAAACAAATACAGTTTTTATATGCTAATCCACCACGCTGATAAGTTGAATTAAGAAACATTCCTCGAGCTTGTTGACATGGAAAAATAAATATAGGTACATCCGGACCATTAAATTCCTTCTTGATCTTATTAAACTCAGTCTGTAGACTTTTCCATACATTATTCTTAATAAGTAGTTTAAAATCATTTTTACTATCTTTTGAGAGCTTTGATAAGCCATGTGAAAGGAGATAAGTGTATAGACTTTGTTCATCATAATTAGGAAAATACGGAAGCAGCTTTTTCATAATTGATTTCTTATCTTCAATTATATCTATCCATTTATAAGTAGGCATTACCCCAATTCCATCACCTCATTTACTATAAGGTATGATATTGACCTAGAGATAGTTACTTGATTATGAATAAATCTGTTTTCGTAAACTTTTGTATTTTCATATGTAGATCAGTTGATTTCCTCTCCCATCAATTTCTAATATGCATTCAAAATACTTTTAACAACAATCTTTAGTAAAGAGACTAAATAAAAAAAGCTTAGGAATAATCCTAAGCTTCTTTGTTGAATTCTTTAAATGCTAGAGTAACGTTATGTCCACCAAATCCTAATGAATTTGAAATAGCTGCTTTTACATTAAAAGGTCTAGCTACATTTGGTACATAATCTAAATCACATTCGCTATCTTTCTCTTGATGGTTAATCGTCGGAGCAATCACTTTATTATGGATCGTTAAAGCTGTAATAATTGCTTCAATCCCACCAGCAGCTCCAAGCATATGTCCAGTCATAGATTTTGTTGAACTAATTGGTACATTGTATGCATGCTCACCAAATACTTCTTTAATTGCCATTGTTTCAAATTTATCATTAAGTTCAGTACTTGTTCCATGAGCGTTAATATAGTGAATATCTTCAGTTGATAGTCCTGCATCATCAAGTGCCATTCTCATCGCACGAGCTCCGCCTTCTCCACCAGGAGCTGGGGCTGTAATATGATGAGCATCTCCAGTAGTTCCGTATCCAACGATCTCAGCATAAATTTTTGCACCACGAGCCAACGCATGCTCTAATTCTTCAAGGAAGACAATACCTGCACCTTCACCAATAATAAATCCGTCACGTGCATTATCAAATGGTCGACATGCTGTTTCTGGATCTGGATTTAATGATAACGCTCTTGCTGCACAGAAACCTGCAAGACCCATATCAGTAATTGGAGCTTCTGCGCCACCAGTGATCATTCCAACCGCATCTCCGCGTTGAATAATTTTAAAAGCATCTCCAATTGAACTTGCACCAGATGCACAAGCAGTAACTGTACAACCGTTTGGACCTTTAGCTCCAGTAAGAATAGATACTTGACCTGATGCCATATCCGGAATCAACATTGGAATAAAGAAAGGACTTACTCGTCTTGCACCTTTAGATTGGAATGTATTAAATTGTTCTTCATACGTTTCCATTCCTCCAATACCTGAACCAATCCAAACCCCAACTTTTGGAGCATTTTCTTCATTAATTGTAAAGCCAGCATCTTCTAAAGCCATTTTTGAAGCTGCGATTGCATAATGTGTAAAACGATCCATACGTTTTACTTCTTTTTTATCAATATATTGTTCTGGATCAAAGTCTTTTACTTCACCAGCTATTTTAACAGGGAAATCATCAGGATTTTTACGAGTTAGAACTCCAATACCACTCTTTCCATTCATTAAACTTTCCCACATTGTATTTACATCATTACCAATAGGTGTCACTGCACCTAAACCTGTAATTACTACTCTTTTATTCATTTGATTCTTTCTCCCTTCAACTAGTTTATCTTCCAAATCGAAGTGCTATTGCGCCCCAAGTTAAGCCTCCGCCAAATCCAACTAAGACTAGGACATCATCTTCTTTAATATTACCTTTTTTATATTCTTCAACTAAAGCAATCGGAATTGATGATGAAGAAGTATTACCATGACGGTCAATTATAACACTCATCTTTTCTTTCGGAAGTTGTAGTCTTTCTCTTGCCGCATCCATTATGCGAGTATTCGCTTGATGTGGAATTAAGAAACTAACTTCTTCTTTTGTTAAACCAGCCAATTTTAAAACATTTTCACAAGAGTCACCCATTTGACGAACTGCAAATTTAAACACTTCGCGACCATTCATTACAAGATGGTCTCCACTTTTAAATAAGTGTTTTCCACCCGTACCGTCTGCACCTAGTTCGTAAGATAGAATTCCTCTACCCTCACTAACAGGTCCAATGATCGCAGCACCTGCACCATCACCAAATAAAACTGCAGTATTACGATCTTCCCAATTAACAATTTTCGTTAATTTTTCAGCACCAATTACTAATATTCTATTGTAAGTTCCTGAATTTACAAATTGAGTAGCTGTAACAACACCATATATAAATCCTGCACAAGCAGCACTAATATCCATTGCAGCCGCATTTTTTGCTCCAAGTCTTTCTTGAATCATACATGCTACCGAAGGAAATGACGTATCTGGTGTCACAGTCGCGACTAAAATTAAATCAAGGTCTTCTGCTTTTACATCAGCATCTTTTAATGCTGCAACAGCTGCTTCATATGCTAAATGTGATGTATCTTGTTCATCTGAAGCAATTCTTCTCTCTTTAATTCCTGTACGACTAACAATCCATTCATCAGAAGTGTCCATCATTTGTTCTAAATCATAATTTGTTAATTTTTTTTCGGGTACGTATGAGCCAATACCTAATATTCCAGCATTCATTAATATCCCCGCCTATCTTTTTAGTTTTATACTTAATATTATTATCTGGTACTAATTTTATGAAATAAAAAGTATTTTGTCTACTCTTTTATCTTTTTAATTTTTGATTCCCTTTTAAAATACACTATGTAAAAAGGAAATAGTATGGAAACTATTCCCTTTTAGTAACACCCTATCTCATTTTCGATTTTGTCAAGTTTATAAAATATGGCTCCTTTTAAATGGTTTTGTTAAATCGAATATCCCTTTAAAAAGTTGATTGGAACGTAAGCTCCGTTAATCCTACGATGTTGAGCTAAAAAGACTTGCCACCCGCCTTAAGGAATGCGAGCACCCTAAAGTGGAAAATTCACTCTTAATATAAATGAAAACATTGTTGAATTTGTTGTTTTTGTTTTTGAATGCCATCATCCAACGAAGTAGTTTTTAAGATGACAAATGGAGTTGCATCAATATGTTTTCTCATTTGTGAAACGACTATCCCATCAAGCATTTCTTGCATTCCTTTAAAATTGCTTTTTTCTGGTAAAAACATACTATGTTTAGCTGTAATAACGTATTTATGTTCTTTTAATTCTTTCTCAGAAATCAGTCTAATCGCTTTCCCAACATCCTCAACGTACAAAATTTCATTTGATCCATAAACATTTTTAATCAATTCACTTTTCTTCCCTAATTCTGAAACAATTATTTCATGAATTAAACCAGACGAAGGTTCCCACGGACCATATAATGATGGAATTTCAATAAAGGTAACTTGACATTCAGAATTTCTTTCATTCGCTTGTCTTTCTAATTCAGATAGGCTTTTTGTAGTCGGCAATAAAAAAATTACTTCCTTCGCTTTTGAACTGATTACATTATACTCAGCTTCAAATTGTTCTAATTGAGTACTTGCCTCGTTTAAATTTATATCATCGAAATAATGACAAATGAAAATTATATCGTAATGCTCATTTTCTGATATGAATTGTTCTTCCTCAACAAATACTACTTTGGAATTTCGCCCGATTGAAAATATTTTTTCTTCACATATTACATCACTTTCATTTCCCTTTTCCGTAATTACTGCAGTAACATCATTATACTCCATTAATTGACAGACCAGTTCATATCCAATGAATCCACTCGAACCTATTACCGCACATTTTTTCATCGTAGCCCTCCTTTAGTTAAGATTTGAGGCAACTTTATCTTTACAATAATCTTTGATATTTCTTCAAAAATTTTATTAAATTACTTCCACAATCAAATTTCTTTTCTTCTAATGAAATAAGGATTGAAATAGGTAAGTTATTTCTATTTCTTTCATCTTCTAAAAGCCGAATATCCCGTTTCCATTTGAAATGATTTCTAGTCGTTGAATAAATTTTTATTGGTGAAATCGTTTCATAAAAGAAACATTCTCGCCCAACAGCCGAATACAAATCGGTCGTTTTATAAGCTTTTAAAATTTCATGCACAGTTCTCTTATAAAAAAGTTTATTTTCTCTTTCCAAATCTAATTCATTTTTTAAATTTAAGGAGGGATTTATTAAACAAATACTTCGGACTTTGTCTTTTAAATGGGATAATAATTTACAAACGACTAATGCTCCAGTTCCTTCACCAATTAAGTGAATTGAGGGATTAAGTATTTCTTTTCTCATTACTGAATGATATAAACTTTCAGCTAATTCTACCGCATCGTCCGATCCCCAATTCTTACCATATAAATTGGAGGTAAATACGGTATAGCCCTCTGAAGTTAATTCGGAAAGAAGTTTTCTTTTATCAAAATGTTGTAGTAAACAGCTTTGATCATTATCTACGTAATGTGTATTCCCACCAATATAAAGAACGCCAAACCCATTTGGCCTAATTGGCAGGTGAATTACTGCATATTGATCTTCTTGTTGAAAATACCTTTCAGTTACTGGCATTCTTATCACCTGATTATTTAAATTAGTATTTTGGGAATAATAAAATTGGTATAAATTAATCCAGAGTTTTTCCTTTTTTAATTAAAACTTTTTAATTAAATCTTCAATTATCTATTTACTAGGTATATAATATGATAAGAACCAACTAGAATAGGAGTGATTTTAAGTGCGCGTAGTAATGGCATTTTTCTGGTGCTTTATTTTATCTCATATGGGAGCTTATGTTTTAAGTTCTATGACTGGCGGAGAATATAACTTTACTTCTGCTTCATTAATGGCAATTGCCTTCACAGCAATTATCATGATTTTAAGCGAAGCAGTTATTCCAAACGATCCAGCTCCAAAACACCACTAAAATCTATATTTAACATATGTAGTAGAACCCAAAAACGTTCAACCGATACATACATATGAAACAAATTGTGGTTAAACAATTGTTAAAATACCTATGTTTCGATTGAATCTATTGAGTATTTTGATTTTTGTAAACGCATAAAAAAGCGCCTCGAAGTTTTCGATTAGCGCTTTTTTATTTTATATTTATTTCTTTACTTTAAGCGCTTAAATCATGCGCTTCATTTTTTTATCAAGTTTTATGCTTATATGACCATTTTCGATTGTGGTTTTGCGTTTCAGGAAAGACTTCGCCAGCTTGCAATTTAATTTGTTTCGGACGATTAACATTGCTTCCGGTCTCGCCAATTTCAATATAAACTCCGTTATTTGGTGCTTTATCACCTGGTCGAAATTGATGTGCTTGGCCCATTAAAAATTCCTCCTTCCAAATACATTCTTATTGTCCCTCGAAACTAATAGAAATTTCTTTGAAAAAGATGGTACTATTAGTAATTATTGGAGTTAAAATCATATATATATTTTTAATAATATAATCCAACAATAACTATAAAAGGTTGATGAAAATGAATTCGAAATATTTAATAGCATTAGACTTAGATGGTACTTTATTAACAGACGAAAAAACCATTACTGAAAAAACAATGAAAACTATTGCTCGAGTGAAGGAAGCTGGTCATGAAGTAGTAATAGCAACTGGTCGACCATACAGAGCAAGTAAAGCGATTTACCAGCAATTAGATCTAACTACACCTATTGTTAACTTTAATGGTGCTTATGTGCACCATCCTTTAGACTCTTCCTGGGGAGTATATCATGAGTATTTACCATTAGAAGTTGCCCAAGAAGTTATTAGTTCATGTAGAGAATATGAATTAAAAAATATGTACGCAGAAGTATTAGACGATATTTATGCTGAAAAGCAAGAAGAAGAAATTATACCAATTTTCCACTATTTAAAAGATGATATTATACATGGAGATCTACTTAAGAATTTAAAAAATTCACCAACTTGTCTTCTGATTGATAGTGATGAATCACATGTAGCAAGTATTCGTGAACACCTGTCAAATGTGCACGCTGAGGTAATTGATCATCGACGTTGGGCTGCTCCACATCATATAATCGAAGTTGTAAAAGCAGGTATGAATAAAGCAATTGGACTTCAAAAAGTTGCGTCTTATTATAATATCCCGAGAAAAAATATTATTGCATTCGGTGACGAAGATAATGATTTGGAAATGATTGAATATGCTGGTCATGGTGTCTCAATGGGTAATGCCATTCATCCATTAAAAAATTTAGCAAAACATATAACACTTAGTAATCAAGAAGATGGGATCGCTATTTTCTTAGAAGATTTTTTTAATATGAAATAAATAACAATCTCAGAAAAATTAACCAGACATAACAATGTCTTTTCTGCTAAAGATAATAGAGACTTCTCCAACAGGTAATAACCACTTTTTGATACCATTCAATTACTATTTGGAATTGCTATGGAGATTGTCAAATGCTTTCCTAACTGGGAGGGAATTCATCATGGGCAAAAGTAATAAGTCAAAGCGCTTTATACAACAAAGTTCTGATTCTGTTACGAAATACTCTGAAAAGTTCCCTTATCATTTCACTTTAGCCGAAGCTGAGGAACGTAAGGCTAAAAACAAAAGCTATTAACAAACATGCTTAAGCCAATATAAGCAAAAAACAACCATAGGATTATACCTATGGTTGTTTTTTTTATTCAAACTGCTGTAATGGAGCAATCAATGATTTTGTAACCTGGTCGTCTTTATTTTTTTCGTAAATGACAAGTGTGATTACACCATTGTTCGGCAAACTCTCTTTTGGTATATCTAAACTAAAATCTAATAAGTTAACTGAACCACTTTTAATTTTAACTGGTAATACAGTTTCATCAATTAGATTATTGTGTCCATCTTCAACAGAATAATAAATAGTATCTTGATCAGATAAATATGTACCTTTTACCTCGTAATGACCATTTTCACCACTAATTACAATTTTAGACCCATTATCATTAACTGTTGAAACTTTATGATAAGAAAACGATTGTTGGATTGGTTGGATCGCACCTTGAACATCTTTATCATTAATCGATTTTGCTACAATATTTGCTGTTACTTCATAATTACCAAAAGGAAGATTTTTATCTGCAAGGTTTACTTGCTCTTGCCAAACCTGGGCCTTTTCTTCAGGTATCGTTACATCAGTAATAGCTTGTGCATAAGATAAATCTTTTGATGATTGGTATATAACTTCACCTTGTGCATTTTTAATTGTATAATCAATTATTTGCGCTGATGGGAAAGTTAATTTAGCAGGAATTGTATCTCCATTACGAAGTGAATATCTCATTGTAACAAGTCCATTTGCTTCTGTAACTTCTAATTTCGTTGAGAGTTTAGAAATATCAATATCATTATTCTGTTCAATTGTTTGTTTTGTACTTGGTGTTGGCTTTATTTCCTTTTCATTATTTGCTCCACAGCCAGAAAGTAGAAGTGAACAAGTTAATAAGAGAATGTATCTCTTTTTCAAAATAATCTCCACCTTTTTAGTATCCTTATTCTAAATTATACCAAAAAACTGAAAAATAGGTTTAAAAAAATAAAAAAGGTAGGGAAGTCCTACCTTTTTTTAGGCATTGTTAAAAATGTTGATTTCCGTTACAGGATGCTCTCTTTCCGTGGGGCGTGAGTTGAGCCTCCTCGGCAAGCCTGCGGGGTCTCATCCTTCTCGCTACTCCCACAGGAGTCTCGTACCTTCCACTCCAATCAAATCTCTATATAAACTCTTTGATTCAAATCCTGTTAAATCTTTCAGAACAATGCGTTTTTAATATCAACACTAAACATAAACAAGCGTTGTTTTAAATAATTTATTGAAGGAGTGTTTAATTAATCTACTTAATATTTTCTAAATTCACCAAGTACGTCTACTGTCTGTACAACGTTCGTGAAAGCTTTAGGGTCCACTTTTTTAATAATACGCTCTAAATCATATAATTCGTAACGAGATAAAACAATCATTAAAACGTCTTTATCTTGGTTAGTAAATCCACCTTTGGCATCCATAAGCGTAATACCGCGAACTAATTTCGAATGAATTTCCTTGCTTAATTCCACACCTTTTGTAGTAATGATCATTGCTGTTAGTTTTACGTGGCTAGTATGAACACTATCGATGACTCGTGTAGTCACATATAAATTAATTAATGTATAAAGTGCTTTTTCCATCCCATAAAGTTGACCTGCAGTAATAATAATTATCGAATTAAATAGTAAGAAATAAGTGCCTACGGGCTTACCTTTTGATTTAGATAATACTAGGGCAATAATATCTAATCCTCCAGTTGAACCACCGTACTTCAACGTCATTCCAATACCGATAGCAGCAATTAATCCACCGAATACAGCATTTAGTAAAATGTCATCTGAAAAAATCGGTTTTACTGGTAAAAGTTCTAAGAAAAATGTCATTATTGCGACACTAAAAAAACTATAATAAGTAAAAGAACGACCTACTTTTTTCCAAGCCAATATGATTACTGGAATATTTAAAATGGCTAATAATATCCCCGTAGTTGCTGTAAATGGAGTATAATCCGTAATAATATTTGCAAGTAATTGTGCTAATCCTGCAAAACCACTTGAGTAAATATTAGCAGGAATTAAAAAACAATTCATCGCAAAAGCGTTTAAAAATGCTCCAATTATGACAACAACCAGCTTAATAATAAGCTCTTTATTTCTTTCCAACTCTATTCCTCCCCAAAATAAAAACAACTTCTATCTATATGAAAAAACTTTAAAATAAGACCGCTCTTACATAATTAACTTAATAAAGGCAAAGCTAATATTATCAACTTTGAAAAGGAGCTTAAACATGCCAAATACTAGTGATAACGATAAAAAAGCAAAAGATAATAACGCTTTGATTGAAAAGAAACATGCTCAAGAACATAAAAATGCTCAAGCTGGTAAAAAATCTTTTTCTAAGAGTGTTGATCATCTTTAATTCCGTTCGTTTAATTAAACTTAATACAAATTTAAACTTCTAAATTAAACTCAAAATTTTATCCAATAGTTTAAGTATATTTATTTCTTTATGAAAGACAATAACAACTTTATAAACTATAAAAAGCCTTATTATTAATAAGATTCAAAAAATAGCTGTTCATCTATCCCTTTTATAGAATAGATGAACAGCTATTTTTCATTTCTTCTACTTACTATCTACAAAAGTTGCAGCGTCGTTAGTGTTCAAGGTTTCTTCTCTAAGATGATTACCTTTTAGTGAGACTGACGCTGACTCCTTTTCGTATCCACGCCATTCCTCAATTTCAGGTACGTTAAATCTTTCTAAACTCTCCAAACACATCTACTGTTTGAACGATATTCGTAAATGCTTTTTCATCAACAGATTTAATAATTCGATTTAAGTTATATAATTCATAACGAGAAAGGACGATCATAAATACCTGTTTCTCTTGATTCGTAAATGCCCCTTTTGCATTCATCGTAGTTATCCCTCGAATAAGTCTTGAATGAATTTCTTTTCTGAGTTCATCACCTTTTGTAGTGACGATAAAGGCAGTAACTTTAATATGACTAGTGTGAATAGCATCAATAAATCTTGATGTTACGTAAAGGTTTATTAACGTATAAAGTGCTTTTTCCATTCCGTATATATAACCAGCAATTAAAATGATTATCGCATTAAATAAGAAGAAATATGTACCGACTGGTTTTCCTTTTAATCTCGAAAGTACAATGGCAATTATGTCTAAACCACCTGTAGAAGCTCCATATTTTAATGTGTAACCTATCCCAATTGCTGCAAAAAGACCACCAAAAACTGAATTAAGTAAAATATCATGTGAAAACAATGGGGTAACTGGAATGATTCCTAAAAAGATTGTCATGACCCCTACACTTAAAATAGTAAAATAAGTAAAAGAATGACCTATTTTTCTCCAGGCTAATATGACGACTGGTATATTTAAAATTGCTAATAACACCCCTGTAGAAACGTTTATTGGAGTAAAATCACTTATCAAATTTGAAAGTAATTGAGCTAACCCTGAAAAACCACTCGAGTAAACTTTTACCGGTATCAGAAAGCAGTTCATTGCAAAAGCATTTAATAACGCTCCGAGTATAACAACTAGTACTTTAATAACTAATTCTCTTTTTTCACTCACTTACTAGCCTCCTAATTGTTCATAAATATAGTATGCCTGTAAATATAGAAAAAATAGCAAAAAAACCACTTCAAATATTGAAGTGGTCACGCTAACTAATACTTACTCTTTTTTTTCAAACATTTCTTTAGCGTAAGTCCATCCACCTTCTTGGTAGACTTTATCTTCTTTCATTAAGCGCCCAATTGAACGTTTAAATGAAGCTTTACTTACTCCGAATCGAGTTTTTATATCTTCTGCATCACTCTTATCCCAATAAGGCATAGCTCCACCACGACTCATAATATACTCATATATTTCTGCCGCCTCTTGGTCCATTCCCTCATGTACTCTAGGTAAAAGTGAAACATTTACACTTCCATCCTCTTTAATATCTATAATACGACCACTAACTCTTTGACCAATTCGTGGTTCTGATTTACGTTGAGATTCATGTATAAATCCAATAAAACGTTCATCAGTTAAAATATATGAACCCACTCGTAAAGTACGATAGATTATTCCTGATACATTTTTATTTAACATACTGTCTTCTGCTGGCACAGAATATTCCTGCATGACTGGTTCAGTTGCTAGCTTAATTAACAAGCGACCTTTATTTGTTTGTTTAAGCGTACAAAAAATTTCATCATCTTCTTGTGGCCAAACTTCTTCTAAAGGAGGTAGATCACCTTTTTCTAATAGAATATCTTTTGAAATACCAATATCCACAAATACACCTATGCCATCTAATTTATCTACTACTTTCGCAAATCCATAGCCTTCTGTTGTAATGTGCGGCATACTCATTGTCGATGATAAACGCCCTTTAGAATCATGATATAAGAAAACTGTAACTTCTTGGTCTAACTCTATTTCACCTTGTGTCTCATTTCTATGTAAAAATACCTCTTCATGATCTTGGACAAGCATATACCCAATATCTGTTTCACGACTGCACACTAAAGTTACAATCTCTCCTGCTTGTAAACTCATTCTTTGTTACATCCTCTCTTCACTTTCAAACTAAAATTTATTATATCACGCCAACTGAAAGTTTGTTACTTCGACTATCATACACTATAATACAAGTATTAACGATTTGGAGGGATTCTATCTATGTCAAAAGAAAGTTCATTTGATATTGTTTCTAAGGTAGACTTACCAGAAGTCTCAAATGCAATTCAACTTGCAACAAAAGAAATTGCTACACGCTATGATTTCAAGGGTAGTAAAAGTTCAATATCTTTAGAAAAAGAAGAGCTTGTTTTAGTATCTGATGATGATTTTAAATTGGAACAATTAAAAGATGTATTAATTAGTAAATTAGTTAAACGCAATGTACCAATTAAAAATTTAGATTACAGTAAAGTTGAATCAGCTTCTGGTGGAACAGTTAGACAAAGAGCTAAATTAGTTCAAGGAATTGATAAAGAAAATGCAAAAAAAATCAACACGATCATTAAAAATAGTGGTTTAAAAGTAAAATCACAAGTTCAAGATGATCAAGTTCGTGTAACAGCAAAAAGCAGAGATGATCTACAAGCAATCATCGCCGCTGTAAGAGCTGCTGATTTACCGATTGATGTACAATTCTTAAACTACCGATAGAAATACATAACAAAAAAGGATGACAATTTGTCATCCTTTTTAATTTATAGATCTTTAAACTAAATTGTTGATTTTCATGAGTATCAATTTTTCTTAAATACGCCATTACAAATAACAAAGCCAAATAAAAAAATTAAAATAAAGGCTCTTTTCTATACGATGTTGTTTAAAAAAAGGTTTTGTTTTGCCAACAGTAAATTAGAAAATGATTGAAAAGGAAGGTGCGAGACTCCTGTGGGAGTAGCGGGACAGTTGAGACCCCGCAGGCGCGAGTGCGCCGAGGAGGCTCAACGCACGCCCCACGGAAAGCGAGCATCCTGGAATGGAAATCTAGAAGTCTCTATATTTATAGCATTAGAGTTTTTTTAAGCCTAAAAAAAGAAGCTACGGACTGAATTTCCCTTAGCTTCGAATTAATTCTAAATTTTCTTTTCGTGCGCATGTTTCTCTAATAATCAATTTATAAGGAACAAGAATACTTTTTTCTGATCCATCTGGCTCTTCAATTTTAGAAATAATATTTTTAGTAGCCTCGTATCCTAATTGATAAATATTAATATCAACTGATGTTAAAGGTGGATTTGCAAGTTCCGCAAGAATTGCATTATTGAAGCTTACAATCGAAATATCATTTGGTACTGAAATGTTATGTTCTTGCAATACACTAATAATTCCTAATGCTAATACATCATCTGTTACAACAATAGCGGATGGTAATTCTTCAAGATTTAATAATTGATTAACCGCTTTTCGACCGCCATCTCTTGTAAATGAAGTGTAGATAATTTCCTGCTCACTTACTTGTAAACCGTTTAATTGCATCGTATCTTGGAAGCCTCGTAAACGATTTTTCGTTACAAGCAAACTACTCTCACCACCGACGAATGCGATTCTTTGATGCCCTTGATCAATTAAATAGTTCGTCACTTCTCTGGCAGCTGCATAATTATCATTATCAATATAAGTAATATCCTCAATATAGTGATATGGTTTTCCTACTAATACAAATGGAAACTGTTGCTCAGTTAAATAATCAATAATATTATCATTTTCTTTCGAGTACAGAAGTATAATTCCGTCTACCCTTCTTCCTCGTACTGTTTTATTAACAGTTAATTCAACTTCTTCTTCGTTTTTACCAGAAATAAAATAAAGTGAATACTCTTTTTGATTTGAATAAGCAGTTACACCTCTAATAACTTCTGCAAAAAATGGATTTTGAAATGAAGTATCTAATGCAGGCGGAAGTACTAATCCAATTGATTTTGTTGAACGGTTAGCTAATGACCTTGCATTTAAATTTGGATGGTAATTCAACTCATCCATAACTTTTCTAACTTTTCGTTTTGTTTTTTCACTAATTCTAGGACTATTTGAAATTACACGCGACACCGTAGAAGGTGCTACATTTGCTAATTTCGCAACGTCCTTTATCGTAATAGTCATTTTAATACTCCTTATCCCCAATGTTTGTAACCGTTCTCATCTATCTATTTAGCTAAGCGCTTTAAAGATTCCTTCAAATCAGTAAAGCACTTAGTCTTTATCATTTAGGCTATTTTATATACTTTAACAATCGTTTAGAAATGAGCCTCTTTTTAATTAGCCTACTTGTCATTCATTTTACGTTGGCGGCGACTTGCAAACCATAGGAAAATGATGAATCCAATAAAAATTGATGGAATTGCAATAATAACCCCAATATTTAAACCTGACTTAGGTGCCACTGCGTATATGTTTGATGACTCTCGTTTTAAGACGATGTCAAATCCTTCCTTTGACGGACGGACTAAATCATCATTTAAAAGACCTCTTAGTTCTTTATTTTTATTTACAACATCATAATCCAAGTGAACCTTATGATCATATGAGCTATTATTTATCGCTATAATCGTAGTCTCATTTTTAAATGTACGTTTAAATAGTGTCATGCCTTTTTTGTCATAAAGTAACTTAGAATCACCTTTAGTTAGTGAAGGTAACGTACTTCTTAACTCAGTCAGATTTTTGATATAATTCGAGAAATCCTCATCCGATCTGAAATCCATCCCTTTACGATTATCCGGAATCTTTCCACCATTTAATGCAATTTCAGTTCCGTAGTAATTCAATGGAGTACCCGGTGTTGAAAACAAATAAACAAGTGCTAATTTTAATCTGGATGGAGGATACTCTCCCCTTTTCAGCGCAATTGAAACAAATCGCTCTGTCATTTCGTCATCTACATAATTAACTAAAGATGTTGAATTTAGTTGATTAGACATGTCATTTTGATAAGTATATAACTCTTTAAGCGCCTGATTTTGCGAAGCAAACGTGTTGACAAGCTTGTTTACTAATGGCAGATCAGTAATTCCATCAAAACCTACGTTTTGATATTTTTTCATATCCTGATTGCCTTGCTGACTCAAATCAGCAATTAATACAAAATCAGGATTTTGTTGTTTCATTTCTTTATTAAAAGATTCCCAAAAAGATGTTGGAACATGATTAACCTCTTGTAAGTTATACCCATCAATATCCGCTTGATTCATCCACCATTTTCCTAAATCAATAAAATATTGCTGAACTTCTTTGTTATCCTGATTAAAATCTGGTAATCCATTTATCCACTTTTGTTCAAAACTTGTACTATCTTTAGAATTGAACCAGTTTGCATAATCTTTATTTTTTGCGAATTCTCCATTTGGTGAAGAATTATTTACCACAAAATCAAGATAGATTTTTAAATCACGTTTATGAGCCTCTTTTATTAATTTTTGTAAGTCCTTCATCGTTCCAAATCTTTGGTCAATCTTTTTAAAATTTGTAACAGAAAAACCGTCGTAAGAATTAATATCATTTTCAAAAATAGGTGAAATCGATATTGCTGTATATCCATAATCCTTTAAATAGTCTAGTTTTTTTGTAATTCCTTCTAAATCGCCACCTTGCGATTTATTTAGATCATTCGGATCCGTATCTTTATCATTTCTAGGATTCCCATCAAAAAATCGATCGACTAAAACACGGTAAATCATATCCGTTTTTAAATCATCTTTTTTCTCTGCAAATCCGATACTTGGCATTGTATTAAAAAGTAATACAAATACAAGTATTATTGAACTTAATCGTTTCATTTTTTCTCCCCCTGCAACAACTGTGCATGTACATTTTTCGGTCTCTATCATTATTTTGCAAAATATTAGAAGGAAATACAAATATTATATTAAATATCATAGAAATGAAAACGATTGCACAACCTATTTTTATTATACTGCTTACTGTTTATATAGCAAGAATATTTCTAACATATTTATACTCAACAAACATTTAACAATTAAAGGACGGTCCCATGCAAATTGAATCAATTTTTCATCAGCCATACGATCAATATACATTTTTAATAAACGAGCTTACTTATTGTATACGATTACGTACAAAAAAGGGAGATTGTTTGGGTATCGATTTCTATTATGGAGATCCATTCCAATTCAATGAAGCTGGATGGAAGATCGAGGAAATCCTTCAGATGTATCTTGCATTTTCAACGGAACATTTTGATTATTGGGAAGTCACTGTTTCTCCACCAAACAAGAGAATGAAATATTTATTTTATTTAAAAAGTGAACAATATAGCGTTTTTTATGGTGAAGGTGGCTATTCCAATGAGTTTATTTCGCATGATTTATCATTTTGCTTTACGTTAGCTTATTTACATCGCAATGAACTGATCTTACTTCCTAACTGGGTAAAAAAAACGGTATGGTATCAAATTTTCCCAGATCGCTTTGCAAGTGGTAATCAATTAAATAATCCAAAAGATGCATTAGCTTGGGGATCGAGTAGACCCACACAGTCAAGTTTTTATGGAGGTGACTTAGAAGGCATTATTCATAAAATAGATTATTTAAAACAATTAGGAATAACTGGTATCTACTTAACGCCTATATTTGAGGCAAATTCAAATCATAAATATGATACGATTAATTATTTTAAAGTAGACCCTACATTCGGGGACGAAAAAGTATTAAAAAAACTCATTCAAACATGTCATCAAAATGATATTCGTGTGATGCTAGATGCTGTTTTTAATCACGCCAGTGCGTCATTCCCCCCTTTTCAAGACGCCCTACAAAATGGTAAAAACTCACCATATTTTGAATGGTTTCATTTTATGAATGGTAATCCTGAATCGAACGAATTGTCTTATGAAACATTTTCATTTGTAAAAGAAATGCCAAAACTCAATACAGAAAATAAAGAAGTTCAAAACTTCTTATTAGAAGTAGGAGCATACTGGATAAAAGAATTTGATATCGACGGATGGCGTTTAGACGTTGCCAACGAGATTGATCATCATTTTTGGAAATTATTTAATAAAAAGATGAAAGGTATTAAACATGATTTATTTATTGTTGGAGAAATTTGGCATCATGCTATGCCGTGGTTACGTGGAGATGAATTTGATTCAGTCATGAATTATCCTCTTTTGAAATCATTACTTTCATACTTTGGGTATCAGTCAATTTCAACGGCTACCTTTCAAAATTCAATAAATGATCTTATTTCACTCTATCCACTGACAATATTAAAAGCATTATTTAATGTCTTAGGTACCCATGATACGCCTAGAGTACTGACACAATGTAATTTGAATGAAAAACGAGTAATTCTATTATTTGTTTTTCTATTTACATTTTACGGTACGCCATGTATTTATTACGGTGATGAAATCGGGCTTGAGGGAGGTAATGATCCTGAATGTAGAAGTTGTATGGAATGGGACTCATCAAAACAAAATACGATCATTTATGAATCTATAAAGAAATTAATATTGCTTAGAAAACAATATCCTGCTATAGAAAACGAGGGCACGTTTAAATGGCTTTTTACCGATAATGATCAAAACCTACTGTCTTATGAAAGAAAAACGGAAAATTTATCGATTGTAATACTTATTAATAACTCATGTGAAAATCGCTCAATATCTCTTCCCTATCATATTAAAGGGAAAAGGATTATTAATTTATGGAACAATGAACAATTTGCTACAGATTCAGATTCAATCATGATTGATATACCCCAAGTTGATTTTATCATCTTGCAAATTGATGCACAGACTCATAACTTCTGAGTCTGTATTTTTATGCATATTTTTAATCATGTTACATTTTCTTACATTTCACTATTTTGTTAGCGTTTTCATAAATATTTTTTAAAAAAAATTGAATTTTTACGAAAATATTTATTGAATTTTGCATATATTCTGAATATGATATGTTATATAACATTTAATGTTATAAAATCTAACATTAAAGAAATGGGGAATGAAAATGAACGGTATTCAATCTGCGGATAGTGTATTTCTCTTTATTTCAACCGTCTTGGTTATGATTATGACACCTGGTTTAGCTCTCTTTTATGGAGGGATGGTTAAAAGTAAGAACGTATTAAGTACGACCATGCATAGCTATTCTGCAATGGCCATTGTTTCAATTCAATGGGTACTTATTGGTTATTCACTTGCATTTGGTCCTGATGTAAAACACCTAATAGGTGATTTTTCTTGGGCAGGATTAAAAGATGTAGGGTTCTCAGCAAATGAAAATTATAGCGCAACAGTTCCACACAATCTCTTCATGATGTTCCAACTAATGTTCGCAATACTTACTCCCGCTCTTATTTCCGGTGCTTTCGCCGAAAGGATGAAATTTTCTGCATTTCTACTATTCACATTACTTTGGACAACACTTGTATATGATCCATTAGCTCATTGGGTTTGGGGAGTTGATGGATGGTTACGTAATTTAGGAGCTTTAGACTTTGCTGGTGGAACTGTAGTTCATATTTCGTCAGGAGTGTCTGGTTTAGTTTTAGCATTATTATTAGGTAAACGAAAAGATTTTGGTTCTTCTTCTCCCCATCATTTACCTTTAACCGTTTTAGGTGCGGGGTTATTATGGTTTGGATGGTTCGGTTTCAATGTTGGTAGTGCATTAACTTTAAATGATGTTGCATTAACTGCTTTTATTAATACGAATACTGCCGCTGCTACTGCCTCGGTTTCATGGGTTCTAGTTGAGTGGTATGTAAATAAAAAACCTACTTTACTTGGTGGTGTTAGTGGTGCTGTTGCTGGATTAGTTGCGATTACACCAGCATGCGGATTTGTTACACCACTGTCTTCTATAGCAATAGGATTCTTTGGGGGAATCATTTGTTTCCTTGCTGTAACCTATTTAAAAAACAAATTTGGTTATGATGATGCATTAGATGCTTTTGGTTGCCATGGTATTGGAGGTACATGGGGAGCTATTGCGACAGGATTATTTGCTACAAAATCAGTAAATAGTGCAGGTGCAGATGGTTTCTTCTATGGAAATGTAACATTATTGTGGAAACAACTCATTGCGATTGGAGCAACTTATGTATTTGCAGGAGTTTTAACTTTCCTAATTGTGAAAGTGATAAGCTTATTCATACAAGTTCGCGTCGATCAAGAAGAGGAAAATCTTGGTCTTGATTTAGCGATTCACGGTGAAAAAGCATATCATGATGCAAGTATATAAGGAGGGTTTTAAATGACTGCGAAATTAACAAAAATAGAAATTATCACTAGACCTGATAAGTTTGATATATTAAAAGATGCTCTCTCAAAGGTTGGAATTACAGGCATGACTGTAACGAATGTATTAGGGTGTGGCATGCAATCAGGCTATACAGAAGTCTACCGGGGAACGAAACGTACTATTAACCTTCATGAAAAAATTAAAGTCGAAATCGTTGTATGTGACGTTCCTGTCCAATCTGTTGTAGATGCAGCTAAAAAAGTATTAAAAACAGGCAAGCCAGGCGATGGCAAAATTTTTGTTTACCCAATCGAAAATGCGATTAAAATTCGTACTGGTGAAGAAGGTAGAGACGCATTACAAAACGACTATTAATCAAATACAAATAACCTAGTCATTTAACGGCTAGGTTTTTTGTATTTACTAAACTCACACTTCAATCTTACTTTAATTCTGATTTTTGCTTTCAGGCAAAATAAATCTTCAAACAGAAGTTGATTGGAACGGATATGCGAGACTCCTGTGTGAGTAGCAGGACAGATGTGCCCCATGGAAAGGGAGCACCCTGTAACGGAAATCAACATTATTTTTTACAGAGCCAAATAAAAAAAGAGGTGAATACCCACCTCTTTTTATGCCTTAATATTGATATTGTACTTTTTAAACCAAACATGAATTTGATATAGATGAGCAAGTAATTGTGGACCAGACATCAACTGACCATACCACGGTACTTGAAATGCATTTCCTTCACTTTCAACTAAATTATTAAGCTGTTCTTTATCAAAAAACTCATATAGTGCTGAGCTTTTATCCTTTAAACTTTCTTTTAATTTTTGGACGACCAGTTTTGTATACACAGGGTTATGCGTTTTTGGGTAAGGACTTTTTTTGCGATATAAAATTTCATCTGGCAATAATCCTTCCAACGCTTTTCTTAATATACCTTTTTCTCGATTACCATACATTTTTAATTCCCAAGGAATATTCCATACATACTCAACTAAACGATGATCTGCAAATGGAACACGAACTTCTAAACTAGCACCCATACTCATTCTATCTTTACGATCTAATAATTGTGCCATAAACCATTGGCGATTTAAGTAAAACAACTGTCTTCTTTTCGCCTCTAAATGGCTTTCTCCTTCAAGAATTGGCGTTTCACTCACCGTCTCATTATATCGATCCTGAACATAAGCAGCTAAATTTAATTTACAACTCCATTCACCTTTTAACAGATGCTGTCTTAATTCAGTTGACCTCATCCAAGGAAATGCCGGTCTATTTAAATCTTCTTCTCTATGAAACCATGGATAACCACCAAAAATTTCGTCTGCACACTCTCCTGATAAGCCAACTACGAATTTTTGTTTAATTTTTTGACAGAACCATAATAAGGATGAATCAACATCTGCCATTCCAGGTAGATCACGACATTCTGTTGCTTCTTCCAAATATTGCACAAGTTCTTCATTTGAAATTACACATCGTTGATGATTCGTATTAAAAGTAGATGACATTAAATCAATCCAAGGAGCATCTGAATTCGGTTGAAAAACACTAGATTTAAAGTACTTTTCATTTTCCTCATAATCAATTGAATAGGTTGTTAATTGTCCCTTACCTTCTTTTGCATAATGATTCGCTGCAATCGCTGTAATCGAACTCGAATCAACTCCACCTGATAAAAATGTACATAGTGGAACATCAGAAACCAATTGTCTGACGATTGCATCCTTAACTAGGAATTGAACTTTTTCAATCGTTTCTTCAACTGAATCTGTATGAACATTGCTAACTACATCCCAATATTTCCAAACACGTAATCCATTTCTAGAAAATATCATCGCATGCCCACCACGAAGTTCTTTAATCCCGTTAAACACTCCATTACCAGGTGTGCGTGATGGTCCTAATCCAAATACTTCAGATAATCCTTCCTCTGTTAATTCAGCTTTTACATCAGGATGAGCTAATATCGCTTTTACCTCCGAAGCAAACAACAATCTTTTATAATCTTCCTTATAAAATAAAGGTTTTACACCTAATCGGTCTCTCGCAATAAATAAGCTTTCTTTTTCTTCGTCCCAAATTGCAAATGCAAAAATACCATTAAATTTGTCTACACAAGCCTCTTTCCACTCTATATAGCTTGTAAGCAGCACTTCTGTATCTGAATGCCCTTGAAAAGTGTACCCTCGTTTTAAAAGTTCTTTCCGTAAATCTTCAGTATTGTATAACTCACCGTTATAACATAACGTATAAGTAAAATTCCCTTTAGACTTACGCATTGGTTGTTTTCCACCTTCAGGATCGACAACAACTAATCTTTTATGACCAAAATTGCAATGATTCGATGCCCATACATTTGTATCATCAGGACCACGTTTTGATAACGTGTCAGCCATTTTTTTTGAAATATCGGTCAACTTTAACAAATCATTTTGATAATCTGCCCACCCAGTTATTCCGCACATATTTCAATTTCTCCTTTCTGGGCTATTTCCCTATAGAAATAAATTTAATTCTATATCGTATTATTGTTCATAAAAATAGGTGCCATAAACCATAAAAAAAGTTACAAACCCATCCTTATTTGTCCATGCGTTTTTTCAATTTTTGCATAGTTATAAAATAGTAAAGTTATGTCAATAAATGAAAAAAGTAGCAGCTAAATTTTAAACTAAACATGATTTAAAATTAGTTGAAAACAAAACACTCCTATTAATGCCTACGAGGCAAGATATGTTAAATCTCTAACTATGGAACGATTATCGACTTTAAAATACAGTTAGTTGAAAAGGAAAAATATACTTTCACCTTCTTATTTTATGTTTACACAAAATGTCCGAATCATTAAATTTTCCAGATAACAAATCTAATTATATTATCGAAAAGAATTTAGAACGCTTGTAACTGGAGGTTACTTAATGCAATATAAGCTTCGAACACAACTTTTTAAAGAGCAACCTCGTGCTTTTACCATTGGAACAATTGAGGAAATTAATGATGAATGGGTCTTTTTCGATGATGAAACTGATGAAGCCTTTTTACTCGAAGAACTTATCGAAGTAGAATTTGAGGTTTCTATAAATGAAGAATGGACACCAGCTTCATTAAAAAATGGGACGTATAGTATCAATCATTCAAAAAAGAAAAAATTACAAAACGGTGACTTATTGCGAATTCAAAAGAAACTATTATATAGCTTTGATTCATTATTAAAGAATTTAAGTGATGAATCGTTTTATTCTTTAGCGTACTTACTTAATACTCACGGGTTTTCTCTTTACGACTGTCTATACTGTCATAATTTCCTTTCATTCCAACCAGAAGATACGCCTGTAGAAGGGGTAAATTTCATCGTTTTTGATAACGGAGAACTAGTTTGCTCTTTGTACCATCAGTTTAGAATTTCACCAGAAGAACAAAACCATCGATTTGAATTAACGAAAGCGACAGGTAACCGTTATTTATTAACTCAACTATCATAAAACTATAATTGCTTTATCAAATAAAAAAACTGCCACATCAAAATGTGGCAGTTTTTTTATGCAAAGAAATGAAAACCTAAAGGTAATCTGAATCCTATGTACAATAAAGCTAAAATAATAACAGTAAAAACTGTAGCTGGAATAACCATTTTTCTTTTTTTCTTTGAAGAAACAGTAAAGTATTCAAATACCCCTAACATGATAATGCCAAGTGTCATTTTGATATTGTACAGCATTTTAATATCTGACGGCATTGCATCCTTATCTAAACCGATAAATAAATACAGACCAGTTCCTAAAATAACAAAGTATAATAAACGTAAAATCATGTGAGCTATTTTCACATTTTGACCATTTTTATACCCATGTCCAACATAAAGAGCTAAAATAATAGCCAATACCCACGAAGTAATATGTAAGTGAACCATTTCATTTCCTCCCAAATTTCATATTCCAAATTATCATATCATACTATCGAATAAATTAATAAATTTAGCCATAACTCTAAAAAGAAGAAATTCTAATTTTGTCACAAATTCGCCATTTTTTAAGAAATACCTACTTTTCTAGGTCTTAAAAGTCACTAAATCAAGGCCCATATAAGGACATATTACTCACTTAATAACTGTTTCATTGAAATTATCTTTCTTAAAACTTATGAACATATCATACGATCTTAAATACCGTAACTTTATTCCTAACATCCATTTAAAACATCGTGACTTTCGAAGGATTTTGTTTATTTTTAAATATCAATCTAAAGGAATTGTAATCTACTGTCGAAAATAAATATATAGAGAACAACACATCTTTGTTTTTCGACATTCCACAACCTTTTTACTACAAAAACGGTTGAAATTCCACTTTTCATATGAAGTATTTAGTTGGGAATTGTAGTTATTTGTAACTTTTACACTTCTTTTAGCGAATGCCTTTTCATATGAAAATGATTTTGTATAATAGCATTACATACATCGCGAGACCTAGACATAATTCCCTATTCTTGAACAAAGTTGGTGACTAAATTGCTACTTCATGTTATAGAGAAAAAACGCGCTCGCATGGTATATTTTGCGGGGCGGTATGGCTTTACGAACAAGAGAACTGTATTATGCAGTCAAGAATTGGACAGGCTCATGAATATGATTTCTATTTCTTCTTTTACTAAAAAGAGAGCATAATAGCTGGTTGCGATTAGAATGTATTTTCTAATTGCGATTAGCTTTTTTTCTTTTTCATTAAATAGGATAACGCCTAAGTAATACACTTACAGTAATCACGTTTTAGGGCATTTAGCCATATAATACATAATCATAAAAAGACAAAGGATGTACAATCATGCCTGCTTATGTTGGAGTTATTAATATTGTAAGTATCGGAAGTAGCGCTGTAGTAAACGTTGGCGACGCATATCACATTCAACCTAAAAGTAATTCTCAAACATATGCTGGCGCTGGCTCATTTAATACAGGTGATAATGTAACTGTTTATAACAACAAGAGCATTTCGAATGTTTATGATCAAGATCAAATTGACCAACCAATAGTTGGAAACATGTAGAGGAGGGTGTTGTTTGAATATATATATACATCAAACAATTATTATCAATCAGCTTAAAACTGGCGGAATTGTCAATTCATCTGTTTTTCAAATAGGTACCTCAGGAAATATAAATGCAAAAACGATAACAAATAATACGGGCGATTATTTATCACCTGCACCACCAATTACTGAACCAGGTCAAATCGTTCGAACATCCCAAGAAGACTCGATTTAATTCCTGTAGCAAATTGAAAGCGAGGGAATGAAATGAATCAACTCGAAATGAGATACACTCAGATCGAACAAATTCTGTATGAACAATCACAAATGATTGAGCAATTAAAGAATCGAATTGTTCAACTTGAAACCACTGTACATGAGCTTTCCCAACGACCTGAAACAACGATTGAAAAAATTGAATATAAATTTGACCAATTAAAAGTAGAGAATTTAAATGGTTCGTTATCGATTGGATTGAATCCACTTCAAGCCCCAACATTTGATGATTTAACAGTTGAAAACCAACAAATTACAATTAAGTCAGATACTCAAATGAAAGAATTAAAATCGTATATTCAAGAACGAATTAATTTCCATTTAAAAGAAGAAGCATTTGAAACAATCCATCAATTAGAAATGGAACTGAGATGTTCTGTAGATGATTACTATCGTCAAATGATGATTGATGATATTCGAAATCAAATGGATATACGGATACCTTACTATATAGACTTATTTAAAAATAAGCCTAACTTTGAAGAAAATCCTATGAAGTATTCTGAAGAAGTTGTATTACACATGTTACGAGATATTCAAACAGCTTATCGTGCATTTTTACAAAACTTACCTAATAATATCCGAAAGGAGAATAAAGGATGAATTTAAATGTAACAAACTGTAATTTACAAGTTGATACAATAAAGTTTACAGCAGTTTCATCATCCTCATTATTTTTGATCGGTGATGCTCATAACATATCACTATCCTCCATATTTGATACTCCCCCCGAATCGTTAATTATTGGACCATTTGTGCCTTTATCTATAAGCTAATGTTTAAGATTGATCCTAGATTTCGATTAGCTGCAGTGGAGAGATTCGATGTGAACTCTACATTATTTTCTAGTATTCTACAATTTGGGGATGTCTTTTCGATTAATTCAGAATCGAACGCTCTTGCATTACATCAAGAAGGAAAAATCATTGCCAATCCAGAAAGAGATGTTTTCGAAATTTATCCAGTTTATAAAGTAGTACCGACCCATGATCCTTATGTTCCAATTGTTAATTTGAATCGAGTAAATATTAACCCTACAATCCAAGTTGGATACATTACTTTTAACGGTATCAGTGCGGCAAGTGTCTCACTCATTGGATCAGTTCATAGTGCATCCATGTTATCACGTGTTCATCAAATACGACGTTTTGAAAAAGAAACTCAAATACAGTATCAATCTCATTCCAGTGCTACTTCTACACCGATTCATGAAGAATATATTACTGGTGCTACTGGTACACCGACAATACAATCTTAAATAAGAAGGGAGAGAGATTAATGCCTACATTTCTAGGAGCAATCGTTATACAAAACAATGAAGGTAGCATTAATACAGGTGATTTGAACAATATTTCACCAAAAACTGCTACAAAATCATACTTTGGTTCCGGTTCAGGTAACACTGGATTTATCCCAACTACTGTAAGTGGTGCAAGTGCTACAAATACACTTGATGCAGATTTAGCAGATCAAAATGACGTTGCGACATTATAATTCTGTAAAGTACTCCGAAAAAACTAAAAAGAAAAGCGATGCCCATTGGCATCGCTTTTCTACTTTCTTTAAACTTATTTTTAAAGTTCAATAATATGTCCACCGTCAAAGAAATAAAGAAATTTTGATTTGATCCTCTTTTCCATCCCTGCTTCAATTGCTCTAGTATAAAGATCTAATTGGACCCCATATCGTCTAATTGCTTCATTTCTTAATTCATCAATCGAAGAAAATGAGTCCGTTCGATCTGTTTTATAATCGATCAAAATGGCCTCATCACCCTCAATTAAGAGTAAATCAATAATGCCTTGAATTAGGACAACTTCTTCCTCGTCTTCCCAATCTTTATATATTTCATTTGTTGGCACACCAAAACTAAATGGTACTTCTCGTAATATCCGATTCGATTTTTGAACTAATTGACCTAATTCAGACTGACAAAACTGATAAATATCTGAGCTATTAACCACTTCTCCTTGTTCAATAGTGATTAATTCTTTTGAAATCATCTGATTTACTTGTTCCTGAATTTCTTCTTTAGATGAAACTTGTAAATAATTTAGATTCTGCATAACTGCGTGAGTAGCCGTTCCCTTCTCGGCTTGATTCATCTTAGTTTCAGACATAAATTTAGGTCTCTCTAGTGGGAAACTTTTAGAAGATGTATAACTCCCGGTATATGGATCTTCTTCCTGCATTTTTCGTTTCAACTCAGTAACAGATTGTTTTGGTCTATATAATGTAGATTGATTGTATTTATATTTCCAGTTTAATTGATGTTCTAGCGTTTCTTTCCATTGATTATTATCGAGTTTAATGGCTTCTTTCAACTGCAATGATTGATAAATACTTGATTTGTTATTTTCATCCTCTTCTTGTTCCAATTGTTTAATCGTAGAAGCATCAACTATGGAATAAGTCCACCTACATGGATAAAATTGAATTTCATTTGAAGTATTCCATAACTCATCTTCAATTCGAATTGCATTACTTGATTCATGTCTAATTACTGATGGTCCAATCCAATCAAGATAGCATTTTGCGCCACTGATTACATTTAGTGGCAGAAGCCAATCATTATGGTTTTCAACTTCTTTCCATTTATCAATTGTTTTTTGCGATGTGTCCTTCGCTCTTCCTACTAAAATCAATTTTTCTTTCGCACGTGTTAATGCTACGTAAAGAATACGTAATTCCTCTGAAATTAATTCTTCCCGTTCTTTACGTTTAATCGTTTCTTTCAACAATGTAGTGTTTGTCGTACGATAGATTGGATGGACATAATTCATGCCCAATCCTAATTCCTTTTGTAAAATAAATTTCCCATTAAGGTCCTGCATATTAAATTGCTTTGATGTATTTACCACAAATACTACTGGGAATTCCAAACCTTTACTTTTATGAATAGTCATCATTTGTACTACATTCTCTTGGTCACTTACTATTCGAACCTCGCCTAACTCCTCATCTCTCTCCTGCATTCGATCTAAAAATCGAAGAAATTGAAATAGACTTCTATAATTCGTTTCTTCTAACGATTTAGCTCGATCAAATATTGTTAATAAATTGGCTTGTCTTTGTTTTCCACCAGATAATCCGCCTACAAAGTCAAAATAAGTAGATTCAATTAATACTTTCCAAATAAAAATTGATAAAGACTCCCTCTTAACTAACTGTTTCCATTTCGTTAATTGAAGAAAGAAGTTTACTAATTTATGTGATAATGCTTGTTTACTTTTATCAAAATTATTCATATAAGCAAGACACGCATCATAAAAAGAACCTTTTTTCTCATTTAATCTTATGAGTGTTAACTCTCGTTCGCTAAGACCAACTATTGGAGACCGTAATACTGAAGCAAGCGGAATATCTTGAATCGAATTATCAATAATTTTTAATAGATTTAGAAAGACTGCTACTTCAATTGTTTCAAACAAATTATTAGATTTCTCCGCATAAAGTGGTATTCCAAGCGACTTACATTCCTCGATATATAAATCTGCATTTGATAGTGAACGTCCTAATATAGCAATATCACTATATTTAATTGGCCTCATTTCACCTGATTTTTCTGTAACTAGATAATGACTTTCAACTAGTTCTTTCATTCGATTTGCTACATATCTTGCTTCAATTCGATCAAGTTTTTCCTCAATTATTTCTTCACTTTCTACTTGTTCATCAGAAAATGCTTCATCGTCAGTCTTTGTTAAAAGAACTAATTCCGCTGCACTATCCTCATATTCAGGATAATTCGCGCCAAGCTTTAACATGGCATCTTCATCGTATTCGATTCCACCTATTTCTCTTCCCATAATTTGTTGGAAAATAAAATTTGTAGCATCTAACACTTCAGATCTACTACGAAAATTTTTAGATAAATCGATCCGTAAACCTGTATTGCTATTTTGTTCTTTTTCAAAGTGATTATATTTCGTAATAAATAATTGCGGTTCAGCTAAACGAAATCTGTAAATTGATTGTTTAACATCACCTACCATGAATAAGTTACCTGAAGCACCTGTTCCTCTAGTAATTAATCTTAAAATCGATTCTTGTACATAGTTAGTATCTTGGTATTCATCCACTAAAACTTCAGTAAATTTTTCTTGATAAACTTTAGCTACAGAAGAAGGAACTAGTTCATTCTGATGATCCTTGTCCTTTAATATTTGAAGTGCATAGTGTTCTAAATCATTGAAATCTAATATCCCATTTTCTAGTTTCGCTTGCTTAAACATTACAATAAATTGATTGACTAACCCTATTAACTTTTGACATAGTGGCTTTAATTCATGAATTTGTTTTAATTGAACATCAATATGTCGACTAAAATATTTATCTTTTATATCATCAATTTTCTTTTTAATTTCATCTCTAAAACTCTTTGCAAGTTCTTTCTTGTGTTGATCCCCTTCAGTCTTTTTGATGATAGGAAGTCTATTAAAAGCTATATTTTTTAGTTCATCATTAATAGTTTCCCAAGATTTTTGTGTGACATGAAGTAACGATTCTAATCTGAAGCATTCTTCCTTAAATAAGTCTGCGTATTTTATTGGACCATCTGGACTGTCTATTAAATCAAGTGCCTGCTTATATCCGTTGATGCAAGTAACAATGTCCCCTTGAATAAATTTCTTTAGTTCTTTTATGAACGGAATATCATCAACTTCTTTATTCATGACATCATATTGATCTATAAATGAATTTAAGAACTCACTTGGATTCGGATTTGAAATGGCATGTCGATATAATTTTAAGATTAATTTTGGTAAATCATTATCGTCACGGTCGCTCGTATAACGATCGATAAAATCGAAAAAGTGTATATTCTCTTCATCGCTATATTCATTCTCTAATAATTCTTCCAAAACCTCATCCATTAATAGTTTTATTTCCACTTCTTCTGCAGTTCGGAAATTCGGGTCTAATTCAACCATATAATAATTCGAACGTATTACTTCAGTGCAAAACGAGTGAATTGTAGAGATAGACGCCTTATTTAACAGGGAGGCCTGTTTACGCAAATGTTCTGAACTAGGATTGAGTTCCAATTGCTTTTCTAATGCGATTCCAATTCTCTCTTTCATTTCCTGTGCACTGGCTTTTGTAAATGTAACGACAAGTAATTCATCTACATTAATCGCATTCTCATCACGGATAATTTTTTGAATGATTCGTTCAACTAATACCGCTGTTTTACCAGATCCAGCGGCTGCTGCTACTAAAATATCTGACCCTTCCCTATCAATTGCTTTTTGTTGATCCGCTGTCCACATAGTCTTTTTTGCCTTATTTTCTTCCTGACTCATCATATTTCACCGCCTCTATCATTTTATGTAACGCTTCATCATCTTTTAAAGGAGGGAGAATACGATATTCGTTTCCTTTTACATTTTTATCAAATTGACAAACAGATTTAAATGAGCAATAAGTACAAGGGATTTTATCTTTTTGTTGATATGGATTTGCTTCAACAACCCCTTGAAAAATTTGTTGGCCAGCTTCTGTAAATTTTTGTTTAATATAATTCGTCATCATCGGATATTGCTCGAGATTTACAGTTTTTGACTTTGCTGTGTATTCACCACTTTTTTTAATTGCGACCGGAATTATATCCGAAGATCCGCCATCTTCAATCAACTCTTCATCCATTAATATATTGCTCTCTCGGTTTGCTAATAATAGTCCATTCATCTTAAACTTTTTAAAGATTTCATTTTGAATATCATCCAGTCCAACAAACTTATTACCAACATCTACTATTGGATTTTGTACATGGAAATATAAAATCCCTGCAGGATCTGCCGGCTTTCCAAGTAAGTTGTTGGAATTCGCAACCGCAATATCAAGATAAGTAAGTAACTGTAAAGCTAGTCCATAATAAACATCAGACAATTTTAATTCTTTATTTGTAGATTTATAATCTAGTATTCGTAAATAATCACCGTTTTCACTAGATGCCTGGTCAATACGGTCAATTCGTCCATTTAAAACCATTTTTCGTTTTTGATCAATTGGAAGGTCGTAGGAATTTAATTGCTTCCCTGCACCAAAAGGAACCTCTAATGCAATTGGTATAAATTTCCCCGCACTCTCTTGCTTACTCAAGATTGAAGAAACCTTTGATATAACATCTTTCATTTTTTTCTTTAAGAAGAGATAACGATTTGTGCTAAGTAATATTTCACGTTGAAACTTTGGAGAGATTTCGTCCACTACTTTTGAGGCCAATTCCTCGCACTCAGAATTAGTTAAACCGCTCCAGCTTTTACCCTCTTGAAGGAGGTTTTCTCCAATAATTGTTAAAGCACTATGGAATAATTGCCCCATATCAAATGCTTCAAATTTATATATTTCACGGTCCTGCAGTTGCAAACCATAACGAGCGAAATGAGCATAAGCACATTGATGGAAAAGTTCTATTCGCGACACTGAACCTTTCAATTCTTCCCCATAAAGCTCCGTGCTTAAATCCTCACCAAGTGGTTTGGCAATATTGTTATACATCACACTATTTAGTACTTTATAAAGCTTATCTTTGAAGTCACCGTCTTCGCGGAGTAAATTATAAACAGTCCACCAAATATCCATATTAACTTCTCGATCTTGTGAGGACCAAATTTGAACTTGCGACACTAAGTGAGAAATAGCCGTACCATGATTTGTTAAATAAGATAACTGATCATCGGTAGCACTAAATGTTAAATCACCACTTTCAAATCGTTTACGTATTGTTGGAAAAATTGTTTTAATCCTTTGAATAATACTTGAAGGTGTCAAAATTTTCCCTTCATCATTTGCTAATGGGTAACTAACGATTAAGCAATCACTTGCTCTATTCATCCCCATATAGATATTAAAGTTCTCAGCGAATAATTGTTGTTTACTAGTAGGTGCGACTTCAAGACCAAATGATTGTAAATATTCTCTTGCTGCATCACCTAATAATCCGTCCTCACTTACTTTACTAGGAATGACTCCTTCATTTACTCCTAAAATATAGGCACATTTTATATTTTGTAATCGAGAGTGATCGAAGTCAGCAATATTCACTTGATCTAAAGATGCTGGAACATTTGCAAACTGAAGTGAAAGAAATCCTGTTTGTAAAATTTGAAAAAATGTTTTACGAGACATTTTTTCAGTTCCAATTAATTCAACACATTCATCAAGAAGTTGGATGAAACCTTTCCATACTTGATCATGATCCTTACTTTCTATTAAATTTGACTGAGATTCTGCCTCATCTTTTAACCTTTGAAGCTTTCTTGAAATGTCCATCGATTCAATATACTGATATAGTGCGACACACATTTCTTTTACATTTTGAGCTTTCTTCAGTTCATTTTGAAGTGTGAGTATAGGGTTTACTAATAAATCACGTTCTTTATTTATAAGGTCCTCAAATTCTAATTCTTCATCTGTTTTCCCAATGGAAATCCCATCAGTGGAGCGATATTTCCGATAATTCCACCGTTCATCTTTTGTCCACTTTTTACCTTGTTTTCCATAGGCAATACAATAGTTTTCGAATAGTTCGAGATGCTCTCTATTTTTATGTACATCACTATCATATGGATAAACTAACTCTGTTTTATATGCAGTAAAAATTGCTTCATAGCGCCAGTTCTTCTGAATGATATCAAATGTTGCTTGTAATAAAGTAAATAATGGATGTGTTAACATTGAGCGTTTTTCTTCTATGAAAATGGGTATTTGATATGTATGAAAAATAGTAGATATCAGATGTGAATATGAATCACTATTTCGAAGGAAAATAGCGATATCACGGTACCTATATCCTTCATCACGAACCTTTCTAATTATATCTCTAGCTATTGCATGTACTTCTGTTCTACGATTAGCAGCAGAAATAACCTCTAATCCTTCTGAATCGAATGAGGCTTTTAGTGGTCTACGATCAAAATTTTCTTCAAAGTATTTTAAAGCATTCGTTTTACCTCTTTGATTTACTTTACATATTACTGGTGCTTCTATTGATAGATTCAAGCTTAAAGCTAATTGTTTCATTTGAAAATATAACTGTGCTGGTTTGTGAAACAAGTTTAGTTCATGAGGTAAACCATCATCATAAGGTTGGTCTAATGTTAATGAGAACTTCACTTCGCTGCAATGCTTCATTAACATCTCAACGACACTTCGCTCTTGTGGAGCTAAATCATAATATCCGTCTATGTAAATAATACTGTCCTTTAGATAATCACTTTTGGGAATTTCTTGAATAAGAAGATTTAAATAATCCTCTGAATCAAGATACTTATCCTTCATATATGTATTAAAAGCCTCAAAAACGATTTGAATATCGTTTATTTTTTGTTGGATAAAAACGCGATCATTTGAAGATTGTTGCTCCATTTGATGAATAACAGTTGCCAATTCCTCATCTGAAACTTTGAAACCTTTAAATTCAGCGATGAGTGCTGACAATTCTTTATAAAAACCTTGTTGGTCAGCAACGTGATGAAATACTTTTAATTCTTCTTTTCTTTCTTCAATGATTTTACGAAGAATCATTGAAATTCCAATCTCACCAATATGTATTCTACTTATTCCACCAGTTTCTTGTAATACTTTCCAAGCTAGACGAGTAAAACTAAATACTTGTGAATTTAAAAGTGCTTTCTTTTCTTGTCTTTTTACAAGTTCATATTCCATTTGAAAGGTCATTTGATCTGGAACAATTAATATAATATTTTTTAGTTCATTTTTTATTCTTTTTGACATTTCATTTAAGATTGAATATGTTTTCCCACTACCTGTACGTCCTAATATGAATTGAAATGACATATCATACCCCTTCCTTTCTAATCTATTAATGTTCAAAATTAGTTAATTTCCGCTTCAAGATGCTCGCTTTTCCGCGGGAGGCTGCTTTAGCCTCCTGGGCCCACAAGACGTGGGTCATGCATGCGTTACGACAGGATGTCGTGTTATTAGCATGTCTACCTTTTTGGCATCTTGCGTGAGTCTCACCTTTCCCATTACTTCCACAAGAGTCGAGCATTACCTTTCCAATCATCATTACTATCAACAGTATGAATTGACAGTACTTACTTATAAAGAAAAGCCCCCAAAAAGGAGCTTATTTGTTAAAATTCGTATTCATATTTGAAAGTGGCCAATATAGCAAATCTACTTTACCAACTATTTTATCAACTTTTACAAAACCAAACAAACGACTGTCATAACTTTTTGGACGATTATCCCCTTCTACAAAGACGTAACCTGACGGAACTCTAGTTTTTCCTGTTATTTCGTTCAAGCTAAAATCCCCAGTAAAAGGAACACCTTTTAATATACTTTTATATTCATTAAGATATGGTTCGCTCATTTTCTTGTTATTAATATAGAGATGATCGTTTTTATATTCAATCGTATCACCCGATAATCCAATAACTCGCTTCACATAATCCTCTTCTTTATTTGCATGAAAAACGATTACATCAAAACGTTTAATTTCTCCCAATTGATAACCAAACTTGTTGATTACTAGTAAATTTCCATCTTTTAGTGTAGGCATCATTGATTCTCCATCAACTACATACGTTGAAAACAAAAATGTCCTTACAATAAAAGCAATTGCTACTCCTAGAATTAATGCCTTACCCCAGTCAAAAACTTCTTTTTTTAACATTTTAGTAGCTCGCTCCCCTGAGTAATAATTAGTTATTGCTCATCAGATGGTTGAGGCGTACCGTTATTCTTTGATGTATTCTCGTTGATGTTCATACGTTTCTCAATCACTTTTCCAACAATCCATAATACAAAAATAAAAATTCCTATGTATAATGCTTTTATCGGATTTCCAAAGACTGAAGTTAAATCCTTACCTAAATAACTAATCACAGCAATCATCGTAAATTTCCCTAATACAAGAGCAATTAAGAATTGAGTAATTTTTATACGAGATAAACCTGCAACTATGTTAATTAAAAAGGAAGGTGAAAAGGGAAATGAAAACATTATAAAAATTGGACCAAATCCTCTTTTTTCAATCCATCCAATTGAAGACTTAACCTTTTGATGCTTATTTAGGAAAGAAAAAAATCGTTTCTGCCCAAACTTTCTCACGAGATAAAATAATAAAATTGAACCTAAACAAGATCCAATCCATGAATATAAAAATCCCAATAAAGGACCAAATGCTGCAGCATTCGCAAATACGAAAACGACCAGAGGTAGTATTGGAAATATAGCCTCAAGAAATGGAATTGAAATCCCGATTAATGGACCATAATCTTTGTATTGCTGAATTAGATGTAAAAAATGTTCCTCTGTAAAAAAATCCTTTATGTCAAAAACGCTCATCTAAATATGAATCTCCTTAAACCATTTTTCAATAATGATATCCTTACTGTTAACATTATCACATATAACTATTTATTCAATAATAATAAATGCTACTATTAGTAATTTTTCATGAATTATTCGTTCCTTTTTAAAATGTTAATTGTACCATTGTTACTTCTAATATAGCGTTTTGTAAATTTCCACTTCAGGATGCTGACTTTCCGTGGGGTGGGCGACGGGCCTCCTTTGGCACAATCATGCCTGAGGGGGCTTACCTTTTCGAAAACAGCACAATATAAAAAAACTACTTCTTAATCTCACCGAAAGTAGTTTTAATATAACCTATTATTCCTATTTATTTTTCGTGCACCATAACCCCTTTAATATAAGATGTAATTTCTTGATCTGGAATTAATTTGTAGGATTTTTGTTTATTATTTTCGGGATTAAGTCGATCTTCATAGATCGCTCGTAAGTGGGCCGTACGATACAATTGATTTTCAAATGAACCTCTAGAAATTTCTAACGGAATTTCTACTCCGTTAAAAAATTCAACTACAGACCGATTGAACTTTCCGCCTTTGAAACTGCCAACATGGTTGTAGGAGATCCAAGAACATTCTATTTTCAGGGAAGATGAAGTGGGGAAAAAGAATATTTGATTCATCGCACTAATGGCAATTGGTGGTTTGTGAGTAATAGAAATCATTTTTTTCGTGCCTTCTCTTCTCCCTTTATAGCTTGATCCAAAGTAAGCACAACTTCTTTCTATTATTTCAAGTGGTTTCATCAATACATAGAAATTGTCGTCTGTTTCATAAACTTTTGAAATTACTGCTAAATCGACTGTAAATTCTGGAATAATAGCCATAGTCGATTTATTTACCTCGTACTCTGTTAATACCTTTACTTTTCCTTTCACATGATCCATACTTTGCCTCCTCCTAAGCCTCATTCTACTAGTTAAAAAATTTAAAGATTTAATAGCTTTAAGACAAAATTTTGCGAAAACAAGGTTGCTAAATGCAATAATATCATAAAAAGAAAATCTTACTATCTAATTGTGAATTGTTTAACATAATTGTCAATCTTTACTAAAAACCTTAGATATGTGTTGGATTTTTGCAGTACGTTTTATTTTAAAATTCCCTAATATATTAGAAGTGGTTAACTCTAGTTTTGCTTTAGGGACGCTGACAATATTATAGTCAAGTCAACGATTTATCCGACATTTAGTCATAAATTGAACAACTTTACTAATAATTAGTGGAATATAAAAAACTATCCTAATTAAATTAGGATAGTTTGGATTTTTAATTATTTTTCAGTAAATTGTTCTTCTTCTGTCGACCCTTTTAATGCTGTTGTTGAAGATGTTCCTCCTGTTATAACTTGAGCCACTTCATCAAAATAACCTGTTCCGACTTCGCGTTGATGACGTGTTGCAGTATATCCAAATTTCTCACTAGCAAATTCTGCTTGTTGCAATTCTGAATAAGCACCCATTCCTCTTTCTTTATACTTTCTAGCAAGCTCGAACATACCAAAGTTTAAAGCGTGAAAACCAGCAAGTGTCACAAATTGGAATTTATAACCCATTTCAGCAATTTGTTCTTGGAATGTTTCAATCGTTTTTTCATCTAATTTCTTCTTCCAGTTAAACGAAGGTGAACAGTTATAAGCTAAAAGCTTCCCAGGGAACTGAGCATGAATTTCGTCTGCAAATCGTTTTGCATCTTCTAAATTCGGCTCTGATGTTTCACACCAAATTAAATCTGCATACGGTGCATAAGCAAGACCACGCGCAATTGCTTGGTCAAGCCCCGCTCTTGTTCGATAAAAACCTTCAGGGGTTCTTTCGCCTGTAATAAACTTTTGATCGACAGGATCAATATCACTTGTTATTAAATCCGCTGCATCAGCGTCCGTTCTTGCAACAATAATTGTAGGAACACCCATTACATCAGCTGCTAATCTAGCTGAAATCAAATTACGAATAGCAGTCTGTGTCGGTAATAAAACTTTACCACCTAAATGTCCACATTTCTTCTCAGAAGATAATTGATCCTCAAAGTGAACACCTGCTGCACCAGCTTCAATCATCCCTTTCATTAATTCAAACACATTTAATTGTCCACCGAAACCAGCCTCTGCATCAGCAACAATTGGGGCGAAATAATCAAGCTCTTCTCCGCCTTCAACGTATTGAATTTGATCAGCACGTTGAAAAGCTTGATTGATCCTTTTTACAACAGCAGGAACAGAATTTGCAGGATATAAGCTTTGATCTGGATACATTTGCCCTGATAAATTTGCATCAGCCGCTACTTGCCATCCACTTAGATAAATTGCTTTTAACCCTGCTTTTACTTGTTGAATAGCTTGATTTCCAGTAAGTGCACCAAGTGCATGAACATAGTTTTCTTCGTTTAATAACTTCCAAAGTTTTTCAGAGCCTCGTCTTGCTAGTGTTTGTTCAATGTCAATTGAACCTCTTAATTTAATTACTTCTTCAGCTGAATATGGTCGAGTAATTCCATTCCATCTAGAATCAAACTCCCAGCTTTCTTGTAATTGAGCAATACGGCTTTCACGATTTTTTTTCATTTTTATTTCCTCCTAAATTTTTATAAGTAGCTATAACCTTTTAAAGTTAGAAAATCAGCGAACTCATCATTACTTATTAAGTCATCAAATAAATCAATTGCTTCATTAAAACGTCTAGCTTTAAAGCGATCTTTACCAAGCTCTAACTCTAGCTTCATCATCTCTTCAATTTTTAGTAAATCTACTAATGGAAGACTTATTTTTGTACCATCTTCTAATACACCTTTTTCATGACGAACCCATTGCCAAATTTGTGCGCGAGATATTTCAGCAGTAGCTGCATCCTCCATTAAGTTATATAAAGGTACGGCACCTCGACCACTTAACCAAGCTTCAATATATTGAATAGCTACAGTGATATTCGTTCGAAGACCTTGCTCTGTAATGACACCATTTGGAAGTCTCACTAAATCTTCTTCTGTAACATTTACATCTTCGCGTTTAACGTGGATTTGATTTGGTGTAGGCATATATTTATTGAATTGTTCAAGAGCAACAGGCACCAACCCAGGATGTGCTACCCAAGTTCCGTCATGGCCATCTCTAGCTTCTCTTTCTTTATCTTTTCTTACTTTCTCAAAGGCATTTTCATTTCTTTCCTCATCATCTTTTATAGGAATTTGTGCAGCCATCCCTCCAATTGCTGGAGCATTGCGACGATGACAAGTTTGAATTACTTTCTGTGAATATGAACGCATAAATGGAACTTCCATCGTAACGACTGAACGTTCTGGAAGAATAATAGATTTGTCATAACGCATCATCTTTATAAAACTAAATATATAATCCCATCTTCCACAATTGAATCCTGCAGAGTGGTCTTTTAATTCATATAAAATTTCATCCATTTCAAATGAAGCAGCTATTGTTTCAATTAACACAGTTGCTTTGATTGTTCCAACAGGAATATCCAACTGGCTTTGAGCAAATAAGAATACATCATTCCATAGTCTTGCTTCTAAATAACTTTCCATTTTAGGTAGATAAAAATAAGGACCTGAGCCATTTTCAACTGACTGTTTTGCATTATGGAAAAAATAAAGACCAAAATCTACTAGACTACCAGACATGGATTCTCCATTTACTGTGATATGTTTCTCCTCTAAATGCCAACCCCTTGGTCTAACAATTAACACAGCTGGCTTTTCTTTTAACTTATAGGTTTTCCCATTCGACTGAAGTGAAATTGTGCGATTTACAGCATCTCTTAAATTAACTTGACCTGAGATTATATTTTCCCAAGTTGGTGAAGTGGCATCTTCGAAATCAGCCATGAAAACAAAAGCATCTGAATTTAGTGCGTTAATAATCATTTTCCGATCAACTGGTCCTGTTATTTCAACTCGTCTGTCTTGTAAGTCACTCGGAATTGGCGCAATTGTCCAATCACTTTCACGAATATGTTGAGTTTCGTTTAAAAATTGAAGCTTACCTCCATTTTGTAAAAAACGCATTCTGTCTTTCCTGTTTAAAAGTAACTCTTGTCTACGTTTTTCAAACTGTGTGTGTAATTGCTCTAAGAAACTTAATGCCTCACTCGTAAGAATGTCTAATGAACCTTCCACTTGTTTACCAAGTACCTTTATTCTTGAAAGCTCAGTCGTCATGTTGTTCCTCCTATCAGTTATATAACAGTTATTGTTTACTTACGTTATTATATAACAGATAATTCAAAATGGATATTAAATTCAGAATTTTTTTTCAAAAGATTTTTCGACACCTTTAATCAGAATAAAGGGAAGGTTCACAATTTATTTACAGGTTTTTTACATAAGATTCTGACTTCTTTATATTTCCTCAACATTAAGATTGTAGGATTAACATTGTAATAAGATTACATAATACCTAGGGGGAAAAAATTAATGAAGAAAGTAATTCCTGCGTTGGTTGTAGCATCTACAATCTTAACGAGCCAAGCTTTACCAGGTCTCCACGATTCTGTTAGTGCCGCTACTAAAGTAACATCAGTAAAATATGTAACAGCTAAAAAACAGATTTCGATTGATGGATCATTAAGAAACATTGCTACTATTAAACACGGTAGTAAAACTCTTTATTCATTAAAAGACGTAAGCTCAGCATTAAAAATTACTACTATCTTCAACAAGAAAAACAACACGACTGAATTTAAAGTAGTTTCTGGTAAAAACAAAACAAGTTTACTATTTAACTCTAAATCCAAGGCAATTCTTTTAAATAATAAAAAGTTTTCTATGACAATAGTAAACAATAAAGGCGTACTTTACGGAGACGTAAATGTATTTGCATCAACTTTTGGAAAAGAAGTTTTAAAAGCTGAAAATACTTCAACAGTTTATATTAGTTCTACAAAACTACTTCAAGCCGATACTTATGAAACTCAATTTATCGCTGGTGGAAAATTACTTGTAACTGGTGATACTGAAGAAGCATCAAATTCATATATCGTAAATCCAATGACAATGAAAATCGAAAAAACTTTACCATACCAAGATTTAACTGTTTCGAATGATGGTAAAAGTGCTGTTTATGTGGATGACGAAGGAATTATTAACATTGTTGATTTAAATACTGCCAAAGTTTCTAAATTCGATCAAAATGTTGAACCAAAAACAAGTGTTATCTGGTCTACAGATAATAAAAAGATCTACTATATTGAAGGTGACAAAAATGCATCAATCTCAGAATTAGATCTTACATCTGGTGCGTTTAAAGTTCTTGTAGCTGACAAAGTAGAAAATAAATCAGATTTAATCGTTGCTTCAGTCTCACCTTTGAAATTTATCTATAATGTTACAAAAACAGCTACTTCAACAATAGATCCAATCACAGGAGAACAAACTGAAATTGATGATTCTAATGCAGGACAAGATTTATGGTCAATCGATGCGTCAGTTTCTGGAGCTACTGCAGTTCAATTAACAAATTCAAAAGATAATAAAGTTTACCCTACTATTCTTCCAAGTGGTTTTTATAGCTACTTGTCTCAAAGCACGGAAGATGAAAATGCTTTAGAAAAGTTAATCGTACAAAACCCATTAACTAATCAAGCTATGCATTTATATGCAGGTAAAGATTTCAGTTTAATGACAAAAACAATGGATGGAAAAGTATTAGTTGTTCAAATGCTAGCTTCTGGTGATCAAGTATTTGAATTAACTGAAAGTGGAATGTTAAAACCAATTTTTAAATCGGTTAAAAGAATTAACTCACTAACTGCTTTAAATACAGCAAAATTAGCTTTCACTTATGGTGATGATGGCGAAGAAAAAACTGCTTATGTAACTAATGGCACTGTAACTTATATCACAAAATAATAACAAAAAGGGGAAAAAAATCATGAAATTAACAACTAAAAAATTATCTATCGCAGTATTATCTACAGCTCTTGCATTTGGTGTATCTACTTCTTATACAAAGGAACATGCAGGTGCTGCAATCGATAAAAACCGTATTGTAATTGCAGGTTCAACTGCATTACTTCCATTAACAAACCAAGCTTCAAAAGAATTTAAAAAATCAAATCCAAAAATTAAAATTTCAGTTTCAGGTTCATCTTCAATCGCCGGACCACAAGCTGTAACAAAAGGTTCTGCAACAATCGGTGCATGTGACTGGGATGCTACTACTGAAAAAGTTACTGGTCTAAGTACTTTCTCAAGTTTAGAAGCACATAAAATTGCAGTTATTCCATTCGCTGCAGTAGTTAGTAAAAATAATCCTGTTGATAACCTTTCAACTTCAGATTTAACTGATATCTACACAGGTAAAATTAAAAACTGGAAAGAAGTTGGTGGTCCAGATCATACAATCAACGTTTATACAAGAAGCGTTGGTTCTGGAACTCGTGTAAACTTTGAGAAAAAAGCATTAAAAGGTGAAGATATTAAAGACTCAGGTTCAAATGTTTCTAAAGCTGCTAGTAGTGGTGCAATGAAAACTAGTGTTGCTGGTGACAATTATGGTATTGGTTACATCGATTTAGCTTATATTACGCCTTCTAGTGGATTAAAAGCATTAAAATATAATGGTGTAGCAGCTACAGTTGCTAACGTAAAAGCAAAAAAATACCCAGTCTGGGGCTATGGTTACCTTATCACTAAAAAGAATGTTTCTGATGCGAACATGAAGTTTATTAAATTTATGCAAAGCAGTAAATTCCAAAACAAATCATTAAAAAGCTTAAAATTTATTCCAGTTAAAGAAATGAAATAATAAAAAAAGGATAGCAAGCCCCAAATATTTGGGGTTTGTTTTTTCGAGAAGGGGGATTTTCAGGTGGGTGTTCCACATATAGAGAGCAATCAGCTTTATAGTCAATTAGATAAGAAAAAAAACGTATATCAGACAACTTTCTTTAATCGTTCATTTTTAATTGCCTGCCTTTGCAGTTCTTTATTACTAGGAATTATTCTATTTGCAATTGTTTATTTTATTGGAAAAACAGGTATACACGTGTTTCATGCTGTTTCATTTAAAGAATTTTTCTTTTCATTAAAATGGGAACCATATGACAATCATTTTGGAGCAGCCTCTTTTATTATTGGTACGCTAAGCTTAACAGCCTTAACTTTACTATTTACAGTACCTATTTCTTTAAGTATAGCCATTTTTAATACACAGTTTGCACCTGCTTGGTTACGAAATATTTTATCATTATCACTTGATATTTTAGTTGGGATCCCTTCAATTGTTTATGGATACATTGGATTAACTTTATTAGTCCCTTTCCTTCGTGATTTGTTTCACACTAGCCTAGGAAGCGGATTACTGTCTGCCTCACTTGTATTAACATTAATGTGTATTCCTACTGTAGTAAAAATTTCGGAAGATTCATTTATGGCCGTTCCAGCCGATTTAAAAGAGGCAAGCTATGCACTCGGAAGTACACATATTCAAATGATTCGTCGAGTATTAATTCCAACTGCTTCTTCGGGTGTAACGACAGCTATTATTCTAGGAATGGCTAGGGCAATTGGTGAAACTATGGCTGTTGTTATGGTTATTGGAAATACTGCACAGCTTGCAAAGTCTCTTTTTATGCCAACTTCTGTTCTTACAAGTAATATAGTAATGGAAATATTAAATGTGGATTATCATTCAACATGGAATTACGCACTTTATATGATGGCATTTATCTTATTATGTATCTCCCTGATCTTAATTGTCATAATTAGAAACTTACGTAAAAAAGGAGCATGAATATGAGAACGACTCCTATAAACATCGAAAAAAGTATAAAGAAAAATAGAACAATTAATAAAGTAATCAAATTCTTACTATCTGCTATTACAGTTTTCTCATTTTCAATCATTCTTTTTTTATTATTGAAAATTATTAGTAAGGGACTATTTACGATTAATATCCACTTCTTAACTGGCCTACCAGAAGAAATTGATGCTGGTGGAGGTGTTGGCCCTTTCCTATTTAATACTTTTTATGTTTTATTAATCTCTCTAGTTATTTCAATTCCGATTGCATTGGGTGCTGGGATCTATTTAGCTGAATATGCAAAGAAAAATAAAATGACAGAATGGATTAGCACTTGTGTTGAAGCACTCGCTTCAGTTCCCTCACTTGTATTTGGTTTATTCGGATATGTATTATTCGTTGAAGTGTTTGATATAGGATTAACTGTTATTGGTGCTGCAATTACACTATCATTCTTAAATTTACCTGCATTAACGCGTATTACTGAAGAATCGATCCGTAATGTACCTTTAAGTTATCGTGAGGCAGCCTATTCATTAGGTGCATCAAAAGCTACATGTATTTTAACAATCATATTACCTGCAGCATTAAAAGGTATCTTCACTGGAATTTCTTTAACAGCTTGTCGAGCATTAGGTGAATCGGCTGTAATCCTACTTGTCGGAGGAACAAGTGCATCAGATAAAATGTGGGATTTTTCTCTAACAGGACCTGGAGCGACCCTCCCTGTACAACTATGGTATATTCAATCTGAGGCATTAGTAGACGATGCCAGGAAAATAGCCGATCAATCTGCAGCAATATTAGTCATCATTATTCTATTATTATCATTAATTCTTAGACTCCCATTTATGTTTAAAAAATATAAACAATAAAAAAACATCCTCTTAGGATGTTTTTTTTCGACTATTTTCATTAACTACATTGCTATAAAAATAATTTGTTTAGCGTATCTTAATTTGTTTATTTTCCTTTTTTCGCTGCCTCTAAATAGTTCATGCGTTCAAGCATAGTTGGATGATCATATCTAAAGAACTTCACAATGAATGGTGGGTTCACCTGAGATAAACTGTTTTTTGTTAATTTTTGAAAAGCAGTAATACCTGATTCTGGATCATTCGTTAATTTTACTGCAAATAAATCTGCTTTTTTCTCTGCATTTCTTGAGACAGTATTAGAAACCGGTTCGGAAATGAAGCCAACAATTCCACTAAACAATAAAAACAGTGTTAAGATAACAGTCATTTTATCTGATGAATTTAGTTTTCTTTTGTTTGATAGTGCATATTTCATTAAACGATCAATAATATATAAACCGACTAAGCTGCCTGCCAATGTTCCGAACATCGCTTTATAAATATCTTTATTCACATAATGGGACATTTCATGAGCCATTATAAACATAATTTCATCTTCAGTTAATCCTTTTAAGGTAGTATCCCAAAGGACAATTCTTGCATTCTTACCTATACCGGTAACATATGCATTATATGTAGTTGTTTTTTCAGACATATTTACTTCATATACCCTATGTGCTGAAATATTTGCCTCTCCGGCTAAAGCAACTATTTTCTTTTCTAATTCCTTATTCTTTAATGGATAAAAGTCATTGTACAATGGATCAATTAAGACCGGTTGAATAAACGTTAAAAAAATTGTAAAAGGAATACTTAGCAACCAAACAGATATCCACCATTTTTTAGGCTGCTTCTTAATCAGGAGATACACGACATACAACACTAAAAACGTCATCCCAAAATTAACCCAAAAACTGATAACCTCGTCTTTCATCCAAGCACTAAAAGATTGAACGGACAATCCATACTTTGTTGATAGGTGAAATCGATATATATCGATTGGAAACGTTATTAAATAGGTTAATATGGACACGAAAAAGTAATACAAAAAGACTTGAATAAACTTAAATCTAGTTAACTTTGATAATGAGTTACCTAGTTTCTCCATAAATCCACTAATTAATAATAGTGATAAGACGATCCAATCTAAAGGTAAACTAATAAAGTATAAAACATTTTTAATCGTACTATAGCTCGTCGTTAAATTAGCTTCTTTATGGTTCATAAATGTATTTGGATCGACAAATGTTCCTTGATATTTAGAAGGAAGATTAGCATCTGTAAAAACATAAAAGTATAACAATACAAGTATGATATAAATCGCATAACCTATTAAGATAATTTTTGATGTTTTAGATTTAGTTGTATTTTTCATAACATCCCCCCACTTCTATATTATCAACTTTGTCCAATTTTTTAGAACTTCAACCTATTTAAATTATAGATTTAATATTGGAATAAATCTCCATTTTAATTAAAACTTAAAATTTTTTTGCAAATTTATGCAGATTTGTAGTTTTTCACTCCAGGATGCTCGCTTTACGTGGGGCGGGCGGTGTGCCTCCTCGGGCCCACACGATGTAGGTCATGCATGCGTTACGACAGGACGTCATGGTATTACATGCCTACCTTTTTGACCACTGCGGGGTCTCACCTTCCCGCTACTCCCACAGGAGACTCGCATATCCGTTCATCATCTTCTTTATTTACAGTTAGCTCTAAAAAAAAGTAATCTTATAGAAAAAAGGCTAATAAAAAAAAGTACACCTGATCATGGTGTACCTTCTTACTGTAAATTTTATGATTGAACAATTGATTCCTTTAATGCTCTTCTTAATATTTTACCTGTCGCATTTTTTGGAAGTTCTGCGATAAATTCGATTGATCTTGGCACTTTATACTTCGCTAAATGTGCTTTACAATACTCAATCAACATCATTTCAGTTAATGCAGGATTTTTTGATACGACATATGCTTTGACACTTTCGCCAAAATTATCATCAGGTAAACCAATAATTGCACATTCAACAACATCAGGATGATTATATAAAATTTCCTCTACTTCTCGAGGATACACATTAAATCCTCCAACAATAATCATTTCTTTTTTTCGATCAACGATAAAGAAGTATCCGTCTTCATCTTGTCTCGCTAAGTCACCAGTATATAACCAGCCATCTTTAATCGTCATTGCCGTTTCCTCAGGCATATTATAATAGCCTTTCATTACATTCGGCCCTTGTACAATTAATTCACCAACTTCACCTACTTTTACATCTTCACCAAGTTCATTAACGATTCGATTAACTACATTACTAATATTCGTTCCAATTGAACCAGCTTTTCTTGGACGGTCTAATGGATTAAATGTAGTGACCGGTGAAGCTTCAGATAATCCGTATCCTTCTGAAATCATCACATTAAATTTTTTCTCAAAATTCTCTAATAATGCAACTGGAAGTGATGATCCACCAGAAATACATAAACGAATTGATTCAAAATCTTCTGTTTTTCCTTCTGGATATTGATATAAGAAATTATACATCGTTGGTACACCTGCAAATACCGTTGCCTTTTGTGAACGAATAATATTAAATATTTCATTTGGGCTAAATTTCGGTACAAGTATAACTGTTGCACCATACATTAGCGGTGCATTTAATGCTACTGTTAAACAGAAAACGTGGAATGCTGGTAGCGTCGCAATAACCTTTTCAGAGCTAGTAAAGCCTAAAAAGTGCCCTGCATCTATTGCATTTGAGTAAAGGTTTTTATGTGTTAGCATTGCTCCTTTTGGTTTACCAGTCGTACCTGAGGTATATAAAATGACTGCTAATTCATCATCATGTAATTCTGGTCCTTGGAATGATTCATCTCCAAGCCCAATTACGTTTGTAAACGATTTCAATTTATTGTCTGTAAATTCATAAGGATTCTCTTGCTTTGTTTCACAAATAATGAAGTGTTCTATTTTCGGAAGAATTGGTGAAGCTTTTTCAACTAGTGGGAGAAATAAATCTAAGGTGATGACCGCTTTTGCATCGCCATTCGTAAGAATATAAATTAATTCGTCTGGTGAATAGAGTGGATTTACTGGAATTACTGCAGCTCCAACTTTTAACGCACCAAATAGGCCAATAATAAAATGTGGAGAGTTACCAACTACTAAGGCTATTTTATCTCCTTTTTCAATTCCCATTTTGGAAAGTCCACTTGCAAACCGTGAAACATATGTATTCAGCGTCGAGTAACTATACGATTGCCCTTCAAAGACAATTGCAGTATTTTCTGGATGTTTTAGTACAGATTGTGAAAGTGTATGAACTAAATTCAAGAAATGACCCCCTTTGAATAATAATTTAAAATATTCTAAATATATTATATTGCTAGAAAACATTTCTGACAAGTAAGAATATTCAACTTCCTTATTTATATGAATTTTATTTAAAAAACAAAAAAAAGAATGGTTTCCCACTCTTTCTTAAAATAACAAACTCATAAATTCTTCTATTGATACGTTTCCAAAATAATGCTTTAAATCAACTTCGCTCAGTTTATTTTCTATTTCTTGTTTATCAAATTTTGTTCCAATTAGAATCTGTTCTATATCAGCCACATCCCCTACTCCAAAGAAGTCGCCATAAATTTTAACAAACTCTATAACTCCTTTATTCACTTCTAAACGAATATCAATCTGACCAACTGCAAATCGCTTACTTTGCTGAATATTACATTTTGGTGATTTCCCATAATTCCAATCCCAAGAACGATATCTTTTTTCGGCAAGTTCTTTTATATTCTTAATATCGTTTTCTGTCCATTCGTAACGCTCAATTGAACCAAGTTCTTTAAAGATAGATTCTAATAATAAATCTTTAAATTGCTGAATTGTTAGATCTTCTTTTAAAAACTCTTTTATATTTGCTACCCTGCTTCTAACCGACTTGATTCCTTTTGATTGGATTTTCTCAAGTTTTACATTTAAAGCATTTACAACTTCATCTATATTACTATCAAAAAGTAATGTTCCATGGCTAAACATTCTGCCTTTAGTAGAAAACTGAGCATTCCCCGAAATCTTTCTACCCTCAGCTAAAATATCATTTCGACCACTTAATTCTGCATTTACCCCAAGTTCTTTTAACGCTTCTATCACTGGTTCTGTGAACTTTCTAAAATTATGAAAACTATTTCCATCATCTTTTGTAATAAAACTAAAGTTAAGATTTCCTAAATCATGATACACTGCTCCTCCGCCAGATAATCTTCTAACTACGTGGATATTGTTATCATTTACGTAAGATGCATTAATTTCTTCAGCTGTATTTTGATTTTTACCTATTATAATTGAAGGTTCATTGATATAAAACAGAAAGTATGTATTTTCAGGATCCAAATTTTTTAAAGCATATTCTTCCATAGCTAAATTTAATGTTGGATCAGTGATTCCTCTATTATCTAAAAAAAGCATTTTAATCCTCCTAATTTCTAAAACGTTTTCCATTCAAAACCAGTATAAGCTAGATGGATACGACCATTATAATACTTTTCTGCTTCATTTAATAAATGATTTGTATCACCATTATGAGGTAAATGGGATAAAAGTAATTCCTTTACGCTAGCTTTGTCAGCTATTGTAGCAGCATCTTTACTATTCATATGCCCCGCTTTTGTTCCGTCTTGGTCTTCATACATATTGCAATCACATACTAATAAGTCTGCATTCATTGAAAAAGGTATGAACTCTTCCTTATAACTCGAATCTGCAGTGTATACAACTGTACTATCCGCTGTTTCAATTCTCATTGCAAAACAATCTACTGGATGCTTAGTTTTCAGAAACTGAATAGTAAAAGGTCCTAAATTAAGCACTTCATTTGGTTTATATTCATATCCCTTTGTTGATTCCTTATAAGTTAAAGCATTGAATTTATCTTTGTCTAGGTTATGACCATAAATAGGTAAAGCAAATCCATCTGTACGTGCATTAATAATTTTGTAGTATTGTAGAACTCCGATATCAGCAATATGGTCATGATGATAATGTGAAATGATTACACAATTTAGGCTCTTAAGATCTATGTAATTTTGCAAACTAGCTAAAGCGCCAGACCCGCAATCGACTAGTAACCTGAAATTTTTTTCCTCAATTAAATAACATGATGTGGCTTCTCCCTTTTCAGGATAGCCTCCCCAATAACCAATAACCGTCACTTTCATAACGACACACTCCTTAATGACAATATTATTATTCTTTCCAAATTCAACATTATTAGATACTTACTATATGTAGTTAGGTATTTGAATTATTTTTTAAAATTGTACTAATACAGATTGACACTTTATACATTGTAGTAATACAATACTAATAAGATAAATTAAGGGAGTGGACAGCATGTTAATTAAAATGTCTGAATTTTTGAAACTTTTACCTAAGAAAAAATGTTTACAATGTAATTCGGCGATTGAAGAACAACATGATTGTTATAGTAACACTTGCTCAAATTGTTTAAAGAACAGTTTTTAAAAAGAATAACTTTAATATAGAAAAAAGCAGTCAACCATTTGAAAGTTCCATTTTAGGAAAATCAAATAGGTTTGACTGCTTTACTTTTTATATTAATTTAATGCCGCTTCTCTTTGATTAGAAAATAAAAATTCAATCGTATCTTTAACTGCTTTTTCACCTTGATCTATACAATCTGGTAAACCAGATCCATAGAAAGAGCAACCTACTACAGATACACCTGGCATTTCACTTTGTAAATATTTCTCCATATTATGTGTACGATCTAGGTGGTTTATCGTATATTGTGGCATTGCTTCCTTCCATCGCGAAACAACATAAAATTCTGGTCGCTCTGTTATTTCCATTGTTTTTCTTAAATCTTCTAATACAATTTCAACAAGCTCTTCATCTGTTTTATCGACTATCTCTTGGTTATGAGGTCGTCCTACATAACAACGTAATAATACTTTTCCTTCTGGACACGCATGAGGCCATTTTTTATGTGTCCACGTACACGCAGTAATATTGTAATCATTGTTACGTGACACAACAAAACCAGTGCCATTTATGTCATTCTTAATCGCATGTTCCGGAAATGCTAGTGCTACATTTGCTACAGACGTTGACGGTACTTTGCGAAATGGTTCAAAAACAGAAACATTTTTAAACATCTCAGGAACTAAACGATGCGGAACAGCTGCAATAATTGAATCTGCCTCTATTGTTGTATTATTAGTTAATGTAATCTCATACTTATCGTTCAGTTTATCAATATTAACAACTTGTACACCCTTTAATACTTCTTCTGAATCTAATTCTTCTTCTATTCGATCAACGATTGTTTGTAAACCTGAACTAACAGTTTGGAAAATCCCTTTTCTAGGACCTTTTGATTTTTTAACTGGCATTTCTTTCTTCATGCCTAAAACAATACTTTGATGTTTTTGTTCAATTTGGTAAAACTGTGGAAAAGTGGCCATTAAACTCATTTTATCAATATCACCTGAATAAATACCCGATAATAATGGTTCTATTAAGTTTTCTACTACTTCATTTCCTAACCGTCTTCTAAAAAATGCACCTAAAGACATATCACCTTCAACGTTTGTTTTCGGTAAGACAAAGTCTAGACCAGCTCGAAGTTTTCCAATTGGAGAAAAAAGCCCTGAAAAAATAAAAGGTTTTATTTGGGTAGGTATCCCCATATTTGAGCCTTCTGGCATTCCATGTAATTTATTATTCGCTAATACATAGGCCTTACCGGCTGTATTATATACTATTTCTTCTTGTATCCCTAAATTTTCAATCAATCGATATGCGCTTGTTTTCCTTGCTAAAAACGAATCCGGTCCACGTTCAATGACAAAACCATTTTTTCGAACCGTTTGGATTTTCCCCCCAAGCTTTGATGATGCTTCAATTAATTGAATATCAATCGGAAGGTTTTTATTATTTCGTTCTTGTTTTAAATAGTAGGCGGCTGTCAATCCAGTAATTCCGCCACCAATAATGACAACCTTCTTTTTCATCTTTAAACCTCCTATTTATAAAACAGATTTATTGCTCATTCAACCTTCTTAATACAACAGTACTTAGACCACTAATGAATAGCGGATCTGTATTAGGCATTGCTGGACGAACATATTTTTTTTGAATTTCATCAGTTACTATTTTACACTCAATATCATTATCATAAAGAACTTCTAAATGCTCACTAACAAATCCTAATGGTAAATACACATACGTATCGAAGTCAAACTTATCATTTAGTTCACGAGTTAAATCTTGAACATCAGGTCCAAGCCAAGGTTCAGGAGTATTTCCTGCACTTTGCCAACCTAATGAATAATGACGAATATCTGATTGTTCAACTACTAATTCAGCTGTTTGCTTAAGTTGTTCGGGATACGGATCGCCATAAGTGAGAATTTTTTCAGGCAAACTATGTGCTGAAAATATAAAGACAGTTTTTTCACGTTGCTTTTCATTCATGGGCTCAAGAATTTGTTCAACCTCGCGAACCCAATATTGAATAAATCTTTCTTCTTTATACCAATCATCTACATGAATAATCGCTGGACCATCAATTTTTGATGAATGGTTCGTAGCTCTTTCGTTATAAGATTTCACGCTAAAAGTAGAATAATGCGGAGCAAGTACGATACTAACTGCCTTTGTTATTCCATCCTTTTTCATTTGATCAACAGCATCTTCAATAAATGGCTCAATATGTTTAAGACCAAGATACATTTTAAATTCTACTTTATCTTGAATCTCATTTAAGTCATTTTCTAATGCCATTCCTTGTTCTAATGTAATTTTAGCTAATGGAGAAATTCCTCCGATCGCGCGATAACGTTCAGTAAGCTCCTCCAACATTTCAGACGAAGGTTTTCTACCTCTACGAATATCTGTATAATAACGTTCAATATCTGATTCTTTGTATGGCGTGCCGTATGCCATAACTAATAGACCAATTTTTTCTTTCATGTCATCACCATAGTCCTTCTAAATTAAACTTTCACCCTTGATGAGTACTCATGTACAAAGCTTGTTAAACGCTTTAGAGTATCAGGATTTACTTCTGGGAATACTCCATGACCTAAGTTGAAAATGTGACCTGGATTTGCCATACCTTCATCTAAAATTTCTTTTGCACGAGCTTCAATTACTTCCCACGGAGCTAATAAAAACGCAGGATCTAAATTACCTTGTAATGTTTTTGTAATCCCTAAAGAACGTGCTTCAGTTATCGTTGTTCTCCAGTCTAAACCAATTACATTCAATGGAAGGTCTTTCCATTCATGAATTAAATGACTTGCTCCAACACCATACATAGTTGTCGGGATATTGAAAGTTTTTAGTGCACTAAAAATTTTCTCCATACATGGTTTGATATATATTCTATAATCAGTTGCATTTAATGCTCCTACCCATGAATCAAACAATTGAATTGCACTTGCCCCTGCATCAACTTGAGCTTTAACATATTTAATTGTCATTTCTGCTAAATGATCCATTAATGCAAACCATGCTTCAGGCTGTGCATACATAAATGATTTTGTTTTATTATAGTTTTTCGATGGTCTTCCTTCGATCATATAGCTTGCAACTGTAAATGGTGCGCCTGCAAATCCAATTAATGGTACAGACAGTATTTCAGTTGTTAACAATTTAATCGTTTCAAAAATATATGGTAGTTGCTCTTCAGGATGAATATCAGTTAACTTTTTAACATCTTCTAAAGAACGAATTGGATTACTAATAACCGGTCCTATCCCTGACTGAATCTCTACATCTACTCCAATTGCTGGTAATGGAGACATAATATCTTTATATAAAATTGCTGCATCAACATTGTATTGATCAACTGGAAGCGCTGTTACATATGCGCATAATTCAGGTTGATGAGTAATTTCAAATAATGAATATTTCTCTTTAATTTTGCGATATTCTGGTTGAGAACGACCTGCTTGTCTCATATACCAAACTGGTGTATGTGTAACTGATTCTCCTTTTGCCGCTCGTAAAAATGTATCGTTAAAATCTTTTTTCATCCTCAAAAGTCTCCCTTTCGCTTTCCAAACTCTACTATTAAATATACTGATTGATTCATAAATTGTATAGAAAACTCGATTAATGACACATAATGTTCACTTAATTTACATTTTTTATCAATTAATAGTTCTATTTTACTACTATACTTTTCCCATAAAAAATTATATCAAAATATAACTAAAATATCGAATGAATAATATTAATAATTTTTATTAGTTGATAATTATTATAAAGGATGTTGTTTCCGTAAAGTTTGTTGCTATTTAAGAGTGACCTTAGTTGATTTCCACTTCAGGTTGCTTGCTTTCCGTGGGGCGGGCGCTGAGCCTCCTCGGCTAAACCGCCTGTGGGGTCTCTGCTGTCCCGCTACTCCCACAGGAGTCAAGCACCTTCCTTTCCATTCAACTTATTGTTCAATTGTTTCGGTAAAAAACAATCTTATATTACGTAGTCTTGATTTAAGATGTATCCTTAAACTTTGTTACTTTTAAGAATGCCCTAGTTGATTTCCACTCCAGGTTACTTGCTTTCCAAGCAACATTTTTAAAGAGAATCTAGCTATAACACACTATAAACTAATAGAAAACTATATAAACGAAAAAAGCTCTCCTTCAAATCAATTGATAAGAAGGAGAGCCTTAAAATGTCTATTCTTTATTTCTTATGTTCGGTTTGACAAGTTTAGACCTCTCACCCTCTTCATTTGTTTGAGGATTGTAAGGAACTACATAATAAGAAGGAACATTAAATACATTTACGAATGAATCTCGATATTCATTTTGTCCAGTAACTGTATCAACTAATTTTTCTTTACCATCTTTTACACGATAAATACGATATTGTTGTCGCTTATCGGTCGGTTTGTCCCAATTAATTACAACTGAAAATAAACCAAACGGTGAGAATTTCACTTTCGAACGAACATTTGAAACTGGTTTGATTTGAATTGGAGAATCTAAATCATCTATATTTTTTGGTTTCTCAAAATGAGACGAAGGTTCCCGCCCAGCTTCACTTAGAATCTTTTTAAATAAGATTGTTGGATATGTACTACCATTTCGTAAAAAATGCTTTGAATCAGTTTTATCATACCCCATCCAAATCGTACCTACTACCTCTGGGGTATAGCCAACGAACCAGGCATCTTTATTTCCATTTGTTTGACCCGGAATATTTGTTGAACCCGTTTTCCCCGCCAAATCACCATTAAATTTACCTCTATTTGCTGTACCTTCTTTTACAACACCACTTAACATTTTCGTCATATACCATGATGTTTGAGATGAAAATACCTTATATTGTTTAATTTTCACTTCCGCGACTAACTCATTATTTCGATCATAAATTGCATTAATGACAAAAGGCTCTAATGCATCTCCATTATGATCAAATGAACTATATGCTTTTACTAGTTGCAATGGCGTAAGTCCTTCTTTAAGACCTCCTAAAGCCATACTCAATCCTTTATCTGGAATCTTTAAGTCCATCTTTTCTAAATAGCTTTTAGCTACGTCCATTCCAATATCATTTAATAACCAAACTGCAGGAACATTTGCGGATTCTATTATTGCATTAAACATTGAAATATTCTTAGAATACTGTTCATTGTAATTTTTTGGTTTGTAATCTCCTAATGCACTTTGTTCATTTGGAATTAAAGAATATGGATTGTAATTTCCTGTTTCAAGTGCAGGTGAATACACAAGTAATGGTTTTATTGTTGAACCTGGTTGTCTTTTAACATTAATACGGTTTAATCCTTGGAAGTAATAATTTCTACCACCAATTGCTGCTTCAACTCCACCTGTTTCAGCATTTATTAAAATAAAAGCTCCTTCAGCGTTCGAATCAGTTCCAGGAAAATAGTTTCCATTTTTAAAATATTTATAGGCTGTTAATTGTGTTTTTTTGTGTATAGGCACGACAACTTTATATCCGCCATTTAACAATTCATCATACGAAATATCGTATTTCTCTTTTGCTTCTTTAATGACCATATCGATATATGTAGCGTATCCATTTTCGAATTTCTGTTCAGTAATATGTAAATTGGTTGGTTTTTGTTTGTATTTCCGATATTCAACATCAGTTAAATAATGATTATCCAACATTTTAAATAATACTAAATTTCTTCTTTCCAAACTTCTTGCTGGTTGATTAACTGGATCATAATGTGACGGGGCCTTTAAAAGAGCTGCAAGAGAAGCACTTTCATCTACTGTTAAATTTTGAATATCTTTTCCAAAATAATATTTGGCTGCGCCACCGATTCCGTACACCCCATGTCCAAAATAAACTTGATTCAAATACATTTCCAATATTTGATCTTTTGTATACTTTCTTTCAAGATTTATTGCAATTATTACCTCTTTTGTTTTTCTCATAAATGTCTTATCATTCGTCAAAAAAACATTCTTTGCAAGTTGCTGAGTAAGAGTACTTGCTCCTTGAACTTTGCTAAACGCCTTTAAATCATGGACAATCGCACGAAATATTGATTGCATATCTATTCCGTGATGTTTATAAAATCGTTCGTCCTCTATTGAAACAATCGCATGTTTTGTAAAATCAGGAACATCATTTATTGAAATAATTTGATGATTTTCATTATAGAGTTTTGAAATATAATTCCCTTCCAAATCTACCATTTCTGAAGAAGAATGAACGACAAGTTTCTCCTCATCTATTACATAATTTCCTAGAAAGACGATTAATAGGAATCCAAAGAAACTAACTAATAGGACACTTAAAAGTCCCATCGCTACATATCCCCATTTTTTCAAACCATTCACCTTCATTTCTCTAACCATTTCCGTCTTAGTATATCCATTTATTCCCATGAATAAGTCATTATAATATTATTTTCGCTACTTATTTCCTTGGAAATACAAATTTCAACAAGATTTTATCTAACTTTTTTTGAAGGATATCCGCTATATTTCTTGAATAGGATATACAGATATATAGTTGGAGGAGTGAAAACATGTCTGATTTATTTTCAATGTTAGATTCGTATTATCCAGAAATGGTTACTACTCGTAGGTACTTACACGAAAACCCCGAACTTTCTTTTAAAGAATATGAAACTGCAAAATTCATTCAAAACTTTTATAAACAATTAGGGGTTCCTTATCAGGCAAATGTTGGAGGAAATGGAATCGTAGCAACTATAACTGGTAGAAACCCTGGCAAAACAATCGCAATTCGAGCTGATTTTGATGCTTTACCAATTCAGGATGAAAAAAATGTATCATATTCATCTAAAGTACCTGGTGTAATGCACGCCTGTGGTCATGACGGGCACACTGCAACATTACTTTATTTAGCGAAGGCTTTCTTTGATTTAAAAGATACATGGGATGGAAAGGTTGTCTTTCTTCATCAACATGCTGAAGAATATGCGCCAGGTGGTGCAATTTCAATGATTGCAGATGGTTGTCTAAATGGTGTAGATGAAGTTTATGGTACACACCTTTGGGCTGTAGAAGATTTAGGTACAATCGGTTATCGAAGTGGTCCAATTATGGCTGCGGCTGATCGTTTTACAATTACAATTCAAGGACAAGGCGGACACGGTGCAGAACCTCATCGTACGAAAGATAGCATTGTAGTTGCCAGTCAATTAGTTATTGCATTACAGCAAATTGTAAGTCGTGAAACAAATCCAATTGATACAGTTGTAATTTCTATTGGGAGCTTTGAAGCTAAGAACGCTTTTAATGTCATCGCAGACAAAGCGACTCTCATAGGAACAGTAAGAACATTTAAAAAAGAAATTCAAGCACAAGTTAAAGAGCAAATGGAACGAGTCATTAAAGGAATTTGTCTTGCGAATGATGTTACATATGAGTTTAAATATGATGATGGTTATCCTCCAGTTGTTAATCATGAAAAAGAAACAGATTTACTAGTCCAAGTTGCTGCTTCGATTGATGAAGTTTCACACTTAAAAGAAATGGACCCAAAAATGGGTGGAGAAGATTTCGCATACTATTTGCAAAAAGTGCCTGGTACATTCTTTTTTACAGGAGCAAAATCTCCTGCAATCTCTGAACCTTACCCTCATCATCATCCTAAATTCGATTTTGACGAGAAAGCTATGTTAATAGCTGCCAAAACATTAGGTTCTGTTACATTAGCTTCATTAAAACATTCGAATAAATTAGTTGGGCAAAAATAAAAGAAAAAGGAGAACTTTATTTCACAAGTTCTCCTTTTTCTTTTAAATATCTTAATCGATATGAATTTTTTGCTGTTTCACCTAGCTGTTCTAGTAACTGATAATTAACATACGCTCCAACAGGGGCACCGATTAATGGGACCAATTGTAGCAATTTTGCTAAATCAATATGATCTCGATATTCTTGTTGAAGTTTATCCCAATTAACTTGAGGATTTCCATCCAATTTCTCTTCCCAGTTTTCAATAATTTGCAAGGTCTTCTTCCTATGCTCATCACTTGAAAAAGCAAGTTGAAATATATATAACATAAATTGCCGCTCTATTTCTACTTTAGGAGAATAACCATATATCCTTGCAGCTTCCACCAAAAACCTAATTTTAATTCCCATTAATAATGGAAAATCTGCTAGTCCTAGTAGAATACCACCAGCACCTGTCCCAGCACCTTCAACTGCAGATATCTTTTTATATTCGTTCAATTTCTTATCAAGAATTGCATCTCTTTCTCTTAGCGACAATGCTTCATACTCTTCACTTCCGCCACTAAATACAGTTGAACCTCCCATAAATAAAGTCATCATATTTTTAACTGTTTGGGTAAGTAATTCCTGAATTTGTTCAGGCAATAAAGATTGTATCTTTAATTGGACTTTCTTTGCTGAAGATTGAAAAAAGTTTGAATCAGCCATTATTTTTTGCTTCCATCTAGAAATTTCATATTGAATACGAAGTTCGTAAGAGTCCATTTAGATCACCCTTTACAATTGTTGTGGTTGGTTCAACCTTTTTCGGACATAAAATTTGATAAACCACACTGAGAATAAAGTGTACACGATAACAATCAATGCAAAACTTACTATAGATTTCAACATTATTAAAGCAATAATACTAAAAACTAGAGTACATATTATCAGTAGTATATACAAAAGTGTTGAAATGGATTTTCGATTCCCCACATTTGTATAAGGATATATTTTCCATAACAAGTGATAATTATATTGTTTCAAAATTGTCATATTTTGAATCCCTATCAAGTAAAGGAAAATGAAACCTATAATTAGCTTCCCTACAAAAGTTGGCACTAAATAAATAACAAATGCTCCGACCAGCAATTGCCTAATAAACATACTTAAATAATTACCATTTCGAATAAAAGTTCTAATTAACAAATAATTTGCTGCATTGTTTGTTTTAATTTTATTAATTAATGGATCTGCCCATCTACGGCGCTTTACTTGTTGTTGAATAGAAGGTACATCCGTAAACATGTTAGCAAAACGATAAAAATTTGATAATCTCGTTGTATCAAGTTTGACATTTCTTTCCCATTGAACACGCTTATTAAGACTGATTGTTTGGATTAGGATTGCATACGTCGCTAAAAGTAGTATTGGAAGTAAAATAATCAGACTATACCACTTATTTAATAAGCTAAATAGAAAGAAAAAAGTACTTAAAAATCGTACACAATAATCAAAACCCCAATTAAGAATCCCCTTATTTGATGTATGAACAAAAGAAATAAATAGATGATATCCTTTCAACAAGAATATAATGAGAATAAATATGATGAAACTTGTTGTTTCTCCTAATAAAAATTTCTTGTAAATCGGATAGGCGATTCCTAAAAATATCAACAATAAATAAATTTGAGCCATGTAAGAAGTAATGTATGACCGAATAAAATATACCTTCATTCTTTTTTCTAGAGGTAATAAGTACAACAAGTCTGGACCTTTGAAAAATGTCATGACTTGACCTGTAGATACAAGCAAACTAAATAGAATAGAAATAACTAATTCAGCTGGAAAATTTGGCGACATCGTTTTAAGAAATTGTTGGTAGTAATATGCCCCTCCACCAAAAGCAAATACAAGAACAAATTTGATATGATCATTTAGAATATATCGACTATACTTTGATAACTCCTTTATGTAATCACGAAAACGTTTAAGCCATAACTCGTTAACATTCTTCATATTTTTTTATCCTTAGTAGCATAAATATAAATTTCGTCTAATGAAGCATTTGGCATATCATATTGTTTTTGAAGTTCTTTTAAGGAGCCTTTTGCAATAATAATTCCTTCATGAATAATAATGAAAGAATCACAATAAATTTGTGCAGTTGATAAAATGTGTGTAGACATTAAAATACCTGCTCCATTTTCTTTTTCTTTCTTTAAAATCTCAAGTAAATCATTTATTGCAATTGGATCTAGCCCCAAGAAAGGTTCGTCAATTATGTATAGCTGTGGTTGAACGATTAAAGAACAAATGATCATTACCTTTTGTTTCATACCTTTTGAAAACGTAGAAGGAAAATACTTTCTTTTTTCATAAAGTCGAAATGTTTTCAGTAATTCTTCACTGCGTTTTTTAAACTCTGATTCAGGTATGTTGTATGCTAGGGCAGTAAGTTCCAAGTGCTCTTGTAGTGTTAGTTCATCATAAATCATTGGAGTCTCTGGTACATAAGATAAACTTGCACGGTACTCTGTAGGGTCCTTATCAAAATTTTTACCATTAACTAATATTTCACCTTTTAATGGTTTCAAAAGCCCCAAAATATGTTTGATTGTTGTACTCTTCCCTGCGCCATTTAATCCAATTAGACCAACCAATTCATGTTTATTAATTGTGAATGAAACATCTTTAATAACAGGTTGTCTAGTATAGCCACCTGATACATCTTGTACTTCTAATAAAGTCATTTTCTACAAATCCTTTCATAGTACTTTACTTTATTTATTGTAACAAATATTAACTGTAACTTCCTTAATATCATATTTATGTGAACCTAAAAAAAAATCCTTCTTTTTTTTGAATACTATTTTGTCTAAAGGGTATTCTATTCTTGAAGGGAAAGAAACACACTCTTTCCAGTTCAACCATTTGAAATGAGGTGTGTGTTAAAGGTATATTATTTGCGTTCAAACCTAAGTCAGATAAATGTTTTAAGTGAAATGAGGTATCTCCTAAGATAAAGCATCGTTGTCATAAACAGCAGTGATAATATCAAGGGAGATGGTGCGCTTGAACAATATCTATAGTTACAAAGGTCTTTAGTATACCAACTTTGTAAATGAGGTGTCTCGAGCAGAGCATATAATTTATTTATAGGTGTACCAATTAATTGAACTAAAAAAGCAAATGAGGTGTCTGTTAAAGACAATTAACTTAAAAACCAATATCTTTCTCCTTCGGCAAGAAGCAACTACTAGTTGCTTCTTGTTTCATTTTAAGGATCTAATCCCTTCATTAAAAGCGCTAAAAAATTTAAATCTTATAAAGCAGATCCTAAAAAAATAAAAACTTTGCTCTTAATACGAATACTGTTTTGCATTTAGGGTATTCTATTCTTGAAGGGAAAGTGCACACTCTTTCTTTTCAAACAATTGAAATGAGTTGTGTGTTAAATAAGTTATTATTTGCGTTCAAACCTAAATCAGATCATTGTTTTTAGTGAACAAGTATCTCCTCGATAAACCATCGTTGTCAAACTTCAACGAAAATATCTAAGGAGATGGTACGCTTGAACAATATCTATTATTACAAAGGTCTTTAGTATACCAAAATCGTAAATGAGGTGTCTCGACCAGAGCATATAATTTATTATAAAAGGTGTACAAATTAATTGAACATTAAAGCAAATGAGGTGTCTATCAAAGACCATTCAAAAAACTAACAACTTTCCCCTTCAGCAAGAAGCAACTATTAGAAGTTGCTTCTTGTTTTTGTTTTCAATTATTAAATCGGACAGTAGGAAACTGTTAATTTTTATTGTTGATATTAAACAAAACTCATTGCTCTGAAAGATTTAATAGGAAGAGTATATAAAGATGTTTGATTTGGGTTGAAGATGCGAGACTCCTGTGGGAGTAGCGAGTAAGGGTGAGACCCCTCAGTCCTAACCGAGGAGGCTCAGTTCACACCCCACGGAAAGGGAGCATCCTGCATCGTAATTCAACTTTATTTTTTTATCCGAGACTAAAAAAAGTCTTTCAGAAATCAAAAATACTGCTTTTTTATTCACAACAAATTTATGGTAAAATAGGGAAAAAATAGAAAAGAGTGTTGATTAAAATGGTACATGATGCGAATTGTATTTTTTGTAAAATTGTAGAAGGTCAAATCCCAGCATCTAAAGTGTATGAAGATGACAATGTATTAGCTTTTTTAGATTTAAGTCAAGTTACAGAGGGACACACATTAGTTATTCCAAAGAATCATGTTGAAAATATATTTTCTATGACTGAAGAAACAGCAAGTGTCTATTTCAAAAAGATGCCAATAATTGCAAATGCAATCAAAAAAGCATTTAATGTTGAAGGTGTAAATATTATTAATAATAGTGGTGCAGTTTCAGGGCAAACTGTATTTCATTATCATATGCATATTTTACCACGATATGGAAAAAATGATGGCTTTGATGTCAAATGGGAGACAAATACCGAAAATTACACAAATGAACATCTACAAAAAATTGCAAAATGTATCGAAAATAACATTATTAAACAATAATAATTGAATACTTCATATAAATAAAAACAGGAGATCAATGATCTCCTGTTTTTTATTTAGTTTCCAAATTTAAACTATTATTTATACTGTATTTTTAATGATTTATATTATATATTTACTATATACCTAATAATATTATTTAAGCCAAAATTCTATTTTCTCACAAATAATTATTATATAAGCATACTGTTTTTTATCCTTAACCCATAATTATAATATAAAATTGTAGAATTTTATCAACTACTTTGTGAAAATTTTTAAAAATTCTAACTAAAAGTTCTTTATTTATTCACATATTATTGGCATAATAATAAATAGATAGTTAAATAGTTAAATAGAAAAGAAGGTGAATTGATGAAAACTGAACAAAAAATGTACACAATGAAAGAAGCTTTGATTTTTAGTCAAAGAATTGCACAAATTTCAAAAGCATTATGGAAATCAGTTGAAAAAGACTGGCAACAATGGATTAAACCCTATGATTTAAATATCAATGAACATCATATTTTAATGATCGCCTTCCACTTAAAGGGTGCTTCAATTTCTGAAATTGCTAAATTTGGTGTAATGCATGTATCTACTGCTTTTAATTTCTCTAAAAAATTAGAGGAACGTGGTTTATTAGTATTTTCTAAAAAAGTAGAAGACAAGCGAAATACTTATATTGAGTTAACTGAAAAAGGTAAAAATATTTTATTAGATATATTAGAAGAATTTGATCCTGAGACTAATTCGGTTTTCCAAGGTACTTTACCTTTAAAAGAATTTTATGGTAAATTCCCAGAAAACATGGAAATCATGGCTATTTTACGCAATATTTACGGTAAAGATTTTATCGATATATTTGAAACTACTTTAGATAATATAGATAAAGAATTTATTGAAGAAGATAACCGTTTAATTAAAAAGCCTTAATATTATTTTGGATTTATTTTCTTAAATATAAATTTCATTATGAACAATTCGCATACATACAAGCTTATTTGATTTACATGCTTGTACCATTCTTAATTGTTGCCTAATGGAATCATTAGAAGCGGGCCAAAATTTAAAATTCAATCCGCTTTTTGTTTTGAACCTAATTGTTCAACGATTCACATAAATTAATATTCTTTGTAACCCCTTAAATTCCATTTCCTTTTTAAACACTGATATCCCCTCCCTTCCCAATTTTTTTAATTCTTCTCAACGAAACCAAATCTGCTTATTTCTTTAATATGTATACTACTTTTATAATTTTCATTTAAAATATGTTCCAATTAAACACTCAACCGGAGGCAATATGCCTCCGGTCGAATAATTGTCTTATTTACGAATTAAATACAAGCTGCTCCAACGATTATTAATAAGATGAACAGAACGACGATTAAAGCAAATCCACCATGATGAAATCCTGCGCTCATCATATACACCTCCTTTAGCTACATATCTTATCTTATGCGTATAGTAAAAAAATGGTCTGGGCAATTGTCTAAATATCTTTCTATTTTAAAGGCCTCTATTATGTTTAAAGAAATGAACACCCAATAATTATTAATAAGATAAATAGGATTACGATTAAAACAAACTCATTTGATGTACCTGATCCCATTTTTCCAACCTCCTAAGTGTAATTCTTTATAATATATAAACTAATGTCACATGTGACTGTGCTAATGTCACGATTGACAAGCTAAACATTGTTAAATCGCCTATTTTTAATAAAAAAAATTTTTTTACCAATCAGACCATAAATTATATTTTCATTAAAATGCATGCCAAAATCTTCTTTTTTTGGATAAACTTTGTCAGATTGAAGAAAAATATGATATATTAAGTGAAGTTATTTCCAGTAATTAGAAAGATTCAAAAAGCTGGATATTGTTATGTTTAAGATACATACTTAACAACGTAAATTTTTCTTTTATAAAGGAAATATATTTCAAATTTTTATTAGGAGATGTTTAAATGAAAAAGTTAATCGTATCTGCAGTTTTAGCAACATCGGTATTCGGATTAGCAGCATGTGGATCGGCTGGTATTAAAAATGATGTAGTTGCAAAAACAAGTGCCGGAGATATTACTTCCGAAGACCTGTATAATAAAATGAAAGATACAGCTGGATTAGCAATGCTTAAACAAATGGCAATTGAAGACTACTTAACTAAAAATTACAAAGTTAGTGATAAAGATGTTGATAAGAAATTCAATGATTATAAAACACAAAATGGTGATCAGTTTAAAGCATTTTTAACTCAATATGGCTTTAAAGATGAAGCTGCATTTAAAGAACGAGTTAAAATTGACTTATTAACTGAAAAGGCTGCTGAAGCAAGCGTTACGAAAGCAGAAATAGCTAAATATAAACCCGAAATTAAGGCAAGCCATATTTTAGTAAAAGATGAAGCTACAGCTATAAAAGTAAAAAAAGAACTAGATGCTGGTGGGGATTTTGCGGCATTAGCTAAAAAATATTCAACTGATCCAGGTTCAAAAGAAAAAGGCGGAGATTTAGGTTATTTTGGTGAAGGTGCTATGGTTCCAGAGTTTGAAGCAGCTGCCTATAAACTAAAAGTTGGTGAAATTAGTGAGCCAGTTAAATCACAATTTGGCTATCACATAATTAAAGTAGTTGATAAAAAAGCAGTAAATGAGAAAGATGCTCGTGCAAAAATCGCTGCTTCAAAGCTAAGTCAAGAAAATTTCTCTGCATTCTCTGATGAGTTACTTAAAAAAGCAAAATTCAAAGTTGAAGATAAAGATTTAGCAAAACAAGCAAAATAATAACTAAAAAACACCTGCCTTTCAAAAGGCAGGTGTTTTTTAGTTTGAAGAAACTTCAGAGTTAAGTAATAACTGTTCTCTTCTTTCTCTTTCTTCTTTAATTCTTTGTAAGTAGATTTCTCCTTCTTTTTCAATGAAGGCTTCATCAGCATCTTTTTCTTGCTTAGAAGTATACAAAACCATAAATCCACTAACAAAAATACCTAAAATAACAATATACATCCAAAATGGTAACAATAACATATTTCTTCCTCCTTAGTAGACAAGCATTTGCTTCATTATATGGCTACTCTGAAGAAAGTATGATTATTTTAAAATTTTGGTTTATAGAAACTTCGATTTTCAAGTGGGAAAATGCGTTCTGTATACTCCCCAGGCTCTACACGTTCTAATGCTCGATCTAACATATTCATTTTCGCATCAATATTATCAATATAGTGCAAGATTTCCGCCTCTTTAATTAGTGGAAGTTTTGGACTACCCCACTCATATTTCCCATGGTGACTTAATATAAGATGCTGAAGTACTGTAATCTCTTCCCCTTCGATGCCGAGTTCAATTGAAGCATTACCAACTTCGATTGCCATTAAAGAGATATGCCCTAGTAAATTACCTTCAACAGTATATTTTGTAGATACTGGACCAGACAACTCTTTCACTTTTCCTAAATCATGTAAGATTATACCTGCATATAGTAAATCCTTATTAATTGAAGGATACAAGTTTGAAATTGATTCTCCTAATTTCAACATGCAATAAACATGGTACGCTAATCCAGAAACGAATTCATGATGATTTTTTGTTGCAGCAGGAAAATCTAAAAAGTCGTCCTGATTTTTTAAAACAAGATGTTCAGTAATTTTCTTAAGTTTTTCATTTGTCATATTATTTATAAAAGACATAATTTTTTCATATAGCTCATCTTTAGCAATCGGTGCTCTTGCAAAAAAGTCTTCAGCATTCACTTCGTCAGATTCTTTTGTAGGTCGAATTTGTCTTAGTTTTAATTGTAGTTTCCCTCGATAATCATGAAGCTCACCTTCAACTTTAACAATCGTACCTTCTACATACGATTCTGCTTGTTCTGAAGTAATATCCCATAGTTTTGCTTCAATATCACCACTTTGATCTTGTAACGTTAAAGATAAAAATGATTTTTGATTACTAGCTACTCCTTTTGTAACTGCTTTTAAAAATAAGTACGTTACAAAACGTTCACCAACTTCATATTCATATACTTTTTTATCCATATTGTACCTCCAATAAGTCTATGTTTCCTCCGCATTTACAGGCTAAATACCCTACCTTTGACATTCAAAAGTCTAGGTTTGCGATCAGTCCTTTTAGATAACAAACTAAATTTATCAACTAATAGAAAAGGGAAAGTTTAATTATGTAATTGTTGTTTTACTTAACCTATTATACGTTAAATCGCGAACTTATCCCAACTAAGATAGTACAAAAAATAAGACATAATATAACAATTCTTCTTTTTCTACACAAATAAATTCATTTCGATAAACCTGAATTTTTATATAATTCAAATTATTACTTTACACTTCTTTTTATTTTATGACAAAATAAGATTAATCGGATTATATAGGGAGGATACTAATTTGGCAACTTATCGAATCACTGCATTTGAGAAAACTGGAGAATCTATTGTAGATGAACAATTCGAGGCTACTACAGATCAAGAAGCAAAGAAAATCGGTGAAGAAAAACTGACAATACTTGATGCTCTTCATAAAACTCATCGCTGTATTAATCCAACTGGTAAATTATTATTATTTCATCCATAAAAAAAGCTGCGAAATTACTTCGCAGCTTTTTTTATACTTTTATCTTGCACTAGTCTTACGCTTGTCGCAGCTGAGCGAACGCCTTCCACTTTTCTTATTGTCCAGTTACAGGCGTTAGCTGCTCGAGGTCATAAGCCAATTTCCATCAAAGGTTAAAAACCAACCTTTGTTGGAAATTGTCTTATGCTTGTCGCAGCTGAGCGAACGCCTTCCACTTTTCTAATTGTCTAGTTCCAAAAGCTAGCTCTTTGGTAATATTCCATAAACCATTGAAGTGGAAAGTTCGTCACTTCTTCTGGTTCATGGAGATATTCCCTTCAGAGCTGAACAAGCTTTTTCCACTTTTCTTATTGTCTAGTTCCAAAAGCTAGCTCTTTGGTAATATTCCATAAACCATTGAAGTGGTAAGTTCGCCACTTCTTCTGTTTCATGGAGATATTCCCTTCAGAGCTGAACAAGCTTTTTCCACTTTTCTTATTGTCTAGTTCCAAAAGCTAGCTCTTTGGTAATATTCCATAAACCATTGAAGTGGTAAGTTCGCCACTTCTTCTGTTTCATGGAGATATTCCCTTCAGAGCTGAACAAGCTTTTTCCACTTTTCTATTTCCCAGTAAATTCTGGTTGTCTTTTTTGTAGGAATGCTTGTATGCCTTCATTGTGGTCTTTTGTTTTTCTCATTAAGCCTTGGCCATTTTTTTCACTTGCTAAAGTATTTTTTAAGTTTTCTAGATTGTTTTCACAGTAAATTTGTTTTGTTTGAATCATTGCTTGAACTGGTTTTTGGAGAATAGTTTTTACTCGTTCTTTTATTTCAGATTCGAAGTCTCCGCTAATTACTTCATCTATTAAACCTAATTCTAACGCTTGATTTGCGTTTAGTTTCTTACCTTCCCAAATAAGTTGTTTTGCTTTTGACTCTCCAATCCTTTTTTCAAGGAAGTAATGAGCACCACCATCTGGTATTAAACCGATTCCAATAAAATTCATTGCTAGTACACCTGATTCGTGTGCTAGTACATAATCACTTGCTAGTGCAAGACTTAATCCAATGCCAGCAGCTGGTCCATGAATTGCGCTAATGACAATTTTAGGTAATGTATACAATTTAATTACTAATTCTGAGATTAAATCCATTACTGGACCAAATGCACTTTCATCTGTATTACTTAACATAGATTTTAAATCTCCACCAGAAGAAAAACCTTTTCCATTTCCACATAATATAACTACATCAACATCAGATGTTGTAATTTCATCTAAAGCATCTCTAAATTGTCTGAATGTATCTTCATTCATTGCATTTAAAACTTCAGGTCGGTTAAATACAATCGTTGCAACGCGTCCTTCTTTACTTACTAAAATATGGTTAGCCGTGTTAGAAATTGTCATAAAAAATTCCCCCTTAAGTTCATGTCTATTTCTAACATTAAACATAGTAGGGGGAATTTCCTTTTTTTTTATTTAAATTGACTAATTTCTTTTTGAAAACAATTCATCTAATATTTTAATCTTAGCGTTAGTGTAATGCTCGTATCCATCATTATATGACTTTGGATCTTTTGCATTCGCAAAACGCGTAATTTGACGAGTGCCAGGATGAACAAATTTACTTGAAGCTCCACAACCAAGACCAATTATCGTTTGTTCTTCTTCCATAATTAATATATTGTATAAACTTTCTTGTCCATCAACTGCATAGCCAATATTCTCAAGATTACCTAATATATTCTTTTGACGATATAAATAATATGGATGATAGTTATGATTTTCTGTCCACACAGTTGCTTCATTCATCATTTGTTGAACTTCTTCGCGAGCAGCTACTTTATACTTTTGTTTATTTTGCGTCATTTCTGAAGCTCTCTTAAATGATAGGGTATGGACTGTTAAAGATTCAGGCATAAGCTTTTCAGTTTCATTTAACGTATGCTGAAATTCGGATAGCCCTTCGCCAGGTAATCCAATAATTAAATCCATATTTATATTATTCATTCCCATTTCACGAGCTAAATGGAATTTAGTGATTGTTTCATCAACAGTGTGATGTCTTCCAATAGCTTTTAATGTTTCTTGAATATACGACTGTGGATTTATACTAATTCGGTCAATATTCCATTTATTTAAGACATCTAATTTTTCAGGTGTGATTGTATCCGGTCTACCTGCTTCAACAGTTATTTCACGTACTTGCTTCATATTTGGAAATGATTCATGCATTTTAGCATAAAGTAAATCCATTTCTTCAGCTGTGATACTAGTTGGCGTTCCTCCACCATAATAGATGGTCGTAATATTGATTCCACGTTCTTTTAGGAATTCGCCAACCTTTTCCATTTCGTAATGTAATCCATATAAAAATGAATCGACTGCACCCTGCTTACCTTGAATTGCATAAGCTGGGAATGTACAATAAGCGCACTTCGTTGGACAATATGGGATACCAATATAAATACTTACTTCATTTTCCAGGTTGTATAAATCCGGAATCACTTTTAACTGTCGATCAACAATCGATTGCATTAATTGTATTTTCTCTTCGTGAATTAAATAATCATTACGTAGTTCTTCATGAGCCAATTCCTTTGACATACCGTTTTTCAACTTCGTATGAAGAAGCTTTGTCGGTCTAATTCCTGTTAGAATTCCCCATTTTTGTTGAATTCCTGTATATTCTTGCAGTAGTGACAAAAAGACAAAATTAACAGCCTTCTTAATAAATTTAAACGATTCTTTTTCATCTTTTCCGTCTACATAGCTAGTCGTTTTTTGAAACTCAGCACCTAACTTACCTAAAACTCTCTTATTCTGTTCATCTAATTCAAACAATACTTCTATATCTGCTTCTATTTTATTTAACGAAACATCACAGTCCTCGAAGAACAATTGAGATAAAAGCTCTAATGGTCTTTGAAAACGGCTATCGTCTAAACCTTTAATATATATTTTCATGATTTATCACCTTCATAATTTATCACTTAAGTATAAAATTAATGACTACTGAGGTCAATTAATAAAAATCACAGATAAAAACCTGGTTTTCAAAGACATATTCTCTGAAAACCAGGCTAATATTATTTTTCTATTTTTAAATGCGATTTTAAAAAAGGAAGTGGAAATTGTTTCCGGAAATGCTCTTTGATCATATATGGAACACCATTTTGATCATTTGAACGAGTAATCCAATCAGCTACCTTTTTTATTTCGACTGGCGCATTTGACATTGCTACCCCTAATCCGGCATGTTCGATCAGAGGTAAGTCACTATAATTATCACCTATCACAACCATCTCATGATATGAGACACCTAAATGTTCACCTAATCGTTTTAATCCTGAGTATTTTGAAATCCCTTTTCGTACAATTTCTATCTTTTTCTCTTCCTCACATAAACAATCTAAATGAGAATATTTTTGGTTAAGTTCTTTTCTTACTTTATTTTTTTCTACTTCATCAGAAAAATAACATTCTATTTTTAATGGTGAGATTGAATTTTCAAGAATACTATCAGATAGCGATTCAACAAATTGAATAGGATAAAATACAGGGTCGGCATTCGATAATACTGCCTTAGCCACTAAATTAGACTGCAATTTTTTACGATTACCGATTGAGAAATGTTCATGCGAAAGACGAATATTACAATCATATTTTTCTAATTTTTTTACGATGTCATATGCTTCTTCTTCTTCAATTCGCTTTTCAAAAAATGGCTCGTCAAGTTTCGATGATATAAAAGCACCAGAGTGAGAGACTAGTAAGGAAGGGATTTTTAATGCTTTTGCAATTTTTTTAGTAGCTTGGAAATTTCTACTTGTAAATAAAGTTACATAAATACCTTTATCTTGCACGTACTCTATAGCATCTTTTGTTTCCTTTGAGAGTTTCCCGTTTGATTGTAACAATGTACCATCTATATTAATTGCAAGTAACTTATAAATCACTTAATCTCCCCCATTTCACGAAGAATACCTTACTCAAACATATGACATGCTTACATTAAATAGAACAGGATAGGTTGTTATTATAACCATTTATATGTAAAAAAAGACTTAAACAGTGTTTTAGTGTGAAACATTGATAATTTTAAAAAAATGGCAACTAATTACCATGTTAATTAGTTGCCATTTCGTATGATATTAAACTGTTTTCTCCCCGCGAAAAGAACCCGTAAATATAATAGAAGTCTTCTTAAGTTTACTGATTAAGTGCGGTATATAGTTCCTCTAATGGTTTCATGATAATTTTATTTAAATCTTGAATGACTAGGTTCATTCTTTGCTCTGCCTGCATTAGATTTGCAATTAAAGGATTTTGTGACACTTTCGCTACAATTGCCTGCGCTTGTGCACTTTCTTCAGGAGTAATTTGCGCCCCTTGCATCATTTTTTGCTGCATCACCATTTGGAAGTTTTGGAATTCCATAAATAATGGTTTTGCACTTTGGTCAGCAAGGACTTGTGAATAAAGAGCTTGTAAATGTTTAAAATCTGGTTGCTCCTTTAAGGCATTTTGTAAAGAATAAGCGAAGTCATAAATGTTCACTGTCATGTTTCTACCTCCTAATAACATTTGTATCTTTCACTATAGCAAACATTCTATTATATGTCAGTTATCCTAAAACAAAAACAATTTATTACTTTTAACATTCAGTTCTTTTCGTAAATTTTGTTGCTATTAAAAGTAAGTCGTCAATTTCCACTCCAGGATGCTCGCTTTCCGTTCCAATCATTTTCTTTATTTACAGTTCGTTTTAAAAACCTTTTTAAAAACAACAATCTTTTAGAAAAGATCCTAAAATTTTTAAGATTCATTCACCATCTAGGCGAATATCACATATGATACAACGATAATAATTTGGAAAGGAGGAGAATCATTGCAATCTATTCCTAAACACTCCGACCCACAATCTTTTGTCATTGTAACAGATACAATTAACGAACACTCTTTAAATCCACTAGGTTCAATAACAACGCTATGCGAGGAATTAGCAGAAGTGTGCCAAGATAACCAAATAGACTTCTATGTGACTACGTTTCAAAAACTATTTTCAAATGATTCAAGTGGTTATAAACGAACCGATAACGGTTGGATTTTAATGAATGTCCCTCCACCAACTGTTATTCATAATCGTATTCATTCTAGAAAACTTGAACGTTCAAATGATTTTAAACGATTAAGCACAACATTCTTTGATCAACATATTCCTTTTTTTAATGCTCGTTTTTTAAATAAGCTTGAAGTTTTTAAGGCATTTATTGAATCTAATTATTTAAAACCTTATGTCCCTTACACTGAGGAATTCCTTGCTCAAGAACAATTAGAGAACTTTTTACAAAATTATTCTACTGTTTTTATTAAACCAATTCACGGGAGTCAAGGTCGAAACATAATAAAAATTACAAAAGAACAAGATTATTTCCTTTTACAAAACAGTCAAAATACAGAAACAGTGTTACAATTCCCAACTGTTCATCAATTATTTAAAACAATAAAGCCACACTTAAAAACAAGAACCTTTATTATTCAGGAGGGCTTATCACTCATTTTAAAGGAGAACCGTTTGGTTGATTTTAGATTCTTGTGTCATAAAAATAAATCAAGTAAATGGGAAGTTACTTCAACTATTGCAAGACTAGGTCATCCAACACAGTTTGTGAGTAACTTAGCACGTGGTGGCGATATGCAAAAACTTGACGACTTTCTAAGTCATTACTTACCGAAGAAGGAGCGAATTCATTTTAAGAAATTACTTAATGAATTGGCCTTAGAATGTTGTAGGTGCATTGATACCTCCTTTGAAGGTTTATTTGCAGAGTTTGGTGTAGACCTTGCTATTGATGAACACTTTAATCCATGGGTTATTGAATTAAATTCGAAACCATCAAAGGATTTACAGTTTACAGATCCACTTCAAAAAATTAGACCTTCAACAAAGGCTATTTTTTCTCTTGTTCAATCATATTTATAAGTACAAGGAGTGAAGAAGATGAGAATAGGATATTTATCTCTTAAAGAAAGACAGGAAGGTGAATACGTACAACATATGGCTAAAGAAGCTAGTAAACTTGGTTATGAGTTTGTTCAATTTACACCTTTTAGTATTCAACCTTCGACTGAGGAAATTATTGGATGGAAATATATTCCTGATACAGAGCAATGGGAGAAAACATCTTTTGAAATTCCAAATTATATTTATGATCGCTGTTTTTACTCTCCAAGTATTAAAAGTAAGCAAGCAAAACCAATTGTAGATTGGTTAAAAAAACGAAAAGATATTACTTTTTTAGGTTATGGACTACCTGGAAAATGGGAAACTTATCAAGCTATTTCGACTGAAGAAAGTCTGAATCCATATATTCCTAAAACTAAAAAATTATTGCATTTGGCTGTATTTTTTGAAGAACTGAGAAAAACTAGAAAATTAGTGATCAAACCAATTCACGGTTCGCGAGGTATTAATATTTACTTTATTACACTAAATGCGTACTCGATTAGCGTTTCAACTCAAAAAAATAAAGAAGTAGTTGAAACAATTTTTGAAACAAGAGACGAATTTTTTGAATGGCTTCAACCAATTGTTGAATCGAAAGGTTACCTTTATCAAAGTTATTTAGACCTTAAGACAAAATCACATGAAGCTTTTGACTTAAGGGTGCTATTACAAAAAAATGAAAAAGGTGAATGGTACACAGTTGGTAAGGGTATTCGAATTGGGCAACCAAATTCGATTATTTCTAATCTAAGTGCAGGAAGTAATGTTCAGTTATTCGATGAATGGATTACTCAATTTAGTCAAAGAACTGCCTTAATTATTCAAGATGAAATTGATACGATTTGCAAAAAGTTACCTTTAGTTTTAGAGAAAAGTTTCTTGCCTCTTTTTGAAATTGGTCTAGATATCGGAATTGATTCAAATCAAGCTGTTTGGATTTTAGATATTAATTCTAAGCCTGGTAGAAAAGTTCTTTTACAGACTAACCCATCTATCCAAAATAAACTTTATTCCGCTCCAATTCAATATTGTCTTCACCTACAATCTAAATCTAAAAGCGAAAGAAGTGAAATCAAATAATGAGGGAAGCTGTTAAAATCGTTACACATCGACAGAGTAAAGATTTAGTCTGTATACCAGAAGAATTAGCTTCAACGAGACTGATTGAGTATATTGCTTTTGGCCAAAAAAAATACCCATGTCAATTCGTTACGATGAATACACTTCATAACGTCATCTCCATTTCAGAAAAGCTAAGTGAAATGTTAAATATTCCTTTCGAAGGAAATATAGAACCACTCATTATTGGCGATACCCTTCACTTAGGACCTTTAGTTGGAATTTTTACTGCAGGTTTTACCGAATCACTATTAAGACCTATTGGGGATCGTAGCTTTATGTTTGCTAACTTAATGGCTGAAAACAGTCATCAAAATAGTTTTATTTATTTGTTTGGCGTACATGGTATTGATTGGGAAAATGAAACAATTCAAGGTTACTTCTTCACAAATAAAAGGTGGATTAAAGAAGTTGTTCCCTTTCCTTCAGTTATATATAATCGATTACCAAACCGAAAAATTGAACAACATAAATCGATAAAACGTGTTCGTGATCGTTTAGAAGAAGAATATAAAATCCCTTGGTTTAACCCTGGATTTTTCAATAAATGGGATTTGTATCTCAAACTAAAAAACGAAAAAACAATTGCACATTATCTTCCTAAAACGAAGAAGTTTATCAATTTTGATACAATTGAAGAATTGCTTTCAGCCTATCAATTTGTTTATGTTAAGCCTGAAAACGGCAGTCTTGGTTCAAAAGTAATTTTGATTCGTTATCATCGCGAAGAAGAAATGTACTATTGTAGATATCGTGAAGATGATATAAATAAGCTACAAAAATTTTCTTCAATCCACACGTTAATAAATCATGTTTTTCGCAGAATGAAATTGCAAGATTTTATTGTCCAACAAGGAATTCCTTTAATCCGCTTTGAACATCAGCCTGTAGACTTCCGGGTGCATACAAATAAAGATTCTTCAGGGAAGTGGCAGGTTACAGTTATTGCCGCTAAAGTTGCTGGAAAAGGAAGTACAACTACTCATATTAACAATGGTGGTCGTGTTAAAACAATTGAAGAAGTATTTGATCAAGATAAGGCGAAACGAATTAATGATAAGTTATCTGTAGCCGCATTAAAAATCAGTGATGTCTTAGATAAGCAGTTAGATGGATATATAGGTGAGATTGGATTTGATTTTGGCGTTGATAAAAATGAAGACGTCTGGTTATTCGAAGCGAATTCCAAACCAGGTCGTTCTATCTTTTCAAATCCTAACTTCCGAGAAAACGATAAGCATATAAAAAAACTTTTTCTTGAATACGCTACTCACCTAACTAAAGAAACAACAAAAGCTGAGGTTTCAATGAAATGACCTCAGTTTTTTACCATCTAGATTCAAATTCATGGTCACATGACAATCATTCTATAATTGCCACACTTGGCCATAATCGCCTATCAATTCATCCAATATCGAAAGAGCAAGAAATGAACTTTATTTCATTCAATGTCAAAAATAATCATACTCATTTAGGTCCAATTGTTGGTCTATTAACTAATGAAGATCGCTCACCATTTAGTGGAAATATTAAAACATTTAAACGAATATGTAAAAAAGTATTACAAAATGGTGGAATTCCAGTCATTCTAACACCGTCAAGATTCTCAGGCAACTCGATTAAATGCTATACATTCTGTTTTAAGGCAAAGAAATGGATCGAACTATATTCTCCATTACCTGATGTCATTTATAACAGGATCCCTACAGTTGAATTTGAATCAAATGAGATCTATAAAAATTTTCGAAAAATGATTTCACAGCTGAAAATTCCATTTTTTAATGAATCCTATCTTTCAAAAATTCAAACCACATCCATACTTTCATCAAACGAATTTCTTTTGAAATATATCCCAGAAACTATCACTTTAACGTCTGCTGAAGACCTAGCTCATTATTTAAGAAAATGGAAAAGTCTATATATAAAGAAGCATAATTCATCAAGAGGCTTTGGTGTTTTCAGACTTAAATTATTAAAACAGAATCTGGTGTTAATTCGAAATGCATTTCATGTTGAAGTGACAAAAGAGATTAATGATTGCTGGAAATTTATAAATTCATTAAATGAGGCGTATATTTGTCAGAGGGCTATTCGTAGTGAATTACCTGATGGAAGAAAATTTGATTTACGTATTCTCGCTCATAAAAGTGAGAATCAATATATTTTATCTGGTGTAGGTGTTAGAGTTGGATCATTAAATGGGATCACAACACATGTCCCTCGAGGTGGAAGTATTATTCCATTAGAAGAACTTCCTGTAGAGTTAGATTATCAATTATTAAAAGAAATCGTACAAAATACTGGAGAAGCTTTAAATAAAAACGAAGCTAATTTTTATGAGTTCTCGATGGATATTGGTCTTCAAAATAATCACTATTATATTTTTGAAATCAACTCTAAACCGATGGTATTTGATGAAACTGCTATAAAGGAACAAGGACTAGAAAATTTAATTCGACTTTTTTATGAACTTTCAAATTTTAAACCGTAGTTGGAACTACGGTTTCTTTTTAATTATGAATAAAAATGATAAAATAAATGTAAGAATGTCGTGAAAGGTTTAAGGATATGATCGATAAAATTGCAATTTTATTTGGTAAAGATTCTATTTCAATCTCCCCTCAAAAAAATACATATATGGATTACACTTGGTTTCTTAGTGAATCTCAAGAGGTTTTTGGGATTAAAAACAGCAGAATGTCAAATGAACAAAAGAGCTTATTATCAGGTATTTTCACGAAACTAGAATTAGATACTTTACTCTTTCCAACCGCCCATAATAACTGGAATGAATACTTATTTAATCAAAATGGAAAAAATCCGTTCGATCTTGAAGATGAAAGTAAACTTCCAGTATCTGTGCGTTTTATTCATTTTTATAGTAATCAACTTTTTACGAATAAGGCTGAATATGAAGAAGCCTTACATGCGTTTTTCCATAAAGAAGTGCTGATTATTTGGTCCTCATCTAAAGAAGGTGTCATTATTGAAAAAATAGATGATCAGCCGCTACATCATTCTTTCTTGGAACATATGCAAGAAATTATTGCAGCAGATTTGTACCATGATGTTAGTTTTTTTGTTGGTAAGCATTATAACCCATTGTCCGATTTGCATTTGTACTATGACATTGAACATCAATGTTTTCTAAAAGCGATTAAATTAAAAAAACAAAATAAAGTTCTATGGTTTTCAAAAGAAATGATTAATTACATACTTTCTTTTTTACCTATTGAATTACAGAATGAATTACCTAAGTTATTTTTAAATAATATGAAATTAGAAGATACCATCCTTTCTACTGTTAAAATTTACTTACAAAATAATATGAATGTGACTGCTACCTCGAAACAAGCTTTTTTACACCGAAATACAGTTCAATATAGACTAGATAAATTTACTGAACAAACTGGTATCGATTTAAAGCATTTTGAAGATGGTCTTGTTGTATATTTAGCCGTTCGCCTATTAGAAATTATAGAATAATAATCAATTTAAGCTCCCTTTGTGCAAATTGTACAAGAGGGGTGCTTTTTTTTGTAAACGTTTACTATTGTTCGGCTTCATCATTATGGGTACAATCTATGTAATGAAACCGATTTCACTATTTAGGAGGAATTTAAAATGGCAGAATTAAAATTAGACCATATTTTTAAAATTTATGATAATAATGTTACAGCAGTTGAAGATTTCAATCTTCATATTCAAGATAAAGAATTTATCGTTTTCGTAGGTCCATCAGGATGTGGTAAATCAACTACACTTCGTATGATTGCTGGATTAGAAGATATTTCAAAAGGTGATTTCTATATTGATGGCAAACGTGTCAATGATGTTCAACCAAAAGATCGTGATATCGCAATGGTATTCCAAAACTATGCATTATATCCTCATATGACAGTTTATGATAATATGGCATTCGGCTTAAAATTACGTAAATTTGAAAAAGCTGAAATCGATCGTCGTGTAAAAGATGCTGCTCGTATTTTAGGTCTTGAACAATATTTAGATCGTAAGCCAAAAGCTTTATCAGGTGGTCAGCGCCAACGTGTTGCATTAGGACGTGCTATTGTGCGTGATGCAAAAGTATTCTTAATGGATGAGCCATTATCTAACTTAGATGCAAAATTACGTGTAGCAATGAGATCTGAGATTTCAAAATTACACCAACGTCTTCAAACGACAACAATCTATGTTACACATGATCAAACAGAAGCAATGACAATGGCAACACGATTAGTTGTAATGAGGGATGGAATCATCCAACAAGTAGGAACGCCTAAAGAAGTTTATGACAGACCAGAAAATGTATTCGTAGGTGGATTTATCGGATCTCCTGCAATGAACTTTGTGACTGGTAAACTTGAAGATGGATTCTTTAGCTTAGGAAACAAAAAAATTGTAGTTCCAGAAGGAAAAATGAAAACATTAAGAGATAACGGATATGTAGGAAAAGAAGTTATTATCGGAATTCGTCCTGAGGACTTACATGACGAGCCTGTATTCTTAGAAGCTTCTCAAGGTACAATTCTTGATTTAGAGATTGAAGTTGCTGAGCTTTTAGGTGCAGAATCAATGTTATATACTAACTTTGATGGACATCAATTAGTTGCTCGTTTAGATGCACGTTCAACATTCACTCATGGCCAAATTATAAAGTTAGCATTAGATATGAACAAAGTACATTTCTTCGATAAAGAAACTGAGTCACGTATTCGATAATTAAATTTTTTATAAAATTGGCTCTGTTAGTGGAAATCAACAATCTTTTTTAACAGAACCATAAAATTAAACGCAGTACCATTCAATTGGTACTGCGTTTAATTTATTTTATTTATTATTTTTAATAGTCCTTCATTACAATCTGGACAATTAAACATATGTGTACAGTATTGATTTGAGTTTTCAGTTGTTAATCCATCCGACTTTGCAGAAATATCGTAGTCTAAATAAGGGCTATATTTATCCTCATAGTCGATTGCTCTTCCTTTATCCTCACATACATTTTCGCAAACAGGACAAATTACTTTATATTGTTCAATGCCATTACAAAGCGGACAAATACCTTCCATTTCACTTACTCACTTTCACTATGTACTATTTATTTCATTAAGAAGGGATGGAGAAAGATCTCCATCCCAATATCCATATTATTATTTTGAATATCCACCTAAACTTTGTTCAGCCATTTGAACTAAGCGTTTAGTGATTTCTCCACCTACAGAACCATTAGCGCGAGCTGTAGAATCTGGACCTAATGTTACTCCAAACTCAGAAGCAATTTCATACTTCATTGAATCTAAAGCTTGTTGTGCACCTGCTACTACTAAGCTGTTGTTAGTGTTGTTTGCCATGTGTCTCACCTCCTTAAGTAGTGTAATGATAGTATGACTCCAAACCATTAACATATGTATGTTAAGACAATGTAAATTTTGGAAATAAAAATTTAATCACTTTATGGACAATAAAAAAAGTACTAGATGGTTATCTAGTACTTAAACTTACTGTATTAACTGTAAAAACTGTTTTGTACGGGCTTGTTTTGGATTTACTAACACTTCACTTGGATGACCTTGTTCAACAATATAACCGCCATCCATGAATATCACTTCATCTGCTACATCACGTGCAAATTTCATCTCGTGGGTAACTACAATCATTGTCATTCCTTCTTCAGCTAATTCCTTCATAACTTTTAATACTTCCTGAACAAGCTCAGGATCTAAAGCAGAAGTTGGCTCATCGAATAATATGACTGTTGGTTCTAAAGCTAATGCTCTAGCAATACCTACACGTTGTTGTTGACCACCAGATAACTGATGAGGTAATAAATTTATTTTATCTTCTAGCCCTACTTTAATTAGTAATTCAGTTGCTTTCTTTTTAGCTACGTCTTTTTTAATCTTTTGGACAGTCACTAATCCTTCCATTACATTCTCAAGTGCTGTTAAATGTGGAAATAAGTGATGCTGTTGAAATACCATACCTGTTTTACTTCTTAATGAAATAATTTCTTTTTTAGACACTTTATTAGCAAAATCAATTGTTTGATCGTTTATCGTAATTTTCCCATCAGATGGTTGCTCTAAAACATTAATGCATCTTAAAAATGTAGTTTTCCCTGATCCCGAAGGTCCAATTATTGCAGTTACAGTACCTTTGTTCACATTTAAACTAACATCTTTTAGTACTTCTAATTCTCCAAAGCTTTTCTTAATATTTTCTAATTTAATCATTTATTTCTTCCCCCACTATTTTGCAACATATCGTTCTACTCGAGCTTCTAGTCGCCCTTGAATTACTGATAGGAAGAAGCAGATTATCCAGTAGATTAACGCGGCTTCTGAATACACAACTAAAAATTTATAATTCATTGCAGCAATTTCTTGAGCAGTTCTAAACATTTCAGTTACTAAAATTAATGAGGCTAATGAAGTATCTTTTACTAAACTAATAAATGTATTAGATAATGGTGGTAAAGAAACTCTAGCAGCTTGAGGAATTATGATTCGTTTTAATGTTTGATTATATGACATGCCAATTGAATAAGCAGCTTCCCACTGCCCTTTATCAATTGATTGAATTGACCCTCTAATGATTTCTGAAGCATACGCTCCTACACTTAATGAAAAACCAATAATTGCAGAAATATATGGTGAAATTGTTAATCCAATTGTAGGTAATCCGTAGAAAATGATAAATAACTGAACTAATAATGGCGTACCTCGTACGATTGAAACATAAACTCTAGCTAATCCATTTAAGAATTTATTACCTGACAGACGGAATAATGCGGTAATAAAAGCCAACACAAGTCCAAGAATGAACGTAATGATGGTTAAAGGAATAGTTCCTGTTAAAGCAGTTTTAACCATTGGAAGGAATGAATCCTTCACAATGGTTAATGTGTTACTCCAATCTGCATTTAAAATATTACTTAAGACCATCTTTACCAAACCATTTTTCAACTATTTGATCATAAGTTCCGTCTTTTTTCATTTCATCTAAAGCTTTATCCACCGCTTTTACTAATGAATCATCGTCTTTACGGAACATTAAACCACTATCAGATGCATCGTTTTCTAAAGCAGCTATTTTAACTTTTGTATCGCCTGTTTCATTTAAATAGTTTTGAATTGATAATTTATCATTGACCGTTACATCTGCACGCCCTGTTTCAATTAATTGAATTGCTTGACTGAATCCTTCAACACCAAGTAATTTGGCACCATATTTTTTAGCTATGTCACCATAATTACTTGTTAAAGATTGTGCCGCTGTTAATCCTTTAATATCTTCAAAGCCTTTTACTTTTTTATCATCGCTTTTAATGACTAAAGCAGCTGAAGATGTGATATATGGTTGTGAGAAATAGTATTTCTTTTCTCTATCCGGTTTAATGCCTACCTCATTTGCGATCATATCAAAACGTTTTGAATCTAATCCAGCAAAAATTGCATCCCATTGCGTTTCAAAGTATTTCGGTTTTACACCTAAACGTTTTGCAACTTCATTTGCTATATCAACATCAAATCCTGTTAATTTCCCACTCTTATCATGAAATGTGAATGGTGCATAAGTACCTTCAGTACCGATTTTTAATTCACCACTATCTTTAACCTGAGTTAATAAATTTTTCCCTTTTGTATTATCTTCTTTTTTATTTGCATTGCAGCCTGCCATAAAACCTGCTGCAAGTACTAGTGATCCTAAAGCTAAACCAATTTTCTTAATTTTCATTTTTTAATCTCCCTTAACCTTATCGGAATTGTTTGTATTAAATATATTTCATGTGTTACAAAATTACAATAAAAAAATCTTATATTTTATTATTTTTATTTTTGAGTGTTTTAATTCTTAGTTTACAAAATGAATAAACCCGATTCCTAAGAACCGAGTTTACTTTGGAAATTCCGGTTATTTATTTTTACGATTACACTCTGTATTCTTCTATTTTGTACTTCATTAATTATGAAAGTTAAATTGTTATATTGAACTGATTCCCCAGTGTTTGGGACATGTTTAAAACATTCAAATAACCATCCGCCTAATGTTAAATATCGGCTGTTAGGATTTTTCATTTTAAACTTATGAAAAAAACTCGATAAAGAAATTGCAGCTTGAAAATGGAACTCATTCTCGTTGATTTGAATAAAATCTTTTTCTAAATCATCAAACTCATCCCGGATGTCACCAACGAGTTCTTCTAAAATATCTTCAAGTGTAACAATCCCTGAAGTCCCGCCAAACTCATCTACTACAACTGCTAAATGTGCATTTTCTTTTTGAAGTATTGCTAAAACTGTTGATATTTTCATCGTCTCAATCACAAAAATCGGTTTTCGTAAGATTTCTTTAATATTAACTGTTTGATAATGCAGTAAATGATTTAAAAACTCTTTCTCTGAAATGACACCTACAATATGATCGATATCTTGTTCATATACGGGAATTCTGGAATAACGCTCTTCTAAAAAAATTTTACGGATTTGATCGACTTTTTCATTTAATTCGATTGCGATAACTTTTGTACGGGGTGTAAGAATATCATTAATGATTTTTTCTTTAAACGAGATTGATCTTAAAAAAAACTCATCCTCACATTTTTCTGTATCAGCTTGAACAATGTAGTTTTGAATTGTTTGATTAATTTCATTTTCTTGTCTATTAAATAGTCGTTTAAAAAAATGAAAAAAATATAATAAAACATTACCCGAGGGATCTTCTGACAAGCAATTCACACCCCTATTTTTAATTTTTGAAGCTCAAAATGTCGACAATCCTTTACAAATATTTAATTAATATGTATTCATTACAGGAAAATTTATGCAAAAAAAATCCTCTTACTTTTGATTATAGAAGAGGAAAAATTGAGGTATACCACGAAACAATTAAAATAAAAAAGATTGAATTAGTCGCATGCTAATTAGGAATTTGAAAGCTATCTTCTAAATTCACACTAGAATTAGACAAAAAAGTTAGTCTGCTTAAATCAATCTTATAATTCTATAATATACCAATTTTAATGTAACTAATTAATTGAATGTTAACGTTTTGTGAAATAGTTCACGAATGGTAATTTCAAAATTCATATCAATTTTCTTGGTAATTAATAGACATGCTTTCTATTTTATTCGACTCTATAATTTGTGTACCATGCAAGTCACTAGTCGCACAAATTATCATTGTCTTAGCAACATTTATCGCATTAATTGGTCGATACTTTATAAATGGTCCTGAGAATAAGAATGGCATTACACTTGATAGTTTTTCAGCAAATTTTTCACCGAATCTAAATTGCTGACGATCTCCAAGCAATAAAGAAGGTCGGAAAATGAATAAACCTTTAAACTTTATTTTCAAAACATCTCTTTCAACTTCGCCTTTTACTTTATTGTAAAAAATATTTGACTGACTATTGGCCCCCAATGAACTTATCATTAAGAAATTCTGTACAGATACTTCACTAGCAATTTGTGCCGCTTTTAACGTGTAGTCATAATCAACTTCTCTGAATTTTTCTTTTGTTTTTGCTATTTTTATTGTTGTACCTAAGCAACTAAAAACATCATTTACATAAAAAAAACTCTTATATTCCTCTAAATTTTGAAAATTTATTACAACTTCTTCCAGCTTTTCATGATAAATACCGATGCTTTTTCGGACAAGGATCGTAACTTTTTCATACTCATTATTTTGCAGTAGAAGTTTTACAACATACCTCCCGATTAGACCTGTTGCTCCAATCACTAATGCTTTTCTCTTCATCCTTCTCACCTTCACTATTCAGTTTATTTGTTAGACCTATACCTTACTATTAGCTCATTATTTCCTGCTTCATTTCAAATCCTGTGAAAGTAGCGGGAAGATAGAGACCCCGCAGGCATCAAAAAGGTAGGCATGCTAATACCACGACGTCCTGTCATAACGCATGCATGACCCACGTCGTGTGGGCCGAGGAGGCTCAAGCTAACGCACCACATAAAAGGAGCATCCCGAAGTGGAAATCAACTAACATACTCTCAAATAGCAATAATGAGTAAGAAAAGAGCCTTTAAAAAATGGTCCAATTAAAAATTTATAAAATATGTAAGAACTAACTAAAAAAGGACTAAAGACTTATGCCTTTAATCCTCTTGATTGTTTTTATGAACTTACGCTCTGTACTAAATCATTAATTTTTTTGATTTCTACTAATTTTACTTGATGTGAATCTAATTCAACAACTTTAAACTCATAATCCTCAAATAAAATTGATTGACCTTGTTGTATATCATGATTTTGAGTTAACATCCATCCACCGATTGTATCAACATCATCTTCTTCAACATAAAGTCCAAATAAATCATTGATTTCAGTGATCAAGACTTTACCGTCAACGATTTTATGTGATTCGGTAATATGTTGAACTGCTGGCTTCTCATCATCATCATATTCATCACGTATTTCACCAACGATTTCTTCAAGAATATCTTCCATCGTTAATAAGCCCGCTGTTCCACCATACTCATCATAAAGAATAGCAAGTGGAATACGTTTCTTTTGCATTAAAAGCAATAAATCATGGATAGCAATCGTTTCAATTACTTGAATAACCGGTCTTGTATAACTTGTTAATTCGTATGAGCTATCAACTTTTCCATCTAAGTAACGAATAAAAAAGTCTTTAACATTTACCATACCAATAATTTCATCTTTATCTTCACCAAATACTGGATAACGTGTATATTTCTCACTTTTTATTGTTTCAATTTGATCCTCGATTGGATCTTCGGCATATAATCCAATAATTTCAGTACGTGGGACCATAATTTCTTTAGCAAGTCGGTTATCGAACTCAAAAATATTATTTAAATATTTATATTCAGCCTGATTAATTTCTCCACTTTCAAAGCTTTCTGATAAAATAATTCGCAATTCTTCTTCAGTATGAACTTCATCCGACTCAGATGCCGGCTTAATTCCAAATAATCCTGTAAAAAATCTTGCAGAACTATTTAAAGCCCAAATAAATGGGTATGCTATTTTATAGAAAACGATTAACGGAGCAGAAAGCATTAATGTTATTGTTTCAGCTTTTTGAATGGCAACCGTTTTTGGGGCTAACTCACCTATAACAACGTGAATAAATGTTACTAGAGCAAATGACAGAATAAACGAAATTGATGTTCCAACTGTCCCGCTCAATCCTAGATAATCCACAACTGGATGGATAATATGCTCAAAAGTAGGTTCCCCTAAAACCCCTAAACCTAATGCAGTAACAGTAATACCTAATTGACAAGCTGATAGATATTCATCCAAACTCGCCGTAACCTTTTTAGCAGCAATCGCACCTCTTTTTTTCTCTGATACTAGTTGATCAATTCTACTTGATCGAATCTTCACTATTGCAAACTCTGCTGCAACGAAAAATGCTGTAAGTGCGATTAAAACTGCAATCAAAAACAAGTTAACTATGTCCAATGACGAACCCGAGTATATTACTCGAGTATTCACCTCCTGAGAATTTCAATCTTCAAAAATAGAAAATTATTATTTACTTAAAACTATTAATAGATTACCATATTTTAGTAAAAAATTCATTTTTCCAAACTTACAAAATTAAAGAATGGATCGACGAAGTATTCTAAGTTTAGCATTTTAGAGTACTTATTTTACAAAATATTTTAGTGTCTGATAAAGCGGAGAAGTATGATGTGATAAAGTATGAACTAACGCATCTTTTTCACATTCACTCATATCTGCAATGACAGGAACTAATTGAGCTAATTTAGCTTCTAACTCAACAATTTGATTCGAAATAACTTGTATCTGTTCAAAAACACAACTTTTTTGATTATAATTATTTTGTAATAAATTTTTTATCTCATCTAAGGATATTCTCATTTTCTTACATTGTTCAATGAACCGTAGGGTTGCAATTGCCTCTGAGGAATAATATCGATAGTTTGACTCCGAACGTTTCGCTTCCAATAACCCTAATTTTGTATAATAATCAATTGTTCTTTTTGAAACTTGTGCTATTTCAGCTAACTCGCCAATTCGATACTCGATCCCAAGTGACAACCCCCTCTCAAAATATAATACTACTATTATATAATTTAGAAACTATACAGTCAAACGTTCCACTTTTGTCACAAAATGGGCATTTTCCCTATTTCATTTTCGTTATGAATTTTTGTATTACTTAAAAAGTATGTATCATCAGATGACTATATTCCAAACAGGAGGACTCCAGATGAGATTAAATGAACAAGTGATTCAAAAAATCCCTTTACTTAATTCAGCTAATTCTTTCACACAAATCAAAAAAGGATTTTCGTTTGAAGAAAAATGGAAAGTTAAAATTAATACTGATGAGGAATTTTTTCTGAAAATTTATGATTCTAATCGTATTGATCATGCCAAATTAGTTTTTACATATCTTGAACATTTTTATCAAATAGGCTCTATTGTCCCTAAACCAATCCAACTAATTGAGTTACCCGAAGAAAAAATTGCAATACAAATTGTTGAATCTGTTAATGGCGTAGATGGTGAGGAATACTTACATACTATTCCTAAAGAACAACAGTACACATTAGGCTACCAAGCAGGAAAAGAATTATGGAAGCTACATACTTTATCTAATCCAAATGAGGAACAAACATGGGAAGAATATCGACTTACAAAATACAATAAATACTTAGATTTATTAAATGAATCTTCTATTTCATTTAAAGAAATTGACTATATTACCCAATTTGTAGATGAGTATAAATATCTTTTAAAAGGACGACCAATCAGACTCCTCCATGATGATTTTCATCCTTCAAATTTAATGTTTAACGAATGTAAACTAACTGCTGTTATCGATTTTGACCGGTTTGAATGGGGAGATCCTTATCATGATTTTCACAAAACGGCTCTATTTACTAAGGAAATTAGTATTCCCTTTGCGATCGGACAAATAGATGGTTATTTCAAAAATGAACCACCTGAGGAATTTTGGATCTATTATGCATTATATGCTGCGATGATCATACCATCTGATATTATTTGGTCATATAAAACGACACCACATTTAATTGATTCAATGTGGCATCGAGTAAAAAGCATTTTAGTAGACCATGATAATTTTAAGCAAATCAAACCAAAGTGGTATAAAAAAGAAGAGTAGCTTGTAAAAATACAAGCTACTCTCTCAATTTTTTACTGAATAAATAATTTTCTTTGTTTTTTCATCTTTCACAATCCGTTTGCTATTTAATTTTGCAAATTTAATTGCTTCTTTAGTAGAAGTGAAAATATCTAATTTATCTTTTCCAAAATAAACACTGTATCTGAAGGAAGTATTTGTTTTAAAATAGACATTCTTATTTGTTTTCAAGTCGATTACCCTTCTACCAGCCTGACCATTTGCATAAGCATCAGAACTCTTTCGGTCAAAGAATGAATAGAGAAATTTTTGATGAAAATAAACCGCATATTTACTTTCCCAAATAACTTTAGCTTGCTTACTATTATCTTTTATGGCTGTTTTAACGTTCTTACTTGCCAATTCTTTAGCGCTATTAAAATTGTAAAACGAATTTAGTAGTTTATTATTTTGGTAAACTGAATAAGTTTTTTTAATGAATGAATAAAATCGAATAAGCCTATGTTTTTCAGTACTATCATAATTCCCATTAATACTAAGAGGTGAGGAACCTAAATTTGTAATAGAATAAATCTTATCATATTGATCAACTATTTCCCCATCGATAAAGAAGTTTTCATTGCCACTTATAAAAGATTCGTAGTTTGATTTTTTTGCATTCGTTACGACTCCTAACGAATTAAAGGTTACAACCTCCTTACTTTGTAAATTAAGGGCAATTTTTACATGTTGAGCTAAATGTCCACCTAGTGAATGTCCTGTTAAAACGACATTACTATTATCTTTGTTTTTATCTAAATAACTTTTTGTAAATGTTACTGCTTCTTCATCTTGTGGATGATACACTAATCCTGTTAATTGAGTTTGGTCAGTACCAATTTTACTTAAAGCTTCTTGATTGTCTACCCAATCTTTATCTGTCATAGAACCGCCTGAACCTTTATAAGCAATGATTACTTCGTTTTTCAATTGACTCGTATTTTTTAGAATAATTGCTTCGAAGCCTACATTTACAGAGCCACCATTTTTAGAAACTTCTACAATGGCCCAATCGCCTATTGCATCTTTTATTTGTGTGCTCACTCCTGATATGTCTTTAACTTTTTTACCTTTACTTTTATAAACATTATCTACATAAGCTAAATCAGATGCATATAATTCTTTATATTTCTCATTTAACAATTGATCATTTGTAATCTCACTTGCTTCTGCAAGTGGAATTACTTGAAACACTAATATAAAACTAAATACGATACCAATTATTTTTTTCAAAACTTCCTCCTGTATATCTCATTTTATTTGATCTTAACTTAATCATATTTCTGCATTTCCTAAATGTTTCCTGCTTTCATTATTTAAAAAAATTTCACTTTACGCCTCTGTTAAATATCAACATTAAAATTTAGCAGTACGAATTTTATATCAATTTTAGGTTTTTTACTAAAAAAATTGTTGTTTTTAAAGCGAGCAACCTGGAGTGGAAATTCACGAATTACTTTTTTAATAGGAACAAAGATTACGAAAACAACTTAATTTTATTTGAATTTAACTCTTCTTTTATTGACCAAAGATTAGTCGTAGTTTAAAGTAAGAATATTAAAAAAATTATAGAAAAGGATGATAAGTATGGAGCGAGTATTTAATTTCTCTGCTGGCCCTTCTGTCTTACCAGTTCCAGTATTAGAGAAGGTTCAAAAGGAACTGATTTCTTATGGAAATGCAGGAATGTCAGTAATGGAAATGAGTCATCGTTCAAAAGAATTTGAAACAATTATTGGCAAATGTGAGGGTTTACTTCGCGAACTTTTAGAAATCCCTTCAAACTATAAGGTTTTGTTTTTACAAGGTGGAGCCTCTACTCAATTTTCAATGGTACCTTTAAATTTATTAAATCGTTTTAAAAAAGCCGCATTTATTAATACTGGAAGTTGGTCTAAGAAAGCTATTTCAGAGGCTAAAAAATATGGTGAAGTGCAAATAATCGCTTCCTCCGAAGATAAAAATTTCTCCTATATTCCTAATTTCGAAGAGTTAGAGATTGATCAACAAATTGATTTTCTACATATCACAACAAATAACACAATCGAAGGTACAAAATTTTCTTCGTTCCCAACAACAAATGCTCCATTAGTCGCTGATTTTTCTTCAAATATTCTTTCCGAACCAATTGATATCTCACAATTTGGCGTCATTTATGCGGGTGCCCAAAAAAATATTGGTCCAGCTGGTTTAACCATTGTTATTATACGAGAAGACCTAGTTGGTTTAGCTAATTCCAGTTGTCCGACGATGCTAGATTATAAAACACATACAGATTCTTCTTCACTGTATAATACACCTCCTACATTCAGTATTTATGTTTCAATGCTAGTACTAGAATGGATTAAAGAACAAGGTGGATTATCGAATATCTACAAAAATAACCTTTTAAAAGCACAATTATTATATGACTTTATCGACCGCTCAGAAATGTTTTCTTCTCCAGTCGAAAAAGATAGTAGATCTATCATGAATATTCCATTTACTGCGACTTCTGATGCCCTAAATAAACTGTTTCTGGCAGAAGCAAATGAGAATGGTTTTGTAAACTTGGAAGGACATCGATCTGTCGGTGGAATGAGAGCAAGCATTTATAATGCCATGCCGATTGAGGGCGTGAGGAAACTAGTTCAATTTATGAATCAATTTGAGACGAAAAATTTAAAGGAGTTCGTAAAATGATTAAAATTCAAACTTTAAATAATATCGCTAAAAATGGAATTAATGAGTTTTCTGATAAAAAATATTCAATTCAAACTAACATTAATGACCCGGATGGAATTTTATTAAGAAGTTATAGTATGCATAAAATGGTCATCCCAGCTAGTGTAAAAGCAATTGCAAGAGCAGGTTCTGGCGTAAATAACATACCAATTGATGAATGCACTTCAAGAGGAATTGTTGTCTTTAATACGCCGGGTGCTAATGCGAATGCTGTTAAAGAGCTGGTTTTAACTAGTTTACTATTATCTTCACGTCGTATTATTGAGGGAGTAGAATGGACCCGCTCTTTATTTGGAGAAAAAAACATTTCAAATATTGTGGAATCAGGTAAAAAAGAATTTGCAGGTGTAGAGATCGCTGGAAAAAAATTAGGTATTATTGGTTTGGGCGCTATAGGTGCACTTGTAGCAAATGATGCTTTGGCACTTGATATGGAAGTATATGGTTATGACCCTTATATTTCAGTTGATACAGCTTGGCGTTTATCTAGGAATGTACAGCGAATTGATAATTTAGAACAAATATTTTCTACATGCGATTATATTACGATTCATGTACCACTAACGAAAGACACAAATAAGTTTGTAAACGAAAAGTTATTATCTTTAATGAAAAAAGGCTCAAGATTATTTAACTTCTCTCGTGGAGAATTAGTTGATGAATTTGCGCTTGAACACGCACTTAATAATGGTACAGTTGGAGTATATGTGACTGATTTTCCAAACGAAAATGTAATTGGTCTGAAAAATGTCATCCCTATTCCTCACTTAGGGGCTTCTACTATTGAATCAGAAGAAAACTGTGCAAGAATGGCCGCAAAGCAATTAAAAAATTACTTAGAAACAGGTAACATAAAAAACTCTGTTAACTTCCCTAATGTAGAATTACCATTTACGGGTAAAAAGCGTATTACGATTTCACATAAAAATATCCCAAACATGGTTGGACAGATTACAGGCTTACTAGCAAAATACGCAGTCAATATTGCTGACATGTTAAACCGTAGTAAAGGTTCTTATGCATATACGATGATCGACTTGGATGAAACGATTAATGAACAAGTAGAACAGTTACTTACCGAAATTGATGGGGTCATCTCTGTAAGAGTAATTTAATAAATATAAATCAACAATCTTTTTTATCAGAGCCTAAATAAAAAAAGCGGTAGTTCCTTTTAAATGAACTACCGCTTTTAATTATTTATATAATAATGTTCCGTTCGTTGTGAACTTTGTATTATATGATATTTTGCTTAGTTTTTTGATTATTGTTTGATTGTAATTAGCATTAACTGTACGTGGAATGCCGTTATTAATTTTTAAAGGTATAATAGAACTTTTTACTTTATTGTTTTGTAGAGTCAATCTAACAATCATACTTTCCTGTCCTTTTGGATCATTTGAGCCATCAAATATAAAGTTACCTAAACTATAATAGATCGGTGCTCCTTTATAAATTTCTGTTCCCATTAAAGTATGACTATGTCCCCCTACTACTGCATCAACACCTGCATCAATAAACTGTTTCCCTAGTTTTCTAGCATAATCCTCTGGATAATCTTTTCTTTCTTTATTCCAATGTATCATAATAATCGTGTAATCCGATTTTTTAACAGCATATTTCACATATTGCATCATCGGATTAGTCGTATATGCTGATGCAATCCCTGCTTTATTCGAACCTGCAAACCATGATGATTCTGGTAAAACATGGCTCAAACCAAGTATAGCAATCTTCTTTCCATTTATCGTACGATATTGCGCTGTAAAAGCTTCTTTACTGTTTTTACCAGCACCTACTGTACCTATTTGTTCTTTTTTCGCATAATTCAACGTATCCATAAGAGCATCTTTTCCATAATCAAGAGAATGATTGTTTGCTAAAGAGACAATATCAATACCTGAATTCTTGATCCCCTTGACGACTGATGGATTTGCTCTAAATCTAAATTGCTTATCTTCAGCTTTTCCTCGATTTGAAATACTTGTTTCCAAATTAACAACGGTTAAATCTGATTTTTTAAAGTATGGACTAACATATTTGAATGGATAATCAACACCATATTTTTTTATTTGATAGTTAATTTTCCCTTCAAACATCATATCACCCGCGAGCGTTACCGTGATTGGCTTATTAGTGTTTTGCGCAGCATTTACTTTATTATTAATCTTTAAATTTCCTAAACTTATATTATTTAACATCATCATAGAAGATGTTAATAGTATAGTAGTTAAACTACTAATCAAAAGTTTTGTTATTTTTTTATTCCCCAATGAGATTCTCCTCTCTCCTCTAGAATAACTTGTACACTAATCATATCATTATAAAAAAAAATTACCGCAATTTTCACAGTAATTTTTCATTTTTTTACTTTATTCTTTTTCTTCTGATTATCTTTTGGGTCTAGTAACGTAATTATGCTTGGAACGAAAATACTCATAAGTAAATACGATAGAAACATTTCACTCATTACGATCCATTTTAAATCCGCCCCAACAATATTTACCTCATCTATACCAATCCTAAATATAACGACACTACTAAAATAAAGAAAATTCGTTATTCCAAATACTCTTTCCGAATTTTTAAAGATTCCGTGTTCATGGTGAAGATCTTTCACCAAATAAAAATTATTATAATCTTGATATATATTTCCATAAATTAAAATAGATGTGACTACGATAATAGAAATAAAAAATAGTCCTAAAATAATGGACTTTATGTAAGTTGTATAATTGGGAAGTTTATTAATAATATAAAGATTTGTGATCGTCCAAATCGAATTTAAAATGATTACCATAAACATCATAATACTAGCAAGCAACTTAAATTGGATGCCTGTGTGATTTAAAATTGGAAATACTGAGCTTGCAGCTTTTTGGGAACATAAACATGTTAAGGATAAAATTAATAAATAACAGATTGTAATTTTCATTACATGTTTTAATTTGGTTTTGCTAGCTTGGAAAAAATATATTAGTTGTTTGTATAAGAACATAAAAGTGAATATACCAACAATCGAATACATAAAAATAAAAATTACATTTGAATACACAATTGCACAACCTTTACTTCCTTTTAATATTAGTATGCTCAAAAGATTTGAAAGTAATGAAAAAAGAGCCCAAATAGGCTCTTTCATTGTGTAGACAACGTCCCAAAATAGGCACTTTTATTATTGTTATTCAAAACAATTTTCAATAATTGTAGCAACTCCTTGACCACCACCGATACAAAGTGTTGCAAGTCCATATTGAGTTTCTCGTTTCTTCATTTCATGAATTAGTGAAACCAAAATTCTCGTTCCGCTCGCACCGATCGGGTGACCTAGTGCAATTGCTCCACCATTTACATTCACGATATTTTCATCAAAACCACATTCCTTCATAACAGAAAGCGATTGAGCAGAAAATGCTTCATTTGCTTCAATTAATCCAATATCATTTAGTTCAATATTTGATTTTTCAATTGCTTTTTTAGCCGCAAATGCTGCTCCAATCCCCATAATACTTGGATCCACTCCTGCACTACTATTTGCATTAATTTTAACTAATGGTACAATTCCTAATTCCCTAGCCTTTCTTTCGCTCATTATCACTACCGCTGCGGCACCATCATTTATTCCAGATGCATTAGCTGCTGTAACGGATCCATTTTTATCAAATGCAGGTCTAAGCGTTGAAATCTTCTCAATTGATGCCCCAAATTTTGGATACTCATCATCTTTAAAAATAATTGGATCTTTTTTACGTTGAGGAATTTCGATCGATACTATTTCATCCTCAAATTTTCCATTTTTTATCGCTACCTCAGCCTTATGTTGACTTTGAACTGCAAATAAATCTTGCATTTCTCTCGTAATTTCATATTTTTCAGCTAGGTTTTCTGCAGTTATTCCCATATGATAATCATTAAAAGCACACCATAGACCGTCAGCAATCATGCTATCGACTACTTTTTTATCTCCCATTCTAAATCCATCTCTAGCTTCTTTTAACAAATACGGAGCTTGACTCATATTTTCCATTCCGCCTGCTACAATAATTTCAGCATCTCCAGCTAAAATTGCTTGCGTTGCTAAATGCACAGTCTTTAATCCTGATCCACATACTTTATTAATTGTCATAGCAGAAACCGAATGCGGTATACCTGCCTTTACAGCAGCCTGTCTTGCAGGATTTTGCCCCAATCCAGCTTGCAATACATTGCCCATTATTACTTCATCAACTTGATTGCCTTCAATCCCAGCTCTACTTAATGCCTCTTGTATTACTTTAGCTCCTAATTCAACTGCTGATATATCTTTTAAAGCTCCATTAAAATTACCGATTGCTGTTCTGACAGCGCTTACAATTACAACTTTCTCTCCCATATCTTTTACCCCCTAGTTTATATTTAATTTACATCCTATTCCAATTTACGAATATTATATAGTTTGCATTTTTCATAGAATGTTGATTTGCTAATGTTTAACAATTTTGATGCTGCTATTTTATCTCCATTAGATTCGATTAGTGCTTTAATTATTGCATTTCTCTCAGCATCTTCAATTACTTCTTTTAACGGTTTAATTGGTTTTACTCCATTTAGCAAACTCATTGAAAGATCAAATTGAGGTGTACTTCTTTGATTCATTGGTGTTTCATATAAATATAAAGGCAGTTGCTCTGGTGTAATGACATTACCAATTAATACATTTACACAGCGCTCAAGAACATTTTCAAGCTCTCGAACATTTCCCGGCCAATGATGAGCTTTTAAAATTTGAATGACTTCATTGGAAATCGTAATACCATGTCGATGGAATTTTCTCTCTAGTTTTTCTAATAAAGAATTTGCGATCAAAGGAATATCTTTAACTCGTTCTCGTAATGGAGGAATATCAATTTTAATAACATTTAATCGGTAATATAAATCCTGTCGGAATTCTCTTAGAACAACCATATTTTCCAAGTTGCGATGTGTTGCCGCGATTACACGTACATCAATCGAAATCGGTGAACTGCCTCCAACACGTTCAATCTCTTTTTCTTGAAGTACTCTAAGTAGCTTACTTTGCATATGAAGAGACATGTCTCCTATTTCATCAAGAAAGATTGTTCCTCTATTTGCCAACTCAAACTTTCCCTTTTTCCCACCTCGTTTTGCCCCTGTAAACGCTCCTTCTTCATAACCGAATAGCTCTGATTCTAGTAAATGTTCCGGAATTGAAGCACAATTTACACGAACAAATGGAAAATTTCTTCTTGGACTAGCGTCATGAATAGCATGGGCAAACAATTCCTTCCCTGTTCCTGATTCTCCAAAAAGCAAAATAGCAGATGTACTTACTGAAACTTTTTCAGCTAAGTGCTTTGCAGCATTAAATGAGGACGTATTTCCAATTAATTGTTTAAAGCTATATTTACTACTTAATTCATTTTCAAATTTCTTTTTATAGTAGTTTAATTCCTCAATTAACGGTTCTACTTTCTTTGAATACACAATCCATTCTTGTGGATTACGGAACATAACAGTTCCAACTGCACCAACTAATTCATTTTCGATATATAAAGGATATCGATTAGCTACCATTTCAGTATTTTTTATTGGATGGATTTCAGCAACTTCAGCTTGACCTGTTTTGGCTACTATATGCATTCTTGAATTTTCAATAACGTCTTGTACATCCATCCCAATCACTTCATCTGACGTTCGACCTACAAACTCACAGTATGATTCATTCATATATAAAACTTTTCCTTCTCTATTAACGACAACTATCCATTCCGTAGCTAGATTAATAATTTCTTGAATCCAATTAAATGGTAGGTTTTGGAGCATCTTATTCATCATTTCCCCCACTCTTCAATCAAAAAGACAAAGTTTACTCATATTATAACTTAAATATTAATAATTATCAGATTATTTTATCATAATAAATCTATTGGATAGGAGCAGATAGGGGGATTTTAAGGTTATAAAGAAAGGTTGTTTTCGTATCTTTTGTTGCTATTCAAGAATGTGCAAGTTGATTTTAACTTTAGGTTACTCCCTTTCTGTAAGGCGTGAACTGAGCCTTCTGGACGTTGTTAGTCATGCATGCCATACGACAGGAAGTACTGATATTAGCATGCCTACCTTTTTGACCACTAAGGGGTCTCTGCCTTCCACATCTTTCACATGATTCTCGCATATCCGTTCCAATCAACAACTGTCTATATGACCAAACCTAAAGACAACAATCTTTTGGAAAAGAACCTAAAGAAAAAACAGGATCAAGGATGAAGAACATAAATCTATCGATCATGTTCCTCATCCTTATCCTACCTTTAATAATTTACTGTACTGTATAACCCGCATCAATTACATTTGCCTGGCCAGTAATTCCACTAGTATATTCACTAGCAAGAAACACTGCATAATTTGCAATTTCTTTCACTGATAGCAATCGTTTTTGAGGCACTAGTGGATAAATTACTTCTTCTAAAACATTTTCTAACGGTACATTTCTTGTCTTAGCTAAGTCAGCTAATTGATTTTGAACTAACGGTGTATCCACATAACCTGGACAAATTGCATTCACAGTAATCCCATATTGTGATCCTTCTAATGCAGCAACCTTCGTTAAACCGATGACACCATGCTTTGCAGAATTATAAGCTGCTTTTCCGGCAAAACCAATTAATCCATTTATTGAAGCCATATTAATAATTCGGCCATAATTTTGTTTTTTCATAAATGGAAATACATGTTTAATACTAATAAATGGAGCAGTTAACATGACCTTTATTAAAAGTTCAAACTTTTCAGTTGGAAAATCTTCAATTGGTGAAACATATTGTAAACCTGCATTATTGATTACAATATGCAGTTCTCCAAATTGATCAATGACTTGTTGAAAAACTTCCTTTACTTGAATTTCATTCGTCACATCACACGCGTAACCAATTGCTTCAAATCCTTGTTCCCTTAATAGAGCAGCTGACTGTTGAACATTCTCTTCATTTAAATCAGTTAAAACAACCGATGCACCTTGCTCAGCGAAAGTTTTAGCGATTTCATAGCCTATTCCACTACCAGCTCCAGTAATTAATGCTACTTTGTGTGAAAGCATTTGTTGCATTTTTTATTTCTCCTTCCACTTTTAGTTCACATTATTTAACAATCCAGGACTAATAATGAATGCAGCTTCTGTTTTCTCTTGTATTTCTTGAATCGTAGCATCTCCTACGCATTCTACTAATACCATTCCTTTGTCTGTAAAATTGAAAACTGCTAATTCCGTAATCAATCGATGAACGACACTTTTACCTGTTAATGGTAAAGTACATGATTTTTTAACTTTGCTTTCACCGTATTTATTAACATGTTCCATTACGACAACTATTTTCTTAGCACCATTTACTAAGTCCATAGCTCCGCCCATCCCCTTAACCATTTTGCCAGGAATCATCCAGTTTGCTAAATCACCAGTTTCAGAGACTTCCATACCGCCCAAAATTGCCAGATCAATATGGCCACCTCTTATCATTGCAAATGATTCAGCACTATCAAAATAAGATGCACCTTTTGTAGCAGTGACTGTTTCTTTACCTGCATTGATTAAATCAGCATCAATCTCAGACTCGGTAGGATAAGGTCCAATTCCTAATAATCCATTTTCAGATTGAAGCATTACATCAATTCCAGCTGGAATATAATTTGCTAATAAAGTAGGAAGTCCAATCCCAAGGTTCACATACATGCCATCTTGAATTTCTTTAACAGCAGTTTGAATAATTAATTGACGAATATCTCTCATTTTTACTAGCCCCCTATACTCCCGTTGTCATTCTGCGTTCAATTCGTTTTTCGTAATTTTGTCCCTGGAAAACATGTTGCACATAAATACTTGGCGTATGAATCTCATCAGAATCAAGTTCTCCAACTTCAACTAATTCTTCAACTTCAGCAATTGTTACTTTACCAGCCATCGCTGCAAGTGGATTAAAATTACGAGCAGTTTTTCTGAAAACAAGGTTACCTTGTTTATCACCTTTCCATGCTTTAACAAATGCAAAATCACCTGTTATGCCTTCCTCTAATAAATATGTTTTGCCATTAAACTGTTTGTGTTCCTTACCTTCTGCAATAGGTGTACCCACACCGGTTGCCGTATAAAAACCTGGGATCCCAGCTCCACCTGCACGAATTCTTTCAGCAAGTGTCCCCTGTGGAACAAGTTCAACTTCAAGTTCACCACTTAAAAACTGTTTTTCAAAAATTTTATTTTCACCAACATATGAAGAAACCATTTTTTTAATCTGTTTGTTAGCAAGTAATAGACCAAGACCCCAATCATCAACACCGCAATTATTACTTACAATTGTTAAGTCTTTCGTTCCTTTATCTCTTAACGCTAAAATCATTTTTTCAGGAATTCCACAAAGCCCAAATCCCCCAACAATAATTGTAGCTCCATCTTGAATAGTTGCTACAACCTCTTCTACCGATGTAATAACCTTGTTCTTGCTCATATTACTGCTCCCTTCAAAAGTAAGATTAGTAGATTAACATGTTTAAACTAGTCCTGTTAGTTTGAATACTGCGATGACAAAGAAAACTGCAACTGTTTTTATTAATGTAATAGCAAAAATATCTTTATATGACTGGCGATGTGTTAAACCAGTTACAGCTAATAATGTTATAACTGCACCGTTATGAGGTAATGTATCCATACCTCCAGATGCCATTGAAATAACTCGATGCATTACTTCTGGTGGAATATCGTATTTATTAATCGCTTCAATGTATTTATCTGACATTGCACTTAATGCGATTCCCATACCACCTGAAGCAGATCCTGTAATACCTGCTAAAGTTGTTGTTGTCACTGCACCATTTACTAATGGATCCGAAAATGTTGTGGAAATCCCTTTAGAAACTAACCCAAAACCTGGTAAAGCAGAAATTACGCCACCAAATCCATATTCAGCTCCTGTGTTCATAGCAGCCAATAATGCACCGCCTATACTTACATTAATACCAGATTGAAGATTATGTCTCATTTGTTTGAAGCCATAAATCATTGCAGACAGTATCCCTATTATTAATGCACACTCTACTGACCAAATCCCAACAACTGCAGGTAATTGAATTACTCCGAATGCTTCTAATCCAATTGATTTAAAATCAAATCCATTTGGATACCACTCTGGAAAGTAGCTAACAAAAAACTTATTAGAAACGCCAACTAAAACTAAAGGCACAAATGCTAATACTTGTCTTAAAACTGTATTTGTATTCGTAGTTAAAGAAGTGACTTCAGTAGTTGTAACTGTTGTTTCTTCTGAAGCAGCAATTTCTCCATTAAACCCTAAATATCCTTCTCCGGCTTTTTCAGCTTTTTTACGTCTTGATTCTAAATACCAAAGCCCTATTAAGAAAACGAAAATCGCTGCTAGAATTCCTAAAAACGGCGCAGCATAAATGTCTGTTTTAAAGAATGTAGTAGGTATTACGTTTTGAATCTGTGGTGTACCTGGTAAAGCATCCATTGTAAAAGTGAATGCACCTAAAGCAATCGTTCCAGGAATTAATCGTTTTGGTATATTACCTTCACGGAATAAGTTAGCAGCAAATGGATAAATGGCAAAAACAACTACAAATAAACTAACTCCGCTATATGTTAAAATTGCACCCATTAATACGATGGCTAAAATCGCACGTTTTGCTCCAACTAATTGAATAATTGTTTTTGCGATTGATTCAGCAATCCCTGACATTTCAACAATTTTACCGAAAATAGCACCAAGTAAAAATACTGGAAAATACAGTTTAATAAAGCCGACCATCTTTTCCATAAATATATTACTAAAAAACGGAAATACCCAACTAGGCTCGGTCAAAAGTACAGCAAATAACGCACAAATTGGAGCGAATAAAATAACTGAAAAACCACGATAAGCAACAAACATTAAAAGTCCTAATGATAATAAAATGATTAATATCTCCATAATAACCTCCTTGTTAAATTTACATTTTGGCACTCGTCTGATAACGCTTTCATTTTTGGTGTAAAAACAAACTATTATTCTATTTCTAGTATTTATTTACTCCCCTCTACGAATTGAGATCCTTCTTAAATACATACTAGCAAATAGTGTGCCAAGTTATTAATAGGTGATTATCTATTGATAAACCAACGAATATTTAATTTATTTATAATTTTCAAACTTTTAACTTTAAATTTATTCCGTATTTCTGGAAAAACTTCTATTATTATTTCCGAGATTTCGGAATTTCCAGAATCTCGGAATTCTATTGAACAGGAACTATTGAATTTTTTGTGAATTTTTTTACTGTCTCTGGTCTAAACTAAAATGAAAAATTAGCTCTTTCATCCAATCATGTGCATCTGAAAATTGGAAGCCCTCTTTTTTAGCTTTTTCATTACTCAACGTTCGATCGCTATATGCATCAAAAGGTGAATGACTAGCCTTCGGACCTTCTATACTAATTTTTGCTTTTTCTCCAGTTGCCTCTTCACAAAGTTCTACTATTTCATTAAACGTAATGACTCCATTTGAACAAGCATTAATAGGACCTACGCTATCTATTTTACTCACACCTAACCAATATAGGAATTCAGCTGTTTCATCTGAATCGATGAATGTCATCTCTCTACCCATGTCTGAAATAACAATTTCTTCTTTATTAGCAACTTTTTCAACATGAAAAAGAAGTCTCTTCGTGTAATCGTCATCCCCCAATACAACCGGGAATCTTGGAGCAATTACCGGGAAACTAGCCGTTTGAAATAGGACAGCCTCTGAAAGACGTTTTCCTTCCCCATAAGTATATTCATTTAATTCATCATACTTAATTGGATATGCATAAGGATTGAAATCCTCTTCAATATGGTTTAATCCTTCATCGTAAACCGCTAACGTTGAAGTAAAAATAAATTTCTCTACATGATGAGTCAAAACTTCGATGATTTCTCTCGCTTCATTTGGCGTATAGCAAATATTATCATAAACAATATCCCAATGCTGATTACTTAATTGTTTTAAGGATTCAGGATTTTTTCGATCGATAATTAAACGATTTAACTTATCTCCAAAACTATCCTGCGTAATACCTCTAGTTGCAATTGAAACATCAAACCCTCGATCGATTAATTTCTGAACGAGTCTTTTTCCAAAAAATCTTGTGCCACCAAGTACTAGAACTTTTTTCATATTAACTCCTCCATCGAAAATCACACGTAATTTATAATTCTCCATAAAACTACAAATTACCTCTTTTTTGTTGAAGGTTTAACTTATGTAATAAAAGTTTCCAAAATAATTAAGTCGACTGTATAATTCTTTCGAACATAACGACAATTGTAAGAAATGTTGATAAACGAACTATTATTGTTAAAGTCAGGATACTTCTTACTTTTCCTTTCCATGTAGGAGCACCTGCTAAACCTAATAAACCTGGTATAAGCGCTAAAATACAAATAGCTAAAATGATGGTTAAAGGGTGGAAACCGAATATTTCCCTTAAGAAATTCAAGCTATATCCGGCTGACATATAAATAGAAAATAATATTAAGCTCACCATTGAAAGGATAAAAGATGCTATATTCATTATTTTAGCCATACTAAATCCACCTCTTATTTTTTGTAAAATATTCCATATAAATATCACTAATTCCTTCCATCTCAATACTTTCTAATCTCAAAAACACAAAAAGAACTGCTGAAGCAGTCCTTCTTATTTATCACTAATTTTCTTTATTACCTTTTCAACTCGTTTTCTTTTCGACTCTTTCTCAATCTCATCAAGTCGCGAAGTAAGAATCTCAACGAAAAGTTGTTTATTTTCTTCTTTAATTATAGGCATTGCCCTCTCGGCGTACATTGGCAATTGATTTGTTGGACTTTTAATTAGTTGTTCGATTAACAAGTTATACGCATTTTCTTCATATTCCTCAATTGAACAAAGCTTAATTAGTATATTAACCACCTGATCTTTTGTTATGACAGAGCCTTTATCACCTGCTGATATAATTTTGGGCAAAGCAGAATTAATTAATGCTGGAATCGAAAGAGTTACGCTGTTAAGTGCTGTCATCACTCCCCATTGAAGTCTATTGTTTTTACTATCTAGTAGTGTAAGAAATTCATCCAAATAATCTATAAGTAATGAAGAATCACGATCTCCAATTTCATAAAGAACTTTTATACAGTCATTTTGAATCCCTTTGTTCTTGTTAAATAAATTGTCTACTAGTACTTTAACAGAATCTTTATTGTGTTCATTTACAATTTGTATGGCAAGCTTAACATTAGGCTCCTCATCATTACGATTTAGTGCACTTGCTATTTTATTTATGACTGACATTTATTTGTTCCACCTTCCGATGCATTCAAATGATATATACTAAACTCACTTTCACATTTAATCGAGTTTTTCTCTAGACTCTTTATCAATGAAGTATGTACATATTTTTTTATTAATACACTTATCGGCTTTTATCCACTATTAATTAGTCCACTTTATATAACAATCGATAAATGAAGAAAGAAAATTTTAAAAATTATATAATCAAAGTATTGAATTTCAATTCTAATTAGATTACTATCTAATTAGATAAACATAAAAGTAGGTGGTTTTAAAATGCAACTAAATAAGATTGTTGATTTTCATAAAGCATTAGGTGATCTTACACGAGTTCGTATTATCGCTTTGCTTCAACAAGGACAACTGAGTGGATTAGAGCTTGCTGAAAAATTAGGACTTAAGCCACCAACAGTCACACATCACATTGGAAAACTTCGAGAAGTAGGTCTTATAAAAGAACGTCGAGATAAAAATACGATCTTTTTTTCGCTCAACACAAAAATTCTAGAAATGAATGCAAAAGCCATTTTTACAGTAGGAACAGGAGGTGGTTCGAACGTGGAAATGTCGGTTACAGATGAGGAACGTACTGCAATTATTAATAACTTTTTTACGAAAGATGGAAAACTGAAAATTTATCCTGCACAGCGAAAGAAAAAGCTTGTTGTACTTGCGCATATGATTAAAGGTTTAGAGTTTGGGAGAGTTTATCCTGAGAAAGAAATCAATGAATATTTAAAGCAATTCCATGAAGATTATGCAACATTAAGACGTGAACTGATTATGTGCCAGTATATGTACCGTGAAAATAATCAATATGAATTAAATCCGGTAGAATTATGGTGGTTAAGTTAAGGGTGTTCATACGACACCCATATTTTTTTATAAAACTAATTAGATAGTTATAAAATTAGATAGTTATAAAACTAGAGAAATCGGGGTAACTACGGTGTCTATTTCTTTTATAAAGTCTGAAAAACAATATCGTAAGTTATTTCTTGCTGGAATAGTGAATGGAATTGGAGATCGTTTTAGTTCTGTAGCTGTATTAGCGATGCTACTTCAATTAACTGGATCAGGCTTGGCCATAGGTATCACTTTAGCAATTCGTGTTATTCCTTCCTTATTCTTTGGACCTATTGGCGGATGGTTAGCAGATCGATTTCCAAGAAAAATAATCTTAATCTCTACTGATCTTATAAGGATTGCATTTGCTTTGTCTTTTCTATTTGTAAAAAGTGAGCAGGACATTTGGATTATTTATTTAAGTTCATTTATGTTAGCAGCTGGTGAAGCTATTTATGCTCCAACGAGAAAATCGGCAATACCAAGACTAGTTGACAGAGATTATTTAGTAAAAGTGAATAGCTTTGAACAAGTTATGCTTGGCATTGTTTTAATTATTGGAGCACTATCAGGAGGAGTCGTTTCATTTATTTTTGGACCATATGTAACATATTGGTTAAATGCAGCTTCATTCTTAGGATCCGCTGCCATCATTTTTACAATTGTTTTTCCTGAGAACATAGAAGTTAAAGTAAACAATGCTACTAAAAAGAAAAATCTATTTTCCGTCTTTAAAAAAGTAATTTTGATATCTGTTCCGGTACAAATTCTTCTATTCTGTGAAATATTAATTGCTTCGATTAATGGATTAGATAATGTTCTTATAAGTATTTATGCCATTCGAGTGTACCATCTTGGAGATGTAGGAGTAGGGCTTTTTTATGGGGCGTTAGGGATTGGTTTGATGTTAAGCTTTTCTGTCGCAAATCAACTACGAAGAAATCTTCTTATTTCAGGTTTAATTTGTCTATTACTCGAAGGGATATTTCATGTAATTTTAAGTAGAACCCATTTAGTAATCTTCGCTTTTCTAATGTTCTGTGGAGCTGCATTTATGTCAGGAATTTGTAACGCTTGCTTTGATACGATCCTTATGAAGGAAATCGATCAACAACATCAAGGAACTATGTTTGGACTACTGGCTACTATATCAAATACGATTCTAGGTATATCAATGTTCATTGCAGGATTTGCTCTAAAATACTTAGATCCACGTACTTTAGGGTTAATTGGTGGTATCGCTTATATGATAATTGCCATATTAATACTTTCAACTATTTCTATGAAATTTTACCGAAAAAGAGGTACCATCTAATGGTACCTTCCTTACATTAAGTATTATCCATCCCAAAATATTGACTCGCTAACTCTTTAAATCTCACATTATCAATTTCTTCTTTTGTAACGATTCCATCAACCCATTTTGTAAATGAGGAATTTGTTAACGTTAAATTTCCCCGATCTGTTAAACGAGTAATTAATGGGTTTTTATTAAATGGAGATTCTTCATGTTCAGCGATGATTGTTTGGATGTTATTTAGTTTTGATACATCGGATGTTGTGTCTTTCGTATCAAATGCATATCCTACTTTCCAATCTGTATCCTTATGCTTTAATTTCATTTCAAGAACATAATCTCCAAAACTAGTATCCTCTTTTTTGATTCGATATTCGCCATTTGTAGAGATAACTGTCCCACCTGTTAACGGAACTGGTTTCAATGGAATGTTAGCCCCAAAGCCAGTATCGACTAAATAAATTTGTTCCTCATGGGTTAAAAGAATAGTCGCATGCGTTCTGCCAATTGCTTGATACCCCTTTTTAGCATGATCATAAACAACTCCACTTGCAAGTGTTGCGTTAAATCCATTTTCAATTAGAAAGAAATATAAAATAGAATTTAACTCATAACAAAGTCCACCTTCTTGGTTTACTAACATTTTAGTCACTAAATTCTCTTTTGTAATACTCCTTGTCTTATTACTGATTATGCATAAATTTTCAAACGGGAAGGTCATAGCTGTATTTACAAGAATGTTACTTAATAAGTCAAATGTAATTTTTTCATTTTCTGGAATGCCAATACGTTTACGAAATAATAAATTTAGATCACTCATTCATTAGCCTCCGATTCCAATAGGTTTTAGTTCGTAGAAAAGAGTTGCTATAGCAACCCTATTCATTAGATTAAGTTAGTTAAATGAATCTAAACTTATTTAATCTCTTTAATAATCCTGGCTGGATTCCCTCCGACCACTACATTATCAGGTACATCTTTCGTAACAACTGCTCCCGACGCAACGACTACATTATGTCCGATTTTGACTCCTGGATTAATGATTGCACGACCACCTATCCAAACATTATCTCCAATTGTTACAGGCTTTCCGAATTCAATACCACTTGCTCGCTCGATTGGGTCTAACGGATGTGTTGCGGTGTAAATATGCACACCTGGTGCCATAAAACAGTTTTCACCGATGTGTACAGTACAAACATCAAGAATAACACAATCAAAATTCGCATAAAAATTTTGACCAACATGGATATTGTATCCATAATCACAACGAAATGTAGGTTCAATATAAAGACTTTCTCCAGTCGTACCAAACAATTGCTTTAACAAATTTTCTCTATTACTAAATTCAATTTCAGTAGTTAGATTAAATTCACGAGTTAAGCGTCTAGCATTTTCGCGATCTTTAACAAGTACACTATCACTAGCAAGATATAAATCACCATTAATCATTTTTTCTTTTTCAGTCATCTCTTTCTCATCCCCCGCTACAAATTTATTTCATATGTAATTCGACTTTATTTTATAACTTTTCAAACTTGTATAACAACTAAGAGCATTGAAAAGAATTTACTTTTCTATTTTCTTCATCTCCGCCTTTTCACTTTCAACTACGATTTATATTGAATGAACTTATATGTTAAAGTAGAATAAAAAAAATCTATCTACATTTTAGAGGAGGTCTTTATTTGGATTTAACAACTTATCTCTCATTTATTGGCGTTTCATTATTACTGATCGTTGCTCCTGGACCAGATAACATATTTGTAATGGCTCAAAGTATTTCATATGGTAAAAAGGAAGGTATTGCAACAGCTTTTGGACTTTGTTCTGGTGTTACAATTCATACTCTAGCTGCTTCAATCGGATTATCGGCAGTGTTATATCAATCTAATATTGCTTTCTCTATTTTAAAATACTTAGGGGCCTTTTATTTACTTTACTTAGCATTTCAAGCTTTTCGTTCAAGTAATGAAGTTGGTTCGTTTACAAAACCCAAAAAGCAAACATTACCAGCACTTTATCGTCGGGGATTTTTAATGAATGTTCTTAATCCAAAAGTTTCATTATTCTTCTTAGCTTTCTTACCTCAATTCATTACTAAAAATCACGGGATGGCAGTCCCCTTTCAAATGATTATTTTAGGCTTAACATTTATGGTACTTACATTAGTTGTCTTCTCAATTGTTGCAGTTTTTGCAGGGAGTTTAGGAGAAAAACTTTTACAAAATGAAAAATCATCTCGATTTATTAATCTAGCTCAAGGTACTATTTTCACAGGAATTGGACTAAAATTATTCTTCATGGATAAATGACTTGATATAAAATAACAAAAGAGTATCTCATCGAACTAATCCCAATAAGTTAGAATCACCTAACAATTGTGCAGTCCAATAAGATACTTTTTTTTTGCTAATAGACTATATTTTTAGTTCTCCAGCTGAGATCAAACCAATTTTTTTCAGTAAGATATATACTATATATGAAACAATTCCTGGTACTAAAATATATGTCACAATCATCGGAATGACAATTGAACTTCCATATGTAGATAATAAATTCATTGGTGCAACAAGTGCACATAATCCTAATCCGGCAATTTCTTTTGGCGCCTCAATATGAAATAAGAATGCAGAAACTGGTCCACTGACGGCGCTTGCTATAGTAGTTGGAATTAAAATAGTTAGATTCTTAGTTACATTCGGGAGCTGTAATTTTGGTGTTGTTATTAATAAAGCTAAAATACTTCCAGGTTCATTTTCTCTTGCTGAAATGACTGCTAATCCTACAAATTGCGCTGCACACCCTGCTAATGCCGCACCTCCAGCAATTCCATCTAAATTTAAAGCAATTGCTAATGCTGCAGAAGATGCAGGTGAAACAATTAATATCCCCCAAACAACCGCTAATACAATTGAAGAAATGATTGGAGAACCTTCTGTTGATCCTTTAATGAAATTTCCTACTGATATTAAAATAGGAGAAATCCATTTCGATAAAGACAATCCAACTAAACCTGCAATTAACACTGATAATAGTGGGACAATCATTAAATCTAATTTCGTTTTACCTTGTACACTTTTCCCAATAAAAATTGCAATTAATGCTGCCATCAAGGCACCTACTGGTTCACCCATTTTAATCGTCATTGTCGTATCAACCATTTGCAACGCGCCTGAACCAATAATGGATGCTGCCATCGCCGAGAAAATAATTAATGTGTTTGCTCCTAAAAGAACTGCTATTCCTACTCCAATGGCTGGTGCCATCAAAAGTTTCGCTGATAATCCTATCGTTAGTAGAGAATCAAAATGAAAAATCCTTCCAATACTCTCTATTAAAGATCCTATACCGATCATGACAAAAACTGCATGAGCAATACCTTCTGATGCTTTAAAAACACTACCTTTTACTTGGCCATTCATATTATACCTACCTTTTATTAGAAACTTTTTTATAGTATTTACTTACACTAACTGAATTTATGAATTTTAAATCAAAATTCAGTCTTTTAACTATAAAAATTCAAAAATAAAAACGTCCCTTATTAAATTGGACGTTTTTAGTAGGAAATTATTATATCATAAAATTAATTCATGCTTACACATTCTTCCGCTTTATAAATTTGGTTCCATACTGCATTCGAAGAAGTTCCACCTTCACTAACCCTTGCTTCCATGACTGTTTTAGGATGTATCGTAAAATATATTTCCTCATCAAAAACATTGCTAATCTGCTTATATTCTTGTAGCGTTATTTCTCCAAGAAATTTATTTTGCTCGATTGCATAAAGCACTGTTTTCCCAACAATTTCATGCGCTTGTCTAAATGGAATATTTTTTCGCACTAAATAATCCGCAAGATCTGTAGCGTTGGAATAATCTTTTTGAACTGCTTCATACATTTGTTTGTCATTTACTTTCATCGTTTGAATAATACCAGAGAGCAATTGAAGTGAACTTTGTACTGTATATACTGTATCAAACATTCCCTCTTTATCCTCCTGCATATCTTTGTTGTACGCTAAAGGTAATCCCTTCAATACCGTTAACAAACCAAACAAACTTCCATATACTCTACCTGTTTTACCACGAAGTAATTCAGGGACATCTGGATTTTTCTTTTGTGGCATAATACTAGATCCCGTGCAAAAAGCATCATCTAGCTCGATAAATTGAAACTCTTGACTAGACCAAATAACAAGTTCTTCAGATAATCTAGATATGTGAGTCATTAACAATGATGAATGAGAAAGAAACTCTACAATAAAATCTCGATCACTAACAGCATCTAAGCTATTTTGATAGATATCGTCAAAACCCAATAATTCAGCAGAAAATTTGCGATTAATAGGAAATGTTGTACCAGCCAAAGCTCCTGCACCTAATGGTGATATATTTACTCGCTTCAAACTATCTTTGAAACGACCTTTGTCACGTTCTAACATCCAAAAGTACGCTAATAAATGATGGGCAAATGAGACTGGTTGAGCGCGTTGCAAATGAGTGTATCCAGGCATGATCGTAAATACATGATTCTTTGCTCGCTGAATAATTACGTTTTGCACCTCTTCAATTAAAGAAATAATTGAAGAGGTTTTATTTTTTAAATAAAGATGCATATCTGTAGCTACTTGGTCATTTCGACTTCGTCCAGTATGTAATTTCCCTCCAATTGGTCCAATTTCTTCAATTAACATACTCTCAATATTCATATGAATATCTTCATTTTCAATATTAAATTGGACTTCATTATTTTCTATTTTCTCCAAGATTTGATTTAAGCCTTTTATGATCAATTCGATTTCATTTTTTTCAATGATTCCGCACTCACCAAGCATCGTTGCATGTGCTATACTGCCAGCAATATCTTCTTTTGCCATTAATTGATCAAATTGAATTGAAGCTGTGAATTCTTCAACCAATTTGTTCGTCTCCTTCGTAAAACGTCCACCCCATAGCTTTGACATAAGCTCCTCCTTTTCTACTAATTAGTTCCTTTATTTACTAAATACCGTCTTTTTATTTGTCACTTCACTATAAACTTTTGTTGGTAAACCCCATAGCTTGATGAAGCCAACTGCTGCATTATGGTCAAATAAGTCTCCTTTTGAATACGTAGCAAGCTCCTCGTTATATAAACTGTAATTTGATTTTCGTCCAACTACTGTTTGGCTGCCTTTAAATAATTTCACACGAATAATTCCTGATACAGTTTCTTGAGTTGTGTTAATAAAGGCATCTAATGCTTTCATTAATGGTGAATACCATAAGCCATCATAAAGTGATTTTGAAAATTGCTGTTCAATTGTAACCTTGAAGTTTGTTACTTCACGGGGTAAAGTAAGAAACTCTAATTCTTTATGTGCATTAATTAATATTAGTGCTGCAGGATTCTCATATACTTCACGTGATTTAATTCCTACTAATCTATTTTCAATATGATCAATTCTTCCAATACCGTGTTTTCCACCTAAAGTATTTAGTTCTTCTATTAACTGAACTAGGTTTATTGAATGACCATTTAGAGCTACTGGAACTCCTTCACTAAATTCAATTTCGATATATTCTGGTTTGTCAGGAGTTTGCTCGATCGAATTCGTCCATGCAAATGCCTCTTCAGGTGCTTCGTTCCAAGGATTTTCAAGGACACCTGCTTCACACGCTCTTCCCCAAATATTTGCATCAATAGAGAACGGATTATCTAAGTCAACTGGAATTGGTACACCGTTTTCATTTGCATAGTTTATTTCCTCATCACGAGTCATTCCCCATTCACGAACCGGAGCAACTACTTTAAGTGTAGGATTTAGGGCCATAACTGAGACTTCAAAACGAACTTGGTCATTCCCTTTACCTGTACAACCATGAGCAACAGCTATAGCTCCCTCTTGCTCAGCAACATCGACTAATAACTTCGCAATTAAAGGTCTTGATAACGCTGAGGACAGTGGATACTTTCCTTCATATAATGCATTTGCTTTTAAAGCAGGAATAATATAATCCGCTGCAAAAAGTTCCTTCGCATCGATCATATATGACTTTATTGCACCCAAATCTAATGCTTTTTGGCGAACTGTTTCAACATCTTTCCCTTCACCTAAGTCAAGACAGAGCGCGATAACATCATAATCATACTTTTCTTGTAACCATTTAATACAAACCGAAGTATCTAAACCACCTGAATATGCTAAAACAATTTTTTCTTTTGTCATTTTTTTTCCCCCTAAATTTAAATTATGAATTTATAAGTCTCCCATTAAGGCTACTAAAATCGCTTTCTGAGCATGTAATCGATTCTCTGCTTCATCAAAAACAACTGAGTGTTTTCCATCAATTACTGAAGCAGTTACTTCCTCTCCACGATGGGCAGGTAAACAATGTAAAAACAAATAATCTTCTTTTGCATTTTCCAATAGGTGATCATTTACTTGAAATGAGCTAAAGTGTTTGAATCGAATTTCTGTTTCTTTTTCTTGGCCCATACTGGTCCAAACATCTGTTACAACAACATCGGCATCGCTTACTCCAGCTTTGGGATCATTCACAACTTCAATGATACTTCCAGTTGTTTTTGCCACATGTTTCATAGATTGCAGGACAACTTTATTCGGCTCATATCCAATTGGACAAGAAATGGTTAAGTGAATTCCTAACTTAGCCGATCCTTCGATAAACGAATGGCATACATTATTATTCCCATCACCAATATAGTTAATCTTCAAACCTTTTAATCTACCTTTGTGTTCTAGAATTGTTAGAAAATCTGCCATAATTTGAGCCGGATGATGTAAATCTGTTAATCCATTAATAATTGGAACTGTTGAATGTTCTGCGAACTCTGTAACCATGTCATGCGAATTTGCACGGATCATCACTCCATCTACATAGCGAGAAAAAACTTTTGAAGTGTCATGAACACTTTCTCCTCTACCAATCTGTAAATCTTTACTATTCATAAATATTGCATGACCACCTAACTGCATCATGCCTATTTCAAACGACAATCTAGTTCTAGTTGAATTTTTTTCAAAAATCATTCCCAATACCTTATCTTTTAAGTAAGGGTGTGACTGTCCGGCTTTTTGCATGTTTTTAAACTCAAGCGCTTTTTCAAGTAAAAACAATAATTCACTCGAAGAAAAATGACTAATTGATAAAAAATTCTTCCCCTTAAAATCCGACCATTTTACAGGATTAAAATTGTTTTTTGCAACACTCCATTTTGTTTTTTGTGTATAGCCATTCTTTTTAAGACTGCTTTCTGAAAGAACCTTGTTCATTTACCCATCCCCTTTTTCAAAATCCAATACTTTATATAATGAATAATTATACTTAATTGTAAATAATTATACAATTTATTTTATATAAATTTATATTTTTTTCTGGAATTCTCTAACAATTATTTCAACGCTTATGAAAAACCTGTGAATTTAAAGGGAAAACTATTATGTTTCTCGTTTCCCAAAATAAAAAAATGGATTAGCTGATCACAACATGTGAATCAACTAACCCATTAAAATTAATAATTATTCATTTACCAAGAAAAGATTTCAACATCCAAAGCATCTTTTCTATTTCTGCTATTTTCCCTAAAAATAAATCCGCAGTTTCTTGATCATTACTTTCTTCTGCTACTGAAATAACATCTCTTGATTCTTGTACGATTTTTTCATAATCCTTAATTAAATCAGATACCATTTCTTCTGCGCTAAACGTATGGTTTCCTTCTTTAATTGTAGCTGTTTCTAAATATTCACGAAGGGTAGCGATTGGTTTAGCCCCAATTGTTAAAATACGTTCACCCAACTCATCTACCATTACTTTTGCGTCGTCATAATAAACTTCAAATTTTTCATGAAGTGTAAAAAAATTCTGTCCTTTTACATACCAATGATAATTATGTAATTTCACATAAAGTACATTCCAATTAGCCAGCTGTTGATTTAATAAACTTTCTAAATTCGCCACGTTCGTTCACACTCCAATGCAATTTGGGAAACATTTTGTAGAAATACAAATGAAATTTTTCCCAAAAACCGCTTGGAATATTCCTTGTTACTCCCAAGTTTCGTTTATTGTCTTTCTAAATAAAGCGTTTAATGCCTCAATGTCCATCTCATTTGATTCATTGATGTTCTTTACATATTCTTCAAAAAATTGTATTTTTTCTTCTATAAAATCATTTAGAATTTTTTTCCTTGGCTCTAAATCAAACTCATCACCTTGTTTTTTTCGTATGAGCAAACTATTTACTTCAGCTAAAAACTGTTCATCTAGTCCATCCATTTCAAGAAGTGCATCAAACAATACGGGTGGGATTTCTTGAAATTTTTCAATCCACATACAAGCTAAAATAGGTCGTAACACATAGAAATATTTCTTTATCTTTACCTCTTGGCTCTGCAGATAATCCTTATAATTCCCTTTAGCCATATGTAAATAATGATAAATACATGCTTTTTTGGAGAGTATTTCATTACCTGTTTTCCTAAGTTCTTCTGAAACAGTTAATTCATCTGCATAAACGATCGGTGACCTTAGCCATTCTAATAAAGCTGGATTTGATTTAGCAAAAAGATTTAATGCCTTTTTTACATCCCACCCACTAAAATCAAGCATATCGTTGATAGGATACTCAATCACATCACGTTTTTGATCAATACTTAAATACCAGTCAATACGATTTACATAAACAAACCGTACATCATAGTCACTATCCTTAGAAGGGAATCCCCAAGCTCTACTTCCAGATTCGACTGCAAATAAAATTTTCACATCGTGCTCTTCTTCAAGCTGTTTAAGTTTCGCTACTATTAATTCTTTAATGGATTCCGCCTCCGAAACATCACATATTCTATACTTGACGTGCTATATTATTATTAACATTATACGATTGGATGAGTGATACATGGAAAACTTTATTTATGTAATAAAACCCGTTCGTTCAACTTTTTTAAACGATTCAACTGAAGAAGAAAGAGCTATTGTTTCAGAGCACTTTCACTATCTTCAAAACTTAAATAATGAAAAAACAGTATTTTTAGCTGGGAGAACTGAAGCTGCTGAATTTGGCATCGTCATTCTAAATACAGAAACGCGTCAAAAAGCTGAAGAAATAATGAATAATGATCCTGCCGTGATGAAAAATGTTATGACCGCTGAGTTATATCCTTTTTTAATAGCTCTTTCATAAAGGCTCTGTTAAAAGATAATGTTGATTTACGTTACAGGTTGCACCCTTTTTCGTGTGGCGTGAGCTGAGCCCCCTATGCAAGCATGAGGGGGCTCATCCTTCTCGCTACTCCCACAGGAGTCTCGCATATCTGCTCTAATCAAATCTTTTTTAGCATTCTTTATTTCTAACCCTAAATCTTTTTCGAACAATTCGTTTTGTTTAATATCAACAATAAACATTAACAGAGCGTTCATAAAAAAGTACGTAGAAATGACAAGTTATTTTGCCATTTTCTACGTACTTTTTATTTTTTTACCTATTTAACATTAAAGAATATATCTTCGAGCTCCTTAAAGCTTTTTGCTTCCTTCGCCGCTTCCAATTTCTCTTGATAATAGCTTATATTACTGAAACGATGGAGTAATAAATAGGTCATTAATTCTTTTTGAAATAATTCATTTAAATCTTCCTTCTTAAAGCCATAACTTTCTAAAAATATTCGATTTAAATCTTTAGTTGGAAAGAACATAAAAGCTATTGGACCTAGTAAGTCATATTTTGGGTTTCCTACAAAACAATCTGCAAAATCAATTAAACCAGAAATTTTCCATAACCCATTCTCTTTATTCATAATTAAATTAAATGGGGTATATTCACCTGTTAATAATACAAGTTTATCAGTCTGTTGAATCGATTTTGCATCTACATAATCAGTTAATTGTTCATACAGTTCATCTCTAATACCAGCATTTTTATGATGTTCTTTCAATTTCTCAAATTGTTCAGCTAAGAAATGATTCCATGACTTTAGGTCTTCTTTATTTATCGATTCTGTTGATCTGTGAACTTCTTTAATTAAATTACCGAGGTCAGCTGCAATTTGTTCTTTTTCAATTTTAGTTAATGAATCGAATAGATCAATTAAAAGATTACCTTTAAGTTCACTCATAATTATGTAATTCCATCCCTCAAATTGACCCGTCGCTATAAGCTTTGGAATATCAACTGATAATTTTCGTCCGTTTAAATGCTCCAGTACCTTTTTCTCTTGAATAAATTCATCATTAACGTAAGATGGAAATAGTTTAACGACAAGCTTCCCATCAATGCTATAAACGATATTTCCTCCAAAAGCAAATCGAGTTAGCTTTTCGAACTTTATGTTTTCTAAAGTTGCTATTTTACTAATTTTCCCTTCCCAGAAACAATTTTTTTGACGCATAACTCGATATTTTTCTTTCGTTATTTTATATAAGTACGTCATGATTTTACCTCGAAAATGATTTAATTTTTAAGCAGAAAGATTTTGATCTAATACTGTTCTTCTTTTAATATTAAGGACAAATAATGTCGCTACTAAACAGAAAATTCCTGCAGCGATGAAAATTGATTGATACGCATTTAACCATGAATAAATTAATCCACCGCCATATGCAGCAGCTCCGGCTCCAAGTTGGTGTGCTGAGTAAATCCATCCATATATTACGCCAACTTTTTCTTTTCCGAAATGATCAGTCGCTAATTTTATTGTAGGTGGAACTGTTGCGATCCAATCCATACCATAAAAAATGGCAAACGCTGCCAAATAAACTAAAGAATTAGTTGATAACGCAAATGGTAAAATTAACAGAGATAACCCTCTTAAACCGTAGTACCAAAATAAAAGCCAACGATTATCATAACGATCTGAAATATATCCGGATAAAGTTGTTCCAATAATATTAAAGATTCCCATAAATGCTAATATGCTTGCTGCTGTTACTTCCCTATATCCATAATCTATACAAAGTGAAATAAAATGAGTTCCTATTAATCCACTAGTTGAAAAGCCACAAATGAAAAAACTACCTGCTAAAAGCCAAAATACTTTTGATTTTACTCCAAGCTTTAATCCTTCAAAAGCTGCGTTCACAGGATTAACATTGTTCGTTTGTTTTTGGTTACTTTTATCTGCCCCAAGTGGATAAACTCCCACATCTGATGGATCATTCTTCATAAAAATCCAAATTAATAAATAGATGAGCATACCAAAACTGAAAATAATCAAAACTGCATTTCTCCATGAATACTGTTCAACTACATATGCCAATAAAGGTAAGAAAATAAGCTGCCCTGCAGCTGAACTTGAAGTTAAAAGACCGAGCGCTAATCCACGCTTTTTCTCAAACCATGTAGTAGCAATATAAGCATTTAATACTGTTAAAAATGCACCGGCACTTAATCCAATAATAACTCCCCAAATGATATAAAGCTGCCATAATTGTGTCATTATTGTTGTCAATAGTATTGCTGTTAATAAAGTCCCCATTCCTACCAATAAAACTTTTCTGACGTTAAACTTTTGGTAAAGTCCTGCTATAAACGGTCCTGAAAATCCCACAAGTGTAATACAAACAGCAAACGCACCAGAAATTGATGCCCTACTCCATCCGAATTCATCTTCAAACGGTATCATCATCACACCTGACATTGTATTTGTTACTGCTGCAATAATTACGGATAAGAAAGTTACAATCAGAATGATCCATGCATAATGTACTTTACTAGTCTTCATAGTTCCTCCCAATCACTCTATCTATTAACCTTATTATCTTGTAAAAGCATGTTTAAATGACTCACACTTTTTGCAATATAATCGGCCCCTGCATTTACTAATTCTTCTTTACTACCGTATCCATACTCCACTCCAATAGAATGCACATTCATCTTTTTTGCACCTATTATATCGTGAGAGCGATCTCCTATCATAACTGCATTCTGTTTAGGGAAAAACGCATATTTTTGAAAGATGTACTCAATGATATCCTTCTTGTCAATTCTCGTACCATCTAATTCACTCCCAACAACTTCAATAAAATAATTTTCTAGTTGAAAATAGTTTACAATCTGAACTGCAAATACTGTTGGTTTAGAAGTTGCAACGAGTAATTTCTTACCCTCTTTATGTAATGCATTTAAAAGTTCTCTTATGCCATCATATAACTTATTTTCCATCATACCATTTTTTGAAAAGTACTCACGATAATAATGAACTGCTTGTTGTACCTCTTCTTCATTCATGTGACATATATTCGCAAATGAATGTTGTATTGGTGGACCTATGAATTTTAAAAGATCTAATTCTATTAATCCAGGCTTTTTCATTTTATGAAGAGCATATTTAATTGAGTTGACAATTCCCACTTTAGGATCAGTTAATGTACCATCTAGATCGAAAAGAATAATCTCATAGTTTTTCATAAATCCCTCCTAATTACCTAGCATTCATCTATAAAAACCATAAAGAAACGTTAGCAAGATAAGCTAACGTACTTCTCTACTCTTTATTTATTTCTCTGTTTCCAGTCTTGTTTCAGCATGCTATAGATTGCTAAATCGACTGAACTACCTCTTATTTGTTGCGCTGCTCTAAGTATACCTTCTTCTTTAAATTCAAGTCGTTCTGGAATCGCTCTGCTCTTTCTATTTTCAACTGCAGCTCTTATTACAACTCGATTAAGCTCAAGTTCCTTAAAGCAATATGTAGTCAACCCTTCAACAACACGTGTCATAATTCCTTTTCCTTGCCAACGATTGCTTAACCAATAGCCTATTTCTGTCGCTTGATTGGTCCAATCGATATAATGTAACCCTGCCATTCCAATAAGTTCATCTTTATAAAAAATGGCTGTTTCAAAACCATTATTATCAGCAAACTTTTGAAGCCACATTGGAATAATTGTTTTTTTATACTCTTCAACACTAGGTATAGTTTCAGCCCAGATTAACCATTCTTTCAAGCATTCTTGATTTTCAATTAGTGCTTCAACAAGGATACCAGCATATTTTGGGGTTAATAAGTTAATAGAAAGCTCAGAATCTAATTGAATTTTAAACATAAGTTTCCCTCCTATAATTCCAAAACAGTTTATCTAATTGCTCGGTACATTCCGACAGATTTGGGTGCAGTATAATCAAATCCAAATTTTTCATATAATCCATCTGCAGGTAAATCAGCTATTAAACTAATATAGGCCCCTTTTGGTAACTTGTTCTCGATAAAATTCGTTAATTCACTCATGATATGATTTCCAATCCCTTTACCTTGATATTCAGGATCAACAGCTATATCAACGATTTGAAAAAAACAACCACCGTCACCAATAATTCTACCCATTCCAATCAGCTTAGACTGATCTCTAAATGTTACAACATGAACTGAATTGCTTAATCCGATTGAAGAAGCTTCAATTTCTTTAGGACTTAAACCTGCTGCAACTCTTAAATCAACATACTCTTTTGCACTTGGCGCTTCAAAGATTGCTTCAAAATTTGATGACATATTAATCCCTACCTTATCTTTTCACTAGTTCAACTTTATTTCTTTATTAATTGTAATAAATCCTTTGGTTTTTCAAAAATATATTCTGCATCGATAAAATTTTCTGCAGATTTAGCTCCCCATAAGGCTAGACCAAAATGAACCCCAGCTGCTTTTGCACACTGCATATCATAAATAGAATCACCAATGTAAATTGCTTCACTCGGTTGAACCGACGCTTTTTCCAAAAAAGTTTGCAGAGGTTGTGGATGTGGCTTATGGTGCACTGTATCATCCGCACAAATTTCAAGTGGAAGATGAGTATTTAACTCAAAGGAATCATATTCATTTCTCATTTCTTGTCTGGTTTTAGAAGTAACAACGCCTGTCATTTTATTTAAGGCAATTGTTTCGATGATTTTTTTCAGTCCATTAAATACACTTACTTCATGTGAAAACAGTAAGACATTCTTACACCATTCTTTATGAACTTCATCTACATTTTCAATATTAAGTCTTTTTAATGATTCTTTCCCTGGAATCCCTAAGCAAAATATTAAATTCGAAAGTTTATGTTCTACACCTGTATGGTCTAATAATGTTTTTTGAAATGATTTTAAAATTGCAGACTCAGTATCTAAAATCGTACCATCTACATCGAATATAATTGCTTTATACAATTTAGATCACCCCTAGTTTAAATTGAGCTGGTTAATAACTACCATTATACTAACTAGCATACTAACTACTAATATTAATTTCTTCATCATAAAACCACATAAAACTTGCATTCATGTCTATTTGCATAGTATATTTTGCACAATGTTGAATATGTAGTTTCATTTAACTCTTATATACTAAATAACTTAAAATAGAGGTACGGTCATGCAAAATTGGATAATTGAAACAATGAATTCATTCGGTTATTTTGGGATTTTTTTATTAATAGCACTCGAAAATATTTTCCCTCCAATCCCATCTGAGGTGATTTTAACTTTCGGAGGGTTCATGACAACCCAATCTTCCCTAACAAAAATCGGCGTGATATTCTACTCAACTTTAGGATCAATTGTTGGTGCAATCATCTTGTATGGAATCGGTACATTACTTGATGTGAAAAAGCTTGAAAGAATTGTAGCAAAATGGGGACATTTCCTTCGTCTTACAAAAAAAGATATACATAAAGCAAATGACTGGTTTTCCAAATATGGTGTTTGGACAGTGTTTTTCTGCCGATTAATACCTTTAATACGAAGTTTAATCTCAATCCCTGCTGGAATGTCTCGAATGAACTTTTGGACTTTTTTATTATTTACTCTCCTTGGTTCACTAATTTGGAATACAATTCTTGTTTATGTGGGTGCATCAGTTGGAGCATCATGGAAAAAAATTGTTGAGTATATGGATATTTATTCGTCGATTATCTATGGTGTGCTAGCCATAATTCTAGGTGTCTTCCTTTTCTATTTTATCAAAAAAAGACGCCATTCAAGTTAAAAAACCTAACAAAATTGTTAGGTTTTTTATCGTTTCATTCTTAAAATCCTCATCGAATTCAATACTGCTAACACGGTTACACCTACATCTGAAATGACAGCTTCCCACATAGTTGCAATTCCGATAACTCCGAGTAATAAGAAAAAGGTTTTTACTGCTAATGCGAAGAAGATGTTTTGCCAAACAATTTGTCTAGTCCGTTTTGCAATTCGTATTGCATCAACAATTTTCGAAGGTTCATCAGACATTAGTACAACGTCCGCTGCTTCAATTGCTGCATCGGATCCAATTCCACCCATTGCAATTCCTACATCTGCACGTGCTAATACCGGCGCATCATTAATGCCGTCTCCAACAAATGCAATTTTTTCTTTTTTAAGCTTCATCTTTTCGATAAGTTCTAGTTTTTCAACCTTTTGATGTGGAAGTAGCTCTGAATAAATCTCATCTATTCCTATCTTGCTACCAATCTCTTGGGCAACTATATTTAAATCCCCTGTTAGCATAATTGTTTTTTTGATTCCAACCCGTTTAAGATTTGAAATTGCTTTGGTTGCATCTTCTTTTAACTGATCTGAAATGAGAATCGATCCAACATACTCATTATTCTTTGCCAGATACACAATTGTACCAGTTTCATGTAATTCATCAAATAGAATATGATGAGTATTCATTAGTCGCGCGTTTCCCGCTAAAACCTCATCTTTTTCAACTAACACACTAATTCCATGTCCAGCAATTTCTTTATAATTTGAAAGTTTGTCTCCTATTATTTCTTTTCCAAATTTATGACGTATCGAAAGAGCTATAGGATGTGTTGAGAAATATTCCGCATAAGCAGCTAATTCCAATAGTTCTTCTTCTGAAAAACCATTTCTTGGATTAATTGAACTTACTTCAAATTGACCTTTTGTTAACGTACCCGTTTTATCAAAAACAATATATTTCACATCATTTAAAGCTTCTAAATAATTACTACCCTTAACTAAAACGCCAGATTTTGATGCAGCACCAATTCCTCCAAAGAACCCCAGTGGAATTGAAACTACTAGTGCACACGGACATGATATAACTAAAAAGATTAATGCTCGATACACCCAATCATATAAAGTTTCACCAGACATAACAATTGGAGGAATGACAGCTATGATTGCTGCTGTAATAACTACAATAGGCGTATAAACTTTTGCGAATTTAGTTATAAAATTCTCCGTAGGCGCTTTTTTATTTGTTGCATTTTGAACCAATTCTAAAATCTTTGAAACTGTCGATTCATTAAATTCCTTTGTTACTTTAATTTCAAGTACACCTTGTAAATTAATGAAACCACTTAACACTTCCTCACCCTCAAATACTTCACGCGGCAATGATTCCCCTGTTAAAGCTGAAGTATCAACGCTTGTTGAACCATAAGTAATTAGTCCGTCTAGAGGGATTCTTTCACCAGGTTTAACAACAATAATGTCACCTATTTTTATTTCCTCTGCATGCATTCTCTTCGTTTTGTTCTCAGTCTTTACATTCGCAAAATCAGGTCTAATATCCATTAATTTTGAAATTGAATGACGAGAACGATTAACAGCTATGCTTTGGAACAACTCACCTAATTGATAAAACAACATTACAGCAACTGCTTCAGGATATTCACCAATAATAAATGCTCCAATCGTGGCAACACCCATTAAAAAGTTTTCATCAAATATTTGCCCATTAAATATATTTTTAATCGCCTTCATGACTACATCTGCTCCAGCAATTAAATAAGCAGTTAGATATAAAATCAATAAAAAGACATTTGGTACTTTTAAAAAAATGGCTAATAGAAGAATTACACCACCAAGACTAAGCTTAATTAGTAGTTTTTTCGTATCATTATTTAGTCCGGGCTTTTCTTGCTTTGATTCAACTTCTTCTTTTAATAAAGGGTTAATATGTGGCTCAAGATTTTTAATTTTATCTTTCGCCTCTTTTATTACCTTCTCTTGTTTCTCTTCGCTAGTTGTTATGGTCATCGTCACTGTTGCAAAATTGACTGAACATGAATCAACATCTTTAATTGAAGAAACACCTTTTTCTATTTTCATTGCACAATTCGCACAATCTAATCCTTCTAATTTTAATTCCTTACGAACTTGCCTTTGTCCCGCACCCAAAACACTCAACTCCTCCCCAAAACACCAATACTTTAGTCCTCTAAAATATGCTCGAGTGCCTGATTGAAAATTTGTGTTACATGATCATCCGCCAAAGAATAATAAACTACTTTACCTTCTTTACGATTTTTTACTAAATGAGCTTGTTTTAATACACGTAGCTGATGTGAAATTGAAGATTGTGTCATTTCTAATAAATGTGCTAGATCACAAACACACATTTCAGATTGGCTAAGCGCATGTAATATTCTTGTTCTCGTTTTATCACCTAACACCTTGAATAAATCAGCTACACCTGTAAGTGTTTCAATATTCAACATACTTTCTTTAACTGTACGTATTGTATCCTCATGCATAATGGTTTGCTGACAAGACTCTTCACAAACATCATCAACCTTCTTCTTTTCCTCAATCATATTAAGTCCTCCTATGAATACATGAGCAATCATTCATATGTTTTATTAATACTATTATATGAGCGTTCGTTCATATGTGTCAAAAATTATTTGTAAATTTTAAAGGAATATTTCATAAGATAAAGAAAAGAGTAGTAATACTCGTGCAAGGAGAAGCTTAAATGACCATAATCGGATATCTATTCTGGGGAATTTGTTTCGTAGCCGTAATATTTGCCTTTTTTATGGAAAAGAAATTCGGAACCACTGCTCCTCACAAAACTGAACATCAAGTGTTGCATGAAGAATTAACGAGAATTTCGCACAATAACGATCGACCAAGATTATAAATAAAAAAGTGATTCTTATGCATTTTTGCGTAAGAATCACTTTTTATTGTGCGCTACAGACTTTTGAATGTAGGATCTGAACAAGGCGCCTCCACTTTTTAGGTTGTCTAGTTCCTGCGCCTAGACCCTCGAGGTCATAAGCCAAAGCCCATTGAAAGTATAAACCAACTTTCATTGTTCTTCGTCTTATGCTTGTCGGGTCTGAACAAGGCGCCTCCACTTTTCATGCTGTCTAGTTCCAAAAGCTAGCTCTTCGGTAAAATTCCAACAACTTTTGAAATGGAAATGTCACCACTTCTTCAAGTAGTCGGAGATTTTCCTCTCAGAGCTGAAAAAGCTTTTTCCACTTTTCAGGTTGTCTAGTTCCAAAAGCTAGCTCTTCGGTAAAATTCCAACAACTTTTGAAATGGAAATGTCACCACTTCTTCAAGTAGTCGGAGATTTTCCTCTCAGAGCTGAACAAGCTTTTTCCACTTTTCAGGTTGTCTAGTTCCAAAAGCTAGCTCTTCGGTAAAATTCCAACAACTTTTGAAGTGGAAATGTCACCACTTCTTCAAGTAGTCGGAGATTTTCCTCTCAGAGCTGAAAAAGCTTTTTCCACTTTTCAGGTTGGCATTGGTGTGTTTGTTGGTTTTGCATATCCATCTTTATATTTGTTATCTATATAATTTCTAATTTCTAAATTTGTTTTTCCCTTTTGTTTTAAAGTAGCTGATTCTAGAGCGATTTCCATGCAATTTACACATGTTGTGGCATGACTATCCCATACGATTGATCCATCTTGTTTTTGTTCATTAATAAAACAATCTAAATTACTTTTATGTCCAACGCTTTCACCACATCCACAGTAGCATGGTATATTTTTCAATAGTTCCGCATTTTGTGCAGCAACTAAATATATTTGTTGGATTTGTGGTTCTTTTACAGCCAAGAACGTTGGTAAAGTTTCTTTGTTTTTTGTTTGTTCACGAATATCACTCGTATTGTTATGTTCATCATGATTTTCATGATTTTTATGCCCACTAGTAAGATTCACTTCTTTTTTATCACTACTGCAACCTGCTAATAAAATCGAAATGGATAATGCAGATAAAACGTTAATGATTAATTTACTGTTCATTTCTTTCCTCCATTAACTTTAACCTAATCTGATTGTATTCATTATTTGGATGAAAGACAAATTATTGACAATAGTTATTTATTTGATTAATAATTACGATTTTCTACTTGGTGATCGTCTTCTTCAATAACATTGTCAAAGAGATCATCTTCAAAGGTATAACCAATCCCATTAATAGAATTTTCGGGAAAGATCTCTTTTCCTACTTTGTCGTATGTTGTCATTGATAGACTTATTGAAGTTGGGTAAGCATCGTCATCTAATATTGATTTATTACTTGATTCTATCTTCTGTTCCAACTTTTGAATTTCAACCCAATTTTGAGGATATTTAAAATAACCGTATGTTTTATTTTTGAGACTAACTCTTTTTTCCATTTGAATTTTAGGTGTGTAATAATTAATGTTATCTGAAACTTGAAATCCTCGAGAGCGTAAAAATCTAATCTTTATCTCATACACATGATCGTCCGGACTATAATTCCAAAACATAGCATATGAGGCAGGATCATGAGGGTTTATTTTCCAAAGAGTTGGCATTCCACCTTTATTAGATATACTTACGACTTTCCATTTATGGTGTTCCCATTTCCAAAAGCTAACACCATATTCATTTCGTTTTGATATTATTGGTACGTAAACATGCTTTTGATCAATATAGATGATATCTTGAATTTCCTTTGCAAAAGCCATCTCAGTGGATTCATTAATGATATGTTTTAAAGTTCTTTCCGAATAAAACGGTTTTGGCTTTGCAAGATAAAACCAATAGATTAAACTAAGCGCTAATAATATTGTAAATAGTAAACTAATGATTATTTTTTTATTAGTTAACATGACTATTTCCTCCTTTAACCGGTGAAATAATCTTTGCTTCACTTCTGAAGTAGTAATGCCTTCCGTTAGTTGTAATAAAAATCCCTTTTCCATCTTTTTCTATATAAATCATAGAATCTAAACCACTACCAAACTTTGGTTTCGTACCTAGTAATAAATATGGAAAACGTTCAGGCGGTGTAGGTTTTTTCTCCTCATAATGTGATGATTCGTAATACCATGCTTCACTGTTTATATTATTAGCTTTAAATAAGTTCTTTGATGTGAGCATTTTATTACTTATTAATGACACATCGCTAAATTTTATATTTGTCGTAAGAACGCTTGGCTCATGAATGTCAGCGATAAATGTTTGGATCTCATCTTTCGGATACATTAATGAATTGATCGGTTGAATTAGGAAGTTAGTAATTATAAAAACAAATCTAAGTAAAAACCCTTTCCACGCAAAACCACGGTAGATCGTCCATCTTTCAGATTTCCTCCTTCTACTAAACCAATAAATGATCCAAACACCTATCGGTAAAATCGGAAATTGAATAATATTTTGATAGAAATTGAAATTAAATGTAAAGGCAAAGGCACCAATATACATAACACCTAATGCCTTCCAAAGTTTTGGTTTAATTTCCTTTTCTTTATACACCCGATAAAAAACGAAGCCTATGAGCATAAAGTTTAAGATTGAGACAATTATAGAAGGTATGTGTTTTAGTGAATCTAAACCATGAATTGTCATTATTTTCTCCTTTTATATACGCTCTGTTAATGTTTTTGTTGATATTAAACAAAACGCATTGTTCTGAAAGATTTAATATGATTTGAAGCAAAGAATGTATATAGAGATTTGATTGGAGTGTATGGTGCGAGACTCCTGTGGGAGTAGCGAGAAGGGTGAGACCCCGCAGGCTTGCCGAGGAGACTCAGCTCACGCCCCACGGAAAGGGAGCATCCTGTAACGGAATTCAACATTATTTTTTAAGAGAGCTTTTATATAAGATACTAAACATCATAATGTCTTTGATTATCTAATCGATAATATCTTTCTGATGCGATGGTTCCTTCATCTTCTAATTCATTAATACATTGAAAACCGAATTGCTCCAAAATTTTAATTGAGTTAACATTGCCTGATTCTACACAAGCAACTAAATAGTCTAAATTTCGTTCATCAAAACAATATGAAATGATTAATTTAATCAATTCTGAACCGTAACCCTTCCCCCAATGTTCTTCTATTAATCTATAACCGATCTCGTATTCTTTCTTTTCATTTTTAATGACTGCACATGTTCCGATAAATTCATCATTTTCAATTTTACATACTGCCAATACTAAAAAGTTTATATTTTTCACTTCATAATTATGAAGTATATTTTCTAATTCTTTTTTCGTTTCATCACTTGTTTTTGGTCGTCCTGTAATATACTTCATAACATTCGGATTAGATTGCAGCTTATGTAAACCACTTAAATCATTTATAGTAAGTTCTCTAATAAAAAGTCTATCTGATTCTAAAACCATCTCCACTATATCTCCTTCTAATAAAAAACCACCTACTTAACATAGGTGATTTCTTCATGCTAACAAATACAAGTTTTCTTCTTTACTCCAATTTTCCCTTTTGATTCAACTTTTTCAATATAATCAGTTGCTAAAGGTACTTTACAGGCTGTATTTCCAACATCTACACTTACTTTACCTATCTTTTTGGCAACGATCATTGCATCAACAGTAAGACTAGGCACAAAACTACCGACGGCTATCACAAAACTATTCATCACATAACGAACTCTATTTTTAGACGTATGAATATTCTTTTCTACATAGTTTAGGAGTTCAATCACTTCATTCTTATCAATTACTTCATCGGCAGTGATTGATAAATAATGTGTGTAAACACTCCAACCACATACTTCAATTAACTCCTCATCCGACTTTAACCATTCTCGAGCTAATTCTATAGCAAAAGGACTTTCTGCAGCCACTGCTCCAACAATACTTTCTGAAATCATATACCAGTGTACTTTACTTACCCAGTTTTGAAGTTTCTCTTTTGTCATTAACTTCGGGTTAATTGATAAACCTGCCAAATACATTGCGTCTGAATTTCCTGAATCAAATAGAGCCAATGCTAAGTCTTGATCTTTTTTCACATATTTTACAAGCTTTTTCATATCACCAATTTTAACACCAAAAAATGGCTCTTTTGCACCGTGACGTAGAAATGTTTTTTTTGTTTGCTCTGTTCCCATTTCTTCTAAAGCTTTCATAGTTTCTTCAAAATTCATAATTAACCCTCCTTTAAACTGAGTGCTTTTATAGGTTTGTACCGTAACATCGTTGTCTAAAATGTATCGTATCATACCTATATTAAAAGAGGTGTACTTAATTGAAAAAATTTTTTAGTCTTGTAAGCGTATTGCTCTTTCTATTAACAGGGTGTTCAAACATCCGAAATGAGCACGTTATTCAATTAACGGAACCGTCGGTTAAATCTAACAATGAAGTTGATTGGTCTTATACTGGTAAAACCGGTCCTAATTATTGGAGTTCAATCAAAAATGAATACGCGCTTTGCTCAAAAGGTAGTTACCAATCGCCAATAAATATTGAACAAACAAACAAATCCTCTCTCCCGTTAGGTATAAATTATCATAGTGGTGAGTTTAAGATTGAAAAAGAACAATTTACAACTAAATTGATTCCACTTAAACATTCAAACTCAATAAATTTAAGGGGTAAAAATTATGAGTTAATACAATTTCATTTTCATACTCCGAGTGAACATTTACTATACGGGAAACAATCAGCATTAGAAATCCATTTCGTACATAAAGATGCAAATGGTTCAATTGCAGTAATTGGTATTCTTGTTAATATCGGTGAGTTTAATAAAGAGTTTCAAAAAGTAATCACTTCAAACATATTATCTGGAGAAAGACAAAACGGAAATATTGTCACACTAAATTTACATTCTTTTATTCCAAATACTAGTAAAAAAATAGTATATAAAGGTTCAATAACAACGCCACCATGTACTGAGGGAGTGACCTGGATTGTTTATAAAAAACCAATTCAGTTTTCAGATAAACAAATCATGTTTTATCAAAATCTTTATTATCCTACTAACCGATCGACTCAACCAATAAACGATCGTGTTTTATTGGAATCATGGTAAGAGAAATAACAAAAGAAAAAGAGTTACTTTCTAGAATTGTTATCTAGAACAGTAACTCTTTTTGATTAAGAATTATTCCGTTGTTTTCTCATCTCTATGAACTACTTCTAATTTACCTGTATGTGGGTCAATTACTAATCCATGCACTTCAATGTCCTTTGGTATTAAAGGATGGTTTTTAATAATTGATACACTGTGTTCTACACTTTCATATACATCTGTAAATCCAGATAACCACTTATCCAAATTAATACCTGAAGAACCTAGGATTTCTAAACTATCTTCTTTAATCCCAGCTTCAATCATTCTCTTCTTGATTCGTGTTGGATCAGTATTCCCCATCCCACACTCATGGTGCCCAATAACTAACACTTCTTTTGCACCCAGTTCATAAATCGATACTAATATACTTCTCATAACTGATCCAAAAGGATGAGAAATTACAGCTCCAGCCGTTTTAATCATTTTCACATCACCATTACGTAAATCGAGTGCTTTTGGTAATAACTCAACTAAACGAGTATCCATACATGTTACAACTACTACTTCTTTATCGGGAAACTTAGAAGCTAAGTATGGCTCATATCCTTTACTTTCAACAAAATGTTTATTGAATTCTAGAATTTTATTTAACATTCATTTCCCTCCAAGCAAAAATTAAGTAAATTTTTCCTATACCTATATTGAAGGAAAAATGAAAAATTTACAACTTATCCGCTCTTTTTTATTATATTATTTAATTTCTTCAATAAAAAACTGTATTATACACATCTTATTTTTTTAAATTTTTAGAAATATATTGTACACTAGATTTAGTCTTTTATAAGGAGGGAATTAAATTGAAATTTGAACATTCGATAGAGCTACATAATGGTGTAAAAATGCCTCAATTAGGTTTAGGTGTTTGGCGTGTATCACCTGAAGATGGTGTAGATGCAGTTCGCACAGCCATTGAGGTTGGTTACCGTCATATTGACACAGCTGCAGTTTATAAAAATGAAGAACAGGTTGGTGAAGCGATTCGTCAATCAGGCGTTGCACGTAATGAACTTTTTGTTACGACAAAAGTATGGAATGCTGATCAAGGGTATGATACAACTTTAAGAGCACATGAGGAAAGCCTTAAAAAATTAGGTTTAGACTATGTTGATCTTTACTTAGTTCACTGGCCAGTTAAAGAAAAATACTTAGATACATATAAAGCACTCGAAACACTTTATGATGAAAAACAAGTACCGGCTATTGGTGTTTCGAATTTTCATATCCATCATTTAGAAGACATTGCAGCACATCGTAATATTAAACCAATGGTTGATCAAGTGGAATTACATCCAATGTTCCCACAAAACCAATTGCATGAATATTGTCAAAAGAATGGTATTGCACTAGAAGCTTGGAGTCCATTAATGCAAGGTGGCGAAGCGTTAACAAATTCGATTATTACAGATCTTGCACAAAAATATGGAAAAACATCTGCTCAAATCATTCTTCGTTGGCACTTACAACGAAATGTTATAGCAATTCCTAAATCCATTACTCCATCACGTATTAAAGAAAACTTTGAAGTATTTGACTTCAAACTTTCGGCGGATGATATGAACGAAATTGCAACACTTGATTCAAACAAACGAGTTGGTCCAGACCCTGACAATTTTGATTTTTAATGTAAAAGTAAAAGCTACCTATCTCCGTAAACAGGTAGCTTTTTTTGGTTAATTTAGTTGAAATCCTTTGTAATTCCCTCTTTTAATGGATTCTTTTTAAAAATTCCAAGTATCAAAATGATAAGACCTATAAGGAACGTGAGAGGAAGTAAAATCATCATTAGAGCAACCCCTGCAAAACCATCCTTTGCATTAAGCCCATATATTATAGAGACAAACATTGAGATAATTGGAGAAATAATAAGCATTATTGTTATTCCCCAAGTTATATATTTTCTCTTAGCAGATTTACCTCTACTAGTTTGAAAAGCTATGTATAAACCTACGACTAATAGAATAATGGCAATTTCCAATTAATCTCCTCCCATCCTTCTTGATACCATTAATATAGTTACACTCATCCTTCTTGATACCATTAATATAGTTACACTCATCCATTTTATGCTAAATAAATTTCAATCCGCTCTTTCCCTCCACCAATATTAACGCGTTTAAGTTTAATATTACCTATTTCACCTGTTGTTTTAATATGTGTTCCTCCACAAGGTACTTTTGCAAATCCATGAATCTCCCAACATCTTCGTTGTGTTTCTTCATCACTAAAATGACTGTGAATGCTCAGATTTGCTTCAATTAACTCTTTAGCTTTTAATTCTATCACTGGAAAAGTTTCAGTGATATTTCCATTCCAATAAAAATCAATTCTTGCTTTTTCACTTGTAATATTTGCTCCTATTTTTTCAGGTCGATTAAAGTTTTGGTACATTAATTCAAGTATTATTTCTGCTGCAAAATGTAGCTTCATAATTCGATATCTTTTCTCCCAATCGATTAAAACGCCAACTTCTTGTCCTTTTTGAAGAGTATGATTTTCTGGGAGTGTATAAATGATCTCTAAATTTTCTTTTTTAGCCTCTATTATTTCAAAATCTCCAATGCTACCAGAATCAGATTGTTGGCCACCTGAAAAGGCATATATGATAGTTTGATTTAATGTTATATTTTGCCCTGTCACATTTGTGATCGTTGCACTAATACTCTTTAAATATGGGTCCTCCCAAAAAAGTTTTTTTACGGCCATTTTGATTCTCCTTTTTAATCATCACTTATTTCTTACATTTTGAATTCCACTTATCAATCTTTTTTCCCTTTATCGAAATTAGAAAAACATCATATACTCAAAACGTTAATTATATAATTTAATTTTTAAAATGGTTTTAAAAGCGAACGCTCAATAATGAAAAAAATTGGAACGGAAGGTGCGTGACTCCTGCGGGAGATGCGGGACAGGTGAGACCCCGAAATGATCAAAAAGGTAGGCATGCTAATACCACGACGTCCTGTCGTAACGCATGCATGACCCACATCGTGTGGGCCCATGTGGCTTTGCTCCCGCCCCACGGAAAGCGAGCAACCTGGAGTAGAAATGTACGAAACTCCATATTTAAAAGCAACGAACTTTACGAAAACATCCTATAAAAAAAACTCCTCACCAAGTCATAACTTGATAAAGAGTTTTCTTTTTATAAAGTCGCAAATTCTGTACCTTTTACTAGTTCAATACGAATTTTTGATAAATTGTCTTTTTCGTCAACATATGTACTAAGTTTCCAGTTTATCGCAAGAGTATCCTTTAAATTGTTTGCAGCTTCTTCAGATAAAAGGATTCCCTCAATTGCTGTACCTTTATCCTCATAATCCTTTTCCACTTCAATTCCAAATTTAAATCGTAATAAGGTCATTAAAGATCCTTTTGTCAAAAATGTAATTTGGTAGCCTTCATAAATAATTTTATTAAACTCTTCTTCATTTCGTTTATATAGTTTTAGTAAAGTCTCCCAATCTGGGAATCCCTTGCCAAATTGATTGAGAAATTCGTAATCTTCTTGTTTGAGAACTTCGACTAATTGACCATTTTCCACACCAGCACTACGTAATTCTTCAATCATAATTGCATAGTTAATCGAAATACTTACTCGGCTCATATTGTTCCCCCTACTAATTAAAAGAATTTTCATTTTATTCAACTTTACCACAAACATACTTATCGAACTAATAATATCGTATTCGATTCGATCAATTTTATTTCTGATGATAAGTTAAGTTTCCGAAAAAAAGTAGACTTGTTCAGAAAACAAGTCTACTCCACAAATTACTCAGCTATTTTTAAAATAATAATGGCAGTTGTACCTTCCCCATACTCACTTGTAATCTGCAAGTCTCCACCATAGTTTTCTATTAAATTTTTTGCAATGGATAATCCTAAGCCATTCCCACCATTTGCTCTGCTTCTTGCCTTATCCGCTCGATAAAAACGATCAAAAATATGGTTTATATCCTCAGCTTTAATTCCCATTCCATTATCTTTAACTTTTATATATAGGCTATCATGAGATTGAGTAACGTTAATATTTATTTTCGTTTCACTTTTATTACTATATTTAACAGCATTATCAAATAAGATAATGAGAATTTGCATCAGATGTTCACGTGCTATATTTGCTTCATTGATCACTTCAGCATTTACATTAAATTGAATGATTAAATCCTCATGTAATAACTGATAATTATTTATAATCTCATTTATTACTTCAATAATATTCGAAGGCGCATATTGACCAATCTGTTCATTCGATTTTTCTAATTTAGATAACTGTAAAAGTTCGTTAGTTAAGATGATCATACGATTTGTTTCATTAATACACGTATTCAATGAGTTCTCCAAAACCTTCTCATCTTTTTTTCCCCACCTATTAACTAACGATAAGTGACCATGAATAATAGCTAAAGGAGTTCTTAATTCATGTGATGCATCTTCCACAAAACGTTTTTGTCTTGTAATGGATGTTTCTAATTCATCCATCATCCTATTAAAAATCAAACCTAAATCAGATAGTTCATCATTTGTTTCTCCGACAACTACACGTTCTTTTAGTTGATTATTTTTGATTTTCGTCATTGTTTGACTCAGATCTTTAATTGGTTTTAAGAGATTTTTCGAAAAAAAGTAACCACTAAAAATACTAAATAAAAGTGAAATACTTGTACCAAAAAGTAATATAAAAAACGCTTCTTTAACAAACTTAGAGAAAATTTCTATATTCATTGCCACTTCTAGTACACCATGAAATTTTCCGTAGCGAAGAGCTTTACTTTTAATGAGAATTTCTTGATTATGCTTTCGATATTCTTGAAATTCTCCAACACTATTTTTATTAAAGTGGATTTCAGGCATCTTCCTGGAAACAGTAAAAATTACATTTCCGTTGTCATCTAATAAACGAATCATTTCATTATTTTGAATGATTTTTTCGAAATAAGATTTATTTTCTATTAAAGAAGTTTTGTCCGGTTCCTTATGCTTATATTCTTCATCTAAATAGGCCACCGTTTCATTTAATCTCTTTTCAATTCTGTGTTGCTGTTGATTAATAATAGAAATTTGAATTAAAGAAAGCTGAATAATATTACATAAAGTAAAGATGAAAAACATAAGACCTACAATCATGATTGTTATTTTCCATCTTATCGATAGTTTATTAATTACTTTCAAAATCCACCTACATTCTCATTACATACCCTGTACCTCGAACAGTGTGTATATAAGTATTATTTTTATCATCTAGCTTTGTTCTCAAATAACTAATGTAAACATCTACTACATTCGTTTCAATTGTTGAGCCATAGCCCCATACAGTTTCTAATAAGATTTCTCTTGTTAAAACACGATTGATATTGCTCATTAATAAATATAATAAATCGAATTCTTTTTTAGTTAAATCAATAACCGTTTCTTCTTTTTTAACAACCCTCGCAGCAGAATCAAGTGATAAATCCTTAAATTTTAAGCAGTGAATTTTTGTTGATCGATCGATACGTCTAAAAATTGCTCGCATATGTGCTAATAACTCTTCGATTACAAATGGCTTAGAAATATAGTCATCTGCACCACTATCTAGACCTGAAATACGATCAAAGACACTATCTCTGGCAGTTATCATAATAATTGGTGTATCTTTATGTGCTCTAATTCTTCTACACACTTCAATGCCACTTAAGTTCGGTAGCATAAGATCAAGTAAAATTAAATCATAGTCATTATCAATCGCTTGGTTCAGTCCATCTCGTCCATCATTTGAAATATGAACTTCATTTCCTTCATATTCAAGTTCTAACCTAATAAAATTTGCTAATTCTTTTTCGTCTTCTATAATTAATATTTTTTTCATTTATTTTATCCCTCATTTTCCTTATAATAACACTTATGAAATATTTAATTGTATTAGATAAGCATATATGTAAAAAATGAAAACGAACTTATATATTTTTTAAAATTTAATTAATAAAACATTAGAAATTTTTAATAATCTACGCAAATACTGCAATAGATACTATTTATTTTGCTCAATTATTAATTTTCATTAATATAAACATTAAATTAATTTAAGAAATTCTACAAATTAATAATAAAAAAGACTTTAGAGTTTTCTAAAGTCTTTTTTATTATTAATAATTTGGAAATTGTACTGGTATATTCAACTCATGTTCAGGAGACCCGTCTTTGGCGCTAGCAACGTATATAGTTAAAACGCCATTTGGGCTGGATGCTTGCTTATGGTTAATCTTGAATTTAAAGTTTCCCCACTCTGGTGCGCCTTGATCCGCCATGACACTTCCTTCAGCTAATACGTTATGCCCATCTTCTAAACGGTATAAAAACATTGCTTCAAATACACTCGCTTTTCCTTCTACTTGAAAAACATTATTAACTGTCTCTTCTCGAACGACTGAAATATCTTTAAAAACATCATTTCCATAAAGAGTAAGTTCATTTTTAGGTTCATTATCTTTATTTTCAACTGGTGTTTTATCCTTATCCTCAATCGTCGTCTTTCCATCCTTATTCCCATAGTCTTTCGTTTGGCAACTTGCTAAACACAATACACTTATGATAGCCAAACTAATAAACATTATCTTTTTCATTCAAAAATCCCCCCTAAATAGTCTATTACTAAAATTAGATATTGTTCTATGTATTATTATCTATTTTTAATAACTTTCAACTACAAGTTTTACTTTTGTCCACCTTTTATTCCAATTCTTTTTCGAAACTCTCTCATCAAAAATTGGAATCAGTTCTTTAGTTTGAAGAAAAGTAGGGGTTGGCTTTATGACACAATTTAATATATCCTCAACACCACATGGTGCTGCTAAAACTACTTCGCTCATTTCATTTATGCTCAAGCCAAGTGCAGTAGCTGTTTCAGGAAACTTCGACATCGCATCAATAGAAGAGTGATAAGGTGGTAAATTATTAATTAAATGCATTCTCGCTTCATTCTTTACTGACCAAGGAAGATTTGGAAGTTTACTTTTTAACATCTCTTCATATTCCTTTTCTACCATCTCATCTACATTGAATGGATCAAAGTAAATGACATCAATATCGTCTATGATGGTCCTTTCATCAAATCCATGTAATGTATCCCAAATTTTCGAGCGAACAAATCCAGCGCAAACCCACCAATCAGGTAATTGTAATTCTTTTGCCGTGTTTAATATATCCATCATCCATTTGTCATTTTTTACAAGGTTTATAATATCTTTTTCTGAATTTAGCATGCGTATTTTCTCCCTTACAATCGTCCGATTTGACTATATAAAAAAATAAAATATACTGTATTATGTTTAATAGAATAGAAAAACAGCCTTTAAGGAGTAGATGTCATTGAATTTATTTTCACATAGGGTTAACACAATACTCAACCTGTAATCGTCTAGTACTACCCTAGGGACTTTTACAGGTTGAGCCATTTTCTAGGGAGTGTTAACCAATGAATCATCATCTTCAAAAAAGAAACCGTAGTTATTTTAGGTATCAAAGACAAAGAGTTATTTCGCGAAAACTTAAACTCGTAAATTTTTTGGGCTATTCAGCAAAGTATCCTGGCTATTTTGCGAAGGGAAAAGTCCATTGTTCATGTTGGATGTGTAGTGTAAAAACTAGAAAAAATGGGTTTCCAATTTCTCAAAAGTCGCAGATTGAAAGCCTGAAATATAAACTGGAATTATATTATAAAGAAAACAATAAATAAAAAAATTGAAGTGATTGTCATAATGACAATCACTTTTTTCTTTAAAAAAGTACACTTGCCAATTGGATGACAATTGGTAACGTCATACTACTTACTATTGTTGAGGTAATCACTGTTTGTGCTGCAAAGCTCGCATGGGGGCCATTGAATGATAGAAGTGCGCTATTTCTAGAACTAGGAAACGCACTACCAATAAACAATGCTTTTGCTGTTACACCTTCAAAACCAAATAGTTGAATAAGCCCGAATGCTATTATTGGTCCACCTATTAGACGAAGCAAATTACTGATTGCTAGATTATTCCAACTTATGTCTTTGCCAGATTCAGCTAATTGTGCACCTAGTGTAACAAGAGCAAATGGTGCAAATGCATCCGTAACAGGATCAAAAACTGTTAGAATAGTTGAGTGCAATTTCACATGTGATAGTTGAAGAATAAATCCAAGTGCAACACTATATAGAATAGGCAGTTTAAGCATTTTAACAATGGCTTCTTTCATTTTAACTGCAGCCTCCGCGTTGTATACCCCCACTGTAAAAGTCATAACATTTTGAAAGAGTACAATTAAAACTCCAATACTTAAAGCAAATGGATCATTTTTAAATACTAATGCATTAACCGGTAATCCTAAATTCCCCGAATTATTTAAAGCGATACTATTTGCAAATGTTCCACGCATTGATGGCTCTACTCGTCTCCATCTACACACTACGTACGAAACTAGGGACATGACTGCAAACTGTACGATTAAATAAATTAATACTCCACCTGCGACAGATCCAGATAATGGACTATTATATATTTTCATAAATACAGCTACAGGAAGAGATAAATAGACTAAAAGATTGGTCAAAGTTGCTAAATGAAGATTAAAAATCCGCTTAAAAAAATAGCCAAGTATGACATAAAAAAATAATGGCAACATAACTTCCAATAATAACTTAATAAACATTTCCTTTCCTTCTTCCTAGTAAAAAAGATTAAGAATTTAAATTAAATATCTTGTTCAAGAATTTTTTCCTTTTGAATGATAAATTCACTTTCCGAAATAATTCCATCATCCTTTAATTTATTTAACTTCCGTAGTTTCACTTCAAAATCTTCTTCCTTTTTCAACCGATTATCATCAACATTTATTTCATAGTTAGCTATTCCTCGCGCATTAAATGCGTTATACCCGTTTATAATCGTAAGCATTAAAGCAATTGAGGTCCATAGTAATCCAAACCAACCAGCATTTGGTATAACCATTGTAAAACCAATGATGACAAAAATAATTCCGATGATCATTCCGATAATGGACTGACCTTTACTTTGTTTTACTCTTATTTTCCGCATAATTCCACCTCATTCTTAGCCTGATAAATGCTCTCTTATTAGAAATGTAAGCTAAGAACATGTTAAAAAGACCGATGAAATTACATACAGCTTATTTAAGTTTCACATTTAATATTCGACAAAAATCTAGTAAAAACCTACTTTAAATGCAAAAAGTCACCATAAAAAAGGTGACTTAAATTCCAATGCATATTTTTATGTTCACTTATTTTTCTTCAAATATAATAATGGATTTAAATTAACCATATCTGAATAGTTTTGAGTAAGTATTAAAACGTCAGCCTCTGCAATGCCCATCTTGTTTAATTCGTTTTTGAATTTCTTAATCGCTGATTTTTTAATAAAATTACTCTTAACATATAGTACACTTAGTTTCCCTACACTTGAAAATGATCTTATGATGATAGATAAGATATTCATTTGATAATCCTATATCTCATTCTTTGGTTCATTGTTATAGCTATTCTGATTGCTAACAACACGTGTTACGTCCTTTAGTGATAGCATATAATCAGTCGTCATTTTCAAGGCAACATCTTGTGGGATGCCAGCTTCTTTTAACTCTTTATATAGACTTCCTACTGCTTTACCCATTTCACGCGCAGATTCTTCTGAATATAAAATCTTAAATAATTTACTAAACAAATCGGGTACTTTTTCTGAAACAACTCCTAATAAATTCCCTACTTCTTTTGCATCCCAATTCACTTGGTTATGGTTATGGTTATTTTCGTAAAATTCTTTTGACATTCTATCCAACTCCTCTATTCTAATTAATGTTCTAGTTCTTTATAAATCTGTTTCGCTTCCCATTTTACGGTTCCAAACATTTTATGAAATGTAAGTTTTAGAATTTTAAAGGGGGAAAGCGCCAAGTTAAATGCATTTCGTATATCAGAAAACGAACTATTTCTATTCGTTCTTATTTCCGGCTCAGCCAGAAGAATATTTTCCCATAGCTCATTCGTAAAACTAACAGAAGGTATCAGCTCTTGCTTCTCTTTAATCTGATTTTGAATAGTGACTAAAAAAACTAATTCCTTTTTACAATTCTTACATTGTTTGACATGTTCTAATGCAATAATCGTTTCTTCACTACGTAAAGTTCCATTCATTAACCACGGTAAAAGTTCCTTTACTTGATCACACTGAGCGCTCATCATCTTCCCCCTTCCATTTGTAATTGTTTCTTTAAGTGGATTTTTGCTTGATACATCCTGCTTTTAACCGTTCCAATTGGAATTTTTAGTAGATAACTAATCTCTTTGTAACTCATAGACTCTTTTAATACTAAATAGAGTAATTCCGCATATGAAGGAGGCAGGGCATCAAGTGCATTTGAAATAGTAATTTCAGTTATTAAGTCTTCGGTAAAATCCTGTTCTAATGCTTCTGATTCTATCTCCATCGATTCGATATCAGAAATATCCCAGGTCTTCACTTTGTACTGTTGTCTTAAATAATCTAACAGCTTGTGTCTAGCAATACCGAAAATCCATGAGGAAAGACTAGATTCAGCATGATAACTTTTTGCACTTCGCCAAATCGTCAAAAATACGAGTTGCATTAAATCCTGAATATCACTTTCATTTTTTAATTGAATGCGAAAGTAACCGTAGATTCTTGGTGCAAACTCTTTATAAATTTCTGAGAAAGCTTGTTGATTACCAGATTTAATTTCATTCATCCATCTATTAAAATATGCTTCTTTTTTTTCAGACTCTCTATTAATCATCAAATGCTCTTGTCACCTCCCCCTTTCATAAAGTAAGTCGTTTCGAATGACAAAAAGGTTCGCGAAATTTTTATTTTTTTTAGCTCTATCAAAAAGATAGTACAAATTCGCTAAAAGCCGCTCCACTTTCGAGGTAGAGCCAGCAGGATTTCTCGCAGGTACAATATAAATAGTTTAAGATGATTTTATTTCATTTCAATTCAATAATACTAACCTCACCAATATCCGTAACCTTGATTTCTAATTTGTTATCAACTGTAATTGATACAGGAAAAACTTCAGCAATTTTTTCAGAAAATAGCCATCTTCTCTTAGGAGGACCTAGAAGTAAAAAACAACCTTTTGATCCCATGAAGTTTAAACTTTCATTTATTTCCCTATCCTCACGAACTTGAATGCCATTTAAAATTAGTCGGTTACCAATTAGATGAACATCTTTTGTTGTAACATTTATTTCACTAATACCAATAATTGACTTTGGTGAAAAATCTTTTGAGGTATTTGGCGAAATAGAATGTCTGGAAATAAATTCAACTATATTTCCAGATGGGTCTTCAAAGTAAAATGAATGTGCATTTAGAAATTCAAAAAAAATCTCATCTTTTCCATCTTCAATTGTTAGATTCACTTTTGTTTGAGCCCATTCCTTCGCTTCCCTAAATTTATTTGCTGGTATATTAAAGGCAAAATGATAAAATGGATCCTTTTCTGATTGTGTTTCTATAAACTTGAGTAAACTATTTCCAACTTTAACTGTGAAGCTATCACTCATTATCTCTGTACTTTCAAATTGAAGCTTATTAATATAGAAATCTCTCGTTTCCACTAAATTAGTCGTAAGTAAAACCACTTTATTGATTAGCATTCAAACATCTCCTCACTATTTGCACATTGACTTATCTTTCATTTTATTCCTCGAACTCCTTTTACAATTATTCAATTTAAAATGAAACTAAAAAAAAAGAATATCCTTCTAGACATTCTCTTCTTGTTTTAACTCAAATAATAAATTATATAGTTGGGTACGCTGCTCTTGAGGTAAATATGCTAACGTTTTTTCTGCCGCCAAACTCATAGAAGCTCTCGCTTTTTTGATATCCTTCAACGCCTGAGGAGCTACTTTTAAAAGTGTCGCTCGTCGATCTTCAGGATCGGAACACCGAATAAGATAGTCTTCTTTTTCTAAAGCATCAACAAATTGTGTTACTGTTCGTGGTTGAATTCCAAGTTTAGCAGCGATATCACTCATTCTTATTTGACCGGCTTCCTCTACTGTAATTAAGAATCTAAGCCTTGGCCCTGTTAAAGCAGAAGGTGTATCAAACGTATTTAAGGTATTTTCAAATTGCCTATGAAGATGATGTGTAGTTTTAAATAGCATTTCTAAAAGAGCACCTGCTGTTGGGTTTTGTTTAAAGTTAGATTTATTATTCATCATTTTACTCCTTGACGATTTTCATTTTACTGAGTATACTCAACATTAATTACTGAGTATATTCAACAATTTAACTTACACCTATTTACTGAGTTTACACAATTTGTTTATACACTGTAAAGTTCTTAAATAAAGTTCAAAGGGGGAAATATGTTACCTTCAATGATTAATACAATTAGAGTACATGAATATGGAAATACCGATGTTTTAAAATATGAGCAGATAGAATGCCCTCAGCCTTCAAACAATGAAGTACTTGTGCGTGTTCATGTCGCAGCTGTGCTTCCAATTGATTGGAAAATTAGACAAGGATATCTCCAAAAATTTAATCCAATGAATTTCCCATATACTCCAGGTACATCTTTTTCTGGAGTTGTTGTAGCAATCGGGAAATCTGTTAAAGAGATAAAGGTTGGACAAATGGTATTTGGGAGAAGTCCAAACGGGGCATATACAGAATATTTAGCAATAAAAGAATGTGATATTGTATTAATGCCTACAGGATTAACATTTGAAGAAGCTGTAACGATATCTGGAGGTGCAGCTACAGCTTGGCATGCGTTGATTACTGAGAGTGGTTTAAAAAAAGGGAACAAGGTTCTTATACACGGTGCGGCGGGTGGAGTCGGTCAATTTGCAGTTCAACTTGCCAAATTAGTTGGTGCCGAAGTAATCGGAACTGCTTCAACGAAAAACTTGGAATTTGTTAAAGCATTGGGAGCAAATTCTGTGATTGACTACACTCAAACTCAATTTGAAAAAGTTGTAGACAAGGTAGATATTGTTCTTGATACAATTGGCGGCGATACGTTAGATCGTTCTTGGTCTATTGTGAAAGCAGGAGGGACAATTGTTTCGATTGTTGCTTTTCCTAATGTTGAAATCGCGAAACAATTAAATATTACTGCCATTAAACCAACCCAGATACCAACTAACGAAGTATTTTCTAAAATAGCGAAATTAATCGCCCAAAAAGAATTAACTGCTAATATATCAAAAAGTTTTCGGTTGAATGAAGTAGCAGAGGCACATAAATTAAGTCAAACCGGTCATGGGAATGGGCGAATCATTTTAAAAATTCACGAATAATTACATTAGCAAAAGAAGAGGTACTCACCAAACAATGAGATCCTCTTCTGCTTTAATCTATGATTCGTAAAATTTGCTTTTTATGATGTAAATCGTGTTCAACTGTTCCTTCTAAGTACTCTAAAATGGAATAGTTTCTATAAAATGGAATGATTAAATCATCTTCCTCAAATCCTTTAAGTAATTCATTTAATTTGTTTCGTTTGTTTATAAATGTGTTTATTACTCTTCCTTTTGTTTCATTTCTTCCGTATTCTGCCGCAAATGAATTATACTCATCAACATCAGGAGGAGATGGAAATTCCCCATTATGAATCGAGAGTCTCGAATCAATCATATAATAATCCCATGCATGTAAATGTGAAATAATTTCTGCAATCGTCCACTTTCCTTCAGCAATTTCGGTTCTCCATTTACAATCTGATAATTTCTTTAATGAAAGAACCCATTTTATCATATCATTGCTATGTTTCAATAAGACTTCACGTGATAAAGGCATATAAATATTTCTCCCTTATTAATAAGAATATTTCCATTCACACATGCAACTAATCTCTTTGTTGTATGTCAAAAAATAAATCTGAATTTTTCAATCAAAATAAAATTAAAGTGTATAAATTCTTCAGATTTAAACGATTTCCTTCTACTTATTAATTTCTGAGAAGGGTTTCTTTTTATTAAACGGAATTAATACACATATGTTTTTGTTTAAAAGTAGGAGGAAAATAATGATTTTTGAAAAAGATAATTTAACGATTCGTCAATTAAATGAGTCAGATACTCCCTTTTTAAGTAAGTGGCTATCAGACCCCAATGTTCTACAGTATTACGAAGGACGAGATAACTCATTTGATGAAGAAAAAGTACGAAGTGTTTTTTTGAATAAAGATGAAGCAGTACAAATGTGTATCGTAAGTTTTAAGGAACAAGAAATTGGTTATATTCAATTTTACAAGCTAGATGATTATTCAAAAAATGAATATGGATATGAAAATTCTACCGATATTTTATTTGGTATGGATCAATTTATAGGAGAAGTAGATTTTTGGAACCGAGGAATTGGTAGGCAATTAGTATCTTCAACAGTTGAATACTTAGTAAATCATCTTAAAGCTGATAAGGTAGTAATGGATCCTCAAACATGGAATAGTAGAGCCATTTCTTGTTATGAAAAATGCGGCTTTAAGCGCGTTAAACTACTCCCTAAGCATGAGTGGCATGAAGGAGAGTATAGAGATTGCTATGTAATGGAATATGATGCAATTCATTCTAAATAAAAAACTGTGTAAAGATTCACGCTTTACACAGTTTTTTTATTTAAATGTTTTATTTAATATCATGCAGCTTTTTTAGCGCATAAATCCACCTTCAGAATGTAGAATTTGGCCGGTAATCCAGTCACCATCTTCACTTACTAGAAACTTAATTAGTTTAGCCACGTCACGAGGTTCGCCTATTCGACCAAATGGAAATGCAGGTAATAACTGTTTTTCAATCTGATCCGTCATCCATCCAGTATTTGTAGGACCAGGATTTACTGCATTTACTGTGATTCCTAACTTTGCAACCTCTGCAGCTAATGTAATCGTTAATGCATCAATCGCGCCTTTGGTTGTCGCATATGCAAGTTCACCTGGCATCGGCCCTTTAAATTGACCTGATGTTATATTAACAATTCTACCACCGTACGTAGATTTAAAATTTTGAGCAAAAAGGATACTTAATAAAGTTGTAGCTTGAATGTTTACAGCATAATGTTTATAAAGCTCTTGATGCGTTAAATTTGTAAAATCATTATTTGTAGAATAAGCAGCATTATTAACTAATACACTCGGGTTTCCAAGTTCACTTATGACTCTTTGAAAGAGTTCATATGGTGCATCCTCTTTTGTTAAATCAATTTCGAGAGATGCAACTTTTACCCCTTTGCTTTTTAATTCGTCTTTCAATTTGATTGGCTCGTTAGCTTCAACACCCCATGGCATTTCTAAGTCATAATTAGTCCAATATGTAAAAAATATATCAAAACCATCGTCAGCTAATGCGTGACAAATTGAAGCTCCAATCCCATTTAAGCGACTTGCTCCAGTAATGACTGCTATTTTATTTTTGTTCATCTTTTTCTCCTCTAATTTAATTCTCTCTATCTTAAAATTGTTGAAATGTTAATTATTGAAAAATACTTGTTTTAAAGGTGAATCTGCTGGTCCTTCTAATACTTCTCCATAAATGGAAAATCTAGAACCATGACATGGACAGTCCCATGATTTTTCACCGTTATTCCACTCAACTTCACAACCTAGATGAGTACAAGTAGTGTCCACACAATGTACTTTTCCATTTACATCCTTATAAGCTCCAACTCTCTTACCCTCTATGCTAACGACAGATCCTTCATCAGTATATAAATCTTCTACTTTACGAGAAACTGGCTCTAGCTTCCCTTCAATCAAGTGTTTTGCAACATCAATATTTTGCATTAAGAAATGTTTGATACTTGGATCTGCTTGAAATCTAGAAGGTGAAAATAATTCTGCATCTATTGCTTCTTTTTCTAAAATTAAATTACTAATTAACTTCGCAGATACGGTGCCATTTGTCATACCCCACTTACGAAATCCTGTAGCTACATAAATATTACTATTCTTCTTAGATAGACGTCCTATATAGGGCATTTTATCGAGCGTAATTAAATCTTGAGTAGACCATCTAAATTTTACCTCTTCAATCCCAAACGTTTCTTCGCCGAATTGTTGTAAATTTTCATAAAAACTCATTGTACGAGTTTCTTGGCCAGTTTTATGACTTTCCCCTCCAATAAGGACTAATTCTTCATCATTGAATTTAATGGTTCTTAATGATCTTTTTGGATCCTCTGCACTTAAATACATCCCTCCTGGAAATTGTGTTTTAAGCTTCGCTGCCAAAACATATGAACGATCAGCGTACATTTTAGAGAAGAACATTTGGTTCCCATCATAGAAAGGAAAATGAGATGCACTTACTACATGTTTACATTTAATTCTTCTACCACTTTGAGTGATTACGGTTAGAATCTTCCCAGTTTCAACATCAATTGCTACCGTTTCCTCATGTACACTTAATCCATTTTCAATTGATTCTTTTAATAAATTGATTAAATATTTTAAAGGATGGAATTGCGCTTGCTTGTTCATTGAAATAGAAAATTTAGTTTGTAACGGCAATCGAATTGTTTCTGAGTGTGAGGAATCTATTCCTAGTAATTCATATGCCCTTAGTTCTTGTTTTAATTTAGTTATGTATGCATCTGAATTTGTATAAATAGTCGCATCTTGAATCTCATAATTGCAATCTAGCTGATTATCAGTGCAGTATTTTTTAATAAAACTCATCGCATGTTTAGTTGATTCATAATATATTTTCGTCTTTTCGAATCCAAAATGTTCAATCATCTCATGATAGATTAAATCATGTTGAGCTGTTACTTTTGCGGTTGTATGACCTGTCGCTCCATTTAGTATTTTATTTGCTTCAAGCAGTGCTACTTTCATTCCAGCTTGTGTAAGAAAATATGCTGCTGTGATTCCAGTAATTCCTCCACCGACAATTACAACATCAAATTCCTGATCATCATTATAAGTTGGGAACGTAGGTACGTTTAAACCACTTCTCCATAAAGGCTTTGAATGTTTTGGTAAGCCATTATAGTCAATTTTTTCGTTCATAAAAAAACCTCCAAATTTGGTATATGGCTATTATTACCAAACTGAAGGTACTTCATTAAAATTCATTCACCACTATAAACTTAGCTTAATTTATCTTGATTCCTATTTCATATCAGAATTCGGTTTTATTGCATCTACAATTAAAGATACAAATCCTAGTTCTCCATTTTGATTACGATGATCATAAGGTTTTGAACGATAAATCACACCATCCCCTGGATTCCATTCTATAAAGTGAAATTCACCATTTTCGTCACAATACTCGAGTAATTGAACAGTAAAACCAGCTTTTTCAAACATTGATGTAATCGTGTGGTAATTAAAAACAATTTTATGACTAGCAGCTGGATGGTCGAGTGGTCCAGGTCCACCAATTTTTACAGTTCGTTGATATTCTTCATTTGGAAAATATCCATCAGGTACAGCACAACGGACATGTCCTCCAGCTTTTAAAAACTTGTAGCAAACTCTTGCAGCTAGAACACCTTCTTCAAATGTTAAGTGCTCCCATACATGTTCAGCTAGTATCTTATTAATTGCTCCAGGTTGAAATTTGTTTTCCCAGTCTGACTCTATCATTAAATTTAATTCTTCTTCTTGAGTATGGAGCCAACCAGGATTATTATTATTCTCACCTGCACCAATAACGATATTTAATTCTTGATTTTCCTTAACCATTACATTTCACCTCAAAAATATTAATTTCTATTATAAGTTTAGTAAAAATTGTAAAACTGGATATACTTATGTATGTTTTAATAATATATGAGAATGATTTAAACGCACTAATTATCTTAGTAAAAGAGGGTTAATTACATGCCATACAGAATTAAAGATACGTTAATCTCAGAAGCTGAAATTAAAAATAGGGTAAATCAAATCGGTGAAGAAATTGAGAAGGACTTTAACAATGAACCAATTGTATTAATTATCGTTTTAAAAGGTTCATTTGTATTTGCCGCTGATCTAATACGTGCAATGAAAGGTGATATTAAAGTCGATTTTATTTCAGTTTCAAGTTATAGTAACCAAACCGAATCGACTGGCAAAGTAAAATTGCTTAAAGATCTAGATGCAAATATTACAAATAAAAATGTAGTTGTAGTTGAAGATATCATCGATAGTGGTTTGACTTTACATTTTTTAAGAGACCACCTACAAATGCATAAGCCAAAAGACATTAAAATTTGCACACTCTTAGATAAACCAGAAAGAAGAAAAGTTAATTTACCTGTAGACTATGTAGGATTTGTAATTCCAGATGAATTCATTGTGGGTTACGGAATTGATTATGCACAAAACTATCGAAATCTACCTTATATTGCAACTGTCGAAGAATATTAGATTATAGAAATAAGCCGTTCGGAAGCTAACCGTGCGGCTTTTTAAATGATTGCATACCTATTTTTTCAATATGTTGTTTTTCTCACTTTTCTCTTTTAGTAAGCCTATTAATAATTCACGGTCCTCTAAAAAGGCAAGCTTCAGGTTCATTATATTATCAGAAGTTTTCCAAGCAATTTCATATATTAAATGATCAGGGTCTTGAATTTGTGCTTTACCACCAATAACTTCTACTTCAAAATAATGTACTTCTACTGTTATTCCGTATGAAATACCTTCCTTAATAAATAATGGTTTTACAATACGCGTTTCATATCCAGTTTCTTCTCTTATCTCTCTTATGCAACAATTTTCTATCGTTTCATTAAGCTCTAGAGCACCTGAAGGAACAGTCCAAACTTTCTTTTCTTCCGGTTTCCCTTGAAGTACCATTAATAGTTGATTTTCGTTATTTATGCAAACTCCGGCTGCCCCAATCCATTTATTCATTTTAGATATCCCCTTAAATTAAATCTATTAAGATTAAAACAATCTATTCCCATGCTTTCTTGCATTTATAAACCCCTGATATACACAGACACCATTTTCGGATAAATCCTTTATCTCAAATCCACAGCTCCTATAAAAATCAAAGTTCTTTGCGGAAGTATTAGCAAACCATGAGGTAAATAATTAAACCATGATGATAAATATAAATCGCATTTTCATCCTTTTTATTTCTATTTAGATTTGTACATGGTTGGGGCTCACCTTTTTTATAAATTCTAGAAGTACATTACTTTTAATAAATTCTTTTTATACCTTTTAATTCTCTTATCTCATCTTCTAATAAACTAATTCTCTTATTTAATTTATAAAACATTGGTAAATAAAATAAACCCAATATAAGGATCCACCACCACATTCGATAACCTCCTAATTTGAATCAAATCAATTATCAAGTAACATGTTTAGCTTCCATTTTCTTTTAAATGGCTTTCTAATGTTTTAGGAATTTCATCTAGAGTTAGAAAAGTGTTTGAGGGTCGTTTTCAATTGAAATCTTTTAAGCCATTTCATTTTTTTTCCATTTAATAATACTATTCGTTTACTTTTTTATTTATCCTGTTGAAAAATACAATGCTTATTTCTATAAAGCAATTGTTACTCTTTTGCGAGAATAACTATATTGATATTTATTGATTTCCTTGAGAATAATAAACCTAATTTGGATCTCGAGGTGATTGATTGAAACGAAAAATTCTTATCTTTATGTTAATAGTCTTTAATTTAACTGCCACTAATTTTGCAAAGGCAGAAACTACTGATAAACCATTAAAAATTGCATTTGTTCGAGATGGTTTTGTTTGGGTAAAAATCAGTAACAAAGAAGAAAAAATTACAAAAGTACCGGGGGTCTATCAATATACTCCAGAGTGGTCTTATGATGGAAATTATCTTCTGTATCAAAAAGAAATACCAACTGGTCCTTCTGCCTCGTATCCGTCTCGTTCTGAGATATGGGTATATAATATGAAAACTAAGAATGAAGAAAAAATATTCAGTGATGGGCAGAACCCTAAATGGTCTCCTACAAAGAATATTGTTGCTTTTCAGGATTACGGTGTACTAAATATTTCTGATTTCACGAACTTTTATAATATTGCTTTAGGTGTTGATGATTATAATTGGCTTCCAAACGGAAAAGGTTTTATTGCTTCTTCAGCCGCTTCCTTAACTCCAAATGGCTGGACAAACCCTATCCTATATAAAATTTCGTTGCCCAAAGATTTTAAAAATCTTGCTAGTTTAACTAACCATGTTAAACAATTCTTTGTCATTCCTAAGAGTTTAACGAAGGGAAATACAACGATTCCAGCAATTAATGCACGTTCCTTTCAATTCTCTCCAAGTCAAAAATGGATTTCATTCATTGTTAATCCTACAGCTTCTTGGTCGATGGACAGTGATATGTTATGTATCATATCTTCTAATGGAAAAGTTTTTGAAGTTCAAGATGAAATTATTCTACATTTAGATGATCCCAAATGGGCTCAAACTAAAAATATATTAGGATATATCGCTGGTGGTGGCAGATTAGTATTCGGTTATAAAAATAAAAAAATGAAAATTACAGAAATGCCAGCCTTTACTTCGGCAAATCTAACTCCGCCTAGCTTTGCAGAATTAGCATTTTCCTGGTGTAATGATTCATCGATTGTTGTATCAAGAGTGAAAGAAAGTGAGTGGTCGAATGATGAAAAGAAACGACCTAAGCCTGCTTTATATGTGATCGACCTTCATAATCATAAACAAAAAAAAATTACAAACCCTCCTAGCGGGGCAGGTGATTATGACCCAATTTATGCTTCTTCTTCGAATAAAATAACATGGTTACGAAAAAGTGAATTTGGTATTGTTGGGAATCTATGGGTAGCTAACTTAGATGGAAGTAAGCCCAAAATCTTACTAAAAAATGTTGGTTTATACTCGATATACAACCATTAAAAAGGATGAACTTATACTTCATCCTTTTTAATGGTTTAGCGCATCAATAAAACAATTATTTTCCAATTTAGGGACTACATTGTAGCTATTTAATCGACTACAATGTAGTACATCTTGTTCAAAGCCCTTTATTCTTAATTCTTTTCCACTTCCACATTCCCATATTAATTCATTAATTCTTTCTTTAGAGTGCAGATACGCACCTATACAAACTTCCGCTTCTGGCGATTTTGTCCCTTCCAATTCGGCTAATATTGCTCCAGCACCTAAATAATCTTCAATTGATGGACGTAACGCATCTTCATTTTCTTGCACTTCATTCCAAACTTCACCACAAGGTATTATCGTTACGTTTGCTTTTATTTGTTTTTTTAACTGATTTGCAAATGCTGCAACAGATGATGCATTTAATATAGAACCAATTAATAATGCAGGCACTTTTGCAGCAATCCAACAGCAAAATGCGCCATTAAGTGAACATAAAACATATTTGTTATTCGCGTGATCTTTATTAAATGAGACTGGTGAAAGAGTTGCTTTTCCAAGAATTGCCGCTTCATTTCTTCCTAATATATACTCTCCACCAATCTTCTCAGCATAACTTTTCCCATCTAAATTTGGAGGATAAGGATAAATAATTGCACCTTGATTTACGGCCGATACGACTGTGGAAGAAAAACTAAGAACATCTACGATAATCGTTATATCTCCTCGGTCAGCTGCTTCCCTTGCTCCACGTTTTCCCCATTCAACACGACATTCATAATTAGATTGATCAAACATTTCGTTTACTCCTATCACTCAAATTTTCAAAAAAATAGCAATACCATATTTAGCATTGCTGTAAGTTCAGTAGTTAATGATATTGGATTTCTGTAAATCCTAAATTATTTTTTGATGTTTCTATCGGCTTCTCTGGGTAATAGAATACTAAATTTTTATAATTCATCTTGTATTTACTTTTTGAGAAATACTGATTTAATTCTACTGTTTTCATTTTTTTATTGTCTATAAAAATCTCTTTTCTAACTGGTCTATCTTTGTCAAAACCATAAATCAATTTTTCATTTAAATAATGCATTGTCTTCCCATCGCCTGCGTACAAGTGTTCAGCTCCTGACATCGACGCAAAATTCACATTAAAAATTGATGCAGTTTTATAAATATAAATACTATGAGGAATATCTGTAATACAAAGAACGTATCGACTTCCAGGTATATTCACTAATTGATAGTTATCTTTTTTTAGATCCGGTAAATCCTTATGAATCATAAATTGTACTGCTTCTTCTTTTGTATTAAAGTTTTTAATAATATACCCAGACGATATTACAATGGCTGTTATGCCAATTATTATTGCAGTAAGAATTTTTTTATTCATATCCGAACCTTCTTTCTAGTACTTTATAATAAAACTCATTTTGGGGTGAACATACCCCTAAACGATTACTATCTAAATCTTCAAATTCAAACCATTTTAATGTTCCATACTATTTAATGCAGTGTATCCATTTGTTGAATCATTCCATTTAACAGAAACAAAAATACCGTGCAATACCATTTTACTGCTTTCTCAAAATCAGATGCGTATAGAAATACAGTATCGATTCTCTTAAAATAAAATAGTCCTGAAATATTTAATCCTCTTTTTACCACTTTTACTTATTCACCATTTACATATTTTTCCCTTTTGTATTTCCTAAAAAAAATTAATAAGAAGGATTTTTCTATTATATAAATAAGTATTACTTAACAAAGCTAAATTGAGGTGGTGTTTATATTGATTAGTCTTATACGTGTAAAAAAAGATGAAGAAGCAGTTTTACACAATTTAATGCAATTTTATATTTATGAATTTAATAAATACATTCCACTTAAGTTAGAAATGAACGGATCCTATAAAAATTTTAATTTGGAAAGGTATTGGGATGATCCAAACTATCACGCTTATTTTGTTAAACTTCATGAAGAATATATAGGATTTGCTCTAGTAGCAAGTTCAGCAGAAAATTCACCGAATGTAATTGAAGAATTTTTCATTATCCAAAAATATAAAGGACATGGTTATGGAAAAGAAGTAGCACAAAATCTATTCAACATGTTTCCAGGCAAATGGCGAATTTCACAAATAGAAAAAAACTTACCTGCCAAAGCATTCTGGAGAAGCGTCATTTCAAACTATACAAATGGTAAATTTGAAGAAAGCATTGATGAAAATCAACGTACAATTCAAGTGTTTGATACTATGGAAATCAATCAAACTTCCTAATAAAAAAGCCACCTATTCCTAGGTGGCTTCAGTGTGAAACGAACTAAGTAATTGTTCTACGTCTGGTATTAGATTAGGATTGTTCCTTCATTAAATAAAGACCAATTAATAGAAGCCCTTCCACAAAAAGGTCTATTTTTTATTTTCTAAACTTAGTGAATATGTATAGAATGTCGTCTCAACTTTATAACTATTTTTTTCATATAATCGTTGAGCCTGCTTATTATCAAAGGCTGTTTGTAGTTCTATGGATTTTGCATTAGTTTCGATTGCGAAATTTTTCGCAGCATCTAATAACATCTGCGCGACACCTTTTTTTCTCGCTGATTCGACTACAAATAAATCATTTAATATCCAGAGCCTTTTCATTGATACGGAAGAAAATGAAGGATACAGTTGTGTGAATCCTAAATATTCGCCATCTTCTACAACTGTAAAAATAACCGAATCACTTTGTTGAAATCTTTCATAAATAAAATCGCGAGCTCCCTCTAAATTTTCCTCTTGTTTATAAAACATTCGATACTCATTAAATAAACTTGTAATTCCATTAAGATCGCTATTTGTTGCTTGATAAATCTTCATTCTTTCACCTCAAATACTAATTATTTACAAAATAAATACTAGTTAATTATTTTAATGATTTCGTCATATGATCAATGAATCCTTTTAAAACTCATTATTTTGTTGAGATTGATAATGAAAATTAGATTATTACTTAAAATAAATTTCCATATTTAGGTTTTCATATGGTTTGACTTATAATAAGATTGAAGTGAAAATTGAAATTATTGTTCTCCTTTTAATTTATAGTAATTAGTCTATACCGTCTTGTGAAACTTTCTACAAATCATTTAATAATCTTACAATTCAAAAATAATGAAGAGATTATTAAATGGATAAAAAAGCCATAATTAATTTAAATGATGTATGTACATGTTTACATGTTACTATTCTTATTCGATGCTCATACTAAAAGTATTGTATTAGTTATAAATCCAATTTAAAAATAGGAAATTGACTGATATTTACTCATTTCAAAAATCTATTAAGGGCGGAAATGCGAATGAATTTTAATTATCATGATGATAGCTATGCACTTCACACTGATTTATATCAAATCAATATGGCAGAGACTTATTGGGGAGACAATATACATAATAAAATGGCTGTATTTGAACTATATTTCAGAAAGCTACCTTTTGGAAATGGATACGCGATATTCGCAGGCTTAGAAAAATTAATCAGTTATCTGCAAAATTTCAAGTTTAGCAACACTGATTTAGAATATCTTCAAAATGAACTTGGGTATAACAAAGAATATATTCAATATTTAGCTACAGTCCGATTTACAGGTTCAGTCAGAGCGCTTCAAGAAGGTGAATTAGTTTTCGGAAATGAACCGATTTTAAGAATTGAAGCACCATTACTGGAGGCTCAACTAATTGAAACTGCTTTATTAAACATAATAAATTACCAAACACTGATTGCTACAAAAGCTTCACGAATTAAACATATAGTTGGTAATGACACACTTATGGAATTTGGTACTCGACGTGCTCAAGAGTTTGATGCTGCTATTTGGGGAGCTAGGGCTGCTTTTATTGGCGGGTTTCATGCGACGAGTAATGTGCGCGCAGGCAAGTTGTTTAATATTCCTGTTTCAGGTACACATGCACATGCTCTTGTACAAACTTATCGAGATGAATACATCGCATTTAAAAAATACGCAGATCGTCATACCAATTGTACATTTTTAGTTGATACATACGATACGCTTAAAAGCGGCGTTCCAAATGCTATTAAGGTAGCTAAGGAATTAGGAGATAAAATCAACTTTGCCGCGATAAGATTAGATAGTGGAGATTTAGCTTATTTGTCTAAAGCAGCTAGGAAAATGTTAGATGATGCTGGTTTTGTAAATACAAAAATTGTTGCTTCTAACGACTTAGACGAATATACGATTTTAAATTTAAAATCACAAGGAGCAAAGATTGATTCTTGGGGTATTGGTACTAAACTGATTACAGCCTATGATCAACCTGCTTTAGGAGCTGTTTATAAATTAGTTAGTATTGAAGATGAAAATGGTCAAATGGTTGATACGATTAAAATTTCACAAAATCCAGAAAAAGTAACAACTCCTGGTCTAAAAAGAATTTATCGTATCATTAATACTGTTAATCATCATGCAGAAGCTGACTATATTGCATTGGAAGAGGAAGATCCTGAATCTGAAGAAAAAATTAAACTATTCCATCCAATTCATCCTTATATTAGTAAATTTGTTACAAATTTTGAAGCAAGAGAACTACACCATCAAATCTTCCTAAATGGCGAGCTTGTTTATAAATTACCAGGAATTAATGACATTCAAGCTTTTGCTGAAGAAAATTTAAATTTATTATGGGAAGAATACAAGCGTGCGTTAAACCCTGAAGAATATCCAGTGGATTTAAGTCAAAAGTGTTGGGATAACAAAATGGAAAAAATAGCGGAAGCTAGGAAGAAAACAGAGGAAATGAATAATGGCTAAAATCGGAATTTACGGCAGTTCTTTTGATCCAATCACAAATGTTCATCTATGGACTGCTAGTACTATTGCACATCGATGTCAATTAGATAAGGTTATTTTCTTACCATGTTCGTCAAAAAGAAGAGACAAACAATTACATAATACGGATGATCATCGCTGGAATATGTTGAATCTAGCTATAAAAAATAATTCAAAATTTATAGCAGATGATTATGAAATGAGTAAAGAAGCTTGGGAAGTTTTTACTTATTATACGATGAATCATTTTAAAGCGAAGTATAGTGAAGATGAAGTTTACTTCATAATGGGTGCTGACCTTTTAGAAGATATTGCTGAAGGAAAGTGGAAATATGGGGATCAGCTAGTTTCAGAAAATAAATTTATTGTTATGGCTCGTGACGGAATTGATATGTTAAAAACAATTTCTCGTTCCCCTCTTCTTCGAAATAATGATAATGGCTCTAGATTTCATCTAATTGATAAAGGATTAGCAATGGAGATTAGCTCTACTTATATACGAGAAGAATTTGCTAAAGGTGGAGAGCCAAGATATTTATTACCTGAAGAATGTTATGCATATATAAAGAAATATAATTTGTATCAAAAGGAGAATGAAGATTGAACAAATTACAAAAAGAAATTATTGAAGAAATGAAAGTAAATCCTGTCATTAATCCAAAAGAAGAAATAAGAAGAAGTATCGATTTTCTAAAAAACTATCTTTTAAAACATCCTTTTTTAAATGGCTTTGTATTAGGGATTTCTGGTGGCCAAGATTCTACATTAACAGGTAAGCTTGCTCAATTAGCAGTAAACGAATTAAATGAAGAACAATCTGAAAAAAAATATATATTTATTGCTATTAGACTTCCATATGGCGTTCAAATGGATGAAGAAGATTGCCAACTTGCGCTTGAGTTTATTCAACCAACAAAATTATATACAGTTAATATTAAAGCAGCAGTTGATGCTAGTGTAGAAACATTAAAAAATATTGGTATTCAGTTAACTGACTTTGCAAAAGGAAATGAAAAAGCTCGTGAAAGAATGAAAGCTCAATATAGCATCGCAGCAATGAATGGTTGTGTAGTTTTAGGGACTGATCATTCTGCAGAAGCGATAACCGGATTTTATACAAAATATGGAGACGGTGGAGCTGACCTTTGTCCCATTTTCCGCCTAAACAAACGACAAGGAAAAATGCTTTTACAAGATTTGAACTGTCCACCAAAATTATATGAAAAAGTACCTACAGCCGATCTTGAAGAGGATCGACCTCAATTAGCAGATGAAGTAGCATTAGGTGTTACATATGATGATATTGATGACTACTTAGAAGGCAAAGAAATAAGTGCTGATTCACAAGCAAAAATAGAATCTTGGTTTAATAAATCTAGACATAAAAGACAGATGCCTTATACTGTTTTTGATGAATTTTAAAAAAATAAAAAAACGAAGCTTTGATGTGTGAAAGCTTCTTTTTTTTTGCTTTTTATAACTTTGGATATGAAAAGAAAAATTGGACATCGTAATAATACAGTAAAAAAAGAAAGGAATGAAAACCTATGTGGATTTTATTTTTTATTCTGTTAATATTGTGGGTTTTAGGCTATTTTACTTTCCACATTGCAGGCGGTTTAATACATATTTTATTAATCGTCGCAATCATTGTCTTCATTGTTGGTTTATTTAGACGCAAAAGATAGATACCCAAATTTTTATCCACTGAGCTTGATTTTTCAAGCTCTTTTTATTTTCTTTTCACAAGTAAATTTTCACTTTATCTTTAAAAACAACCTTCTATATGCCCCTACTTTTGAATAAGATTCTATAAATCTAATCTTATTAAATAAATGGTAGGGGAGCGAACATATGCCATCAGTTAGTATGGAGAGTCCTTTAACAGAGGAACAAATGCTTCAAACGATTCGTACAGGACTACCAAAAACCTTAGAACCTAAAAATATTCTCATTGTGGGAGCTGGTATATCTGGCTTAGTAGCGGCTTCTCTATTAAAAGAAGCGGGGCATCAAGTCACAATAATCGAAGGAAATAATCGAGTTGGCGGACGAATCTTTACGAATAGAACTTCATTTTTTGCAGGGCAATATATGGAAAATGGTGCGATGCGAATCCCTTCTATTCATTTACTCGTATTAGAATATATACGTAAATTTAACCTTCCCATTGAAGAGTTTATTAATAGCACGCCAAATGATATTATTTACGTCAATGCTGTTCGGACAATCCAATCGATTTATGAAAAGAATCCAGATATTCTTAACTTTCCTACAGCACCATCTGAAAAAGGAAAGACTGCAGAAGAATTAGTAGAATACGCAATTCAGCCAGTTTCCGATTTTATTAAACAAAATCCTAAAAAAAATTGGGAAATCGTTATTAAATTGCTCGATCGATACTCAATGGAATATTACTTAAAGTACAATCCATATGGTAGAAGATTATCAATAGGCGCAATTGATATGATTAAAGTAATTCTTGGACTCGAGGGATTTCCTGAGCTTTCTTTCACAGCCTTACTTAGAGAAGTAATGATCTTATTTACTCCTGGTCTAAAGTTTTATGAAATAAAAGGAGGCAATGACCAACTACCTTACTCTTTTCTTCCACAATTGCATGAAAATATCTACTTTAATCAAAAGATGAGACAGATTGAACAAAATGATTCACAAGTAACAATTCATACAATTGATACGAAAACCTCACAACCATACGCTTTTACTGGAGATTTAGCAATCATCACCGTACCATTCTCACTATTGAATTTTATAAAAGTAACCCCTCATGATTTATTTTCTTATGAAAAATATAAAGCAATTAGACAATTACATTATGTTGCCTCAACTAAAATTGGATTACAATTTAAAACTAGATTTTGGGAAAAAGAAGGCTTTGTTGGAGGTAAAATGATTTCCGATTTACCAGTAAGATATTCTTATTTCCCTAGCCAGTCGGTTGGTACTAGTGGTCCTGGCGTGATTTTAGCAAGTTATACGTGGGAAGATAATGCAACACTTTGGGATAGTTTAACTGAAAAAGAACAAATAGAAAACGCATTGGAAGATTTAGCTTATATTTATGGGAAAGAAATATATGATGAGTTTTTAACCGGAACCACATTTAGCTGGGCTAAAAATCCCTTTTCTGGCGGTGCATTCGCTATCTTCAAACCTGACCAACAAACTGAAATCTCTCCTCATATAGCTACACCTGAAGGACATGTTCATTTTGCAGGAGATCATACTTCCACAGCCCCAGGTTGGATTCAAGGGGCGATTGAGTCTGGTATTAGAGTAGCGTACGAGGTTAATGATTTACCAATAACAAGCAATGAAAATATAAGCGAATAACATTAAATTGGACATAAACGAAAAAGCCTGTTTAGCATAGCAGGCTTTTATTTTTCACTATGAGATTTTACCCAATTTTTAAATAACCCACTGTAGGGACAAATGAATAACCTTGATTAATGACCAAATCAGTTATTACCGTTGAATCGGAATCTTTAACTTCGTGAAATAATTTATAATGAATTGGCTTTTTTTTCTTCCCTCTTAACACACTATTTAAATAAACCAACTCGATTTCTAGAAATGGAATTTTATATGTTAAATTATTAATTAATCTGTTTGTAATTAGTTTATTAAATTCCACATCTCCATCATTTTTACTGATTCTTCCATTTTCCCCCTCGTTTAAACATTTCAACTGTCTCTTTGTTAGCTCATTAATAATGAATTCGATTTCTTGTTTAGAAAGAGCACGAGGTTCTTTGACTGGTAATGAAGGTTGATTTGTCGTTTCCTTACTAAATAATCGTCTAATATATGTAATCATAAACTCTTCCTCTTTTTACTTTTTCTATTTATTTTCAGGCTCAGTTAAACAATATTGATGACATCCACTAAAATCTGCTACCTTTCCACTGTAAACGAAAAAGTCCTATCTTAGCAATTATATTATTCTATTAATAAATCAAAACTCCTTTATCTGAACATTACTAGTTTCATATTATTTAATCAAAATATTGTATTCCATTACTCCACTACACGATCACCTTTACTATTTGGCTGTGAGATAACTAAAAATTCAATATTTCCGCTTGATTTATTATACATTTGATGAGGAGTGTTAGCAGGAATTTCAATCCCTTCATTTTCTATTAATTCGACGATTTCTCCATTCACCACAATTGTAGCATTTCCTTTTAATACAAAGAAAAATTGTTGTGCTTTACAATGATAATGCCTAACTTCAGCTGTATTTGGAGGCATTTGCTCATGAATAACACTTAATTCATTATTTTTGACCAAATGCCACCCATCACACATTTCTCCCCAAATATAATGCTCAGCATTCTGTTTACTAACTTTCATCAGAATCCCCCTATTATTTCTCTGTTAATTTAATCTTGTTTTTCCCAAATCTCAATCCATCTGCCATCAGGATCGGCTATCCATACAAAAGTACCGTACTCGCTTATTTCTGGCTCTTTCAGAAGGGATACACCAATTTTTTTGAAATGTTCTATCCATTCTTTTGCATTATCTACTTGGAAATTTAGCATGACAGACTGTTCTTTAGGAAAATAATCACTTTCCTCTTTAAATAATGAAAAGATGGTTTCATTATCGGGTTCGGGTTTTATGATTGTGCCATTCCACTCTTCCATTGAAATATGTAATGTTTCTTTATACCATTTTTTTAAATCATTAATATTTTTAGTTCTCCAAAAGATTCCACCAAATCCTGTTATTTTCATCATTCATCTCTCCAATCATTATTCCCATTACCATTATTTTATCTATTTTATCAGACTAATAAACAACTATATTTGAATTTACCAACTTATAAATTGAAACTTTTAAATTAAGACTGTTTTTCGAAGAACTTTCACATTATTATTTTCAGGGATTCGAAGAGGAAATTAATTATTAAAAAAAGGTCTTTTCTAAAAGATTGTTGTTTTTAATAGGATTTTTTAAAAAAACTATAATTAAAGAAATGATTGGTACGGAAGGTGCGAGACTCCTGTGGGAGTAGCGGGACAGGTGATACCACACAAGGATTAAAAAGGTAGGCATGCAAATATCAAGACTTCCTGTCGTAACGCATGCATGACCCACATCGCGTTGGCCCAGTTGGCTATTGCACGCCGCACGGAAAGCGAGCATCCTGGAGTAGAAATCAAGAAAATGCTTTTTAATAGTAACAATGTTTACGAAAACAGCAAAAAAAAACACCTTCATTAGGTGTTTTTAACGTTCACATGCATAGTTGTCCTTATCACGATCCATTTTTGCTTGGTAAGCTTTATGACCTTTCGGAACTCCGTTAGGATAAACTTTTCTTAATTCCGTACAGTTTGCGAAATTCTGTGTTTTATTATTTGTATTAGGTTTAGTTGCCACTGGTTTACTCTTACTCCACAAACCTACCTTTTGTTTTTGAGCTGTTGCTTGTAGGTTTCTTAATTCTGTTTCATATGAATATGTGCCGTAATCATAAAATTTTTCAACATAACCTTTTTTTATAATATCTTTTTGAATTAATCTACCATCAATCCAAATCCATGCAAGAGTTCGATTATATTTGTCTTTCTTTGGACCATCGTATTGGAGTTGTATTGTCTTTGCTTTATTTAATAAGTTACATGTATAAGCAGAAGCTTCTTTACCATATGGTTCAACCGTAATCGTACTTTCAGGAGTATCAATATATAGAAATCTTGTTGTACCAACTTTCGTAAATTTTGCTGTGTCCCCATCAATACATTTTGCTAGTTTTACAGTAAATTTTGTGCCAGCTTTTGCTTGCACCGGTTTTGTGAATTGGAAATAACCAGTTATACCAATTAAAGCCATTAAAGTTACGAGAATTAACTTCTTCATGATGTTCCCCCATCTATACTTAATACATATATTTTAACAGCAAAACTCAATTATGTATTTAAATATGAGAAGAATTTACAATTTTAATGGCCATTTTTTCAATAATTAAAGATTACAAAAATAACTTTTAGAGAATTAATATTTTAATTTACATATAGAGTGATCTCCATAAATAGAACGTAACGTAACCTTCCCAACCTTTCCAGTTCTTCGCTAATTGTTTAATTTCATCAATCGAAGGTTTTTTCTCTAATTTGAGCTGAGTTTTTAATGCATTATGTAATCCAACATCTGCAATAGGAAAAGCTGATGGTTCCATTAAGCATTTCATCAAAGCATAGTCAGCTGTCCAATTACCTACACCACGAATATTAACTAAAGTTTTCAATTTCTCTTCATAGCTCGGAAGGTCTAAGAGTTGTTCTCTTGATAATATTCCATCTGACATTAATTTTGCGATTCCAATTACGTATTCAGCTTTCCTTTTTGTAAATTGAAGACTCATTAATTCAGAAACCTCTAGTTTCGCGATTACTTCAGGAACAGGAAATAACCAATATACTTCGTTATCCCAACTAAAACTTTCTCCATACTTTTCAACAAACTTTCTTTTTAATGTAAAGGCAAAAGTCAGGTTGATTTGCTGTCCCATAATTGCCCAGGATAATGCTTCAAACAAATCTGGAATACCAATGATTCGAAGACCAAAATGATTAGTGATTACTTGATTTAAAACTTTATCCTTTAATCCAATCTTATAAAAATCTTTCAAATCTCTTCCTAAATCAAATAAATCCCATACATAATACGAGGCTGCTAACTTTGTACTTCTATCAAGAGATTGATTTGAAAACTCAATAACAATCACTTCATTCTCCTGAAATACTTTTATTACAATTAACTTTTCATCTATTTTAATTAACTTATACAGTGAACCATCTCGAACTGTATGCAATATTTCATTAGGAGATCTCGCTAAAAATACTAAACACTCATTAAAACTAAAATCATCTGGTGGCATAATTGAAACTCTGTTTGCCACGTCGAGCATTATCACTTTGTTACTAATTTCTTCATATTTAAACTCCAATATTTCACCTTCAATCTGATTCATATAGTTTATAGATATCTCAGCAGTCTGAAAAATCATATTTTGGAGACTTGGTCAGAAGTATTATCCTTAATTTAATTTCTTAAGTTACTGTGTCAGCTAAGAAAACTAATTTCATAAACTTAAAGTCTTTTTATTTTGTTGTGACATTTTATCTCTTTGAGAAATAATGCTGTGTAATATCATTCCTAGCATTATTATGAACATGCCCATCCAAGAGATAAATGAAGGAATAGGTGAAGAAAGTAATACACATTCACCAGCTACTGTAAATAATACTTCCATCGATTGTGTCGCTTCAACCGCCCCAAGTTTTTGCATATCACCTCTAACTAGATCTGTTGCCTGGAAAAATAAAACGGTCGCAATTACACCAGATGAAATTGCTACAATTAACGATTGAAAAGTTTGCTCTTTACTAGGTAGTCCATCTGTAAAAACACCGTAAATTGCCAAAATAAGCCAAAATGGTAAACTTGCAATTGTCATTCCTAAAACTCGTTGATATACATCTAGTTTACCTGCACAAATTTCCATCATTTTACGATTTCCTAATGGATAGGCAAAAGAAGCAATGAATACTGGAATGATACCAAGTAAAACATTCGAAATTGATAATTTACTCGCTATTTCAATTTGCATTAATATGATTCCAACTAAAATGAATAAAGACATTTTCAAACCATTAAAAGGAATTTCCCCTCTTACCTTTTCAGGTCCTTTTGAACTTTCTCTGGTCACAAAAAATAACGGAGCTAGTAGTGAGCCTGAGATGATTGTTACTTGCCATGAACTAGCTATAAGCCAACCAGGAGAGTATGCTGCTGCAATACAAATTGGTGCATAAAAAAGACCAAACCCTATTGAGGACCATAGTAACCAACTACCTAATTGTTTTTTCATTATCTTAAATAAGTCGTCTAAGTTTTTTCGTAGCAATACAATAATAAATAAAAACGGTAACATAAAAAAATAACGTAATGAAGCACTCCAAATCCAACTACCACCGGATAACTCCATTGATCGGTTTAAAATAAACGTAATCGAAAAAAATAATGCTGCAAAAATCCCTAATAATATTGGACGCAAATATCCCACCTCATTCATAACGCAGGTCCAAAGGTCTTACTTATTGTTTCACAACTATATGTTCTATTTGATCTGAAATATCATTTATTTTTGCACGTAAAAATACAGGGTACAATTCTACCTCTTTCAAACTCTTAATTGGTACCCATTGATAAATCAACCTTTCTCCTTCTAGTCCATGAAATGGTTTATTCATACTTACTGATGGCCTTTTATTCGAAGTTACGAGATAATAAAAGCCAACTTCATGTATAAAAGAGTCATTAAATTCAAAGAAATTTTCGACAGACCATAACATTCTATCAATCTTAATTTCAATTCCTAACTCTTCTATAAATTCTCTTTTTAAGCTCTCATGAGATTCTTCTGTCAACTCAACTCTTCCACCAGGTAATGACCAAACTTTATCATTTATCGCTCGATGGATTAGTACATAGCCGTCTTCAATCCAAATTCCTGCAACTCTTAAATTAAATATTGCTTCTTCAGTTTTAAACATTACATCCATTTTTTCACGTTCCTTTTCTTTATGTAAACAAAAATAGTACCATCTGAATTCAGATGGTTTATTTTTTCATTTTGTATGTAATTGTATTTTGACTATTAATTAATAACTTCTTTTTTTAGATGAATCCCACCAAGCCACCAATCAATTCCAAGTAAGTCTATTCGATTCAATCTACCTTTTAACACTTCTTTGCCACTTTTCGTTAATTCTAATTTTGCTTTTGGCATAGGATTAAGATAATTTGGTAATGGACTATCAACTTTCAATAACGGGTTTGTTCCCACAGTTAATTCACTCAAAATTGCTGAAAAATATAAATCACTTAATCCATCATTTACTCTAAGTTTAGTGACTTTATTAAAAAGCTCTGCAAACGAATTTATCCCCTCATCAACAAATGTTAATGATAACTTTTCTACTTCATTTAATCCATTTTCTATTGTAGGTATGTATTGCTTGTGCGTAATAAATGACTGTCTTAAAAAGGGTAAATATTGTTTTGTATTTACTATAAAATGATTAATTTCATCTAGTTCATTTGATTGATAAGCTTTCCAGGCCGATTTAGCTTCTTGAATCTGTTCATTTGTAATTTCTTTCTTATACTTTAGAAGCTCAATCAATTGATCAGAAGACAGTTGCCCTAATCCATGAAACGGTTCAATTCCTGGATACTTATTTATCGATACCATCGAGATTTTTTTGAATCCTAAAGTAGATAGTTCAGTTAATAAATAAATTAACATCATTTGATCATAACGATCATGTTCAAACCACAATACAATTTCTTCTAATCTAGATAACTCATTTAATAAATTATACTGATCATGGCAATTTTTTATAAAAAATTCAGATGGTATTTCTAACTTTTCTTCAAAAAATATGGCTCTATTTTTGTAGGTCTCTTCCAATGACCAAACTAGATTAAACGGTCCAAAATCATACATTTCTCTCCAAACAATAATATCGCCATCTAAATCTTTAATTTTTTGACCAACCACATCACCATTAACTATATGATTCATTTTTCTCAACTACTTTCTATTATGGTTTAGATAGATTTTTATGTTGTACTTTCAAAACAGTCATTATCATATTGAATTCTAAATGACTTTATTCTATATATGTGGTTACGAATCCTTTACATGTCTTCATAAAATTATTAAACCACCTATTTCTAGGTGGTCAATTTCTTTACTACTTGGCTCTTCTAAAATGATTGTTGTTGATTTTTTTTACGTCAAACTGACTATAAAAACATTAGGATGCTTTATTTAAATATCAACAATAATCTACATTAATAGAGTCTACTATTTAAAACTTAAAAATTTTTGCTAATCTCTTTTTTGTTTTTTTCTAGAAGATGGCATTTCAATACCTGATTCGTTAGTAGTCGTGCCTTGCCCTTGAACATGTGAAGATCCCAAACCAACTCTAGATGGATCTTTTTTTGTTTTTCCCATTTCAAACACCTCCAATATTAATTTTTCAGATCTTAATCTTCTTTATACAAAGAATATTTTTCCTTAAAATAGCAAATCTTATATTTCTGAGGAGGTGTTATTTATGGCGAAAATTGGAGTAGAACAATCATTAACAAATGTTCAACAAGTTTTACGTGAAAAAGGGCATGATGTGATTGAATTAAAGCAGGAATCTGATGCAAATGGCTGTGATTGCTGCGTTGTGACAGGACTTGATTCAGACGTAATGGGAATACAAAATGTAGCAACACAAGGATCTGTAATTGAAGCGAGTGGATTATCTGCTGAAGAAGTATGTCAACAAGTTGAAAGTAGATTTCAATAATATGATTGTACTTACCAGCCAATATTATTATTCATAATTTTTATCATTCCAATAAAAGGGTAAGCAAACTTTCAAGAAAATTTGCTTACCCTTTTTTCGACTTACTAATTGAAAAGTCATTAAATGATTGATTAGAACCCCATTACGAAGGGGTCTATATATTAAAAATAAAAAAATCCCACTATTTCTTTGACTTATTTTTTTCACAAAAAAGATATTTTACAATTATTATTTATCCACTAACCTTTTTAAATAGTAACTAACTCCGAATAAACATAATATTATATTAACAATATGATTATTTCTGCATTGTAATTTTTTCAATAAATTAAGGATATTAAATGAAAACGCAAACAATCTTACCAATACACGTTTCCCACTTTTCTAAAATGAATAATTACACACTAGTCCAAAACTGTAATGTACTATATTGAAGATAATATTTTCAAATTTTGCAGTATTGCACTTAAAATTCCAGTGAGTAATAGATATTATTCGTATATTTTTCTCTAGAATTCACAGAAAAATTTTAATTATAGAACTTTTATTTTTTTAAAGATTTTTTCCAATTTAGTGTGTATTATATGAAATTGTGTTATTAAATAGCGATGGAGGAACGGAAAAAAATATGACGGTAAATAAAAATTATGTAAATTTACTTCACAGTATGAATTATTCTTCTCTAGAAAAAGAAAAAGAAAGCATTATTAAAATACTTTCAAACTTAGACACTTTAGATACTGATTTCTACAGTTTAATAAAAAAATTAGAGCTAATTTATCAAATTACATTAACGAAATTTGAAAATAGTGTTCAAAAGAAATACTCCTAATAAGACATCATACATCCAAAAGAACAATATCTTGTACAGTTCTTCTCCTTCAATTACACCTGAAAACATACTTATCCCTGATATACTTTAAATTTACATATTATAGAGAATTGTACCTTGAAATAAAATGTCTAGACATCTATATAAAAAGAAATTGTTCTTTTAAATAAATCAATTTCAGAATAAATAAGTTTATCTTAACCAATAGAAATAACAAAATTACATACTAAAGATGCTGACTTCCTTTGATTGTTATTTTTAGGAAATAACTGTAAGTCTATATAAAATATAACAATTAATCCGAAATAAATTACACAGCAATATATTTTACTTCGGAGAAAAGGAACGAAAATTATGATGAATATCAAGATCCGTACAAAGTTATTAGTATTTTTAGCTGTTCTAATTGTATTACCTAGCTCAGTAATCGGCATTTCTTCTTTTATTAGTGCTAAAAACAAAGTTAAACAGAATATTGTTAGCAGTGCAACAGAAAATGTTTCATTAATAAACGACAATATTAATAGCACAATTTCAAGTCAATACAAACTAATAGAACTTTTATCTAAGTCCATTAACAAAACTAGTTATGAGGAAAAGAATCTTCCAACTTTATTAAATCAATTTCAAAACGTCGTTGAAACTCATAATGAAGTAGGTACTTCCTATGTTGGAACTGAGGACGGAAAGATCTATATTTATCCAAAGGTTGAACTACCAGCAGGATATGATCCACGAACAAGAGATTGGTACAAAGAGGCTAAAGAAAGTAATGGGAACATAATCATTACTAGTCCCTATGTAGATGCGGCGTCTAATTCATTAATTGTAAGTATTGCAAAGTCATTACCAGATGGTAGTGGAGTCGTTGCTTTTGATATAACTTTAGACGAATTAAAAAAATTAGTGCTTAATGTAAAAATAGGCAAAACTGGATACCCTGCTATGCTTGATACTAATAACAAAGCAGTTATTCACCCAACTATTAAACCAGGTGATTCTTTACCTAAGGATATCACTGCTAAAATTGCAAAAAATCCTAAAGGTGAGTTTAGCTATACATATAAAGGCGACTCTAAACAAATGGTATACCTTACAAACAATCTAACTGGTTGGAAAATATTAGGTACGATTGATCAAAAAGAATTTATGGATGAGGCAATGCCAATACTGATTACGACAGGAATTATAGTTCTTGTTTTCTTATTAATTGGAGCAATCATTTCATTCTATATTATTCGTATGATTATGAAACCAATTAATGAATTAATTAATGTTACAGAGAAAGTAAGTAACGGGGATTTAACAGTAAAAGTTCCAGTAAGATCAAACGATGAATTTGGCATATTAGGTAAAGCATTTAATCTAATGATTGATTCGTTAATTCAATTAATTTCTAAATTAAATCTTACATCAAATAAACTTGCAGATGCTTCAGAAAAATTAGCAATAACAATTACTCAAGTAAGTGATATAACATCAAATGTGAATCAATCAATGGAAGAAATGGCAGCTGGTGCTGAAATTCAAATGACAAGTACAAATGAATCTTCAATCGCTACTGAGGAAATTGCTTCTGGTGTTCAATATGTTGCTGAAAAGCTTTCAGAAGCTAGTGAGTCATCATTAGTGGCAACTACGAATGTAGATGAAGGGAACATATATATTCAGCAAGGTATTAGTGAGATGAAAAATATTCACGATACTGTTAAAAATAATTCGATATTAGTGCATCAACTTGGAAAAAAATCTTCTGAAATCAATGTTATTATTGAAGTAATTAAAGGCATTTCTGAACAGACCAACTTATTAGCTTTAAATGCATCAATCGAAGCTGCAAGAGCTGGAGAATATGGTAAAGGCTTCTCAGTCGTGGCACAAGAAATAAGAAAATTAGCTGAAGCTTCTAAAAAATCAACAAGCGAAATTTCTGAAATCTTATCTACTATCCAAGGTGAGACTTCCACTCTAATTCAAGCGATGGATTTAGAAGAGAAACAAACTGTAAAAGGACTTGAAGCAATTACTCAAACTGGTGAGAGCTTTACGAAAATTTTAGATTCTATTACTGAAGTAAATAAACAAATTCAGGAAGTATCAGCAACTTCAGAGGAAATCTCTGCTTCAACTGAAGAAATTTCTGCTTCATTCAATGAAATCTCAAATATTGCAACTAGCTCATACAATTCAACAAAGTCAACAGTAACTGATACAAAAGAGCAACTATTAATGACCGAACAAACGAGTATTGCTGTATGTGAACTAGCACAATTAGCAATGGAACTTAAAGAAGAAATCGAAGCATTTAAAACTGAAGAATAATTCTAAAAACCATATCGAATCATTTTTCGATATGGTTTTTATTTTCTTATTAATTAAATAAAATTTCCAAACTTAATCAAAATACTCTACTTGCATCTATTACTTCTTAAGGTTAAAAAATATACTCAAACAACTCAAAAAATAATAAGTATCAATCCTTTATTTAATGTTAATGATAACAATAAAGGAGGTGTCTTATTATGGCAAAAGATGTACTTTGTGAAGTAAATAATTGTAAATTTTGGGCTTCTGGAAACAAATGCAGTGCAGATTCTATTTATGTTGTGAGTCATAAAGGGAAACAAGCATCGCAAACTGAGGAAACAGATTGTAAAACATTTGATCCAGGAATGTAATTTTAATTTAATTTAATTTCGTAAAGGGGTAACCGGGCCGATGGTTACCCTTTCCTATTTATAGTATTGATAATAACTATCATTTTCATTCAAATTTATTCCATTAATTTTAATTTTTCACATTAACTATTGATCAAAAAATGGCTGATTTATATGAATTTGTTGTTTTTGGGTTTTTATAGAAGGGAATGTACGAGCTAACTGTTGGTTTAGAGGTTGATTGGAGTAGAAGGCCGCGACTCCTTATAAGCTATAGTAGAAATCATTTTAGCGTGGAAATCTACAAATGAATCCCCAAATAAAATTTACAAAAACAGAAAAAAAAGACCAACATTTAGTTGGTATTTTACTTTGATTACTATTATTGATTAATGGCTTTCATACCTTCTAAAATTACTTTAGCATCTGAGTTTAAAAAATCTAATACATCTTTTCTTACTAATAACATAGAGTTATCTTTAATCAGTTTTTTTATTTCCCTTAAATCAAATTGAGTAGCATTTGTATTGATTGCTTGAATGATAATCATTTCTCTTCTCGTTAACTTTTCAATTCCTTCCTTATTTCGATCGGAAATAAAAGTTAATAATTCTCTTGCATTACTGTTAAGTAGAGTTTTGTTTTCCTTTAAAATTTCCATGTTCTCTTCGATATATTTTCTTGCGACAGAAAACTCTAAACTATCTACACTTTTATTAATATTGGTAATTAATTCTTGTAGGATCAAAATTCTTTCTCTCCTTTAAGTTAAACTTACCTAATATATCGGTTTAAGAAATTACATTATTTAATTTACCTAACAATAATCCTACTTTCATTATAAAAAATATATTAGAAATTTAATTTTCTAAAACTATTTACACTCTTTTACACGTGCACATTATTTTTTCATAATTCTAATGGATTAGTTTATATATTTTTCTCCATTAGCTTCTGCTATAAAACTTGTATTTTTAAAGTGATCAAAAAATAACTTAGGCAACATATCAATCATTTGCCTACCACCCCACCATTCATTGATTAAAGGTGAGATGTTGTAAAAATCTGCCCCATTTATTAATCGTATCTTCATATGAGCCCCCAAACTATGTAAAAATTTAAGCAATACTACATTTCAAAAAATGAATCTCTTTCGACTTTGCAAACCCTTAAAGCAAAGGACTCATACCATTCACTCTTTCCACGTTCTTGTGCAATTTTATGGGTTGCATGTTCTTTCCAAGTTTTTATCGCCTCTAGAGAATCCCAATAGGAAACAGTGATTCCTATTCCAGTATCTCTGGCACTTTCCACACCTAAAAATCCTTTTTGATTCGATGCTAATTCAACCATTTTTTCAGACATTTTACTGTATCCGTTATCTCCATTCGTTCTTTTCGAAACGAAGATTACAGCATAATATGGTGGCTTTGGTGTAATTGCAATTTCACTCATTTTATCTCCCCCTCTTTTAATACTAATCATATTTCAAAATGTGAATTTTAACATTAATTATTTTATAACTCAAAATTGATTCACTATGAATAAAAAAAACGATTCTCAAATTGAGAACCGCTAACACTCCATGCATCTTTAATCAAAAATATAAGGATTACCACTAATATTTTTTCTCGCTTCATCTGAAATCTCAAAACTGTCTGCAACAACAAGATCTTTGTTATTCTCATCGTTAACGAAACTACCATCAAAATGAATAGGTTTGTTTTCCATGACACACACCCCCTATGTCGTTAGTTAGAAAGTATTGCATAAATCATCCTTTTTAGAATGTCCAATATTATACAAATAATCTATTTTTTTTCGTTTGCAAAATAAAAAAGGATTCTCAAGAACCTGATTAGGCTTTGAGAAGTCCCTTTAGTGTTTAGATTTTAAATCCTTTTATTGAATCTTGTAATTCTTCGGCCATTTTACTTAGAATGTCTGCCGAAGCAGCCATCTCTTCCATTGAAGAACTTTGTTGCTCTGCAGCAACTGCAACACTTTGAGATTGTCCTGATGCTTCTGCTGAAATAGTTGATGTCATTTCCACAATTTCAATTATGCTATGTGAGCTCGCGTTTATTTCTTCAAAAATAGCTGAAACTTCTTGTGTCTGAGATGATACTTCCTCAATCATTTTAACTATTTCTTTAAAATTATCACCTGATTTAGATACTAACTTTATGCCATCTTTAATTTCAGTTGAACCTTCTTCCATCGATAGAATGACATTTTTCACTTCACCTTGAATAAAATCGACTAATTGAGCAATTTGTTGTGCTGCTCTTCTAGATTGCGCTGCCAGTTTTTTTACTTCATCAGCTACTACCGCAAATCCCTTACCTTGTTCTCCTGCTCTAGCTGCCTCAATTGCTGCATTTAAAGCTAGTAAATTTGTTTGCTCCGAGATCTCAGTAATAATTGAAACGATTTTTCCAATTTCATCTGATTTCTCACCAAGTGAATTGACAATTTCAGATGTCTGATGGACAGTATGATGAATTAAATTCATTTGATCAACTGTTTGATCTAAAACTTTATTACCTAAGATAGCTTTTTCAGTAGTTGATAACGAATTTTCTGCTACTGTTTGGATTGAAGAAGCAGCTTGTTCCATTCCAGTTGAAATTTCTTTTATAACTGCATATGCTTCTTGACTATTTTTCTCTTGCTTCTCTGCACCTTCAGCAATGTTAACAATCGAACTAGTAATTTGTTCAGAAGCACGACTAGTTTCCTCAGCACTAGCAGATAACTCTTCAGAAGTTGCTGCCACTAATTGTGAATTATATATAACGTTTTCAATTAAGTTTTTTAAATTAGTAGTCATCAAATTAATGTTATCTGCTAACTCACCAATCTCGTCTTTGTTTTTGATTTTTATTTCTTCCACAGCAAGATTACCCGCTGCTACTTCTTTAACTTGGTGATTTAGTAAAGTTAATGGTTTTTTGATGCCCCGAATTAATAAACTTACAATCACTAACGTTAAAATCGTAGAAACAATCACTATGATTAGTGTAATATTTTGGACTGCTTTTGAGTCTGTATCATTTTTATTTGTAATTGCTTTTGATTCGTTGTTATTTATTTTAGTTAATGTATCTAGATCACTTTGCATTTTATCAAAGAGAATAATTCCATCATAAAAAGTTTGAGTCGCTGACTCTATATTATTACTATTACTTTCACTTAGAATTGTATCCTTTTTATGAAGAAAAATGGTCCATCGGTCTTTTAACTCGTTAAAGTATTTTTTTTCATCTTCATTTTTTATTAATTGACCATACTGTTTAAAAGTATTGTCTAATTGTCCCGTTGTATCATTTAATTTTTTTTCATACTCAGCTTTATATAACTTGTCTGTTGAGAGTAAATGATTTTGTGTCAATGTCATAACATGCTCAGTTAAATAATTAATATCACCGATAAGTGATGCCTTTGGTAGCACATTCTCACTTAATTTTTTAGTATTACTATTTAATGTATTGGTATTTTTGATTGAAAAAGCACTCAATGTTAAAATGATTAACATGATTAATGCAGATGTACTAATTAATTTCTTACCAATTGTCCATTTCATTGAATAATTCCCCTCTTTAACGCAAGTTATTTTATAGTTTCATATCGGCATTTTCCACTAAATAATTTAGTTAATTTTTACTACTTAAATTATATATTTACATAAAAAAAAGGCGATGCAATATTGCACCGCTTTATACGCTGGTATATCATTTATTAATTTGTTTTTACTGAAACTTTGTTATTTAAAACAAATGAATACATTGCAGAAAATAGTGCAAGTATTACGATAATCGCACCAACTAATGCATTCATACTTACCGAATATTGACTGATTAAAATTCCACCTAGACTTGAACCTAATGCGATTCCAGTATGGGAGAACGAGTTGTTTAATCCTACTTGAATATCTGCGGACTCTTTTGAAACTTTAGCAAGACTGTCTTGTACAGCCGGACTAATCGACCATGAAAGTCCACCCCAAAGAATAACAATAATAAATAAACTAATCATTGATTTTGGAGCAAATGTTAACAATAAAATCGAAAATGCTAGTAATCCCAAGTTGAAAACGATCGTCTTATTTCCGCCGAATTTATCTGTAGACCACCCACCAAACCATCCACCAAAAATCCCAGCCACACCAAAGACTAATAGAACAATACTAATCATTTTAGTAGATAATCCCATAGTGCTATGAAGATATGGAGTGAAATAAGTGTAGATTGTAAAATGTCCAGTTAACTGTAAAAATGAAATCAGTTGGATTGATAAAATATTCTTATTTTTTAAAGTAGCTATTTGCTTAATTAAAGGTATTGTAGGTTGTGGCATAACTTTTGGTAGAAATTTATAAATTCCTATCATTGAAATTAAGCTTAGTAAACCTACTAATGCAAATGTCATTCTCCATCCGAACTTTTCACCTACAATTGTTCCAAGTGGAACACCAAAAACAAGTGAAGAACTAATCCCCATAAAGATGACGCCAATTGCTCTACCTCTTATTTCACTTGAAACAATATTAGCAGCAGTAGTAATTGAAACCACTATGACAATTGAACAACTTGCTGCTAGAATGATTCTAGCTATTAATAATACAATGAAGTTTGGACTGATTATAGAAAGTAAATTTCCGAAAAAGAATATTGTCAAGGCTACTAACAATAATTTCTTGCGTTCCATTTTTGAAGTAATTGCAATAAAAACTGGTGCCCCAAAAGCAAATACGACAGAAAAAATGGATACTAGTTGACCAACCGCACCAACAGAAACATGTAAATCTCCTGCAATCATTGAAAGTAATCCCGTAATAATAAATTCAACTGTACCTGCAACAAAAGTTGCAATTGCTAAAATATAAATTCCTTTATGCATTTCTAAACCCCTCTAAGATGAAACATCTATTTATCATTAAAAGATAGTATTTTCCACATTAGTTTATTATATAGATATAATTCGAATTGTCTATTAGAAATGAAAAAAGATGGCTTCATTCGTAAAATTTGTTGCTATTAAACATGCAGAATTGTATATTTCCACTTCAAGATGCTCGCGTGTGATGAGCCTCCTTGGCCCACACGATGTGGATCTTGCATGCGTTACGACAGGACGTCGTGGTATTAGCATGCCTACACCTTTTTCACCACTGCTAAGGTCTCAACTGTCTGGCTACTCCCACAAGAGTCTCTCATATCCGCGCCAATCATCCACTTTATTTTCAGTTTGCTTTAAAAACAGCAATCTTTTAGAAAAAACAAAAAAATAAACGAACCTAATACTCGGTTCGTTTGGTGATGATACAATTAGTTTTCTTCTTTATCTTCTTTTAGATTTACAATCGCAATACCATTATCCTCATTATTTTCAACAAGATGTTGAAGTATCGATAATTTATTTGTCCAAAATTGTTCATAATATGCTAACCAATGTTTAAATTCTAAAAAAGCTTCAGGTTTAAGCCTGTATCGTTTCTCTCTTCCTACTTTCCTTCCACTTACTAGTTCAGCTTCTGAAAGAATATGGAGATGCTTTGCAATTGCAGTACGACTCATTGGAAAATTACTTGTTATTTCTGAAATTGGCAATTCCTTCTCGGCAAGTAGCTTAAGCACTTCCCTCCGTGTGGGATCTGCTATAGCTTGGAAAACATCATATTTTTGGGCAACACTAGACACTAGTTTTCAACAACCTGTTTAAGTTTTCCGACAATACCAACCCAGCCTCCGTTCATTTTCTCACGGACAACACCACTTGGTTGGTGTGCTTTCGGAAGAATTTCTTCAGCTGATTTCCACCCGCCATGAATTAACGTAAATTCAGTTTTATCACCTAACTCTTTTAAATTAAAAGATACAACCCATCCATCAAGGTCCCAAGTGAAAGAAATACGATTCGGTTCATCAACTTCTAATACTTTACATGGAGATGGTCCAAATGGTGTTTGCAAATGAAATTCATGACCAACTACTGGCTGAAAATCATTTGGCATGAACCATGAACCTATTCCTTCAGATGTTGATACTACTTCCCATACTTTTTTGATTGGTGCATTGTAAACAACAGTTTGTTTAATATCTTCAACTTGATTTTGAACTCCCATTATTAAATCCTACTTTCATTTAAAATATAAAACCTTTTGGTTATATATAAAAGTATATAAAACCTTTTGGTTTCATGTCAACGGATATTTCCCTCTCCTATTTTTACCAATTTATTAAAATATATAAAAAAACGATACGCCAGGTCCGTATCGTCATTTGTATTTTTTAATATTGAGTAAAATTACTAATTTCTTTAGTCTCTTTTTCTTCATGACCGATTTTAAATAAATGTCCATTTTGATCACTAAATGTAAATTCGCGCATACCCCATGGTTTGGACTCAATTTCCGAAATGATTTTCACGTCTTGATTTAAATAAAAATTATAAACTTCATCTGCATTTTTCACATAAAAATAAATCAATTGAGGCGTAATTGTTTCTGACTTTTCAAAATGTAATTCGATATCAGCATTATAAACTGAAGCGTAGCTATCTTCCCATGACCATGCAATAACAAACCCAAGCTTTTCTTTAAAAAAATCCAGCGTTTCTATTACATCCTTAACTGGTAAAATCGGTACTTGATGTTGAATATAACCTTTCATATTTTCACCTTCCTTTATTGAGTCATCAATCTTATTATCAATATTTCTATTTTCAGGCATTTTCTCCTGCATATAGATTAGTTAGTAATATGATAAATTGCATTATTCAAGATGTTTTCCAAATACGTTCTACTGACGTTTGAGGTCCTTTCATCCTAATCAGATAAACATCAGGGTTACTAAGATTTTTCCAATTTTTGAAACCGAATTGATGATCAAAGTGCTTTAACAGTAATGACATTAGGTTCCCATGAGTTACAATAATTGTATTTAGATACTCACTACTTACTACCTCTTCAATAAGTTGAACAATTCGGTTCATAGCTTCAATACTTGACTCTCCGCCTTCATATTTCACATCTAAGTCGTCAAAGGTTTTTTCAAGTTTTTCAAGCCAATCTGGATAATCCTGCATACTTAAAATTCTTTCAGATAATCGATTATCGATTTCTATGCTTAAATTTTTTCTTTGGCTGATTGGTTCAATTGTCTTAATCGCCCTTAAAAAAGGACTAGAGATAATACGATTAATCGATTTATCATCAAAAAACTCACTAAGTTTTATAGATTGCTTTATTCCTAAACTAGTAAGTCTAGCTTCAGATGGTTGTCCTTCTGCTGCACAATGACGTACTATATATATTTTCTTTTCCATTTACTCACCTTTTCCTAAGAGATACTACATTACTTGTACTTCTTTAATGTAATTTCCGCTCTACGAATGCTCTCCTTTAAATAAATTGGCGATTTTAAATGACTCATAATCTCATTTGAATTCATCCAGTAAACATTTTCAACTTCGTCTGGACTTTTGGTATATGCCTCTCCTGAATCGTATTCACAAAGAAAAACAATATCTACCACATGCTCATTTAGGTCAGTAACAAAGGTAGTACTATGTATGTATTCTAGCTTGTCTTTTATGTTTATTCCAACTTCTTCATAAATCTCTCGTTTTACTGTCCGCTCTAATATATCTGCTGAATTACCTTCTATTTCGACTTTTCCTCCAACTAAGGAAAGCAGTCCGCCTGCATGCTCCTCTTTTATACTTCTTTCAATAATTAACCATCTATCTTCTTTAAAAATTGCTGCCTCCACATTTACAATAAACATATAACTTCCCCCATTTATAGAGCTTTCTTTTCTTAAATTGTTTTAGTAAAATTTATTGATATTTAACGAATATCTTTGTTGATTTCCACTCCATGATTTAGCTTTTTCGTTTAGCAAAAATAAAAGGCATTACTCCTTGAAACTGGAGTAATGCTTTTTATTTCAATAGAAGTACAACTCCACCTAATAGTATACAACTGAACTTACTAGAATCCGATAATTCATTTATGGAACAATTTAATTAATTTAACATGCTATTTTTTTTCGCTTAATGACCTGTTTATAAATCTAATGAAACGCAGCTTATTTAAGCTGTTCGATACCTTAACACTAGCATAACTAAAATATTAACTAAAAAAATACAACAGAAAGCTACTATTAAAAAATGAACACCAGAAAATAAACTAAAACCATCACCCGCATAAAATAGCCACCATACGCTTGCACTTCCCAAGACTAGAAGATTGATATTAAATGCGATTGACATCGTTGCCAAAATATTTTTCGTATTTTTTTGCATTTTAATTTCTAACCAAACTGATAAAATCAACGATACGAAAATAAAACTAAGGAAAGCAATAAATTTCAAGTCCATTCTTATTCCTCCTATATTTTATTTGGTCATTATCTTACTTTATGGTTATTCCAATAATTCTCTAATAAAGAGGAAATTCCTTCCTAAAATAAAAGCATTACTTCAAATGAGAAGTAATACCTATTTTAAAATTTATTACCAAGTTTCATTTGTAAATACAAACTCTCCAGTATTATTTATTTGAAATACATCCTCTTTCTTAACTTGATTACCATGAATATCGTATATATTTTTATAAATACTTAAATGATTAAGCATATTTTCTGTTTGATTTTTTAATTTTTCGGCAACTTCATTTTCAGTTAACGTTAGACTGTAATGTTGACTTAAAAATCCTGGGTGAATAGACAAGTATAATGTAGGATGATTTTCTTCTAAATAAGACTGTATAAAGGGGATTAAGGAGTATTCTCCACCTTCAATATCCATTTTTATAAAATTGATATCCTCAATATTATGCTGTTTTATTAAGTCATTAATCGTTACCGCTCTAATCTTACAATAATTCTCTGAGGAGATTGTTGGAATCATACTAGAGGTTGAATCTCCGAAATGGTGACGCATATATAATTTTTTATCCTCAGTTTTTTCCGCTACAGCTGCATTAATACAAATAACCTTTGAAGCAATTTCTGGATTCATGATCACATTTGTTAGTAGCTCATGATATGCAATTGGGTCAGGTTCAACCCCATAAACTCGCTTTGCTCGATTCGCACCATATAAAACAGTTGGTCCAATCCAAGCACCTATATCAAAATATGATTTTTCTGGTTTTAAAAATCGATCAAATATTTTAAAGGTTTGTTCTTCCCATCTATTTTGAAGGATTTCATTCCAGATCCATTGTGTACTCGGATTTGAGATGACATCAAATTTCGTGTCATTTTTAGTCACTTTTATTTTATTAATTGACATTCATACATCCCCTTAAACCAAATATAAAAAGACCTATATAAGTATTTTCCCTTTTCAATATATTCGATTAGTGGACAGATGGTGTACAAACAAAAAAGAACTCCTTCAAAAAAGAGTTCTTCTATGTTTATTATTTTTCGTATTTAGTCCAATTAGAGCCGGTGATTTTATTTGATACCTCAACAACTTTTTTCTTTACTCTAATAGCTTCAGAACCTTTTAGGAATAAAGGCTGATAGTTATTACGATATGAAACGGAAGAAATTGAAAATGGTACTACTTTGATGTCTTTTTGATTTGTTAGTATTCCATTTTTCAGATGAAATGTTTGTTGAAAAACAAATGTATCCTTATCACTCGGATTTTTATTTCCACCAAACATAAAATTACCTAAGCTATATACAATAAATTTCCCTTTATATTCTTCAATACCTTGTACTACATGTGGATGATGACCAATAATTAAATCCGCGCCATGATCAATTGAATAGTGGGCCAAATTTTTCTGCGTAGAATTAGGTACATAATCCCGCTCGATTCCCCAATGAAAATTAATCATGATAATTTTGACACCAGCTTTTCTTAGTTGTTGAATATCACTATTAATTTTTAATCTAAGCTCTGGAGAATCATTCCACCCTTCATAACCTAGAGCACCTATTTTAATCCCTTTTACAGTTGTAATATATTTATCGTTATACCCAAAATGTCCTATTTTTTGTTTATTCAACGAATTAATCGTATCATTAAAGCCTTTTTGATAATAATCATGACTATGGTTGTTCGCAAGGTTAACAGCTTCTATCCCACCATACGTTAAGATTTTGGCATAGGAAGGATCACCTTTAAAACGAAATTTTTTCAAAGCTTTTTTCGTTGCGTTAGTTAATGTCGTTTCTAAGTTTACTGTCGATAAATCATCTTTCTTAAAAATATTATTTAAGCCCTTCACGAAATATCCTAGTCCATTTTTATCAGCTGCCTCTGTAAATGATCCCTTGTAATAAAAGCTTTCATCACTGCCTAGTGTGAAATCCCCAGCAGCGCTAATTTTAATCGTCTTAAGTAACTCTTGTTTTACTGGTGGTTTAATACCATTTGGATTTTTAATAGGAGGTTTTTGAATTGGCTTTTCAACCGGATTTTTTTCTGGTTTTCCGATTGGTTTTTGCACAATTTGATTTTTATTTTGTTCTTTGTTTTTTGTAAAATGTCCTTCTTGATTGATTGTTGAATAAACAAAATAACTAACCATCGATATACAACCGAAAAGTGCAATTATTAGCACTCCAATCAGGAACTTTTTATATCTATTAATTTTCCGATAATTATTTTCTCGACTCTTCATGAGTAGTTTCTCCTTATAATCTAAATTAATAGAGATATATTTTTATAATAACATAGTCAGGACTTAATGTTTTAAAGTTAAAACATATGTTACAAATTCATTTTTATTGTTTTTAACAATCACTGTAGAAACTAATAATTTATTGCCAGATGGATTCCATGTAATTGGTCCAGATATTTCATCTAAATCAGTAGATAATTGGGTAATCTTTCTAGTATTTACATCAACTACAAATAACCCTCGTTCTCCTTTATCTTCTGAAATAACAGAAAATGCAACAGTCTTCGAATCAGGAGACCAGCTCGAACCAAAAATTTGCGTTCCATTAGCCAATGTGACCGTTTTTTTTCCAGTAGGACCTGTAATAAATAATTCTCTCTTTGTTTGAGAAATCTTCCTTACTATAGCAAATTTTCTTTGATTAGGAGATGGAATAACCCATTCTACTTTGTTGTTACCTAATTTCTTTTTGAGTGTATAAACAATATCCGAATTTGGATCGATTTTGGTTATCTTTCCATTTAAGTTGGCAGTGTACATTTGTTGATCTAATGTTGGATAGATAACCTCTTGATTATTAACCCATCTACCCTCTGTTGAGAAAGCAAAAATATTCTCTACGTCTGAAACTTTTACTTTGTTCTTTCCATTTCGATCAATAATATATCCTGTACCTGTATTTCCATCAACCGATTGTTTATAAAATATATGCTTCTTATCTGGTGAGACAATTGCACCAATTTGTCCAATCTCCTCTCCAGATAAGACTTTCGAAGTTTGAGTTGATAAATCAAAATTGAATAAATTAATATGATAAACGAATTTACCATCATCTGTCATAGCTGTTTTAGGTTCATTTGTATTTTTTTGTTCAATTAAAATTGTCTTATCGTCTAACCAATCTGTACCTCTAATATCTTCATAACGATTAATTTTCTCTAAAGCTAGATCGTTTGTAACAACTTCTTCATTTTTAGTTAGTACAGTAATCTTTTTATGTTTTTTTTCGATAACCACATTCTCATTTAAGTAATACAAATCACATCCAGTTAATACAAAAACAACAGCAGTACTTAGCAAAATACAGCTAATTAGTTTCTTCGTAATCACCATATCACTCTCCTATTTCCTACTATTTACATGATATGTTTAGTTTGTTTCAATTTTAGTCATTAGTTGTTTCTAAGATGTAAACTTTTACCTCATTATCGGAAATGTAATGATAAATTCTGTACCAATTCCTTCTTTAGATTCAACAATTATTGTTCCATTCTGCTTTTCAATTAAGTCCTTTGTCAGGGCAAGTCCTAATCCTGATCCACCTGATTGACGAGAGCGATCTTTATTTACAGTGAAAAATGGTTCGAAGATTTTATCAAAAACATCTGCTGGAATTCCAATCCCCGAATCTTTAATGCTAATACTCACTCGAGAATCGATTATTTTGTTTGATACGTTTATATTCCCATTTGATTTATTATATTTAATTGCGTTATCTAATAAGTTCATAAAGATTAAAGTGAGACTTTCTTTATCAATTAAAATATTGGCATGTTCAAGTTCAGTATGCAGAGTTAAACCAAATTTAGTTGCTTTCCCATTCATTCGAGAACATAAATCGTCCAATTGTTCTTTTACATCAACTTTTTCTTTATAAAGTTCAAAGTCATACTTTTCTAGTTCAGCTAATTTTAATATTTTTTCAACCATTTCATACAAGCGCATAGATTCCTTACTGATATTTCCCATCGCCTCTTCTAATAACTTAGGATCATCTGAATACATTTCTATTAAATCAATATAAGCCCGTATAACAGTTAAAGGTGTTTTAAATTCATGCGTAATTGATCCTATAAATTGCTTTTGCTGTTTTTCAAGTATCTTTAACTTTTCAACTGCTAATTGAAGATTATCTTGTTCTTGCTGCATACCTTTAATATTCTTCTGAATTTCATTACTCATATAAAAAATGGCCTGGCTTAAATAACCTAACTCATCTTTTCGATTAATAACCGACTGTGTAGGATAGTTACCTAATTTTATTTCTTCAGTCACCCTTCTCAGCTTTAATATACTTGATACAAGTGAATTGAAGAAAAAGTACCCTATAATAAAACTGATCGCAATAATACTACAACCAATTTTTATAAAAAGTTTAATTGTCGCATCGTAAAATTTTTTATTCTCATATAAAGAGTAGTCAAACTGAACAACACCGATTTGATTATTTGTACTGTAGATTGGTGCAAAATAAGAAAGTGTATCATCTTGTTCCTGATAGGCAACTTTCCCTTTTAAAGCATATTTTAATGTATCTTGATTATCACTAGATGTCTCTAATGGTAAGGAGTCTCCAACTACTTTTCCCGACATATTAAAGATTGTAACGTGCAAGCTACTTATAATTCCGATTTGTCTTGCTATCTCTTTTCCATATTGTTTAAAAAACAAACTTTGGTCTTCATCTGTTTGACTTAAATAAACTTGCTTTACATATACATTCGCTAACTTACTTTGTTGTGAAAGTAGATTTTCCGTTTGTTTTTGTTGATTTTGTTTAATCCCCTGAAGGACTAATAAACTTAATACAAATACGGTACCGATTAATAATACCGCCAAAAACAAGCTAGATTTCACTTTAATACTTAGTTTCATTTAACGTCACCTGACATTTTATATCCGATTCCAAAAACTGTCTGAATGATATGCTGATGAGGTGATCCTAATTTTTTACGTAAGCGTTGGATATGAATATCAACAGTTCGCGTTCCTCCAATGTATTCGATCCCCCATACCAAATCTAGAAGTTCATCGCGACGAAAAATTCTTTCTTTATTTGAAATTAGAAGTACTAATAAATCATATTCTTTAGGTGTTAAATCAATTGTCTTTCCACTTTTCATTACTTTCCTTTGGTGAAGAATGACCTCTAAATCATTAAATGAAATCACTTTCTTTTCTTCAGCAATGGAAGGTTTTTTCAGCCTCCGTAATAGTGACCTTGTTCTAGCTAACAATTCTCTAATATCAAATGGTTTTGTTAGATAGTCATCTGCTCCAAACTCTAGTCCTAATACACGATCTATAATATCGTCCTTAGCAGTAAGTAAAATGATTCCCATTCCGTCTTTATCATCTATTTGTCTACATAAGTCCAGTCCATTCATAACAGGCATCATAATATCCGATATCATAATATCCGGTTTAAAGACGGATATTTTTTCTAATGCCTCTTTTCCATTAAAGGCATTTTCTACTTGAAATCCCTCTCTACGAAATGCATAGGTCAATGGATCAACAATACTCTTTTCATCGTCTACTATTAGTATTTTTTCTTGCATTCATTTCACCTGAATTCTTTAAATAATTTTATCGAATAGCTTCATTGATTTTTATATTTCGTGTTATGGTTTTTATTACTTAGTTTACCCTTATAAAAATTATAGATTGCTTTCTACTCATTTTTGAAATTTTTTTCTGTTTTATGAAAAAATTTACAACTTAGAAACATCTCATTCGTTTTTTTGACTGTCTGTTCGTATAATCAACTTTTTTACTCCAATAAGCTATTATCTGAGACCATTTTCATATCATTAGTAAAGAAAAAAAGTAAAATTTGACTCTATTTAAAATGGAATTTTCTCGATTTCCACTCCAGGATTCTCGCTTTCCGTGGGGCGAGCGATAAGCCTTGAGCCCACACGATGTGGGTCATGCATGCGTTCCGACAGGACGTCGTAGTATTAGCATGCCTACCTTTTGACGCCTTGCGGGGTCTCATCCGCTACTCCCACAGGAGTCTCGCATATCCGTTCCAATAGCACTCTTTATTATTAGTGTGCTTAGTAAGAAACTTTTAAAACCAAAAATCATATAAAGTATAGCGACTAGGAATGTTAAATTAATGAACATATTTTCAATAACAGTACAAATGTAACTAAAATATTAGATCCACCCCTACTAAAATCACTACATCAACTTATTCAATAATTTTTAATACTTTGAAATTGCATACTAGCAGCAACAACAATGAATATTGCACTTTGATAAAATTCTGTTAATTATACCGCTGTTTACGCGATATATTAAAAAATCAATATAAAATGGCAACAAATTAACATGTTAATTCGTTGCCATTTTAATGTTTTTTTATTGTTTTCTCCCAGCAAAGAAAATCCGTTACTATTTTATAATTACTTTTTAGTTGCTTAAATTTTATTCATCTTTATATAAACAAATCATTCTCCAACAAATGCAAAGACAGACAAAGGCTTAATTTCATTCAATTTAATAAACTCTTCTAGCATCTTAATTTCTGAATGTATTAGTCCATTTAATTTAGCTGGAATTTGATTAATCTCTTGTAGTTCAATTTCAAAATCGTCTAATGTTTTATTTACTTCCCAATTACCATCCTGTAATTCAGGGGAAAAGATTACTGTTTCACGACTAATCATCCATCCAGATTTATCAGTAATTGACACAATATCATTAGGTGTTAATAAGGTACGTATATTTGATTCACTTTCTTGTTTAAGTGACTCGTATTGTGCTTGTATTAGAATAGACAATAAATGGGGATATTGCTCAAGCTTCGTAATTCTAGTGTCCCATTCTGCGAAGCATAGTTTTTTTCCCCATTTCTTTACCTTACGCAACACCGCAGTGAATTCTTCAATTGATTTTAAGTACCATGAACAATGGGACAATACAATGTAGTCAAATTCATGTTCAGCAAAGTCCACCTCATGAGAGAGTATATCAATCTCAAAATCTATTTTTATTTGCTTCCCTATACTTGAATTCATTAAATACTTCGCTGAATCTCCAATAGAAATCGGGCTGCCATATGTAGGTGAACCAATATCAATTCCTTGAACAAACCCATTTTGTCCTACTAAATAGGCTAAAACTGCAGTAGTATCTCCTTGACCACAACCAATTTCTAAAACCTTGCTACCTTCTTTAATATTCCAAAACTCAGCTAATTTAAATCGATGTTCTGTTTGAATTCTTTGGATTTCATACATATCCATATTTGATGCCATACATTCAACTACTGAACTGATCGCTTCCTTCAACATGATATCCCTCCTAAAAAAGATCTATTATGAAATAGTGGACTGTCCATCTGAAACAGTCCACTGCTAAACATTAAATCATTCTAAATTAAATGTAACTTCGCCTATCCCCATATCCATATTAACTGTCATAATTACTGTAGCATCCTTATATGCTTCGTTTACAAATACGCCATTTCCCTTTGAGATCAAGTCGATCACATTAGACTTTCCAATTCCTTTACTTGAAACAATTTTGACGCCTATATCGGATGGGACTGTAATAGTAGTTTTCCCTACCCCAGTTTCAATATTAGCTTCTAAATTATGTTTCCAATCTCCGCCTAAATTTACATTAAGTTCTCCTACACCTGTTTCAATATCTATTTTTTTTAGATTTAAACCTTGTAAATCCAGATTCGTTTTAGAAGCACCTGTATTTACATCGAGATTGATTGGAACTTTGTTTGATAGCTCTAAATCCCATTTATTTATTTTTTTACCTATTTTTACATTTGAAAAATGCTTTTTAGTCTGATTGATTTGTACTTTCCCAGTTGTACCCTTTAAATCATATGAAACTTTTGGCTTTAAGTTTTTATTATTATAGCTAATATTACCTTTTACCCACTCATTTGTCCCTTGCTTAACTGTCATTTCTCCAACACCTAAGTTCAGATCCACATCAAGCTCTTTTGCTTTATCTTTTTTAACAGAAATTGATTCTTCTTTCACATTACCATTATCAATTATATTACAACCAGTTGTAAGGAATAATGACGTACAGATTATTAAAGCGATAAAAAATGGCTTTTTCATTTATATAGCCTCCAAAATAAGATTCTAACAATCTCATTTTATGGCTAATACAAAAAATGGATAACATCCCTCAGTATCATTTCACATCAGACCTAAGTATGAAAAAAGATCAAGATGTTTTTTTGATTCCAGAAAGTACAATTTGGATTTATCCTTTTCGAAACTTTATTATTACTTTCCAGGTTTTTGTTTGATTTCCCTTTATTTCCGCATCAAAGTCATGATTCTGTCTAATAAAAAAAGGTACTTTTGATTCTTAAACCAGGTTTCCTAGTGAAACTTATTCGAATTTTTTTATTTTCATTAAGATGAAGATGATATATAAGATTAATAAGAGGATTAGTAATTTATTTGATATATTTATAATTAATCCAAATAAAATTACGATTATCAAGTAACGGTCAAAGTGCTCTGAAATTTTTTTACTTACAAAATAAAAGATTATTAATAATAATGAACAGATAAATAGGTACCAAAAAAGAATCACACATAGTGGCCCCTTTCTAAAAAATGCTCCTGGAACGGAACTCTCTGAAGTGCTTCCCTCTGATTCTATGATTGAAAAATCTTCAAAATACTTTATTTAAGTTCATCATTACACTCCAATCAGATTTTTAATTTTACTTTCATTCAAAAAACTAAATTATAAATATTGCAACCACAAATGTTTAGGTTGATGGTGTGAAATTGCCTCTCGAAGCCATAATTTCTTTGAATCATCCAGATATTTTCTTACATTCATAAAATCTTGGTGATCTTTGTCCCTCGTATTACTAACTTTATATAAGAGAACTATTTCTGGATTTAGAAAAGGAATTCCTTGTTTAGAGTAACTCCAGAGTGATTCTAGTTCACAAAAAATTGATTTATCTCTCCTAAACTTCCATTTATTATCTTCAATTTCATTTAATAAGACTTCAAGGCTTACATTTAATGCAATATTACTTCCATGAATTTCATGAATTGGCAACTCCAAATATTCATCTTCCCATAAAGAAACTACACCTTTAGTAACCTTATTAAATTCCCAATCAATTAGATAATTCTTCAAATCTATTTGATCCTTACGTGCAATTGCAATTTCTATATCTTTATGTTGCCTTGATTGACTTCCTATAAATAAATCAATTGCCCATCCACCTGCGATAAACCATTGCTTATTGAACCCCGTCATCAATTCGTTTACCTTCATACATTGTTCAAATGTCATATAAACCTCCAAATAAAAAAGTATCACACAGTGTACGATACTTTTTATCGATATCTTAGTTAGATGAAAAATTTTGGTCTTTTAATTACTTTCGGATTAATTGGTTCGTCGGTTGCTACTTTGTTATCTTGTTTATTAATAGGATGATATTCAGCATTAATAGTCACAAATAAAATTAAACTAGCTATAAATATTAATTTTTTTAAATGCTTCATTGCCTATCTCCTACTTTCTATCACATTTAATAAGATCAAATTATATTCCTTTAACAAGTTATTTTGTTCTTCCATAGATTTGTTTTTTTCATAATAATCGCTAATCATTCCATAATATCGTAATAATTTATCACTATCATTAAGCTTAATCCAAATTGGTAATGCCACTTCTCTTAAATATTCGACTAACTGTGCTTCTTCCTTATTCGCTTCATAAAATAATACTTTCATCCTAATATATATTGAACTATTCTGGTTTTTCATTTTCTCTAAATTTTGCCCAAGTAGTTCAATAGCAGATTCGTTTTCATTTAAAATCATCATGTTATTGGCTATATTTGAGATGACAGTATAGTACTCTTCTGTATTCTCTTGGATGTTTGAAAGATAGCTTTTATAAAACTCAATTGCTTTTTTATTTTGGTTCGAATGATAGTATAGAAATCCTAAATTGTGTAATGCATTAATATGAATGGTCCGATCACTTAAAATTAATGATGAATCAATTACTTCTTCCAATAAAGCCTCGGCTTTTTGTAATAAACTACTTTTTATTAATTGTAGAGATAGCAACATTTTCGAATCTAGTATCCGTTTAATGTTATTATTTTGTACAAAAATGGGGATCGCTTTGTTACAGAAATACATTGATAACGAAGTTTGGTTCAAAATGTGATAAACCAGTGCCCTATAAAAACAATATTCCTGAAGCTCTATTTCAATATTAGGTGCTAGTTCTTGTGCCTCATCCATTACCAATAATGAGTCTGAGTATTTCTTTTCTTTTAAGTAGTATAAAGAGAGTGTAAACAAAAACTTTGTTAATTCATATTGGGAAAATTTCTTCCTGTTTTGATCAAGTTGTTTCCATTTTTTCTTTGCCATTTTAATATCTTCAATAAAAATATAATAACGCCAAATGGTTATTAGAAATTCATTTGATATATTAGTATAACGAACACTTTCTTCTTTCGTTACCAGATTCTCAAAGATTAATTGACTTAATTCATGATCTGTCCGTTCGATTGCGTTCCATAGTTTTTTAAGTTGATTCATTACATCTTCTAGTTTTATTTCATTATCTTCAATTTCTACTTTCATTTTTTTCAAAAGTAACTCAATCGTTTCTATACCAGCTTCTTTTGTACCGTTTTCTATTTTACTAAGATGGGAAACTGAACAAATTCCTTCGCATAATGTTTCTTGTGTCCATCCTAATTTTTTTCGATGATGATAGATCATTTTTCCATAATTCATAATTAAATCTCCTGTTCAAATCGCAAATTCATATATATTAAATACATCTTTTTTTTTTAGAATACGACTTCATTTTCCTATATTAATATTTTACTAAACACTGTTATAACTAAATTTTATAAGATTTTTAATCATATTAATATACTTTTTTAATATTTCTAAAAACTAATTATATTCAAATATTTTCCCAATACACAAACTTAATGGTGAGTGATATGATTAGGTACACGCAAATAAAAATACTAACGACTCGTTCTTAGTTAGTATTCTTTAAATGCACCCCCATTTAATAACATATTTAACGCAAGATGTATTGAACTGCATCTTGCAATTTTTTTATGGACAGTTTATCTTCTATTGATCTATTCTTTCAAGTCATCTCCCAAAATAAGATTTACCTTTTTTACTTTTAATTTTAGTAATGTTTCGAATAAAAACTTGAAGGAGATTCCTATGGTTAAAAAATCTCACAAACTATTTGTTGCAATTTTCGGAATAATAATCATTTTTATTTTATCATTTAAATTGTATATTGAAAAAGAAAAACAAAAGGCAGTGGACAACGAACTAGCAATTGAGCTACATGAAGAACAAAATGTCCAAAACACTGTTAGAGGCTATATTATTGCTTTAAAGAGGCATGATATTGAAAAATACAATTCAGTTGTTACTCAAAATTTAAAAATGAATATCCGATCCTTATATTTTACCAAAATAATGTCCATCATAATTGACGCGAAATTTGCAGGTGACAATTTATCGGCCATTCATTTAAAAAAAGATGATTTCACTACGACTATACAAGTAAAGTATGATATTACATTTCCTGAGTCGTTTAATCCGGAAGGGATATATAACAATGGATTAAACAAATGTAAAGTGCTTATTGATTTAGTTAAGGAAGATCATTCGTGGTTAATTAAGAAGATTTATAATTTAAAAGTAGATACATATAGTTAAATAATAGTATTAAAAAAAGTATTACTTAGTAAAGTAATACTTTTACTATTTTTATAATGGATTAATTGAGTTCAAATCTTTTATTAGCCAACCTTTACTTTCTTCGTCTATAACTTGTGAAGCATATTCTAATGACTTACTCTTTGCTTCAAAGCTTTCATTATGTTGATTTAATACGAGATATTCCCTTGCTGCAGCTTCATAAGCATATGCTACGTAAAATGGTTCAATCTCGGATGCGTGACTGATTTCCATACATTTCTTAGCATATAATAATGCTGAATCGCCTTGATTAATTACTGCATAAACTCGAGATAATTGCCAATATCCAATTGATAGATTTTTAGGCGTATGATCCTCTACTTTTGTCCAATGCCAAAATGAACTATGACATAAGTGGACCATTTCCTCTGACTCACTTTCAGTTCTATTTTCAGAATCTAGTAAATCCCATACTTTATTAAAGCATGATACAGCAAATTGTTTATGTGTGAAGACAGGTTTTTCAATTAACTCTTCCATTACTTTCTCCTCCTTCATGAGATGAATCGGATGTAAATAGTAATTACCAAGTTAATTATAAGAAAATTTAGATAAATTTGGAATAGCCATTTTTTAAATTTTTGATTACTTATACTTCTTTATGTAAAACCAATTCCTCTCCATACTCGCCTGCATATCTTATTTCTTTATCAACAAAACCACATTTTTTATATAAACTTATCGCAGGAATATTCGTATGATGTACAGTTAATAATATTTCATTTTTAGTTGGTAAAAGTTTTTTCGTCAAACTAGTGAGTAGCCTTAATGACGATTTAGCATACTTTAATCTCTGATGGCGTTGATCAATCGAAAAGGATTTAAAAATCACAGCATCTTTATTATTTGTGTACAAATTAGCGGATTGATTATGATCAAGTACAAAAAAACCAACTAATTCATCCTCATTAACAATAATGATTGGTATTGCTCCTTTAACTAATTCACATTGCTTCATTGCATTTATTGGTAAGGTTGTATAGATAGCTTGTTCAATTGGTAAAACATACTGTTCAAGTGCAGTAAGATAGCTATTATCAAATACTCTTAACTTAATTGATGAAGAAGGATTAAGTTGTTGCATACATACTCCTTTCAATTTTTAATAGATAAATGAAAAAAGCTCATTGTTATAAAACAAGGAGCTTCTTTCTATTTATTCACCTAAGTCTACATTATGGTAAACGCGTTGAACGTCTTCTAAATCCTCTAGAACATCTAACATTTTCTCGAATTTTTCTTGAGCATCTTCTGGCAATTCAACATCATTTTGAGCAAGCATTGTTAACTCTGCTACTGTAAATTCTGTAATTCCTACATTTTTAAATGCCTCTTGCAATGCGTAGAATTGGTCTTGTTCAGCGTAAACAATAACTGCATCTTCTTCCTCTAAAATATCACGAACATCAACGTCTGCCTCCATTAGAATTTCAAGTACTTCATCTGCAGTTTTACCTTCAAGTCCGATTACGGCAGTTGCATCAAACATATATGATACAGATCCAGTTACTCCTAAATTCCCACCATTCTTACTAAAAGCTGCGCGTACTTCAGCTGCTGTACGGTTAACGTTATTAGTAAGTGCATCAACAATTACCATAGAACCATTTGGTCCAAAACCTTCATAACGTAATTCATCGAAACTTTCTTCAGAACCACCTTTTGCTTTTTCAATCGCACGATCAACAATGTGTTTTGGTACACTATATGTTTTTGCACGTTCAAGTACGACTTTTAATGCTTGGTTTGATTCCGGATCCGGCTCACCTTGTTTTGCTGCTACATATATTTCGCGTCCAAACTTTGCATAAACACGACTAGTATTAGCATCCTTTGAAGCTTTCTTTTCTTTAATATTATTCCATTTACGACCCATCTTGTTCCACTCTCTTTCAACATTGAATCTAAAATAAATTTAATTTGTATTAGTTTGTTCTTCAACGTTTGTTAAATAGCACTTCATACTATTCAATTTAACTTGATTATGAATTAAAAAGGTTGAAGTTTTACCATACATTCTCTACCTATCATTATACCTCATTTACTATATTTTTCACGAAATTATAACTAAAAACATCAATTAAAACAACTTATAAAATATAAAAACATTACTTCAATATGAAGTAATGCTTCTATAATGTATCATCTAACTTACATATCTAGTAGTTGCCAGAATTTACCAAAGACTTCTTTTTCCATTTTAAAATAAACTCCTGAACTACCATAACTAATATATCCATCTTTTATTACGCTCATGGTAACGATTGACCCATCAGTCAGATGAAAGAATAGTTCTTTAAATTGTGCTTCATTACTAAAATCCCCAATTTCATTTTCAATACTTTCTTGAGTATATGGTTTCGATTTATTCATTGAATTGACAACTGCATTAATGATTTTCATGTCATTTATAGGGTGATAATTTTCAACACTATTATTCCAGTCATTATAATTTCTATATTCAACATTCACTATATTCCCAGTAAGATGTAGCTTTCCAAAAACATCTTCACCATTTTGAACTGTTATGCCATTTAAGCAATCAAAGAACTCAGCAATTATCGCTCCTTCACTTTCAATGTAGGTCATAATTCTAAAATTTTGATCGTAGCCATTAACTGAATAAACATTCGCTTCTCCTATAGTTGAAGCAAATTCATCAGTGTAATCGTCCTGACTACTCCATTCATCAATTCCAAATTTTGTACTTCCAAGCTTTTCCCCTACCAATTTCTTTGCATGTATGCTATCAACTTTTGTAGCTGATTGTGTATAAATCTTACCTTTATATACAATCAAGCCAATCATCTTTTTTTGACCATTATCATTTTTACTTAAAGCTGGTGGAATTTTTAGAGCTTTATTGATTAGTGGAGTATTCAACACTAACGAACTATGCTGGTTATTAGATTGATTACTTATATAACTGTATCCACCAAATGTTACGATCATCATGCTGATAGCAATCGGAACGATTGTAAACAGCCTTTCTTTTCGTCTGCTGCTCATATCTAATTTTGCTTTCTTAACACCTTTTAATGCTCTTTCATGAATGTCACTCGGAATTTGAATCCGATTTATTTCTTCTTTTATTTTATCGCTCATATAGTTCATCTCCAATTAAGTTTTTTCGAAGTTTACTTAATCCTCTATATAAAATTGTTTTAGCTGTCCCTAATGGTATTTTCAATGTTTCGGCAACTTCTTTAATTGTAAAATCAAAATAGTACCTTAAAATGATTACCTTCTTTTCATTCTCATTTAATAAATCAATTAAATCCTCCAGTGTGATAGAGAGTGGTATATCCCTTTCTACATCATTGGATACAAATTTTTCAATTTCTGGTTTTAATTCAATTACATTTTTCTTTTTACGTAGTAGATCAATTGAACAACTAATAGCAATCTTTATAATCCATGTTTTCAAATATTTAGGTTCTTTGAGGTTTTTAATTGATTTAAATGAACGATATGCTGTCTCCTGAACTATATCTAATGCATCTTCTTGATTTTTCACATAAATAAAAGCTGTTCGATATATATCTTCTTCGAATTCTTGAAATAACTTTAAAAATGCCGTGTCATTTCCTTTTTGTGCTTCTTTCACTAAGTGAATAATGCTCTTCACCTCCAAGCCTCTTACTAATTAGACGTATTCAATTGAAATTTGGCTTTACTTTATTAAATAAAATAAAAAAAATATGCTCTTATCCTAAGAGCATTTCAGAGTGTAGACATAGTCCCAAAAATATGAGATTCAGACTGATTGAGAATAAATGATTGATTGGATGAACTGAACTTTTCATATGGATTTTAACATGTTGTTATACCACTTGGAGATTTGTAGATTTTCTACTCAAGGATGCTCGCTTTCCTTGGCACTGTTAATGGGCCACCTCATATTTATGTAATTTTGTAGCTAAATATATACTGTTCACCAAGTTTACCGATTTTTCTGTTGCCAGTATCTTTAAAACCAACTTTTTTATATAGTTTTTGAGCACTAATGTTTTTATAATTTACTGCCAAAATAATTTCATTAGACCATGGAAAAAGCTTTTTCACAAAAGAGTCGATTTGATTTAAACCATTTTTCGCATATCCTTTCCCTTGATGTTTAAAGTTTATTGAAAAAGCTGTTAACAACATCGCTTTTGGATTGTCAGTATATTCTTTAACTCTTTCACTAGAATGAAGGACAAAAAATCCTACTGGCTCTAATTTATTTAAAATGACGATCGGATGTCTTTTATTTGATACTTCTAACATTTCTGATGGCATTGCCGTAAACTTTTCTTGTTCATGCGGTAAATGAAACTGACTTAGAGATTCTAAATATTCCGACTTGAAAATTTGTAAATGTACCTCATTCATCACGTTTTCCTCCATATAAATATGGTCTTAATTTTTACCACTTATGTTGTAAATTATGTTGTAGCCCCAGCACTTGCACCATTGCTTCTTCGGCGCTTCTGGATTGCATTAACTCCCATTACAATCGCAATTAACTCTTGAGATGACATTTGATCAGTGTAGCTAGTTAATTTAAAGGCAGGAGATGAAAAGAAACCACTAACTCTTTCAAATTTACCAACCAAATTTGTTTCCTCTTTATAGATTTCGTATAGTTTAGAAAAGGCTTCTGACTTAATGAAAAAGATATCCCTTCCATAGGCTTCATACTCATACTTTTCAGCGAAGAATGCAAATTTGCTTTTTAATGAACCTATTTCTTGTGCCTGGTGATCATAAATTTTCCATTTCGAACTTAAAAAAGGAAATCTTCCACTAATTCTGATGTTACCTTCTTGATCTAATACATCTACCCCAGATGAAAACATACTAATTAAATCTAATTCTCCAATTTTCTCCTTTTGCTCATTATATATGTCTGTTTTACCGGTTGAAAAAAAGTTATCAGTAAAATATAACGGTTCCTGGTTCAATTGAATTCCCCCTTTATAAAATCTTTAATTTAAATAGATAAGTAAAATAATTATTACCTTTCCAAATGCCTTTAACTTCAAATATTTTTTCACCTTTTTGTGAGCCAATTTTAAAAATATATCCGTCATTTCTCTTCGTGTAGTGGTCATAAATATAATTCTTCTTATTTTTTGTATGTTCAAGTATCTCTACATTTTCTGGTTTTTTAGAGAAATGGATTTGTACATATTCTCCCTTTGTAGCAAGAATCCCCGTCTCTTTCTTAACAGTCGCATAGGTTTTTTCGTTTGTTAATCTATCTTTTTCAAATCCTTTTCCCCATGAAAAGTTTACTATTTTATAAGGGATCTTCTTATCAACTAATTCAAATCTAACTTTTGGTTTCTCTTCTTTTGACAAAATGGTTACATTAATGATTAGGTAAATTGTAGCAATAGTTAGTAGAAATAATACTGTATTTTTAAACATCAAACTTTACACTCCATCGTTTTATATTCGATACTTTAAATTTAATCTATTAACTATCAATTGTATATTGGGAAAATTTTTTAAACTTTTCTTCCTATATTTTTTGAAATCATAATTTAATATATGATGACAAAACTAGTTATTAAATAATAGTTTAAAGTATTATTATGAAGGAAGTCCGCTAAATATTTATGATGAAAGGAAATTAATTACATGAAAAACAATAATCCGGAATATTGGATATCAAAACTTGAACTAGAAGCTCATCCAGAAGGTGGATATTTTAAAGCTACATATCAATCAAATGAAAAAATCACAGATAACGAATTATCAGTTCAATTTAATGGCCAACGTTTACTTTATACAAGTATTTATTTTCTTTTAGAATCTCATGATGTTTCACATTTTCATCGATTAAAATCAGATGAATTATGGTATTTCCATGCTGGAAGCTCATTAACGATTCATGTAATTGATGAAGAAGGGTTCTATAATGAAGTGAAGCTAGGATTAGATTTAGAAAATGGAGAAGTCCCTCAGTTTTTAGTTCCAAAAAATTCAATTTTTGGTTCATCTGTTATGGAAAAAGACACATTTTCATTAGTAGGATGCATGGTTTCACCAGGTTTTGAATTTGAAGACTTTGAATTATTTACACAGGACGAACTCTTATCCACATATCCCGATCATGAAGAAATTATTAAAAAGCTTACTTATCAAAAACTTCCTGAACAAATTTAGACACCAAAAAGAAAGTGAGAACAATCTCACTTTCTTCTTCTTTTACTTCATATTTAAATAAGTAGTACTAGCGTAACCCTTTATACCTTTGTAAGAAATTATCGCCCATTTAAAGTCCATTTGAGTGCTACCTTTATGATAACCTAGAAAACTTACTTTAGCTCCTTTTGGAATAACTGTTAGTACTTTGTATTTTGTACTGGCACCACTACGTAAATTCAAATTTGCTTTTGTTGTAATTGTGGAGGGCAGTTTTGTTAAATAATTTGTATTTACATAGGCGATTCCACTTTTTGTAGTAGTTGTTTTAATAACTCCCCAGTTTGCATTATAAAATTTAATTATTTCAATCTGATCTTTCTTTCTTAATCTATCTACAACTTTTGAATTTGTGTTTGGGGCAGAACGTACATTTAAAGAGTTCGCTGTTACTTCATAAACAGTTAATGGTGCATTGATGACTGCAGCTTGAACTTTTTGGGGATTCACTGCCCCATTCGAAAACATTAAAGTCCCTGATAAAGCGACTGTAGATAATAATATTTTTAAAAATTTATTTTTCATTTCATTTAGCTCCTTTCTTTTGATAGCTCAATAATAAGGTAATAATGTTTCGAAATAGCTCATTAAATGTTTCAAAGTTGTAAACTTTCGTATTAATTTTTCAAAACAGTTTTCGTAATCTTTTTTGCTATTGAATATGAAATATTGTAGATTTTCACTCCAGCAGTCTCGCTTTCCGTGGTGCGGTCAGCGTAAATGCACCTGCGGGGTCCCACCCGAGTCTCGCACCTCCGCTCAAATCCCCTTCTAGATCAACAGTTTGATTTAACAAACCTATATAGAATCAAAGAGCTTTTTAAATTGGACTTATACAACAAAAAACAGACACTTTTTATGTCTGCTTAATCTTTTTCTATATGTCTACTGCCTCCATTTTTAAGATATTTTTTATATTCTCCCACCCATAACCAATTAACTTTAAATACTCCTTGCCTATTTTAATGCTTTCATTGTTTACAACTAACTTTGCACCCATTTTTTCATAGAATACACGAGATTGATTATTTTCTAAGACCCAAACAATAACAGAGTTAATATTTACAGAGTCGAATTTAATGAACAATTCTTTTAACAACTTTCTGCCTAAACCATTTGCTTGATATTTTTCATCTAGATAGATCGAAGTTACGTCCCCTTCGTAACCTGGATATTTTCCCGATTGCTCTTTTTGGCCACAAATAAACCCAACTATTTCTTCTTGCTCATTAACTGCTACAAAAATATAATTTTTAGAATTAGAGAATTGATTAGACCATAGCTTTCTCCTATTTTCATATGAAAGATTATTTAAAAAATCATCAGCAACTATGTTTTTATATGTCGTTCGCCAACTATCCACATGAACTTTTGCAATTCCGTCAATATCATTACTATTCGCTTCCCTAATGATCATTTGAAATACCTCCCAAAAAGCTAAATATTTAATAGTTATATTAATGTACCTATCTTCTTATGATAAAAACTCAGCTATTTATCAGTTAATATGCAAGTTTCCTATTGGGAAAATTTGTATAAAGATTGAATTGGATGGACAATCTAACTTTTGAATTTGTTTTATTGGGGGTACATAATGGATAATCAGCCAAGCAATGAAGAAATATTAACCAACCGTCAAGGGCATCCTGTTACTGACAATCAAAATGTACGAACTGTCGGAAATAGAGGACCTACAACTTTAGAAAACTATGATTTCTTAGAAAAAATTTCTCATTTTGATCGTGAGCGTATTCCCGAAAGAGTTGTACATGCTCGTGGAGCTGGGGCACATGGGTATTTTGAGGCCTATGGGAAGGTCGGAGAAGAACAAATTTCCAAGTATACTCGAGCGAAGTTATTTCAAGAAGCAGGAAAAAGCACACCCGTTTTCGTTCGATTCTCCACTGTAGTAGGCGGTGGGCATTCACCTGAAACTTTACGTGACCCCCGTGGTTTTGCAGTTAAATTTTACACTGAAGACGGAAATTGGGATTTAGTTGGAAACAATTTAAAAATCTTCTTTATTCGTGATCCGTTGAAGTTTCCGGATATGGTGCACTCATTTAAACCCGATCCTGTTACAAATCTACCTGACCCTGAGAGAATGTTTGACTTTCTACACTTAACACCAGAATCCACTCACATGGTAACTTTTTTATTTTCGCCTTGGGGCATCCCAGCAAATTACAGACAAATGCAAGGTTCTGGTGTAAATACTTATAAATGGGTCAATAAAGATGGTGAAGCAGTACTCGTTAAATACCATTGGGAGCCTCTGAATCAAGGAATAAAAAATCTATTACAGCATGAAGCAAATGAAATTCAATCGACTAATCATAATCATGCTACACAAGATTTATACGAAGCAATTGAACAAGGAAAGTATCCAGAATGGGAACTCTGCGTTCAAATTATGAGCGATGAAGAGCATCCCGAGCTCGACTTTGATCCACTTGACCCAACAAAACTTTGGGATCCGGAAAAGTTTCCATTTTTAAAAGTAGGAAAAATGGTTTTAAATAAAAATCCAGAAAATTATTTTGCCGAAGTCGAACAAGTAGCTTTTGGAACTGGAGTACTTGTTGATGGTCTTGATTTTTCTGATGACAAGTTACTTCAAGGACGAACTTTCTCTTATTCTGATACACAACGTTACCGAGTAGGGACCAATTATTTACAACTTCCAGTAAATTCACCTAAAACTCATGTAGCAACTAACCAACGAGATGGACAAATGGAATATAAAGTTGATATGGCTCCTGGACAAAATCCGCATGTTAATTATGAGCCGTCCTCTTTAGGTGGATTAAAAGAAGCACCAAACAATGGAAAAGAACACGAACCAAATTATAATGCAAAACTTGTACGTCAAAAGATTGATCGTCCAAATGACTTTTCTCAAGTTGGAAATACTTATAGAGCTTTTGATGAAATCGAAAAAAATGAACTAGTTTCAAACTTAGTTGACGCTTTAAAAATCTGTAAACCGCATATTCAAGAAACAATGATAGGCTACTTTACAGAAGCAGACTCTGATTATGGTAAAAGAGTACGAGAAGGCTTAGAGGTTGCAAAAAGAGAAAGAACTGAACATACCAGTAATGAAACAGCTGATGTTGCTGTTGATAAATCAAAAGAGATGGGACATTCTTCCGATCGTTACTAAAACATGTAAGATGTTGGTATAGTTGAACCAACATCTTTTTTTATTGCTTTTTCTAAAAGATTGTTGTGTTTTTACTGGTTTACATAAAGAAGAAGGTTAATAAACATTTTGATTGGAGCGGAAAGGTGCGAGACTCCTGCGGGAGTAGCGAGACAGATGAGACCCCGCAGGAGCACAGCGACGAGGAGGCTCATCGCCCGCCCCGCGGAAAGCGAGCATCCTGGATCGGAAATCAAACAATACCTTTACGAAAACAGGCTTCTTTATTTAGTCTAAATAATTACCTGAAAATTCCGATACATAATACACATTCAGTAATAAAAAGTATAAAATAAACTTATTCGGACAATATTGAATTTATTCACTACATAGGAAGCGAGTTGTTTTATCAATGAATAACCAGACGAAATTTAAAATACTTAAGCCAGCAAAAGAGATATTTGAAGCATTTGTTGATCCTTCTAAAATACGAAACTTTTGGTTTTCATCTAGCTCTGAAAGATGGGTTGAAGGAAAAGTTATCACTTTAAAGTATGATTTATACAACGCTGAAGGCGCTATTAAAATAATCGAAATCCAAGAAAACGAGAAAATAGTGTTCTCTTGGGGAGATTCTGAGGATGCTCATATCGTTACAATCACGCTAAATGAATTAGATCATTCAACTACTATAATTGAAGTGGTTGAAGAAGGTTTTAATGAAAATGATTCTAATTACGTACATCATATAATCGATAATAAAGAAGGCTGGGTATTTATGCTAAGCTGCTTAAAATGTTATTTGGAGTTTGGAGTAACTCAATTGCGCGGTGCATTAGTTAAATAATTTTCCTGGGATTAAAAAGGACTTGTTTTTAGACAAGCAGAATTAAAAAGGAAATGATCTCATATACTTTGAGTTTCACTTCCTTTTTCTTATTTTTTTAACTAATTAACAAACTCTTTGTGCGTTACTTAAATATACTCTTGTTTCATGCTGACCGGCTACAATGTAATTTTCATTCTCATTACAGATTCTCCAGCCATGTCCTTTAACATAATCACAAGGTACTAAAAGCTGTTTTTCAAGATACACACGCGAGACGGTACTATATCCAGATTCATTTTGAGTAGACGATGTAAACAAGATTCCATTATGAGCGCAAATATCTAAGTAACTTCCTTGCCCATCGGCGCTATAGCATGCGTTCCACTTATGTTCGCTTTTATTTCTAATGGAGGGTAATGGAATGAATTCCAAGACTCCATTCTTCCCACGACACGAGCCACTGACAGCTACAAGTAGTTCATCATGCACTAACATTGACGATATCATTTTTTCAGTCTCAACTTTAACTCTTACTGACTCAAACGTATTTAGATCGAGCATCCAGATTCCTCCATTTTCAGGATGAATCTTTGTACCGATAAATAACTTATCTTCAAATAAACATAAAGAACGAATTGAAGGAGAATTATTAACTGTAAATGGAGAAATTACTTTCCAGGTTTCTCCAAAGTTAGTCGATATGTAAATCACTTTCTCACCATGAGCTATTACAAGACCTTTTGAATTACAACATAAACTCCAAACACTTGCTTTCGTAGGGAAATGCTTTATTGACCAATCTTTCCCCTCATTCTCACTTTTAATAAATACCCCATTTTCACCAACACCATAAATCATTTTACCGACACATTTAAGATCTCGGATATGATAGTTTAATTGAGATAATGAATGAATCCAATGTCCGTCCTTTTCAATTAAAAGTCCGTTATTTGAGGTAGCTAATACGACACTACCGCTTTCAGTTCTTGAGACAGCAGTAGAACTGAACATGTTATTCATAGAGTTTCCTCAAGTTTATTTGAAAAGTTGAATGCAAAAGTAACACATCGTTCAATGTCTTCTTCTGTTTCAGGAGCCAATTCAACCTTAAGTCCTTCCTCGACTAGGTTCGCTCCACAAGCTATTAATCTTTCTTCTAATATATCAACCGCAGCGCAAAATTTAGGATACGCATGATCACCTGAACCAAATACAGCAACTTTCTTACCAGCTAAATCTAAGCCTTCGATGTCATCATAGAAATCTTCCACTTCGTAAGGTAGTTCTCCATCTCCCCATGTATATGCACCTAAAATAATGCCATCATAGTCTAATAGTTTTTGAGAACTAATGTTTTCAATTTCCTTCATTTCGATTTCATGACTTGGGGATTCAATTGTTGTTTTAATCAGTTCAGCGATATCTTCTGTATTTCCCGACATACTTGCAAATGCGATTAATATTTTTGCCATTTGTTCTCTCTCCTTAAAGGTTCTATTTATTTAGATTGTGTGTCCGTTGACATCATTCATTTTATTTTTTACATTCTTAATTCATTTGCAATAGAAAGAAATGACTCTCGATTATTCTCTTCTAGTGCCTCGTTTATCTTAAAATTTAAATGGTTTATTTTTAGTTCGATATCCCATGTAGAACTAAGTTTTCCATTTTCATATAGTTCTTCAATATCCTCAACATGTACATAAAACTCAAAGTCATTATTATTATCAATTAAATAATGCCACCCTAAGCAATCTACATATTTCCGCTCATTTGTCATTGTCCAAATATCACCTTCAAAGAATTCAATCAGATGTTGATGTTTTTGTCCTGGACAACAACAAGTTACCTGCTGATGAAACGCCTCAAGTATAATAAAATGTTTATCCATCGGTGTCCCTCCTTTTTCTTTTCGCTAATTTATTCTCATTAACAAAACAGAAGTAATAATCGAAATCCAATAATTGATACTGATAATCATTTTCATTAGTAATTTTATATGATAATGATTATCAATGTCAATTGTTTATTTAACTTTTTATAACACAAAAAAATACACCAACTTTTCATTTGGTGTATTTTCCTTCAAATTTAAAAAGATTTAGAAAGTCTCCATTTCTACGAGGAAATAATGACCTCATACTAAATCCCTTCCGCTTACTACTTTATTAGCAATTAATTCTTCATTGATTGTCTACCTAATAAACCGTATTTTTTTCCAAACCGTTTTAAGATCTTTATCCAAGAACCACCAAATACTGCGAGAAAAAATACATTACATACTGCATGTGCTAAATCAAAATAAAAACTTTTTATATAGGCTAATGCAATTAAAGACCAGCTTAACGCATCTGGCAAACTAATTAGAAACCAAATATTCATAATCCAGCCAAATAAAAATCCCCATATAAATCCAAAACTTAAAAGCCCAAGTCTTTTTTTCATCCACCATGTGTTTCTTAACCATCCTGCCGTTGCACCAATCATTCCCCAACAAAACATTTGCCATGGAGTCCAAGGTCCTTGGCCCAAAAATATATTTGATACAAGCGCTGCAATTGCACCAATTAAAAAACCAGTTTCTGAACCAAAAACAACAGCTGAAACAATAATAACAAATGAAGTAGGCTGGACACTAGGCAGTGGTGCAAAAGGAACTCTTCCAATTGCAGCAACTGCGGCAAGAACAGCAATTAAAACTAACTCCCGTGTCTCTATATTTCTTATTTCTAATCGTAGGAAAAATGGAACCATAGCAATTACAAGGAATGTTAAGCTTAATAATATATAATGGTCATCTAAAATAGCAGTTGAAAATGCTAGGACTCCTACTAACAAAATGACAATAACTAGAAGGAATAATCGCGCACGACCCATTTCCTTATCACATCCTCTTCAGTTAAGGCATTTGGTAGTCTATCTCGTACTAGCCTGTTAATCGATGTCGTATAAAAATAATTCTCGCTGAAAAAGTTAGATGGAACATCGTTAGTTGTAATATACCCATCAAATAACAAAGCACATCTTGATGTATGTCGTGCAGCAAACTCGACATCATGAGTTACCATCACGATTGTAGTACCTGTGTTACGAATATCCTGAAGCAGTTCAGCTAGACGTAGTTTCGCAATAGGATCAAGCCCTTTTGTAGGTTCATCGATTAACAAAATATCTGGCCTAGAAATAAGTACCATTGCTAATGCAACCTTCTGTTGTTGCCCCCCACTTAGATCATGGGGATGCATTTTTATAATATCTTCAATTTCTAGTAAGATAAGTAGATTTTTAATCTCTTTTTCTGGCTCTATTAATCCAGCTTGATTAGCCATAAGTAAAATTTCCTCTTCAACCGTATCATAGCTAAAATATATTAACGGATTTTGTGCCAAGTAACCAATTTTCTTCGATTTTGAAGTTTTTACTTTTCCTCGTTGTGGTGATAATAATCCAGCTAACACTTGTAGTAACGTTGTTTTACCTGCCCCATTACCACCTACTATCGCAAGAAATTCATTTTTATAAATTGATAGTGTGAGTTTTTTCAATACATCCTCTTCATTCTTTCCATACGAAAAAGTAACTTCTTTGCACTCCAAAATCATTTCACTATCTAAATTAGACTTTGAATCTACTACTTTATGATTCTGATATTCTTCATCATTTAATTCAAAAGATTTCGTAAACCAACTCTTACCTTCGCGCACAGTAAGTGGTAATTTTATCTCTCCCTCTTTAGGTTTCACACACTCTCCGTTTAAATAAAGTCTAGTGACAGCAGGTAGATAAGAAAGATCTGACTTATTTAATCCATTTCCAATTTCATTACAGAAATATTGAGGAGACCCAACGTATTTAATTTTGCCTTTTTCTAGCATAAACACTCGATCAGCCATTGGAATGACATCCTCTAACCTATGTTCACTTAAGATAACCGTTGTTGAAAAGTCTTGATTGATTTGGCGTAGTATTTGAAGAAACTCCTTTGCAGCAATTGGGTCTAACTGAGACGTTGGCTCGTCTAGTAATAACAACTTTGGCTGTAATAGTAAGACAGATGCTAAATTTAAAAGTTGTTTTTGACCACCTGATAATTCATGAACTGATTTATAAAGTAATGACTCTAATCCAAAATAATTGGCCATTTCTGCAAGTCTCTTACGCATAACAGTTAGAGAATATCCCATATTTTCCATAGAGAAAACAAGTTCATGCCATACCGTATCCATCACAATTTGGTTTTCTGGATTTTGAAAGACCATACCAATTTGCTCCGCAGCCCGCTTATTTGATATTGTTTCAATTCCCTCACCAAATACGAATATATTTCCAATTGTTTTTCCAATTGGCTTAATTTCTTGCTTCAGATGCTTGAGCAGTGTTGTTTTTCCACAACCTGAAGCTCCACATAACACGACGAACTCTCCTTCGTTAATTGTGAACGAAATATCTGATAATGAAGCATGATGCTCATCTGGGTACCAAAATGAAAGTCCTTCTACTTTAATCATTTCCACTTCAACCTTTCATTTATTTCTATAAACATGGGAAGGAATAAATACAAACAAAATATAAAATATAGAATCCATTCAATAGTAGAATAACGAATGGTCTCCAACATTGGATAAATTTCAAGTGTTCCATAACCACTAATCCGTCCTAAAATACAAGAAAGACCTAGAAGGCATAGAATAATTAAAAGGGTCCAATCTCTACGTTCCATACGATAAACAACATAAACTGATCTACGAGTAGTTCCATAGCCACGAGCTTTCATAGAATCAGAGGTTTGTAATGCTTCTTCCAGTGACCAAGTTAATAACACTCGCAAAAGTAACATTCCATCTCTCATTCTTTTTGTGAGACTTCCGTGCCTTATTGATATTCCTTTTGTTTGTTGGACTAAAGTAATTTGATGTAACCTTCTTCTAAATAAAGGAACAAATCGGATCGACATGAACGCAATAAGAGCTGTTTTTGGAGCAATTCCAGAAAATAAATACATAAATTTATCAGTAGTAATAATTTGCTGAAAAGATAAAAACGTCAAAAGTATTAAAAGTAACGAAAGCATCAATGTAACTCCGTAAAATACTGCTTCTAATGTTATTGGCTGATCCATGAAATACGTTAAAATGACTCGTCCTCTATGAGAAAATAATGGATTACATATCGCTATAGATCCACCCATTACTAAGTAATAAGGTAGTAACCCTCTTAACTTTATACCACCGTCATGCGTAAAATTTAAACCTATCATAAATAAAATAGCTGTTAAGAGAAAAAGTGGATGAAAAAAAATCATTGCAAATAGGAATACACCAACATAGTAAAAAAAACATACTAACGGATGTAAAGATATAAACCCACTTTTCATTTATAAGTTGCTCCTAAGTCTTTACCAAGATCCAATGTATAGAGCCACTCCACTTTATCACCTTTTTTCAAATGATAAGCTCCTGCACTTACATTCGGAAATACTGCGTTTACCCGATACATCCACCCACTCTTTCCACCGCGATCAAATTCATATAAATTATCAATTCCTTGCACGTAAGCTGTAGCTTTAAAGCCGGTATATTCCATTTGTATTTTATGACCACGCGTCACACGCTTCAAAACATCTAACACTGAATCTCCTTCTTTATATTCGACTTGTGATTTAGAAAAAATTGTTCCTACCTCTTTATCTCCAATAATTGAGAAGATAATAATATTTTTCTCTTCCTCTTTTTCAACTGGTTTTTTAGATATAATTTGTTTTTGCTGCTTATTCGTACTTGATGTACTATTTGTATTCTTTTTTTCGTTTGAAGCTTGATTTACCTGCTTAGTTTGTTTTTGTTTCTTTTCATTTACGTTATTTTCGGTAGAAGCTTTTTGCTCAGATTCTATTTTTGAGTTTGTCTCTTTCGTAGCTTCTTTCTTTTTTTGTTCAATTACTTCATTTTCTTTATCCTGTACATGTGTCGAGGCAACAGCTTGTTTCTCATTCGCTTCTTGTGTCGATAGAGTTTCCTTTTTCGACGTAGCATTACATCCAGTGACTGCTGTTACCATTACAACTGTTAATAATAGTAGTAAACTGTTTCTAATCAGCTTTAGCATCAGTTATACACTCCTTGTTTCAAAATTATAAGGAGTGAAGAGTTAATTAAACTCCTCACTCCAGCGTAAACGTTTCATTTTGTTACAAGAAATGGCTATTTAATTTTGTAGGAAATTACTTTCGTTTTATTTTTGGAACGATCCTGTGCGTAAATCTTCAAAGTGGACCCTTTCTTTTGTTTTGGGATGATAACTTTGAATGTTTTCTTACTTGTAACAGATGTTTTTGCGATTAATTTATTTCCATTAAAAATATAAATAGTTGAATAGACTTCACCTTTACCTGTCACTAATGTCGATTTACTTGTAGCTGAGCTAACAGTTGGTATAACAGGTGGCGTTTTATCCAAAACATTTACAATTCTTGTTTGACTTTTATTTCCACTAGCATCTGTAGCGTATAATTTTATTGTTACTCTCGCTTTTTGGGCACTGACTGAAATAGTGTAATGACCTAATGAATTTGCTTTAGAGAACCCTATTTCCTTTGAACCAACATATGCATAAATAGTTGAATACTTTTCAGCAGTTCCTTTGATTATGCGATCATTATTATCAACTTGACTAACATTGGGTGTTACTGGTGAAACACGATCTAAAACTTTATAAGTGTATACTTCATTCCCTACTAATGAGCTTTCTATTGTGAAGTACAGTATATTTCCAGCAGATTGTACAGGTATCTTCGTATTAAATACCCCTTTACTATTTCCTTTAGTTGTAGCTAATACTTTTCCTGATTTATTTTTTATAGTGATATTCGCATCTGGATATGTTTGTCCTGATACACTGTTTGAATTATTTGAGACTTCTGCAATTATAAATTTCGAATTTGAAACAAGTTGGTAGATTTTTTCTTTTCCATTATTATTACGATCAATAGAAACTAGTGCCATTAATGCTTGTTCAGTCGCCATTTCATTTGTTGACTGTCCATGTGTATGTGAAAAACCGCCATCCTTATTTTTAAAGCTAAACAAATTTGTTAGTAAGTCACCATTAACTTTTTTAAATGCGATTGAATTTGATTTAATACCAAGTGATGAAAGAGCAATAATGACTTGTGAAACACTTTCGCTGCTTTCTTCCCCATATTGCATATATCCACCGTTTTGGAGTTGCTCTTTAGATAGCCATTCAAGTGCCTGATCTACAGCATTTTTTACTTTTACTTGATCCTTATAAGAAGAAAGTGACGTAAGAACCATCGCTGTTATATCAACACTACTCTTATCACCTTTTGATAAAGGGAAACCTCCATCAACATTTTGTTGCTGTAATAACCAGTCAACTAGTGTTTCTCTTGTCCATTTTGCATTTGCAGGTATTTGATAATTGCCACTATCTAATGCAAGTAAAGCAAAAGTCGGGCCATTTATTCCCTGGATTATCATTCTCTCATTATTGTAAATTTTTTCAATTAAATTATAGCCTCCAATGTTCATCGGATTACCACCTGCTGCTTTAATAGCGATAGCAATTCTTTCATAGTCTGTTACTTTTCGGAACTCTCCATTTTCATCCTTCAAACTTTTCTCCACTTGTAATAAGTAGGAGTTTGGTAATATATACCCTGAACGAGCTAAGCCAAATGCTTCCCAGTCAGATAATGTTCCACTATTAACAATTTGATTAACAGCTTCTTTCACTTCATTGGTTACTGACACTATTTGCGAGTCCAGATCGTTTAATTTACTTCGATCAATGACAGCATATTTCGTAAAATGATTTACTTTACCAGTAATCACCCCTGTACTTGCATTTAATAATGCAGGAATAGGAATCCACTTATTACTTTTCTCATCAAGCCATGCGATTACTATATTGTTAAGGTCTATTTCCCCAATTGGAACTTTAATAGAAATATAGACTGGTTTATTAAAGATCGTTCCGTTAGGTGTAAATTCATATACGCTTGAAAGTTGTTCTGAACTCTTTAATTGCAATTCCTGAATATTTATTATTGTATCCTTTGAAATTGAGTTTGCAGGAACTATTATACTTACCTCTTCTGCGTTATCTTTAACTGTAGTATCAGAAGAATTAGAGATTGATTTACTTAATGAAATAATATTTTCTTGTAGCTTTTTCTTTAGTTCATTCGATTGTTGAACGCTCATTTTTGCTGAACTATTTTGTACAGCAGTTGTTTTCCCAACTTTATCAATTGGTTGTTTATTATCGTACGGTAATCCAATATTATTAATTTCTTGATCAATTTGTGGCGAGATAGGTGAAGGACTTCCTCCAGATCCACTACCACCGCCGTTCCCCCCACCTTGAGAAGGTTCTTTCGTATAGTCGTCAGTATATCGAATAACAATATTGTCTCCATTATTTAATACGTACTGCCCAACGCCTATATTAGGATCGATTCCATTAACGGAATATAACCATCCGCTATTTGGTCCGCCATCAAATTCGGACAATCCATTAATAGTAGAAATATAGTTACCACCATTATTTGTAAATGGAATACCTTTCTCAGTAAGTACTTTTTCAAATACATCCGAAACTGTTTTCCCTGCTTCGATCGTTGCATTTGTATTTGGTATACTTACGTCCTTCTTTGCAGCTGTGCTTAGTCCATTTACAGTTAAAGAGACAGAAATCGTCTGTGGTGCAACTGGTTTTGTTTGTAACGCTTGTTTTGATGTAGTTAAAATTGATAAAACTGAATCTACTTCATTTTGTGTGGCTTTCGTATTAGCTAATACTAATTTTGCATTGTTTAAACTTATCTGTAATGTTTGCCAGCTTGAATCCGTATAATTCCCTTGGGTTAATGCCTCTATTTCAGTAATTATTAATTGCAAATTTGTTTTATCAACAATAGGTGTTGGGTCAATTACTGGGCTGTTGACAAAGTCATATATTGAACCTTTTCCATTTAAGTAAAATATGTACTGATCCAGTGCATAAAGAGCTTGCTCTAAGGCTAACGAATTATTTTTTGTATCTGAAGTCATCCATTTAAATCCGCCATCTGGTAACTGATAGCTAAGTAAAGTTGTGACGACATTATTTCCGTTTTTTGTATATGAGGCACTAGTTGGGTCAATATTGTTTGAAGTTAACCCCATCAATACTTGAGAGGCACTGTTTGAATTCTCTGTTCCATAGGAAGCGAATCCTCCGGTTGGCAACTGTTTTACACTGAAAAAATCAGCAGCCTTATCGATAGCTGTTTTTACTAGTGGCTGACTATTGTACTTAGAAAGTGCTGTCATTGCCATCCCTGTAATATCCGGGTCACTGGCACTATTAAGATTTGAAGAAAGAGACCATCCACCATCAATATGTTGTAAGCTAAGTATTCCAGTAATTAGTGCATCCCGTTGTGTCTTCGCATTTAATGGAATTTCATAATTATTTGTATCTAAAGCAATTAATGAAAATATTTTCGCGTTCATCGCTACAGAATCGCTTTGATACAACTTTTCAACTAGGTTAATGTTGCCAATATTTGTAGGATCTCCGCCAAGTGATACTATACCAATGATTGTTCTAGCAATGTCCGTAACACTCAGATTACCTTTTACATAGTTTTCAATGGTTGCTAAACGTTGAGTTTTTATATCTGTTGAAACGGTAATACCTGATCTTGCTGCAGCCAATGCTACCCAATCACCAGAAATTGTTCCTGAACTCATCATTTTGGCAAATGATTTTCCAATTGCTGCTTCGATGTCCCCTTGATTGATTACATTTGTGTTTGTAGATACTTGATTTACTTCACCAAATACATGGTTACTACTAGTCGGTACTAACAAGGTGAAAATTAGAATAAGTGATAAAAACCGTGTAAATAAACTTTTCATGTTACTCCTCCTAAAAAAATAATAGCCTTCGACCTGGAAGATAGGTCAAAGGCTATTAGAAGTCATAAATACCGAAAAGACAACACGAATAACCCGCTCCCTATCGTCCGTAGAGATCGTGGCATACAATAAAGGCAGATATCCTGGCTTATGCGTCATCGTTCCTCTTAACCTTCCCATCTATTAAGACAGTGGCATTTAAAGATTTACTCAGCAAATACAGTGGCGGGACCGCGCCGGAATTGAACCGGCTTCCCTTTTAAGCAAGCTTTCTTACAAACTCGCACCTCTATTTTTATTATATTTAATTTTTAAAATTTTCTATCTAATCATATATACTAATTCACTTTTTGTCCACCAATTACTTTATCTTTAAACCCACCATTTTTCCTGAGGAATGATCACTGTCTTTAGATTAAAATGATGTTTAAACCAATCATTCATTAACGTTTTATGAGTGATAAATTCAGAAGCCGCGTGGGAAACTCCTATGAGAGACATGGATGTTTCTTTCACAAACTCCTTCATTTCGGCATATCTTTGTTTCCCATATTCGTTATTTATATGACAATGGATTTCACCTGTTAAATAAGCTTGTGCACCTTGTTTTTGAGCTTGCTTCATCCATTCAACTTTATCACCGCAGCCTGCAACTATTGCAATTTTTTCGATATCATTTCTTTTCTGACCTTCAAAATCGACATATGGAATATCAAATATTTCTTTGACTTGAGAAACAAAACGATTCGTATCCGTTTTGTTCACACGACAAATTAATATATATTCTTCAATTTTATCTTCTATTTCGGCGTTTAATTCATTTGCCATAGCGATATGAGGTCCTAATTTCATATGCAAATCCATAGGGATATGACATGTATAAACTGATAATTTCTTTTCCTTTATTCGACGGATATACCTCTCTTTAATTGGGATAAATCCCCTGCCCCAGTTTCCATTTGGGTCTCCACACTCCATCACGATTGGATGATGCATGAACAATAGATCTCCTTCATTGCCCTCGCTAATAAATCGTTCTAAAATCTCGTCTGTTGGGAATACCGCTAAAAAAACTTTATGTACAAAAGGCGACCCCTTAATCATTAGTCCATTAAAAAATGTCGTAAACTCTTTTTCGAAATTATGTTTCCAATCAAATTCAATTGAATTAAATGCATTTGGAACAAAACGACTAAACGACGAATCACTTCCATATGATTTTATATTAAACTCTTTATCTAATTTATTACTAATTGCTGACAGTTCAACCATCTTACCCACTCCAATTGTAAATAGAGATTAACTCTTTTATATAGTCATTTCAATTTCCTATTAAATCTGTTTTTAATAAAATATAATTCATTTAATAATTCTTTAAAATCCACAAAACCCCTCTAAAAAAACCACCAAATTGTTGGTGGATTAGTCTTGTTCGTATTATCTTCTTTGATTTAAACCCCTTAAATATAGAAATACAATGGCTAAACTTACTATTCCTATAATAATAAATGGCATAATTCCAGAACTAAACACCATGTAGATTGTAATGTGACGAATGGCAGTGACAATTAGAAAAATAAGTAAAAAGCAAATTAATAATGTGATTAGAGCCATATTTTTATTTCTTTTCATACTTCAGCCCCTTTCAAAGAAAAACAACATTCGATTGTATATTCTTTAAATCAAACTGAAACCAACTCTTTTATTCTTAATATATATCTTACTTATAAAATCAATGATTTATTTTGATAATTTATAACCTACATTTAATTTTTAATTCGTTATTTAAAATGGCTGTTTTCGTAAACTTTGTTGCCAGTAAACATGGAGAAATGTAGAATTCCTCTCCAGGTTGCTCGTTTTTTAGTTCTGTCCTGCTATTCCTACAGGATCTCGTATATCTGATACAATCATCTTTTTTATTTACAGTTTGTTTTACAATTTATCTAAAATAGTCAGGTTACATTATTTACTAAGAATGGTTAAACCCTGATTTATAATTGTCCCAATGTGCTCTCCTAAACAGATTCTTTCCATTACTCCAGATTCATCAAAATTAAAAATGTGAACTGGCATTTTATAATCTCTAGCAAGTAATAGCGCAGATTGATCCATCACCTTAATATTATTTTTAACTACGTCATTGTAATTTAGATTACTATACATTTTCGCATCAATATTTTGTTTTGGATCACTTGTAAAAACTCCGTCCACTCCCTGCTTTGCCACTAATATTGCATCGCTATTTGTTTCGATTGCTCGTTGAACACTAGGATAATCTGTCGTAACAAAAGGCTGACCATTTCCCCCACCAAAAATCACAATGTATCCTTTATTTAGATGTTGAACAGCTCGTAATCTTATATAAGGTTCAGCAACAGCATTTACTGGAATAGAAGTCATCACCCGTACCTCTTTATCTATCTTACTTTTTAATACTCCCCTTAACATTAAACTATTAATAATAGTACCTAACGTTCCAATATTATCAGCTTCTACTCTATCAATTCCCCAACTTTCAGCTAAACTCCCTCTAAATATGTTTCCTCCACCTACAACCAAAGATACTTCTACACCCAAATTTACTAAGGATAAAATTTCATTAGAAATATGTTCTAATCGATCTGAACCAAAACTATTTCCATCTTGATCCGCTAAAGCTCCACCACTAAGTTTAATTAGTACACGTTTATATTTTGTCACTAAATTTTCCCCTCTCATTCGTAATTAAATTCATAAAAAAAGAACTAAAGACTGATAGTCATTAGTTCTAAAAAAAATACGATAGAGAGAAAGATAAATGAAAATACCAACCACTTTCAAAAGAAAATCTGACATTTTTCATTTTACTTTCCCTCCTTCATTTGTTTTTTAACTAGTCTAAATATTCCTTAAGTAAGTTTATTAAATAGTTTATTTTTGGTCAAGGAATTTTATTAACATTTAGTAATGTGAAACTATAAAAAATTATGTTCTTTAAAAAATTTAATCATCCAATCTTCCATTTCAACTGGAGTTCTTTTATCAACATTTACAAATGTCGTATTAAATTGACTAAACCATTCTCTTTCAAATTGATACAATTTCATGTTTTGCTCAAACGAGTTTCGAGAACGATTTTTATCGTTTAACATTCTTTTTCTCAGTGTTTCCTCACTTGCATCTAAATAGATAATCAAATCTGAACGACATTTACGGAGCTTTATTAGTTCTTGTTCCAAGTCAGATTCAATATGCCAATTAACTCCATTTGCAATCGGAAAATGTATTGTGTAAAATTCTATATCCTCAGGTCCTCTATCAAATATAACTTTACAATCTGGTAGTTGATTAAATCGATCAATTTCATTTTCGATAAATAATCGCTGATTGGCCAGAAACCCTTCCTCTGTGTGAATATCTATATTCAACTTCTTACGTTTCTCTACAACAGGAAAAGGATTTTCATATGTAAAAATAATGTCTTTATCTCTTAACCTATTTTCAATACGTTTTATCAAAGTTGTCTTGCCACTAGCCATTCCACCTTGAAACGATATTTTTTTCAACGCCTTACTTCCTCTCCTAGAAATAGTAGGAACACTCTAGTAGATTATTCTTTTACCAAGTTTAAAGTCTTTTCTCCAAAAAATAATGATTATGTCCTTTTGGATGGTCTTCACTTACACCAATCACTTTAAATCCATGTTTCTTATAAAATTCTGGAGCCTGAAAACTAAATGTATCTACATTAATCAGTCTACAGCCCTTTTCAATTGCTAACTCTTCTACTTTATTTATCAGTTTACTGCCATAACCTTCATGTCGATAATCCTCTGATACCCATAAATAATCAATGTGCATGTGCTGCCAGAAAGTAGTTACTGTTATTCCCCCAACTATTTCTTCCTCTTCATTTTTTACGATAAAACTAATATTTTCCTTAGGAATTTTTAATTCATCTGGAAGACACTTCATATTATGCTCTATTACTTTTTGTCTAATAAAATCACTTTCATCTTGTTTCCATTGTTTAATAATTTCCACCAAAAATCCTCCCCATTCCCTTTATAATTGTATACCCTCGCTAAAAAAAATCGTATTTTATAAATTACTTGGCATACTTGCTTCTTTCAAACTATTTACTTTCCAGGAAATGATTGTTGTGCTATCTCTTACATTTTCTTCTTGGATTTTCAATAACAGTGATTGCACATTTCTCTCATCTGACTTATCCAAAAAAGCTTTAAATATATCTTTTGGATTCGAAAAAGGGTCATTTGGACACTCAATTAGTCCATCAGTTGTTAGTAAGATATGGTTTATCCCTTTTCTTAATTCTTTTATTCCACTACTAAAGCATGGCACTGATTGTTCAAACGTATTGACTTGTCCAACCCACTCAAAAAATTGTCTTTGATTTAATTGATATTGCCCTAGTGCAGAAAGTTCTGGATGGTATAAATATAAAATGCAATCTCCAATTGAAAACCACCAAATGTATTTATCTTTTCTAACTATTATTAAGCATGCAGTCTCTCCCTGAGTATTTCTACACTCTTCTATAAATGCTTTCTCTTGAAAGATATTTAACACCTTTTCTTCAAGATTTTTATAAGAATAAAAGTTAGTTAGCGTTGATAGTAAACTCTTTATTTCCAATTTATATTTATCGAATTGCTTTAATACGATTTCAGCACTTTTCGCTGTATTATGAGCATCCAATAACATAATAAACTCCCAATCTTCACTCTCGTTTGACCAAACTAAACATCCATCTTCATTCTTATATTGACCTGCTTTCGAATTACCACCATACCTACCAAGCACGACATTGTTTAAAGTAATGACGTCAGGTTTATCTACAAAGCTTCCTTGGCTACCGACCCAGCTAAAATCTCTTACTTTTTTATTCATGACTGTTATTGTCTAAATAAGTTTTTAGTCTGTTACAAAGATTAATTACACCGCTATTATCCCCATTAGAGCCTCTTGCTAATTTGGGATCATCAGTTTCATCATAAAATTTAAGTGAAATAGCATCGTTTGTTATTGTGAAATTGGCCATAATTATTACCTCCCAGTAAAATACTATTTTTTACTATTCGCTCTAATATCTGATTAACCTTCTAAACTAATAATAGAAAATATTAGTTATCAGAAATTTATAAAATTATATATAATAGTTTTACATACTTCTAGTAACTATTTTGAAAGGGGCGATTAGTGTGTTTACTCATCAGATTGATAAAAATACCGTTTTAAAAATGTTATTACAATGAAGAACATGGATCATTTAAAACAATGGTTACCATTAATTGCAAATAACAAATTTTTAGAGGATACGGAAAACTTTATAAAATCAACACAGAAGCAATATGCAGAAAATAATGGCATACAAGCAGGGATATGGCATAATGGTGAAATCGCTGGCGTAATAGGGTTCCATAAAATTGATTGGCATAACAAATCAACAAGCATTGGATATTGGTTAGGGAAAGGTTTTGAAGGCTGCGGAATAATGACAAATGCATGTCGTGCTTTTGTCAATTATGCAATAAATGACTTAAAATTAAATCGAGTTGAAATTAGAGCAGCTGTGGAAAATACTAAGAGTAGAGCAATTCCAGAAAGACTCCGCTTCATCCATGAGGGCCAAATTAGAAATGCTGAATGGCTTTACGATCATTATGTTGATCATATTGTATATGGTATGCTAGCTGTCGACTGGAATGGTTAGTGGTTTAATAGATTTCTGACAAGGAGACGCCCCCTTTTAGTTCAAAAAGGGGGTTTATTCATATAAACTCTCGGATATTCCTTATGAAAATATGCTAAAAAGGCTTTGGTACTTCAATAACAGTAAATTATTGAACAGTTTAACCATGTATTTTTACTCTAGCTTTCTTTGGCACTTCTAATTCTTTCACCTCTTCATATGTGCTAATAGGTTTAGTTCCATCTTTATACTTACCTTTAGCTACATAAACACGCAGAAATGAATCTAACTTTAAATTTTTGGCAGCACTGAAAGTAACAATTTCTTGTTTTCCATTTTCATCGTATGCTTTTATTTGATAATAGTAGCGGTTAAACGAATCCCCTTTCTCATCTTTTATTGTCTTTTTTTGTCCATGTTCAGTTATATGAACGTACATCTCTTTTGTTCCGATCGTTTGCTTTGTATGAGGATCTAGACAACCAAATAATAAAAGTGAAACGATTACTATAAAGGTAATAACTGTTAAATGCCTTTTCAAATTGTACACCCCTAATTAGTTTACTTTGTGCCTATTTATTTTAAACAATCTACAGGCTTTTCATTATGATTGATTTCGTTCATGGCATCAAGCGTTCAAAATCCGTTTATTTAATAGAAAAAGGAATTGAACATACAAAAAAGTTGATGAAAAAGTATAATATAAAACAAATGTAAGAGATTCCTTCAGAAAAGAAAAAAGATCATGAAGGACTGTTTAACCATTCCTTCGTGATCTTGAGCTAACACATGCAATCATTCTTAATGTCTATAAATTTCTTTTAAACTCTCTTCTCGAAGTAATGAATAGGGCGGATCTCAATTCTCCAATCGAACTGCTCTCCGGCTTCCACTTGAGTGGTCGGATGTAAGGATGCCAACTTAGTTGCTTCCTCGATGTCATGTGCTTCTATGATGAACGCACTCCCTATCATTTCTGTGGTTTTGATCAAAGGGCTGTCCAAAACCTCAACCTTCCCATTCTTGCGCTGTAAATATTTCACTTTCGAGTCAAGTCCAGCATCGATAAGTACTTGTCCACTATTGTAAAGGTTCTCGAGGTGGGGGTGACATTCACTCATGATCGTTTCAATCTCCTTCTCGGAACGAGCATCCATTTTTTTTGGATTGAAGTAACCTAAACATAAGTATTTCATTTCAAAGTCCCCTTTTTTAAGATAATCAGATTTTTGTTTTTCATTAATTCCTTTTCAATTAAAGTTCGACTATTCCTTTTAAAATCCTTGTCTACGCTATCTTTCATATAGTGAAACTAAAAGAATCCCCAGAATCAGTCTATTGCTGGTTAAATAATGCAATCGTTAAATTATAAGGTAATCCAACCATACACTTAATAAAATTACCAGATTAAATCTACTGAATTTAAAAATAAAGTTGTTTTGCACATAAACTCATACAAAATAATAGTCTTTTTTTTAATCTAAAATTCTTTATAGTTAAGGTTAATTAATCTATTAATTAGATGACGAAAGATCAAATATATAGACAGTGAGGAATTATTATGAAAATTGATTCACCAAATATCCCAAAAGAATTACTATCGAAAAACTTTTACGATATTTTTTATGAAGAAGATCCGGAATTAGAAATGTGTAGTATCTCTGACTCTGTTTTTGAAAATGAAGTTGTTGAGAGAGCACGATTATCTAAAATGGTAATTAAAAATTGTAGATTCAACAATACAGATTTTAGCAAAATCGATATTACTGATGTATATTTTGAAGACTGTGATTTATCAAATTGTAATTTGAGCAAGTCTTCCATTCACAAAGTCATATTCAAAAATTGTAAGTTATTAGGTGTGAATTTTACGGAATCTAGCTTCGGAAACGTACAGTTTGATAATTCTATATTAAATTTGGCATTATTTGGAAATTCAAAGTTAGAAAAGGTAATATTTCAAGATGCGGCATTAAAAAATACTGATTTTTATGATTGTAAATTTAAAAAAGTTGATTTTCAAATATGCAATCTCGAGGGCGCAAACTTTGAACAAACATCACTTAAGGGCATAGATATTAGTTCTTCTAACTTTAATACATTAATTGTTTCAATAGACAGTTTGAAAGGTTGCAAAGTTTCATCGTATCAAGCTGTTCAGTTTGCGACACTAATGGGATTAATCATTAACGATTAAAATTTTATGAGGTCCAAGCGTGATAAAATCAAACTATATAGCTATAAAATTTCATATATAAAATATCAAATTAGCTTATAAATGGGTCTCTTGATAGAAGTCAATGAAGGGAGAAAATATGTATGGCAGTATTTGATTGGAAAAATGGTGCTCGCGGGCATAAATTTATAACTTCTTTTAGCGGTGGCAAGGATAGTGTTCTAGCATTATATAAAGCAATGAATGTTGGTGAAGCGGTTGGACTCATCGTCATGCTGGAAGAAGAAGGGAAACGTTCCAGATCCCATGGGATGCCTCCGGAGCTTATACGTGCCCAAGCTAAATCAATAGGTTTGCCCGTATATACCGGTGATGCAAGTTGGGCAGATTATGAAAAAGTATTTACACGCCTTTTAGAAAATGCTAAAAATCTAGGTGCTGAAGTGTTAGTAACCGGAGACTTGGATATGCCTGCTCATGGCTGTTGGCATGAAAAGGTTACGAAGCAGGCTGGATTAAAGCTCGGGATGCCATTATGGGAAATAAATCATCGTGAAGCAGTCGAAGAATTCATAAATCTGGGATTTGAAACGATCATTGTAACGGTTAATTTATCATTAGGAATGCGCGAAGACGATTTAGGTCGAACGTTAACCCATGAATACATAAAAGAACTTGAAGCTCGTGCTATTGACCCGTGCGGAGAAGGTGGAGAGTTCCATACCACAGTAATAGATGGGCCTATTTTTAAACATCCTATTCCAGTTCGTAAATGTAAGGTTATTAAGGACGGAGAATATGCTTTTTTACCTTTGGAGCTTGATAATTTAAACAAACTTTCTTGCTGAACTAAACTGTCAGTTAGCAAAATAGAGGATTATCAAATAATGATGATCCTCTATTTGTTGTTTCACTAAAGCATGCGTTAGCCCACCATGAATCCTCAGATTCACCACAGTGAATAGAAGTATTTAATGTACTTCCATGGTAGTTGAACAAGAAGTGTCATAAATTGTTCATTGGTTCTACGTTTTATTTAACGATATAATTGTTTTAGTTTGTGCTAATTGTCAAAAATCCAAAAAGTACTGGGGTATTGGGGGAATACAAATACATATGTTAATACCAGTTAGTCTTACATTAATTGCACTTTTATCAAGTTATGTAATCTATTTTACCTTCCGAAATAAACAAAAAATCACCTGCATGACTGGCATGATGATCAGTATGACCAATTCAATGATGACGAGCATTGCTTTAGGAACACTTTTAGGTGTCTTTGCAGAGTCAAAGGATCTAACAATCCCTACAATTGCAGCGATTACAATTGGGGTCATTATTGGTTATTTAAACGGAAGACCTGTTTCACTCATGGCTTCATTAGACGGCGTAACAGCAGCAATTATGGGTGGAATGATGGGATCGATGTTAGGTGTTATGTTGCAGCCAAAATCAATTGATATTATGGTCTACTTTATTGATATCTTATTTGTCTTTGTATTTGTCATCCTGATTCGCTTAATTGGTGAAGAAACACGCGAAAAGAAACAAGAATCACTAGTAAAAAAGCCGTTAATCGCAAATCCAATCGTTTTAGTTGTTTTATTAGTATTCATGGGTGTGTTTGTATTTGGTAAAACAACGCTATTCGCCAATGGTACTGATGAGCCTGAAGTAGAAGATATTAAATTCACAGCAACAAGCAGTGACATTCAAACGATTCATGTAAAAGTTGATGGTTATACGCCAAATAATCTCGTAATAAAAGCTGGAAAACCGGCCATTATTAATTTTAAAACACCAAAAGACGATGTTTGTGCAAGTATCATTTTATCAAAAGAACTGAAGTTGAACCTATCTTTAAACAAAAATGCTGACAACTACGTCCATATTAAACCATTGAAAACTGGCGTTTATCATTATGAATGCGGAATGGGGATGTTTAAAGGAACAATTACTGTTAAATAAATAACTGAAGTTAATAAAAAATTGCCTAGTTTTTTCGCTAGGCAATTTTTAAATTTATTCACCTGTTTCTGCAAACTGTTTAATACGTTCACCAATTTGATCGCGTACTTTTTGGAACACTGTCCATTCTTGACCTGCAGGATCATCAAATCCCCAGTGAACTCGTTTTACATGAGATGGTGTCACAGGGCAAACATCATTTGCATGACCACATAATGTTACTACTAAATCTGCACTATTTAAAATCTCATTATCGATTACATCTGATGTTTGGTTACGGATATCCATACCAACTTCGTCCATTGCTTTAATTGCATTTGGATTCACACCATGCGCTTCGATTCCAGCTGAAAGAACATTCCATTCGCTTCCTAAATATTTTTTCCCCCACGCTTCAGCCATTTGGCTACGGCAAGAGTTTCCTGTGCATAAAAAATAAATTGTTTTATTAGCCATAGTGTATCCTCCTTTAATTCTCGTGAAGTATTCGATAAAGTAATGCTGCACAACTTGCTCCTAAAATGGTTGCAACAATATAAATCCATAAAGAGTGTGTTGTACCTGATATGATTGCTGGACCAATTGATCGTGCAGGATTCATCGATGCCCCGCAAATCGGTCCTGCAAACATGGCTTCAAGGCCAACAGTTGCCCCAATTGCAATACCTGCAAAGGATTTAACGGCTTTTCCATGGATCGCTGAACCCAAAATCACCATCATTAAGAAAAACGTCAGAATAAATTCCAAAATAAACGATTGTTCCCACGAACCTCTTGGTAAGGTGGAACCTAATGAAGCGATGTTACCGAATAAGCCATATAACGTCGCGCTCGCAGCCACAGCCCCAATTAATTGAATCAAAATGTAACTAGCTGCTTCTCGTTTCGTTAAATCACCATGAATGAAAAAACCAATCGTCACAGCAGGGTTAAAATGGGCACCAGATACGTGCCCGAAAGTATAAATTGATGCCATGACGACCAGACCGAACGTGAAGGCAATCCCTACATGCGTTAAACTATTAGTTAATGCATTAATGACAATAGCACCTGTTCCAGCAAATACTAAAAAATATGTTCCTAAAAATTCTGCGATTAATTTCTTTCTCAAGCCTATACCCCTATTAAAATTGACTTTTTTAACAGCACTGATTCGTTGAAGAATCTGTTGTTACACAACAACTTTCATCTTTGATGCTATGGACTTCACTATCTGCTTTCGTGAAGAAAAATTCCCATTCGTTTCCGTCTGGATCCATTATCCAAAACTTATCTTGTACGGCATAGCAACATGTAGTATTCATTTGTTCCCGTGCAAAGAATCCTTCTTTTTCTAGTCTTTCCTTGTGATAAACGATTTCTTCAGCTGTTTCGACCTGGAAACCAAAATGATTTACTTGATTCCCCTCAACTTGATCACGAACATTCAGTGTGAAATTCAGTCCTGGATTTTCTAATAGAAACTTCGCATAGCCTTCTTTTACTTTCACAGGTGATACACCAAATACCTTTTGATAAAATACCATTGATGCCTCTAAGTTTGTAACGTTGACCCCTACATGAACATATTTCATACAGAATTCCTCCCTTAACTTATTTAATCAAAAAAAATTGATTTAATGATTAAAAAAAATTAACAACAATTACTACTACTGTTACTGTTACCGTTACCGTTACCTGATTTTCGGAAAATACAGCATAGCTCTTCTGAAAGTAAGTTGTTGACTTCTGTGTCGTTTAAATCGTAATAGCTCCATGTACCTTTCGTCTCTTTTACAATGAGCCCTGCATCCAGTAAGATTTTCAAATGATATGAAAGCTTTGATTGGGTCATATCGAATGCTTCTGTTAAATCGCATACGCACGTACTTCCTCTTTGGCAAAGCTTATACATGATCTCTAGACGCTTCTGATCAGCTAATGCTTTAAACTTCTGCTCAAATTTCTGGAACTGTTGTATCATCTCTGTCATATGCCGATCTCCTTCATCAATTTTTTTTGATTAATTAATTATATGTTGATTTACTGAATAAATACAACATATTAATCAAGAAAAATTGATTTATTTAGAACGCTCCTTATTCTACTAATCTGCCAGTTTGTTGAATAACAAACTAAACATTAACCATTAACAACGACTTTAATTCTCATGAAAATCATTCTGATCCAACCATCTAAACCATCTACCATGACCTTCAGTTTCAGCGATTGTTTCCAAATGCTCTACACCAACTAAATAATAGTCTAAGTGTAAGTATCTATCTTGAATGTTGTTATAAATATGAAAAACATCTCTGTTATTGCCAATAAGTTTTATAGTTTCTAAGAGTAATTTCTTTGTTTCTTCTGGCATTTGATTTGCTACGTGAGTATGAAAAATGCAGACAGTATATTCATTTGAAATTTGTTCAACTATTTCCTTTAGTAAAGAAACACCATCTCCCTCAATGAAGCGAACTGGGCATTCTTTTATATAGCTAATCGCAGTTTCAAACATCAATAATCGTTCCTTATGTTCGGGCCAAATTAGCGATTTTAGCCACAATTGTTCTTCTTCATTCGTAACATCAATTAGATTTAGATCAATCCCAATTCTTGATGAAACTGGTGGTGGTGTTGAATATAAAACCGGCTTAAAATCCCCTTTTAGCTCGGCAGTAATATTTAATCGCGAATCTTTATTCCCAAAAACTTCATTTGTATTATATGAATAGGAGTACATGTCCCAAATCAGCTGTAAACCAGCACTTGAGCCGATTTCTATAAGTGCTAATGGCTTTTTTGTTTTCTCATAAATTGAACAAAAGACTGGATAAAGATAGGAACATCTTCTCACCTCATTCGTTTGAACAAGTTTTGTTTGCAAAAGATGAATAAGCTCATTTTCGTGTAATCTACAAAAATCTTTAAAGTCTGTAAACGCATTGATAAAAGTCTTAGGTTTATCTACTAAACTTGGATAAAATTCTCTTAAACTATGGTTACTCCCTTTAAGTAGTAGGTAATGTACTGCACCAAAAAGTAAATTAGGAACAGGTTGTCCATTACCCGCATTCAAACATAATGTTAAAAGTACGTCGTCTTTTGCAATTTCGATTGCCAAGAATTCGTAAAGATTACTAGAATCTTTACACTCGCGTTCTGCAAATGTCAAAAATCTTTGAGATAATTCTTTCTTAGTTAACATATATTCCCTCCGCTTTTTACATAACACTCAAGTGATTAATAGATAAAAACTATAAACTTTCTAAATAGGTTTCCACTTCTTTTGAAGATTTTAACTGAACTATTTCTTTTTCCATTGATAAAAGCTCTAATTTTTCTAAAATATGCGGTCTCTTTGATACAGGATATTGCCAAACCCATTTTAAAAATTCGATATCGAGTTTTTCTTCATTACCTACACCCATATCAGGTCGTGTTTTTTTATTGTATTTAATTCTTCTTTTGATTAATCTGTAAATACATATTAATCTTGGTATATCTAAAAATATGATTGTATCCGCTGCATTTAAACGAATATCCAGCGTGCCTCCGTAATTCCCGTCAATTATCCACTCATCTTGTTGGACTAATTGTTTTTGAATGTTTATTTGCTCAGCTTTTGGCGTTCCTTCCCAATTAGCTTTCCAAAACAGCGCATCGAGATGGTAAACATTTATATGGAGTCTTTCTCCTAATTTTTTTGAAAAGGTAGACTTCCCTGAGCCTCCTGATCCAATTATTACAATCTTCTTCATTCAAGCTCTCCTTGATTAATAATTCCTACCTATACAACTAAAAATTATTACTTAATAATCGGCATTTCCACCCCATTAACCCAATCCAAAATAAATGAAGCCTGATGACTATTTAAATTATCAGGTATCTCACTTTTATCCAGAAAGCGTAGCTCCTTACTTTCGTTATTCTGTTGTAAAGCACCTGCGAAATCAGTTACATGAAAAATTATCTGTACACTAAATACTTTATCTCCATTGGCATACTGTGCAAAACCATTTTCTCCAGAGTACATACCAAATAATCTAACTTTATTTATCGTTAGATTCGTCTCTTCAAATACTTCTCTTTTAACAGCATCTTCGAATGTCTCACCCAATTCTAATAATCCACCAGGTATTCCCCAAACACTAAAGTCAGTTCTTTTTTGAAGTAGGATACGTCCAAATTTATCCTCAATAATCGCTCCACATCCAACCGTTAATATCGTTTCATTCCCAACCATTGATCTCATAACTTTAATATAATCATTCATGCTTTATACCCTCATTTATATTATTAATAGATTTAAAGATAATTTTTCTAATTGGTCAAAAGGCGAACTTAATTCTCTACTTTATTTTCTAAAATTGTTTTTCTATATTAGTTTTATTTTCGTTTCTATCGCCTTTTTAATTATTCTATTATTGAAGGTAATTGTCCTTTTTCTTCCAAGAATCAAACAAACCACCTATGTTAAGGTGGTTTGTAGCAACGAATATGTAGTTACTTAAATTTTAGGTCAGGAGTTCAGAGTGGTATTTCTGAAAATAGGCTAATAATTCTTTTTTTATTCCCAGTAATGGTAAACAAACTTGTTGGCTAATAGATGATTTAAAAACTAGTTTATTACAAAATTGGCATCTTTCTTTCTCATTAAATACATGGATTATAGACAATGGGAATAGTATTTTAGTTTTCCCTACTAAAAGTAAATACCGTTGATTATTTAGTAAAAAACTAATTTTATAGCCTTTATAATCAACATGTTCGGTAATGACAATATTTTGAAAATCCAATTCCTGAATGAACATATAAACAAGCACCTCCATTATCAAGTAAATATATGAAGAATTGTTCTTTTTATGTCTATCATATCTTAATCTTCTAGTAAAAAAACCACCTGATAAAAAAGGTGGTTTTCAGTTTCTAGTTATTCTAATAGATGTGTTTGTTTTATTGATGATTACTAATAATTTCTTTTAATTCAGACCAACAAGTGATTCTAGGAATGTCAAGATTTCTGTTATATGAAGTATCCTTTACATATGTCTTCAAAGATAATTCGGACAATGTATTAATTATTTCTGGCTTATCATCAAAATAAAAATCTAAACCTAGCTCTTTAATAATATGAACTTTCTCAGAATCTTTCATTCCACAATAAAATCGATCTTCATGAACAGGAAACCCATTTTTAATTAACCATTCTTTTGTTCGCTCACCATATTCTTTATTTCTTGCTGTTACATAATATACTTCATGTCCCTGACTTACTAACTCCTTTAATGTCTCTACTGCATAAGGAAATGGCGGACATGTTGTAAAATACGTTTCTTCTAAATTACTTTTCCACATTTGACTTCCTTCTTCTGCTGTTAATTCAAATGCTTCATGTATTTCTACTGTTTTTAATTCATTGAAAACTTCGAGTGGTACATTTTTGTTTAATTTTTTATTATAAATATGAAAAGCGTGTTGCCTTAAATCAATTAACGTATCGTCAATATCAAAACCAAATTTCATTTTTTTTGTCCTTCCTCTTGATGATTTAGCTTTGGGAATATTTAGGATATCCTATAAATTTATAATCTGGTCCAATTTTTGAAAATTCAATAGATGAAAATTCAATCGCTTGTCCCATTTTATCAATACCTGCACCCTCTAAAAATGTAGGTGCATGTTTTCCACCAATTAATTTTGGAGCTAAATACAAAATCAACTTATCGACTAATTTTTGATTCATAAAAGATCCATTCACTTCTCCTCCACCTTCAATTAACAATGAAGAAATAGAATGTTCTCCAAGAATTTTTAATGTCTCCACTAAATCAACTCTATTTGAATCATTTGTAACAAATACTTTTACACCTAAGTCTTCTAATTCTGTCTTTTTCTGATCCGAATGTTGCTGACTTGTAAACACCCATGTCTCAGCTTGATGATCCATAACGACTTTTGACTCTAAAGGAATTTTTAAAGTCGAGTCCAATATTACTCGTACTGGATTTCTTCCATTTAATATTCTAGTCGTTAATTCAGGATTGTCTTTTACAACTGTATTCACTCCAACTAAAATAGCACCAACTTCATTTCTCAATTGATGAACATCATTTCTGGCTTCTTCAGATGTAATCCATTTACTATCTGATGAATGAGTTGCAATCTTTCCATCGAGAGTAGCTGCAGATTTCATAATGACAAAGGGGATATTTTTTACGATATATTTATTAAACACTTCGTTCATTTTAATAGATTGTTCTTCACAAACTCCGACAATTACTTCAATCCCTGCATCCTCAAGAATTTTGATTCCTCTTCCAGCTACAAGAGGATTCGGATCAAGTGTAGCAACAACAACTTTTTTTAAACCTGCTCGAACAATAGCTTCTGCACACGGACCAGTTCTTCCATGATGAGAACAAGGTTCAAGTGTCACATAAATCGTTCCACCTTTTGCTTTGTCTCCCGCCATTCTAAGTGCATGGATTTCAGCGTGCGGCTCCCCTGCTTTTAAATGTGCACCCATTCCGACAATTCTATTATCATTTACAATAACTGATCCTACTAATGGGTTCGGGTCAGTTTGCCCTTTCATCGATGAGGCATTTTGTAACGCTAAGTTCATATAAAACTCGTGGTTACTCATTCGCAGGTCCTCCTTTGAAATGACCTGAACGAACAACTTTCGTTTCTAAATACTTTTCATTATATTTTGATTTATCTCCCCATAATTGCACCCTACTAGACACGTTTGCACCTGAAGTCTGAAGAGCATCCAATTTTCTTGGGTTGTTAGTAATTAGCGTAACTGGTTTTGAGCGAAGCGTTTTAAGTACACGAATAGCGTCCTCATAATTTCTAGCATCATCTACAAATCCAAGTTCCACATTAGCTTCTACCGTATCAAAACCTTCTTCTTGAAGAACGTAAGCCATTGCTTTACTAAATAATCCAATTCCTCTTCCTTCATGATTGGCTAAATAAAATAAAGCACCTGATCCATTTGAAGAAATCATTTTCATTGCTTCTTTCAATTGGAATCCACAATCGCAACGTTTACTACCAAAGATGTCACCAGTATGACAAATACTATGCATACGAATGAGTGCTTCAACTGAATTTTCAAAATCTCCGTATACTAATACACTTGATTGTTGCATTTCAGCTAAATTTGAAGAAGCTAATTTAGAGATTATTTTTTCAGTGTTATACGATCCATCAGTACAAAAATCACCTTCTATATCTTCACAGCGCAACCAACAATACCATTGAAATATTGTTGTTTCTCCATCTAAATTAACAGGTAATTTAATTGGTCCAACTAAATAAATAGATTTATCATTATTTTTTATTACATTTATTTTCTCTTTTAAGATAGATACAACTTTTTCATTAATCATGTGAAACTTCCTCCTGAATATTCAATACTTTGATTATAGTAAATGTTATAAACAACATATTTTTCTCTTAATGACTCTGTTAAACAATAGCTATTTCTTCAAGAAGCCGTTCCATTTCCGAGGCTGAGTTCTCAAGCCTTCTCGGTCGGTATTCACTGTACTCTACTCGAATTTCAGCAGGAATCTCGCCCCTTCCGCTCCAATTATTTTCTTATCAACAATTTGTTTTAACAAGATCTTTGCAAAAAATAACAATCTTTAGCCTATAGTTAAGAAGCATCAAAATTATTTTTGAAAGTAATCTCTTGGAAAAGCTGTTTTTCCTGTAAAATTTCAATTTCTTTTCTTCTATTATATTCAAATTTACTCAACATTTTTGCACTAGTATCCTGTTTATTAAGAGATTCTCGAATGATATCTACTAATAAATCTGCATCCTTCAATGCACAATTGACACCAAGAGCTGCTGTTGGACTCATTGTATGTGCTGCATCACCCATAATAACTAAACCATCCTTCACCCATGTGGTACTACGACTACTCTGAACATTTAAGAGTACAAAATCATTCCATGATTGAATGGATTGATGAACTGCTTCAGTCAATTCAGGAAAAGCTTTAATTAAATCGTTAACAAAAGGTTCAAATGATTGATTTTTTAATTTCGAAAAAGAACCTTCATCTATATTCCATCCAATCTGAATGTATCCTCCTGCCTGCGTAAATAATGCAAGTTGATGCTTGTTTATCATGGTAAGTCTAATCGTTGGATCCCAACTAATAGGTCTCGGTATTTTAGCCCAAAGTAAATCATATCCATGTTTTATTATTGTAGTAGGTATATTAGCAAGTTTTCGAATTGTAGAGTAACGCCCATCAGCTCCTACAATAATAGAACTTTGAATTGTTATGTCTGATTCATTCCTTGTCGCTTTTACACCAACGTATCTACCTTCTTGATCTTGAATCAATTCAGTTACTCTTGTATTCATTAAAAGTTGAAAGCTATCAAACTTTTTAGCCTCATTTAGAAACACATTAAGCAAATGATTTTGAGGAACATGAATTCCAACGTGCTCTTCTTCATCCTGTGGAAAAATAGTCTTAATCACTTTACTTTGATCCCAATATTCAACACGGTCCATCATTAGCAACCCATATTCTTTCACTTTCTCAAAAAGGTTATGCCTCTTTAATATTAGCTCTCCTTCTGAATTTAAATGCTCACCTCTAAATTCTTTATCGATGCCACCATGTCGCTCTACAAGAATAGTCGAAATGCCATTCTTTGCAAATAAATAAGCTAAAAAGGCACCTCCAGGTCCAGCACCAACTATACAAACTTCTGTCTTAATATCCATGCTCTGCCACCTATTTATTATACAGATTCTGTTACTTGTATTATAATCAATTTAGTTACTTAATGTAAGTAAGTGTAATTTAGTAATTAAATTACGTCAAGTAATAAAATTATATAAAGTAAACTTGTTATTACTATTTTTTTCGATATAATATGGATATAGGTGAGGTGGATGTTCATGAATTTTTCTTTATTGTGCCCCCGGTTTGAAAAAAGCGTTGAGTTAATTAGTAAACGTTGGGCAGTTCTCATTATTTTTCAACTTCTTTCAGGTTCTCAACGCTTTTGTACGATTGAATCAACTTTACCAATAAGTGGGCGCGTACTTTCAGAAAGATTAAAGGATTTAGAGCAAGCTGGGATTGTTAAGCGAGACGTTTATCCAGAAACTCCAGTACGTATCGAATACTCGTTGACAGAAAAAGGAGTCGCACTAGAACCTGTTATTAAAGAATTAATGAAATGGTCTCAAGATTGGGTGGTAATTGAATAATAAAAAAGTAGTCATTATTTGATTACCTTCCATTTTAATAAAAAAGTTTCCAGATACTTTAAGATTTTTATTTATGATTATAATTAAATTAGAATTTATAAAATAAGGTTGTTTTCGTAAACTTTGTTGCTATTAAACATGGAATAATGTAGATTTCCATTCCAGGATGCTCGCTTTCCGTGGGGCGGGCGATGAGCCTCCTCGGCTTGCCTGCGGGGTCTCATCTGTCCCGCTACTCCCACAGGAGTCTCGCACCTTCCATTCCAATCATCTTCTTTATTTACAGTTTGCTTTAAAAACCCTTTTAAATATAACAATCTTTTAGAAAAGATCTTAAAATAAAAACCCACCTTACATGGTGGGTTTTTATTTTGATCCAATTTCTATTCTCCATCATACCTAAAGTACAATGTTTTCCCTTCAATTGCTGTCTCCAAATGCAAACCTCTTAACCAAAAGAATAAATGCAATACTATATAATAATAAAAAAGCTGAAGACTAATCTTCAGCTTCTCCTTTGACAATTCAGATTTAATTTCCTAAAACGCTAAAACTATTATTTCCTAGTAATTGTATAAGTATATGTCTTTGTAGCTTTTTTAATAGCGTCTCCATCATTCTTGAACACATTATTTTTAGCTTGTTCTGATGGCTCAATTGATACAGTAATCGTGTTTAGACCAACAATTAATGGAACGTTCTTTGAAAAGGTTTGATCTGCATTTATCGTTACGACCTGATTATTAATTTTTAAAATACCATCTTTAATTGCAATGCCTTTGAAATCGATTGATGAATTTGTGGTTTCACTTGTAAGTGATAATGGTGAAGTGATAACAACCGGCCGATCAATCCAACGGAAGAGGTTATCGTTAATAATCATTTTATTTCCGCCATCATTATGAACTGTGATTTTCATGTCAGTACCAATTGCACCATAACCATATAAACTAATATCATCATCAGTGGTAATATTTGGTGTGTGATCTGGTAATCCTTCCTGATCCCATGTACCACCCCTGACATATTTATAAGTAATATCTGTCCCTTCTTGAACTTCAACAGTGTATTCCCAATCGGCAGTTACCGCACCATTATGGGACATTTCCCAAGCATTTGTGTCCCACCCATTCATACTATTTGGAATTGTGATCTTATCATTTAAATTTGTGCCTTCCGGACCATGTACTTTAAATGTCACTTGAACCATCACTATTTCTGGTTTACCAATGACAGCATTAGAGGTTACATATTTTCCTTTTTGGTTATACACATATAGTTTATAGGTATACGATTTTCCATTTTCAACATCAAAATCTTTATATGTGGACGTTGAAGCACTGACAGTATCAACAATGACACCATTTTTCTCTAGTGCGATTAAATATGGTGCATCAACTGTACTAGGATTAGCTATTACCCATTTCAAATTAACTTGCCCTGATTCTTGAATAGGCTGTTCTAATTTAACTGAATCCGCAGGTAACGCGGATATGCCCTCAGTTAAGGTAATATTTTGATTTTCTGCATTTATCCAGCTTCTTCCACCATCTGAACTAAATTGCATATAATACGAATAACTACCTGCCCTCAATGATTTAAAGACTGATGTAAAAGTATTTACGCCATCCTTCGCTTCTACAAATTGAGCTGGATAATATTGGGTCACTCCATCTAATTTCACTGCTAATCGAGCAGAAACTCCTTCAGCTTGATTGATTGTGATACCTGGAATTAATATTGCTGCTGACACATTGTGATTACTTGCTAGATCTAATTCTCCTTGTTTAACAACTTCCTTATACGTTAAAACCGCTTGGTCTAGTGAATAATGTGGAACTGTTGTAACATTCGTGCTAACACTTCCTAGTTCATTTCCTAAATCATCTACTGCGACTACTTTAAAGTAATAATTTTGACCATTTGTTAAGTTAGTGGCAGTAAAGCTATTCGTTTTAGCTTCTCCAACCTTGTGGAATAAAGCTCCATTTAACTTAGATTGATAAACAATATATTTTTTCGCATTCCCTTTCCAATTTAGAACTGCAGATTGGGAGCCTTCTTGAACCTTCAAATTACTTAAAGAAACCCACTGCTTCTCTAATTTATTTGAAATTGCCATTCTGCCTGATAATGGTGGTATTGAAACAGTTATTTTTCCATTAGATACTTTCGCAGAGTATTTAGAATCCAACTGATCAACAAGAGTAGCTCCATTTGGAATTAATCCATTTATATCAATCTCAACCGTTTTTTCTTCGTTTGAACGATTAATGATAATTAAAGCCGCTCTATCTTCATTCGTACGAACGAAACCGTACACATCATCTTTTCCATATACGTTATCTAGCGTACCTTTTGAGAATAAATTTTGATAATCTTGACGAATTTTACCTATTTTTTGATAGTGCTTCACTAAATCTTTATCTTCTTTTCCCCATGGATATGTGCGGCGATCATCAGGATCTTTTGAACCTGATAGCCCTGCCTCATCACCATAATAAATAGTAGGAGCCCCTGCATACCCCATTTGAATGATTGAAGCTAATTTTAATCTTGCTTTACCAATCGAATAACTATAATTTGGATCATCCTCTGCTCGTTCAAATGAGTCACTACCATTCCCTAATACAAAAATTGATCTGGCTGTATCATGTGAGCCAAGTAAATTCATTAATGCATATTGTGCTTCTTTCGGATAATCTTCTTGGATTGCGGTTAATGATTGAACAGTTTGATCGGCTTTTCCATTTTTCAAGAAATCTATAATTGAACGTTGGAATCGATAGTTCATTACCGAATCAAATTGATCTCCTAATAGATATTTTGAAGCATCATCCCAAATTTCACCTAAAATTAAAGGCTCGTCATCCTTTTCTAAAGTTTTAGGATGTTCTTCCCGATCTTCATCCTCTTTTTTACCTTTATCCCTATCATCCATTTTTTTCTCTTTATTATGATCATCATCGGACAATGAAGAATCATTTCCTTTAAATGATTTCAATTCTTTTCTAAATTCACGCCAAAATTCTGGATCGACTTCATTCGCTACATCTAAACGCCAACCAGTTGACCCGTTATTCAGCCAAGTTTTTGCAACAGAGTTCTTATCATAGAAAATATAATTAGCGAATGCTTCATTATTTAATTCTGATGAATGATTAACTTTAGTTCCATTAATCGATTTAAATACTGGTAAACTTTCATATCCCCACCAGCCCTCGTATGCATAATGCTCTTGTTTATTTTCTGGATCTACAACTTTTTTATTTTCAATTGTGAACCAATTTTGGAATCCATATGGACTGAATTCTTGCCCCTCTTTTTTAAACTTAGCTATTGCCTGCTTTTCAGCTTCAGATTGTGTGATACCTTTTGCATTCATTAAATCATATATTGTTGCCCAATATTCGTAGGCACCAACTGTTTTATATTTACTATATCGATCAAAGTAGATGGAGTCATCTGAAGAATGGTTAAAAACCCCGTCTAAAATTAAATGCATTTTTCGTTTTTCTAAAGATTTTACAAATGATTTAAACTCATTAGGTGATCCAAACATTGGATCTATTTGTTTGTAGTCTGTTGCATCATACTTATGGTTTGAAGGTGCCATCGCAATTGGGTTTAAATAAAGTGTATTTACGCCTAATGATTGTAAGTAATCTAACTTCTGTTCAATACCTACGATGTCTCCACCAAAAAAGTCATTACTGTATTGTCCGTCTCCTGTATATCCTGTTGGATTTTTGTCTTTTATTCTAGGATTGTCTGGTAATGTATTCCAATCAGTCTGGTGTTCAATCAATTGTGGACCTCTTGCATTTTTCTTGGCATAATCATTCTTCTTATTTCCATTATTAAAACGATCTGGGAAAATTTGATACACCACTGCTTTTTTCATCCAATCAGGTGTTTTGTACGCTGGATCATAAACGGATAACTGAAATAACTCCGCATTCTTATCTACAGCAATCCCATCTTTTCCTTCTGAGCCACTTTCTCCGTATTCTGCCGAACTACTTCCATCAGCAACTAAAAACTTATAACCATATACTCCTACACTATCTGGTATAAATGTTACTTCCCAATATTCTACTTGCTTTCCAGCCAATTCATCTGTTCCAACTTTATTCATTTTATAGATTGTTGTTTTACTAGTTAAATTGTTTTTTACAAATGCACTAGCACGAGTTAAGTCACCCATTTTTGCCGATAAACGCAGTGTAACTGGGGTTCCAGCACTTACCGCCCCAAACGGTTGTCGATATTCAGCTTTCCACGTGTCATGATATATCATCTCTTTATTAATCAACCCGTCATGCCCATTTGGATTATAATCTGAATAAACTGATTTAGTTAAACTGTTATAAAAGAATGTAATTTTCGAGTCATCTATTACATTTAGAGATGTATTTGAACTTGGATAAGCTTCATCCCAATTACTACCAAGAGCAATTTTGAATTCATACTTCCCTTTTGGAACATTTGTAGTGAACTCATAAATGCCATCAAAGTTATTATCTGATAAATATAATTTTGAATTACTTGGTGACCAATTTTCAGTCTCACCAATTGGAATTTGCAGATCTCCCACTAATCTTGGTGTTTTTTCTATTGGTAGTGCATTATATTTTGTTGAATCTGTTAATTTATGAGTGCCATCATGATAGAAAAAAGTTACATCAGTATCATGCTCTAGATGTAAAGATATGTTATTACCATCTGTACCATAGCTTTCATCCCAAGTCTGATTAATTGTTACTTTATATTCATAATCTCCTGCTAATAGTTTACCTGTAAAAGCATATAACCCATCAGCTATCTGATTCATAGTTGTAACACCTGCAGGATCCCAGTCACTTGAATTTCCTAACTGTTTTTGAAAATTACCCACAAGTGTAATAATTCTTGAGCTTGTTGGAGGAGCTGTTGTCACTATTGCATTTACTTCATTTGTACTAGCATTATATGAAAATAAATAATATTGTTTAGAAACTACATTTAGGGTAGCGTTAGAACCTGGGAATGCTTCTGCACTACTCCAATTATCTCCTAATATTATTTTATATTCATAATTTCCTGCCGGGACTTGTGTAATGTATGTATACACATTGTCAAAATCATCATCCATTAAAAATGCTTTGGACTCTGATGGTGACCATTCTCCCCCTTGATTAATGCTCGGTTGAATATTCCCTACTATTCTAGGGATTTTTTCTGAAGCAATTGGTGTGTAATTTGTAGAGTCAGCAATTTTGTGAGTATTAGCATTGAAATAAAATGACACATTGGTTTCTTTACTAAGCTCCAAAACTATATTCTCCCCTCCCCTACTACCATTTTTTCCATAGCTTTCATCCCAGGTACCATCTATGGCTATTTTATATTCATAAGTTCCCGCTGGTATCAAACCATTAAAAGTGTACAAACCATTCCCTTGATTAGTCATTACTGTTTTAGAATCTGATGGATCCCAATCACTGCTTGAACCCAATTCACTTTGTAAACTCCCTACTAATGTTACAGTTTTTATTTCAGCTTTTACACCATGTGTTGGTACTACGAAATAAGAAACGAGCTGTGCAATTAACATAAAAACTAAACCAATAGAAATATGCCTTCTCCTCAAATTCTTCCCTCCAAATTAGTAATCTGATAAATAAAGAGTATGCTTGATACACACTAAACAATGCAACCGCTTTCATTTCAATGGATGCAAACGTCACATTAAAGAGTGATTACTTTAATTATCAATTGAATAAGTAGATTGTTCAACAAGTACTGTTAGTCAAGTTTCTACATATTTCATCTCCTACATCTCTGATTAATCTTTGCAATCGAGTGCATTAATTTATAACGGTTATTTTAAAAAGGATTAGTACAAAACTTGGTGCAAAGAGTCTTTAACACTTTTAGTTAGGTCTAATTTTAGAGAGATTAGGTAAAACTAATAAATAATAATTCAGCTTTCAAAAGAAATTTGGAAGATTGCTGGAGAAGTAGTCATGAATATTTGGTTATTAATCAAGGAATGTGATTTCGAGAATCGAGAGAAAACCACTGAATTTGATAAAAAGTAAATTACTAAAACAAACTACTTTAATTTGTTCGGGAAATTCCATTTATCAATTGAAAGAAGGAGGTATAAGTCATGAGTGAAAACTTTTTTGCTAACTATAAAAAATTTGTTGTTCCACCATCAAAACAACAAAGAGTTGGTGATGAAGAATTTAACCCGAAAGATTATGCCACTTACTACATTCTAACAGTCTCTTTATATGATTCACTATTAAGAAACTGGATTGATGCATTCGAATATGAAATAGATATTCGAAAAAGTATTGAAAAAGTAATAAGTGACTTCAATGAAAAACAGAACGGAAAATATCACCTTCAGCTACTTGAGTTTGATGAAGAAAAATCATATTTTGTCATCGCCTGGTCTTGTAAAAATAAAGTTGAAAATCAGGAAGCAAATGAGATGATTACAACTTATATAGAAGAGTCGATTTCAAATCCTTTTTATATTGGGGAAAACTGGTACAAGTTAATCGGCCAAAAAGGAAGAGTTGAGCGCAAACTTTTCAATATATCGTTAAAGGAATACACTTTATGAAAGCTTTATTCTACTAAAAACCACCTTTTTAAAAAAGGTGGTTTTTATGTATGGAATTCCTTTAATTATTCGTCTCTAAATTCTAGATGCCCTTCATCTTTCACTAAACAATATCTACCATTTTCCAAATTCTCAATAATTATCTTGAAGCAATCTTTAAAACTTCCCCTTAATCGCAGCATTTTCAATATTAATGTAAAAGATGATTCCTATTTCCAAAATAAGCTTACAAAAAAGTGGCTGGTGCTAAAGACCAACCACTTCTTTTACTACTTAATAATCAATTTGTATGGCAATGGACTTGCATCACCATTAGAATCCTCCACTTTAATATAGTAGATTCCTTTTTTTACATTGACATTAAAGATCTCATCGTCACCATTGTTGTAATGGTCAGACATGGCGATTTGTTTTCCATTTGAATTATAAACTGTTACTTTTCCGTCAATATCAAATGGAACTTCTAACTTGATTGTTCGTTTGCCATCTCTTGATTGAACTAGTTTGTAATAGTCAGTATCCCCGTTGTTGTTTGTCATGTTAATATAGCCATTATTTGAAGACTTTCCGGATTTGAATCTTACTGAACGAGGTTTAGTTGGCACATTATTTTTCACTATAGAACCAGCATCCTCATCCTTTGTTACTAATTCTTTAACTGTAAATGTATAGGGAATAAGACTTGTTGCCCTATTATCCCAGTTTATTAATTTAAAGAAGTAACCCATTCCTTTTTTCGTTCGGAATGAGGCAATTTCAGGTTGATCTTCAAATGAAAAATCTATGATATTATTGTTATCTTCCTCTTTCTCTTCAAGTTTTCCATTACCATTTGTATCCTCGTATATAATAAACACAGTATCAAGTGGCTTCTTCAAATCTTCCTGAGCATGACCGTATTTTATAGGAAGTGCTTCTGGTTGTACAATTGCACTGTATAGACTTGTTTTTTCTGGCTTGAAATAGTACATATCAACATCACCAACAGTTGAGAAGTTTCCTGTTATTGGTTTAGTAGATATCGTCTTCGCTGAATTCTTAATTCAACTTCGTCCTTTTAACACAAAAAAACCTGCATCCACTTAAGGTCGCAGGGCTTTATTGACTTTATTTATTCAAATTGACTTTTACATCGTGTTCTCCATCTCGAACAACGATTTAAATGAAAACGCTATATACCTGGCTATGATCAACCTCCAACTACTTCACGTTGTGTCATCTTCTCATCTTCTCGTTTTTGAATAATCCCCATCGGAATATAAGTTATGATAAGTAAAATAATCGCTCCAATTTCAATATTAATATAATAAGTGATTCCACTTCCGAAATAGGCTAATAAGGTTTTACTTTCTAACGCTGGACTCATTAAGAAAAAATAGTTTGTTCCAAGTATTAGGTTTAATATATACATTGGTACGGCAATTATATTTAAAAAGATATAGGTAGAGAGAATCGCTTTTCTAGTAACTCTATAGCCTTCAAATAAGATGAAATATAAAACTGAGAGTGTAATCGCCGTGTGTTGAGCATAGTATCTGATAAAACGAAAATGAGGAAATTTGTATACTAAATCAGGTGTTAGCATACTTAGGATAGGAGGTAGTATACCTATAAAAAATAATATATTAAATACATTTTTATTACTTTTCAAGAATAAGAACAACGCAAAATACGCACTAAATGAACAAAGCTGTAATGGGATATACTTTGGTTCCCAATCATCAATTAGGACAAGGTATATTTGAAAGGATATGAGACTTAAAAGCAAAGTACTAAAGAGAACCCACTTAATGATATTCTTGTATGGTTCTATTTTATTTCGATACATAACTCCTGCTAAACACATTAAAAAAAATAGAATTAACGTAATGATATGAGGAATAGAGAAAAGCTCATAAAACTCTAGGTCTGTAGCAGCTAGGATCATGTCATCCTCCTTATTATTCATTAGATGTTCGATTCTATTTAAATGAATTTCTCATAAAAATTAGTTCACTCTAATACAATGTGCTTCGTGATGTTAAGAAAGGATGTATTGAATTAATCTGTGTATTTTTTTGATAAATGTTTAACGCTTCTTTATTTCCACATAAGTTTCTTATTAATATTGCTAGAGAAAAACCACCTCTTACAAGGTGGTCTAAATATATTTCCGATGAATGTTCTTTCCATCATAACTAAAAAGCACTGACTTCCCTTCAATATTCGTCTCCAAATGAACGCCTCTACCCCAAAGCTGATGAATATACGGCATTACCTTTTCAACATACTTCACATCGAGTTCCATCGTTTCATAGGAATGTTTTAAATATAGTTCCCCATTCTTTAAATAGTCCCCATCTTGAACGACAATATATGGAAAACCACCATTGACCCTACTTACAACAAGCTGATCTCGAACGGCTTCCCATGCTTTATCAGTGACTTTGTATTCTTTACCTTGGCGTTGGAATAAGTACATATCCTCTCTCATAACTAGGTCTTTCGTTAAGTAGTTTCGTAGGAATGAACTATCAGATTCTAATTCTCTCACTTCAAACATTTTTTCTCTTCCGCTGCCAGGTTTAATGCCTAGTTCTCTCATTTCCTTTGTTGGATTGTCGTATCGTTCTTCAATGTCTTCAAACATTCTAAGTCCTAAATAATATGGATTAATACTTGTTTTTGATGGTTGAACAACGCCTGCGTTTAACTTTGCATATTCAATTGCTTCATTGGAATCTAAATTAAGTTCGCGCATAATGCGGATGTGCCAGAAACTTGCCCAGCCTTCATTCATGATTTTCGTTTCAAGCTGAGGCCAGAAGTAAAGCATTTCTTCACGTAGCATTGTCATAATATCTCGTTGCCATTCTTCTAATTCTCTTGAGTATTCTTCAATAAACAATAGAATATCTTTTTCTGGTTGCGGTGGAAATTGCTTTCTTTTAATCGATATTAGATTAGATTCATTTTTCTTTTCTTTGCTGGAATCCATATTCCATAAGTCATCATAAGGAGTAACTCTCTTTTTATCTTTCGTTGGAAAATCATTTTCTAAATCATATGCTAATTTCGGTCGAATAAGTGATGGATCAATATGTTCTTGTATTGAAAGAACTGCATCTAAAAAGGTTTCAACTTCTTGTTTTCCATATTGATGTTCATATTGTTTTATCCGCTCAGCAGTTGCTGCCATACTTTCAACCATGTCTCTTTTTGTATTTGAGAATCGTATATTATTTTTAAAGAAATCGCAATGTGCTAAAACATGCGCTACAATTAGTTTATTTTGAACAAGTGAGTTCGTATCTAATAGGAACGCATAGCAAGGATCTGAGTTTATAACTAACTCATAAATTTTACTTAACCCTAGATCATAGTGAAGCTTCATCTTATAAAATTGTTTACCAAAGCTCCAGTGAGAGAATCGTGTTGGCATGCCATAAGCGCCAAAAGTATAAATGATATCTGCAGGACAGATTTCATATCGCATAGGGTAATAATCAAGCCCAAATCCTTTCGCAATTTCAGTAATCTCATCAATCGCATATTCCAAGGCTCTATATTCGCTTGCTCTCATCACTCTCTCCTCCTGTCTCTTCTTATATTATTCTATGAACTGACAATTGATTTAATGTAATGAATAGTCACTTCATTACTTTATTCATATGTCTCAATTGAAAAATGGTTGAAATTATTCTTTAAAAAGTGACAGTGTTTAACTACATTTTAAAAATAAAGGAATTATCTTAGTTAATATCCACTCCAGGATGCTCGCTTTCCGTGGGGCGTGCGGTGAGCCTCCTCAGCGCATTCGCACCTTTGGGGTCTCAACTGTCCGTTACTCCCACATGAGTTGAGCACCTTCCACTCCTATTAACTTCTTTTCAAAGGTTTGGTTAAAAAAACAATCTTTTAGAAAATACAAAAAAATAAAACGCATGAAGCTTCTTGCCTCATGCGCTTATCAATAGGATGGATTATTTTCGTGCTATTTCAAAAGAAATTACTTCTTCTATAAATTGATTGAAATCACCAACAAACTTATTAATACCTTGGATATGATAAAATGTTGTGGTTTTTTCAAGCAAAAATGGAGTTTCTGATTCAGAGTAGATGTAAATCCGCTTTTCACTTGCTATCGCCATTCCAAGTTCAGTATGGCTTCCAAAACCACCAGGTAGTAATAAAATAAAAAAGTCAGCATCAATAACTGCCTTCTTTTCAAATTCACCAATTTGAGCAAGTTTATCAATCGTATCGACATTGCTATTTAATGTCCAATCATATGTATGGATAAACCCGTTCTCTTTTAAATGATTAGCTAAATATGTTACTTTTTCTTTATTAGTTAAACTTGAAGCAATGTAGAAATTCATTTAACGTCACACCCACTTTTAAATTTTACGATACTTATACCATATACTTGATGATAATAAGTTGTAAAGAATATGGGTGCCCAGAATTTTTTTATCTTTCTTGTCCCTACTTATTATTCCTATTTCCTTATTTCATATTCCTTTAAAAAAGCTTTGTTAATGTTTAGTATTGAAATTAAACAAAACGCATTGTTCTGAAAGATTTAACAGGATTTGAAACTAAAAGCGTATAAAGAGATTTGATTGGAGTGGAAGGTGCGAGACTCCTGTGGGAGTAGCGAGAAGGGTGAGACCCCGCAGGCTAGCCGAGGAGGCTCAGCTCATGCCCCACGGAAAGGGAGCATCCTGTAACGGAAATCAACATTATTTTTTAACAGAGCCTAAAAAAAGTGAGCATCGTACTTTTTATTCCTAACAATTTTTATATAATGGTTCAAATCAAAGGATTTAGACATTGTTAAATTCTCTCAAGGCTAAGAACGTAAAATCATCATAAACTAAGTGTACCCTCTAAAAGGAGGTACACAATGCAAGCACAATCCGATTATGATTTAGCATTGTATTACACTTATTGCTGTCAATGGGATAAGCTACTCGTATTAATGGTAAATACAAAAGATGAATTATTTTCAAAACGCATCGAACATTTCATGCACGCCTTTAAATACGAGCGAGATCTTACCGTGATTGACGAAAAATTAAAGGGTATGTTCCAACATATCGAACATGCAACTAGAGAAGACAGTCATCATGAAGAATCTTTTGTTTCTTCATTAGAACTGTAGATATTTTATATAAAATAAAGAGCGACAATTTGTCGCTCTTTTTTATACTAATAATTGAATTTTTTCCATAAAGGCATTTTGTAAACTGTTTAATTTTTGGAAACTATCTTCTCGATTTTCGCCTACAATTCCAAAATAGAACTTAATTTTAGGCTCTGTTCCTGACGGACGTAGACAAACCCACGAACCATCTTCAAGATGATATTTTAAAACATTTGATTTTGGTAATTGAATTGTTTCTTTTTCACCTGTTTGTAATAACGTCTTTTCTTGAAGTTTGTAATCTTCAACTGTTACAACATTTAAATCATTAATAGAAGAAGGCGGATTTTGACGGTATTTTGATAAAATTTCTTGGATTTTTTCTGTTCCTTCTATACCTTTTAAAGTTAATGATTTTAATCCTTCTAAATAAAATCCATACTGTTCGTACAAACTATTTAGCCCTTCATACAATGTCATACCCTTTGATTTGTAATATGCAGCAATTTCAGCAGCAAGAACTGTTGCTTGAATAGCATCTTTGTCACGGACGAAAGGTTTAATTAAATATCCATAGCTTTCTTCATATCCAAATAAGAAAGAATATTCATTTGTTTGTTCAAACTCTTTGATTTTTTCACCAATAAATTTGAAGCCAGTTAGTGTATCTATCGTCTTAACTCCAAATGATGAGGCAATTACTTGTCCAAACTCAGAAGTAACGATTGTTTTAAGTAGTAATGCATTTGTTGGAACATCATTACGCTGGCTTAATATATAATGAAGCATTAAAGCTCCTGTTTGATTTCCAGTTAAGATTACATATTCACCATTTTCGTCCTTTGTAGCTATACCTAATCGGTCTGCATCAGGATCCGTCGCGATTAAAACATCTGCGTCAATATTCTTTCCATAACGGATTGCATACTCAAATGCAGCATGTTCTTCGGGATTTGGTGATTTAACTGTTGTGAAGTTTGGATCAGCTACTGCTTGTTCTTCAACAATTGTTACATTTTCAAAGCCTACCTCTTTTAATGCCATTGTTGCAGGAATTAGAGCTGTTCCATGTAAAGGAGTAAAAACGATTTTTAGTTCTTTCCCCATATTTTGTACTAGCTCATTATTTACAATGACAGTTTTTAACTGCTCAGTATATAATTTATCCATTTCTTCATTCAATGAATGGATTAATCCTTTATCTTTTAACTCATTTTCATTCATTACTTCAATTTCTAATTCATTCTCAAATGAATTAACATAGTCAATTACACGGTCTGCTTCATCTGGTGGAAGTTGTCCGCCATCATCTCCATATACTTTGAATCCGTTGTATTCTGGTGGATTATGACTCGCAGTTATAACAATACCTCCGAAGCAATTTAAATGGCGAACTGCAAATGATAATTCAGGTGTAGGTCTTAGTTCCTTAAATACATAAGCCGTTATACCGTATGTAGCAAGTGTTTTTGCTGCTTCCATCGCAAATTCAGGACTTTTATGACGTGAATCAAATGCAATTGCAACTCCTCGTTTTTTTGCTTCCTCTCCAAAGCTTTCAATGTACTTTGCGAATCCAGCAGAAGCTTTACGAATTGTATAAATGTTCATTCGATTCGTACCTGGTCCGATTTCTCCTCGCATACCACCAGTTCCGAATTCTAAATTTCGGTAAAAACTTTCCTTAAGTATAAGTTGATCACTCTTTAAGTTATGTAATTGTTCTCTTAACTCTTTTTCAAGAGTATCTGATTGTATCCACTTCTCGTATGTTGTTTCCCAGTTCATTATGCTCTCCTCCTATACTTAATCAGAGTTTCTTTCGTTAAAAGTAGTCATATCTCCTTCTACATTACAAAACTTTACTAAAGTTTACAATATCTATTCCTTATTCTCCCCTTATTACAGAATATTCGACATTTAATCGTTGTATTTTCTTCTGAATGAGAATGCGAAGTATGTAGAAAATAAAGTTTAAGGAAGGGGTGTTATCATGCCAGAAATTAGATGTAGTGTTGCAAACTGTAATTATTGGGGTCAAGGTAACTTCTGCCAAGCTAGCTCAATTATTGTACAAACCGAAGCATATGAATACTCAAATGATTATGATCAAACAATTGAAAACGCTGTTCTAGATGGTGAATTAACAAGTTCTGCTGCCCATAGTGGAGAAACTTGTTGCCACACGTTTTTACCAAAGTATTAAAAGAAGGTGCCAAGTCTGAAAATATTTTAGTACTTGGCACCTTCTTTTTTTTTAACCGTTCACTATTACTCCACCATTAACATGAATGATTTGACCAGTCACATACGAAGCCTCATTACTCGCCAAATATAAATAAGCAGGTGCAACCTCCACCGGTTGTCCAGCTCTTTTCATTGGTGTATTATTTCCAAATTTCCCAACCTTTTGTTCATCAAAGCTTGCTGGTATTAAAGGTGTCCAAATCGGCCCTGGTGCAACTCCATTTACACGTATTCCCTTCGTTGCTAGATTAGCTGACAGTGAGCGAGTAAATGTTACAATTGCACCTTTAGTTGCTGAGTAATCCAATAACTGATCATGACCTTCGTAGGCAGTAACCGATGCAGTATTAATGATTGCGTCACCTTGTTTCATATGTGGTAAGCATGCTTTTGATATAAAAAACATCGGATATATATTCGTTTCAAATGTTTTCTTTAATTGTTCCTCTGTTATATCTTCTAAGTTTTTTTGAGGATATTGGACTGCTGCATTATTGACTAAAATATTAATTTTTCCAAAAGTATTGATTGCATTTTGAACAATTTGTTTGCAAACAGTTTCTGTTCGAATATCACATTTCATTATTTCACATTTTCCGCCTAAACCTTCAATTATAGATTTTGTATCCTGAGCATCAATATCTTCATCATAATATGGAATAAAAATTGATGCTCCTTCTTTCGCGAAAAGGATGGCTACTGCTTTTCCAATACCGCTATCTCCCCCAGTAATAATGGCCACTTTTTCCTTTAATTTTCCACTTGGTTTGTAATTCGGATCATCTGAAATTGGAATTGGAGTCATTTCTTTTTCAATACCAGGCTGTTTATTTTGATGTTGCGGGATAAATTTCGTTGGAAATTGTTTCTCTGACATGTCTTTCCTCCTAATAAATAATTCTCGTTTAGCATACCCAAATGGTACTTTTGGGAATACTCAAATTAAATCAAGTAAATATTAGGAAAAAAATAAAAAAACTATTGCACTATCTTAATAAAACGAATATTATTAATAACTGTTGAGTAAATCATTCGTTTTTTCACAAGGAGAACATTTATGTTTAAATTAAAAGAAGCTAAATCATCAGTAAAAACAGAAATTATCGCTGGCTTTACTACATTTTTAACAATGGCATATATTATCATTGTTAATCCAATCATTCTATCCGATGCTGGTGTACCTTTTCAGCAAGCGTTCACAGCGACGATCATCGCTACTTTAGTAGGTACAATTTTCATGGCATTGTTCGGAAATTATCCGATTGCTATAGCACCTGGTATGGGGATGAATGCATATTTCGCTTATTCCGTTGTATCTAAAGCAAGTGGAATTACATATCAATTAGCCTTTTCAGCTGTTTTCATTACAGGTATTCTATTCATTATTTTATCACTAACTAAATTTAGAACTCATTTAATAGAAGCAATTCCAAATACTTTAAAACATGCAATTAGTGCTGGAATTGGATTATTTATCGCTTTTATAGGATTACGTCTTTCTCATATAATTGTTGCTCATCCAAGCAATTTAGTTGGATTAGGAGATCTTCATTCACCTGGGGTTATCCTTACTTTAACTGGACTTGCTATCACAGTGGTATTATTTGCACTGAATGTAAATGGAGCTTTATTCTTTGGAATGGCTTCTACAGCAATCATCGCTGGATTAACTGGTCAACTTCATTTAAAAGGAAGTATTTTCTCATTACCACATTTACCAGAGAAAATTATCATTGCTAATCCAATAACAGCAGCTTCAGATGTAATTCATTATGGATTATATTCGGTTGTATTCTCATTTTTACTTGTAACAATATTTGATACTACAGGTACTTTCCTTGGAGTAGCCTCTCAAGCAGGGTTATTAAAAAACAAAGATGATAAACGTACAGGTCGAGCAATGTTATCTGATTCAATTGGTACGACTATTGGAGCAATGTTCGGTACTTCACCAACAACTGCCTATATCGAGTCTTCTGCTGGTGTTGCAGCAGGTGGACGAACAGGATTGACTGCATTAGTAGTTGCTATTCTCTTTATCTTTGCAGCATTTTTTAGCCCTTTAGTTAATTCACTTTCTGATGTTGCTGCAATTACAGCTCCATCTTTAATTATTGTAGGTTGCTTAATGATTGGTAGTGTTCGTCATATTGAATGGGATAATTTTGAAGAAGCGTTCCCGGCTTTTCTAGTAGTCATTACAATGCCACTTACTTCAAGCATTGCTACTGGAATAGCATTAGGCTTTATCACGTATCCCCTTTTAAAAGTCATAAAAGGAAAAGTAAAAGAGGTTAAACCAGTAATCTTTTTATTTGCAGTATTATTCTTAATTCAATTAATTTTCTTCCCTCATTAAGACAAATAATTAATGAACATAATTTTATTGGATAACTAGACTACTCTTTAGTCTAGTTATCTTTTTTTATTTAGGCTCTGTAAAAAAGATTGTTGATTTCCACTTCAGGATGCTCGCTTTCCGTGGGGCGTGCGATGAGCCTCCTTGGCTCGCCTGCGGGGTCTCATCTGTCCCGCTACTCCCACAGGAGTCGAGCACCTTACGCTCCAATCAAACTTCTTATTGAATCTATTGTCTTCTTTACGTCCCCCTGACTATAAAACAACCTTTTAAAGGAAGCCTTTAGTTAAAGCTTCTAGTTTCGATTCTCTAGAAAATAATCCGATATAGATGTTTTTTCATTTAATCCAATATGGTATAAAATTGTTTTATATCTTTTGCTCTATTAATCAGGATTTTTGATATACGCATGATCAAGCATTCTATGAGCAAAACAATTAAAAGGAGAATGTGTTGATGACACGATCTATATTACATACAGCAATAGTAGTTAAAGACTACGATGAGGCGATCGAATTTTATACGAAAAAACTCAACTTTATATTAGTGGAGGACACATATCAACCTGCGCAAGATAAGCGTTGGGTAGTAGTTTCTCCCTCTGGTACTGGTGCGTCTATACTTTTAGCAAGAGCTTCAACACCTGAGCAAGCGGCTTTCATTGGTAACCAATCCGGGGGACGTGTTTTCTTATTTCTAAGGACAGATGATTTTTGGACAGAATATAATGAAATGCTTTCGAAAGGTGTTGAATTCGTAAGAGAACCTAGTGAAGAGTCCTATGGGATCGTTTCTGTGTTTAAAGATTTATATGGGAACTTATGGGATTTAATAGAACTCAATGAAACTCATCCAATGTTTTAATAGCCCCCCTATCCGTAAGTTTCTTGGAATATATTCAATTATAAGTGTCGAACTCACATTATAGATTTATCTAAATGTTGAGTTCTTTTCTTTTTCATATGGTTATTTATATTAACCTTATATTGAAACAGATGTTTTTTGTGCCTTTTTGCTTTTATTTAGGTACTAGCCTTTCCTCTATTGGACATCTATGCATATTTTGTTATGTAGATAATACAAGGAGGTGTTCTACCATGTGGAACAACCAAGATAATAATAACAACAGGAATTCAAACCAATGTAACAGAAATCATTGTGATTGCGATGATTGCAGAAGAAGACGTTGTGATTGTGATGATTGTAGAAGAGATCATTGTGATTGCCGCAGCCATAATTGCCATTGTAATTGCGTTTGTTGCTTTAGGAGAAATAGATGTGGATGTATGAATCCGTTTTTAGGCGTCGATTGGGCAATGATGGAAATGATGATGAATAAGAATAATAATAATAAAGATAAAGACTAATTCCCTTACCCCAAAATGCAAAAACGACCTTACATTAACAGGTCGTTTTTTCATATGTTAAGAATTCTTTAATTTGTTGTTCAAGTTGTTTCGCATTTTCATAACCCTCTTTATATAGGTCAAGTAATCGGGCTTTATTTCTTTCAATACGCCCAACTTTCAATTTTTGTAGAGGACGAATGACTAGTATATTTCCTGCTTTTTCTTGTTCTTCAATATAATCTAGTTGTTTATTATAAACTTCATATCGTTTGAATACTGCTTCAACTAGACCTGGATAATCTTTATATTTTTTTTGAAGATACCAATTGCCCCGAGATGGTTTTTTTCGATAACCTGCATTTCTTGTTAAGATAACAATATTTTTACGATTACCGTCCGCTTCAGATTTTAGAAGAGGAATCGGGTCAGAAATACCACCATCCATTAATACATGTTCATTATATTCGACAACTGGAGCCATTAAAGGTAGAGAGCTTGAAGCTCTAATCACATTTAACATATCCACAGACTCTAAAATTTGATCTTTTTCAAAGTATTTTGGTTCGCCTGATATACAATCCGTCGTACCAATAATAAATTTTTGATCTGCTTTGTAAAAAGATTCAAAATCAAACGGGTCTAATTCATTTGGAATTGTATCAAATATTAAATCCATCCCAAATAGCTGCTTATTTCGTATTAAGTTTTTAAACGAAATATATTCTGGATGCTGTAAAAATTCTGTATTAACACGTTTATTTCTTCCTTGTTGTTTGGAAATATAAGAGGAACCCATACAAGCACCTGCAGAAACTCCAATTACATAAGGGATTTCAATATTTTGTTCTAAAAAATAATCTAAAACACCTGCAGTATATATCCCTCTCATGCCACCGCCTTCAAGAACTAAACCAATTCCTTCCATTTCACAGCCTCCTTTTAAACCGAAAAGTACAATCTATTTTCATATTTTAGTACAACCTCATTATATTTTCTAGTTTAACAACTTCATAATTAATGTAGGAATGGGTTGTTGAGATGAAAAGAAAAAGGACAAGAGCATGATTAGCTCTTGTCCCTTTACTATTTTTATTTTTTCGGCGGTGTAAGTATTTCTTTAATGCCTTTAACATTTTTACTAACTGTTGTATGGTATACACCATTCGCCCAATCATCCATTTGGTCACTATACCATTTGCTTCCGATATTACCAGATTGACCTGGTCCTACAATATTCTCTGATTTACTTAAATCCGAGAAGTCGACAACAGTTCTCCAAGCTGCTCCATGATCAACAATTCCATTTTCATCATATCCAGCAGCTTTTACAGTTGTGGAACTTCCTCCAACTGGAATTGGATCTTTTGCATTGAAGAAGTAGCTAAGTACTTTAATACTCGATAGCGGGTGCTCAAATGCAACCTGATGATGATCACCCCAACTCCATTTCGCTACATCTTTCCCATCTTCCTTACTAATATTTTTAATCGTTCGTTTATAAGTATCTAATAACAGTTGATCAATTCCGCCTTTTTCATCAATCCAAATAACTTTTTTTCCACTTAGACTGTTACGTAATAATTGATCCACCACTACTTTTCGATCACCAAATAAATCCATCATTTCTGTTGATATTTGGTTATTAAATAAAGAGTTATTTATTTCTGTCATCCACCTTTGGAAAATCAGTGGAGATGCCTCTGCTTTGTCATCTTTAAAATTCCATTTTTCAAGTTCATTTAACGCGTCTTTTTCAACGCTTGTTAATTTCCCTTCATTCTTTTTAATTGACTGTATAAATTTAGGGGTATGTTCCTTAGCTTGTAAGTTCATTTCATCCATTTGAAGGTTTTTCATATCCTTCGGCGTTAGTTTATCGCTTTGACTTAAAACTTCTCTAATACGCAATTGTCGATATGGTTGCGCCCAAGAATGAGATATATGATATGGATAAGAATCATCGATAACTTTATTATTAGCAGTTGATATGAACCCTTCCTTTGGATTGACTAAAGTAGGAAGATCTTCATATGATATATAACTTTTCCACCCATAGTCACTAGTCCACCCTGGTACAGGCATTAATCCATCGCCTTTTTTACGAATTGGTATTTTACCATTTGCTCGATAAGCAATAGTCCCATCATCGGCAGCAAATACAAAGTTTTGCGCAGGAGCTTCAAATAATGCTAATCCTTCTTTAAATGAATTCCAATCTTTAGCGACATCAAATTTAAGTACAGCTTCTAATTCTCTTGTAGGCTGTAGAGCGGTCCATTGTAACGAAAAGACTGTATCCTTTCCTGCTTCACTCGCAAACTCTGAAATTACTGGACCGTGTCGTGTAATCATAACTGGTAACACTTTACTTTTTTTGCCTTTTATTTTGATTGTTTCATTAACAACTTTAGCTTTTTCCCACTTTCCGTCATATAAAAACTCATCTGATTTATTTGGATTTCTTTTTTCGATATACAAATCTTGAACATCTGGGCCTACATTTGTTACACCCCATGCTACATGATCATTATGACCAACAATGATTCCCGGAACACCAGCGAAAATTACGCCTTTAACATTCATCTGTTTCGATTTCAAATGCGTTTCATACCAAATTGAAGGTGTTGCCAATCCTAAATGCGGATCATCAGCTAATAATGGTTTTCCAGACTTCGTTTTCTTACCACTAACTACCCAGTCATTACTTCCATTCCATACAGGTGGGATAATTGCACTTGCAAAGCTTTTTTCAACATCGACCTTAGAGGTAGTTTTCGGAATAATATAAGGATCTAGGTCATTATCTGCAGGGAATAATTCTAATGCTTTTTCTTTTGAAAATTTATTCATCGCATAATAACGAAATGCTTGTTCATTCCAATGCCCACCTAAGTCAAAAGCCATATATTTACCAATTGCTAATGAATCAATCGCAGTCCATTTAGTAGGCTTATATTGTAAGATTTTAAATTCTACAGGTAATTTATGATTTTCAGTTGCATATTTTATATATTCATTTACCCCTTCTGCATACCAATTTAATACATCTTTTGCATCTTTTGAATATGAGCTTAGTGAATCCTCTGCTGCTCTTCTTAATCCTAAAGTACGGAAATACGAGTCACGATCAACAGTTGCATCTCCTATTACTTCACTTAATTGTCCAGAAGCTTGTCTTCTACTTAAATCCATTTGAAACAATCGATCCTGAGCTGTTACAAAACCTTGGGAAACATATAAATCATGCAAATTCTTCGCATTAATATGGGGTACTCCTTTTTCGTCACGAATAACTGAAACTTTATTATTTAAATTTTCGATTACTAGATTACCTTTTATATTTGGTAAAGATTTTTTAGTTAAATATAAACCAGTTCCGGATAGCAATAAAACAATTGCGATTAAGATAGTTGAAGTAATTTTAACCCATTTTGGTAAACGCTTTCGTTTTTTCTCAACTTCAATAGTAGTGCTCATTTTTTCCCTCCTACTTAACTGCAATTAACATTTATACTGTTATATTAATTCTGCAAGACTTTATACATTCCTTCTTATTGTGAATGCGTTATAATACAATTAATTAACATAAAAAGGAGTGATTGGATATGTCATTAATTACTTGGTTCGAAAAAGGCATGACGTTTAAAGATTATGTTGAGGCAATGAAAGTTAATAAAGTTGAGCTTCAAACAATCTATAATGAAGTAACTATCCCAGAAGAAACACAACAAAAGCTTGTCCAGCTTCAAGATAAAAGCTGGAAAGTCGTTGTATTAACTGCAGATTGGTGTGGGGATGCACTTCTTAATGTTCCAGTTATCGAAAAAATGATGGAAATCGCACATATTGAAACACGTTTCTTAATTCGTGACGAAAACCTTGAATTAATGGATCAATATTTAACAAATGGTAAATCACGTTCAATTCCAATTTTTGTTTTTATGGATGAAGAAGGAAATGAAGTAAAAGTGTGGGGGCCACGAGCTGCAGAAATCGAATCCCTAGTAATGGAATTAAAAAAAGATTTCCCAGACAAGGAAGACCCTAATTTCCAAGAAAAACAAGCTGCGTTCTTTAAAAAGATGCGCGAAAACTTTGTAGGTAATAAAGACCTTTGGAACATTGTAATTCAAAGTGTGGAAGACAGACTTTTTAATTAGTCTCTTTTTTAAAAGATTGTTATTTTTATAATCGATTCATTAAAGCAAATTGTTGAGATAGAAAATGATTGGAACGCAAGGTGCGAGGCTCTTGTGGGAGATGCGTGACAGGTGATATATCAAGCAGGCGTGATTGCGCTAAATGAGGCTCAGCATCCGCCCCACAAAAAGCAATCATCCTGAAGATGACATCACAAGTCTCTATGTTACAAACTTTTATTAAAACTATAATCCCTAGAATAGAGACTTAAATCGATATTCTAGGGTTTTTACTATTCATAAAACGGCTCGGTATATATTCAATAGTTGCTGGTCGAAGAAATATGTTAAAAAGGTAGAAAATGCAATAAATGGTCCAAATGGAATTGGATCATTTTTTTTAATTTGGTTTGTCAATCTTAAAAACGCTCCAATAATGGTACCGGCTATACATGAAGTCATAAATAAGATGAAAATTGATGGATATGGAAAGACAAAAGCTAATAAACTCAATAGCTTTACATCGCCTCCTCCTATTCCTCCTTTAGTAACAATCGAAAATATGAATAATAGAAGAAACAGACAAAACATACAAATAACGGAGCTGATAATAGAAGCTTTAAAAAATAATAGTTTATTGAAACTTAAAAATATAAAAAATAGTAATAGAATCTTATTTGGAATTAGCATATAGGCGAGATCTGAAACGACAATAATCATTAAAAGTGATATTAATAGAAAAGCTTGGATTAAATCACTTATATGATTCAATCGATAGAAGGCAATTAGAAACAAACAACCGGTGAGGAACTCAATAATAGGGTAAATAATGCGGATCTTAAAGTGGCAATTCCTACATTTTCCTTTTTGGAATACAAATGAAAATATCGGAATCAATTCGATGAATGTTAATTCTTTGCAACACAAAGTACAATGTGATCTTGGCTTAATAATTGATTTTCCAATTGGAACCCTCAATCCTACAACGTTATAGAATGAACCAAAAATTGAACCAACAAGAAAAATTATAATGAACTGGAGCATCATCCTCATTCCTTTTATCATTCTATTAAACTAAAAAAGACAACCTTGTCCTGCCGATAAGCAAAATAAGTTGTCTTTATTTTAAATGAAAAAATTAATAAACGCTACCCGAACCAGCAAATTTATTTTTCCAATATGAATTTGATAGACTTACTACTGCTACACCTTTACTAGAAGTAGCTGAAATAAATTTATTTTCACCTACAAATATACCAACATGACTAATGCCTTTTTTATATGTATTTTTAAAGAATACTAGATCTCCAGGTACTGGCTTCTTAATAATTGTACTAACACTGTACATTGACGCTGCAGTTCGAGGTAATTTAGTACCTACTTTATTGTAGACATAACCAACATATCCTGAACAATCAAAACCTTTAGTAGTTGTACCTCCGAACCTATATGGAACACCAGTATATTGTTTTGCGATTGAAGTTACTTGTGTTTTTTTAGAAAATGGATCGTATTCTAATTGGGCACTATTAGACGTGCCGTATTGTTTATTTACTTTATCAAGTGTTGTTCCAAAAAGAGCTACTGAAGTCTGGTCATTTAAGATACCATTTACATTAAGCTTTTTCGCTTTTTGAAAATTAATAACTGCAGCCTCTACATCTTTTCCAAAATATTCAGTAGGGTTTCCATTATAGTAACCTTGTTGCTTTAGTTTAAGTTGTAATTGCATAACTACTTTCCCTGACATGCCTACCTTAATTTCGGTTGAAGATGCTGCAAGAGAATCTTTTGCAAAAAACATCATACTTATTAAACATACTAAAGCGATTACAAGTTGCCTATTCATTGGTGTCTCCCCCTTTATTATTAAATTTAGTCTATCAAACTATGATTTCAAAAACCATTACAGGAATGTTACAAATTGTCGAAAAACTTGTAACAGACTAATATAATGTAAATTTTTGGCAAAATATGCGTATAAAAAATAATCTGACTAAACTAGCCAGATTTTGCCACCCTGTTTTTACTAATGTTTAATTGAACAAACCGAATATATTAGAGGTGTTTTTCTTAAATCGTCGAATGATTCCACCTTAAAGAGAATTTTTGAGTCGTGGGGTTTTATAGGATAGGAGGAGAATAGATCCATTGAAAAAATCTGTGAACACTTTAATTGCACTCTTAATCTTAATTTTCTTACCTATATTCTTCTATCTCACTGTCTTATCCCAATCTAGTACTGTAGGATTACTAATTGTATTACTAGTTGACATCACTTTACTCCTACTAATCATTTTGAGTTTATTCGGTATGATAAAAGGAAAAATTCGTCTATTAAAAATAAGAACTCGTTTAAACTCTTTGTTGCTGTTTTTCATATCAATCGTTTTTCTTTTATATGTAAGTACACTCGGTATTCTGAGTATCCTATTCGAAATTCAGCCGAAAAAAGGGATTCCGAGTCTACAAGAAAGTATGTTTGCTATATCTAATCTTTTTATTCCACTACCTTACCGGGAAGGTCTTCTTACTGAAAAATTTAATGGGCTTACTTTTATTTACCCAAAAGGTGAAGAAAAGTCTGTTCTTATCATTAAAAATAATTATTTAAATACAAAAGAAAAACTAGACGAATTATATGGAAAAGATTTTTCTACTAGATTAACTATTATGATTTATGACCATGATAGCGAATTCAATTCATATGCGCCTATGAAACAGTTAAGAGGATTCTATTTATCTACTAACGAATCCATACATTTAGAAAGTAGTAAACTCCTTGGTTCATATGAATACCTTGATGTTTTTGTTCATGAATACACTCACTTCCGAACTGAACAGTTTATCAATCAGCATCACATTCCAAAAACTCACCTGCCAACATGGTTTAATGAGGGAATTTCTCAGGTTGAACAATATTCCAATACATATATAGATATTGAACTGCCAAAAGTAATTGATTTTACTAATATCGATCGAAATGATAAATTTCATATGGCAAGAACGAACGGGTATGATCCTTATCTCCAAAGTTACTTTGCCGTAAATGAACTCGTTACCCAGCACGGTATGAAGGTTATTCCAAATATCCTTCTTGTAGCAAAAAAAAGGGATTTCTACGACGCGTTTCAAAAGGTTACGGGGACTAGAATCGAAAAATTTCAAACTACATTTTTAAATCGAAAAGAGAAAATAAATACATTATTTGACCAAGCAGATGAAGCTAAAATCAAGAAACACTACACTAAAGCAGAATCATCCTATCTAGAAATTGCTAAGTTGAATTCTTCTTCTATCATCGGAAATAAAAGTTTATCTTCTCTCTATTTAAAAGAAGGTCAATTTGATAAAGCAATGGAAGAGTTGCAAAAAATGGAAGAAAAAGGATTCATCGATTATACGATGATGTCTGAATTGTACCTACTAACTAACCCCGTCAAAGCATTGAAGTATGCTGAGATGAACGAAGAAGCAATTCGTTTAAATACTGGAAATTATTTTCCTAAATCAAATTATATTATTGCACTTCAAAAAATTACTTCTACCACCAATCCTGTTAGTGGATATAAGCAGTTATATAATGAGCACTTAATTAGCTATAAAATAATTCAAACAGCTCTGTTAAAAAAAATTAAACAGCTTTATCCAAATGACGAAAGTATACAAAATTTAAGTATATAATTAAGGTTCAATTAATTTTCAACTAAAAAAACGACTGCCTACACTGTAGACAGTCGTCTTTATTTGTTCTGTTATATTAAACGATAAACTCTTGCTTCAAATGGACTGAATTCCATTTTATCAACTAGTTTTTCTACCGGTACATCGATGTTTGATAAACATAGTTCAGCATTCAATTTCGTCAATTCTTTCGGTAATTCGAAAAATTGACTTTCTGTAGATAAATTCGAAATTATTAAGAATGTTCCATTTTCATCTTTTCGAGTATAAGCATAAACTGGTTCACTCTTTACATCTACTAATTCATATGGCGCATACACCAACGATTTATTTGCTTTACGTAGGTTAATCATTTTTTTGTAATATGCAAGAATCGAATTTCCGTCAACTTCTTGATTCTCTACATTAATATCTTTAAAGTTCTCGTTTGTTTTAATCCATGGTGTACCACTTGTAAATCCAGCATTTTCTTGACTATTCCATTGCATAGGAGTACGTGCATTATCTCGACCATTTTTCCAAAGAATGTTTAAAATCTCTTGTTCAGATGCTCCATTCTCCTTCATAATATCGTACATATTCTTTGCGTTCACATCATTATAATCATCAATGGATTTGAAGTGGACATTTGTCATGCCGATTTCCTGCCCTTGATAAATAAATGGAGTGCCCTTCATGAAAAAGTACATCGTGGCAATCGATTTCGCTGATATCTCCCAAATGCTACTATCGTCATTTCCTAACGTGCTAACTGCCCTTGGAATATCATGATTTTCTATAAATAATGCATTCCATCCATGTCCCTCTAGACCATTTTGCCATTTGGTTAACACTTCTTTTAAATCTGCAATTGATGTAGCTGAATCATCTGTTTTTCTCCATAAATCCATGCTTTCAAATTGAAAAATCATATTAAATTTCCCATTTTCCTCACCGACCCATAGATCAGCATCGCCAACTTTTACGCCATTTGCTTCACCGACAGTCATAATGTCGTACTTAGCAAAAGTTTCACTTTTTAGTTCATCTAAGTATTCATGAATTCCTTCTTGGTTCATATGCATATCAAAACACGAAACATACTTTTCATCATTAGGATTCGGCATGTCTGGTAAACCAGGTCTTTTCTTAATATGACTAATGGCATCAACTCTAAATCCATCAATTCCTTTGTCTAACCACCAATTAATCATGTCATATACTTTTTGTCTAACTTCTTTATTTTCCCAATTTAAATCTGGTTGTCTTCTTGAAAATAAGTGTAAAAAATATTCATTCGTTGTCTCATCAAATTCCCAGGCTGAGCCTCCAAAAATACTCTCCCAATTATTAGGTTCTTTCCCTTCCTCTGTTCCTTCTCTCCAAATATAAAAATCCCTAAAAGGATTGTCTTTAGACTTTTTCGACTCAAGGAACCAAGGATGTTCATCACTTGTATGATTAACTACTAAGTCTAAAATCAACTTCATTCCGCGTACATGCACAGCTTCCAGTAACTCATCAAAATCCGCCATTGTTCCAAACTCTTCCATAATATCCTGATAATCACCATTTGAATCCATAAAACTTCGTGGATAGATTTGATAAGCAACTGCTTCCTTCCACCAATTCTCATTTGTCATGATATATCTCCTCCAAAAATACGCATTAAAACGGTTTCATTATTATAATTTACTTACCTTAATTATTAAAAATTATATAAAACTTGCTCAAAAAACTGCAATCGGTTGCACTATTCTATCTTAACATTCAAATCTCCTCCAAAAATACGCATTAAAACGGTTTCATTATTATAATTTACTTACCTTAATTATTAAAAATTATATGAAGGTTGTTTTTTAACCTTCGTTGAACTTTGGCTTATGACCTCGAGGGGCTAGTCGCTGGAACTAGACACTCAGAAAAGTGGAAGCGACTTGTTCAGCCCCGACAAGCATAAGACGAAGTTAAATGAAGGTTGTTTTTTAACCTTCGTTGAACTTTGGCTTATGACCTCGAGGGGCTAGTCGCTGGAACTAGACACTCAGAAAAGTGGAAGGCGTTCGCCCAGCTGCGACAAGCATAAGGCAGGGACTCTAAAAGGTTGTCTTTTTAACCTTTTATGGTCATTGACTTATGACCTCGAGCAGCTAACGCCTGGAGCTAGACAGTAGGAAAAGCGGAAGGCGTTTGTTCAGCTGCGACAAGCATAAGGCAGGGACTGTAAAAGGTTGTCTTTTTAACCTTTTATGGTCATTGACTTATGACCTCGAGCAGCTAACGCCTGGAGCTAGACAGTAAGAAAAGCGGAAGGCGTTTGTTCAGCTGCGACAAGCATAAGGCAGGGACTGTAAAAGGTTGTCTTTTTAACCTTTTATGGTCATTGACTTATGACCTCGAGCAGCTAACGTCTGGAGCTAGACAGTAAGAATGTTCATTCAAATGATGGCTCACGACTTCCTTCACAACGAACGCATGACCCACTACACTAGATCAATAAAAAAAGTGATTTATGAAAAGAATTAATCCTTTTTCACAAATCACTAGTTACTTTTTATTGTTCTATTTTCTTTACTTCTTTCACTTTTGCAGATGGGTGAATTTGAACATCTTCTGTATATTCAACTAGATCGATTTTACATTTTTGCCCGATTGTTACAGCATCACCTCTAACTATACTTGCTGTAGTATAATCTATTTTTATTGCACTAGCCTCAATTACGTCAGTTTTAAAATTTGTTCGTCCATTAAATATTTTTGTAAATAATTTTGAAAAAATATTACTTTCATCAAAGCGACTAATTTCTATTGTTTCCCCACCAATTTCAGGTATATAACTAAATCCGCTATGTGTAATTTTTACATTCTCCGCATTTAATAACCCATTCATTGACAGGTGACCCTTTGCATTAAATACCTCGCATTCAGAACCTTTTTCAGCCGAAAGTGATCCTCTGACAGAAATTACTTCGGCTTTAACTGAACCGGTGGTTTTCATTGATCCAGATATATTAATACTTTTAACAATTAGGTCATTTTTTGTTTTAAAACTACCGCTAATATTTACGTCTCCACCAGTAACTTTTCCGTCTACATATAAGGAACCACTAACACTCATTTTTTGAGTATCAATTTCACTTAAGCATTTTCCACTTCCGCTACAGTTAAAATATTCAGTTTCTACATTACCAGTAAATTTTGCAGAACCACTTACTTTAACTTCACGACAGATAATATCACCAAGGATTCGACCGCTGCCGCTTATTCTAACGTCATCATATTTACCAGCCGGGATCGTACCCGAACCACTTATGATCGCATCCTGTCTTGCTTGCACGTTTACCATAACTTCTCCTCCACTTAAATTATTTTATCGACTTATTTAAATAACTAGAAAGAGCAACATTAATTAAAATAGCGTCTTTTTGATCAACAAATGTTTCATGCTGTTTACCAATAACCCAAGAACCAACACCAAATTTACGAATATAAATGACAACCGCTTCATCTAAGTTAATTTGTTGTTTATGAGTTTCAACTAATATTAAAAACTGCTTAACTTCTTCAATCGTTACACTACCTTTTAAAAGCCAGTCGTTTACAAAAAGTAATGAACATAATTGGACAATACCCAATTGCTCTAATTTAGCGCTTGGAAAAAGTGATTGATATATTTGTAAAACTTGCTTAGGAATTTGCTCCAAAGATAAGGTAACATGCCCACCATCAGAAACTGTCTCTTCATTAATTGAAAACACTCTCGCAATATCATCTAATGATTGATCATCCTTTAATTCTTTTATTCTTTCGATCCGCTCTAATATTCGCTGTTTAGGAAAAAAAGTCTCCTGACCAGTAAAACTTGATTTTTTCATAAACCAATCTTCAGGAATGATGTTTTTTCTTTTCCATCGATAAAGTTGTCCGTACGATATGCCTGTAAGTTGTAGTAAATCTTTTTTCGAAATTAAATCTTCACTCATATGACATTCCTCCTACGAAGAGTATAACAAAACAATGTTTTGTTGTAAAGTATTCATCTAAGACATCTTTTGACACTAAAGTTAGATTATATTTTAGGACAAACGAAACAACGTAACAATGTTTTAAACAAAGGAAAAAAACTCAAATTCCATAATTAATAGAAATTTGAGTCCAAATTTGTTTGATTAAATTAAATCTACATCTTCTTTTTCAACAATTAGGCTAACCTGATGTTTTTTAAGATCTACTTTTCTCTCTTCGATAAACGTAACACCTTCATCAAGTAAAAGCTGTTTTTGACGCAAAAAACCGTCATCATCTTGAAAGCCAATTTCACCTTTTGAGTTGATAACTCTAAACCAAGGTAAATGATATTTTTCGGTCATGGAATGTAATATTCTAACTACTTGTCTTGCACCCCTAGGACTTCCAGCTAATCTAGCAATTTGGCCGTATGTCATTACTTTACCTGGAGGTATATTTTTAATTATTTCGATCGCTCTACTTGTAAAAGATTCCATTTTATTCCTCTTCTATCTATGTGACTTTATTAAATTGATTTAAGGATATTTTACCATAATGTCAACAATCTATATTTTCTTAAAACAGTGTCAGAATCTATTATTTTGAATAAACTATTTAATAGATTACAAATTTTAATTTAAGGAGGTAGATAAATTATTGAATGCGAATTTTTTAATCGCTTTACGTGAAGGTCTTGAAGTATCTTTAGTTATTGGATTTTTACTCATTTCTTTAGTTCAAAACAAGAAACAGCATTTAATTAAGACCGTTTTATTTGGAACTTTATTCGGTATAATATTTAGTATTTTAGCTGGAATCATTCTATTCATTACATTTGGTGGATTAGAGAATACAGTTAAAGAATATATAGAAGGCGGAATTCAATTAGTAGCTGCGATATTAATATTCTATTTTATAGTTTGGTTAAGCAGTCAAAGCAATCATGATATTTCAGAGCAACTGAAATCAGAAATTCGATTTAAAGATAATTCTATTTCATTATTTTTAATGGCTAGTATATTTGTAATTCGCGAAGGATTAGAGCTTGTCTTATTTGTTTTATCAAACTCCGATACTCATTCGACTAGAAGTATACTTTCAATATTCCTTGGTATCATTGCTGCGATTGCGATCACATATGCTCTTATTAAAACTACTACTAATTTAAATATAAAATTCATTTTCACTTTGTTAGGAATCCTCTTAATCTTTTTTGGTGGTAAAGTATTTACTGAAGGTCTTTTCCAATTGATTGATGCTCCATCAATATTCGAAAACATTGCATTTTATGGATATGTAATCTTTTCACTTCTTGTACTATTTAAAAAAAATTTAATTTCATTTTCCCATAGAAACAATTAACCTTTTTCCTAATTCGAAGGCTGTTCTTAATTGAACAGCTTTTTTATTTAATCACATTTCTGTATAGTTTTTCACATTCATACTATAATATTTTTATAAGGTAAAGAAAGGTCGGTTGCAATGAAGATTACGATTACAGATGATGCAATAAACTGGTTTGAAAATGAAATGAATGTAAAGGCTGGCGATACTGTCCGTTTTTTTGCTCGTTATGGAGGAAACAGTACTATTCATACCGGTTACTCTCTAGGTGTTACTAAAGAAAAACCTATTGATATTGGTGAATCTACAACGATAAATAATGTTGTATATTTTATTAATGAAACGGATTTATGGTATTTTAAAGATTATAATTTAAATGTTACATTAAATGAAATGAACGAATTACAGTTCGGTTATGATCCTAAATAAAAAATTAGTGAGTTTGAGTATCTCAAGCTCACTAATTTTTTTATTTTATTTTAATACTTACACGACCTTTTGCTCTACTAGCATTAACATAATGGAGTGCTTTTTTTCGTTTCTTTGAGATTAAATCTTTTTTCCCCAATCAATAGATGATTTATATAATTAGTAACCATATTGAAAGGCTAAGAAGTGTAAAAAACAATACAGGAATTGTAAGTATTATTCCGTGCTTAAAATACATACCCCAACTAACATTAACTCCTTTTTTCTTTAATATGTGCATCCAAATTAAGGTGGCTAATGAACCGATTGGGGTAATTTTCGGACCTAAATCAGATCCAATAACATTTGAAAAAATTAATCCTTCTTTTACTATATTTCCAACATTTGCGTGTTCAATTGAAAGTGCTCCAATCATTACTGCAGGTAGATTGTTTAATAGGGAAGAAAGAAATGCAGAATAATAACCCATACCTATTATACTTACGATAAAACCAAATTTTGAAGTCCACTCAATAAGTGATGCAAATAAATTTGTAAGACCTGCATTTTGTAAACCATAAACAACTACGTACAAACCAATTGAAAAAAAGACAATTGCCCAAGGTGATTCTTTTATTACTATAGCCAGTTTGACATGTTCACTTCTTTTCGCAAGAATAACAAAGACTATTGCAGTGATTCCAGCAACTATTGATACTGGTAAATCCAAAAGTTCACAACTAAAATATCCTAAAAATAAGATAAATAAGATAAACCAAGAAATTTTAAACAACTTCTTATCCTTTATTACTTCAGCTGCGCTAGGTAATTCATCAACATCATACTTTTTAATAATCTGTTTGCGATAAAAAATAAAAAGAATCAAGCAACTAGCAAAAAAACTGGCAATAGTAGGTATGATCATAGCTACTGTATATTGAGTAAATGATATGGAAAAATAATCAGCCGATATAATATTTACCAGATTACTGACAACAAACGGTAGAGACGTAGAGTCAGCAATAAAACCACAAGCCATAATAAATGGCAAAATATAGGACTCTTCTAATTTTAATTGACGAAGGATTGATAGTACAATCGGTGTCAAAATAAGTACAGTACCATCATTTGTAAAAGTTGCCGATACGAATGCACCAAGGCATAAAAGATAGAAGAATAGTCTTTTCCCACTACCCTTTGCAAGTTTTGTAATTTTCAAGGCACACCATTCAAAATATCCAATTTGATCTAATATTAATGAAATAATAATAATAGCAATTAGTGTAAGTGTTGCATTCCATGTAATATTCACCACGGTCATAACATCACTTAAATTAACAATGTTTAATACAAGTGCGATAATTGCTCCTCCGCATGCAAACCACCCAATTGATATTCCCTTTGGTTGAATTACAATACAGGACAATGTAATTAAAAATAACGGTAATGCAAAAGCCATATCCTATTCTCCAATCAACATAAATCGTACATTCCAATATTATTTATACCATAACTTAAGTAAGAGAAATACAAAAAGAGTGCCTTACAATTAAGTAAGACACTCATTCATTTTACTCTTCTATTTTTTTCTTCTTACTTACTAGTTGATAAATAACTGGAATGATAATTAACGTTAAGAATGTTGAAGTTGTTAATCCACCGATTACAGTAACAGCTAGTCCTTTTGAAATTAATCCAGATGTTGAATTTGAAACCGCCATTGGTACTAATGCAAGTATCGTTGCTAAAGCTGTCATAAGAATTGGACGTAATCGAGTTTTAGATGCCTCTATTAATGCATCTGTCACTTCTAATCCATTTCGACGATTATGCTCAACTCGATCTAATAATACGACTGCATTTGTAACAACGATTCCAATTAACATTAGCAATCCAATCATTGCACTCATTGATAATGTTTGCTTTCCAATAAATAATGCTAGGAAAGCCCCAACTGGTACAAATATCAACGATGTTAAAATAACGAATGGTGTTCTTAAACCGCCAAATGTCATGCTCATGATAAGGAATACTAATCCGACAGCAACTACCATCGCTATTCCTAAACTACTGAATCCATCTGTAATCATATCTAATCCGCCACCGATTTTCATATCGACGCTGCTAGGTAATTTTAATTTATTTAGTTGATCTGTTACATCTTTTGTTACAGCTGCAGTGTCTTTGCCTTTTACAGTTCCACTAATAGATGCATACATTTTTCCATCCTCATGATTGATTGAAACTGGAGCATCTTTTTGTGAAATTGTCACATAGTCTTTTATTTCTTTAGGACCTGCTGCAGTCATGATTTTAATTTTTTCAATATCTTCTTTAGAACTTGCCTTTACTTCATATCCAACAGAAAGTTTTTGCGATTCGCCGTTTAAATCGTAATTTCCGATTTCAACATCATTAATTTTTTCATTAATCGCTCCCATTACTTGGAACATTGAAATATTCTCGTCTAAAGCTTTATCGTTTAAAGTAATTTCCCATTTTGGTTGGACATCTTTTAAGTTATTTGAAACATTTTTCAAACGATTATCATCATTTAATTCTTTTTCAATTTTTGATGCCGCTTCTTTTAATTCACTAAAGTTAGCTGAGTATAAGCTAACATCAATATTATTACCTGTTGGTGGCCCATTTTGTGAAAGCTCTTGAGCAGTAATTTTTGTTCCTTTTACTTTTGAATCAACAATTGATGGGACTTCTTTATTGATTTGTGAAAGTGCTTTATCCATTTTATTTCCATTTTTCAAGTTAAGTTGGAATACGGCTTTATTTTTACCGCCATCCATATTCATAACAAAATCACGTTTGCCACCCACTGTAGCTTGAACACTATCAATCAAGTCTGAATCTGCAAAATAATTTTCCATTTCTTTCGCAACTTCATTTGATTGAACAACTGTACTATTCGATGGAAGAGTAGCTGTAACTTGTATTGTCTTATTTACACTACCAGGTAAGAATGAAAAACCAAGTAAAGGAATCATTGATAATGATCCACCTAATAATACAATCGATAATACTAGTACAATCCATTTACGCTTTAATGCTGTACGTAATAATTTTTCATAGTTTCTCATAAAACGTGTATTAGTTTTATGCTCTTTTAATGGCTTCGTTAAGAATTTAGCTCCTAATGTCGGAATTAAAATAATCGCAACGATTAGTGAAGTTAAAATTGATACAACTACTGAAATTGCAAATGGTCTAAAGAATTCTCCAATAATTCCACTTACAAAAGCAAGAGGTAAAAATACTACAACTGTTGCAAATGTTGAAGATGCAACTGCTCCAATTACTTCTTTTGTTGCTTGTAGAGCCAATTCTTTTCTCGTATATTGATTCGATTTTTGCTGTTTCCATCTATAAATATTTTCAATTACAACGATACTATCATCTACAATACGTCCAATAGCTACTACTAGACCACCTAAAGTCATGATGTTTAATGTGTAGCCCATTGAATTTAAAACAGAAATTGTAGCGAAAATAGATATAGGTAAAGATAAAATTGAAATGAATGTTGCTCTAATGTTACGTAAGAATAGTAGAATAACAACAACAGTGAACAACGCACCAAGAAGTCCTTCTTTAATTAATGAACTTACGGATTTCTCAATTTCTTTACCGTTATCCATGATGATATGTGTTTCAATGTGATGATTCTTTTTAAAATCTTTAATTTCCTTTTTAACATCAGTTGCTACATCTGCAGTATTTGAATCTTGTGTTTGTGATACTGATAAAATGTAGCTTTCTTTCCCGTTAAAACGTGAAATTTGCTCTTGGACAGATACTACTTTTACGTCGGCAATATCGGCAACCGTAATATTCTTCGGTTTAACTGCTTGAACTTGTTGATCTGCGTTAGCTTGTTGACCTTGAGTCATACTGCCCATTTGTGCACTTTGAGATGCTGTACTTGAAAGAACTGTTTTTTCAATCTGTTTGACAGATTGTAGGCTTCCTTTCATACGAACGGATACTGTTTTCCCATTATTTTCTACAGTTCCTAATGGAATGGCGTAATCTTGGCCTTGTACTGCTGTCTTAATTGAATCTAATGTAATACCGTATTGTTCAGCTTTTTTATTATCTACAGTAATTTGAATTTCGTCTTCTTTTGTGCCTTGAAGACTTACTTCACTTACTCCATTTATTTTTTTTATTTGAGGAATTAGATCCTTTTCAATTGAATCTTGTAAATTTTCAACTTGTCCATTATTTACTATCGCCACTTGATAAATTGGTGCAGAGTCGATCGCAATTCGCTGAATTGTAGCATCAGCTTTTTCAGGTAAGTCAGTTTTATTAATCACACTATCAACATCTTTTTCAATTTTATCCATATCTGTTCCGAATGGATAAATTAAAAAGATTGAAGCCATGTTCTCACTAGAAGAACTTGTTAACTGATCATAATTCTCTAATTTCATTAAACCTGCTTCAATAGGTTTAGTGACCTTTTCTTCTATATCCTCAGATGATGCACCTGGATATACTACTTGAACTGCTACTGCAGGAAATGAAACATCAGGAAATGTTTCAATTTGGATTTTTTGTGCGGAGTATATTCCTCCTATTAAAACAAGAACACTTAATATAATTACTGATATCGTGTTCTTTAAACTTAATTTTGTTAAGCCCGAAAACATATTATTTCCCCTTTCAATACCTTCCAATTTCATGTGAATAGTTTATCAAACGTTTATGAACAGAATATGAACATAATAAGTACATTTTTTGAACATCTTATTCTGTTCAATTTCTCAAGCATGTTTACGATATAGTTTTTGGTAACTTTACAGTAAAACTAGTACCTTGTCCCACTTTACTTTCAACAACAACTTCACCATTATGCATTTCTACTATTTTTTGAACGATAGATAAACCTAATCCAGTTCCTTTTTTATTTCTAGATCGATCTGCTTGATAAAATCGCTCAAAGATTCGATCTATATTTTCTTCACTAATCCCCTCACCATTATCACTTACAATGACTTGTAACTCTTGAGATTGATCGATTATATCTACTTTAATGATGCCATTTAGATCAGAATACTTAATTGCGTTTTGTAGAAGATTAATCCAGACCTGCTCGAGTAATAAATGATCAGCAGTGATTTCGGTTTGAGGTAAATTTAACACTAATTGAATCTTCTTTTTTTCCCAATGGGGTTCTAACGCTAATATTATTTTTCTAATTTGTTCATCTAATTTATATAGTGATATTTGGAATGGATGTTGTTCAGAATCAAGTGATGCTAATTTAAGTAGTCTCTCACTCAATATAGATAGTCTTTCACTTTCTGCCTCAATAATTGTAAGATAGTGCTCTCTTTTTTCCTCATTTAATTCTTTGTTTCTTAAAACCTTTGTAAATCCTTTAATGGACGTTAACGGTGACTGTATCTCATGCGATACATTTGAAACGAATTCACTTCGCATTTCTTCTAATTTACTTAATTTATGAATCATTAAATTGAAGTGAGTTGCGAGGAATCCAATTTCATCCTTTCGTTTCGTTTTGACTTGGACATCGTAATTTCCAGTAGCTAATTCTTTTGTCGCTCTAGTTAATTCCTTTACTGGTTTTACGAGCAATTTTGCTACAAATAAAAATGTAATTGAACCAGTTATCAAAGTAATAAGTAAACTAAAAAATAAGATGCGAGGCATTTTAAAGAATCCTCTATCAAAATTTGGCTGAATAAATAAAGCGTATTTCTCCCCATTTTTTTCAAATGGTAAACCCACAACATAATGATGTTGTTGATCTGATTTTTTATCTTTAAGATCCGTAGGATATTTTTTCCCGCTTAATACAGTAGCCACATTTTTTTCTTTAATTTTATAATTTAACGGTGCGTTGTTATTAATGACAACTTTATTTGATTCATCATAAATTGTAATATTATAGTTTTTACTAAGAATGTTAAGTGTAGTTGCAGTTTGCTTCGAGTCACTATTTAAATAAAGCGAAATAAAGTTACTCCCTACTTCATTTAAATCATTCTCCACTTCTGTAATGACATTTTTAATAAAATATTTTGAAGCAATAAAAAAAGTAAAGACTAAACTTAATAAAATGACAGAAATAAAAATAAGTACTAATTTTGTATAAATGCTTTTCATATTCGGTTTTCCTCAAGCTTATAACCAAGCCCTCTGACTGTCACAATTTCAACAGTGGCTTTTAATTCTCTCAATCTTTCACGAACTCTTTTAATATGAACGTCAACAGTTCGCTCATCGCCTTCGTAATCAAGTCCCCAAATCTGTTCAATTAAATCGTTTCTTGTAAAAATCCTTCCAATTTGACTTGCTAGTTTAAATAGTAGTTCAAATTCTTTTAAAGGTAGCATGATCGATTGATTACTAACAGAAATTTCATATTTTATTTGGTTTATCGTTAAATTTCCAACTATAATATTTTTATCAGTTAATAATTGAAACCTTCTTAAAAGGGCTTTTACCCGAGCAACGATTTCTAATGGATCAAATGGCTTCACTACATAATCATCAACTCCGAGATCAAATCCCTTTAATTTATCTTGTGATTCACCTTTTGCAGTTACCATTAGAACTGGTATATCAAAATATTTTTTTAATTCTCTTGTAAATTCATAACCATCTATTCCTGGCATCATGACATCAACGACTGCTATTTGTATATTATTTGTTTCCAGCAATATCAATGCCTCTTCGCCGTTTTCAGCCTCTATTACTGTATAACCTTCAGCACTTAAAAAAATTGAGATTAGCTCTCTTATATGTGCATCATCATCGACAAGTAGTACTTTTACATGATTCAAACTTTCCACCTACTTATTTCCATTAACATATTTTAATAAACAAATTATATAAGTTCATTATGAACTAAATATGAATAAAGAAATCAAAATTGGATTCCATTCTCTTTTTTGAACTGCACACTATTCAATGAAATCTATCCTTATTTTTTCTTATTATAATGAAGGTTTCATTAAACCTACTTGTCATTGAAAATTGCTAAGTTATTACAAAAATAAGGATGGAAATAGCCTTAATGTATAAGATTTCATTAAATTAATTCATCCCAAAATACCACAATACTAAAATTCATAAGCTAAGTTTATATTCTTCTTGTTAAAGAGTGGAATAATATGGAATACTATTAATAGGTGCATTACTATGAAAATCTTTTTGATTATAAACTTCAGGAGTGACTCATGAATAAGATTCAGTTAAGTAAAGTAGGTTTGTTTAAGCTTTTTTTTATTTCGATATTACTTGTCGCATTTATATTTGTAGGTAAAAACGTACTTTTGAACTTCGATTTTAGAATGTTCTTTAATTATATGAAGTCACTGACTATGTTTGAGTATTTTACTATTTTCGCATTAGGAATTGTAGCAGTTTCACCAATGTTTCTTTATGACTTCGTTCTCACTAGACTTTTAAAATTAGATTTTAGTTTTAAAAAAATAATTGTTATAGCCTGGTTGGCAAATACTACCTCGAACTTAATCGGACTTGGTGGCGTCGCTGGCACGACAATTAGAACATTATTTTATCGTAAAGATCGTACCGCACCTGAAATTGTAAAAGCCGTTAGTAGTGTAACAATCTTCCTCCTTTCAGGATTATCAATTTTAAGTTTATTTTTGTTTACTGGAATATTTGATTTATCTTTCTTAAATGAATATAAATCTTTGTATATTGCAATCATTATTGCTATTTGTTATTTCCCAATCATGTTCGTTGTTGTTTATATGAAACGTAATTTCTTCTCTGAAGAATTTTCAGCAAAATTTATGATTTCATTAGTCATCATTTCATTATTTGAATGGACATTTATCTTATTGTTCATATACTTTATCTGTTTATTTTTACATGTTGATATTTCTCTGATTGAGGTTTTACCAGTATTTTTAGTAGCATCAGTTGCTGCAATCATTAGTATGATACCAGGAGGCCTTGGTTCTTTCGATTTCATATTTCTATTAGGGTTTACATACTTCGGAATCGATAAGGAAACAACGTTGCTAATTTTACTAATTTATCGTTTCAGTTATTTCTTTTTCCCATTTGCATGTGGAATAGTATTGGCGCTTAAATTACTTTGGAATCATTTAAATCAATCGTTTAATAACATACCAAATCAAATTTCTACTTACCTAAGCCATAAAGCACTTACAATTCTTGTCTTCCTTTCTGGAGTTATATTACTTGTTTCTGCAGCTGTTCCTAGTATGCTTTTAAGAATCAGTATTTTAAAAGTCATATTGTCATCAGCAATTATTAATATCTCTCACTTATTGTCAGTTACGGCAGGTTTTACTTTACTCGGCCTTTCTAGGGGAATTGACTATAAAGTAAAAAGAGCATGGTATATTACACTTTTCATGTTAATTGTCGGTGCGATTACAACGTATTCGAAGGGATTAGATTATGAAGAAGCGTTATTCGTTTTAGGAGTAGCTTTTGTATTATTTATTGCTAAAAAGCAATTCTATCGGGAAAGTTTTGTATTAACCTGGGGAAAACTTATTGTTGATAATTTTATTCTATTTTTCTTTTTAGGTAGTTATTTATTGATTGCATATGTCAATCTCCCTACAACAAATTTGCGATTCCCAGCTAAATATTTACCTTACATCTTAGCTAATTCAAGGGACATTGTCGTTAGCGCGGTTCTCGGATTTGCTGCAGCATTATTTTTCTTTTATATCGCATTTTTTAAAGTTAAAGTAAAACAATTTAATTTTATTAAAACAAAAAGTGAAGAAGAAAAAATTAGAGAACATCTTTTAAAATACGGTGGTACAGAGCTCTCTCACTTAATTTTTTTACATGATAAATATTTATTTTGGGCACAAGATGAAACAGTATTATTTATTTTCCAGCCGTATGCAGATAAGCTTGTTATTTTAGGTGACCCAGTTGGTGAAGCATCACGAATTCATCCTGCTATTGAAGAATTATTAATTTATGCAGACCGTTTTGGCTATACACTTGTTTTTTATCAGGTTCATTCAGACTCATTACCATACTTACACGAGAATGGATTTGATTTTTTCAAATTAGGCGAAGAAGGATTTGCAGATAGTTCATCATTTAGTTTATCTGGTAAACGTCAAAAATCACTACGGGCACTTTATAACAAATTTGTACGAGAAGAATTTAGATTTGAAATCATCGAACCTCCATTTTCTTCCGAATTTTTTAAGGACCTAAGAGACTTGTCTACTGAATGGCTAAATGGACGAAAAGAAAAAGGTTTCTCGCTTGGCTATTTTTATGAGGACTACATTCAATTAGCACCTGTAGCTATTATTAAAAATAATCAAAATGAAATGATTGCATTTGTATCGATCATGCCTAGTTATAATGAACATACTATTTCTATTGATTTGATGCGTCAAAAAAAGAGTGCACCAAAAGGAACAATGGATTTCATGTTTGTTAATCTAATTGAATGGTCGAAAATTAAAGGATACAAAAACTTTAATGTAGGAATGTCTCCGCTAGCAAATGTTGGACAATCAAAGTATTCTTTTACTAGCGAAAAAATTGCAGCCCAGATTTATGAATATGGCCAATTCTTATATCATTTCCAAGGATTAAGGAGCTTCAAAGAGAAATATGTTAATAAGTGGAGACCTAAATTCCTCGCATATCATAAGAAAACATCGTTACCAATAACGATGTTACAAATAACTACACTCATTTCAAAATCAAAAAAAGATTAATTTTAAGAGCCAATTTATGTGATTTGCACATTAGTTGGCTTTTTTTGTTAAAAATAAAAAAAACTTCATACTTGCAAAAAAATATATTTTAAATTATGATTGTGTCATATTAAATTGTGCACAATTAATATTAAAGGATGTTGGTAAAATTGAATACAGAAAATAAACTATTACTTGAAAATCAATTATGCTTTTCAATTTATGCATGTTCACGTGAAATCACTAAGCTATATCGCCCTATACTAGAGAAGTTTGGGCTAACATATCCACAATATCTTGTCTTACTTTCACTATGGGAGCAGGATAGTCAATCAGTTAAAGAGTTAGGTGATAAGCTATTTTTAGATTCCGGTACACTTACTCCTATGCTAAAACGTATGGAGTCTACTGGTTTAATTTTTCGAAAACGTGATTCGAATGATGAAAGAAAAGTTTTTATCTCACTAACTGAAGATGGTAAAAATTTAAAAGCAGAAGCTTATTGCATTCCAGAACAATTTTTTACCGAAAGTAATGCTACTTATGATGAGTTTTTGTCCTTATTAAATCAAACGAAATCACTATTGCAGAAAATTCATACTGCAAATGAAAATAAAAAATAAAAAAATAAAAGGGGAAATTTAAAATGAAAAAATTATATACAGCTACAGCAACTGCAACAGGTGGACGTGACGGAAGAGTCATCTCTTCGGATGATTTTATTAACTTAGCACTAAAACCACCAGTTGAATTAGGCGGACCAGGAGGAGCAACAAATCCAGAACAACTATTTGCAGCTGGTTATTCTGCTTGCTTTGACAGTGCATTAAATTTAGTTGCACGTCAGAAAAAAATTAAATTAGAGTCTACTAACGTAACGGCAAATGTTACAATCGGAAAAGATCCAGTAGATGGTGGATTTAAATTAGCTGCTCAGCTTGACGTTAAAGTGCAAGGTGTACCTACTGAAGTGGCTGTAGAACTAGTAAAAGCGGCACATGGTGTATGTCCATATTCTAAAGTAACAAGAGGAAATATGGATGTTCAATTAAGAGTAATTTCGTAATAAATAAAAGGCTCTTTTCTAAAAGATTGTTGTTTCTAAAAAGGTTTTTAATACAAACTGTAAATTTAGAAGATGATGAACGGATATGCGAGACTCCTGTGGGAGTAGCAGGACAGGTGAGACCCCGCAGGCTAGCCGAGGAGGCTCATCGCACGCCCCACTAAAAAGCGAGCATCCTGGTGTGGAAATCCACGAATTACTTTTTTCAATAGCAACAAAGTTTACAAAAATAGCAAAAAATTCAAGTACATCAAGCTTATGATGTACTTGGATTTTTATGAATAAAGTGATTCGTACTTTAAAGAATCATCTTTTGTAAAGAATTTTCGATAAGATAATAAAGTAGAGACAAATACACTAATTGCAATCGAACCAATTAAAATACATTCGATTAATAGTTGATATTTAATTGCAAATAATGGACTGATTCCAGCAAAGATCATTCCAGTCATAGAACCAGGTAGTGTAACAATTCCAACTGTTTTAGCGCGATCTATTGATGGAATAAGTGCTGCTTTTATCGAATTTTTTATGACATTGTTTGAAGCTTGTTTTGTTGTTGCCCCTAAACATAATGCCGCTTCTATTTGATTTTTGTTAGCTAATATTTCAGCTCTAAGTCTAGTTAAAGCTAGACTATTCGCATTCATTGCAGTGCTAATGATCATACTAGATATTGGTATAACGTATTGAGCTTTTAATGAAATACTATTTGCAACTAAAACAATTCCTAATGAGATTCCTACACCTAATAAAATACTAATAAATGAAATAAGAAATACTCCATCAATTTGTTGAGACCTTTTACTTGAGGTATACGCACCAAATAAGATCATACAAACAAGAATAACGACTACGATAAAAAAATGCTCTATTCGTAATACATAATCTAGCACATATCCCATTATCATTAATTGGATGACTGTACGAACTGATGATATTCCTATTTCTTTTTCAACACCCAGTTTTTGATAATATGATAGACCGATAGCAATTATAATTAATAAAAATGTTAAAGACACACCTTGGAAATGTAAATTCCCTTCCATCGTTTCACCTACTTTTATGCAATTGTTGAGAGAAAACTTTTACCACTTTCAGTATTTGGATTTTTGAAAAAGTCTTCAGTAGTATTTACTTCCACTAGTTGCCCATTAATTAATAACCCTACTCGATCAGCAATTTGTTGAACCAAATCCATGTTATGTGTAACTAAAATGATGGTCATTTTTTCTTCTTCTTTTAATGATAAAAGGAGTTCTTGAATATGTACTGTTGATTGTGGGTCTAATGCAGAAGTAATTTCATCACATAATAATATCCTTGGTTTCATAGCGATTGATCTAGCAATTGATACTCTTTGCTGCTGGCCAACTGACAGTGAAGCTGCATTTCTCTCGAGTAAGTCTGTTTCAAGACCTACTTTGTTTAGTAGTTTTATTGCTAAACGTTTTGCTTCCTCTTTCTCATAATTGCTATATAAATTGATGCCAAATAATATATTATCTTGCACGCTTCCTTCAAATAACGAAGGGGTTTGTAAAATCATTACAGCATTTTTACGTAGATTTTGAGGAGTCATGGAGTGGATCGACTGTCCATTTAAATTAATCTCACCATGGCTAATGGCTTGAAGTCGATTAAAGGTGCGGAGTAAAGTAGTTTTCCCAGCTCCAGATGTACCAATTAAACAAAATATTTCACTTTCATTTGTATTAAACGTTATTTCCTTCAGTATTTTCTCACCATGGATCTCTACACTTATATTTTGTATTGAAAGAGTCATAGTCAACCTCTCCTTACTAAATGAAAGGTGTCCTAAAGATAAGGACACCTTAACAATTATATTATTTTTCGGCCTCGCCCATGTGGGATACATAGTGGTGTACCAAACAATGGATCTTTTACAATATCACAATTCATGCAAAACACGTCGCATATAAGATCTTGATTAATGATTTCTTCCGGGTCACCTTCAGCATATACTTCACCATTCGAAATCGCTACTATATTATGTGCATAACGACACGCTAAATTAATATCATGAAGTACCATAACAATTGTACGTTGTTCTCTTTCATTTAATTCATAAAGTAAATCTAAAATTTCAATCTGATGAGTTAAATCAAGATAAGTTGTCGGCTCATCTAATAATATCGTATCTGTATCTTGTGCTAAAGTCATAGCAATCCAAGCACGTTGACGTTGACCTCCAGAAAGTGAGTCGACTAGTTGATCCTTTAACTCATACATATTTGTCATTTCCAATGCATGATTTACTTTCTCTTCATCTTCTTTCGACCATTGTTTTAACCAAGTTTGATACGGATATCTACCCTGTTTTACTAATTGAAAAACGGTTAATCCTTCAGGTGCAATTGGGCTTTGAGGTAAGATTGATAGATTACGTGCAATTTCTTTTGTAGGACGTTTACTAATTTCTTTACCATCTAATAAAATAGTACCACTTTTTGGTTGTAGTAATCGTGCAAGTGATCGAAGTAGTGTAGATTTACCACAACCATTTGCCCCAATCAATACTGTAATCTTTCCTTTAGGAACATTAAAGTCCAATTCATTGATAATCGTTTTATCATCATACGATAACGTTAATTTATCCGTTTTAATTGCATTTATTGACATCGAATCACCTTTTTCCCGTTTTAAATAATAAAAATATAAAATATGGTGCGCCAATTACTGCTGTAAATACTCCTGCAGGGATCTGGACTGGTAGAAACACTGTTCTTCCAATTGTATCTGCTACCAATACCATTATCGCTCCAATTGCACCTGATACAGGTATCAATGCGCCATATGAAGCACCTACTATTTTTCTAGCAATATGCGGTGCAATTAATCCAACAAAACCAAGAGCTCCTGCAAATGAAACGGCACCTGCAACTAATGCCGTACTAATAAATAACAAAATCATTCTATTTTTTTCAACCTTTACACCTAAACTTGTAGAGACATCATCTCCCAGCTGTTGCGTATTTAAATGTCTTATAAATAATAGAGCTAATCCTGTAAATAATATTGTCCAAAAAAGAATAATTTTTACTTGTTCCCAATTTGCTCCATATACACTACCTGTTAACCACATATTTGCTTCAGTTGCTCTAAATATAGGTCCAATTAACATAAAGAATGATGTTGTAGCTTGGGCAAGTGCAGAAAATCCAACACCAACTAAAACTAATCGTAATGGTTTCAATTCTCCGTCCTTATACGCAAATGCGTAAACAAATAGTAAACTAATGATTGCACCTAAAAATGCTGCTAAAGGTAACCATTTAATACTAACTGTTAAAGAATTCGTCCGATCATCACTAAAAATTGCTAAAAATAGGACAACAGCTGCTCCAGCACCTCCAGATAATCCTAAAATATCAGGTGAAGCAAGAGGGTTTCTTACTAATCCTTGAAGAATTGAACCAGCAATTGCTAGTGATAACCCTGCTATCATAGCAACAATTATCCTTGGCATCCTAAAAGCTTCAATAAATAATTTATCTATTTGTGATCCTTCTCCAATTATGACTGATAATACATGTGGAATAGAGATATATCGATCACCTAATGTTAAACTAACTAAAAATGAACCAAACATCAGCATCAAAGTGATTAATAAAACGAACATAGAACGTTTATGTAAAAGTAATGAGAAAAATTTGTTACGTATTTTGAACATGTTCATTTTACCGTACCGCCTTTTCTCGCTAAATAAATAAAGAATGGTGCGCCAATCACCGCTGTCATAATACCAACAGGCGTTTCTTCTGGCATGATTAAATAACGAGCACCAATATCAGCTAATAGAAGTAAAATTGCTCCGAATAATCCGCATAATGGAATCATCCATCGGTAATCGTTTTTTACAAAAACTCTAACAATTTGAGGTACGATAATACCAACTAACCCGATTGGACCAGCTACACTGACTGCACCTCCGGCCAATACGATAACTAGGAATACTAAGATTCCTTTTAGTAATGCTGTGTTTTGACCTAATGCTTTTGATAAATCCTCACCTAGCATAAATGTATTAATTTTACCTCCTAATGCAAGAGAAATCACCCAAGCAAAAACGATATAAGGTAAAACCATTACTAAAGAATCAAGAGATCGGCCTTGTACCGAGCCAGCTAACCAGAAAAGGACTTGTTCTAATGCAACTTCATTTGTTACAAGAAGACCTTGTGTAATAGAACTAAACATCGCTGCTATCGAGACACCTGCTAAAGTTATTTTTAAAGGAGTAGCTCCATCCTTACCTAAAGAGCTCAAACCAAAAACGAATAATGATGATAATGCTGCGCCTAAAAAAGCTAGCCAAATCGTGGCTGTTACCGAATGCAAATTAAAAAATGTAATACTTAATACGATTAACATGGATGCTCCAGCATTAATCCCTAGTACACTCGGTGACGCTAATGGATTTTTAGTTAAAACTTGCATAAATAAACCAGCAATCGCAAGACTCGCACCCACTACTGAAGCGATTATTGCCCTTGGAAAACGAACATTTTGAATAACTAATTGTTCATTTGACCCATTAAACTGCGTAAAGGAATGTATTAAATTTTTAAAACTAGTATCAGTATAACCTAGTAATATACTAGAAAAAAAACTGGCTATTAATATTAAAATACAGGCTACTAACAAGACAATCCTTGATCTACGATGAATAAGCATTTTCTATCTCCTATATATCTATTCTATTCATTAAGTCTAAATGATAAATATTATCAAGTCAATGAGAACCATTTTCAATATATTGTTGACATCTTGTAATCTACTACTCTATAATACGACTTATTGATTACAATGAAAATGATTATCAACTAGAAAAGGGGACAAACTTATGAAAAAATTAAAATTTTCTTCACTTATTACTCTTTTAATCGCAGTAGTAATGGTATTAGGTGCATGTGGATCAAAAAAGGAAACATCTGGCAAGGAAAGTAATAAATCGAATACAATTACAATCGAGCATGCAATGGGAACAACTAAAGTTCCTTCAAATCCAAAGAGAGTAGTAATCTTAACAAACGAAGGTACTGAAGCACTATTGGCTTTAGGTGTTAAACCGGTTGGTGCTGTTCAATCTTGGACTGGCAACCCTTGGTATGATCATATTTCTAAAGATATGAAAGGTGTTAAATCTGTTGGATTAGAAAGTGAAGTAAGTCTTGAAACAATCGCAGGATTAAAGCCCGACCTTATTATAGGTAATAAGATGCGACAAGAAAAAGTTTATGAGCAATTAAGTGCGATTGCCCCGACTGTATATGCAGAAACTCTACGTGGAGACTGGCAGGAGAACTTCAAATTTTATGCAAAGGTTTTAAATAAAGAAGAACAAGGAAATAAAGTTTTAGCTGACTATTCAAAACGAGTTGATGAAGTGAAGGCTTCATTAGGTGATAAAGTAAATCAAGAAGTTTCAATGGTACGTTTTATGGGAGCTGATGTTCGAATTTATCACTTAGATACTTTTTCAGGTGTTATTTTTAAACAATTAGGATTCAAGCGTCCAGAATCACAAAATGTTAACGACTTTGCAGAAAAAGGTTTAACAAAAGAAAGAATTCCAGCAATGGATGGTGATTACCTATTCTACTTTACATTCGATGACGGTAAAGAATCTGGTTCACAAAATGAAAAAGAATTTACAGAAGATCCATTATTTAAAAAATTAAATGCATCTAAAAACGGTCATGTATATAAAGTTAGTGATACTATATGGAACACAGCTGGTGGGATCAAAGCTGCTTACATAATGTTAGATGAGATTGAAGAGATTTTCTCAAAATAACATACAATAAAAATAGGTTTACCTTTATGTCAGTTTTGACAATCAAGGTAAACCTATTTTATTTATTTAAAAAAGAATGGGGGCGATAGTTAGTTTGAAAGCTTTGTTAAGTACTGTTGTTTTAATTCAATTGCTTGTTTTAAATTCTCTTGAATAGATTGTAATTCAGTAATAGCCACATCATAGTCTTTATTTTTCATTTGACCTCTGAATGTTTCCCATTTACTTTTACGATCCTCCCAAAGCTTTTTAACAGCAACTGAGTAAGCTTTGTGATCGTTCTTCACAGTTGTAAGTTTAGCTTTTAATTCAGTTAACGCGATCTTCTTTTCTTCCTTACTTTTTCCTTTTGTAGAATGAATTGTTTTTAATTCTTGTTGAAATGAATTTAATTTTTGCTTATAAGCCGAACTAATTTGAGTATTTAATTGGGCTTTTTGTGCTCTCAATGATTTAATTTGAGTCTGAAGATCCTTTAATTGTTGCGGTTTTTTAACCTTAGCTTGTGTTTCTACTTTTACTGAACTTGATGGTTTAATTTCATCTGCATGTACAGACGAAACACCTAATGACATAGCAAAAATAAAAGGAATGATTACTCTTTTTTTCATCTTAAAACCTCCAGATTGTTTAAAAACGTCTCTCTCAAATGGCAGTTCTCTTTTAAAACTTCAAGATGAAGTTCTTGTTGAAAAACAATACAGCACTTACTGTTGTTAATGCGATAAAAGTAAAAAAGATATACGTCGAACACGATCCATTTGAAAGGAAAATAAGAAAAGAAATAACAAATTCATCGTTAGTCTTTATTAGTTAGTTGATCAATTTGATGGTTAACTCTTTTCGTATGCTACTTTTTTCTTATTCTATAAACAATCTTACTGTACTTATGTCACATTTAAGTAACACCAATCTATATTTCTTGTTAACTATGGTTTATTTAGAAGATAATTTTTCCAAAAATGCTTTATTGTTTTCAATTGTTTCAATTAAATTTTGTCTTATGAGCTTTAATGTTTTATATGCACCATGTAGGTTGTCATTAGCTTTTTGCTTTTTATATTTTTCCCAAAGCTTTTTCCGAGCAGCTTTTAGATTATTATTTTTAGTAATAGCTTCTTTGTATATATCTATTTCTTTTTGGATCTTATTTAATTTGGATTGCTTATTCAGACTATCGCTCGTCTCTAAATCCTTCAGTTGAGTTACTAGTTTCTTCTTTTTCTTTGGATATAATATATCTATTTGATCGTTTAAGTTTTCTTTTTCTTTATTTAAGCTCTTCACTTCTGACTGTAAATTTTTCAGTTTTTTAGCGATATTTATATTGCTTTCACTACCAGTAACTGTCGCAGCTTCACCTGGTGATGAAATAAACAGTATGCACCACATAGATATAAATAGAATTAAACAATTCATTAACTTGCGCATATCATTTCACCTCGAACATTATTTTAGTTCACTTGGAAATCCATCATCATCGTTTTCAAAATCTAAATTATCAATCTCCTCAAGCATTTCACCTAGTTGCTCTTCAAATGTCGCTTGTTCTGAACCTTTCTTATCTACTGTTTGTTTATTCTCCTCTGTTGTTGAATGTTTTGAAGTACCTGGAGACTTTTGTTCAAAATTTTTATGAATTGAACATCCACTTAGTACAAAGAGCAAAATTAATGGAATAATAAACTTTTTCATTTCGTTCCTCCGTAGTTTCTTACCCATATTTTTACGGACTTCACTTATGTATTAATCATCCTGTAACTTCAAGTCAGTAATTACATCTTATTTTTATGTTTTGGTAATACAAGCCAAAACGTTACTCCATCATTCTCGTTCTGTACGCCAATTTTAGCATTTATCATGATAGATAATTCTTTGACAATACTTAAACCTAATCCTACATTTCCTTTTTCTCTATTTCTAGCTGTATCTGATCTATAAAAACTTTCCCAAATCACATCAATCTCGTTTTCTCGTATGCGTTTTCCACTATTATAGACAGATACTTTGTATTCAACTACATTCTCTGAAATTGTAATCTGAATTTGCCTCTCACCATTTACATGAGTTAAAGCATTATTAATGTAATTATTAATGATGTGTGTAACTTTTAACCGATCTGTATCGACCGTTGCTGCATCATTTGAGTTTTCTACAAATTGAAAATTGATTTGATTGTCATTAAATTGTGGAGTATATAGTCTTATTATTTCATTTACTAATTTATTTAAATTAACTTCCTCTAAATAAACTTCTACTTTACTATTTTGTAATTTTGAAAGATTAAGTAAATCGAAGACCATTTTTTCCATTTTATTTGCTTCATCCATAATAATATCTAAATACTCCTGCTTCTCTTCCTCTGTTTGATAAATTCCTACCTGTAATCCTTCTGTATAACTTTGAATGATTGTTATTGGTGTTTTTAACTCATGAGAAACATTGGATATAAATGTACGCCTCTTTTTTTCAAATTGCACTTTTTCCTCAAGCTCATTTGATAAATTTATATTTTTGATATTAAGCTTTTCAATAAAATTAGATAGTATTCTACTTAATTCATTCATTGAATAACCTAATTGACCTAGTTCGTCTCGTCTACTTTGTTTCCATTTTCTTGTAAAAGATAAACTTGTCATCTCTTTAGCCATCTTATTTATTTCTAATATTGGATTCGTAAATGATCTTGCAAAAATTAGTCCAATAACAGTACCGACACACAAAAGCGCTAAACCTATGTATATCAGAAAGTAATTATAAATCGCTACACTCTCATTGATCGCAGTAATCGGTGTTCTGATTATTAGAATTTTATTTCGATCTAGTTTACTGCCGACTAAGAGAAATTCTAAATCAATACTTTTTAAGTTCGTTTTTGTTACATAAAAACTTTGATTTTTTAAGGCATGTTTTAATCGGCTCATCCCATTTTCAGATACATTTGGTTTTGCATTTTTTATCTGCTCTTTATCTAGCAAACTTAGCTTTAGCTTACTATCTCCTTTTAATGTACTATATAGTGTTAATCCATTATTAGATACAATTTCAATAGAAAACCCATGAGATTTTTCTAAATTATCCACATATGAAATGAGATTGTCTTTATCATATTGTTGATATAACTCTTGTACTTTTTGACTACTATTCTTTATCGTAATCGTCTTTTGGTGAATATAAAAGGTTTCTAAAAAGAATAGATTAATAAGTAGACCGATACTAACTAAACTAATAATTAATAATATAAATGTAAGCAACAGCTTTGAGCGTATTGATTTCATTTATATTACCTCAAATCGATACCCGACTCCACGAACTGTATGGATATAAGAAGAGCATGTACCTAATTTAACTCGTAGTCTATTAATATGAGTATCTAAAGTTCGATCTTCTCCATAATATTCATAACCCCAAACAGCTGATAAAATTTGCTCCCTCTCTAATGCTAATTTCTGGTTTTTTATAAAATAAAATAATAAATCAAATTCCTTTTGAGTTAGCACAACTGGTTTACCTTCTATAAATAACTTTCTCGCACTAAAATCAATTTCAATATCTTTTGCTTTGTAAATCGTATGATTCGTTCTACTTACGTCTGATTCTACTCTTTTTAACAATGCTTTCATTCGTGCTATTAAGATAAGTGGCTTTACAGGCTTAGTAATGTACTCATCCGCTCCGACCTGAAAACCATATAACTCATCATATTCTTCGCTTTTTGCTGTTATCATGATAATTGGTATACTCGATTGTTTTCTAATTTCTTTACATACTTCCCAACCATCTATTTTAGGCATCATTACATCCAAAAGTATTAATTTAAATTCATCTTTATATGTATTAAATAAATTAAGTGCTTCTTCTCCATCTTCTGCTTCTAATACTTCAAATGACTCCCTCTTTAAAAAATCTACAAGTACTCTTCGAATACGCTGTTCATCATCACAGAGTAATATTTTAGCCACCGTGTATTTCCCCCAATAAAGCTTTATAATTATCTATTAATAATTATAGATTGACTGTTTACTAAATGAAAGAAAATTCAATAATTTACAATAATTTCCGCACTCATTCTTTCAAAACTAAAATAAAAAAGACAGATACCAATCTATCTGTCCCCGTTAATTTAGTTGTTCATTATATTTGTACAATTTCATTTGATAGAACTAACATCATATGTTCTTGATCCCAATATTTATCGTTGAATTTTAAACTATTAGGTGTTTTCGCAAATGTTTTAAATCCTATTTTTTCGTATAACTTTTTTGCGGAATTATTTCCCTCTACAACATTCAATATCATTTGTTCAAGGCCTAAGCTTTTTCCCAAATGAATGACTTCTTCAATTAGTTTATAACCTGCCCCAATTCTACGAGCAGTTGTAGAAACATATACAGACTCTATGATTCCTTTATGTTCTGATTTTACTTTTTCGAAAGTTTTCAACGTTGCAATTCCAATTAACTCACCTTGATCGGAAAATGCACCAAATGTGTAATTTTTATCTTTATCTAAAATTTCTGCTTTGTATTCAATAGGGTCATCTTGTTCAAGTATATCATCCATTGTGGTACTAAAAACTTCTGGATTTTCTTTTAAACCTTCTAGACGAAACTTAAGATAGATTTCTGCATCTTCCTTAGTTAATAAGCGTATTTTCATTTCTATCTCCTCCGTAATTGTTGCACTGTTCATTCTAACTAATCGGAGAAAGGATTTCAACGCTTTCAATGTTATCGAAATAGTGCGAAACCACTGTCATCTATTTGTAAAAATCGTACAAAAACGCTTATATATCAATACTTTCTATCCAATAAAAAAACAATTCCATACTCCGGCTGTTACAGAATTGTTAGGTTTGTCATACTCTTTTGTTATAGGAAATCCATAAAATCTCTGTTAAGATCCACTATTTATTAAATAAACTCTCTCAGGTCTACCAATGGTTCCATATGCTAAATCTGCTACTACTTTTCCTTCCGAAACTAAATACTCTAAATATCTTCTTGCAGTTGTTCGGCTGACACCAATTTCATGACTTACATGCTCAGCAGTCATTCCATTTTTTTCCTCTTTAATCGAAATTAAAACTTTTTCTAATGTCAATTTATCTATTCCTTTAGGGTACTGACTTGGCTCTTCCATCATAGTGATGTTTTTTCCGATTAAACCATCAATATCAGTTTGAGTTATGTATACACTTTTTGACTGTAGGCTTTTAATTTTCTTTGAATAGTTTGCATATCGAATTAATGACTTTTTAAATCTGTCAAAAATTACAGGTTTAATAATAAAATCAAATACCCCATAATTTATAGCTTGATTAACTGAATCAATTTCCTTTGACGCGGTAATCATAATGACATCTGCCATGATTGAATTTTCTTTTATCCACTTTAAAAAATCTAAGCCGTTCATATCTGGAAAATATACATCTAATATAACTAATTGTGGTTTAACTATTTCAAATAGATCTACAGCTTCTTGGTAATTGGTAGCTATTCCAATTACACTAAATCCATCTATTCTTTCGATAAAACGTTGATGGATCTCAGCAATTCTACTATCATCTTCAACTATTAATACTTCTACTAAATTCGTTTTCATAGCTTTTGTTACTCTCCTTTTGATGTTTTGGAATGGCAACTGTAAAGGTTGTTCCTCCATGTTCATTTGAATGAAAAGTAATTTGACCATCTAGTTTATTGAGTAAACGTTGAACGAGGTGTAGTCCAATACCTGAATTTTTATTTTGTTTTTTTGTAGTAACACCATATAGAAAAATGTTTTCTATCAATTCATCAGGAATACCATTCGCATTATCTTCAATCTCGATGATTAAATCTTTACCTAAATCTGTAAGAAATAGCGAAACTAACTTTTCAGGTTTATTCGTTTCAATTACTGCTTCAAATGCATTATTTAATAGATTCCCAATAATCGTAATTAAATCTTCTCGATTAATTTCTTTAGGTACGTTTGCAAAGCTACTATTAAAATCTACATTAAAATCTACTTTCAACTCATTTGCTAGACTAATCTTTCCAAGTAAAAGTCCTGCAACAATTGGATCAGAAATCTCTTCCATAATAAATTGAATAATATTTTGAGTTATATGTGACTCTTTTGAAATTAATTCAATTGCCTCTTGATAAGACTCAAGTTGAATTAACCCCGAAATCGTATGTAATTTATTGGAGTATTCATGTGACTGAGCTCGAAGCCCCTCTGAGTACGCTTTTATTTGTGACAATTCATTTAGTATTTTATTCAATTCCGATTTTTCCCTAAAAGATGTAACCGCTCCTACTATTGTGGAGTCTACTCCGGCAATTGGAATGCAATTTATAATCACTACTTTTTCATTTATTAGAAATTCTAAATCGTATATTGGTTCTCCTGTTTCAACCACTTTTTTCAAGTGAGAATTATGTAATATATCTTCAATTTTCAAACCTCTAAGCTTAATATTATTTGGAATCGAAAGTACTTTATGAGCATTTTCATTAACAACTGTAATTTCTCCATACTCATCGAATGCGATAATCCCTTCATGAATTGATTCTAAAATAGCATGCTTTTCTTGATACATTCTGCCTATTTCTTTAGGTTCCAACCCGAATATGGATTTTTTAATATTAAATGAGATTAGAAAAGCAGCAGCAATTCCTATTCCTAAAATGATCAAGCTATTAATCAATAATTTTTTATGAAACTTACTAGCTTCATCCTCAATATCTTTTAATAAATAGCCGACAGAAACAACGCCAATTACATCGCCATTCTTATCGATAATCGGAGATTTCCCTCTTAGCGAAGGTCCTAATGTACCAGTAGATTCAGAAATTATTTCTTTCCCCTTAAATACTTTTTCATTATCCCCCCCAACCATCTTCTCACCAATCATTTTTGGATTTGGATGCGAATAACGAATTTCATTTTTATTTCCTACTACAATAAATTCGGCTCCAACATTTTTTCGGATACTTTCTACAATCGGCTGAATAATCACAGTAGGATTTCCACTTGAAAATGCATTTCGAATTTCCGGCATATTTGCTACTGTTTCAGAGATTGCTAAAGCTTTTAATCCTTTTTCGTGCTTAAGATTTCTTTGTAACATTTCTTGAGATACTAATTCAAAAACACCACTAATAATTAAGATAAGAATTGAAATAAAGATGATTAGTTTATAATGTAAGCGCATAAAATTTCTCCTTATATTTTTATAATAATCAAAAAACTCCTTTTATTAAAGGAGTTTTCCAAGAAAATTATGCTTCAATATTAACAATTACATTTTTTCCTTTTAATTTGATAAGGATTGGGATGATAATCCATAACGCTCCAACTATTAAAAAACCTAATGAAATTGGGTGAGTAACGAATATACTGAAATCACCATTTGATACAGTTAATGCTCTTCTTAAATTATTTTCAATCATCGGACCTAATACGATTCCAAGTACTAAAGGGGCAATTGGATAATCGTTTTTTGATAAAAAGTATCCAAATACTCCACATGCTATCAATAAGAATAAATCATTGACTGATACTTGTACCGCATATACCCCGAAGATTGAAATTGCTACGATTAATGGTAATAAATACTTCTTAGGTGTCTGTATTATTTTTGCAAAAACCTTTACTAAAGGCATATTTAAAATAATGAGCATGACATTTCCAATAAACATACTAGCAATGAGTCCCCATGCAACATCAGGATGTTCATCAAATAAAAGTGGCCCTGGTTGAATGTTATACATCATTAATGCGCCCATTAAAATGGCAGTTGTCCCTGAACTTGGAATTCCTAATGTTAATAATGGAATCATCGCTCCACCAGATGCTGCATTGTTTGCCGATTCAGGAGATGCAACCCCAGCAATCACACCTGTTCCAAATTTTTCTGGCGTTTTACTAATTTTCTTTTCTAATATATAAGCAAAAAATGATGCTAAAATTGCGCCGGCTCCAGGTAAAAGCCCTATAAAAAAACCTAATACTGATCCCCTTGCAATAGGTGCTACACTTTCTTTCAATTCCTCTTTGGATGGTAGTAAGTTATTGATACTGGCCATTTCTCCATCTTCTACTTCATTTTCAATGATTGTCTTGAATACTTCTCCTAGTGCAAATAATCCTACAGCAATTGTTAAAAATTCTAGGCCTTGATATAACCAAGGAATATCATAAGTAAAACGAGCAACACCGGAAACCGAATCAATTCCAATTGTGGCAAGTAGTAGACCTATTATTGTCATAATTAGAGCTTTTGTTACTGATTTTCCTGCTAATCCACTAACTGCACATAATCCAAGAAGCATTAATGAAAAATATTCGGCGGGTCCAAATTTGATTGCTAATGCTGATAAAGGTTTAGCTAAAATGATTAAAGCAATTAATGTAAAGATTCCGGCAACAAAGGAACCAATTGCTGAAATTGATAGTGCACTTCCAGCTCTACCTTTTTTGGCCATTTGATATCCATCTAATGTGGTAACAACAGATGATGATTCTCCAGGTGTATTTAATAAAATTGATGTTGTTGAACCACCATACATAGCACCATAATAAACACCTGCTAGCAATATAATTGCACTTCCTGCTGCTTGTTCAGGTCCTAAAAAGCTAGTTACTGAAGCTGTAACGGGTATTAAAAGTGCTACACCACTCATCGGTCCAATACCAGGTAAAACCCCTACTGCTGTTCCAATTAAGACCCCTGCAAAAGCAAATAATATATTGTACCAAGTAAGTGCAGTTTCAAATCCCTGTATTAAATAATTTACTGTACTCAACTAGAAACTCTCCCTTCACGTTCCTTAAAACCAAATTGACCATCCAGGTAATGTACCTTTTAACACATCGACAAATACAAAATAAATAATGAATGAGTAGCCCAGAGAGATCGAAATTGATTTTATCCAATTTCCACGTTCCATCGTTTGAAAGCAAACAATAAGGAACAAGAATGAACTAATAATAAAGCCAATCTTTTCTAGCAATAACGCATAAAGAATTGTTGAAATTAAGACAATAAAAAACTGCTTATAGTTAAATTGGATTGACTCCGACTCTTTTTCTTTATATTTAAAAGTCTCGTAAAATAATCGGCAGCTAAGTACACAGAGTATACAGCCTAGTATAAAAGGAAAAACATTTGGTCCAACTACACTTCCATATGCTGTGGAGGAGATATTCCGACTTTCTATCATAAACGTAATTCCAGTTATTAGAAAAATGATCGCTACGATTCGATCAAACCTTTTATTCATGTGTCTCACCTCTTAATGTTTAGTTTAGTAAAGAAAAGAAGGAGTAATTTACTCCTCCTTTAATACATTATTTTTTCATACCAAGTGCTTCTAATAAGTCTTGAACTTGTGTTTCTTGTTCGGCCAAGAATTTTTTAAAGTCCTCGCCATTTTTATATTCTGGCTGCCAGCCTTGTTTTTCTACTTCAGATTTCCACTCATCAGTATTAACTAAATCAGAAACTGTTTTTTCCCAATAAGCGTATGCGTCTTTAGACATTTTTTCTGGACCAAATATTCCACGCCAAATAATGAACTCTGCGTCAATACCTTGTTCTTTAACCGTTGGAAATTTTGAAAGGATATCGCCTTGTAATCGCTCAGGTGAAGTGACTGCTAAAACCTTTACCTTGCCCGATTTTACAAACTCAAGCGTACTAGAAATGTCTGTTGAAATAACATCAGCATTATTACCTAATAAAGCAGTAATGGCTTCTGATCCGCCATCATATGAAACGTATTTAATTTTAGTAGGATCAATTCCATATTTGTAAGCTGGTAAAATACCAATTAAATGATCCATTGAACCTGGTGCAGAACCACCAGCTAATGTAATATCTTTAGGATTTTTCTTTATATCATCTAAAAGTGATTTTAAGTCGTTATATTTTGAATCTGCTTTAACAACAATTGCACCATAATCTTTTGTTAATTGTGCTAAAGGTGTAGAGTTTTTATAGCCATATGGACTATTACCTTCTTTTTTCAAGTTATTAATAATGATTGGTGGAGAGTTTACGAACAATTTCTCATTGTTTGCTTTGTCTTGTGTAGCGTACTCAGCCATAAATACCGTACCGCCACCACCTGGTTTATTCTCAACTGTCATCGGTTGATCAACAAGTTTTATTTCACTTAATATTTTTGCAAATGATCTAGCAGTTAAATCCCAACCACCACCCGCTCCAGATGGTGCAACGATCGAAATAGCTTTATCAGGATATGATGATTTATTATCTTTACCGTTTGTTTTATTTCCGCTAGTACATGCAGCTAGACTAACGGCTAACACAGAAGTCATTACCAATAAACTAGTTTTTTTAAGTTTCATTTTACTTCCTCCTCTTTTGTAAACGCTTTCTAATAATTGAATTATAGTTTAAAAATTCTGAAATATATGATTATGAACGTAAAAGACTTAAGACCCATTAAAATCATTTTGTTCATAAAAACCACACAAAAAATACGAGTTGAAATCAACTCGTAATCTTTCGTTCTCTTATTATTTATAAATCCATAATGCACCTGCAGAAATATTTTTTGTTTCATCATTTAAGATGTTTAAAATCTCCAAATTCCGCTAATATAACTAATACTCTACCTAGTGTTGCTAATTAAAAAATACTAAGTTAACATTTAGTATAATTTTATAATTACATTCTGAAAAAACTTATTAATCCGACAAAGTGTTTATTAATAAGTTTAAACCGACAGATTTAAGAGGGATTTCATATGAATTCGAAAATCGATAAAAACTTCTTTTCTAAACCAACATTACTACTTGCCCAAGATCTGCTTGGATGTTATTTAGTTCATGAGACTAATGAGGGGATACTTTCTGGAATTATAACGGAAACAGAAGCTTATATTGGTCCAGGAGATCGTGCTGCACATAGTTTTAAAAATCGCCGAACGAAGCGAACTGAAATCATGTTTCATGAACCTGGCTTAATTTACACCTATCAAATGCATACACATACATTGATAAATATCGTAAGTGGTGAAATTGATTCTCCTGAGGCAGTCCTAATACGAGCCCTCGAACCAATCGAAGGAATTGAAAAAATGATCGAATTAAGAAAAAGTCAACCTGTTTCAAATCTAACGAATGGGCCAGGTAAATTAACAAAAGCGTTAAACATTACTATGGAGTCATATGGTAGACCCATTTGGCAACCCCCCGTTTACATAACTGAAGGGATTAAACCTGCTAATATAAGTAGTGGTCCAAGGATTGGTATAGATAATACCGGTGAAGCAAAAGACTATCCTTGGCGTTTCTGGATTACGGATAATCAATTTATTTCAAAAAAATAAAGAAGACTCCAACCACATCGAGCCTTCTTTTTTAATGCTATTTTCTAAAATCATACATTTGATAAAAAACTTGATTGAATCGGAAGGTGCGAAGTCTCCCGTGGGAGTAGTGGGACAGCTGAGACTCATGCAAGTTGTCAAAAAGGTAGGCATGCTAATACCACGACGTACTGTCGTAACACATGCATGGCCCACATCGTGTGGGCACAGGAGGCTAAAGCAGCCTACCCCACGGAAAGCGAGCATCCTGGAGTGGAAATTAACTAAAATCCTACTATTATTTCATTCCTTAAATCCAGTTACTGCATTATATATTTGCTCTTCAAGCTGCAATCGGTATTCTTTTGTTAGATAGTTACTCCAACCTAATCTCTTCTCCATATATTGAATGACCTGTTCTTTATATTTATACACAGTAGATATTTGAAAAAATAAATATCCTGTCCTTCTAACAAAAAAATCTACAGGCTTAACAATCATTTCATTTTGAATGCCATACTCTAATTGTAGAAAAAGGGATAATGGTAAATTATGTGTATTATTTCGATTACTGAGTGCAATATTTAGTAATTGTTCTATATTTGAACCGTATATTCTACTTAATCTTTCATACTCTCTTTCATTTAATCCTACTGCCACACCAACTGATTCAAAACGTTTTCGATAATAATTGAATCCTTTTGACCCCTCAACATCTCCTCCGGAAATTGGTAAACTTCTAGTTTGGCAATCTTTATATGTTTTATTTGATTCGTTAGAAATGCTATTTGATATCAGATTTACAACTGTCTCTGACATTTTACGATAACCAGTTAATTTACCTCCAGCGATCGTAATCAAGCCTGAATTTGATTCCCAAATCTCATCCTTACGAGAGATTTCTGATGGGTCTTTTCCTCTTTCATGGATTAGTGGTCGAATTCCTGCCCAGCTCGATTCGATATCTTCTTCGGTTAATTTAACAGAAGGAAACATATAATCAATGCATTTAAGGATATATTGTCTATCTGCTAAATTTACTTTTGGGTTATCAGTCTCTTTATCAAAAAATGTATCCGTAGTACCTACATACGTCTTTCCATCTCTTGGAATAGCAAATACCATCCTGCCATCTTCGGTATCAAAATAAACAGCTTGATTCAAAGGGAATTTTTCATGATCGATTACTAAATGAACTCCTTTGGTTAAACTAAGGTTTTTGTCACTTTCACTCTGATCCCTACCTCTTAAATGATCCACCCAAGGTCCGGTAGCATTGACGACTTTCTTCGCTCGAATCGTAAATGGCACCCTTGTAATCATATCGATGACCTTTACACCGATTATTTTGTTTTGATCATATAAAAAATCTGTAACTTGAACATAATTTAATGCTCTTGCTCCATTCTCTACAGCCTTTTTAATCACCTCAATTGTTAATCTTGAATCATCTGTCCGATATTCTACGTAATATCCACCACCTTTTAATCCTTCCGTTTTTATTAATGGTTCTTTTTGAATTGTTTCCTTTCGATTTAGAATCTTTCTTCTTTCATTTTTCTTTACACCGGCTAAGAAGTCGTACAGTCTTAGACCAAATGAAGTACTAAGTTTTCCAAATGAGCCTCCTTTATAGATTGGGAGTAACATCCATTCAGGTGTTGTCACGTGAGGACCATTTTCGAAAACAATGGCACGTTCTCTTCCAACTTCAGCGACCATACTAATTTCAAATTGTTTCAAATAACGCAACCCACCATGAACTAGTTTTGTTGAACGACTAGAAGTTCCAGAAGCGAAATCTTGCATTTCCACAAGCGCTGTACTCATTCCCCTTGTTACAGCGTCGAGTGCAATTCCACAGCCAGTGATTCCTCCACCAATTATGAGAACTTCGTATTCTTCATCAATTAATTTGTTTTTAATGTTCCTTCTATTTAAACTTGAAAATTGTTCATTCATTTTAAAACTACCTCACTTTAACAATTATTCTCGTTTTCAAGAGGAAAACAAAAAGAGACCGATACAAGCACAAATGCATATTTGGCAATGTGGTGTATGGTCTAAAAAAATTATTACTGTAAACACTATTTGAAAGCTAAAGTTGCATTAATAGCTTTTTTCCATCCATTATATAAATTATTACTTAATTCATCTGACATTGATTGTACAAAACAATGATCTTTTTGCCATTGCTTAGCAATTTCCTCTTGATTGTTCCAAAACCCAACTGCTAAGCCTGCTAAGTATGCTGCTCCTAATGCAGTTGTTTCATTTATAATTGGCCTCTCTACTGGTACTTTTAAAATATCACTTTGAAATTGCATTAAAAAATTATTTGTAACTGCCCCACCGTCAACTCGTAAAGTTTTTAATGAAATGTTAGCATCAGCTTCCATTGCAGTTAAAACATCTTTTGTTTGATAAGCCAACGCTTCTAGAGTTGCACGAATAAAATGCTCTTTCGAAGTACCTCTTGTTAAACCGAAGACAGCACCACGAACTTCACTATCCCAATAAGGTGTACCTAGTCCCACGAATGCTGGAACTACATATACGCCATCAGTAGAAGTAACTCTCATAGCGTACTTTTCACTGTCCTTTGCATTCTTAATAATTCTTAGGCCGTCACGTAACCATTGAATAGCTGAACCAGCTACAAAAATACTACCTTCTAAAGCATATTCAACTTTTCCATTTATCCCCCAAGCAATTGTCGTTAATAATCCATGGTTTGATTTAACCGCTTGTTCACTAGTATTCATTAACATGAAACAACCAGTTCCGTAAGTATTTTTTGCCATCCCTTTTTCAAAACAAGCCTGACCAAATAATGCCGCTTGTTGATCACCAGCTATTCCTGCAATTGGGACTTCACTTCCAAAGAAATGATAGTTGGCAGTGTTAGCGTAAATTTCTGAAGATGGACGTACATTCGGAAGCATGCACTCTGGTACATCTAGCATTTTAAGCAATTCAGCATCCCATTTTAATTCATGAATGTTATACATCATTGTTCTCGATGCGTTTGAATAGTCAGTTACATGAGCCTTACCACCGGATAACTTCCAAACTAACCAAGTATCAATCGTACCGAACAATAAATCCCCTGCAAAAGCTCTTTCCTTTGCTCCTTCAACGTGATCAAGTATCCATTTTACTTTTGTTCCTGAGAAATATGCATCAATTAATAGACCTGTTTTATCTCGAACAATCGCTTCGTATCCATTTCTTTTCAACTCTTCACAAATATCAGCTGTTTGCCTAGATTGCCAAACAATTGCATTATAAATAGGAATACCTGTATGTTTATCCCAAATTACCGTTGTTTCACGTTGATTTGTTATTCCAATACCACTTATTTGTTCATGGCTAATATTTGCTTCTACAAGGCAAGTTGCAATAACGGCAAGGATCGAACCCCAAATCTCATTTGCATTATGCTCGACCCAACCAGGCTTTGGAAAATATTGAGTAAATTCTTTTTGAGCAGTATGTACAATCTTCCCTTGCTTATCAAATAAAATTGCTCTTGAACTTGTCGTCCCTTGATCAAGTGATAAAATATATTTTTCCATATCAACTATACCCCTTACTCATCTTCTATCTATTTTACTTTATTAATTTCGGTTTATGTTTTTAGTAGGTTGTTTTCGTAAACTTTGTTGCTAGTAAACATGACGAATTGTAGATTTCCACTACAGAATGATCGCTTTCCGCTCCAGTCATCTTCTTTACTTACAGTTTGCTTTAAAAAACTTTTTAAAAACAACAATCTTTTATCAAAGAGGCTTTGAGTAGGATATTTAAATAAAATACCTTAACGTACCTTAGCATTTAATAATCGTGTTTTAGTAACCATATTGGCACTTTCAATTGTTTGTTTTGATAGCGTGTTAAAATACCAGCATCCACATATCGGAATTAATTGATTATCATAACACCATTTTTTCAGATGATAAATAATTGTTCTCCCTATACCAAGTTGTCGATAATTTTCATTTGTAAACATCCCAATACTTGCATAACTAGATAACACTTTACTTTTTTCAACAATTCCTACTCCAAGTAAACTATTATCCTTATAGATTGTAAATATTTCCCCTTTAGTAATTCGATCTTCTAGATTATTTAAAAAATCTTGACTAATATCAATTATTTTTTCAATATCATTCATTGTTGCAAGGTTAAATTCACCTTTCATATACAATTTTTCAGTAGGAATATCTTCCTTTGTATCTGAGAAAAAGTAAGCTTGATTGCTAATCGAATATTCCTGATCTAAAACTAGACTTAAAAAAAGTTCATCACATGTCGGAACAAAGATTGATTCAATTGAATGGTCTTTAATGACTTTCCGAAAAATATCCTGAGAATATTTATAATGTGGAAAGTTTAAATAAAACTGCGTTAACAATTTTTTATGATGAACAGCAAAATATCCCTCAATACGATTATTAATCATAATTTTATAAAAAACAGAATCAAGAATATGATCCTCTAAGAATGAATCAATCGGAGAACTTAATGAATTAACATAATCTAAAATAAAAATATTTAATTCACTGGTATTACTTATTTTAAATTGAATACTCAATATTATATACCTCCAATAGCATTAATTACTTCTTATCTCTAGAAAACATATTCTATTTAAATTACATTGATTCCTTTCCTAAAGCAGCGTTTCCTTATTATTTATCCTTACCAAATAAAAAAACCTCTCTTCCTATTAGTTTAATAGTGAATAGAGGTTTTTTTATATTTGCCAGGACTGATTCCATATTTAATTTTTTTATTTCTAGAATAAATAGTTAACCAAAATGCAAGGATTAGGATTCCACCTTTAACGAAATACTGACAATATGTTTCTAATCCCATTAAATACCTCCTTGCTATACAAAGATTTCCTAACTAAATTTTTTCTCTTCCATTTAAGCAATCCACATTAAGACTAATACATATTTTTCCTATATTAACAAAGTTACATTATCTATATAATTTAATAAGTTATGTAAGTTGGTTTCATTGATACATATACAATTCAAAGATATCAAACTAATATCCTCTTATTTATTTGTTTCAGCGAAGATAAACAAACATTAACAACTTAAAATAAGAAAGGTCAGATCAATTTGTCTAAAAAATTATTATCGTTTTTTATCATTTTATTTTTATCTATATCTATTCCAGTGACTCATGCAAGTGAAGCTTATTGTCATGTAGAAGGTGATTCAAATCTTACCCCTCCAATTATTCATGATCAAATTATACCAAACATAGTTCAAGAGGATTTACATTTAACAGACGAGAACTCGCCATATTATGTAAACTCTAAAATTCAAATTGCAAATGGAGTAACTGTCACAATTGATCCAGGTGTTGTAATTAGAGGCAACTCAGTCGAATCATTCGAACTTTTTGGTAACGCTAAACTCATTGCTAAAGGAACTGATTTGAATAAAATAAAATTTATAAATATTACTCTTACTGCTGAAAAAAATAGTTTAGCATCAGTTGAAATTGAATATGCAAATTTAGATTGGGTAAATTACAACTCTTTTTCATCTGGATTATTGATATTAAAGAACAGTAACATATATGGTTATAGTACTATTAAGGTAGATCAACCTTCAGTAGATAGTTTTATAGAGAATAACTTGTTTTTAGATAGTAATTTTTTGTCTGTAACACCTTCAGTAAATAATTCGATATCCATCAAAAATAATACATTTAAAGATCGTGGTTCAAGAGCAGATATACTATTTAATTATAAAAACAGTGGTAATCAAAATATTAAAATCGAAGGAAATAACTTCTTAGGAATTAATAAACAAGCCATCCAATTAGTAAAAAGTGAAGACGCGGACTCACTCAAAACCATTAATGCTCAATACAATTATTGGGGAACGTCAAACCTAAATACGCTCGAATCAAAGATATTTGATCGAAATGATGATTTAAATTTATATGCTGTTGTCGATTATCAAAACTTCTTAAATGAGTACAATAAAAATGCTGTACCTTACCCATTAGATAAGCCAAAATTAGATAAACCTGTTGGAGATAGTGATACTGTTATAAAAGGTAAAGCAGAAGCCAATCTATCTGTTATTGCTAAAATAAATAATATTGAAATCGCCTCAAGTTCTACTGATGAACAAGGTAAATTTAGTCTTACGATTGAGAAGCAAAAAGCAGGAACGATTATTGATTTAACTGCTCAAAATTCGGATGGTGCTATTAGTCCAGTAGAAAGTGTATCAGTTAGGGATTATACAGGCCCAGAAGCACCAATTGTGAATGAGATTACAGATCAATCTCGATCAATAACCGGGAAAACAGAACCATTTGCAAATGTGGGGACTAATCCTGTTTATAACTTTATAAAGGCAGATAACCTTGGAAACTTTACTATACCAATTGGTCTACAAAAACCAAATACAATGATTACAATCTATACGACAGATGCGAAATGTATGATTGGTAAAAGTACTACTGTAAGAGTAATTGATATTACAGCTCCTGCTGCACCTATCCTTCGCACTGTTCTGCATAAACCAGATTTAATAATTGGTAATACAGAGCCATTTGCAAAAGTGAAAGCCTTACTTCCTAATAAGAAGGTTATTTATGGAACGGCTGATCAATCTGGATATTTTATAGTCAATATTGGAACACAGAAACCATATACACCTATTACTTTCTATGCAATTGATGAAGCTAATCATATAAGTAAAGGGTCTATAGTGAAAGTATTAGATACAATACCACCTAGTGCACCTAAAGTAAATAAAGTTACTGTTAAGTCTAGAACGATTACTGGAACTACTGAGCCATATGTAAAGGTTAAAATTATGGTCGGTAAAAAACAAATCGCACTTGTGAATTCCAGCAAAAGTGGTAGATATAGTGCTCCTATCATAAGACAAAAATATAATACGAGTATTAAAATTTACTCAATTGACAAAGCAGGAAATATAAGTAAAGGTACTACTGTAAAAGTAAGAAAATAATCTTCAATATAAAAAGGGATAATGAAAGTAAAAACTTTCATTATCCCTTTTTGATGTTTACAATCTTAAATAATCTAATTTTTTAAAGCTATTTACTTAATAATTTTTGACGATAAATTTTTGGAGATTCATTCGCATACTTTTTGAAAACTCTACTAAAATAATTCGGGTCCTTATATCCCACTTCATAACTTATTTCTTTTAAATTAAGGCTCTCATTTTGCATTAATTGCTTTGCGTGTTCAATTCGAATTTTCATGACGAAATCACTAAAGTTTTCCCCAGTTCTCTTTTTAAACATTTTACTAAAGTAGAATGGATTCAAATTCACATAACTTGCTAGTTGAACTAATGTAATATCTTCTTTATAGTTCTCATAAATATAAGCCTTCGCAATTTCAACAAAATGGTTAATTCTAGTTTCTTTTTCTTTGCTTATCATTTGAATTAAATTAATGATTTGTTGTTCAGAAACTTTTTTTATTTGTTCAAATCCCTCTATATCTGGAAACTGAAATGAATGGACTTTAAACTGTTGCTGACTAAGAAACTGTTCCAAATGATTAAATAAGATAATAAATTCAGCTCGTATTTGCTTAGGTTCTAGTTTTAATTCAAGAGTAAGTCGGTTATATAGCTTATTTAATTGATACAATGATGCATCAAGATCAATCATATTAATTGCGCTACATATAGAAATAAGTTCCTCATTTGTTATCTTTACATGATTTGAAGAAAGACTTGTTTCTTTTGTATCACTTGAACGACTATTGAAAGAATACATCGCCTCGAAATAAGATTTTCGCCATCCATCTATTCCCTTTTGTATAGAACCAACTGCACAATTTATTTGATAACCAGTCTGCTTTATTACATACTCTTCTAATCTTTTTGCTCTATTTTTAATTTCAATTTCTTGAATTAAATTTAGGCGTTCTAGCTCGATAGGTTCAAAAATTGCAATTTTCCCTTCAACTATTGGACTAACGATGCAATTATTCTCCGATTTCATATAATGTTTCACACATTCATAAATTCTTTTTTGTTCATGATCGAGTAAACTATTATATGAATCTATTAACACGACATTACTATATCCGTACTCAACTTTAAAATCTAATAGTTTTGAAATTTCATCTGAACTTAAATCCTGAATTGTATTCAACATAATCATTATAGATAGTTCATTTTCAGTAAAGGGTCTAAAATGAGATAACATTTCAATTTGATGTAATTCCGATACTCTTTTTTGATTATCTTTTTCAATTTCTGTGATTAAGCCTTTTAATAATGTAATTATTTGCTCTCTTTTAGCCGGTTTTAATAGATATTCTTTTACACCTAATGAGATAGCTGCCTTCGCATACGAAAAATAATCATATGCCGACACGATGATTACTTTTGCTAATGGTAATTTTTTCCGAATTACTTCAACTGCTTCGAGCCCTTGAATACCAGGCATTTTAATATCCATAAATATAATATCATAATGATCTTTTTCGGTAAGTTCAATTGCCACTCTACCATTCTCTGCATGATCAATTTTAAATATATCTGGTAAACCCTTCGTAATAGTTAATTCTAAACCTTCTCTTTCGATTGGTTCATCATCAGCAATCAATAATCGATACATTATAATCCTCCTTCCATTTTGTGATTTTTTAAAGGTATTGTTAAGTTAATTTTAGTCCCTTTATTTATCCCTGTTTCAATGCCTACTATATTTTCCTCGCCATAATAAAGTTTTAACCGCTTAAATACATTTGTAGTTCCTAAGCCTGTCGATTTCTTAACCCCTTGTAATTGATAAGAAGTATCTAAAAGACTAGCTTTAATTTCATCAGACATACCTTTTCCATTATCATACACACTAATGACGATATTATTTATTGCACTTTTAATCTCTAATCCTATCACAGCATCTTTCTCCATATGCTCAATTCCGTGTATAAAAGCATTTTCTAACAATGGTTGAATGGTTAAACAAGGAATTAGTTGATTCAAGCACTCTTCTTCCACATTAAGCTCAAAACGAACTCGCTCACGAAACCTAGCTTTTTGAATAGAAAAATATTCTTTCGCGTTCATGATTTCATCTGAAATACTTACTGCTTCATCAAGTTTTCTCAAGTTGTATCTAAGTAGATTTGAAGTGGAGATCGTTAAGTCACTAGTTTGTTCTGCTCCTTCAATATATGCTAACTTTGAGATTACATTTAAAGTATTAAACAAAAAATGAGGATTAATCTGGCTTTGCAATGCTTTTAACTCTAACTCTTTTACTAATCTATCTTTTTCAACGATTTCAAGATTTTTTGCCATAAGAATTTTCAAATTAAGTACCATTTCATTAAAAATTTCACCAAGAATACTTACTTCATCTTTTGTAGAGGTTTTGAATGGACCAACCTCAAAATCACCTTTACCTATTTGCTTAGCCATGTAGATTAGTTTATTAATTGGACTTAAAATGCTTTTTGATAGCCATATTGCAAATACGATACTCATTACAGTCGTTATGACAAATAACATAACTCCTAGCTTATTCATTGAAATTGTATTCTTTACAACATTATTGTAGATAGGAAAATAATTATTTAATTCAATATCTACTAGATTTTGACTATCCTCTTTTATAAAAGAAGCTATTTTTTCGACTCCTTTATACTCATCAACATAATTCGAATAATTTTTTTGCAATAAACTTTTTGTAATACCATTTTCATCTTCCAAAAATGTATCTAAAGTATAATAATAATTCTCAATATTAAGCTCATTATTTTTTTCAATACTTTGTTTCATTAGTTTATTTTTTAATTGCCTCAGCTTATTTTTATGTTCAATTAGTAGTTTATAATTTTTTGCATCTTGGTAGATGATATAACTGCTTAAGTAACGCAAATTTTTATCGGTTTCATTTGAAATTTGTTTATAAATATATATCTTATCAATCATTAAATTATAGCTCTCTTGTACCTTTTTTCCACTTTCAAATATAAAAAAAGAGATTAGGTTTAATAGAATTACAATGATTGGAATAAAAATAAAAAGTTTCGTGCGTATTTTCAATGTCTAACCTCCTCGAGGACATTATCCTCAGTTATGACCTCAGTAGGAGTATAGTTAACTTTAACAATCTTCTTTCCTCTTAATGTATCGTCTAATAATTTCACACCTTGGAAACCCATATCATATGGTTTTTGAACAATTGTGGCCTTAATTTTGCGATCAATGATTCCTTTCATTGTTTCCTCTAAACCATCAAAACCAAATATTTGAATTTCACGATCAACTACAGTATTCGTTGCATTTGAGATTCCAATTGCATCTAGTGCACTGATTCCTATCATTATGTTAATATTTTTATACTTTCGAAGCATTCGTTCTGCTTGAAGAGATGCCTGAATTTTAGAAATATTTGAGCTAGATCTTTCAACTACATGCATATTTGGATAACGCTTTATAACATTTAATATACCATTTAATCTCATTTTTTGGCTTTCAGATGTCTCGCTCCCTATGATAATCCCGATATTTCCTTTACCTTCAGTCATATCTGCAACAGTCTGTCCTAAGCGAATTCCTGCATCATAATTATCTGTTCCAATATATGATTTTCGCAAACTATTAGGGGCATCTGTATCAATCGTTACAACAGGTATATTCTTAGCTATTGCTTGATTTATTGTTGGTGTAAATGCTTTATTATCTAAGCTTTGAACAATAATTCCATCCACCTTTGATGCTACAGCTTTTTCTAATAATTTTAATTGCTCTTCAACACTCGTTCTTAATGGAGCAACATATTCAATATTGATATCTAATTTCTTCGCACTATCCCTTGCGCCTTTCTCAACGCTTTTCCAGTAAGGATTATCATATTCTTGCCCTATTAAAATAAAGTGTTTCTTCCCTACCTTCGTTTCTTCCCGAACTGAAAGAGACTCAATAGCGCGCTCTATATTATTTGAACTTGATTCATATCTAAGAAGAACAAATATGAATAGTATTAGTAAAATAGTAAAACTAAATATCCATCGATCAAATTTCATATTTCCTCCCACCTTATAATTCTATCTTATTCATTAATGAATACGTTTTCAATATAATCTTTTATTATACTTTCTTAAGAATCTACATTCCCCACCGGACGAACCACCAAGCTTACTCACTCATTTCTTAATATAGGTTCTTTCATGGTTCTTTTTTCCACTAGAATGCCGTTGTTTTTCTCTGTAATTAATATTTCTAAAAAATAACATCAAATAATATAACTATACTTTGTTATAAGTAACATTCTATTTTTATCTTATTAAATATCTTCCTCATCCTAAAAAATCGGTAAAATACAAAGTTAAATGCTCTTCTACTATTTCACATTCGGTTATGTGAATTTCCACTTCAGGATGCTCACTTTCTATGGGCTCGGTGGTGAGTATCCTCTTCACACAATTGCGCCAGTGGGGTCACACATTCGTTCAAATCATTTTCAATAGTAAGATTTGCTTTAATCTATCATTCCTTAATAGAAGCATTCTTTTAGAAAAGGGGAGAAATTAAAAATAAAAAAATCTACTAAACCATTTTAGTAGATTTTTCACGTCAATTAATTTCCTAAATAAACAGTTCACTTTCCGACAATATTTCCTAAGAAATAACTTTAAACTACAAATCTTAAGCGGTGTTGATAGGTAAAGTAATTTCAAACATCGTTCCTTGGCCTAGTTTACTTTGTACTTTAATCTTGCCACTGTGTTCTTCAACAATCCATTTAGCAATAGAAAGTCCCAAGCCAATACCACTATTTGAAGTACGAGATTCATCTTCTTGAAAGAATCGGTCAAATATGCGATCCATATTTTCTTCTTTAATTCCTATTCCACTGTCTTGTACTTTTAGTACAAAATTATTTTTTACTTGTTCGCAGCTAATTTGAATAACATCGTTTTCTTTCGTAAACTTCATTGCATTATCAATTAATATGACTAATAACTGATGAATTCGTTCTTGGTCCCCAAAGTAAAAATAAGTATTCTTTACTTTTAATGAAATATCTTTATTTTGAAAGGTTACAATCTCTGAAAAATGATCCATTATTTCTTCTAACAATTCATTTAGAGAAAACATCTTCTTACTTAATTGAATTTGTCCTGAATCAGATCTAGCCAATGTTAATAAACTTGATACAAGTTTTGAAAGCCTTCTATTTTCTTTTAAAAGGATTGAAAAGTCTTGCGCCTTTTCTTCGATTGTAGCGTTTGGTTCCCGCAATAACAACTCCAAACGGGACTGTATAACTGTTAATGGAGTACGTATTTCATGAGACGCATCGGATACAAATTCTTGTTGTTTTTGCCAAGCATTTTTAATTGGAATAAGTGCACGCTCTGCGAGAATAAAACCTGCAACAACTGATAAAACGCTACCTAGAACCCACCCGATAATTAGAATAACAAGTAGTGTATTCAGCAAGTCTTTTTCAGAATCTATATTACGTAAAATTTGAAGTGTTATTTCCCCTCGAGGTGTATCCCCTTGAATTGAAATCGTTCGGTAATTCATATCGCCAATTTTATCATCGTATAACTGATTAATTTTTTTCGGATATTTTAGTTCATCTTGTAAAAAGATTGCATTCGCACCTGGCATTTGATTGATTAGTTTTTTATTTTCATCCCACATGACCATTAACACCCGAGGATCACGGTTTGATATCGGCATTCGAGTCGGATTTTCACTTTGTTGTACACGATCAATCATCCATACTAAGGATTGATCAACCTCTTTATACAAACGTGTATTTGTATATGAATAGATGATGAATGAAAGTATGCCTATTAGAAGACTAAATACAACAGAATTTATTATCGTTAATCTAATCTTAGTTCTTTTAAACATCTCATCACCTAATCTTCTTTCATAATATAACCAATTCCTCTAACTGTTTTGATTGCTGCTCCATAATTAAAGGGTTCTAGTTTTTTTCGAATTTGATGAACATACACTTCAACTATAGCAACTGTTGTATCTGAATCAAATCCCCAAACTCGATCAAATATTTGTTCTTTCATTAAAATTTTCCCTTGGTTTTGAATCAAGTATTCTAATAACTCGTACTGTTTTATTGTTAAATGTATTGTTTCATTATTTACCTCAACGGGATGTTCTTTCCCTCTTAATAAAATTCCATCATATTTTAATGAGCTATCGATTGTTAGATTACCACTTCTTCTTAATAATGCATAAATTCTTGCAAGCAGCTCGGGACCTTGGAATGGTTTAACGAGATAATCATCTGCACCTAAATTTAGTCCTTCGACCCGATCTTCTAAAGAATCTTTTGCTGTTAAAAACAAAACAGGTGTATGAATTCCTTCACTTCTTAAATCTGTCACTATCTCAAAACCGTTCTTCTCCGGTAACATAACATCAAGTACGATTACATCATAAATATTTTGCATCGCCATAAAAAATCCTTCTTCGCCTTCTACAGCCTTATCAACAGTAAAGTCTGGTAAGAGTAGCTCTACAATTGAATTTAATACTTCTTCATGGTCTTCAACTACTAATATCCTCATATTTCGTCCTCCAATAGACTAAAAAGGAGCGTTCCACTTGGCAACGCTCCATTCTATGTTTACTCAAAACGTAATGCCTGAATTGGTCGCATATTTGATGCTTTGTATGCAGGAAATACACCAAAGATAACTCCCACAAGAAGCGAAAATGTAAACGATAATAATATTACAGGTAACGAGAAAGCAATTGTTGTGCTTGATATTATTGAATATATTTTAGCAGCACTCATTCCTAAACCTACACCTATCATACCACCAAACGAGCTTAATACGATTGATTCGATTAAGAATTGTAACATTATATCAATTTTTTGTGCTCCAATTGCTTTTCGTATGCCAATTTCTCGTGTTCTCTCAGAAACTGATACTAACATAATATTCATGATTCCAATGCCACCAACAACTAATGATATACATGCTATTCCACCGAGCATAATCGACATTGTATCTGACACCGAGCTCACAGTATCTATAACATCCTGCTGATTTGTCACACTAAAATCGTCCTGGCTTCCACCAAATAAAACGGAAAGCGTACTTTCTACATTTACTTTTGCAAAATTAACAATGTTTTCGTTGTCTGCTTGCACGTAAACAGTACTAATCGTTGTATTTTGAAGTAATCTTTGTGCTACTTTAATTGGAAGTAGAACCGTATCATCTCCATTACCACTTGATTGAAGTACCCCGACAACTTTATATGATGTTCCATTAATTTGAATTGTTTCCCCCACAGGGTTAGACAATCCAAATAGTGTCGTTGCAGTATCGGAACCAAGGATTGCTGTTTTTAATCGTTCCTCATTATCAAAATCTGTAAAGAATCGTCCAGAACTAATTTTTAAATTTCTTACATCCTTATAAGAACTAGTTGTACCTGTCAATGAGACTTCTGAGCTCGTTTTTCCATTTTTAACGCTTACACGCCCTGATACAACTGGTGAGACCTCTTTTACGCCATTTATTTTTTTCAATGTAGCCAAATCTTTCTCTTTAAATTGAGTTGTATCAGTATTATAGAAATTAGCTGTCAGTAAATTCGTTCCTAATTCACCAATTTGATCGGAGATTTGTTTACTTGAACCTTGGCTTATTGATACAAGAATAATGACAGATGATACACCAATTATCATACCTAACATCGTCAAGAATGCCCGTAATTTATTACTAACTATACTTTTTATTGCCATTTTGATTAATTGAGACATTCCCATTTGGCATACCTCCTTCCTCACTTAGGCAGCCATCTTCAATTCTTACAACTCTAGTGGCCTCTTTTGCAATATTACTATCATGAGTAATCAGTATAATCGTATGACCTTCTTTATGAAGTTTTTTCATTAAGTCTAGAATTTCTCGTCCAGTTTTTTGATCAAGAGCACCAGTTGGTTCATCCGCTAAAAGAATATCTGGTTTTCCAGCTAATGCCCTTGCAATTGCAACCCTTTGTTGTTGACCACCTGATAGCTGAGTTGGAAGATGATTCATCCGTTCCTCCAACCCAACCTCTCTTAATACTTCAGTTGCCATATCTCTTCTTTCTTTTTGAGAAAGTCCTCTATAGCTTAATGGTAGTTCAACATTTTCTAACGCACTTAATTTGGATAATAAATTGAAGTTTTGAAATATGAACCCGATCTTTTGATTTCTTATTAAAGCCAATTGCCTATCATTCATTCTTTCGATTGCCTGTCCGTCAAATAAATAGCTTCCAGAATTCGATTGATCTAAACATCCAATCATGTTCATAAAAGTTGATTTCCCTGAACCTGATGGACCAACAATAGCAATAAAGTCTCCTTTATTAATCGTAATCGAGACATTATTTAATACATATAATGTTTCTCCACCGAACTCATAAGAATGGTTCATATTGGTTATATGAATCAAATTTTCTTTATTGACCATTCTTCCCACCGCCACGAATCATCATTCTTTCACCGTTTCCTTGAGCGCCGAAGTTCCCTCCACCCATTTGAAAACCACCTTGACCAAATTTATTAAAATTCGATGATGATTGAATTTGAGGTAGTACTACAAGTTGTCCAGCCTGGATGCCTGAAGTAATTTCAACATAATTTTCATTCGTTATTCCTGTCTTTACTTCCACAGTCTTTGTTGCTTCTTCATCTGAATTAGAAGATGAAGTACTCACAATTACATATTTAACATTGTTTCTAGAGTTTATAGCTTCAACAGGTACATATGTTACATTTTCTTTCTTTTGAACTAGAATTGAAGACTCTGTTGTCATTCCAATTTTTAAGTTTTTTGCTTCAGTCAATTTAACTTTTACGTTAAATGTCGAAACACCATTCGATACTTCACCTTCTCTTGATACTTCACTTACTTTTCCCGTATATTTTGTATCTGGAAAAGCACTTACGTCGACACTTACAGATTGTCCAACTTTTACTTTTGATATATCTAGTTCATCTACACCAATTGATGTTTCTAAATTTTTATAATTTGTAATATGTGCGATAACTGCTCCCTGGTTTACTTTATCGCCTTCTTCAACAGAAAGTGATGTAATCGTTCCAGCAAAAGGAGCCTCAATTGAATCACTTCCGTCTGTAAAGCTAATTAATTCGTCTCCTTTTTTTACCGTATCATTTACTGAAACTAGTACTTCATCAACCTCTGAGTTTGTCTCCGAAGTTAAATCTTCACTATTAATTGCTGAAATTGAGCCTGATCCACTTACTTTAACTTCCAACGTTCCTTTTTGTGCAGTTTGTGTTCTTGTTATATTTGATAAGACTTGTGCCTTAGGTTTTAAGTAAAAATACCCTCCTGTTCCAGCACAAATTATGATGATCACTATTCCAATAATCCATTTTTTCATTCTATCTCCTCCTAATTTATTAGTTGACGCTTTACTATTGGTTAAACATTCCACCATTGCCATTACCATTTGGTGGAACCTGCATGCCACCGTTACGGAAATTTTGCATCATTTGACCTCGGTCATTATTCTTAAAACTCAAATAACCAATTCCTGCTAAATTAATAATTCCAATTACTAAATTAATAATTAATAAAATAGCTACGACTTTAGGCGAAATTGAGCCAAGCTTAAAATTTGTTTTTGATTTCTTTTCAACTACATTCGTTTCATTTGATTCTAAGTTTTCCATATTTCCCACTCCTTCTAAATTGAATAATTGAATTATGAAATAGAATCCTTAACTTTTTCTTAATAAAAATAAAAAACAAAAAAGAAGCTATTATCGAATAGCTTCTTTCTCAGGCTGTTGAAAAAGTAGACAGCCTTTTATTTTGGCTATTTTCGCAAACTTGTTCTACTAAATAAGTACTATGTCGATTTTCACTCCAGGATGCTCCCTTTCCGTGGGGCGTGAGCTTAGCCTCCTCGGCGAGCCTGCGGGGTCTCACCTTCCTGCTACTCCCACAGGAGTCTCGCACCTTCCGTTACAATCACTTTCTTGCTTTTTAGTGATATTCCTGTAATCCAATATTGAATAGCCAACAAAATGAATAATCTATACTTTATTACCAACTTTCATAAACTACCTAGCATCTACTAAAAAGTTCAAACATACTTTTCATATCTCCTAGAGATAGACCCCATTAGTTTTTAGAGTGAAATGTTATTAAATCAAAAAAAAACGGCAACAAATTAAGATGTTAATTTGCTGCCATTTTTTTGATATTTTATTGTATTCTTCCTGCTAAGAGAACCCGTTCTTATCAAATTGCTTCTTTTATCATTAGGCCAATTTTACTTTACGAACAACTTGAATCTTTACATGTTTTGGAATATCACCTTTAATTATTATTTCTCCATTTGGTAATTGGATTTTTGCACCCCAACCATTTTTAAACTTTTTAATTTTCACTTGCAAAAAACGTATATCAACTAAACCTAAACCCGACTTGTTTTTTATTTCTAATTCTTGTGTCCTAGCATTGCTAATATTATGTAGTAATAGTTTTACTTTTAAAACTGGATCTTCCTCACTTTTTACAATTACATAAGCATTCCCTAATTCATCTTCTTTGAATTGATCGTAGGATACTGAAAAACTTTTTGTACTTAAGTAAATCTCACCTTGATCATTTACCTTGTATACCGGTGAAAACATATGTCTCTTCTCCTTGCTGTTAACTAAATTATGTATAGACAAACAATAAAAAATTGACGTTAAAATAACACATTATTCAAACGTCAACTCTAATAATAGTATGGGCTTAACTACTAAAAAATGCTCTTTCCAATATTTAATTAGTTTAATTAATTTTTTTTTGAATCAATAGACAGATTCCTCTAGTTTAATAATTATTACGGTTAATTGCAATTTTAAAAGACTTTTTTATGCATATTATTTGAAGTTGATATACCAACATTTTTAGTTTAAATAGGCTCTTTTCTTAAAGATTGTTTTAAAAAAGTTTTTTAAAATCAATCTAATAATGAAGAAAATGATTGTAGCGGAAGGTGCGAGACTCCTGTGGGAGTAGCGAGACAGTTGAGACCCCACAGACGCGAATGCGCCGAGGAGGCTCAACGGAAAGCGAGCATCCTAGAGTGGAAATCTAGAAAATCCATTTTTTCTAGAAACAAAGTTTACAAAAAAGACTTAAATCATAAATTTTTCCATCAAAAAATATAGGTCATTTGCATAGAATTTTAACGATAAATATGCTATTGTTCTATTGAATTATTTAAAATTTTTAACAATTATTAATCACAAGAAAATTCATTACTTTATCATGGAAGAAGGAAGTTCAGTTGATTTACAGTAAAGAGGTCGTATTACACAATGAATCACAAAGTATTAAAAATGGAGCTGCTTCAACCATTGCACTTAGTTTATCAACTAATTACTTCATTTTATTTGCAATTGCAATCCTAGGCGCATCTAACTATCAAGTGGGATTAATTTCTTCATTACCTTCTATTGTTGGTATGGCTGCTATGCTACCAGCCGCATTTATGGTAAACAAATTACAGGAAAAGAGAAGATTTACAGCTTATTCAATTTTCTTTACTCGCTTTTTTCTTCTTATAATGGTGTTTCTCCCATTCGTTCATTCTGATCACATTGCGTGGTTCTTTGTTATTTTAATTGCGCTAATGAATTTTCCAGGAACTTTTATGAATTTAAGTTGGCAAGCTTTTATAGGTGACTTAATTCCAGCAGAGCGTAGAAATACATTTTTTGGTCAAAGAAATCGTACACTTACTTTTATAGGGATGATTGTTACATTAATCGCCGGAATAAGTATGAAAGCATTTAGCTCTTCAAATGCTTTTCCATATCAATTACTTTTTTTATTTGCATTCATATTCGGAATGCTTGAACTTTACTATATTCTAAAACACAAAGAGAAAAAAACGGAAGTTCAATTAACTAAACATTACTCCCCTTTCTCGAAACATCTTTTTCAATATAAGCCATATGTTACATTCTTAATTTGTGCATTATTTTTTAATTTTGCTTGGCAAATGGCTTGGTCACTTTTTTCGATTTATCAAATACGATTTGCACACGCTACTGCGTTTTGGATGAGTTTATTTACTGTAAGCAATCAACTTTCTCAAATCGTTAGTTATAACTGGTGGGCAAAAATGGCTAATCGTTATAGCAACACTCAATTATTAATTTGGATTTCTATTGGAATGGCTTCTGCACCAATATTAAATATATTATCTACAAATTATGTTTACTTATTTATTGTAAACTTTTTCTCAGGATTTTTCGTATCGGGTACAATCTTAATTCTGTTTAATAGTTTATTAGAAGCTACTGAGGAAGAGCATCGCACTTCTTATATTGCAAATTATAACTTCTTACTTTCAATTATCGCTTTTATAGCACCACAAGCTGGAGTTTTTTTACTCGAAACATATAGTATGAATTTCGCAATGGTTATTTCAACGATCTTCAGAGGATTGGCTGGTATACTTTTTGGTATAATGGCCTACCGAATGTCTCACTCTAATCAATTAGATTATAAACAAGATAAAATGTCACTTTAATGAGAAGAAGGAGTTCTTAAAAATGAACTCCTTTTTTTGTTTTTGGCTCTATAAAAAAAGATTGTTGATTTCCACCTCAGGATGCTCGCTTTTTGCATTTCTTTCGATTAAACCAAAAAAGAGCCCCATTAGGACTCTACTTAAATTTCTACAGTTTCTGGTAAGTGTTCAACAGGAATTTCATAACATGTAAGCTGGGAGCCTAAAATAATGCTGTTTTCATTAGAAGCTTGTTGCTCTTGACGTTTAGCATGTGCAGCACGGAAAGAATCTGAGTTAACCCAACTTTGAAAGTTCTCCATTGATTCCCAAGTTGTACAAACTCTAATCTCATCATATTCTTCTAAATCCATCGTTTTTAACACTTGCATACGAACAAAACCCTCAAATTTATGGATTCCTTTTGAAACTCTAAAGCGCTCAACTACCGTATCACCGTGTCCTTTTACTACTCGAATCGTATTTGTTGTCATTATCATTTTTTTTAGCCTCCCATTTGTATTAACTTATTTGATTACTTTGCAATACAATCTTGATCACATTCATCTTTTGACTTACAAATATTTCTTTTTGGCGTAAAGAACGGTCTTTCTCCATCATTGTAGATATCAACATCTATGTCAAAAATATCTTGAAACATTTGTTTACAAATAACACACCCCGAATTTCCATCATACTCGATACGACCATTTTTCATAACAATTAGTCGATCACTATACCCGGCTGCTTGATTAATATCATGAAGAACCATTACAATTGTCATACCAAAACGCTCATTTAACATTTGAACGAGTTCCATTACTTCTAATTGATGAGCGATATCTAAAAATGTAGTCGGCTCATCTAATAATAATACACTCGGTCTTTGTGCAATAGCCATCGCAATCCACGCTCTTTGTCTTTCACCACCAGATAATGATTGTAAAAAACGAAATTCATATGACTGTAAATTTGTCACTTCAAGTGCCCAATCAATAATTTTTTCATCCTCATAATCTAATTTTTGAAACCAACCTTTATGAGGATTTCTACCAAATGATACAAGCTCTCTAACAGTCAAATCAAGTTCATTATTATGAACCTGAGGTAGCATCGTTAACTTTTTCGCAATCGCTTGCCTACTTAACGATTTAATTTCATCACCATCTAATAAAACCGAACCTTCATTTGGCTTTAAAAGATTTGATATGACTCTTAACATTGTAGATTTACCTGAACCATTAGGTCCAATCAAACTTACAATTTCACCTTTAGTTATTTCCACATTGATATCTTCAAGTGAAAATGTTTCTGAATGTCTAAAAGCAACCTTATTAGTTAAAAGCACGTGTTTTTCCTCCTTTATTAAGAATATATAAGAAGAATGGTCCACCTAAGAAGGATAGTAAAACACCAACTGGTAATTCGATTGGATCAAACCAGCTTCGTGCAATCGTATCGGAAAACACTAAAAATACGCCTCCGCCAAGTGCAGATAAAGGTAATACATACCTATAGTCATTTCCCACGATCATTCTCATTATATGAGGAATAACAAGTCCTACAAAACCAATTAAGCCAGAAACACTTACAGCTATGCCTGCTAAAAATGTACTAATTAAAATTAGGAAAAATCTGCTACGTTCAACATTATGACCTAAAATTTTGGCTACTTCATCACCCAAGTTAAGAATTTTAATGTGTTTTATTGCAAATAAAGATAAAACTAATGCCGGTAATGCATAAATTGAAACGAGCTTCGCTTGATCCCATGATGCACCTGATATTCCACCAGCCATCCAAGGTAATACTGCTTGAACTCGATCGCTAAATAATAGCATTAATGCACTCATAAACGCGCCAATCACCGAGTTAACTGCAACTCCCACTAAAATTATTCTTGCAGGGGAAGAACCATTTTGCCAAGCAAGTCCGTATATTAACATTGCTGTTACAAACCCACCAGAAAAAGCAGCGATTGGTAGTAATAAAATGTATTGTGGAAGAAGAATCATAATGATAACTGCCATCAATGCAGCTCCTGAAGAAACCCCGATAATACCTGGATCTGCAAGTGGGTTCTTCATCACACCTTGCATGATTGAACCAGAGACTGCTAAGCACATACCAACAACTAATCCAACTATAATTCTAGGTAGTCTCAATTCCCACACAATTGTATGCAACATAGGGTCCTTCGAGCTTGTTAATCCTTCCCACACTTCATGTAAACTAAGCTTAACACTTCCAGTAATTGTGGAATAAAGAGCAACAAGAACAATTGATACTAATAAAAAGATTAAAGCAGATACTCTTTTTTTCGTGTATGGATGTGTTCTATTTTCATTATTTGTAGTTGGTTCAATCTGTGCCTGAGCTACATTAGATTGCCTTTCCATCATAAAACTTCCCCCATTGACAGTAATAAAGGGTGACATGAAATACAGTATGAGTTAAATCTCACGACACCCTATATGTACAATTCATTATTTATTTATTTATTTATTTATTTATTTTTCTTAGCTTTTACTTTTAATAATTCTTTGTTCATGTAATCAAGAGCATCTGTAATTTTAATTCCTGGGTTCGATGCAAATAAATCACTTGGAAGGTAAACAACATTTTTCTTCTTAACGGCGTTTAAGTTTTTCCATGCCCCTGAAGACATCAACTTAACCATTGCTGCTTTTGTTTTCTTAGGATCTGTATGTGTAATCATAAAGATTACATCAGGATTACTTTGAATAATTCTTTCTGTACTTAAATTAGCGTAGCCTGGAAAATCCTTTACTTCAGAAAAGCTTGAAGCAATATTAATTCCACCAGTTTTCTTTAATACATCACCAGAGAATGAACTTGGAAGAGCTACTAGTGAACTTGATCCAGAACCGAAAAGAATAGCAGCTTTTACATTTGTTTTACTCTTACTATATTTTTTTAATTTACTGTCAATTTTCCCAGTTAAAACTTTTGCTTTCGATGTTTTATTTAATACTTTTCCTAATAATGTAACACTTGATTTAATCTCATTTACGGATGCTCCAGAAGTAATAACAACTTTCACTCCAAGTGCCTCTACTTTTTTTATGTTTGCTTTAAAAGCAGTACTTGCGATAACTACATCAGGTTTTACACTTGCAATTTTTTCATAATTTGGAGAGAAAACGGTACCTATTTGTGTAATGTTTTTTAAACTAGGATCTACTGTTGATACAGTTGTTGGGCGACCAACGATTTTTGACCCTAGTGCTTTAACCGTACCAAGATCACCTGAACTTAATACCGCTACCCTTGATGGTGCCTTACTAAATGTAACTGTACGACCTGCAAAATCTTTTACTGTAATTTTCTTGCTTGCTGCTTCTGATACATTCGTATCAAATGCTATTAAACTAAAAGTTAATAAAACGGTTAACATACTTAGTATAAATTTCTTCATGATTATTACTCCTCAACTTATTATTAATGATTATCATTATCAATTACACTCTCTGACTTGATAATAGTTTACATTGAGAACCGTTGTCAATTAGATTTTTTATTTTTTTTTAATACTTCTAATATTTTCTTAATTATATGACTCTATAAAAATGCTTTGTTTATCTTCTGAAAAATTCACTAAGACTCCTCTATCTCCCCCCTGAAATCTCGCTCATTCTGATCCAATCATCTACTTTATTTACAGTTTGTTTTAAAAACAATCTTTTAGAAAAGATCCTTTAGAAAAAAAGCCTAAAATATGTAGCAATTTCACATATAGTCTAAATAATAAAAAAATTGTGTTGAAATTGATAATGATAATTGTTATCATCTGTAGTAGCTTATTAATCATTTTTTAATTTAGAAGCTAATTATTAATTCTCTACTATTCTTAGGAGGTTTGTTATGCAAAAGCAACTTAATATTGATTCGTTAAAGCAAAAGTACTTTGATTTTTTAAATGAATCAAAAACATTTGTCATAAGTACGAAAGATCGTAATGATGATCCATTTATTAGTTACGCCCCATTTGTTAAACATGACGATCGTTTTTATATTTTTATTAGTAAAATTTCTGATCACTATCAATTCATTGAAGCAAACGAGCAGATTCATATCATGCTGCTTGCAGATGAATCAAAATCTCCGAATCTATTTGCGAGGGAACGTGTTCGTTTCCAATGCACTTCTGAAAATGTCGGAAATGAAAATAAAGAAGAGATTTTTGCTAAATTCGAGGAAATTCATGGGGCACCAATGATGAATATGCTACGTAGTATAGATATGTCATTATTTGAACTTACGCCAACTTCTGGACGCTATGTTATAGGCTTTGGTGCAGCTTTCGAAGTTGATTTATCTGGAAATCGATTTGACCATGTTGTTGTAGATAAAAAATAACCTCTAAGATAAAGTAAAATAGATACTCCACTTTCACCTTTAAACTGATTATCGGGAAAGTGGATTTTTTCTTTTTTATTAAATTTATAAAACTGAATATTTTCAAAAAAACAATTGACAATGCTTCTCATTTACATTTATGATTTAATTGAAAATGAGAATCGTTATTAATTACTTTTGATCTTAAATCAATATACACTCTATCTAATTATTTCCGAGGGGAGAATTTTTTTTCAATGAAAATTAAATCAATTATTAATATAGCTACGGTAAGTGCAATTGTTGCAAGTGCCTTTTTAACTGGTAATCCTAGTTCATCAAAGGCTTCAGTTCAAGTATCTAAAGTAGTAAACGAATCGAAAGCACAAATGAAAAAAGCCTACACAACATATAGCACTCCAATCCAAAAGACAGGTAAATTACCTAATAAGGCTACTGTTATTGCTGAATATAACAAAGCAAAAAAACAATATATTACTTCTAAAAAAACTGTTCAAAAATATTCTAAAAGTGCTAAGAAAAAGTATTTAACTGAGTTAAACAGTACATATAAAATGTATATTACAAGTCGAGTTGAACCTTATCTTAATGCTGCTACTTTGTTAGAGACATCTACAAAAATTGAATCAGAATTTAATGAAGCGATACTAAATGAGGACATTGATTCTTTAGAAATCGCACATCAAAAACTAGGAAAATATATAACTTCTAAACAATTTAATACGTATAACAAGGTATTTGATGCAAAAGCAAAAAGAATATTCCTGAAAGAATATATGGAACAAAAAAGTGAATTTAATACGTACAAGTTCGACGTTAGCGTTTCAAATAAATTAGAACAAGTTACTAGTTTTCTAGAAGATGGAGAATTAGCAAAATCGAATGCAGTATTAAAATCAATTAAACCATTATTAAGCCATACTTCAGTATTGTTTAAAAAAGAATTAACAAAAGAATATACTGATTTATTAGAAGTTTACAATGATGCAATCACTCCACCAACTGCTGATCTTGATTATATCGACGCTATTAACGGTAAATTAACTCTTGAATTTGACATTGCTGTAAAATCACTTACAACAAACGATTTAAAAATCTCAGTTATTATTAATGGTGGTACTGAACAAATTATTACGCCTAAAAATATTACACTAAGTGATGATAAAACATCCGCTTTCATTACAATTGATGAATTAAATGCAACTTCAACAGTTCAAAAAGTTGAGTATTCAGTAGAATTTAATGGCGAAAAGCTATCTGCTGACGCTTTTGAAATTCCAGCTGCCCAATAAAATAATTCTAAAAATAAGTCTAAGAGGTTGATATTAAATCAATCTCTTTTTTTATTCCAACTGTATTTTATTAATTTCATATTATTTCATTATTAAACCTTTAATCGCATCATAAATTTGATAATATTAGATTAGTTACTATTAGGAAGGGATCATAAAAATGACAATTACTTATCGATTTTATGAGAGCCATACAGATCTTGAATTGCAATACGATTTTTGGAATAAAATTACGAAATCTTTACCATATGCGTGGAAACCTACTCTATCTCCAAAACTATTTGAATCACAATCAGAATTTAATCCAAAGTCTAGATACTTTGCTTTTGATGGGGAAACATTAATAGGATATATGAGTTTTTCTGGAAAAGGTGAATTCGTTTCTTTAGGTTACCCGTGGGTTTTGCCAGAATATGAGGGTGAAGTTCAAGAAGAATTATTTACGAAAGTATTTAATTTTGCAATTAGCGAAGAATATGGTGGAAAAGTGCTGGCTCAACGATTTAGAGGTCAGTGGGATAAACAAATTAAATATTTTGAGTCAAAGGGCTTTTCGATTACGAGTCAGTCCCAAATTATAGGGGCCCATTATCCAATGTTAATTAAAAACATGCAAGCTATACCTGATTTTTCTTATCAAATTAATGATCAGTTTTCATTTGATCTTTGGAAAGAATTAAAAACAAAACAGCAGGCTTTATCCAATGAACAAATCAATATGATGAATGAATATTATCAATCGATCGAGTTTGATTACGCAGTTGAATGTAAAATAGGAGAACAACTAATCGCTTATTTCGGTGTAACAATCCGTCCAGATACAGCCTATTCAGAAATTCTAGCTGTTGCTTTTGATGAGAAAGCGATTCCATATTTTTATGATTTAATGTCACTAATACACAATGAAAATAATAATCGAAAAGTAAAAATTGTAACCATTTCAAAATCTCATTTACCAAAAGGTATTATTCTAGAAAAATTAGGTTTAACCCCTTTGACTGAAGATGTGATGATGTATAATAGGCAGGGATAAAGAGCTGAAATAATGATGATTCATTCAAAAGAGACTCCGAAATTGTTTAGGAGTCTCTTGCTTTTTGGCTGTTTCCGAAAACTTTCTGCTATTTAATTAGGAGTTTCGTCGATTTCCACTCTAGGTTGCTCGCTTTCCGTGGGGCGTGAGCTGAGCCTCCTCGGGGCAAACCTGCGGGGTCTCACCCTACCCGCTACTCCCGCAGGAGTCTCACACCTTCCGTTCCAATCACTTTCTTTATAACTGGATTAGCATTAAAGAACCTACAAAAAACAAGACCAAAATTATTATTATGGTTCTGCTAATCTTCAAATGATTTATTTTACTAATTATAGCCTTGTTAACTAAGAAAAACCTATTAAATCAAAATAACAGAGCAATTTCAAATGCGAATCGCCCTGCTATTATGGATGTTTTTATATATGTTATTATACCTACGATTACTCTTAAAGAGAACGGTTGAAAATTTTTATAGGAGTCTCTTATTTTACTCAATACTAAAATCTTTACTGATTACTTCAGTTCCATTTATTAGTATTGTAATGGTATGTAAACCTCTATAATGTTTTCTAGTAGATAAATCTTTAAATGAATATACCTTATCGTAAGAAAGTGTTTTTCCTTTTTCGATTGTGTTTTCTGTTATTCTAAATATTTTCTTTGTCCTATTTCCTTTTGCTTTTACAAAGTCAATCGCGTACTCAATTCGAACCTTAGTCATTAACGACTGATCACTCGTTAGATTAAATGAAAAATGTAAGTCCTCACCCAAACATAAATTTTCTGGATAAATTTTAAAGTCATTAATTTGAACAGTTGACTGAGTAACATCAAAACCGAAAATTGCTAATGCTTCCACATTTCCTTTTTTTAATAAAGTTCTACAAGCATGCTTAATGATCCAATTCGTATGCGTATTTTCACCGTACCACTTTTTTGCAATATCCAATACTAGTTTTGGATGATCTTTTGAAATATCATTTAAGTTATTTGCCACACTTTTTCTAACGTATAATGATTCATCTACTTTCAAATTCTCTAAAATTGGAAGTATTGCTGTGGGATCTTCTTTAAAGTGTTTAAGAGCCATTCCCCAAGGTAATCTTGGACGTGAGCCCTCACTTGCAAGTCGTCTCACATGTTCATTTGAATGCTTAGACCATAATAACATTTGCTTCATCATTCGCTCTGAATCTCGGACAATAAATGGTCTAACTGCAAATTCAGAAGTGGAATGTTGAGTGAATAATTCTAAAGCATTTATTGATGTCTCCCAATCTTCTAAACCATATACTTCAACAAAATCTGGAAAGAAGATACATCCTAAATTATTTTTTGGAAATTTATCAACAGTTGTACTTAATATGGTGATTGCTTCCTTATAATTGTCTGGTAATGTTTCCCCTAAACAAATCGTAATTTGTCTCATTCTTTCTTTTAAAGTTTTATCTTCCCAATTTCCGCTGAACACTTTTTCGTAAAATGATTCATTATCGAAAGTTGGGTAAACTTCGCTTATTGCCTTAGCTATTTTCGAGATAAATTCTTCATTATATATATCCTTTAACGCATTAGCCATATCAATTCTCCAATTCAATTATGCATTAATCTAAATAACCTCACCTATTAATGTAATAGGCTGTGAAATAACTTCTTTTAACTCTTTCAATATATCTTCTTCTATAACTGCTAATACACAGGTAGCAGGTCCTGCAGACTTATCTAGTGGAATTGTTTGATGATCAACTAGATGAATCATTTTATTATGCGTTTTCATCAATTCATTTATTTCATATCTTACACCTTTTGAACCAACGGGCAAAACATCAATTACTTTTGAATGATTTGTTAAGTATTTTAATGCGCTAAAATCAATTATCTCATTAAAGTTTGTGTTTAATTCATCTAATACTTCTTGTCCAACCTTCGGGTAACCCACCAATATAATAGAAGCACCTTTCTTTGCTTCCCGTTTATTAATTGGATACTGAATTTCTCCCATCAACGTGACGCCAATCCCTGTTTGTTGTGTAGGTATATTTTCTTCAGTACTTCCCGTTATATTTATTTCTAAAGCTTCATTATAAAATTGAGCTTTATTATAGTCTTTAATTGCTCGATCAATTCCTTTTAATATCCGTTTACCCCTACCTTCCATTTCAACACATAATGTATTAATTAAAACAGTCGGTTTTGCACGGAATGCTAATGTCTCTATAAGACAAACTCTTGTCGTTAAATAACCAACAATTTCTTCCTCAACTTTTACAATATCTAATTCACTCATCCCTATTCCACCACAACTATCACAGGCAATCGTAAAATAACGATTCGAATCAATTTGCAATAAAGTTAAATCTCTATAATTGGATACGCGCACGTTTTATCACCTTCTGAATAATGAATGCTAGAATAATATTTGCTGCCGAAACGATTGTTAATGGGATAACCATTACCTTAAAAAAGCCACTTACTGTAAAAGTTACATCTATATAAGTGATTAAAACTCCACTCAAAAATGTAGCAACTGGACCGTTTAAAATGATTGCGATAATAATAGCGATATATTTGTTCGCTTTTTTAAATAAAATACCATAGATCCAAACGATCGCAAACATCTGGACTGTTATGAATAAATGCATAGGTACGGTAAGTGGAAAACCAGAAGTATATGCAGTTAATATGTGCCCAAGTGCTCCAACAATCCCACCAGCAATTGGCGATATAATCATAGCAGCTAGAAAAGCTGGCATTGAATCAAATGCGATTGAAGAAAAAATCTTAAAATTAGATAATATTGCACTGAGTGCAATAAATAACGAAAGTAAAACAATCCGTTTTGCGTTCAAGTGTCCTCATCCTCTTATTAAAGTTGAATAATATTTTTTAAATAACCAAAACCTTCATTGTGCTCGATTTCAATTATACATCCATTGCTCGTAAAAAATTTCCAAAAATGATTAATATCAAGATTTAATAAGTTTAATAGAATTAACTTAATGATTCCTCCATGCGAAACAATTATTGAGTCCTCATTTTTCCATTTAAGCTCCTCACAAAAAGAACTAATGCGCTCTTCACACATTATTAAACTCTCACCTTTTGGAATTTGAAAATGAATTATATCCTTATTCCATTTATCGAGTATCTCAGGAAATTCATTTATGAGATCATTGTATGTTTTACCTTCAAATAACCCAAAGTTTGTTTCACTCAATCGATTATCTATATGTTTTTCTACACCAATTGACTTTCCAATCTCCTCACTTAGAATCGTACATCTCTGAAGTGGGCTAGAAAAAAGATTATATATGGATTCTTTATCTAGTATTCTCTCAAGCTGATTAACAACAACATGAATTTGTGTTATGCCGTACTCTGTTAATTCATAATCGGTCGATCCAGCGTATACCTTCATTTTATTCCCTATGCTTTCTGTATGCCTGATTAAGATTATTCTCATAATAATTTCCCACCAATTGTAGCAAATAATAGAAAGCATAATTGTGATAGTTCAATCGTAAATCCAATCACGTCACCTGTAATGCCATCAAGCTTTTTATTTATTTTTTTTGTTACCCAAGAAATAAATAAAAGTGAAATACAAACAGAAACGATTATCTCTAATTGGTGAAAAATAATACTACCTACAAAAACAAATAGGATGGAGAAAATTAAAACAAATAGTGATTTCGAATGCTTTGCTTCTATTATAAATTGGTTTCCTAAACCTTCTTTTCTAGCATATGTACTCAATCGGCAAGTCAACAGTGCAACGCATCGTCCCATAAAAGGAAATAAAAAGATAACGAATAAAGAGCTTTTAGTTAAAAGTAACCAATCACCGAGAAACAATATAATTAAAGAAATTACACCAAATGTTCCTACGCGACTATCTTTCATAATCTCTAGTATTCTTTCTTTTGACCTGTGACTAAATATTCCATCACAAGTGTCAGCAACCCCATCAAAATGTAAGCCACCTGTCAAAAACAAATAAATAACTAGAATTAAAAATGCACAAATCTCTCTGTCTATAAACAACGAAAAGATCCCACTACTAATCCCCAGTAAAATACCAAATAGTACCCCAACTAAAGGGACCATTCGTATTCCTTTACCTAGCTCAGTTTCGATAAACTGATAATTCTTTACTGGAATGGTTGAAAAGAAACTTAGGATCATTTTAAATCGATTCATAAATAGTTCTCCTATTTTATTCTTAATGGTATTCCAGCTGTTACTAATACAACTTCTGTTGCTTTTGATGCGATCAATTGATTCATTCGCCCAGCGATATCTCTAAATATAGCTCCTAGACGATAGGAAGGTACAAGTCCGTAACCAACCTCATTTGAAACGATTACCAGCTTTTTATCATTTCGATGACAAATAGTAATTAGCTGAATGATTTCCTTTTCTATTTCGTTTTCTAAATGAACAATCTGATCATTTGTGATTGAGTCAAAATCAGTATAAAAATCAAACATAAGATTTGTAATCATAATCGTAATACAATCAACTAAAAGTATTTCGGCTTGGTTGAATTTTTCGTTTCCTTCTAACTTATGGAAATGTTTATACTGCTCAAGTGTGTGCCATTCTTTTGAACGATCTTCTCGATGACGTTTTATGCGATTTTCCATATCTTCATCTGTCGGAATAGCAGTCGCAATATAAATGACATCATTTGAAGAAGTTTGCATTTCTTTTACTCGTTTTTCAGCATAGGAACTCTTTCCACTCCTCGCTCCCCCAATAACAAATATCAATCTTTTCACCTCTTTACTTAACCTTTTTCTCCAATTATGTATAAAAATAGTAGCAAAACTATCATTAAAATCGATGAACCAAATACTTTTTTCAAACTTGGTCTTGGCCCATCATTTAAAACTTTTATGCCCAGAGGGACAAGCGAAATACATAATCCCAATAGAGCAATTATAGAAAAATTTGTTGTACCTTTAAGTACACCAAGAGGAAGTGCAGACATTACTCCTAATGATATCGACCTGATCACCCCTAGTACTTTCCCTAGATAAGCCCCAATAGCAAGTATAATCCAACCAAACAAGATCATTGGAGAAAAGCTATGAAAAATGTGAAATGAGCCATAAGATTTTGCAATAACATTTGTAGCGGTTTTTAAATCTTGAATTTTCACCATCTGAAAGGCAAGATGGTCAACACCCGCATGAAATGTACGAGCGAACAGACCAAATATGGCAAAGCTTCCACCCCACAGTGCTAATGTAGGTCTATTCATACCAATTAATCTACTTAGTGTGATAACTGCAGGCCACATTATAACATTACCTGCTATAAAGAAACTATAAGATAGAAATATGATAGAAGGGTGGTCATTATAAGCAGCAAGCTGGTCCGGGAAGAAAAAATAAAATTCACTTCTCAATACAACTCCAATCAGTAGAAAAATCGGACCTAAAATCAGGGCAATTCCACCAAGCCAACGACCAGGAAACCAGAATTCTGTATACTTTTCAATTGCAGGCTTATTATCTTTCATTAACGATCTCCTCACAGAAACGAGTGTTTATTTTAATTATTATTTCGAATGAACGAAATTACAATATTATTTTGAACTAAATAAAATATAAATGACCCCAATTCAAAATTGGGATCATCGATTGTTATTCGATACTATTCAATATCATTATCTTTTATAAGATTCACTTCCTAAAATGTTAACATTTACTTTTATATCTTTAATTGATCCCAGATTCAGCGCATTGAGTGTTTCAGAATTCCACTCTTTTGGACTAAATCGATAAGGTTTTTCAGATAGATTGAGAAGATCCGCATGAAGTTCTTCTCCCTTTTTTATTGTTTTAATAATTTCACTTTTAATTTTTTTATTTAATTTAGACTTAATCGCCTTTCTACTGATTCCATTTTCATTCTGTATTATTGCCACATTTGTTTTTACATTGATAGTATATTTCGGCTTTTTTCCTCCATGTATAACTTTAACCGATGCTTTTGAAGTTCTTACTTCTAAATTCACTTTATCTTTTTCAAGTAGAAGCGGCATACTATAATTCTTTTGTTCGAACCAGTTCAGTGATTTTACGTCCTTTACCTTTACATGTCCTTTATACTTTTGTTGTGCAATGACATACGCACCATTAATAATTGCGATCTTGTCTTCAACTTTTTCTTTAAAATTTTTATTATCAATATCCAGTGACGGAATCAACAGCGTACCAACAGGCTGAGTATATCTTGAAATTAATTGGTGGAATTTCATATTTAATAAAATAAGACTACCTCTACTCCTTTCTTCTGGATTAGTAACAACTGTATATAAATAGGGTAAATTAAAAAAACTTTTGCTGGTGAAAATATCTTTTATATCCTTGTCGGTTCCATAAATCCACATTGTATATCTTAATAACCGTTTTCCATTGATAAAGGAATTGATAGCTTGCATTTTCCCTTCAATGATACTCTTACCTAAGATTATGCTATTGACATGGCCATAATATAATGGAATTGCTGACTTTGATTCCAACTTATTAAATGCAGACTGGATACTTTTCCCTGAGGCTTGCCCAATTAAAGGATCAGGTGCTTCTTGTAATGCACCACCCTCTTGTTTCGCAATGTTTGAAAAATTAAGTGCTTGAATCGTAACTACAAACATATCATCTTTAAAATCAATTCCTATATTCGTCACAAGTGTTTGGTCTATTATCGTTCGTTCTCCCCAACATCCCGTCAATAGTAAAAGTTGAAAGATAATTAGTATGATTACTACAAATTTTTTCATCCTATTTATCACTCCTTCTGACGGTCTTCGTCAATTGGATGAAGTGATTGATTTCGTTTTTTCTTAAACTTTTGTGGCAACTTAATAACTACATTTAAGAAGTCTGATTTACTTGGGGTAGACAATAATGTTACATATGGTTGACCAAAGCTTTCTAAAGAAGCCATCATCGTAATGATTAAGAAAAAACTAGTAAAAAAGCCAATTAATCCTAATATAGAAGAAATAAATAAAACAATAAATCGAAGGATTACAATATTTCCTGAAATATTTTGGTTAATTAGCGTATAACCTGAAATAACTGTTAATGCTACTATAACTAACATAGAAGGTGAAGTTAAACCAGCACGTATTGCTGCATCACCAATAAATAATCCCCCTAAAACGGCAACTGTTTGACCTACTGCCTTCGGTAAACGTATACCTGCTTCTTTAAATAATTCAAAAAACGACAGCATTAAGTATGCTTCTAACGGGGCAGAAAATGGTAAACCATTTCTTGCAACACCAATAGTAGCAAGTAACGGGTAAGGTATTTGGTCAAGATGGAATGTCACCAGTGCAATATAAAACCCCGGTAAAAAAATTGTCGTTAAAATTGCTGTAATTCTTAAGTAACGAACAAGATTTAAATAATAAAAACTCGCATGAATGTCTTCTGGAGAATAAATTAACTGATTTATGTTTGTTGGACCAATTAAACAAGTTGGATTACCGTCGACTATAATTGCAAATCGTCCTTGATTTAGTGACTGGACAACAAAATCTGGTCTGCCGATATTATCTAATAACGGAAAAATTGAAAAAGGTTGGTCATATAATATCTCCTCAATTTCATAACTACTAACAATGACATCTTTTTTTATCGAGCTTAAGCGTTGTTGAACAGTTGATAAAATTGAAGGATTAATAATATCTTCAATATAAACTAACAACACTTTCGTTCTACTTCGATCCCCGATTGTATATTCAACACTTTTTAAAGTGGAAGTTTTTAATCGTTGACGGATTAGTGCCATATTATCTGAAATATTTTCGATAAACCCATCCCGAGGTCCTCGAATTGAATTTTCTAAATTAGATTCTTCAGGATTTCTCTTTGGAGGACTAGCTGTTTGAATAAAAAAAATGTCATTTAAATAGGAACTAAATATGACTAGATTTCCTGAAAATAAATTTTCTTCAACCTCTATTTTTATCTTTGATTCTTCTTTTAATTTTTTCGTTTCAACTAGATTTGTTAGTATTTCAAAATTTAATTTTTCTTCTTTATGTATGACATCAAAGATATCTGCGATAATTTGATTACAATATTGATTATCAACTAAATTTGGGCAATACATCACTTTAATAAAATGTAATGTATCCCCTTCATTATATGATTTTGTTCGAAACAAAATATCTGATGAATAACTAAATGATTCTAGAAACTCTATTAGATTTAAGTTATTAAGTGCAGTTGTTTCTTGAGTCATGTTGAATCACCTCTTAGTTTCGACATAATCAATAGTAATAGCATCGTACATAGTAAAAAGATTAAGTTGATTGGAAAAAAATAGTTCTGTAAAAAATAAAAAAAGGCAGTTGCATTCCATGGAATCAATACCCCTACTAGTAAAAATAAGGAAAGTATTGGTAATACCCATTGTTTACGTCCACTATAGTTAACTATGTAATTTGCAATAAATAAATCTAAGCTAGTGCGTATGAATGCTCCTGACAACCACTGAAAAATAGAGAGAAAATCCAGCCTTGTTATATATTTTCCAAAAGTTAATATCTTCCATTGTTCATATACTGGATTTCTCATTTTTTCTGCTTCATCAGATCCAAATTCAACAATTGCTCCTGTAAGAGGGCCTAAAATCAACATTAATAATATAATGCTAACTATCATTAACCATTTTGCTTTTAATTTATCACTGACGAATGAAGTCAAAAATAGAATGAAAATGATTTCAAAAAAACCTGAGCATGTGAAAATAAAACCTTTAAAATAATCATGATATCCATTTTCGAAAATAGGAAATAGTAAACTATAATTTTTATTTTTGCCATTCCCTATCCCTACTAAAAATCCAAAGAAGACAACTAGTGGTAGAACAAGAAATGCAGTTGTACTAATTGTGCGAATCCCTTTATGTGCGGCATAGAAAGAAATCAATATTAGCAAAAAAACAACTACAAAATTTGGTATGTCTTGTGTGTAGTTAGTATTTGCCCAAATAAGTGAAAATCGAAGAGAAATAAAAGCTGACAATAAAAAATAGATAACAAAAATAGATGAAATTATGATGGAGATCGGCCTATTAAATACTTTATACATTAAAGACATAACATCTTCATTTTTAAATTTCTTATACAAATAGAAAACTAAAGTAGTCCAAATTAGAAAAGGTAAAACGCTCGTAACCACTGTTACCCAAGAGTCTCTATGTGAAGATGTTAATAAACTAGGGACAATAAACACATGTAACATAAATCCAGTCGACATAATTAGTAATATATATATATGAAGAGATTGAATGACCTTGTTATTCATAAAAAACTCCTTGCCTATCCTTTATTCAATTAAGTTAACCTGATTACCAATCGTTTATGTATAAAATTCCCAATTTCAATAATAGGATTTACAAATAAAAACCTTCTCCCAAATACAGTTGGGAGAAGGTTGCATCTAAATATGTTTTGTTCTTTACCTTAATTCTTCCTTTACTACTTCAGTCCTAATGCTGTTAAGATACTGTCTAAAGTAGCCCCTTTATACGAGTTCTTAGCTTTAGGAGCATTTGAAACAGTCGGATTTTGTAGTCCAAAGTTTTTAACAATGTAATCCATATCCTTTTTATCAACTACTTTATCGAAGTTCAAATCAGCAGAAGCTTTATTTGTTCCCCAATATGTCTGAACAGCTAATGCATCTAATACATCGATAACAGCATCTTTATTTACATCGCCTGCCGCTGCTGTAGATAAACTATATCTATACCACTTACCGAGTATTTCCCCTCGAACCTCATCAGATAAAACAACTTGCTGATTCATCGTAAAATGTCCAGGTACATCTACTTTTAATGTATAGGCTTTTTTATCTGGTTTTAATCCATCAGCATTATATGAACCATATTTATCAGTAATTGGCACTTCAACAACTGTTTTTCCATCGTACGAAGTAACTGTTACTTTTGCGTTAGCTTTACTTAAATCAATAGCATAATTCGTATCACCAGTAACTGGATCCTTTCCACCTTCAACTTGTATTGCTCCTTGTATTCTTGAAGAAGCTGGCTCAACTTTATAACTTTCCATATAAGTATAGATATTTGTCGTCTCTACATTTGCTTGATCAATTGTAGATGCACTCATACCATACCAATAAGGGCTATCCTTCGTATATTTGTTGTCTGTTTTTAGATCGAAATTAAATAATGGTAAATCTTCTGGTAATTCTTTATTCCCTAAATAAGTAAATGTAAATGTATAATTCGTTGGTGAAGTTTCTACACTAACCTTCGCATCGCCATATTTTTTAACTACGTCATTTACAATAACATTCTCAATTGAAGCATAATTATAGTTTTTCATCGTAATTTTAGTTGATTTTAACTTTTTCACATTATTCGAACGAACAGTAAAGTTAACAGCATCACCTGTATTAACGATTTTTTTATTTGATTTTAAATAGTAATATGGTAGATTTTGATCCACAAATACGACTCTTAACATACTACTAGCATTAGCGGTGAAGTTTCTCGCCGCATCAAATCCATAAAACTGCACTTGCATCGGTGCAGATTGTTTTCTAACTAAAATTTGATCTTTATAATCTCCGTTTTTATCAGTTTTAATTGGATTTGCCGGAAACGGACTATTATAAAATGAGACAACAGAATTGCTAGATTGATCTACTGATAGACCTAAGCGACTAGCTTCTTCAGTTTCTTGGTCATTTAAATTAATATTAAAGTCATATAAAAATTCATCTTTAGAATCAAATTGACTATCATTATATTCAATTACTTTTTGGTCTAATGAATCAAAACTAGACGTCATAGTTGGTGCTGCTAAATCGTAGATAAAATCCGATACTTTAGAGAATGTTCTTCCTTGTTCATTCGTTCCAACCATTTTTAGTTGATAATGACCTGGTTGCGCAAATTTTGGTTCATTGCTAATTGGATTTTTCGAGTCACCTGTGAATGGATAGTAAATTGTATTAAATCCTCTTCCAATAAAGTATAACTGGTTTTCGAATAACGTGATTGGGGTAAATGAGCCGACTAAACCAATGTCTTCACCTGTAATTGGATCATGTAATAATACATCCAATGTCTTCATTTCAGATTTTAGAGAGAATTCAAAACCAAGAAACGGAAATGCATTTGCTGGCCATGATGTATCAGTTGAAAACGTCGGATCTGCTTTAAAGAAATCAATTCCTTCATTGACTACTCGACCACCAAACGGAACTTGATATTGCTCTGTTGAATCTGCATTATTCGTAAACGTAATATACCCTTCGTATGTTCCTTTATCTGCAGTTTTAGGGATGTTGAATTTAAAATTTATTGATTTTGAGCTAATTCCATTTACCTTTACTGAAGCAGGACCATCTAACGTTACATTGTTTTTTGCTGCATCTAATGATCCCCGAATGCCTGTCTGGAATTTAACATCTACTTTAAAAGTTTTCGCTTTTTCACTACGATTTTTTAACGTAACATTTCGTGATTCTGATACATCTTGATCATCAAATCCAAAAGAACCAAAGCTAATTCCACCGGTTAATTCTTTAATCATTTTTTGTTTTCCATTTATAATAGTTGGTGTTTTGTCAACTACCTGTAATTCAACATTTGAGTGAATTGCTTCATATGCATCAACTCGACCACTTCCTACTTCAAATACACTATAGTCTTTAGATAATGGATCAGCTGTATTCATTAAAATTGATTTAACATCAGCAGGTTCAAGATCTTTATTTGATTGAAGTAATAATGCTGATACACCAGCTACATATGGAGTAGCCATCGAAGTTCCGGATAAACGTGCGTATGCATACTTGTAATCCTCAGGTTTTGATCCGTCTACAGTTTTATCGTTCACATAAAATGGAACTGTTGCAAGAATCGAAACACCAGGAGCTGTTACTTCAGGTTTAATATCATAATTCACTTTCGATGGACCTCTTGAACTAAATGCTGCTAATTCATCAGACGCTGTTTGAATTTTTTTATAATCACCGAATGTGAAATCTGTTTTACCAGCCTTAATTGCAGTTGAAATCTCTAATCCCTCTTCAAAGGAAACTGAAAAAGAAGGAATGGCTTCCATTGATTCACCTAAAAATGCTTGGATTGCTCCTTCTGCTTTGTTTACTTCATCATTAGCCATGATCACACCTACAGCACCTTGAGCTTTTGCATAAGCAACTTTAGAATCTAAAGTATAAACGCCTCTGTTCATGAATACGATTTTGCCTTTTACATCTTTACCTTTATAGCCAGTTGGATCTCCCAGCCCGACATCAACAATTTGAATCGTTTTCTCCTTTAGTGCTGATAAGTCGTCTTTATAATTTTTCGTTAATTGTCTTAAATTATAATTTTTACCATCTTGTAAACCAGAATATTGATAAATATCAATAGCAATAGATGAAGCACCAACAGTTAATGCTAATGCAGCAGAACCTGGAGAACCAAGTGTCCACATTTTATCACCGGCATTACCTGCAGCTACAACTGTCGTAACACCACTTAAAACCGCATTGTTTACAGCAATTGAGGTAGCGTAAAGTGGATCATTTAATGTTGCACCAAGTGACATGTTAATGACATCCATTCCATCTTGGACTGCTTTATCGATTCCTGCAATGATGTCTTCACTCGTACCACCACCACCTGGGCCAAGCACTCGATAAGCATATAAATCTGCTTCCGGAGCTGCACCGACATTTGAATATTCACTATCTAGTACTCCACGTCCCCCTATAATTCCCGCTACGTGAGTACCGTGTTCTGTATAATAGTCCGCACCATTCGCTGACCCTGGTTTACCAGCCTTTACCCAATCAGCATATGTAGTTTCCATTGGATCATTATCGTCACCTACAAAATCATATCCGCCTTTATAAGCATCCTTTAAATCTGGATGATTATAATCCATACCAGTATCTAAAATACCAATCTTAATACCTTTACCTGTATACCCTTCAGCATGTAAACGATCTAATTGATCATATGGAGAATAATTTGCAACATTAAACTCATCCGCTTTTAATTCTTCGTTTTTAATTGCTTCTGTAGGTGGATCGATTGAAAACTTCTCATTACTCCATACTGTTTTTACTGCTTTTGATTTTAAAAGATTTTCAATTTGGTTAGCTGGTAGAGTCATTGAAACGCCATTAAAGGCATTTTTATATGAACGTTGAATTTTATAATCTACTTTTTTACTATTATCAGCTTTTAAAAGTTGTCCAACCTCATTTGAAAAAGTCTCATGATCTTGATCAACTAATTTCGAAGCTTCTGCTTTAGTCAAAGTTTTTCCTTCAGCACTTGCCTCAATTTGTGCAACTTTGGCAGGTTTATTTGCAAACTCAACAATAATATTTGTTTGGCTAGAAGAGGTTAAATCAATATCAGAAGATAATTGAAGTCCAGTTTCTTCATTTGTAGAAAGTTGCTTTAGAGCTGCCCTTTGCTCTGAAGAAAGACTTGCTAGAATATCCTCTACTTTTTGGGGGCTTGCTGCTTTAGAAACGTTTGATACTTGTCCAAGTGAGCCTAGTATAAAACTTGATGTTAAAGCTAAAACCGTAAAGCTTTTTACAAACTTACTATTTTCTACTTTTTTCCCCATTCTTCTTCCTCCTTGTCCATTTTTAATAGCTAAATAGATAGTCCTCACTACTAAAAACAGATTATAAGTATCGCTTTTTATAATGACTTTCTTTTTTTCAAACAAACTATCGCTTGTATACTTCTTATTATTAAGAATATTTGGCATATAAACAATTGGGTTATTAAAATCGTAATCTATAACAGTTATGATCCCTTTTTAGTGAATTTCGACGAATTTCTACATTAATTACAACAAAAATAAACCAATTTCTATCTTTTTTTAAAATAGTATAATCGTAATTAATTAAAGTAGATTTAAATAATTTTCTTTAATTGTTAGACTTTAGCAAAATTAAATCAAAAAAATGGCTCTTTTTTAAAAGATTGTTGTTTTAAAAAGGCTTATTAAAAAGCATAAAATTGAAAAGAAGTTGATTGGATTGAATATGCGAGACTCCTGTGGGAGTAGCGGGACATGTGAGACCCCGCAGTGGTCAAAAAGGTAGGCATGCTAATACCACGACGTCCTGTCTTAACGCATACATGACCCACATCGCGTGGGCCTAGGAGGCTCATCACGCGCCCCACGGAAAGCGAGTATCCCTCCGTTCCAATCAACTAAGATCTTTCTTAAATATCAACAAAGTTTACGAAAACAGCAAAAAAATACATAAAAAACGTATAGAAACGTTTTCTATGTATTCTGTAATTGTTTATTTGAAAATGTAGGGTTGATTGTTTGAGATAGTTCAATAGCTTTTTGATATTGATATGTTTTAATGTAAAACCTATATAACTCTTCACCATATTGCTCGATATAAAACTTATGATTTGTAGAGTTGAAAAATGGAAGTGCCTCTTCAATTAGGAATTGAAAATACTGATTTAATTTATTCTCTGCTTTATATTTAAATAATTTAAGTAAAATAGTGTGCACTGGGCTTTTTAACATTTTTGCTAAAGCTGTACCTCTAGTTATTATTTTAATTAAAACCTCTTTTTCGATAAGAGATCCTTCGACACATGTCTCAACATAATTACATAATCTTCTTAAATAATTAATTGAATTATTGTTTTCTGTTTCATTTAAACTTTCCTCAAAATATTGTAATGCTTCCTCAAACTCTGCTCGTTTAAAATACTTAACCCCTAAATTATTTAATAAAATAGCTTTTCGGTCCCGTGCGCCTAAAACTTCACAATTATGAATCAAAGCTTTATATCGATCAACAACCTCATCAAAGTCTATTTCCAATTCACTGCCGTATTGTAATAACATTAAAGATTCTGCACTTATTGCTAATAAATAATTATTCGTTCTCTGAAAAAATTTGAGTGCCATTTCCGCATATTTGTATGCTAATATTTTTGAACTACTGTAATGGTAGGCAATAGCAAGATGATGGTAATATTCTTCATTTCGATAGACTTCAATATCTATTTTTTTTAATAGTTTAATCGCCTTTAGATGGTCTTCATTGCTTGAACTTGTATAAATTTGAATATAGTACATCCCTTGAAGATGATATAATAGATTTTTTTCAAAAGGAGATAAGTTAGGAAATTCCTTTTTAACGTATTTAATTGTTTGATTAACCATCTCCAAATTTGGTTCGTTAAAATAATACCTAGCTCTGAGTAAATAATAATGAGCTGCATATTGTGAATACTCAATAAAAGGTATCTGTTCAAGTTCCACTCTTAGCTCCTCAACTTGATTTTCCTTTTTTAAAATTAATGCTTCATGCCAAAGATGGAGCTTTTTATCAATCAAGTGAAAAGATTCGATTTCTTGTTCAATATCAATTCCTAATCGTTCTGAAAATAAGGCGATAATGTCAGGTGAGTAAGCAGTTTTTCCTCGTTCAATCTTGCTAACATGAGTAGTTGTACAGATGCCTTCACCAAGCATTGCTTGAGTTAGGCCCATTTTTTCGCGATAGAATTTTATGATTTCACCTTCTAACATATTCGCCCTCCTTTATACTTTTTTCTTTTTCTTCTTTATCTAATTATTCTTGATTGAAAATTTTTTCCCTTTAAAGTACCGAACAATTAAGGCATTCTACCTAAATATTCCGAAAATAAACAAAAAAAAAGAATGAGGCAAAAAATATACTTCATTCTTTCCGACTAATTTTTTCCATTTTAGACAATTGCATTGATCAACATGATAAAGGCTAATGCAAAGCTTAATATTTATTACAATGAAATGTTTATTTTTTGGCTGATTCACGCATTTCGCTGAAGTTATAGAAATCCATTGCTCTTATTAGGGTCCCGCACCTTCCTCTCCAATCATCTTCTTAATAAATAGTATGAATTAATCCATGCCCTTTTTATTGTAAAAATAAGAATTAGTTGATTGAGAAAATTTTTTTCGTGTAAACTTATTGTATATAAAATGTTTTTTTACATGAAAGGGTTTTCATTTTATTGTTAAAAAATTTTCTATTTTCCTTTATACTATGTATATGGAGTTAGCCTAACAAAAAAAAACGTGAAAAATATTCTTTCTAACAAGCTACGATCTGAAGAATAAATACTACTTTTTGAAAGGTGCCAATCAAATGGAACAAACAAATAGTCTAGGTAAAATTCGTTCTTACTATGCGCGATTCAGTGATAAAGAGAAAAAGATTGCTGACTATATATTACAAAACCCAAAACATATCATTCATAGTACAATTACTGAAGTGGCTGAAGATTTAAATGTTGCAGATGCAACTGTGTTTAGATTTTGTAAACGAATTGGATTTAAAGGTTACCAAGCACTTAAAATTGCTCTTGCTACAGAGATCATGACACCTATTCAACAAATTCATGAAGAAATTAATGAAAAAGACGACGAAATTACAGTAGCTAATAAGATTTTCAAATCAAATATTAGAACGCTAGAGAACACAGCGCAAATGCTAGATAGTCAATCATTTAAAAAAGCAGTAGAACTAATTTTACAAGCTAATCGAGTATTTATTTATGGATTAGGCGGATCTTCTGTCATTGCAATGGATGCTTTCCATAAATTTATTCGTACGGGAGTAAAAGCAAACGCTTACACTGACTCACACTTTCAATTAATGTCAGCCTCTCAATTATCCAAAGAGGATGTAGCAATTGTTATCTCTCATTCAGGTTCGAATAAAGATACGATTAGAATTTTACAAGTATTAAAAGAAACAGGTGCCAAAACAATTGGTATTACAGGTTTCCCTAAATCACCTTTAAGTCAAAATGTTGATGTTTCCCTTTACACATCATCAGAAGAAACTGAATATCGCCCGGAGGCACTTTCTTCTAGAATTGCTCAATTAAGTATTATTGATGCTTTATATGTTAATATCATGATTTTGAATTCTCATAAGGCGAAAACATCATTTGAAAAAGTGAGAACTGCCATTTCCGAAACTAGAACATAATTTAAATAATCGAAAAAATAGACACTACATTCTGCATGTAGTGTCTATTTTATGAGTACATCTTACTTTACTATTTGTGTAACAAATTGCTTTAAAAACTTCATAACTTTCATATGTACCATCGCCATTTCTTCAGGTGAATGTGGTACATCTTTTTCTAACCATTCCTCGATTACACCAAAAAATGCTGATGAAATAAATGCTGTAGTATATTCTTTCGGTATCGCATTTATAGAGTGGGCTTCAATCACTTTAACTAATTTCTCATATAAGGCTATTCTGATAAACTCCTTCATTTTTTTCGGAAAACCAGGATCGCCTTTGGAACTAAGTAAGATTTTAATAAATCGACTATTTTCCATTAAATAATGAAATACTTGAAGAATTGGCGGATAAATCATGTCTTTTGAGTAATACTCATCAAATTCATATGGCTTCACGCTAATAAATTTTTCTTGTAAGCCTATTAATATTTCATTTTGACTTTTTTCCATTAAATCATATTTATCACGATAATGTAGATAAAATGTTCCACGATTTAGTCCGGCGTTAACTGTAATATCACTTATCGTAATTGCATCAAATCCCTTTTCCTCAATTAAATCCACTAACGTATCTCTAATTAATTTTTTTGTTTTTGCAACTTTCAATTCTCGTAACGATTGAGTCAATTTAATACACCCTTTAAATAATATTTTCAAAAGACTAAACACTTTTTTAAAATGTGTTGAACAATGAACATTACCTAATGTATTGCTCATTGTTAATAATTAAAAATCATTGTAATATTTCCTCATAACAATAGTCAACACGTTGTTCATTAATTATGTTTTTCATTAAGGGGGAAAGTCTATGAATTTATTTAAACAAAAACAAGCACTATTAGCACCGCTAATTGTATTAGTGATAGCAGTAATATTCAGTCTGACATTAGCATCTACCGTGAATCCAACACCAAAAAATCTTCCTATCGCAATTGTGAATTTGGACCAAGGTGTTACGATTCCTTCAAAAGGAAATGTTAATATGGGAGCAATGATGGTATCGAAAGTTAATGAATTAGGAAAAAGCACATCAGATGAACCCGCGATTAAATGGATACGTGTGTCTAGTGAAGAAAAAGTAAGAAACGGTTTACATGATCGAAAGTACTACGCAGCATTAGTCATACCAAAAGATTTAAGTATTAAACAAGCATCTTTAAAAACTGCTAACCCATCTTCAGCAACTATTCAACTATTGATAAATCAAGGAATGAATAGCAATGCATCAACTATGGCAAATCAACTATTAGCACATCTAATTGAAAATATTAACTTAAACACTCGTACTGAAATTTTTAATGAATTAGATAAAAAAGGGGTAACATTATCGGCAAAACAAGCATCTATTTTAGCTAATCCTATTATTAGTACCGTTGAAAATGTGAATCCAATTGGTACACACGCTTCAGGTGGAAACGCTCCGGTTGTGTTAATTACACCTCTTTGGATGTCTAGTTTGATTGGTGCAGTAATAGTATTCTTTGCAAAAAAGAAATCATTACTGTCTAAAGCAGCCAATCGTTTTAAAATAATAATCGAACAGCTCGTTTTAGCAATTATTTTAGCATTTGTAGCAGGTTTCGGAATTACCCTTATGGCGAATTGGATTGGGATTAATCTACCTAATTTTGTAGATACAGCATTATTCTTAACAATTGCATATTTCTGTTTTCATATCTTAATCTCTGCGGTCATGTCATGGATTGGTCTTGGAGGGGTTGGAATTTTTGCATTAATCTTTTTCTTCTCTGGCTCAATAATTGGTATGGCACCAGAATTACTTCCAAACTTCACAAGAGACTGGATTTACTCTTGGGTACCAATGCGTTTTGGAGCGGACGGCTTACGAGGAATATTCTATTTCGGTGAAGGAATATCAATGAGTCATTCGATGAAAGTATTATTATGGATTGGCGCAGTTTCTCTCATTTTATTATTAAGTTCTACATTAAAAAGTAAAAAAGAAATAAAGGAACATACAGTTTCAATTCAACATTAATAAAAAGAGAAGCAAATTCACTCAGAAAAAATAGTGAATTTGCTTCTTTTTTTAAAATTTTATTTAACTTTTATTACTTTACCTTTTGTCATTTCTACTAACTCATTTGGCGCTAATTTAAAAATCGCTTTCGGATGGCCAGCAGCAGCCCAAACTTCACTATAGTGAAGTAAATCTTCATCGATAAATGTAATGATTGGATTTTTATGCCCAAGCGGGGCTACTCCACCTATTACAAAACCTGTTTGTTCTCTTACGAATTCTGCATCGGCTTTTCCTAACTTTTCATTGAGTTGGTTTTCAATCTGCTTTTCATTAACTCTATTTACACCGCTTGCTACAACTAAAACCGGTATATTTGAGGTTTCTAAACGGAAAATGATTGATTTCGCAATTTGAGCAACTTCACAATTTAATGCATCGGCCGCCTCTGCTGCAGTGCGGGCACTATTAGGTAGTTCAACTACTTTATTTGTATATCCTAGTTCTAAAATATAATCTTGAACTACTTGTGCACTTTCTTTTAACATTTCCACTTTCATCACTTCCTTCTATTGATTTTTTTATTATTCAATAGTTCCTCTAGCTTTTCCTCTAGTGAAATCGAACTATTTCCACCAAGTTGAAGTAGGAAATTCTTTAATTGTTAGATTAATTGACTCACCTATTTTAGGTGTAGAGATTTGTAAGTTCGAGTCTTTTGCAGCTTTTAATACCCTTTCGACAGGATCATTCCAATCGTGGAATGCAAGTGTAAAAGCCCCCCAATGAATAGGTACTAGCACTTGACCTTTTACATCTACAAACGCTTGTACAGTTTCTTCAGGCAGCATATGAATTGCAGACCACCTCTCATCATATTGTCCACATTCCATGAGTGCGATATCAAAGGGACCATACTTCTCACCAATTTCTTTAAAGTGGAGAGCATAGCCGCTATCACCACTAAAGAATATTCTATTCACTTCGTTCGTAATAACCCATGAACACCATAAAGAAGAATTGCGATCAGTTAAACTTCGCCCTGAAAAATGTCTAGCCGGTGTACATGCTAATGTTAAATCTTCAAATTTAAATTCATCCCACCAATTATGTTCAGTTACTTTTTCTTTCTGAACTCCCCAGGTTACTAAGTGACTGCCGACACCTAATGGAACAATAAAACGATTTACCTTTTGCATTAATTTTTTGATCGTACCATAATCTAAATGATCGTAATGATCATGTGAAAGTATGACTGCATCAATTTTTGGTAAATCATCTATTTCGAATGGCAAACCTTTGCTAAAGCGATTACCACCAAATTGAGGGAATGGTGAAGGTGTATTTCCAAACATTGGATCTACAAGAATGTTTTTCCCCGCTATTTCAATTAATAATGCGGAATGTCCAAACCATGTTATTTTTGTATCTTCATTCCTATTATTTAATTTGGATGCATTCATATTTGTCATTGGTATATGCTCTTTTGGCGTTCGGTTGGGATTTTTCTTTATAAAATCTCTAAGCATTGTATATGTAGTTTTCAAATCTGAACTCATACTAGTTGGTATTTGGTTCACGAATTTTCCATTTGAATAATTTTCGAGCGCTCGATAACTTTCCATCCTTGCTTTAGAATACTTCTTTCCAAAGTGTGGATATGTGTTTAAAAATATGATAATTATTACTACCAATATCGCTAATATTAATAAAAAAAGCATTTTTTTAATACCTCCATAATCCCCTTAACAAATCTATTTATTCGTTGTTTTGCTGATATTTTCTTAACACTAACATACAAATTAACAAGTAAACAAATTTTAGGAATAGAGTAATTGTTTAATTTGTTATATAAAAAACACCTTTTATGATTGGATTCATAAAAGGTGTTTTTTAGTTTTGCTGTTTCTTAAACTTTCTTACGTTTAAGAAATGCGATTAGTTGATTCCACTCCAGGATGCTCGCTTTCCGTTGGTCTGGTGCTGAGCCTCCTGGGCCCACACGATATAAAGTTACATTAGTTAATCGTTCTTAATAAGTTTGCCATTTCGATTGCAGACATTCCAGCGTCCCAACCTTTATTACCTGCTTTTGTTCCAGCTCTTTCAATTGCTTGCTCTATATTTTCTGTTGTCAGTACCCCAAAAATAACTGGTACGCCAGTTTGAAGGGAAATTGCAGCTACCCCTTTCGCTACTTCATTACATACATAGTCGTAATGAGTTGTAGCTCCACGAATTACTGTACCTAGTGTAATAATTGCATCGTATTTTTTTGTATCTGCAAGTTTTTTAGCCACTAATGGAATTTCGAATGCGCCTGGAACCCAAATCACATCAACATCCTTTTCCTCTACCCCATGACGAATTAAAGCATCCTGTGCTCCACCAAGTAATTTTGATGTAATAAATTCATTGAATCGTCCTACAACTACTGCAACCTTTAATCCTGATCCTAGTAAATTTCCTTCAAATTTCATATTAATCTCTCCTATTTAATAGTTTAGTAAGTGTCCCATTTTTTCAATTTTGGTCGTTAAATATGTCTTGTTCGCTTCTTTCAATTCACCTTGTAATGGAACTCGTTCGGTAATTTCTATTCCATATTCTTTTAATTCATCTATTTTTAATGGATTATTTGTAAGTAATTTTATCTTTGAAATTCCTAAATCCTTTATAATTTGGGCACTTAATACATAATCTCTTAAATCTGCTTCAAAGCCTAAATCTAAGTTAGCCTCAACTGTATCAAGTCCTTCTTCCTGCAACTTATATGCTTTTAATTTATTAACTAACCCAATCCCTCTTCCTTCTTGACGCATGTAAATAATTGCACCATTACCTTCTTTTTCAATCATTGAGAGCGAGGACTGTAATTGATGGCCACAATCACATCGACAAGATCCAAACACATCACCTGTTAAGCATTCCGAATGAACTCGTATTAAAACAGGTTTCCCATCGTCTATTTGCCCTTTTACTAATGCCAAATGCTCCTTATCATCTAATTTATTTGTATAACCTATCATCTTAAAATCACCAAAATCAGTTGGTAAATTAATTTCTACTTCTCTCGTAATAAGTTTTTCTGATTGATTTCGAAACGCAATTAAATCCTTTATTGTAATCATTTTTAAATTGAATTTTTCTGCAACTTTTTTAAGTTCAGGTACTCTAGCCATTGTTCCATCATCATTCATTATTTCACAAATAACACCGACTTCTTTTGATCCAGACATTCTAGCTAAATCAACCGCTGCCTCAGTATGACCTGGTCGCTTAATAACTCCACCTTTTTTAGCGATTAAAGGAAAAATATGCCCTGGTCTTTTAAAATCGGTACCTTTTGATTCTGTTTTTAGCATTTGCAAAACAGTATGTGAGCGTTCAAACGCAGAGATACCTGTAGTTGAATCCATATGATCAATACTGACAGTAAAAGCTGTTCCATGAGAATCAGTGTTATCCGATACCATATCATGTAAATCTAAATGTTTTGCAATTTCTTCGGATACTGGAACACAAATTAGTCCACGTCCAAATGTTGCCATAAAATTTATATTTTCTGGTGTAGCAAATTCTCCACTTACGACAAAGTCACCTTCATTTTCACGATCCTCATCGTCACAAACGATAATTACTTTTCCTTTTTTTAAATCTTCAATTGCTTCTTCTATTGTAGAAAACATTTGCTTACTCCTTTATACATAGCCATTCTGAGATAGAAATGCAGCTGTAATTTTGGACTCGTTTTTCGGTTGATTCATACCAATCATTTTTTCAACATACTTAGCTAGTAAATCAAATTCGATATTTACTACATCGCCTACATTTTTAAATCCGAGAATTGTATGTGAGCGAGTATGTGGAATTAAAGATACAGTGACGAAATCATTCCCTGCTTCAAAAAGTGTTAAACTTGTGCCGTCGATCGTAATACTACCTTTGTTTATGCAATATTTCGAAAATCGACTTGATATTTTAAGCTTATAAACGACTGCATTTTCCATCGACTTAATTGAGAGTATTTCTCCAATTCCATCAATATGACCAGATACAATATGTCCACCGAATCGACCGTTTGCGGACATCGCCCTTTCCAAATTTACTTTATGATTAGGTGATAAATTTTTTAAATTAGTAGCTTGATAGGTCTCCGGCATAACATCAACAGAAAATTGCTCCTTTGTAAATTGAGTAACGGTTAAACAAACTCCATTTACTGAAATACTATCTCCCAAATGAATATCATCTAAAATAGTTGTCGCTTGAATTGTTATTAGTAAAGTATTTCCTTTTTTTACAATGTTTTTTACAGAACCTATTTCTTCAACAATACCTGTAAACAATTAATTCACCTCATTTCGGAGATGCATATGAATATCGTTTACATAGGTCTCAATTGATACTAAATTTAAAGTTATTGCATCCTCCATAAATTCAATACACTCAAAGTTCCCTAAATTCATAAATAGTTGATCCAACTTATCACACCCTCTAATTCAATTTAATTTGAAAAAGTGAAAAAGCCCCTTAGAAAAAATCCTAAGGGGCTTTAGATGTTTAAGAAAGGAAGCAAACTTAAATAAACGCTATCATTATTTGCAAATATCAATATACAAAATAATCAACGCGTTTCTTGCTGTACCACTTAGATAAATGGCATAACAAACTAAGCCTACACTAATCGTATTGAAAAAATTCAAATGCCAATTAGTATATGCACTCCATCCTTCTCCCATCCAGACTATACTGTCGGCTCTAGATTCTAACTAGATCAGCAACATACAAATTTCATATGAAGCTCACGGGCTTAGTATAGTAAAACTAAACATCACCGCCGGTTGGGACTTTCACCCGACCCCGAAGGACACTATTTATCAAATTTGTTTTATTATAACTAGCAAAAATATTATTGTAAAGAAATAAACCTGGAAATTGTGATTATTAAAATATAGGCTCTGTTAAAAAATATTGTTGATTTCCGTTACAGGATGCTCCCTTTCCGTGGGGCGTGAGATGAGCCTCCTCGGCAAGCCTGCGGGGTTTCAACCTTCTCGCTACTCCCACAGGAGTCTCGCATATCCGTTCCAATCAAATCTCTTATACACTCTTTGCTTTAAATCCTGTTAAACCTTTCAGAACAACGCGTTTTGTTTAATATCAACAATAAACATTATCTGAGCAAAAATATAAAAAAAGAAACCTCTTGAACAAAAGGTTTCTTTTACAATGCTTAGTTTGAATTCATAGTTTGTTATAAATCACTTCCAGCTTTTACGATTACTACTTGTTCTTTTATATTTTCTTTTCTTTGTAGCCAAATAAAATAAACAGTAACAACTACAATTAAAATTAATATGATTGGTGAAGAAAATAATAAAATTCCTAGAAAACAAATTGCAAGAATTCCTGAGCCTATTTTTAAATAAATTGACTTAAATAAACGCATACATGCTAATACGCCTAATAGTGCATTACATAAGAAGAAGGCATTAGCAATTGATACTAATTGCTGAATACTAACGATATCCATAAAGAAAAGAATGAATCCGACTGTGTGTATACAAAACAAACTTAGCAATGCACGTGACGCGACATTATTTTTATTTTTATATGATAACCATGTTGGTAATAATCCGTTTTTTGCTTGATCTGATATTAGCCTAGAAACTGCTCCAATTACTAACAGAACTGTACTAATACATAAAGCAATTGTAATGGTCGATATAATCGGAGTTGCCCATCGACCAAATAAACTTTGAAGTAATGGAGCTAAGGATTGATCTGATGCAATCGATTCTTTTGAATGAACCCACTGGAATGCCAGAGCTACCGTCAGACTTACAAGAGCAATCACTGAAAAACTTAATGCTACAGCTTTTGGTATTGTCTTTTCAGGAGACTTTACTTCTAATGAGTAACTTCCAATTACTTCCCACCCAATCAATGCCCAAAACAGCAATAATAAGCTTTGACCAAAATCTTTCACAGTAATTGAATTGGATAAAGATATAGTGCCATCAACTGTAAATAATGTATGAAAGCTACCTACAAGTAGAGTTACTACTATAAAACTCGACATAAAAAATGCAAATTTCCCTATATCTGCAATATTCCTAGTTAAGATCAAATACACAAAACATAGTAAGCCGATTGTTAGCCATTTTTCATTAAAGAGAGTTTGGGTTGTTAATAATTGTAAATAATGTCCCGCTGTCCCTAACACTGCAATAGGACCAAAACAAACTGCTAGTAAAAAGAATATAGCTGAAAGATTTTTAATTTGAGTTCCAAATGCACGCTCTACTGCTAAAGGTACACCTGAATCACCCGGAATCATCAAACTTAATTTCCCGAACATATTTGCAAATAACCTACTTAAACCAAGCATAAGTATCCAAGCAAAAATTGCATAATTTCCAGCAATTTCAAATACAGCAGGAGGTAATATGATAATTCCTGAACCCAATATTGGACCGATCATTAGCCCACTTAGCAATATATACCCTATTTTCCGATTCTCCATAAAATCACCTCAAAATTTATTGAAAGAAATAGTAATCTCGTATAATTTAATTATATGTAATGACATATAATCGGTAAAATGAATATATACGATATTATCAATCGAAATTTTCGATAGAAGGAGGTATTTATGGAAATACGCCATCTGATTACATTTAAATCAATCGTAGACTTGGGTGGTTTTTCAAAAGCTGCAGTCCATTTAGGGTATGCTCAGTCTACCGTTACAGCACATATCCAAGCACTTGAACAAGAATTAGGTGTCCCATTATTTGATCGAATCGGTAAAAAGGTTCAATTAACCGAAGTTGGTGGTCATTTTCTTACCCATGCAATTGATATGATTCAACTCTATACAAAAGCAAAAGACGTGTTTCGAATGGATAAAGAAGAACCCACGACTCTTCGGATTGGCGCGCCAGAGTCCCTTACAATTTATCGCCTACCATTTATCATTCAGTCCTTTCGGAAGCTTTATCCAACCGTAAATATCATTATGAAATCAGGGTTATGCTGGGAATTACAGGATGAGCTTAGAAGAGGTGATTTAGATATCGCATTCTTCTTGCAAGCACCATTATCAGATCCAGATTTGCATATGGAAACTCTTGTTGAAGAAAAACTTGTCATCTTGTTACCTCCAGATTCGGAAACAAATCGAACTCTGACTCAGTTTTCGTTATATGAAAACGAAAATATACTACTGACTGAACAAGGAAGCTATCGAGACTATTTTGAGGCATTCTTAAGAAGTAAAGGGATTGCCACTGAATCTGGAATCGAATTTTGGAGTGTCGAAGCAATAAAACAATGTGTCATGTGTGGACTTGGTATTTCAATGCTACCGCTGATGACAGTAAATAATGAAATCGAACAACAAAAAATGCGCTCAATTGAATGGGATACTAACTTAGGGAGTGTATTTACAATCATGGCATGGCATAAAAATAGATGGCAATCTCATGCTACAAGAAAATTTATAGAGATTGTAGAAGAACGTGCAAAAATATGGAGACAAAAATAAAATAAGCACAACTAGTTGAACAGCAACTTAATTAGTAGTTAAAACTATCAATTAAGTTGCTGTTAAATATTACACTAGTTTGTGCTTTTTTTGACTCTCGACTAAAAGATAATTCAAAAAAAAGGACTTATTAAAGTAATCTAACTGTGTAAAGATAGTTGAAGTAAATGTGTAAGATTCCTCTGGGAGTAACGTAAAAGGTGAGACTCCGCAGGCGGGATGAAATTAAAGGAGACTCACCAACCGTCACACTTAAAAACGAGCATCCTGATGTAAAACTAACCAATTATTAAATTAAATAACAACAATTTTTATGAAAACAGCATTTTATCTATTATCGAACCATTAAACTGATCCACGTTCTATCATTTTTACTAAAACCTCTTCTTGTGTTACGTCCTCCTTAATTGCCTGATTAAAAAGTTTTTTACCTACCTCAACTAATGGGATTTCAACTGTCGTAATTTTCATCGCCTTGGAGATTGGTTGATTATCAAAACCAATTATAGATAGATCATCTGGAATTATTATACCCTGATCCCTACAACAAGTGAGAATACCTGCAGCCACTTGATCACTCGTTACTAACAAAGCTGTTGGGTGATTTTCTAAATGTATAAATGATTGGACAACACGTTCACCATCCTCGAAATGGAAACAATTATTAAATATATAATTATTTATAAAAGGCAGATTATATTTTTTCAGAAAATCTTTATAAGCCATTTCTCTTTGTAAACTATTCGTACCCGTACTTCTCCCAATACAATAACCAATTTTCCGATGTCCCTTTTCATATAAATAGTTGAGACCAATTTTAAAAGCCTTGTAATGATCAATAAAAGTTGAAGAAACGCTTGTCTTCCTTGTATCCTCACTTAAGATTATTTGACCATATTTTAGATATTCTTGTATAATTTCGAATCGACAAATTCTTGAACAAATTATTAGGGAATCAATTTGTTTATGTTTCAACATTTCTAAAGCTTCAATTTCTCTATTTTCATCATAATTCGATTGAAATAACATTAATTTAATATTATTTTTTATGGCTTCATTAGCAATTCCCTCAACAATTAATCCAAAATATGGATGATTTGAAAATGGAATGACAATCCCCATGAGATTAGTTTTTCCTTTGCTTAAATTTACAGCATTAAAATTTCTGTGATAATTTGTAACTTCAATTGCGTGTAAAACTGCTTTTTTCTTATCCTCACTTACATATGGTTCATCATTCAATACTCTTGAGACAGTTGTAACCGAAACACCAGCCATCCTCGCAATATCTCTAATATTAGACATAACCTCACCTTTTCTAAATTTTTTCTTGCTCTGAAACTAGTTCCATACTTTACGATGACATTAAATTATAAAGGAGGAACTTATATGAATGTTCTATTGGGATTATTTTGTTTAATTTTCATGTGTAGCTCAATATTGTTTTTTTCTTATTTTGCTATCATACAACAAGAAAAGAAGCGAGTTAAGAAAGCATCCAAGAAATAATCGAACTACTTTATCGATTTAATATGAATAGGTTTTCAACACTAAGTTAATAATAGTATCGGTTATAAAGTAAAGGAGGCAAAAAAATGGATACAGAAAGAGCATTAGAAATTGTTTCTTCACCTAATATGATTGAAGTAACATGTGAAGGTGTACCAATTTATATTCAACATGTTAATAAAAATGAAGGAACGGCTAGAATTTATCCACTTGATGAACCTCAAAATGATAAAGAAGTCTCATTAAGTCATTTAAAGGAACACTAAAAAATCAACGTTCTGAATCTCATATTTCTTTGACTTTGACTACACACCGAAACCTCTTTTTAAGAGGTTTATTTTTTTGTTCTCATGACTTTTTTACCATTTTTTGGCACGTTTTTTTAAAAAAATAGTCGAAAAATTCTTTGAATTATCCAAAATCATATGTTATTATAAAAATCACTTAAAACTAACAAATAAATTATTTCTGTTAGTAATTGTCAGAAATTTCTGTTTTTATTACAAAACTATGAAAATAGTAATCTAAAAAACAGAAAACTATCAACAAGATTCCCAAGGAGGTTCTTATGAATTTATTTCGCAAAAAATCTGTCGCGAGTGAATCATCTAATTCACTCAAAAAAGTACTAGGTGCATTTGATCTTACTATGCTAGGAATTGGGGCAATCATTGGTACTGGTATCTTCGTTTTAACTGGTGTAGCAGCTGCTGACTATGCTGGTCCAGCACTTATTCTATCATTTATTATCGCAGGTTTAGCCTGTACATTTGCGGCGTTATGTTATTCTGAATTTGCTTCAATGATTCCAGAGGCTGGTAGTGCTTATACTTATAGCTATGTTGCTTTCGGGGAAATCGTTGCATGGATTTTAGGTTGGGATATGGTACTGGAATATGGACTAGCATCTTCTGCTGTTGCTAGTGGATGGTCTGGATATTTCCAAAGCTTACTCTCAGGATTCGGAATTCATTTTCCAACAGCATTAACAAGTGCATTTGATCCTTCTAACGGTACTTTCATTGATTTACCGGCGGTTATAATTGTTTTATTAGTAACTTTTATCCTTACTAGAGGCGTAAAAGAATCTGCAAAATTAAATACAATCATGGTAATAGTTAAATTAGCGGTCGTATTACTTTTCATCGCAATCGGCGTTTGGTATGTTGAGCCAGGTAACTGGACACCATTTATGCCAAAGGGATTCTCTGGTGTAACTGCTGGAGCTGCTGTTGTAGTATTTGCTTACTTTGGTTTTGATGCAGTATCTACTGCTGCTGAAGAAGTTAAAAACCCACAACGTAACTTACCAATCGGAATTATCTCGGCTTTAGCAATTTGTACTATACTTTATATTGTAGTTTCATTAATTCTTACTGGTATCGTTCCATTTGATAAACTAGGTGTAAAAGACCCTGTTGCTTTTGCATTAAGCTTTATACATCAAGATTGGGCAGCTGGATTCATTTCTCTAGGTGCAATCATCGGTATTACAACAGTATTAATCGTAATGATGTTTGGACAAACTCGTCTATTCTTCTCTATTAGTAGAGATGGATTACTACCAAAGAAATTATCAAAAGTTAATACAAAAACTCAAGTTCCTACTGTAAGTACTTGGGTAACTGGTGGCCTAGTTGCTGCGTTTGCTGGCTTAATTCCACTTAATAAATTAGCAGAATTAACGAATATCGGTACTTTATTTGCTTTCTCTGCTGTATCGTTAGGTATCCTAGTATTGAGAAGAACACAACCAAATTTAAAACGTGGATTTAAAACACCATGGGTTCCTGTGATTCCTATATTAGCTATTCTCTTCTGTGGATTTTTAATGTCTCGTCTATCAGCGTTTACTTGGAAAGGTTTTGTAGTTTGGTTAGTAATCGGACTAGTTATTTATGTAGCTTACGGTTATAAAAATAGCCGACTAAACCCAGCAAATTCAATAGATAAAGATTCAAATCAATCTGCATAAACAAGAAATCTCCCATCATGGGAGATTTTTTTTAGTTTAATGGCAAAAATGCTAACGAAAACAGAATATCGCTTTAGTTATTTTTATAGTAAAATATGTCCAACAAACAATTAATTAATTTAAGCGATTAGATAAATTAGTGCGAAAGAATCGATATACGAAATCTATTTATTATGTAATAAGGAGTTGGAGAAATGTTTCCTTTAAAGAATTACTATGAATCGTTTATAAAAAAGGACATCATAGGTTTAAAAAGAGATGTCGCTTTAAAGCGATTAAGTAACTTACTTGCATGTCAAAAAATTAGTAAGGATACGAAAGAAGTTGTTCATATCCGCTATTTTACATGCACAGAATCACTTCAGCCTTCTGATACTTATTTAGGGACAATCGCGCTAAAGTTCTCTAATGGATATGTTGTTGAATCAGCAATCTCAATACCAAAAGAAAAAAATTAGTGCTCTCATCAATTTCAATTAGGTTATAGCCTAATTGATAAATAGACTAGTTTCATAGTTCTTAAAATTACATACGATACATTATCCACCTCTCCTATTTTGTAATATTTTCACAATTAGCTACATTACCCTTAAAGGGACTAAAAACCCTAAATTTTTGAGGGAAGGAGGTAATAATGTATGAGTACTGGACATCATTTTCATCATCATAGCTTCGCTCTAATCGTTGTATTATTTATCCTATTGATCATCGTAGGTGCAGCTTGTTTCTCATGTAATGACGGTTACGGAGGCTATGGACACCACTGGTAAAAACTAAAAAACATAAAACTCCTGTATTTTACAGGAGTTTTTTTTACATATGAAACTGATCGTTTAATCATATTAGTTTATGTTACCAATATAGACTTTCAATCAAATAACATTTTTTACATTTTTGGATGTAATTCTCTTTTTGAAAATCATGCTTACACTTTTTTTGTATATGATTCAGTTCTTTTATTAGCAGCTTTAAATTAGCTTCTAATTGTTTAATTTCTTCCGTAATTTGATTCACACGATTTGCCAAAGGTATCCTCACCCTTACTGATAGATTTCTCCACCATTCTTTCTAAACTCATTCGCTTTTTCTTTCAGTCCTTCATCAATTGCAGTTTGGTCGTTCATTTCGCCATTTTTTACTAAATCACGAATATCTTGTGAAATTCTCATACTACAAAATTTCGGACCACACATTGAACAAAAGTGAGCTGTTTTAGCCCCCTCAGCAGGTAAGGTCTCATCATGATATTCTATCGCTCTTTCTGGATCAAGTGATAAATTAAACTGATCACGCCATCTGAATTCAAATCTTGCTTTAGAGAGTGCATCATCTCGTTTTTGTGCTCCAGGATGCCCTTTTGCTAAATCAGCTGCATGAGCTGCGATTTTGTATGTAATCACGCCGATTCTCACATCCTCTTTATTTGGAAGTCCAAGATGTTCTTTTGGCGTTACATAACAAAGCATAGCTGTTCCAAACCATCCAATCATCGCGGCACCAATTGCAGAAGTAATATGGTCATATCCAGGTGCAATATCTGTTGTAAGTGGGCCAAGTGTATAAAATGGCGCTTCATGACAGATTTCCAGCTGCTTATCCATATTTTCTTTAATTAAATGCATCGGAACATGGCCAGGTCCTTCAATCATGACTTGAACATCGTGTTTCCATGCAATTTTTGTTAGTTCGCCTAGTGTTTCTAATTCAGCAAATTGCGCTTCATCATTTGCATCAGCAATTGATCCAGGACGTAAACCATCTCCTAAAGAAAAGGTCACATCATATTTCTTCATGATCTCACAAATTTCCTCAAAATGAGTATATAAAAAACTCTCTTTATGATGAGCAAGACACCACTGAGCCATAATCGACCCACCTCTAGAAACTATACCCGTTACTCGTTTTGCCGTTAGCGGAATGTATCTTAAAAGAACACCCGCATGAATAGTAAAATAGTCTACCCCTTGTTCTGCTTGTTCAATTAATGTGTCCTTAAACACTTCCCAACTTAAGTCTTCTGCAATTCCATTCACTTTTTCAAGCGCTTGATAGATTGGAACAGTTCCTACAGGTACAGGAGAATTACGAATAATCCATTCACGTGTCTTATGAATATTCTTTCCAGTTGAAAGATCCATCATCGTATCTGCTCCCCACCGAGTTGCCCATGTCATTTTTTCGACCTCTTCTTCAATCGAGGAAGTGACAGCCGAGTTACCAATATTAGCATTTATTTTCACATGAAAATTACGCCCTATAATCATAGGCTCACTTTCTGGATGATTAACATTCGATGGTATTACTGCCCTTCCACTAGCTACCTCTGCTCTCACAAACTCACTGGAGACATTTTCTCTAATCGCAATAAATTCCATCTCAGGGGTAATGATTCCATTACGAGCATAATGCAACTGTGTGATATTCCCTCCATTTTTTGCTCGCAAAGGTTTTCTTTTAAGACCTTGAAAATTATCAATACTTTTTTGAGATGATAGTTCTTTAAACCCATTATCTTCAGGCTTTATTTCACGCCCTGCATACTCTTCTACGTCATTTCGTTCGATAACCCATTTTTCTCTAATTGGATCTAAACCTTTACGAATATCAACTGACATGGTGGAATCTGTGTATGGACCACTTGTGTCATATACACGAACTGGTGCATTTTCCTCTTCCCCAAATGTACCAGTTGTAGGACTTAATTCAATTTCACGCATTGGAACTTTAATGTCAGGTCTAGATCCTTCAACGTATACTTTTTTACTGCCAGTGAAACTGGACATGATTGAAAAATTCATTTCATTTACAAAATTGTTCATTGATTACATTCTCCCTTTTAAATGAATTAAAAAGGACGAAATCTAATCCATTTTAAGCATGAAAAAAGCCGAATCTTATAATTAAGACCCGGCTGATGGTTAGTAGACTACAATAATGATAAATAATCATTAAAGAGTAGATTCTAACTTCCCCACGCTGGTATGAACCAGATCAGGTCCTGAGGGTTAAGAAACTTTAACGTGTTTCTCTCTCAGCCCAACTAATTGGACACCCCTAGTCAAACTATTAAAATGTACAGCCTTAATATAAACCCACTTTTCAAATTTGTAAATCATTTTATTTACCTAAATTTTTACAAAAAAAGTTAATCTTGTTAAAAAGTGTCTTAAAAGTTATTTTACAAAAAAGCAATACTTCTTCAGAAAAGAGCATAAAAAAAATATTTTATAGCCTTAATAATTCTATATCTCTTAAGTATTTAACTCTGTTTTTATATGTTGCTTTTAATTTACTAAATTAATTTTATATTGAATTAAATTTTTTATATGCTATGCTAAGATTAATTTTCATAGATATTCATCACTAGGGGATCCCTTGATAAGGGCTGAGAATAAAGTAGCTACTTTTAAACCCTCAAAACCTGAACAGGCTAGTACCTGCGTAGGAAAGTGGCGCATCTATTTGTGCTTTTTTTGTGCAAATTAACCACTTTCCATATTAGGAAAGTGGTTTTTCTTTTGAAAAAAATACGGTATCCCAAATGAAAGAGGCGATCGAATGGAACTCTTTGCAATTACGGATGATAAGCACTCAATCGATGATCTTGCTTCAAAAATTATTCAAATTATAGACGTTGTTGATTTTGTACATATTCGTGAAAAATCGAAAAAAGCAGGCGAAGTAATTTCACTTATAAACCTTTTGAAAATCAACAAAGTGTCTATGGAGAAAATAGTCATTAATGACAGATTGGATATTGCAACCTTATCGAATTTATCTAATTTTCATTTACCCAGTCAAGGACTCCCGATTGAATCAGTAAAAGAATATTTTCCTAATTTACGAGTTGGTCAATCTGTCCATACACTTTCTGAAGCAAAAAAAGCTCAATCTAATCAAGCAGATTACGTCCTATATGGTCATTGTTTTGAAACAAAATGCAAGGATGGAATACCACCGAATGGAGTCAACCAACTAATTAAAATAAAAAAATCTCTGAATATACCAATCTATGCGATAGGTGGAATAACGCTAGATCATATCCAACTTTTAAAAGAGATACAAGTAGCGGGAATTGCCGTCATGTCAGGAATTTTTTCTTCTTCAGACCCATATAAATCAGCTCTACAATTTTACGAAAAGGTACAGGATCACTTATGAAAAAGAAATTTGATGTAGTCGTTATTGGTGGCGGAATTATAGGATGTTCCATTGCCTACTATTTAGCAGAAGAAAAAATAGACGTTGCAGTTTTAGAGGGTCAGCAAGTTGGGCAGAAAGCAACAAAAGCTGCGGCAGGAATGCTTGGCGCACATTCGGAATGGAGTCACTCTAAATCATTCTATACTTTTGCCCGAGACAGTCAGCAGTCGTATTTTCAACTCCACGAAGAATTAAAAGAGCTAACTGGAATTGATCTAGAACTTAAGAAAGGAGGAATTTTCAAACTTGCCTATACAGACGTTGAAAAATATCAATTGGATTCCCTTATTACACAAACTTCTGCCAAATGGTATGAGCGAAAAGAGGTTGCAAATCAAATACCTGACATTCATCGAGACATAATAGGGGCAGCTTATATTGAAGATGATGTAAATGTTGTACCTTATGTTGCTTGCCAAGCTTTTAGCAAAGGTGCTCAAGTACACGGTGCTACTATTTTAGAATTTACTCATGTTCTTGGAATTCAAAAAAAAGAAAAATATTTCACTATACAAACAACTAATGGTCATTTTGAAGCAAGGACTGTAGTAATTGCAAGTGGCGTTTGGAGCAATTCATTTTTTAAACAACTTGGGCTAAATCATCAACTTTTTCCTGTTAAAGGTGAATGTCTTTCAGTAACAACTGAAAAAGTAATTTTAAAACACACCCTCTTCCATGAACAAAATTATATCGTTCCTCGAAATAACGGAAAACTTGTTATTGGTGCAACGATGATTGAGAACAATTGGAATGAGAAACCAAGTTTAGGTGGCATTGAATTCTTAATCCAAAAAGCAAAAAGGATGCTTCCCGCAATTTCTGATTTAAAAATAGAAGCATTTTGGGCAGGGTTACGTCCAAGTACCTTTGATCACAATCCATTTATTGGGATTCATCCTGAGGATGACAATATTTTATTTGCAACTGGCCATTTCCGCAATGGAATCCTTCTAGCTCCAGCAACTGGAAGACTGATTAAAGATTTGATTATACAAAAGAATGTAAAAACTGATTGGGTAGAAGCTTTTAAAATTAATCGATAGCATAATACGATTTAGCGAGGTGATTAACATTTGAATATTAAATTAAATGGAAAGGTCTTACAGCTTCCCGATTACATAGCTACAATACAGGATTTACTTTTAAACTATCAGTTAGAAAATCGAATTGTGGTAGTCGAGTTAAATAAACAAATTATATATAAAGACCAATATGCATTTACAGTTCTCTCGAACGAGGACAGTGTAGAATTAATTCATTTTGTTGGCGGAGGTTAATTATGTTAAAAATAGGCAACCAAACATTTCATTCAAGATTATTACTAGGGACTGGCAAATATCCAACTTTTGAAATTCAGAAAAAGGCTGTTGAGGTATCAAGTGCTGAGATTCTTACTTTTGCTGTAAGAAGAATGAACATTTTTGAGGATTCACAACCAAATTTCCTGGAACAATTAGACTTAACTAAATATAAGCTGTTACCGAACACAGCTGGTGCAAAAACTGCAGAAGAAGCAGTACGAATAGCTAAATTAGCAAAAGCATCAGGCTTATGTGACATGATAAAAGTTGAAGTGATTGGATGTGTTAAGTCTCTGCTACCTGACCCAATCGAAACTTTGAAAGCTTCCGAAATATTATTAAACGAAGGCTTTATTGTGTTACCTTACACATCAGATGATGTCGTTTTAGCAAAACGTCTCGAAATATTAGGGGTTCACGCTATAATGCCTGGTGCATCTCCGATTGGTTCAGGGAGAGGTATTATAAACCCATTAAACCTCAAATTCATAATAGAGCAATCAAACATTCCTGTTATAGTTGATGCAGGTATTGGCTCGCCAAAAGATGCTGCTTATGCGATGGAACTTGGCGCCGATGGTGTGTTATTAAATACGGCTGTTTCAAATGCAAAAGATCCTATAAAAATGGCGATTGCGATGAAGATGGCGATCGAAGCAGGGAGACTTGGCTATGAAGCTGGTAGAATAGAAGAAAAAAACTTTGGTGTAGCAAGTAGTCCTTTTACGGGGTTGGTGAATTCTTGACAAACCGTTATGTAAAACAAGAATTATTTATTGGTACAGCTGGTCAATTAAAAATACAAAAAGCTCATGCCATTATTATTGGGTTAGGTGCACTTGGATCATCGGTTGCTGAAATGCTTGTAAGAGCTGGAATAGGCAATATAACGATTGTTGACCGTGATTATGTTGAATGGAGTAATTTACAAAGGCAGATTCTTTATACTGAAGAAGATGCTATAAAAAAATTACCGAAAGCTATTGCTGCAAAAAATCGACTTCAACAGATTAATAGTAAGGTTAAAATTAATAGATTTATAACAGACGTTACGAATTTTAATATTGAAGAATTAATAAAAGATAAAACAGTTATTCTCGATGCAACTGATAATTTTGAAACAAGAATGGTCGTGAATGATGCTGCAATTAAACATGGTATTCCTTTTATTTTTGGGGCTTGCGTGGCAAGTTACGGTCTTACTTTCCCTATCATTCCCGATAAAACACCATGTCTACATTGTCTTTTAAATCATATACCAACACTAAACATGACATGTGATACGGTTGGAGTAATCAGTCCAATTGTTCAACTAATTACTGCTTATCAGGTAACTTATGCCTTGCAACTTATTACTAATTATGAGCTATCACCTAGCTTGCAGTCATTTGATATTTGGAAAAATGAAAAATCAGAAATAAACATTAGTCAATTAAAAAATATAAATTGCCCAACATGTGGTCCAGAACGGATCTTCCCATTTTTAAAAAATGATGGTCAAATGAAAACAGATATTTTATGTGGGAGAGATGCCATCCAATTGCGAGTAACATCCCCAAAAAACATCTCACTAAAAGACTTAGCTCAAAGATTAGTAGGCTATGTAAATGACTTAATTGTAAATCCCTACTTACTATCATGTACGTATGAAAGCCATCGAGTTGTATTGTTTAAAGATGGTCGAGCCATAGTTCATGGTACTAAGGAACCTACTATTGCCAAAGATATATACAACAAAATCTTCGGCTAAATTAAAAAACATGAAAACTTAGTAAGGTTTTCATGTCAGTGTGTAAACAAAGTCCCAAAAACCTGATAGTCAGATTGATTGAAAACGCTTGCCTTTCGAGGCGCGAAGCCTGATGAGGAGCGGAGTTACTAATGACGGTATTTCAGCACCGCAAGAAGGCGAAGCAACGAAGAAAGCGCGCGTTTCTCAACAATCTGACATGAAAACTTATTTAAGGTTTTCATGTTCGTGAGTAGACAAAGTCCCAAAAACCTGATAGTCAGATTGATTGAAAACGCTTGCCTTTCGAGGCGCGAAGCCTGATGAGGAGCGGAGTTACCAGTGACGGTATTTTAGCACCGCAAGAAGGCGAAGCAACGAAGAAAGCGAGCGTTGCTCAACAATCTGACATGAAAACTTATTTAAAGTTTCCATGTTTTCACTATGGAACATTCACTACGAATGGTACAATAAATACCTTTCCCTTTTGTTTAAACTGTCCCCAAATTTTATATGTTCCTTTTTTAGGAAAGCTTGTCATAAATTCAGCATCTGGCCCGCTTGCTGTTTCATTCATAGGATGAACATGCAAGTATGTCTCTGTGTCACCACTTATCACAACAACATGTCCAATCGCTCCCAAATAAGGCTGCAAATCTGAAATAGCCTCCTTTGATTTAGCATCTTTCATTGAAAATGTCATTTTAATTTCCTTATTTATCATTAATTGATCAAATTTTAAAGTAACTTCTTTTCCATCAACAGTTTTTGATAATACTTTATCTTCAACGAGAGAGCTTGGTTCTGCCTTTTTACCCGATACCTCTATTGATTTTGTTTTTACAATTTTAGAAGATCCTTTTGGTACAAAATCTGCAAATAATTTATACTCTCCACCAGTTGGAAAATTTGTTGATACTGTAAATAATCCTTTGCCTTTATATCGAGGATGTAAATGTTCGAAAAAAGACAAGTCTTTACTTACAACGATTAAATGCATTAATTTCTCATGCTCTAGTTTAAATTGATTTATTGGTTTTCCGGATTCATTCTTAACTCGAATCGTTAATTCCTGATTCTTTCCACTCTCTGGACTTCTTTCAAATGAAAAACTTACTTGAGTCCGAATTTTTTTCTCTTTTTCTTCATGGTTCATATTGTGATGATTCGATCCTGTATGTGTTTTGTTTCCACAACCGCTTAAACCAATAATTGTTACTAAACTAAGTAATAATAATAGGTTTTTCATCATCTTTTATTTCTCCTCAACATTATGATAAATTTTGTTATCAATGAAAAAGCGAACCATGGTTCGCCTTTTGTTTATACAATATCGTATCCTTGATCTTCAATCGCTTCTTTCACTTTATCAACAGTTTCAGAGTTTGAGTAGTTGAATATTACTTCTTTATTCTCTAGATTGACTATGACATTATTTGTATCAGACACACTTTCAACAGCTTTTGTTACTGCAGCTTTGCAGTGCCCACATGTCATACCATTTACTTTTAACATTGTTTCCATTATAAAATCCTCCTAAAGTTTAATTCGTTTTAATCGAAGTGCATTTAAGACAACCGACACTGAGCTAAATGCCATTGCAGCACCTGCTATCCAAGGTTGAAGTAACCCAATAGCAGCAATCGGTATACCTAAACTATTGTAAAATAGTGCCCAAAACAAGTTTTGACGAATATTTTTCATTGTTTTTTTACTCAAATCAATTGCTTTTGGAATATGTGCCAAATCACCACCAACTAAAGTAACATCCGCTGTTTCAATTGCTACATCAGCACCAGTACCGATTGCCATTCCTATATTTGCTTTTGCAAGAGCTGGCGCATCGTTGATACCATCGCCTACCATAGCTACGATCTTTCCTTGCTTTTGAAGTTCTTCTACAATTTCAGCTTTCTTCTCGGGTAAGACTTCAGCATAGACATTTTCAATCCCTACTTGTTTAGCGATAGCATTTGCAGTCCGCTTGTTATCTCCCGTTACCATAAATACATCAATTTTTAAATCTTTTAAGGCTTTAATCGCATTTTTGGAAGAATCTTTAATCGTATCTGCAACAGCTACAATTCCTTCTACATTCTCGTTAATTGCAACAATCATACCTGTTTTTCCATTTGACTCGAATGTAATTAATTTTTCTTCGATTAATGATGTATCAATATTCTTTTCATCCATTAATTTACGTGTACCTATATAAATCTTACTATTATCTATCATTCCCTCTACTCCATACCCAGGGATTGTCACATAGTTGGTTACTTCCTTTAATTTGAGCTCTTGTTTTTTAGCATATTGAACAATCGCATGAGCTAAAGGATGTTCAGACATTTTTTCAATACTTGCAACCATCAATAAAAAATCATCTCGTAAATTTAGATTGATGATATCAGTCACTTCAGGTTTTCCATTTGTCACTGTACCAGTTTTATCAAGAATAACTGCATTAATCTTGTTAGTGGTTTCTAAATATTCTCCACCTTTATAAAGGATGCCTTGTTCTGCACCTTTACCACTTCCAACCATAATCGAAGTTGGAGTAGCCAAACCTAGCGCACAAGGACATGCTATAACTAAAACAGAAATTCCTATTTCAATTGCTCTCGGTAGATTTTGTGTGTCAATTACAAAATACCATAGAATAAAAGTTAAAACGGCAATTCCAATGACAATTGGTACAAAGATAGTTGAAATGCGATCGGCTAATCGTTGAATAGGCGCTTTTGATCCTTGGGCTTCTTCAACAATTTTCACAATATTTGCTAAAGCAGTATCTTTTCCAACCTTTTCTGCACGTATTGTGAGAACACTATTCCCATTTACGGTAGCTCCAACGACCTTATCATCTCTCTTTTTATCTACTGGTAATGACTCACCAGTAATCATTGATTCATCAACAGTAGAAATACCTGATAAGACTATTCCATCTACTGGTATCTTTTCTCCTGGTTTAACAAGTAGGATATCTCCTACCCTCACTTCTTCCAAAGAAACACTTTTTTCTTCCCCATTTTTTAGAATTATTGCTTCTTTTGCTTGAAGCTCCAATAATTTAGATATTGCCTCAGTTGTTTTACCCTTGGCAATATGTTCAAAATACTTACCAAGTAAAACTAAAGTAATTAAGATTGCACTTGTTTCAAAATAAAGATGTGGTGTATACCATTCGTTAGATATTGTCTTAATTGCTTCTATAAAACTATAAAAATAGGCGGCTGATGTTCCTATCACTACAAGAACATCCATATTTGCACTTTTGTTCCTTACAGCTCGATATGCTCCTACATAAAAGTGCCATCCAATAATGAATTGTACTGGTGTAGCAAAAATGATCTGGAACCAGGGATTCATTAATATATGCGGCATCCATATATTGGTACGAAATGGGATATGAGCCACCATTGAATATAGTAAGGGTAAAGAAAGGACAATGGAAATGATTAACTGAAGTTGTTTTTTCTTTGTTGAATCCTTCAGACTACGAACTTCTTCACTTTTTATCGACCCTTTATATCCTATCTGTTCAATTTTGTCCAAAATCGTTTGAATCGGAAGAACTTCAGGTAAATAAGAAATTGTTGCAGTATTCATAGCAAGGTTAACATTCACATGAACGATTCCATCCATTTTTCCAATCACTTTTTCAATTCTTGCAGAGCAAGCAGCACAAGTCATTCCTTCAATATTTAAAGATACCTTTTCTACAGCAACCTCATATCCGATCGTTTGGATTTTATCTATTAAATCAGTCGTCTGATATTTTTTTTTATCATATATCACAGTGGCTCTTTCCAATGCAAGATTCACATTCGCATTGATGCCATCCATTCGATTCAAACTTTTTTCAATTCGGGTTGCACATGCAGCACAGGTCATACCCTCGATACCCAGTGTTAACTGCCTTGCATCATTCATCTTTTCCAACCCCTTTATTTTACATACCGCTTAATTACATCCATTAATTCACTTACAGACTCTTGACCATTATTATCTTTGACTGCTTTTAACATACAATGATTCGCGTGTCGTTCAATTAATGAAAAGCTTACTTTTTTCATCGCAGCTTCAACGGCCATAATTTGAGTTAATATATCTATACAATATCGATCTTCTTCAACCATTTTTTGAATTCCTCGTACCTGACCTTCTATTCTACGAAGACGTTTCGTTAAATCAGTTATTTCTTCTTCACTTCTAGGGACCATTTGATCATCATGACAATTTTCCATTTCATCACCTCGATATCATTATATACTCATAGGGGGTATAGGTGTCAAATTTTTATTCTATTTATTTTAAGATGTCCATATGATGATATAAAGCGAATATTTAGGGGGTACCAAATATGTTTACCGGTTGGATTTGCATTAGTGCAAGTATTATTATGACATTCGTATCTATCTATTTGAGGCCAACTAAAGATGATCGGATGAATCAAATGATGTATATGATGATGATTAGTATGACAACTGGTTTAACGATTGGCATATTAATTACATTAAGCTTTCATGAACACTTCTTCTATTCGTTAATCTTTTCGATGGGTCTTTCTGCATTTATCGGATTATGTATCGGTATAAGGCTAGACTTTCTTGCTTTACTTGAAGGGATCTTTACAGCCATCATGTCTAGTATGATGGGAAGTATGATTGTCGTTATGCTTTCTATTTCAGAAGCAAACACACTTTTATTAATTTGTTTATTGCTATTAACTTGTACTTCTTTATTTTGTACGGTCATCATTTTAAATGATCGATTTCCGAAGCTATTATCCTCATTCTTTCCAGCTATTTTTATTTCTAGCCTATTACTGATTGCAACTGTGTATTATTCATTTACTCATTTCGAAAATCAACGTATATCGGTTGAAATACAAACACCACATTCATAATAAAAGGCTATTTTCATATAAATTGTTGCTCATTTACTTAAAAACAACAATCTTTTAGAAAAGAGCCTAATAAAAAGACACCATTTACGGTGTCTTTTTTTGTTAAAGTTATTTTTTTATGGAAACTTTGTAATTAACAATTTCATCGTAATACTTTAAGGTAACATGTTCCTTTATAAGTTCATCTTTTTGAAATCTTTCTTGAATTACTACTTTAGCGACATATTCTTTTCGGACATTATCTTTTGCATCATCAATTGCAATTACCGCTTCGCAGAGGTCTGCCATTTTATTCGCTAGCTTTTTAGCATAAAATGTCTGAAGATTTGAATCTAATGTAGAGGCATATCGTACGACGTCCTCTAATTCTTCCATTTTTTGATTAACTAAATTCGTTTCAATCTCTAGAGATGATTGAACATTTACTAATTTTGATTGGATAAATGACTTAAACACTGGGAATGCATTCATTTTATGAAATAATCGTAATACTTCTAATCCTAAAATATTTGCAGTTCCTTCCCAAACCGTTAATACTTGAGCATCTCTCAATAAACGAGGTGTAACAAAATCTTCTATATAACCGTTACCTCCATGCATTTCTATTGCCTCGTGCGAGAAATGGATGGCTTCTTCCGCTGTACGCATTTTTAAAATGGCAATCAGTAATCGAACTAAAGCTTGTTCTTCCGTTGCGCCACTTTCGTTTCCGATTACACGATCATACAAAGCAATTAAATTAAATACTGCGCTAGTTTGTACTTCTTGTATTGAGGCAAGTTTTGAAAGTGTCTCTTGAATCATAGGATAGTTTGTTAAAGGGTGTCCAAATGCTGGTCTATTTTTTGCATAGTTTTTTGCTTCAACATATGCTCTTCTCATTATTCCAACTGAAGCAACTGCATTACAAATTCTAGATAAATTCAATGCTTCCATCATATAGTTGATGCCTCGACTTGCATCCCCTATTAAAAATGCTTTCGCTCCATCGAATTCTATTTCACCAGATGGTACAGCTCTAACACCTAACTTATCCTTTAATCGACGAATCGTAAATCCATTGTTGGATCCATCATCGTTCTTCCAAGGTACTAGAAATAGACTTAATCCTTTACTTCCAATCGGAGCTCCTTCTATTCTTGCTAGAATAGTAGTAATGCCACATTGGCCAGCATTACTAGCAAAATACTTTTCTCCATAAATTCTATAATAGTCACCATCTTTAACTGCCTTCACTACATTTGCTCCAACGTCTGAGCCACCTTGTCTTTCAGTTAAAAAGGTTGCACCTTCATATAAATCAGTTTCACCAGTTGAAAGTAAGTGAGGAAGATATTTCTCTTTTAAAGACTCATCCGCATATCTTTCGACTAAAAAAGTAGCTGCCATTGATAAAGTTACGGGACAATAGAAGCCAGCTTCAGTTTGGGATAATAAATAGCCTTGTGCGTATGAATAGATATAATTCCCTTTTACACCTAACCCTGGAATCTGTTTATGAATATATGCAACAATTCCCCTATTATAGGTATCTTTTACTGTTTGTTTATACCCCTCATTTACCCAAACATGCGAAATATCGTTTCCATACGAATCATATTTTATTAATCGTGGTTGCCCTTCTCGATCAGTGTGAATTGCACGTTTATCAATCTCATTGGCGCAAAGCTCCCCGAATTCCTCTAGTTCATTATTTGCCCAAGCCATAAACTCTTTACTTAAATATTTAGCTAATATGTCTTGTAGATTCTGATCATCTAAATAAAAATTCATCGTTACACCATCCTATTTTGTTTTTAATAGCGTTTTCAGGATCTTCCCTGTTGCATTTCTAGGAAGTTCGTTAACAATTTCATACAATCTAGGAATCTTATAACTGGCTAATTTCCCATCTAAAAAGCGCTTACACAATTCTTCATAATTAGCTGTTTCGTCATCAACTACAAGGAATGCTTTAACCGTTTCTCCCCATATTTCATGATGGGTCCCAACAACTGCAGCTTCTCTAACCATAGGTATTGTTTGAAGTAAATCTTCTACTTCTTTTGGATAAATATTAACGCCACCTGAAATGATGACATCCTTTTTTCGATCAACTATCCAGTAATAGCCCTCTTGATCAACCATTGCTAAATCTCCTGTTTTTAGCCACTCACCTATAAATGTTTCTTTCGTCTTTTCATCATCTCGGTAATAACATTTCATCGTACCTTCACCTTTTAAGACTATTTCACCAACTTCACCAATTCCTACATCGTTGCCATGTTCATCAACTACTTTTATTTCGCAATACAATGCTCCACGATTTCCGATGCTTCCAGCTTTTTGGTAATGATCTTCACCAACTAATAGTGTTCCGCTAGGTCCTGCTTCTGTTAACCCGTATACGCAAGTAAAATTCGAGGACTGGAAAGCTTCTTCAATAAATTTGTAGTCATTTGAAGAAAAAGGTGATCCGCCATAAATCCAGCGTTGAATTGAAGATAGGTCATACTTATTTATAGGAAGAGTTTTCGCCGTTAATGTATAAACAACAGGCGCACCAAAGAAGTGCGTTATTTTTTCATCTTGAACAGTTGTTAAAAATTTCTCAGGTACAAATATTGGTAACAATACATGGGTTGACCCTGTTATCAGTCCACTCATAAAGATTAAATGCAAAGGTGCAGAGTGGCTTAATGGCATCATATGAAGTAAACGACTATTTAGATTAACATTCATTTCAATACAAATCATTGTTGCGACAGTCAAGATATTCTTATGAGTAAAAAGAACACCTTTTGGACTTCCCGTCGTTCCTGAAGTATAAAGAATCGACACCTCATCTTCCTGAGCACTAGCGTTAATAATTTCTTCAGATGAACCATTTGAGACTAACTGTTCAAACGAATGCCACCCATCATTTCGATGGCCTGTTTTTATACAAATAACTTGCTCATTTTCCCATTTGTCAATTTGAGGGTGTAACAATTCGTGAACAATTATTGCCTTTGCATCACAGTGATTTACAATATAGGAAACTTCCATTTTTGTTAATTTTGCATTGATTGGTACGATAATCGCTCCGATACGAATTGTTGCAAAGTAGGCAATCACGAATTCAATTGTATTTGGCATATAAAGAACTACACGGTCACCCTTATTTATGCCAAGACTTAATAATGAATGTCCAAGTTTGTTGACCTCTTCATTCCATTGTTGAAATGATAATCGCTTTTCTCCAAATACTAAGGCTTCTTTATTTTTATACTTTCTACTATTTACTTGTAATAGACTTGAAAGATTCATACTACACCTCAATTTCAATTAATATTTGTTCAAGCTTATTTTTCATTTTTATGATTTCATCTTTTAATAGGTGAAGTTCACTAATTTTATTTTCTATTTCCTCAATCTTTTGATTTCCATATTCAATTGTTTTTTTCAATTGCTTTTCACCAGTACGGTCAATTGTAAAAAGATCAATCATATCTTTGATCTCTTGTAAATTAAATCCTAAACTCTTACCCCTTTGAATCAAATAAAGTCTAGTACGATCCTTTTGGGAGTATTTTCTTCTACCACTTTCCGAATACGTAGGTTGTAACAATCCAATTTCCTCATAATACCTTAATGTTCTATGAGTCATATTAAACTCTTGAGTCATCTCACCAATCGAAAAAAATTCCAAAATCCCCTCCCCTTTCCAGCTTTGCTTTTATTATAAATGTTACGTTAACGTAAGTTTCAAGATAGAATCTTTCGACAAATAGCATGATTTAACCTTTTTACTAGGAGTACTTTTTTCTAAATGCTGTTTTCTTTGAAGGTTCTAAGTTGATCTCCATTCCAGGATACTCGCTTTCTGTGGGGTGGGCTGCTTTAGCCTCCTTTAGCCCACACGATTGTAGGTCATGCATGCGTTACGACAGGATGTTGTGGTATTAGTATGCCTACCTTTTTGACCACTGCGGGGTATCACCTGTCCCACTACTCTCACAGGAGTCTCGCATATCCGTTCCATTCAACTTATTTTCAGTATGCATTTAAAGAAATTTATAAAACAACAATCTTTTAGAGAATAGTTTCTAGTTAATTAGCCATCTGATATATAAACTACATGAAAAATGTAAAAAAATGGTATAACCATTTCATATTCTGCAAAGCATACATTTAGCTAGATATATATTATTAGAAATCCAATACCTACAATTAAAAGTGAATATGGACTATCTTTTAACAGATCAATTAAGAAGGAGAATTCAAAGATGAAAACAATAGCTGACTTACTAATTGAATCATTGCTTCAAGCAGGCGTTAAAAGGATTTATGGAATTGTTGGAGATTCCTTAAATGCTGTATTAGATTCGATTAGAAGATCTGAAAAAATAGAGTGGATTGGTGTTCGCCATGAGGAAGTAGCGGCTTTTGCTGCAGGATCAGATTCTGTATTAAGCGATAGTATCGCCGTATGTGCCGGAAGTAGTGGACCAGGTAATCTCCATCTTATTAATGGCTTATATGATTGTCATCGAAGCCGTATACCTGTTCTTGCAATTGCTGCACATATACCTAGTGTAGAAACTGGTGGTGAGTATTTTCAACATACCCGTCCAGAACAATTATTTAAAGAATGTAGCCACTATTGTGAGACAGTAACTAGACCAGAACACATGCCACGTCTAGTTACAATCGCTATGCAGCATGCTATTTCACGTAAAGGTGTATCCGTTCTCGTTTTACCTGGAGATATTGCAATGCTTGAAGATCATCAAACTGTTCCTGAACATGTGGTTCACATTACGCATCCGACAGTAACCCCATCTAAGGATGAGCTATATCGACTTGCAGAATATCTAAATAATGGAAATCAAATTTCCTTACTTTGTGGTGCTGGATGTGAAGGAGCACATTCTGATTTAATGCAGCTTTGTGAAAAACTAAAGTCTCCAATGGTTGTTGCACTTCGAGGAAAAGAACATCTTGAATATGACAATCCATACTATGCAGGATTAACTGGCCTAATAGGTTATTCTTCAGGTTACCATGCTTTAATGGATTGTGATGTGTTATTAATGCTTGGCACAGACTTTCCATATCGACAGTTTATACCGAAAGATTCTATTATTTTGCAAGTAGATATTAGAGCCGAACATCTAGGAAGACGTGCAAATGTTACATATGGACTTTGCGGTGATGTAAAAGATACAATTATTAATTTGTTACCTCTATTGGTAGAAAAGGAAGATTCCAGTCATCTAGATAAATTCGTAACTGCCCACGAAAAAGTGCGTGAGAATTTGGATAGCTACGCTGTTGGAATACCCGGACGTAAGCCAATTCATCCACAGTATTTAACCAAGTTAGTAAGTGACTTTGCAAGTGAAGATGCTGTATTTACTTGCGATGTAGGTACGCCAACATTATGGGCTGCTCGTTATTTACGTATGAATGGCAAAAGAAGATTACTCGGTTCCTTTAATCATGGAACGATGGCTAATGCAATGCCGCAAGCCATTGGTGCTCAAAAATCCAAACCTAATCGCCAAGTTATCGCATTATGCGGAGATGGTGGATTAGCTATGCTAATGGGTGATTTATTAACAATCCGCCAACATAATCTACCTGTCAAAGTGATTGTTTATAACAACAGTGCATACAGTTTCGTAGAATTGGAAATGAAGGCTGCAGGCTTTTTAGAAACTGGGACTAGTCTTGATAATCCCAATTTTGCAAATGTAGCACAAGCAATAGGAATTGAAGGTATAAGAGTAGAAGACCCATCCGAATTAGAGTCTGCTGTTCAACAAGCGTTACAGCATAACGGGCCAGTATTACTTGATGTAGTCGTAAATAGACAAGAACTAGCGATGCCTCCAAAAATTTATTTAGAACAGGCTCAAGGATTTACTCTGTGGACCTTAAAAGCAATATTGAATGGACATGCAGATGACGTGATTGATCTTGCGAGAACAAATTTAATGGATAAATTTCATCTGTAAGTTTTCAGTTTTAAATCACTTTTTTAAATAGAAAAGTTAAACCCGTTCAAAGCTATGTTTGAACGGGTTTTTTTAACTTTATTTCATCTTATGTTAATCAATTTGACTATTACTTGTTAATTTTTCAATGACTGTTTGTAGTCCATTTACTGCATCATTTAATCGGTTAACAACATGGAATATATCTTGATTATCTGTTAATTGCTTGTTAACTAGTTTATTTGTATCTTTAAACGTATTAGCAAAATCCCCAGCTATATTTGAAATCTCCATTACTTTTGATACTGCTTCTTGAGACGAATTCATAATTTCATCAGTGGATTTTACGATATCTCGAATCTTTGTAGACACATCCTTCGTAGATACCATTATTTGATTAAATGATCCTTCCGTTTGATTCGCTACTTTTACACCATTTTTCAACGAGCTCGTAACTCGTTCCATCGACTCAACTGATAATCGCATACCATCGTCAATTTCAGTAACTAATCCAGTAATTCGTTTAGCTGACACATCAGATTGTTCAGCTAACTTACGGATTTCAACTGCTACTACAGAAAATCCTTTCCCAGCTTCTCCAGCTCTCGCTGACTCAATTGAAGCGTTTAAAGCTAATAATTTAGTTTGATTTGCAATTGCCTGAATCGCACCAATAATCGTTCCAATCTCTGTTGAATGATTGTGTAAATTACGAATTTGCGTTTCGCAATCATGTATTGATTGTTGAAGTGAATTCATGCTATCCATTAACATAACAAGATTTTCATTACCTTTATCAGCATAGTTTGATGTCGCTAACGACAGGTCTGAAACAACAGATGTTGCATTCACAATTTTCAATATGTCATGATCTACTTTCTCCATCGAAGATACAGCTTGATTTGCTATTTTAGTTTGAATTTCAGAACCGTTAGAAACCTGATTGATATTCTCTACGATTATTTCGCCTGAACGAATCGTTTCATTTGCACTGATAGATAGGTCTTTTGTATTTTTTACAATTTCATCAGAAGTCTCAGAAAGTTTATTTACAATATCTTTCACAATTACCTTCTCTTTTTCTTCCATTTCATCTCTGACTTGTTTCATAATTTTGTTATTCGATAGTATTTGAAGAGTAATTGCCGACGATGTTAGTATTAAAAAGATTGCATGAATAAGTAGCATAGTAAAGTCATATTTAGCTACGCCGAACACGATTTCTGGAAATAGAAAAAATCCTAAAATATGTTGTAAAGCAAACAGAATTGTCATAACTGCGATTAATTTTATATTCTCGTAGTAGCACATAATTGCTACAACCATAAAAATTGAAAAATGGAATTCTACATGCCCACCTCCACCAGCAATTATTGAAATACTACAAAAAGTTAGAGCCAATGTGATTAAGATGGGAATGAGCTTATGGTCATTGTTAAATCGGTAAAGTATAAATGAAGTTAATAATAAAACTAAAGGAACAATTAATAATAAATTTAAAACCCATCCATAATCTTGACTGATCATATCTATCGACAATGTTCCGTGCCCCATTGCAGCATGCCCCATAGAAGTCATATGATCTAGCAGTTTAAATTGTCTTCCAATTACATGTACAATTGCCATCAAAATAAAAACACAAAATGTCACAATTAGCATTGTACGATTTTTGTACTGTTTCATTATCCTATCTTCTCCCTAATCTTCAATTATCTTAAACAACGTATTTCTTACAAAATAATAGTAATACAGTCTAAAGATTGATTATTCTTACATATTTTAATTTTGCAAAAATTTAACATATTTTTCCTTCTATTAATAATATCGTTGCGTATCCTCCTCTATAAATAGGACAATATCCCTAATTATTAATTGGCAATATTTCTTATTTATTGTACTCGCAACATTTGTCTAATTAATGGTTAAATTTCATCTTTTAATAGAAGTTAACAGACATGTGAAATGTAAATAAAACCCGTTCAGCACAATAGGCGAACGGGTTTTGTTTGTTTTATTTTAATTTCTTTCAACTAGTATTTTTAATACTTAATCAAGTAATTGATTTACAGATGTACTTCTTCCCATTTGATGGATGGATTTGATTTTTACATCTCAGTGAGTTTCCCATTTTCTATATAAACAACTCGATCACACAAATCTAACATTCTCTTATCATGAGTTACCATTATCGCAGCTTTTTGACTTTGTTTTACTTCTTTAGATAACATTTCAACAACTGTTCTACCACGTTCAGCATCCAGGCTTGCGGTTGGTTCATCTGCAAAAATTATCTCTGGATCATTCATTAGTGCTCTAGCAATTGCTACTCGTTGCCTTTCACCACCTGATAATTTTTCAGGATAATTCATTTTCCGTTTTGATAGTCCTAATTTTTCAAGGAGTTGATTGGCTTTTTTATTTGCAATTTTGCTTTCAATTCCAGCTAATTCGGATATAAGAATTAATTGATCTTTCACTGTTAAGTAGGGTATTAAATTCGACATTTGAAAAATAAAACCGATTTTGGATAACCGAAAATCATTAAGCTTATGAGTCGGCAACTTATTAAGTTCAATATTATCAAGAAGGACCCTTCCACTAGTTGGTGATAGAAGTGCACCAGCAATTGATAAGAAAGTACTTTTCCCAGAACCTGACGGACCAACAACTGCAACAAGTTCACCAGCTTTTACTTGAAGCGATATTTGGTCAAGAACTTTTACAGAAGAATCTCCATCATTATAAATTTTACTTATATTCTCTAACACTAGTTTATGGTTATTCATTAAAATGCCCTCCCAATTGCTTCTACAGGATCAATTTTCAATATTCGAGTTAAGGATAATAATGAACCAACAAGAGCAACTAAAAGGAATAGTATCGAACTTCCTAATACCAACTTTAAATCAAATACAAAAGGTAATTTTGTTGATATTATTTTTGAAAATCCGAAAGTGATTGAAATGCTAATAAAGAGACTCACAGAAGTAAGTGTTACTACTTGGAAAATTATATTTTTAGCTAAATAACTTGTTTTTGAGCCTATTGCTTTTAATACGCCAAATTGATTTATTTTTTGAATTGTTAGTACATAGAAAAATACTGCTAAAACAACGGCTCCGATAAAGAATAGAAATGTTATCATCATTAATAAAGAGCCTTGTTCTTCTTTAAACCCTGGTACACCTTTTAGTGATTGTTTTTTACTAATCACTTCAATTCCAGAAACATTCTTCTTTATTTTGTTTATCGTACTTGAATCAGTCTTCAATGCAATTACATTGTAGGAAGGACTTCTTTTAATCATTGACCATTCTTTATTATTCATATGAATTACTGGTGTATGACTATATGATTGATGCTTAGTAAACCCTATAATAGTAAATTCTTTACCTGACATTTGATCGACGATCTTATCACCTATTTTAACTCCTTCATCTTTTAGGGATGGATCACCAACAACTTCATCTGTTGTAGAATTATCAATCATTTTACCCTCAATCACTTCGGGCGAAATTATGCCATCTGTATTTATTCCAAATAATGTGGAATCAATTTTTTTTGACGTACCATTTTTTATAAAAGTAGTCATTTGAACACCTAGAGTAGCATTATTTTTATCGGTCACGTATTGTTGAACATCATTAATTTGGTTTTCCAATAACATTGAATGATTAATTTGTTGATTAGATCCTTTTTGTAAAACTAAATAGTCTGTATTCATACTTTCGATAGAGGATGCATTATCAAAAGACAAACCTTTTGCCAAGCCTGAAACAAATAGGACAAGTAAAGATATAAGAATCATAATTAAACTTATTAATAAAAATCGTAGTTTAGCATGTTTAAATTCTCTGATTGCAAGAAACATCCTGATCAACTCCTTTTCTATTTAAAAAAAGAGCGATAAAAAGTTTAATTCAAACCTTAATCACTCTTTACAAAATAAATTATAGAAATGGAAGATGAACATTAGGTGAACAATTAATTACATTTTAGGAATCGATAGTATAAAACTCGTTCCTTTTCCTAATATACTTGTTACATGAATCTGCCCATTATGTAGCTCAATAATTTGTTTTACAATTGCTAAACCTAGTCCACTACTTGATTCTTTTCGAATTCTTGCTTTATCTACTATAAAAAAACGATTAAAAATTTGATGTAAATCTTCTTCTTTGATCCCAATTCCGGTGTCTTGAATCTCGACTTCAACTACATGTCCATCATTTCGAATTTTTATCGAAATCGAACCACCCTGATGATTAAATTTAATACTATTTGTAATTAAGTTTGTCCAAACTTGATGTAGCATATTTTTATCGGCGTTGATGATCGTTGATGGCAGTTCCATATCAATTGCAAGTTCTTTCGTACGCCAACTCCATTCAGTTGTACGTATGACAAGTTTTATTTGCTCAGCAATATCAAAATTAGTTTTTTGTAAAATGTTTTCTTCCTTATCTAAAGAAGCTAAGGTTAATAACTGTTTACTTAATAAAGATAATCGACTGCTTTCTGCCTCTATAATAGATAAATACGAATGTCTTTGTTCTTCAGTTAATTCATTTGATTTTAGTGTTTGAGAAAACCCTTTAATCGAGGCAAGGGGTGACTGAATTTCGTGTGAAACATTCGAAACAAATTCTTGTCTCATTTCCTCAATTTGTTCCAATTGTTTTGTCATTCGAGAAAAATAATTTGCAAGTTTTCCAATTTCGTCTTGTCGTTTAATTTGTAGTTGAACATTATATTTTCCTTCAGCAATTCTTTTAGTTGCTTCCGTTAACTTAATGATTGGTTTGACAATATACCTTGTGCTTATTAATACAAATAGAATACTTAATATAATGGTCATCATTAATATAATTGAAAATAATATGCGTAATTCGCCAAATTGAAGCTCCACATTAGGGCGAATAAATAGTGCATATTGTTTGTTATTCGTAACAATCGGAACACCAATTGTATTTTCTAAGGTATTATCAAAAAATCCTGTAACTAATAATGATGTAGGAAATTGAGCAATACCATGATATACATCCCCACTTAATACAGATTCAATAACGGAATCATTTAACTTCTTTTCTCTATAGCGGCCTCCATAAAACGATCTATTTCCTTTATCATCGACTACATAAATTTGATAACCTAATTTCCCAATATGATTTAAATATTCATCTATATTGATGCCATTATTTTTTTCATAAAAATCCTGAATTGTTAAAGCCATTTTAGTTAATTTTTTATCATTGTAAGGTTTTAAAGTGTAGTGGTAAAATACATTTGAAATAAAGAAAGACATTAGACTACTAAAAATCATTACGAAGATGATTGTAATTACGATCCTTAAATATAAAGTTTTCACTTCTTATTGACCTCCAGTTTATACCCTACACCGCGAACTGTTTTTATGTTAAAATCCTCCGTTAAAGTGGAAAACCGTTCACGTAAACGCTTGATATGAACATTAATCGTTCGATCATCACCTTCAAAATCTGCCCCCCAAATCAACTGTATTAACTCCTCACGCGTAAAAATCCGATCTGGATAACTTGCTAATTGAGATAATAATTCGAACTCTTTCATCGGTAACATAAGTAATTTCCCATTACAATAAACTTCGTAGCTTTTACGATCGATAATCGTTTCGTTTAGCGTTATTTTTTGAGCACTTACCATATTAAAACGCCTTAGTAGTGCCTTGATACGGAATAATAATTCTTTGGGTTCAAACGGTTTCGTTAAGTAATCATCCGTACCGACTGAAAATCCCTTTTCCTTATCAGTAAGCTCACTTTTTGCTGTTAATAAAATAACAGGAAAATCATAATACTTTCTTATTTCCTCACAAAGTTGATATCCATCAATACCTGGCATCATTACATCTACAATCGCTAAGTTGACTTGTTGGTTTAAAAGTAAGTTTGATGCCTCTTCACCACTCGATGCTTCGAAAGTAACAAAACCTTCTGATTGAAGATATAGCTTTAATAGTTCCCTTATATTTGAATCATCATCTACAATTAATATACGAATCATACTTTCCATCCCCTACAAAACTTGTATTTATTTCCAAAAATCATATCATATATTTAGTTTTAATACCCTCTACATTCTTGAACCAGTAGAAGAAAACCTAAAGCATTCATTAAAAAATATAGTTTGTCCCCCATACATTTTAGTTTTTCGAAAATACTCAAATCCAAAATTATTTAAAAGCTTTCCAGTTTGATCTAGAGCATTAAGCGTTTCACTGTCCAAAGTTAGTTTATGCATGTTTTTTCCAGATGTAAAAAAACTAAAAAGTATCATTTCCAACTTGCACTAACATAATTGGTTCCACTGACAATGCTGGTCAACCTTTGACTGAAACTCAAGTAGTAATTGCTGCTTACGATGCTCTTGGAGTTCCTGCAGAATAATAAATAAGCAGTAAGGGAAACTTACTACTTAAACAACTAACCACCGCTATTCGCTTTCGTATACGGTGGTTCTAATTTTGTCCGCTGAATATTTTTTCTTCGTTAAAGTTATAAGATGGAATTTTGGACGACTTTTATACTTCTTCTATTATTTTTTTTTGGAATAAATTAACTAATCCTCTTAATTATCCTCATAGAAATTTTATTCTTATCTTTTAAAATAGATTGCACTGACAACAAACTAATCTTTTAAAAATGATAAATATTCTTCCATCTTACTCCCAAATTTTCAAACTTTTTTTAAATTCAAATCCAATAAAAGGTATAAAATTGCTCTACTATTCAAATAAAATAATAAATCTTAATTTTTTTTTATTACAAATAAGAACTATTATGATAAAATCAGCATATAATTTAAAAACTTTCCCTAGGGAAAAACTATTTGATGTGTACAATAAAACAGGTGGTGGGAAACATGTCACAAGAGTCTCAGGAAAAGGCTATCTACGACGAAACTGGTTGGAAACAACAAAAATCACAACCTAGTTTACAAGAAGTACATCGTTCATTACCAATTCCGAAAAAAGGTAGTTCGTTTAGAAAATTTATGGCATTCGCCGGACCAGGTTACTTAGTTGCTGTTGGATATATGGATCCTGGAAACTGGGCAACATCACTCGCTGGCGGTTCAGCGTATAACTATACACTTTTATCTGTTATTCTTATTTCAAATTTAATGGCAATCATTTTGCAGTCTTTATCTGCTAAGCTAGGTATCGTTACAGGTAGAGATTTAGCTCAAGCTTGTCGAGATCATTTTAGTAAACCTGTTTCTTTTGTTTTATGGGTACTTTGCGAAGCGGCAATCGCAGCCTGCGACCTAGCCGAATTAATAGGTTCAGCCATCGCGTTAAATTTACTATTTGGAATTCCACTTTTTTATGGAATCTGTCTAACTACTTTCGATGTATTGCTTGTGTTAATGCTACAAAATAAAGGATTTCGCTATATTGAAGCGCTTGTTATTTCATTAATTGTCTTAATTACAGGAAGTTTTATTTTTGAATTAACGATGTCACAGCCTGACATTAAAGCTGTTTTTAGTGGATTTATACCAAGCACTCAAATTATAACTGACCCAACAATGCTATATATTTCATTAGGTATTTTAGGGGCAACTGTTATGCCACATAATTTATATCTTCATTCCTCAATTGTTCAAACTAGAAAATTTGAGGTATCTGATGAGGGGAAAAAAGAAGCAATTAAGTTTGCAACGATTGATTCAACAGTTGCATTAATGATCGCCTTATTTGTAAATGCTGCTATCTTAATATTAGCTGCATCTACATTTTATAAAACAGGTCATACATCAGTTGCTTCAATTGAAGATGCATTCAAACTACTTACACCATTATTAGGTACGACTCTCGCTAGTACATTTTTCGGATTGGCTTTATTAGCATCAGGCCAAAACTCTACATTGACTGGTACTTTAGCAGGTCAGATTGTAATGGAAGGTTTTTTAAATATTAAATTATCGCCTTGGATAAGAAGATTAATTACTCGATTAATTGCAGTTACACCAGCATTAATCATAACCTATCTATACGGAGCAAAAGGAACTACGGATTTACTGATTTTGAGCCAAGTTATTCTATCATTACAGCTATCTTTTGCAGTTATTCCATTGGTCATGTTTACTAGTGATCCAAAGAAAATGGGTAAGTTTGTAAATAAGACATGGCTAAAGTCAGTTGCTTGGACGATTGCTTCTGCCATTGCGGTATTAAATGCATACTTGCTTTGGGCAACATTTTTTAAATAATTGTTTATAAATATAGTCACTAAACAAAAAAGATTGAACGAATGTTTTTAAACATTTGTTCAATCTTTTTTATTTTGACAGACTGCTTGTACAGTAGTTCTTAAAACTTAATGAAAAAACTTACGGTAATCTCCTCAAGTTTTTTTAAGTTCTTGTAACTCATTTACTGTTATAAACTTATACCCTTTTTTAGATAAATCTTTCAAAATACCTTCAATAGTTTTTAATTCACTACCAGTTCCATCATACATTGGATGTAATAATATAATGGAACCTGGCTTAACATTTTTATTTACATAATCAATTTTACTATATTCAGTTGTGTAAAATGTATCTGGTTCAATATTCCACGTAATCGTATCCTTATGATATTTATGCAAGTAATAAGGTAAACCAACGAGTTTCTTTCCGTTAGGCGGTCTAAAATCTATTTCACCTTTATATCCTACTTTTCGAATCAACTTATCTGTTTTTTTGATTTCCTCTTTAATAAAAGTAGGTGATTTTAAAACCATTCGATTATGAGAATACGTATGATTTCCAACTTGATGACCTGCTTGTACAATTTTTTTAGCTTCGTCTGGATTCTTTTCAATCTCATTACCGATCAGAAAAAATGTTGCCTTTGCATTGTATCTATCTAACAATGGCAGAATTTCATCTACGTTTTTCGTAGGACCATCATCAAATGTTAATGCCACTACTTTTTTGTCAGTGTTGACTTGATCTGTTAAACCACCAAATAATTGAAATGATCTCACATTCATTAATTTATATAACGCAAATAAAATAAGGAAAACAATTAAAATACTTATTCCGATTTTTGTTAATTTCTTTTTCATTAAACAATACCTAACTTTCTACTATTTAATCGTTCATTGATAAATATTTTATCACATTCTTATTTTTTCGTTTTACATTCTACTACTTATCATTTGGGCTTATAAAAATTATGACGATGAAGAATATGGCTATAAAAAAGAATAACCCGCATTGGAGTTATTCTTTTTTATATCTTATAAAATTCTCTATAACTAGAATTTGATCTTCTGTATTTAAAGCTGGAGCGTGACCAAGTTTTGGAATTGTAACCATTTTGCAATTTTGAGATTGCTGCATTTTTTCTGCCACATCTAATGGAAAAACGTCTGATATTTCCCCTCGGATGAGTAGTATTTTAGCTTCAATGGACTCCCAATAATCCCATAAGTTTAGATCCTCTGTATGCTGGAACTGCAAACTAATTTTCGGATCATAATTAGGGCAAATGCTCCCATCATCGGTCCGTCTACACGAATTTTGAGTAAAATCATTCCACTCCTGCTCTTCAGAAAGTCCGAATGCAGAGTATACCATCTTATAGTAATTTTTTAGTTCAGTTACTGTATTGAATCTAGGTTGGGTCCCAACATAACTAATAATACGTTTAATCCCTTCTATATCTTGCGTATTATTTTCAATAGCACCTGCTCCGATATCATTTAAAATTAAATGTGAAATTCTATTTTTATGCTCAGTTGTACCAGCTAATCGAATACCAATTGCACCTCCCATTGATGTTCCAACCCAACGAGCTTGTTTTATTTCTAGATGATCTAATAATCCGATTGCAAGGTTAACATAATTTTCAAAACAATAGTCTGTTTCTGGACTAGTACTCCACTGGCTTAATCCACGTCCGATTGTATCCGGGCAAAGAATATGATATTTATCAGCCAAATGGCTGGCCAAAATATCAAAATCTCGTCCATTCCTAGTTAAACCATGCCAGCATACTACAGTTGGATTCTGTCGGTCTCCCCATTCAGTAAAATGAACTTCCATCCCATTAATTACTTCAAACCTAGTTTTAGGTGATTGCATATCAGTCACTCCATTCATTAATAGTGTCCTATTTATGTACTATTCACTTTACACAAAAATATCCCTGCATTAAGAAAAACTAACCGTAAAAAAAGGACTACACATGACTTTACTGAATTATAAAAAAAGGTTGGCGAAGCAACCTTTTAAAAAAATTTATTGGAATAAACAAATTCCAAACTATAATAAATTGCTTAAGATAAATTTTGAAGGTCTCTTAAGCATCCATGCTAATAATTCTATTAGTCTACAAAATTACAATCTAGTAATATAACAAACCTTTTTTACATTATTCCTCGGAAAAAAATATAATTTTAAATTTGTCTATTTTTACTTTTTTTCATAAAACTTATAATCACATCTTTAACGATTGGAACAACTGAAACAATAATTATACCGATTGTTAACAGTCCAAAATGATTTTTGACTAATGAAATATTACCAAAGAAAAATCCAATTAAAACCATTAAACTAACCCAAAGTGTCGCACCAAGGATATTATACGTAATAAACTTGGAGTAATTCATTTTTCCAATTCCAGCCACAAATGGCGCAAACGTTCTTATTATTGGTATAAACCTTGCCAATACAATAAATTTAGATCCCTTACGGTTATAAAACTCCTGTGTATCTTGAATGTATTTTACATTTATTAATTTCATTTTTTTATTATTTAGTACTTTTAAACCAATTGTTCTACCAATAAAATAATTTAGTGTATCTCCCAAACTAGCCGCAATAATTAAAAGCACAAGTAAAACATAAATATTTAAAGAACCTTGCGCAGCGATTGCTCCTGCAGTAAATATTAATGAATCTCCAGGTAAAAATGGTGTTACGACAACTCCTGTCTCAAGTAAAATAATGATAAATAAAATCATATATGTTAGTGCTCCGTACTGATGCACAAAAGATAATAAATGATGATCTAAGTGCAAAATGATATCAATAAAACTCTCCAATAGTGCCATGTTTTCCCCAAAAAATGGTGCTAGTTTCTATGATACTTTTAAAGGTATTTTAATTGTAAAAGTGCTACCTCTTCCAAGTTCACTTTCAACAAAAATTTTCCCATTTAACGTCTCAATTATTGATTTTGCAATTGATAGTCCTAGTCCTGTGTTCCCCTCTTCACGAGATCTATGTTCTTCAATACGATAAAAACGATTAAATATTTTCTCTTGTAATTCTGGTGCGATACCAATACCATTATCAATTACTTCAAAATATAAATAAGGCTTTTTCTTTTCAGCTCGTACAAAGTAATTAAGTGTGATCTTATCTCCTGATTTAGAGTATTTAATTGCATTATCAATAAAGATATAAATTAATTGCTTAAAACTTTCTTGATTTGTTTTTACTACTAATTTATCATTTGTTTTTAGTTTAATTTGCTGGTTTTTTTCAGATGCTTTAAATTGCCAAGTCTTTTGAATTTGTATTGTAAAAATATCTAGCCGAAATTCCTCTAAACTATCATTTTGTATTTGTTGATGATCGAATCTAGCAAGAAAAAGTAAATTATGAACTAAGTTACGAGTATCACTTAATTCCTTTTTTAAATCTGATAATGTTTCTTTTCCGAAATCTGAAAGTCGGTCTTCTTCAATACTTATTACTTCAATACCAGCTTGCAAGACTGATAAAGGTGTCCTTAATTCATGTGACGCATTTTCTATAAATTCTTTTTGCTCAGTATAAGATGCGATAATTGGTTCCATTGCTTGATTCGTTATTTTCTTCCCAAAATAAAAAGCCATTAAACAAAAGATTACAGATAATAAAAATGAAATACTAAAAAATTGTTTTATTATATAAATAACTAAGGATAGATCCTTCCCACTATAAATCGTACCGATGAAATGATTTGATGAATCATATACGTTTTCTACTGCAATCATTAAATATAACTCTTCTTTTTTATCTGGTGCAATTTGTTTAATTGTTACTTTGTGTGGATCTGGATTTAATTGTCTCAATACTTTTTTGATATCCTTATCATAACCAGGTCCGATTTCATCGTAAATTTCAAAGTCACCATTTTTTTTAAGAAAATAATTTATATAAACCTTTTTTCGCTTTCCCTTATGAATAATTTCTTCTGTATTTGAAGAATCTGTATTTACCTTAACTTCCTTCATTTCTTGCTTCATAACAGAGAGTACGTCACCTTTTTGATCCAAGTAAATATAAAATGTGAATACAACACCCACCGTAATATTAAACAAAATAATGAAAATCATTAATATTCTAAGATTAAAGAAAGTTAGGCGTTTGCTAATTTGTTGAAAGATTGAAAGCTCATTTTTCGATTGTATATCCAACACCTCTAATACTTTTTATATAAGTCTGCTGATTGGGCAAATCTATTTTTTTCCTTAGATTTTTGACATACGCATCTACTGTATTACTTGTTACTTCTGAATCATTTCCCCACACTCGTTCAAATATAACTTCTCTTGTTAGAACAATGCCCCGATTTTTTACTAGTAAATCAAATAATTGGAACTCTCTTTGAGTTAATACTATTTGATGATCTCCTCTATTAAGGCTATAGCTTGTCCGATTATAGGTTAAATCTTCTAATGTCATTACTTCTTCTTGTAAAGGAGCAAAATTTCGTCTATTTAACACTTTAATTCTTGCAATAAGTTCACTAAAATTAAATGGCTTTATCAAATAATCATCCGCTCCAGCTTCTAAACCTTCTACTCGATGATTAATACTGTCTTTTGCTGTCAACATAAGTATTGGACCTTTAAACCCATCCCCTCGAAGTTTTTTGCAAATGTTTAAACCACTGACTTCAGGCAACATCCAATCTAAAATAATTAAGTCAAAGTTAGTATGTGACGCAAGTTCTAATGCTTCTCTTCCATTCGTGCACCACTCAATTTGAAAAGGTGTTTGCGCTTTTAATAGATGAGTAGTTAATTTTCCTAATTTATGATCGTCTTCAGCAAATAATATTCTCAATAATATCCCCTCTTACTTTTATTTCTCTTTCCTGTGTCCATTGTTTCCATAATTAGTTTTCGTTAAATTTTACTATCCCTCTTCTAAGCAAGAAATATTGTATTAGGATATTTAAAATGTTATGTTAATCTTCTAAGTAAATGTTCGTGAGGAGAAATTAAAATTGTTTTTTTTCTTGATAATCGGCTGTATTTTTTTAGTATTTTTTGTTATTTACGCTCTTATTCCTAGTTTTTTAACACGTGTGTTTGAGATTCGTTCGACTAATCGTTTAAAGAGTCATTCTAGTATTGCTTTAACATTTGACGATGGCCCAAATCCAACTTATACACCAATTATTTTAGATTTACTTAAAAGTCATTCGATAAAAGCTACGTTTTTTGTGTTAGGATCTGAAGCTGAAAATAATCCAACAATCATTAAACGAATTCATGAAGAAGGTCATCTAATTGGTATTCATAATTATTTCCATACATGCAGTTGGTTCTTAAGTCCAAAGGTATTACATAAACAAATAGAAAAAACTGGTAAGATTATTAAAGAACTTACAAAAGCTGAACCTAATTTTTACCGCCCACCGTGGGGCTTAGTATCACTTCCTATTTTCTTTCAAAGAAAATACAATACGATATTGTGGACAGTTATGGCTTATGATTGGAATAGTAAACAAGGAAGCAAAGGTATTTTAGATCGACTAGTAAAAAATACCAAACCAGGTTCCATCATTTTACTACATGATAATGGTAAGACTCTTGGAGCAGATGAAAATGCACCGCTCAATACAATTGAGGCTTTAGAAAGCTTCATTACTTATTGCCAAGAAAAACAATATCAGTTTGTAAGGGTTGATGAATTTAAAAGTTAATAAGAAGAAATACAAAAAAGAGAGTTTCAGTTACTCTCTTTTTTTACTAAGAAGTGGAACTAAAAATATCATTCACAATTAATTGTGAACTAAATCCTTTATAGAGCATTCGCAATGAAGATTTCATTTGATCTAAAGCATTAGGCTTCGCAAGAATTTGATCTATAAATTCAATTAACTCTTTTATAGTCTTAACTGTAACCGATGCTCCAACATTTTCAAATACGCGTGAATTCTCAATCTCTTGACCTGGAGTTGGACGATAAAGAATAGTTGGTAAACTACATGCAATACATTCTGTTAATGTTATACCACCAGGTTTTGTAATTAATAAATCTGCTTTTCGATATAGATTTTGTATATCATTCACGTAACCATACACATGAATTCTACCCTTGTATTCTTCTTCTAAATTAATTAGTTTTTTATATAAAATCCTATTATTTCCACACACAACCATTACATTCAACTTTTCATCAGTAAGTAATTGCTTGGCTATTTTTTCTACATCTTTTAAAATCCCGAACGCACCAGCAACAATTAAAATCTGATAATTTAACACTGATTTATTACTCTTTTCATTTATGATCGGCATTATTTCTCTAAACTCTTTACGAAGAGGTATACCACTTACATAAATTTTTGACAAAGATACTCCTAAATCCACCATTTGATATTTTAATTCTTCAGTTGCAATATAATAACGATCAATTTCTTCATGAATCCATGAACGGTGTATATAGTAGTCAGTTATAACTGTATATAATTTGAATGGGTGTACAGATTTTTTTTTCCATTTAGCCACTGTACCAACCGGAAACGTTGTTACAATAATATCTGGTTTTTCATTTTCAAGAATACTTTTTATTTTTTTACCGCTTCTTTCTAAAAGCCAGTCAAAGATAGCTGTGTTACAAATTTTTTCTGATCCATAAAAAAACCATTTGTACATTGTTTGGGCATGTTGAAACAATTGTAAATGTAAACTTTTGGCGAAAGTATTTAAAGTAGGATACGCTTCATCATATAAGTCAATGATCGTTACATTCTTAAAATTACAATGTTCAAATTCACTTTTTAATGCTTTGGAAACTTGTTTATGCCCACTTCCAAAACTTGAAGTTACCACAAGTACTTTAGATTGCTTTTCCATAATCTATCCACCTTCTACCACTTTTTACTTATATTCCAAGTAATTTTCAAAGGTCCCGATAAGCCAATGATTGAAAATTCATCATAATTTTTATTTTTAAACCAATATGGAAGTTGAATTAGTTTATAACGTATGTCAAACACTTATGAAACTAATTGCTCCATATTTGTCCTCCTTTTTATTTCATTTACAATGTACATGAGAATAATGAAAATCCAATGAAAATCTGTAAATTTTTTAAATTTTTTTTATATTTCTTGGAGTAGTATTAATATTATCTTCTCCAGCTTTTATCTCTTCAACTCTATCATTAACATTTCCATTTTCTTACATCAATTTTGTTTTTTTAATCTAAGGATTTAAGCTCTTTATTATTTAAAAATGGAACTTTCCTTACTATAAATTCGTTTAGTTTCATTAATATTTTCATTATAGGGTTTGTTAAAGAGGCCGTTTTAATAACAACAAGTGAAGTAATCCCTGACAAAATAATTGCACCGATTATATCTAAAGGATAGTGCACTCCAACATAAATACGAGATAGACCAACTAAAATTGCCCATAGTAAAGTAAATTTCGCTAATCGATCTTTTCTCATTAATAAGATAAAAGCAATCGAAAATACTAATGTTCCGTGATCACTTACAAATGAAGAGTCCGATGAATGACTAATAAGTTTTACAACATGATGTGAAATAAATGGTCGTGGATGGTAATAAAATGCGTGGATAATGTAATTACTTCCTAATGCTAAAATAAGTGTTAATCCGATATAAAAGGCTGTATACTTACGTTCATTTTTATTTAGAAACCATAAATACATTACAAGACCAATCGCGATAATGATTGCGGATTTAGACAAGATAATCATTGCTTGATCTAATACTTCGGATTTTCCTGCGAAACCATTTATCAATTTAAATAATGAGTAATTCATTAATTTCTCCTCCAATTTAGGTAAGTCCCGAATCATTATAACGATGGTTTATGAAAAAATGATGAAAATCTTGATACTAGGTCTAAATATAACTTCTAAAAAACAACTGCTAAACTACTTGGTTTCCGTATTACCGGCCACATACTCTCTTGACTAGCCTTTATTTAAATATCAGCAATTTATATTTACAGAGCAAAAAAACAGAAAAACCCGTCACTTGGGTTTCTCTGTTTTTTAAAAATCCGATTCTTACTGGGTATTTACTTATTTTTTTTACTTTTTTTGTCTCTTAAAAGTGAACATATAATTAAAATAATTAACATACTTAGACAAACAAACATACTCAATCTATTCTGTTCGCTAAATGCAAATGCCACACAACTAATACTTAGCGCTATTACAGTAAAAGAAGTGGCATATGGAAATCCCCATACTTTAAAATGTGGAATGTCTTTATATGTTTTACGAAGCTTCAATTGAGCTAAACATATGCTAATCCAAACTAATGAAACTGTAAATCCTGGTATTGCCATCAAATAGCCAAAAACACGATCAGGTGAAAAGTACGCAACAAATGTACCACCAACAAGAATAATTGCACTTAAAATAACAGTATAAATAGGCACACCGTTTTTAGAAACATATGAAAACAGCTTTGGTGCTTCACCTTCCGCGGCTAAAGAGTACATCATCCGTGTACAACCATAAATACCAGAGTTTGCTGCAGACAGAACAGCTGTAATAAGGACGAAATTCATTATATGAGCCGCTCCTTTAAATCCAACTGTAGATAATACTTGTACAAACGGACTAGCTTGATTTCCAATTTCATTCCATGGAATTAAACCACAAATGATAAGGATTGGGAGCGTATAGAATATCACAATTCTCCAAATTACTCCTTTTATCACTTTAGGCAATACCTTCTCTGCATCCTTCGTTTCAGTTAAGGTCAATCCGATCAGTTCAGATCCACCGTAAGAAAAAATTACAATTAATAGTGCCGAAAACACTCCCGACCAACCGTGCGGGAAGAAGCCTTGGTGTTGTACGTAATTTTGAATATAGTTACTGTCATTACTTGGGATGATTCCAAATAGTATACATGCCCCTAAAACAATAAATAAAACAATCATCGTAATTTTTATTCCGGCAAACCAAAATTCGATTTCACCGTAACGTTTCACATTCATAAAATTAATGGCAACAATAAAAATAGCACTAATAAAACTTAATGACCATAAAGACATAGAAGGAAACCAATACTGTAGAAAGCTTCCAGCAGCTATAACTTCAATGACACAAACTACGATCCACATAAAACAGTAAAGCCACCCGATTACAAAGGACACCTTAGTCCCAAACGCTTTTCGAATAAACCCTTTCATATTCAACCCAGGGAAAGCGATAGCCATCTCGGCAATTGCACTCATTACAACTAGAAGTAATAAACCAGCAAACAGATAAGAAAATATAACTGCTGGCCCCGCTATCGATACTGTTTCAGAAGTTCCTTTAAAAATACCTGTTCCGATGGCTCCCCCGAGTGCCATTAAACGGATATGTCTTGGTAATAATTTCTTTTGTAATTCCATATTTTTTTCTCCTCAATAAGATTTAATATAAAAAAATCGTCCCTGTCATTTACGACAGGGACGATTTACACCGTGTTACCACCCTAATTACAGACTTAAATAAATGTCTGTCTCTTGATTTTGATTAACGATCAAATGACCGTCTTTCCCGTTCTAAAAGTCACCCTTTACTTCGAAAAAGATTGCTCCAGGACTGTAATTCATGCTTGTTTATGTACTGATTCGCACCTTCCATCAGTTCTCTAAAACAGGGAAACTAGCATTACTGTGTTCCTTTCATTGCATATCCGATATTAAGTTTTTCATAAAATAAAAAAGCCCCTACTGATTGTATCAGTAGGGACGAAAAGTTCGCGGTACCACCCTAGTTGCAGACCAAGTCTGCCTCTCGAATTTGTTAACGATCGTTTTTGACCGTTTTTCCCTCTATAAAGATAATCTTTATTTCGAAAAAAATGCTCAGGGGTTGTAATTCATCCTTATCTTTGTACTGATTTCCACCTTCCATCAGCTCTCTAAAACAGTGAGATAAGCACTACTGAAATTCCCATCATTGCTTAATATGTTAATATAATCATTTCTTACTGCAGTAAGTATGTTTTGTATTATAGAGGTAGCATAACTAATCTGTCAATGATAAAAGTATTAATAAGTTATATTTTTTCAAAAACATTTACTATTTAAAAGGCTCTGCTATAAAAGATAATTGATTTCCACAATCCATAAATATAATTTCATGTGGGATTATGCCGGTACCTTCTTCTATATCCGTTTTGTAATATTAACAGTATATTACACAGCATATCATTTAATAATAATGAAGGTAATACTTTAAGTTATTACCTTATGACAATTCCGGTACACGTTCACAATACTAGCTTAAAATATTTTCCAGGATCAATGTAAACTATTGAAAAATCAGTACATCACAATTAAGAACTGAACAACTAAAAATAAAAATGAGCCTCTAGAATCGATTCTTAAGGCTCGTTTTACATATTATGAGAGAAATTTGTACACTTAACTTTTATACTAAAAATACCAATTTTTCAGAAATCCTAATCATATTACTATGTTTTTTATTTTATATTTTGATACGATGAATTAAATAAATTTAAATTTACTTTTATTTGAGTGTTTTAGGAGCTGAAGTAATGAATGCAATCATTCATTTATTAAATGAGTATGGATATATTATTCTATTTTTATCCTTGATGTTGGAACTAATCATTTTACCTATTCCAAATGAAGCTTTAATGAGTTATGTCGGTGTCCTTTGTTATCAAGGTAAGATGAATCTTATCCTCTCCATTATTTCTGCAGGATTTGGTGGAATGATTGGTGTAACAGTTTCCTATTGGATAGGGTATAAGCTTGGTGCCCCTTTTTTCCGTAAATACGGTCATTTCATTCATATGGGACCTGAGAAAATGGAGAAAATGGAGATTTGGTATCAAAAATACGGAAAAATTTTATTGATATTTTCTTACTTTATTCCTGGCGTTAGACATATTGCAAGTATTATATCTGGCGTGATTAAACTTCCCTTCCGCTCTTTTTCCATTTTTGCAAATATAGGTGTCCTTCTATGGATAAGCACCTTTATTTGGTTAGGAAATGTTCTGGGTCCAAAATATCATCAATACGAAAGTGTAATAACAAAATGGTTGGTGCTAGGTAGTATAGTTTTTGCTTTTGTTGCACTTATTTATTTTATTGTAAGAACTAACAGGGTCTTTATAAAAGAGTCTATGTTCCTTATATTTCAATCGGTTTTTCATAAATACAATAGCCTTTTAAAAATAAAGTTTGTATTATTAACCTTTCTAATCATATTTATTACTTTCTTTACCTTAATGATTGGCATCATTCAGGATTTAGTAAGTAATGAGTTTGGTAAGTTCAATTCAATCTTTAAAACAATTGTATTCTCATTGATAAATGTAAACTATAAAGGTCTTATTAAATTCGTATATTTCTTTTCTTCTTGGAGCTTGTTACTAACAATTACACTTATTACAGTTGCTGCAATTTTATTGAATAGGAAAAATAAATGGTTAGAGCTTACTTTTTATGTTTCAATCGTGATCGCAACCATTCTATTTTCAAAAGGAATTCATTGGTTCTTCAATTTTATGTTTAGCAGTATTAAGATCGCTGCTTCTATTCCATTTGAACAATCAATGCTGTTATTTTCTGTGTATGGGTTATTTTACGTTATGCTGATTCGCCACCGTTCGAACTTACTCTTTGCCGTTGGAATGTTTATCTTTTTTATTAGCATTTTAACGGGCTATTCAATAAGTGCTGTGTACCTTTTCCATTTCACACCAAGCGATATAATGATCGGTTTTGTTTTCAGTGCTGTTTTGGTGAGTGGATCAATTTTATCAATGGAAATGTTTCGCTTCTTGTCTCTTATAAAAGAGGGCATTCGTCTAGAGAAAATATCTTAAGTGATGTTGCAGCTTTTCATCCTATGTACATTTGGTCATAAAAACACCCCGTAATGTTAGTTGGTGCTAACCATTTACGGGGTATTTCACGATAAGGATACTAGCTTTATTTTGATTAATAAACTACTTAAAGTTTTTTTATTCTGATTGGACTAACCATTAAGATAGCTAGGATTAAGGTAATCCACGCATTGCTATATAAAAACAATCCCATAAAAGCCAATGGTAATCCAGCAGCTGGAATAGGTAAACCTTTAAAATACCCAATGGTTGGTTTAACACTAAATTTAGCTAATCTTAACGCACCCATCGTAGGAAAAAGGATAAATGCCAATGAAGTCAAAATTGATGGAGTAGCTATCGAATAGAATATAAGTGCAGGAGCAACTCCGAAACTAACAATATCAGCTAAGGAATCCAATTCTACTCCAAATTCACTATTAACTTTTAATTTCCTAGCTACTCTTCCGTCTAAAAGATCAAAAAAGGCTGAAATAAAAATAAAAATGCAGGCTTCTTTTAATAAGCTATTCATATTTAAAGTTATTGAAAGCACACCACAAACTAAATTTCCTATTGTTAATAAATTGGGTATAGCTTTTACTATTTGATTGTACAAAGTATCCCCCCTAATTTTGAAAACTCCTCACCAATTAAGTATTATTTTCTATCTATTCTTGCTTTATTCTTCATATTTTATTAAAGTAGTTTACTTAACCAAAACCTATTAGTAAAACAACAATCTTTTTAACTTAGTTGAAAAGCTAAAGTAGTTTATAAGAATATAAACGAATTAAATATAAAAAAGATAAAAGCAGAAACGCCATCAATTTGGGTTTTCTGTTTTTATCTTTTTAGGATGATAATTTATTGAATAGGTAAATTCATTTTTTCACCAATAAAAAATACTTCTTTTTTAAATAAAAGTATGGATTAACATGGAGATAACAACTGCAAATGATAGATAGTAGTGCCAGTTTTTATCTTTTCTTTTGTATCGTAAGAATCCAAATATACCTAGTGGAAGTAAAAGCAAATATGCGATTACACCTGATATATAAACTGCATTTGTCTTCCATTCATAAAAAGTCATTACAATCGAGTGCACTGTGATTAATGCAAATGTGATCAATGAAATTGGTACATGGAGTAACTTAACCCATTTCAACACCTTTGCAAGTGATTTTTTTAACTCTTTTTTATTATTTAATTTATTTACTCTTAATAAAAAATAAATAGGGAAAATTGCAAATGCTGTAAAAACGCCAAGTCGACCGAGAGAGCCCTTGCTCTTGGCATAAGATTTCAAGGGATTAAATTCTTTCAAATGATTATATCCATTTTGAAGGTGAGATTGAACATTAGTTGACAATGCAGAGCGATGCTCAATTGTCCACCATCCAGCAATGAAAATAATGAACGAAACAATAAATGCTAAATAGATTAATTTCCTCTCATTTTTATTTCTGATCCAATTTACTAACATAAATTCAATCCTTTCTATAAAAAAGGAATTTCTTTTTTCTTAATTCCGATTAATAGATAACATACAAAAGAAAAGTGAAAATACAATGAAAAATTAATACGACATATTAGGACAAATTTGTAACTTTATGGAACATTAAGTGTTTAAAGTAAAGGATGATCTATTCAAAAGACATCTATTTTAACTTAAAACAAACAAAAAAACAGAAATAGCTTTACTTGGCTTTTCTGTTTCTCATTTTCTACGAATTTAGAACTACATTTGTATCTACTCACATTATCCCAAGCCGTGTTAGTTGATTAACACAGATTAAATCTTATTTTTTATATCTCCCAATAGGATTAATTACTATTTCCAAATACTTTAGTTCTATTTTTATAAAAATAAATAATTATTCCAGCTAAAATTATGCAGATTAGGATTTTACCAAACAAAGTGAATTCTAATACTTGATTTACAGAATATGTTTCAAGGATTAAAACTGGTATTTTACCAATCAAACTGGCCAAAAAGAAATTTTTTAATGTAACTTTTCCAAACGCAGCAAATAAAGTAATTAAACTAGATGGTATAAATGGAATTAAACGTAAAGAAAGAACCGCGTAAAAAGACTCTTTACCTTCTAAACTTAAAAGCTTTTGTAAATACTTAAATTTACTTGAATTTTTCTTAAATCTATTTTGAAATCCAAATCTATATAAAAAGAAAGCAACCATCGTTCCAGAGAGTTCTCCAATATAAGATACTAAAAAACCACCTGTTATCCCAAAAAGTTTAATATTAATTGCTGTAAGAAACCAGCTAGGAACTACCCCAATTATGCTGATCAGTATATTAATTAAGATGCTTAATACAATGGCATAATCTTTATAAGTAATCAGTAATTGGGCAATATCATCAAATGTCATAATTTTCTCCTAAATAATGATTAATCCGGTTACAAAAATCTTAGCTTATCGATTTAAGTCTACAACATTCACACTATATTAATTACTCCACATAGTAAAATCCAAATATTTTCCATTTAATATATAGCATTATCTATTTCGTATGTATTATTCAACTTAATTAATTTTCAGTGTTTTTTACACAAAAAAAGGTGAGCAAATTGCGCACCTTTTTCTCTATTGAATCATCCAAACTGCTTTCCATTAAAAAGGGAAACTTAACCAATAACTATTGATGGGGTCCAAATTATTTCCGCTCTTACCAACGACCAATTGCCACAAATATTGCTAACGCAATTAGAATAATATTCATTCCTATTGCCGCATTTTCTTTTCTCTTCGCATGAAACACAGCAGCAAAAAGCATGACCAATCCAAGTGCTAAAGCAGCAATTGGTGTTAATATCGGTGCGATTCCTGTTGCAAAAGGTATAATTAATCCAATTGCTCCAAGTAATTCTGAAATGCCGATAAATGTAACAAAACCCTTTGAATAATCTTTTACCCAAGGTAAGCTTGATTTCGCTTTTTCATATTGAAATGCTTTCGTTAACCCAGCCATCAAAAACATTAATGCTAAAATTATTTGAACAATCCATAAGGCGATATTCATAAAATAACCCCTCCTTATTAAATGAGTTTGTTTAATCATTTTGGTTTCATTTTAATACCTAAAGAAATTATATTATCTATAACTAATTATTAGAAGTAGTTACTATAATGTGTCATAGTATACAAAAGGATACCTTAAGGAATGATGGGGAAATTAATACAATATTTAATAAATAAAAGGCTATTCTCCTATACAGCGTTGATTTGTTATAGGTTTTGTTACTGCAAAAAGAAATTGATAGGATCTGAAGATACGAGACTCCTGCAATAAATTTTTACGAAAACTAAAAAAGAAAGAGAGATAAAAATGTATCCCTCTTTCCTTCAAATCAATTTTATCGTAACGTTTTTAATGCTCCACTCCAAGCCACAACTTGTTTCAGCATATCATTGACATTTTTTTTATGTAAATCTGATGGTTTAAACGTAGTAAAGTTCTCAAAATCTGTGAATAAAGAAAATGTTGGATGAACCCTTACGTCTGCAATTTGTACTTCTCCTAGGATGCCACGTAGATGCTCAGCTGCTCGAGCACCACCTGTTGAACCGTAGCTTACAATACCTGCTGCCTTATTCGCCCATTCATCTCTTGCAAAATCAATCGCATTTTTCAATGCTCCTGAAATACTATGGTTATACTCTTGGACTACAAAAACAAATCCATCTAAACTAGTTAGTTTTTCAGACCAAGCTTTAATTCCTGGCTCTGTTCCATCAGTTGTTCCTAGAAATGGTAAATTGAATTCAGCAATATCGACTATTTCATAATTAGCATCACCACGTTGTTCAGCAATCCCTTTCACCCATTCACCAACTTGAGGGCTAACTCTTCCTTGTCGCGTACTTCCTAAAATAATTCCAATTGTAAGATTTCCATTTGACATTGTTTCTTCATCCTCCTTGTTTAAAATTTATTACTACTGTTATAATAATCCCAAAGAAACTAATTTAGAAGTAGACACTTTAATGTGACATAGTATACAAAAAGAAACCATTAGCGGGAGGTAATTAAATGGCTAAAGAATGTGCGGGAACGATTGAAACAGCTTTAGATATACTTGTGGGAAAATGGAAACCTGTCATACTATTTCATATTATTGAAAATGAAACATTACGCTTTAGTGAACTACAACGATTAGTACCTGAAATTACAAAAAAGATGCTGACTACACAACTTAGAGAATTAGAATATCACGATATTATCAATCGTAAAGTATATGCTCAAATTCCACCTAAAGTTGAATATTCAATTTCTAAATACGGCAAAGGTTTAATGCCTCTTTTAGAATCAATGCACCATTGGGGAACATCTCATCTAGTACACTTAAAGGAGCTTTATGGGGAAGAAGTAAGAAGTAAATAATATTTATCCATTATTCAGTTTAGAACCATATCTTGGCTTGGATTGGCTTTAGTCGTCTTAATAAAATTGATTAGCTACTCCATAATATTCATACTACAAGAAATCTTGAATATTACTATTATCTTTCGTAGCTAACCATTGAACTCAATCAAGATTAACTGCATCTGACAATATTTATAGCAACAATGTTATTGTTTCTATCTGGTTTTGTACACCTGTTTGATTGTTAGTTAAATAAGAAATATACTACATTATTAAGTATTTTAAGGACAAATTCGCTAACGAATTTGTCCTATTATTGTTCAATAGATCAAGAGTTTATTCTAAATTGTTAAATCTATATCGTTATTAAAGAATCATATTTGGATGATTTTATTAAGTCTATTTATCTATAATTTATTGCTACACTTGCTTTAAAATATACAAATGCAGCAATCCCACCCTCCAAATGCACTTTATCCTCATACCCAAAAAGGAACCGCTAGTAGCGATTCCTAAAGTGATTATTTATTTGCTCCGTTTATTACACTAAGCGAATTGTTTAGTGCAGTTTTACACTTGCTTGTATCAGGATTTGAATTACGAACCGCAGCTAATACAACGTCAATAGTTCCATCAATTTTGGTCCAAGTTTTACCATCTGTATTTCTAAGTTTAGCCTCTGATGTATCCCACTGATGTTCTAAATTGTCGGCACCTTTTTTAGCTGTAGTAAAGTCTTTTGAATTCACATCTTTTAGCATATCATTTTCAATTTTAACAAAATCAGTTAGTTGTCCAGCTAATGTAGTTTGAGAAGTATTAGTTTGCGAAGCTAGATTATTACTGCGCCAAACGTATCCGCCAACACCTGCAACTAAGAAGATACAAAGTACTGCAATAGTTTGTATTAAAACATTTTTCCTGCTTCTATTTGCTTCACTTGTATCTGCTGATTCATTTTTAGCTGATATATCAATTTTTGTAACGGCAAGGAAAACGATTATCGCTAAAATTGCTATAAGAAAAATTGCACTAGTAACTGTTGTCCCTAATCCTAATCCGCCATTAACCTTTGGTTGGGATAGGTAGTCACCTAATGAAGCTCCGAGTGGTCGAGTAAGAATATACGCAACCCAAAAAGCTAAAATACCATCAAGCTTTAAGAATTTCCATGCAAAAAATACACAAAGTATGATAATAATAACTGTTATTCCCGTGTTAAAATAGCCAAAACCTAATTGTTCTGAATATAAATCTCCGACTGCCGTTCCAAGTGCAAATGTGAAAAGAATGGCAAGCCAATAAAAAACTTCCCTTTTTCTTGTGAAAATTGAGTGTATTGAAAGTGTTTTTTCACTAAGATACCAAAGAATAAAAGTTAATCCTAGTAACACTGAGAAAACTATTGTACTAGTCTCGAGTGGAACTCCCATTGCGTCTGTCAAATTATCAGTTACCAGTGTTCCAAATACACTTATCAGTACAACTGTAATCCAATAGATGCTTGAAACATATTTAGTTGCTTTGAACTGAAAAAACAATGCGATTAAAAATGCAATTCCCATAATTAAAGTAGTGCGTCCTAAACCAAATCCAAGGTTAAAATTCAGAAAATCAGCAAATGTTTCACCGACGGTCGTACATAAAACTTTGATTATCCAGAAGAAAATAGTAACTTCTGGAACCTTACTAAGTAAAACTTTCATTTTATTTTCGTTAGTTACCATATTTAAATTCCTTTCAACTTGATTTAAATTACAAAATTATATTCCCATATAATTATGAAAGGAAAATGAAAATAAGAGATTTTTATGTATTTTTTCTAACCTCACATTTCGTACCATCACTATCAAGCCATCTGTCCACTTGTTATAAAAATAATTAATCATCAATTTCTTTATGACAATAAAAACAGAAAAACCCTCTATTGGGCTTTTCTGTTTCCTTACGATCTATTTACTTTAGTACTTCCATTTTTATGCTTCTATTTCGCTGCTTTCTCATGCTCTCGTGTAAAGAAACTCTTCATCGAATGGAACCATCAGATTTCTGCTTTAAGATGTAATAAACCAAGCTTGTAATGACTTTTACTTCATTCCTCAGTCATTGCATCTGCTTTGGTTACATGAATAGTACCGAATGGATGATTAGGAGGTGCGTATATTGAGTAAAGTTTTAACGGAGTATTCCCTATATTGATTACATTGTGCCATGTTCCAGCAGGTACCATTATTGCAGTATCATCATTGACATTACTTTTAAAATCTAACTTATCTTTACTCTTTCCCATTTGAACTATCCCCTGCCCCTGTTCAACACGTAAGAATTGATCAACATTGGGGTGTATTTCCAAACCTATATCTTCGCCAACATTGAGACTCATTAAGGTAACTTGCAAGTGCGTTCCAGTCCATAATGCAGTACGGTACGTATTGTTTTGTTTAGTAGCTTCATTGATATTAACCACAAACGGTTTTGCTCCATAATCTTTTAACATAATGCTGACATCACCACTCGATGGTTGAAAAAAGCCATATCTGTTTACGTATTCCACCCCAAAAGGATTAGTCCAGTAACCAAACTGTCTATTATGGTTATACAGTGGTACATAATAATAATAAGGATAATGATATTGATATGGATACATATTTGGAGCATAATTCATTTTATCAATCCCTTCACTGCCATAGCTTATTAAACTATCCTATGCACTGTGTATATGTAATGTACTTAGACTCTTTGTTAAACTAAACTATTTAGTTGTATCAATTATTAATACAAAATCAAAGGTGAGTTAGACTACCTATTTGTGGAATAGCCTATTCTATCTCATCAATTATACTTAATCAATATATGACAAAAAACCAGAAAAACCCTCATTAGGGCTTTTCTGGTTTCTCACTTTCTATGAATTCCGCACTCCTTTTAACTCTTTATACCCACACATTATTTCGCAGCTTTCTCATGCTCCTGTTTAAAAAAGCTCTTCATCGAATGGAACACATCAGATTTCTGCTTTAAGATATAATAGCGGAATTTTTCATCATTTAAGTTTTTATATGCAGACATTAGAGTGGAATGACGATTGTATTGGTTTACTTCTCCATATCCGAACATATTACTTACTTTCATTAATTCCTGAACTAACTTCACGCATCGTGCATTGTCTGATGTTAAATTATCACCATCAGAGAAATGGAATGGATAAATATTATAACGCTCTGGTGAATATTTGTACTCGATCACTTCTAATGCTTTTCGATAAGCAGATGAACAGATTGTTCCCCCGCTCTCTCCTTTGGTGAAAAATTCTTCCTCACTAACAACCTTTGCTTCTGTATGATGAGCAATAAATTCAATATCAACAGATTCATATTTCGTTCTTAAAAATCTAGTCATCCAAAAGAAGAAACTTCGAGCCATATACTTTTCCCATAAGCCCATACTTCCGCTCGTATCCATCATGGCTAGCACGACAGCTTTGGATTCAGGTTTTCTTATCTCATTCCATGTACGGAATTTTAAGTCTTCTGGTGAAATTGGATAAAAGGAAGGTGTACCACTCATTGCATTTCGTTTAAATGCTGACATCATCGTACGTTTTTTATCGATATTACCCATTAGACCAGTTTTTCGGATATCATTAAACTCAATATTTTCGACAGTATTTAAGTCTTGTTCTTTTCTTTTTAAATCTGGTAATTCTAACTGACTAAATAGAGCTTCCTCTAATTCCATTAGTGAAACCTCTGCCTCGTAATAGTCTTCTCCTGATTCCTTACCAGCACCTTGCCCTTTACCAGCACCTTTTTGTGGCTGGCCACCTTGTGATCCATCTCTTGCTACTACATCGCCAACTTTACTGTCTCCAGTCCCTTGACCAACGTGTTTATTTTTATCATAGTTATATCTAATCTTGTATTCATCTAGTGAACGAATAGGGATTTTTACTACATCTCGCCCGTTTGACATGATGATACTTTCTTCTGTAATTAAATCGGCTAAATTCTTTTTAATAGCCTCTTGCACTTTTTCTTGATGTCTTTGTTGATCGTCATGTCCTTTACGATGGAGGGTCCAGTCTTCCTGTGAAATGGTAAAATTATGCTTTTGTTCTATATTTTCATTACTCATTTTCTTTCCCTCCCTTACTCTAGTTGTATTTATTCTTTAAAATAAAAAAAATCGTCACACACTTATACACAAATGCATACACTAAATCGGTAGGTGAAATTCTACCCTTTTTTATGGATTACTCTATCATATGCAAGAGGACACAATTATTGACAATGTTTCTTCTATTTTTTGCACCCATTTTTTCAGAAAATAGGACAAGACTATAAAAAATATATTTGTGAAATAAAAAAGAAGTGTCTTCCGTTTTAGGATAAACACTTCTTTTTATTTTTTTTTATGGTAATGAGTGACCCATTCCAGCAACATAAATCCGTAACCATTGCTCTGCAGTCATACTTAATCGAGACGATTCTACTGCTGTTCTTACACGTTCAATTTTCCCCGATCCAACAATCGGCATCATATTTGCGGGATGAGCCAGTATCCAAGAATACATTACTTCATCGATTGAGTTTGCCCCTATTTCAGCAGCAATTTCACCCAGCATCGTACGAATACTTTCGGCCTTGTCAGTTTGGCTTGTGAATATTTGTCCACCTGCAAGTGGAGACCAAATCATAGGTGCAATACCTTTTTCAAGCAATAGGTCTACAGTGCCTTTTTCAAAATGTTCTAATTGCATTGGTGAAACCTCAATTTGGTTTGTCACTAACGGTGTATTAAGATGTTCTTGTAACATATTGAATTGAGATGGTAAAAAGTTTGATACTCCAAAATGACGCACTTTTCCTTCTGATTGAAGTTGATTAAAAGCTTCAGCAACTTCTTTTGGATCCATAAAAGGATTTGGCCTATGTATTAAGAGTAAATCGATATAGTCTGTTTGAAGATTCTTTAGTGAGTTATTTACACTCATTAAAATATGTTCTTTACTCGTATCATAATGATTCATTTTTAGTTCTGGAAATTTTGCTGATTTTAGTTTAATTCCACACTTAGTAACAATTTGGATTTTTTCACGAAGCTCTGGTTTGAATGCTAACGCTTTCCCAAAAATCTCCTCACATGTATAACCACCATAAATATCAGCATGATCAAATGTTGTAATCCCTAATTCTATACATTCTTCAATAAATGTAACTAATTGCTTGGTCGTCATATTCCACTCAGATAAGCGCCATAAGCCATGGATAATTTGTGAAAACTCTAAGTCTTCAGCTAGCTGTATTCTCTTCAATTTAGGCAACCACCTTTCTTATTAAATCTTTATCTTATTATAAATTATACAATCCTAATTGCAAAAGAAAACGGCTATCAAAATGATAGCCGTTTTACATATTTAACGGTTAAGTAAAGAACCTACGTAACGTAGAAGTTCATTTGCTGATGTAGAATTATATCCATACTCATCAATTAAGCGACTTACCACATCATTGATTTTCTTTAATTGACGCTCATCAGGCGTTTTAGTGGACGTCGTAATTTTAACAACATCCTTCAGATCCGAAAAAAGTTTCTTTTGGATTGCTTCTTTTAAACGTTCATGCGAATTATAATCAAATCGTTTTCCTTTACGTGCGTAAGCAGAAATACGAATCAAGATTTCTTCACGGAATGCTTTCTTAGCATTTTCAGAAATACCAATTTGCTCTTCAATCGAACGCATTAATTTTTCATCTGGATTCATTTCTTCACCAGTTAATGGATCGCGTAATTTGTTCTTATTGCAATAAGCCTCTACGTTATCTAGATAATTATCCATAAGCGTTTTTGCTGATTCCTCATACGAGTAAACAAAGGCTTTCTGTACTTCTTGTTTGGCGATATCATCATATTCTTTTCTTGCAATCGAAATAAAGTTCATATAACGCTCTCGATCTTCATTCGAGATAGAAGGATGCTGATCTAATCCGTCTTTTAATGAACGTAATACATCTAATGCATTAATAGAAGGAATTTCTTTTCGGATAATCGTTGAGGAAATTCGGTTAATGACATAACGCGGATCAATACCGTGCATACCTTCATCCAAATATTCTTTCTTCAACTCTTCCAAATCAACTGTATTATAACCTTCTACCATTTCACCATCATATAAACGCATTTTTTTAACTAGATCAATGTCGCCACGTTTTGGTTCTTTTAAACGGGTTAAAATCGTGAACATTGCTGCTACTCGTAAAGTATGTGGAGCAATATGCACATTCGAAACATCACTTTCTGAAATCATTTTTTGATAGATCCGCTCTTCCTCACTTACCCTTAAATTATAAGGAATTGGCATAACGATAATACGTGAATGTAAAGCTTCATTTTTCTTATTATTAATAAACGATCTGTACTCTGTTTCATTTGTATGAGCTATAATCAATTCATCCGCAGATATCAATGCAAAACGCCCTGCCTTAAAGTTTCCTTCTTGCGTCAGGGATAGTAAGTGCCATAAAAACTTTTCATCACATTTTAACATCTCTTGGAATTCCATCATGCCACGATTTGCCTTGTTTAATTCTCCATCAAAGCGATAAGCTCGTGGATCGGATTCCGAACCAAATTGAGCAATTGTTGAGAAATCGATACTACCTGTTAAATCAGCGATATCTTGAGATTTAGGATCAGATGGACTAAATGTTCCAACACCTACTCGACGATCTTCTGATAAGAAGATACGCTCAACCATAACGTCTTCAATTCTTCCACCATATTCTTGTTCAAGTCTCATTAAGTTTAATGGAGAAAGATTCCCTTCAATTCGTATACCATATTCTTTGAAAAAATCATCTCTTAAATGGTTAGGGATAAGATGTAATGGATCTTCATGCATTGGGCAACCTTTAATAGCATAGATAGAACCTTGTTCTGTTCTTGAGTAAGCTTCTAAGCCTCTCTTTAACATTGTAACGAGTGTTGACTTACCACCACTTACTGGACCCATAAGTAATAAAATACGTTTTTTAACATCTAATCTCTTGGCAGCTGGATGGAAATATTCTTCTACTAGTCTCTCTAGGGCTTCTTCTAATCCATATAGGTTGTTACTAAAGAAGCTATAGGTTTTTTTACCATTCACTTCTTCAATACCTGCGTCTTTTATCATATTATATATTCTAGAATGTGCAGTTTGGGCAACCCATGGCTCCTCTTTTAATGTTTCAAGATACTCAGCAAAAGTGCCTTCCCATTTCAATCTTTGTTCCATGTCCCGATGCTGCTCAAGTTTCTTTAAAATATCCATGGACAAGTACCTCCTTTTTCTCATCTGTAAGAGAGATTATTAAAGGATATGCGAGGATGTCCGTACTAATGCTATATCTTAAGTGGGAAAATATTTTTTAATCGAGACTTAATTCACAAATTTAATTTCATATTTCTACGTTTTTTTTGTATAATAAGTTTAGGGTAATGGCAATTTTTTAAATTGGGAGGATACATACTGATGAGATTAGCTCTAATATTATTGGTTACAGCTACATTTTTAGTTGCAATTTTCACTGGCGGCTATAATGACAGACCAGGACTTAAAAACAAATAATTAGTACAAGATGTTTCTTAATTCGGACCTGAATTTGTTAAAAATTTACGCATCCGTTTTAATGAAGCATCTTTTTTTTCAAAAAATTCGTTTCTCACTTTATTCGGATGAACCCTCAATCCTTCTCTCACTTCATTATTTTCTGGATATAGTTGCTTATAATTCCGAGGTGAGCAGTGGATTCTCTACTTTATCGATTTCTAAATACTACTCATTATTTAAAAGTTTTCATACAAAAAAAGCACCAATACTGGTGACTTTTTGCTTTAATTAGAATAATCTTTCACTTTCAATAACTCACGAAAATCTTGTTGTCTTAAAGCTTCGTATATTAAAATCGCAGCAGTATTTGATAAATTTAATGAGCGAATATGATCTGTCATTGGAATTCTTAAACAAGTGTCCATATTTTTTTCAATTAATTCCTTCGGTAGGCCTGTTGTTTCTCTTCCAAATACAAAGAAAATTTCTTCATCCACAGTTGAATAATCAAAATTTGAATATGTCTTTTCACCAAATTTTGTTATGAAATAAAATTTCCCATTTTCATACTTTGAAAATAACTCATCTAAAGAGTCATGATAATGAATGTCTACATGCTCCCAATAATCTAAGCCTGCTCTTTTTAACATTTTATCGTCAGTAGAAAAACCTAATGGACGAATTAAATGTAAACTTGTATCTGTTCCTGCACAAGTACGTGCGATATTTCCTGTATTTGCTGGAATCTGTGGTTGATATAATACAACATGTATTCCCATTTTTTCACCTCTATATTGTTTCAATGCTTTATATTATACCAAATTCATTACTATTATTGGTATTAATCGTTAATAGGATTATTTAATCCATCAATTATATGAAAAAACTTATACGTGATATTATCTGTATAGGCAGTCGAGTCATAGTATGACCAATATCGTTTCCTACTATTTTGCGTATGTGCATTCACTAATGGTTCACCATTTTCATCTTTGGCAACTACGATTGTACAATGATTCCATCTTCCATCACCTTCGAAGTCATATAAAATGATATCTCCTAGTGTTAGTTCCTTCGGATTAGCCACTTCTTCTGCTTTAATTCCGGTTTGTGATCCTGGAAGGTACTTTCTTAACGCATGTGCTACTCTCCAACTATAACTACTAGTAGAATAATTCTTATACCACCAGCCAACTGCTACTTTCGGCATACCCTTCATTTGAAATCCACCAGCTCTAAGACATTGAGAAATGAAATTAGTACAGTCATTTGCATAAAGAGGGTATACACTATTATGGCCATCCCACCACGTCTCTGCATATTTAACAGCATTAAACCGATTGTATATATTACTACGTTCTAATTCTTCTTCCATACTTGTATCTTCTTCAATTTCAAAAAATTCGTCTTCATCCTCTATTGGAAACTCTATATCATATAGTATTTCCGCATTACTAATCGCCATCTGTCTTTCTTGTTGGTCTTCTTCAAAATATAAGTCCTTTTGTTTTAAAAAATATCTCGTATGCAAAGTATAATTTAAGTACGTTATATCATTTTCTTCCCAGTTATGTGTAACTTCTAGATTTCCATATGCTTTCACTAAAGAAATATTTCGTTGCGAAAACAAATCCACCTTACGTTGAATCGCTAAAAATTCTTTTTCTTGTATGAGACGACTTCTTTGTCCTTCACCAAAAAAAAGTTGCAATCGTTCCTTTACATAGTTCTCAATAAGATCCCGATTTAACAAGAAAATCCCCCCTTTTCAACATTCGCCTTATTCTATACGATGTTGAGAAGTGGGAGATTATACCTTACATTCAATATTACTTTGACAGTACTGTATTGATTTCTTCTATTACAATAGCATCTAATTCAGTTTTTAGACATTCTTTTATAAACGGTAAACCTTTGTTTCCTTCTATTTCGGAAATTGCCCAGATAGCCGTACCACGAATAACAGGTCTAGCATCATTTTTTGCCATTTCCATCAAATCAACAACTGCGGACTCATCTTTAAAATGCGCTAAAGCAATTATTGCATTTCGTTGAATTGGGTTTTTCCCTCTCCAAGAACCTGACATTTGTCCAAATTGATTTTTAAATTCTCTATTACTTACCTTCAAAACTGATCTCAATAATGGTTTAACTGTCTCTGGATCAGGTTCCATCTCTATATGATGTGTAAAATTAATACCTTTATTTTTAGGACAAATTGTCTGACAAGTATCACATCCATAAATACGATTACCGAATTCTTTGCGATATTCTAAAGGGATCATTTCTTTCGATTGAGTTAAAAAAGCGATACAGTTTTTAGCATTTAACTGTCCGGGCGCGACAATAGCACTTGTGGGACAAACATCTATACATTTTGTACATTCTCCACATTGGTCTTCAATTGGAGAATCAGGTTCAAATGGTAATGATGTAATCATTTCTCCTAAATAGACGTAAGAACCGAATTCAGGCGTAATTATTGAACAGTTTTTAGCGCTCCACCCTATTCCTGCACGTTCCGCTACTGCTCGATCAACTAGTTCACCAGTATCAACCATTGATTGTACTTTTGTATTCGGATAGTGCAATAAAATAAATGACTCAAGTTGAAGTAGTTTGTTCTTAACAACGATATGGTAATCTTCTCCCCATGAAGCTCTACAAAAAATCCCTCGAGTTGAGCCCTTCTTACTCTTTGGAGAATCTTTCATTTTTGACGGATATGCCAAAGCAATTGCTATAATCGAATGTGCCTCATTCATAATTTTTCTTGCATCCGCCCTACGCTCAATATCCTTTGTTTCAAAGCCTGATTGATAGTTTAACTCTTGCTGCCTATATAAGCGATCCTTCAATGTTAAAAACGGATCAGCTGTTGTAAATCCTATTTTATCAATTCCAATTTCTTTACTATATTTAATCAATTCTTTTTTAAATTCTTTTATGTTCATTCTTATCACCTTATTGCCTTGTACCCAAAATAACAATGTATTTTTATTATTCTAGTCAAGAAATTAACTATTTAAAAACAATAAAAAGATAATACACTATTTATCTACTTTTAGACATACTAAATGTGCAAATAATAAAAAAACGCAATGTATCGTTCTTCAATGGAATCAATACACTGCGTTGTTATCAAGTTATAAGTGCTAAAGCTATAGATAAGAAACAAACTCTAACCCTACGCTTTTAAGGCTTCAAATTCAAACTAAAATATACCTTCATAACATCAGGTAATTTGTATCATTTAGTTAGTAATTAGTGAACCTGTAAATAAATTTAACATACTAATGTCATTAACTCAAGAAGAAAATCACATTTTGTCGAAATTTAGCTTATGTAATATTTCCCATTCGATTTTATGAGGAAGTGTAAAAATACCGAGTAATAAAGCATAACCAATTCCATTAGGTACATGGTGGTTTTAGATTACCACTCCAGGATGCTCACTTTCCGTGGGGCAGGCAGTGAGCATACTCAACAAAAAGGTACTTGCGTCCTAACAACTTACGTTCCAAATCATTTTCTTTATTTACAGTTCACTTTAAAAAAGCTTTTTAAAAGCATCATCTAATGAAAAAAGAACACTAAGAGATCCCAAAAACCTCTCGTATCCTCCGACGAACAGACAAGACCCTCGCTCGTCCCTCTGAGGGGTGCTGGCAGCCTTTTTTAACGCAGAAGGGATCTGAGTTATCTATTATACAATATTTCTAAAAAACAACATTTTAATACCAAATAGGATCTAATTAAAAAAGAGTCTTGCATCTCTGCAAAACTCTTTTCACTATTTCCGTTAAATTATAGCGGTGACAGGACTTGAACCTGCACGTCCGTGAAGACAATAGATTTTGAGTCTACCGTGTCTGCCATTCCACCACACCGCCAAAAGATATACAATAATTATAGTATATCATTAAAGATTTGTCCAACTTATTAGTTCAATAATAAATAAAATCCTCTTATCGAAATAAGAGGATTTTGTGATACCGAGGGCCGGACTCGAACCGGCACGGGTGTCACCACCCGCAGGATTTTAAGTCCTGTGTGTCTGCCATTCCACCACCCCGGCATGGGATAAATTAAAAGGCGGTAACCGGATTTGAACCGATGATAAAGGTTTTGCAGACCTCTGCCTTACCACTTGGCTATACCGCCGTATATTGGAGCGGAAGACGGGGCTCGAACCCGCGACCCCAACCTTGGCAAGGTTGTATTCTACCACTGAACTACTTCCGCAAATGGCTGGGCTACCTGGATTCGAACCAGGGCATGACGGAATCAAAATCCGTTGCCTTACCGCTTGGCTATAGCCCAATACTATAAAGAACTTACTATATT
>NZ_NCSY01000003.1 GCF_002156875.1 Bacillus sp. EAC | reverse complement strand
ATTACCGCGGCTGCTGGCACGTAGTTAGCCGTGGCTTTCTGGTTAGGTACCGTCAAGGTGCCAGCTTATTTAACTAGCACTTGTTCTTCCCTAACAACAGAACTTTACGACCCGAAGGCCTTCATCGTTCACGCGGCGTTGCTCCGTCAGACTTTCGTCCATTGCGGAAGATTCCCTACTGCTGCCTCCCGTAGGAGTCTGGGCCGTGTCTCAGTCCCAGTGTGGCCGATCACCCTCTCAGGTCGGCTACGCATCGTCGCCTTGGTGAGCCGTTACCTCACCAACTAGCTAATGCGCCGCGGGCCCATCTATAAGTGATAGCCGAAGCCATCTTTCAACAAAGGAACAGGAGTTCCTTTGTGTCATCCGGTATTAGCTCCGGTTTCCCGAAGTTATCCCAGTCTTATAGGTAGGTTGCCCACGTGTTACTCACCCGTCCGCCGCTAACCTGCAGGAGCAAGCTCCTACAAGTCCGCTCGACTTGCATGTATTAGGCACGCCGCCAGCGTTCGTCCTGAGCCAGGATCAAACTCTCCATAATAGTTAAGTTTAAATCTTGTTTTGCTCTAAAACTAATAATTGACGTTTTACTTCATGTTTTGTTTAGTTTTCAAAGATCATTATTAAAATGGTGGAGCCTAGCGGGATCGAACCGCTGACCTCCTGCGTGCAAGGCAGGCGCTCTCCCAGCTGAGCTAAGGCCCCATGAATTTAATGGTCGGGAAGACAGGATTTGAACCTGCGACCCCCTGGTCCCAAACCAGGTGCTCTACCAAGCTGAGCCACTTCCCGTAATATGGCGCGCCCGAAAGGACTCGAACCCATAACCTTTTGATCCGTAGTCAAACGCTCTATCCAATTGAGCTACGGGCGCATATTAACCATGTCCATATTCTCTGCCTTTACAGTCGGTCTTGCTATCTCAACTGTAGAACGGTATACAATTTGTCCTATGACACCATTTGATAACATCACTCGATCACCTAACTGGAAATGAATTACGATATTATTAATGGCTTCAATTACACTAGGATGAAACTTACCGAAACATTCTTTATTTAGATGTTCGATTATTTGAAAATCATTTAAACTTTCTTTTGAGAATAATACTTTATTAAAGTAGTAAGCACATGCTCCAAGAATCGAAGCATACTCGTTAATATGTTTAGACATTAGTCTTAATGGATAACCGCTTCCGTCTAGTCTTTCCTCGTGCTGTAAAATAGCCACTTTCATTTGATCACGCAAGAACTGAGCTTTTTCTACCATACGATAACTATACATTGGATGGTTTTTATAATCTGGATTGCTTTCTAATTGAGTAATACTTTTAAAATGATATTTTGCAAACCCTGCATTACATAGAGCTGCTGATACACCTATTTGAATAATATCACCTTTAGGATAATTAAGTTTCTGCGCTATTAAAGATGAAAGCATCGTACTTAACAAACTATGATGTATTATTTTATCTTTATCGTCCTTACAAATCACATTTGGAACAGGAATCTTCTTTAATGAATTGCTTTGAGTATAATCTATTAATGGCATTAATACTTTTCGGAATTCTATAATATTAAGGGATCCACCTGATTCCCAACTAGTAAAATGAGTTCGGTATTGCTTCATAGCCTCTAGGTACATACTATTAAACTCTACAGAAACATTCTTTTCTGAATTTGAACTATTTGCATCAGCTATTTCTACTTCAATATCATTAATTAAAAAAGCGCGAATTACTGCAATGTCTTCATTTGTTAGTGCTTTTCCCATATCAACTATTGGATTTTCAGTATTTAAATGTAAAGGCTTACTCAAAATCCAACCTTCTTTTAACATTTCCGCACGAACTTTCATTAGTTATCCCCCATTTTATAAGTTTAAAAAAAAGAGAGAACAATTTTTGGTTCTCTCTTATCTTGTCATAGGATTAACTTAAAGTATTATTCTTCTGTTGTTTCAATCTCATCTTCATCATCTTCAAGAGAGGATGGGTCAACTTCATCTTCTTTAGCCGCAATTGCCACAGTTGCAACGTGGCCTTCTTGATCTAATTTAATTAGTTTTACCCCTTGTGTAACACGTCCAAGTCTTGAAATTTGATCGATTGGCATACGTATGATAACTCCGGATTCTGTAATTAACATTAAATCTTCTTCGTCACTTACACATTTTAGAGAGATCATTTTCCCGTTTTTCTCAGTTACGTTTAGTGTTTTTAAACCTTTACCTCCACGACTTTGAATACGGTACTCTTCTTGAGCAGTTCGTTTACCAAATCCATGTTCTGTAACAACTAGAATATCTAAGTGTTCCTCAACTACTTCCATCCCTACAACATAATCATCGTCAGAAAGTGTAATTGCTTTAACACCAGTAGCTGTTCTTCCCATAGATCTTACATCTTCTTCATTAAAACGGATAATCATCCCTTTTGAAGTTCCTACTACTATGTCTTTTGTACTATCTGTTAATCGAACAGAGATTACATCGTCATCTTCTTTTAAATTAATTGCTATTAATCCATTTGTACGAATATTTGCGAAAGCAGATAATGGTACACGCTTCGCAATTCCTTGTTTAGTAGTAAAGAATAGATACCAATCATCTAAAAATTCACTGACTGGGATAATAGCATTTATACTTTCATCTTTATCAATTTCTAGTAAGTTTACTATTGGTAGCCCCTTAGCAGTACGACTATATTCAGGGACCTCGTAACCTTTAGAACGATAAACTTTTCCTTTGTTTGTAAAGAATAGTATTGTGTCATGGGTCGAAGTAGTTAGTAAGTGTTCTAGGAAATCATCATCGTTTGTACCCATTCCTTGAATACCACGGCCACCTCTACGTTGAGAACGATAAGTAGAAATAGGTAATCGTTTGATATATCCATTATGAGTTAAACTAACAATAATGTTTTCTACTGGAATTAAATCTTCATCTTCAATCATTTCAACTCCACCAGGAACAATCGAAGTTCTTCGTTTATCATTGTATTGCTCTTTTAATTGAGTTAACTCTTCACGAATAATTTCAAGAACGCGCTCTTCATCTGCAAGAATAGCTTTTAATTCCGCAATTAATTTAATTAATTCTTGATATTCTTCTTCGATTTTTTCACGTTCTAATCCAGTTAAACGTTGTAATCTCATATCTAAAATTGCTTGAGCTTGCTTTTCTGATAAGTTGAATGTTTCCATTAAACCATTTTTTGCAATTTCTCCAGTTTGAGAAGCTCTAATTAAGCTAATTACTGCATCTAAATGATCTAAAGCAACTTTTAAACCTTCTAAAATATGTGCACGAGCTTCAGCTTTTTCTAATTCAAATTTAGTTCTTCGTTTTATAACTACAATTTGATGATCTAGGTAATGTTTTAGGCAACTTTTTAAAGATAAAACTTTAGGTTCACCGTTAACTAGAGCTAAAAGATTTATACCGAAACTTGTTTGTATAGCAGTTTGTTTATATAAATTATTTAATAAAACATTTGCATTTGCGTCTCTTCTTACTTCAATAACAATACGCATACCATTTCTGTCAGACTCATCACGTAGATCTGTAATACCATCAATTTTTTTATCACGAACTAGTTCTGCAATACGTTCAACTAACTTCGCTTTATTTACTTGATATGGTAATTCAGTAACGATAATTGTTTGTCTTCCATTAGCTTTTTCTTCAATTTCAACTTTACCTCTGATAATGATAGAGCCTTTACCAGTTTCGTAAGCTTTACGAATTCCAGATTTACCTAGAATCATTCCTGAAGTAGGGAAGTCAGGTCCTTGTATATATTCCATAAGTTCCTGAGTAGTAAGTTCAGGGTCTTTACTTAAGGCAAGAACACCATCGATTACCTCGCCTAATTGATGTGGTGGAATATTTGTAGCCATACCAACCGCGATTCCAGTTGCACCGTTAACAAGTAAGTTAGGGAAACGTGCTGGTAAAACGATTGGCTCTCTTTCAGAACCATCATAGTTATCTTGAAAATCGATTGTATTTTTATTAATATCACGAATTAATTCCATTGAAATTTTAGACATTCTAGCTTCCGTATAACGCATTGCAGCTGCAGCGTCTCCGTCTACCGAACCAAAATTCCCATGACCATCTACAAGCATATAGCGGAAGTTAAAATCTTGCGCCATACGTACCATCGTTTCATAAACCGCAGAGTCACCATGTGGATGGTATTTACCGATTACTTCACCAACAATACGAGCTGATTTTTTATAAGCTTTTTCTGCCGTCATGCCTAAATCGTTCATCGCATATAAGATTCTTCGGTGTACAGGCTTTAGGCCATCTCTTACATCTGGTAATGCACGCGAGACAATTACACTCATTGCATAATCTAGGAAGGAATTACGCATCTCATTACTTATATTGATTTCTTTGATTTGTTGATTTTCGTTCAACTTCGGCACCTCCCTTTAATTTACGTTTCTATGTAGGAAAAGGAGCAACTATGCTCCTTTATATTTACTTATTAGATATCTAAATTCTTTACATACTTAGCATTGTCTTGAATAAAGTTTCGTCTTGGTTCTACTTTCTCACCCATCAATGTTTCAAACGTTTCATCTGCTTCAATTGCATCTTGAAGATTTACTTGAAGTAAAGTTCTTGTTTCAGGGTTCATTGTTGTTTCCCATAATTGTTCAGGGTTCATCTCACCTAAACCTTTATATCGTTGGATAACTGGTTTTGGTACTGCAGATAAATTTGAAAGTATTTCGTCCATTTCCTTATTATTGTAAGCGTACTGTACTTTTTTACCTTGTTGTATTTTAAATAAAGGCGGTTGAGCTATATAAATATACCCGCTCTCAATAATTTGACGCATATATCGATATAAGAACGTTAACAATAAGGTACGGATATGCGCTCCATCAACATCGGCATCTGTCATGATAATAATTTTATGATAACGTGCTTTTTCAATGTTGAATTCTTCACCAATTCCTGTACCAAATGCGGTAATCATTGAACGGACCTCGTTATTTGATAAGATTTTATCTAGACGAGCTTTCTCAACATTAATGATTTTTCCACGTAATGGTAATATTGCTTGAAAATGACGATCTCGACCTTGTTTTGCACTTCCACCAGCTGAGTCACCCTCTACAATATAAATCTCACTAATAGAGGAATCCTTTGAAGAACAATCAGCTAATTTCCCAGGCAAACTTGAAACTTCCAATGCACTTTTTCTTCTTGTTAGTTCACGAGCTTTTTTTGCAGCCATACGTGCTCTAGCTGCCATTAAACCTTTTTCTACTATTTTTCGGGCTTCAGTAGGATTTTCCAATAAGAATTTATCTAACTTCTCGCCAAAAACTTGCTCAGTAATTGTACGAACCTCACTATTACCTAGCTTTGTTTTGGTTTGGCCTTCAAATTGTGGATCTGGATGTTTAATGGACACGATCGCTGTTAAACCTTCACGAACATCTTCACCAGATAAATTACTGTCTTGTTCTTTAATTAATCCGTTTTTACGTCCATAATCATTTATTACTCTTGTTAAGGCAGTTTTGAATCCAACTTCATGTGTACCACCTTCATGAGTATTAATATTATTGGTAAATGAGTAGATATTACTTGTGTAGCTCTCATTGTATTGAAGAGCAATCTCAACAGTTATGCCATCTTTTTCACCAATAACAAAAATCGGTTCTTCGTGAATAACTTCTTTAGAACGATTTAAATGTTCAACATAAGATTTAATTCCACCTTCATAGTGGTACTCTTTCTTTTGTTTGTTTTCTCTTCTGTCTTCAATTGTTAAGCGGAGACCACGATTTAGAAAGGCAAGCTCTCTTAAACGATTTGCCAGAGTATCAAATTCATACACTGTTGTTTCCGTAAAAATTTCTTCATCTGGTTTGAAATGAGTAATAGTACCTGTTATTTCTGATTGACCCTCTATACTCATATCAGCAACTGGTGCACCCTTTGCAAACTGTTGGTAATAAATATTTCCGTCACGGTGGACATGTACTTCTAACAAAGTAGAAAGAGCATTTACTACTGAAGCACCAACACCATGTAGTCCTCCTGATACTTTGTATCCGCCGCCACCAAATTTACCACCTGCGTGCAGTACAGTCATGATAACTTCTAACGCTGGTCTTCCCATTTTTTCATGAATACCTACTGGGATTCCACGTCCATTATCTTTAACAGTGATACTGTTATCTTCTTCAATTATGACATTGATTTCATCACAATATCCTGCTAGTGCTTCATCTATACTATTATCAACAATTTCCCAAACTAAGTGATGTAAACCTTTACCGCTTGTAGATCCGATATACATACCTGGTCTTTTTCGTACGGCCTCTAAACCTTCAAGAACCTGTATCTGGTTTTCATCATAATTATGTTCCTGCATTTTCTGATCCATTGTCATGAACATTCACCTACTCTTCTTATTTTACATAAAAGAATTAATAAATTTCAGCTATGCTTATTAGGCGGCTTAGTAGAAATTTCAAAAATTACTTATAGAAAATCATTTACGATTGTTCCATGTGAAACATTAATGATATTTGCTTGCTTTATCGTTTCGTGTTGAATGCCGTCAACACTTGTTGTTGTTACAAAAGTTTGGACTTTATTTTGAATCGCATTTAGTAAATGTGTTTGACGATAATCATCTAACTCTGAAAGAACATCATCTAGTAAAAGTATAGGATATTCGCCTACTTCTTCTTTAATTAGTTCAATCTCCGCTAATTTTAATGAAAGTGCAGTAGTCCGCTGTTGCCCCTGCGATCCGTAAGTTTGGACATTTTTATCATTTACCATAAAGACCAAGTCATCTCTATGTGGACCAAGCAGTGTGGTACCTCTAGATACTTCACGCTCTTTTTCTGCTTCGAACTGTTTTATGTACTCTTCTTCCATTTTCGTCAAATCTGTTAATTCTGATACATTAATGCTTGGTTTATATATAATTTCTAGTTTTTCAGTTTCTCTAGAAATTTGACTATGAATTGGAGATGCCCAATCTTGTAATAATTTGATAAACGAAATTCGCTTTTCTATTATTTTTACTGCATGTTTCACTAGCTGAGATGTAAGGACTTCAAGCATTAAATAGTTCCGATCTCGACTCATTTGTAATGTTTTTAAAAGTGAATTTCGTTGTTGGAGGATTCTTTGATATTGACTTAATTCATGTAGGTAAACTGGCGAAACTTGTCCTAATTCCATGTCAAGAAATTTACGACGTACTTGTGGACTGCCTTTTACTAAATGCAAATCCTCAGGTGCGAACATAACGACATTCATTACGCCTATATACTGACTCAACTTCATCTGTTCAAGATGGTTTAGCTTTGCTTTCTTACCTTTCTTTGAGAGGATTAGTTGCAGTGTCACTTGTTGATTTTTCTTTTGTAACGTACCTTTTATTGTACCATACTCTTCATCCCAACGTATCATTTCTTTATCATTGCTTGTTCGATGGGACTTTGTTAAAGCTAGCACATAAATAGATTCCATTAAGTTTGTTTTACCTTGAGCATTCTCACCTATAATTACATTTACATTATTTTGAAAATTTAACTGAAGCTGCTCGTAATTTCGATACTGTTTTAACTGTAAATCTTTAATATACAATGGGATTCCCCCGAAATTTATGAAGTAATTTTAAATGATCCAATTCCTGTTATTGAAACAGTATCATTCAAAACTAATTTTTTTCCTCTTCTGTTTTCTGGTTCGTTATTTACAAAGATTTCGTGCTCAGATAAAAACCATTTAGCCATTCCACCTGTATCAATAACTCCTGCTAATTTTAAAAATTGACCTAAAGTAATATATTCGGTATTTATTTTAACATTTTCATTTTTCATTTTTCATCACCCTCAAATATCCATTTCTTAATTGTACTAAACTTCTGAAAGAAAAAAAATAGGAATCCCTTATTTTCTTCTTTATAAGAAAAAAGACTGACCTAAATGTACTTTGCACTCTCCAAATAATTTGTTAGGAAGTAGTTTGAATTCAAATGAATTCTACTTATTAACTGGAGGTTGCTAGTACATTCTTTTAGGTCAGCCCCTTTCTTCGAATTTACTAACTAGTATGTGCGAACTGGTAAAATTAATTGCAGCGTTCTTGAATCATTTGCTGTACGAATTAAAAATGGTCTCATAGCTCCTGTAAATTGAATATAAATTTCAGGGCTTTCAATAGCTTTTAATGCATCCATTACATATTTCGCACTAAAAGAAATTTTTAATTCTTCACCTTTTATATCCTCACAAACAATTTCATCAACTACTTTTCCGATTTCTGGCGAGTATGAAGAAATATTTACTAATTGATTACTTAATGTTTCTAAGTGTACAACATTATTTCTTCCCTCTCTTGCTAGTAGAGAAGCGCGATCTATCGCTTGTAAGAATTCTTTAGTCATTACAGTAAGTTCAGTCTTACTTTCGCTAGGAATTAATTTTGATGTATCAGGGTAGTTACCTTCAAGTAATCGAGTAAAGAATAAGATATGCTTCGTTTTAAATAAAGCTTGGTGCTCTGTTAGAACGATATCTACTTTTTCAGTACTATCATCAAGAATTTTACTTAATTCATTTAAACTTTTACCTGGGATTACTACGCTTGCTTTAAATTCATTCGATAATGAATTATTGTCGATTTTTGCTTGTCTAAGTGCTAGACGGTGGCTATCAGTTGCTATACATGTTAGGTCACCATTCTCAATCTTCCAGTTAACACCTGTTAAAATTGGTCTAGTTTCTGAAGTTGATACTGCAAAAACTGTTTGTCGAATCATGAATTTTAATAAATCTGCAGAAATTGAAATTGTTTCATGTTCTTCGATTTGTGGAAGTAATGGATATTCTTCTGCATCAAATCCATTTAAGCTAAATTCAGTTTTTCCAGCTCTAATAGTGGTTACATAATGACTATCTGATTCTAATTCTACAAAATCAGCAGGTAACTTTTTGACAATATCACTAAAATATCTAGCATTTAATACAATACTCCCTGGTTGTTTTACATCTACTAATTGTTGATCCTCTAATACTGTCGGTAAATAAGATTCTATTGAAATATCTGAATCACTGCCTGTTAATGTTAGACCTTCATTTGTTACGACTAATTTTATTCCAGTTAAAATAGGAATTGTTGTTCTAGATGAAACAGCTCTCATTACATCTTGTACACCTTTAACAAGATGATCTTTTTGTACAGTAAATTTCATTGTTTGTACTCCTTATATAATTTATAAAATAATATAGTAATAGTAGTAGGGGCTGTTAATTTGTGGATAACCCTAATTTAGTAAAGAAAAATAGTCTATCAACATGTGGATAGACTGTGTAAAAAAAATAGAAAGTTATGCACAGTTAAGAGTCTTTACTGATTTAATTTTTCATTGATCTCTTTAATTTGAGATTGAAGTTGTGAGTCAGTTTCAACTAGTCTGGAGATCTTTTCGTGTGCATGAATAACTGTTGTATGATCTCTGCCACCAAACTCTTCTCCGATTTTAGGCAAAGAATGGTCCGTAAGCTCCCTTGAAAGATACATTGCTACTTGTCTTGGAAAGGCAACTGACTTCGTACGTTTTTTCGCTTTAAAGTCTTCTAATTTTATGCTAAAGAATTCCCCAACTGTTCGTTGTATATCATGAATCGATAGTGTTTTAGGCTTAGATGCAGTAATTAAATTCTTCAATGCTTCAGCGGCCACACTAGCATTAATGTCTTTATTGATTAAGGAAGAATAGGCTACAACTCTAATAAGTGCACCCTCTAATTCACGAATATTCGTATCAATTTGGTTTGCGATATACAGCATAACTTCATTAGGTATATCTAGACCTTCAGCTTTTGCTTTCTTACGTAAAATTGCAATCCTAGTTTCTAAATCAGGAGGCGTGATATCTGTTATTAATCCCCACTCAAATCGAGAACGAAGACGATCTTCTAGTGTAGGAATTTCTTTTGGTGGTCGATCACTTGAAATAACGATTTGTTTGCTTTCTTCGTGAAGCGTGTTAAATGTATGGAAAAATTCTTCTTGAGTTTGTTCTTTTCCAGCCAAGAATTGAATATCATCAATAAGTAGGACGTCAACATTACGATATTTATTGCGGAATTCAATTGCTTTATTGTCTCGAATTGAGTTAATAAATTCGTTTGTAAACTTCTCTGAGGACAAATAAACGACTTTAGCATTTGGATTATGTTCAAGTACATAGTGTCCAATAGCATGCATTAAGTGTGTTTTCCCTAATCCTACGCCCCCGTATATAAATAGTGGGTTATATGCTTTTGCTGGCGCTTCAGCAACGGCCAATGAAGCTGCGTGAGCAAAACGATTGCCTGATCCAATAACGAATGTATCAAAAGTATATTTAGGGTTTAACATACTTTGACCGAATTCAACTGGCTCGTCATATTTAACTTTAGCTTTTACAGCGGGTATATTCATTTCGATTTCTTCAATATGATTTTGAGGAAGGATAAATTTTATTTCTAATTCCGCTCCAGTAATTTCTAAAACAGTATCCATAATTAAAGATGAATACTTTGATTCTAACCAATCGCGAGCAAATTCATTAGGTGCAATTATTGTTAACGTATCATTTTTTAATGAAAAAGCTTTAGTTGATTTTAACCAAGTTTCGAAACTGGGTTTGCTTATTTTTTTTTCTATTTCTGATAGAACTCTAGACCAAAGATCCCCTATATTCTCCAACGAATAATCCCTCCTTACAATGCGTGTTTAAGTTTTGTACAACCACTTTATCTAAACTGTAATTTTTATACATATCATTGCATACGCTTAAAATAATCTATCTGCAAATTTCCACTTTATTTGACAGTATTCACCTATGTGGATAACTTTAAAATAGCATAAGTGTAAAACCTGTCCACAAGTTATTAACAACTGTGGACAATTAATTATATAAAATGACTTGTCCATAAAAGGAAAACAAAATAATAATATCAAAAATCTTTAGGTATTTCAATGAGTACTTCATGTTATCCACACGTTAATCCACCTGTTTAGAAAAATTGTCCACAGAAAAATAACTTGTGCAAAAATTGTCAATAACTGTTGTGAATAAAAAATATGTTGATAAATCTTATCCACAGAGCATTTCACATTTAAATAAAAAGAGGTGGGAAAACTTTTTTATCTTTTTTTTATTCATTTTATTTTGGCTGGAGAAAAATCTTTCGACACCGCAGATTTTGAGGAATTAAATTGTTTATAAATTGATCCAAGGGAAATGATATGAGTAGAGAATTTTTCTTTTATTAAAGAAATAAAAAAGAATTTTCATCTTAATATATGTAGTTCGATTAAGCTTTCTTTATTAAATGGAAAATAATAATTAATGATGATTTGATATCTTACATTGACATTTTGACCACTTATTCTTTATAATTTATAGGACTGTCTATTACAGTAATTCCTCAGGGAGGTGTCATATAATGAAAAGAACATTTCAACCAAACAAACGTAAACGCAGCAAAGTACATGGTTTCCGCAGCCGTATGAGCACTGCAAACGGACGTAAAGTTCTAGCAGCTCGTCGTCGTAAAGGAAGAAAAGTATTATCTGCGTAGGCCACTGTCAACAGTGGTCTTTTTCGCTAATTAGAAGGCCTTTTTTTGCTTGTATGTCACAATTTGTAAGTAAAAAAGGCCTTATTTTTTATAAAAAAATTGTTATGATAATTGAAGGAATCTTTAGAGGTGTCAGTAAAACATGAACAAGAAAAACAGAATAAAAAAGAATGCAGATTTTAGTCGCGTTTTTCGAGAGGGATCATCTACTGCAAACCGACAATTTGTAATCTATACATTAAGTAAAGAAGATCAGGAGCAATTTCGAATAGGATTATCTGTAAGTAAAAAGTTAGGTAATGCTGTAGAAAGAAATCATATAAAGCGCTATATTAGACAAGCTCTTAATGAATTAAGTAACGATCTTCTATTGAATATGGATTATGTTGTTATTGCTAGAAAGCCCTGTACTGAGCTACCTTTTAATGAATTTAAAAAAAGTTTAATTCACGTATTAAAAAGAGCGGACGCACTTAAAATTCGTGATTCAAAACATAAAACAGATAAAAAACAAATTAAGTAATTACATATTTAAATGTAACATCTTAAAGGAGGAACTAGTTTGAAGACTAAGAAGTACCAAATGCTAGTTGCGATTCTTTTCTTAGTAGTAGTGTTGGCTGGATGTTCACAAACAAATCAACCAATTACACCTGAAAGTACTGGGATATGGAATCAGTATTTCGTTTATCCATTATCATGGTTAATAAGAGAGGTAGCTAAAATTTTCGGTGGAAGCTATGGTATGTCAATTATCATCGTAACTCTTCTAATCCGATTAGCATTACTACCACTTATGATTAAGCAAATTAGAAGCACTAAAGCGATGCAAACGATTCAACCTCAAATGTTAGAACTTAGAAAAAAATATTCATCTAAAGATCAAAAAACAGTTCAAAAATTAAATGAAGAAACAATGAAGTTATATCAACAACACGGTGTAAACCCACTTTCTGGTTGTTTACCAATTTTTATTCAGATGCCTATCTTAATTGCTTTTTATCATGCAATTATGAGAACTATGGAAATTAAAGCACATGACTTCCTATGGTTCCAATTAGGTCATCCGGATCCGATTTATGCATTACCTATTATTGCTGGTATTACAACATTCATTCAACAAAAGGTTTCAATGAATACTGGAACAATGACAGGTCCTGCAGCACAACAAATGAAAATTATGCTTTATGTTATGCCAATCATGATTTTAGTATTTGCTGTGAGACTACCTTCTGCTTTAGCACTTTATTGGGTAGTTGGTAACACATTTATGATTCTTCAAACATTATTTGTAAATAGAAATAATACTACTTCACAAAATAACAATTTAGGAGGGGCTAGTAAGTGAGAGAAGTAACTGCTACTGGTCAAACAATCGAACAAGCAGTTCAAAATGCACTTCAGCAACTTAGTTCAACAAAAGAAGAAGTCGAAATTGAAGTAATCGAAGATAGTAAAAAAGGTTTTTTAGGACTATTTGGTGGTAAGCCTGCTAAAGTTTTAGTGGTTAAGAAGCAAACACTAATTGAAAAAGCCTATGAATATCTTTCCAATATCGTTAAAAGTTTAGATGAAACGGCAGAAATTCAATATGAAGTTCAAAATCAGAAAGAACAGTCTTTCTTATTTACAATAAAAGGTGAAAAAGTAGCTCTTATCATCGGTAAAAGAGGGAATACATTAAATGCACTTCAATTTTTAGTGCAAACCTTTGTGAATCGTCATTCTAAACAGTTAATCCATGTAACGGTTGATGCTGAAAATTATCGTTTAAAACGTAAAGAATCACTTGAAATTTTAGCGAAAAAAGCAGCGCAAACAGTTATTAAAACAAAAAAGGCAGTTTCTTTAGAACCAATGCCTTCTTTTGAAAGAAAAATTATTCATCACATACTGACAGACATGCCGAATATTTCAACAAAATCTGTTGGGCAAGATCCATATCGTCAATTAGTGATAGATTTAAAAAAACCAATTAAGGGATAGTCCTTAATTGGTTTTTTTTGATATCTTCTATCCAAGACATTTAAGTTTACTTGGACTTTCATAAGGTTATAATATAAAAACGTTCAATTATAAAAATCTTTATGCTATGCTATAGGTTTAGAAGTAACATGTTATAAGAACATAACATGCCTGAGGTGGTTTTCAAATGGAATTTGATACAATTACAGCGATATCTACCCCAAAAGGTGAAGGTGCAATCGCCATCGTTCGTTTAAGCGGAGATGAAGCTGTTCAAATAGCGAATAAACTATTTAAAGAAAAAGATTTAAATAATGTAGATTCACATACAATTCATTACGGTCATTTAATAGATCCTAGTACCGGAGCAAATATTGAAGAAGTTATGATATCAGTGTTAAGAGCTCCAAAAACTTTTACACGAGAAGATGTTGTCGAAATAAATTGTCATGGCGGTATTTTTTCTGTGAATAAAGTTCTTGAATTAGTGCTTTCACAAGGGGCTAGACTTGCAGAACCAGGAGAGTTTACTAAAAGAGCGTTCCTAAACGGGCGAATTGACTTGTCTCAAGCTGAAGCAGTTATGGATTTAATTAGATCAAAAACTGACAAGGCGATGGCAATTGCTATGAATCAAGTTGAAGGTCGACTATCGAAACTAGTAAATGGGTTAAGACAAACTTTACTTGAAATCCTTGCACATATTGAAGTAAATATTGATTATCCTGAATACGATGATGTTGAGGAAATGACAAATACTGTGTTAATTGAAAAAGCTAAAACTGTTCAAGACGAACTACACAGACTTCTTGAGACATCAAAACAGGGGAAGATTCTACGAGAAGGGCTGTCAACTGTCATAATTGGTAGACCGAATGTAGGGAAATCATCTTTATTAAATACACTTGTACAAGAAAGTAAGGCAATTGTAACCGATATACCTGGTACAACTAGAGATGTTATTGAAGAGTATGTAAATGTTAAAGGAGTTCCTTTACGTTTAATCGACACAGCTGGTATTCGTGAAACAAAAGATGTCGTTGAAGCTATAGGTGTCGAAAGATCAAGAAAAGTTCTGAATTTAGCTGATTTAGTCCTATTTGTTTTAAATAATAATGAACAATTAACTGCAGAAGACCGTAGTTTATTTGAACAAATGAGTAGTAAAGACGTAATTGTCATTATTAATAAAACAGATTTAGCACAAAATCTAGATATAGATGAAGTAAAAGCATTAGTTGGTAATGCAACGATTGTTACTACCTCTTTAAAAGAAGAACAAGGTATTGATGATCTAGAAAAAGCGATTGCCAATCTTTACTTTGAGGGACAAATTGAAGCACAAGATTTAACATATTTATCGAATGCTAGACATATTGCGTTATTAAAGCAAGCCGATCAAACATTAAATGATGCGATTGAGGCAATGAAAAGTGGAATGCCTATAGATTTAGTTCAAATAGACTTAACAAGAGCCTGGGAATTATTAGGTGAGATTATTGGAGATACAGTTCAAGAAAGTTTAATAAACCAATTGTTTTCGCAATTCTGTTTAGGAAAATAAAAGGTTAGGAGGAGAGCAAAATGGGATTTGAAGCAGGCAATTATGATGTAATTGTTATTGGTGCAGGGCATGCTGGATGTGAAGCCGGACTTGCATCTGCTCGAATGGGTGCAAAAACATTAATGCTAACAATCAATTTAGATATGGTAGCATTTATGCCTTGTAACCCTTCTGTAGGTGGGCCCGCAAAAGGTATCGTTGTTCGGGAAATAGATGCACTTGGCGGAGAAATGGGTCGAAATATTGATAAAACTCATATCCAAATGAGAATGTTAAATACTGGAAAAGGCCCTGCTGTTCGTGCATTACGAGCTCAAGCTGATAAATTTGCTTATCAGCACGAACTGAAAAAAACAATTGAAAATACAGAAAACCTAACGTTAAAACAAGGTTTAGTGGAAAAATTAATTATAGAAGACGGTCAATGTACTGGGGTAATCACTCAAACAGGTGCTATCTATCGTTCTAAAACAGTTGTTATTACAACTGGTACATTCTTACGTGGGGAAATTATTGTAGGAGAATTAAAATATTCAAGTGGTCCAAACAACCAACAACCTGCTATAAAGCTATCAGAACATTTAGAGGAACTTGGAATTGAACTTGTTCGTTTTAAAACAGGTACTCCTCCTCGTGTAAATAGTCTTAGTATAGATTATTCTAAAACAGAGATACAACCAGGAGATGATGTGCCTCGTGCATTTTCTTTTGAAACAGAACCAGTTGAAACAGATCAAATTCCTTGTTGGTTAACTTATACAAGTGAAGGTACGCACCAAATTATTGATGATAATCTTCACCGTTCACCTATGTACTCTGGTATGATAAAAGGGACTGGACCTCGATACTGTCCTTCTATTGAAGATAAAGTTGTTCGATTTAACGATAAACCAAGACATCAAATATTTTTAGAGCCTGAAGGAAGAAACACTCAAGAAGTATATGTACAGGGCTTATCTACAAGTCTTCCTGAAGATGTACAAGAAAAAATGCTCCGTTCAATCGCGGGTCTTGAAAATGTACAAATGATGAGAACAGGTTATGCAATTGAATATGATGCGATAGTACCTACTCAATTATGGCCAACATTAGAAATTAAACATATAAAAAATCTATATACAGCAGGACAAATTAATGGTACTTCTGGATATGAAGAAGCAGCGGGTCAAGGTTTAATTGCAGGTATCAATGCTGCATGTCGCTCTTTGGATAAAGAAGAATTAGTTTTAGATCGTTCTGAAGCTTACATTGGTGTTTTAATTGATGATTTAGTAACAAAGGGAACTAATGAACCTTACCGTCTTCTTACATCAAGAGCGGAATATCGATTATTACTTCGCCATGATAACGCCGATTTACGTCTTACAAGAATTGGTCACAAACTTGGATTAATTTCTGATGAACGATTTTCTGAATTCGAACAAAAGAAAATGTTAATCGAGGAAGAAATTGAGAGATTAAAAGCGACTCAATTAAAACCAACTGAGGAAGTTCAAGGTTTAATCGCTGAAGTTGGCGGTAGTGAACTGAAGGATGGTATACGCGCAGCAGATTTATTACGTCGTCCAGAAATGGTTTATGAACATATCCATACTCTAACTCCTTCTGAAAAAGAATTACATGCTGATGTGAAAGAACAAGTTGAAATTCAAATTAAGTATGAAGGTTATATCGAAAAGTCATTGAATCAAGTAGAGCGTATGAAAAAGATGGATTTAAAGAAAATTCCTGAAAATATTGATTACCAAGCAATTCACGGAATTGCTACTGAAGCAAGACAAAAACTTGAACAAGTTCGCCCGCTATCGGTTGGTCAGGCTTCTCGTATATCTGGTGTAAACCCAGCAGATATTTCAATTCTACTTGTATATTTAGAACAAGGAAAAATTGCAAGAATATCGAACTAATATAGATAGGGGAAATACTAGTGAATAAAGAACAGTTTATTGCTGCACTTAAAGAAAAAGGAATTCATTTATCAGACTTCCAATTAAAACAGTTTGAAATATATTTTCATACGTTAGTTGAATGGAACAATAAAATGAACTTAACAGCTATTACTGATGAAGAAGAGGTATATTTAAAGCACTTTTATGATTCAATCAGTGCTTCATTTTATTTCGACTTCTCAGATGAGATTACTTTATGTGATATTGGTGCTGGAGCGGGCTTCCCTTCTATACCGATTAAAATTTGTTTCCCATCTATCCGATTAACAATAGTAGACTCTCTTCAAAAGAGAATTTCTTTCTTAAATCATTTAGCAAAAGAATTACAATTAGAAAATGTCATGTTTTATCATGATCGTGCAGAAACTTTTGCTAAGAAAACTGGTATGAGAGAATCTTATGATGTCGTTACAGCAAGAGCGGTTGCTAGAATGTCAGTACTAAGTGAGCTATGCCTACCTCTTGTAAAGCCGAATGGACACTTTGTAGCTCTTAAGGGTGCAGCTGGCCAAGAGGAATTGGATAAAGCTGAATATGCAATTAAAACACTTGGTGGAGTAGTTAAAGCTATTAATCATTTTGTACTTCCAGGTGAAGATAGTGAACGGAATATTGTTATAGTAGAAAAGAAACGCAAGACACCAACTAAGTATCCACGTAAACCTGGTACTCCTGGTAAAGAACCGTTAGAAATTTAATAAGATGAACTAACAAATGTTTCACGTGAAACATTTGTTACGTTTACTTTTGTTGTGAACGAAATTCTAAAAGGGTGGGAATCACATTGAAAAGCACATTATCGAAGTTATTTGGCCTATCAGAAAAAGAAGTGAATGATGATATTCAAGACTCGGTCTCAAGTAATGAGATTATACGCCAAATTCCAATATCAGAGATTGTTCCTAATCAGTATCAACCAAGAACATTCTTTGATGATGATAAAATAAAAGAACTAGCGCTAACAATCCGAACTCATGGTATTATTCAACCGATTGTAGTTAGAGAAATTAAGCCAAACTTCTTTGAAATTATTGCTGGAGAAAGACGTTTCCGAGCCGTTTCATCATTAGGATGGGATACTATCCCTGCAATTGTAAAAACATTTAATGATACAGAGACTGCCTCTGTAGCTCTTATTGAGAATTTGCAACGTGAGGAGCTATCACCATTTGAAGAAGCTGTTGCATACCAAAAGTTAATTGACTTACATAATTTAACACAAGAAGCATTAGCACAGCGATTAGGTAAAGGGCAATCTACTGTTGCAAATAAGTTAAGGTTGTTAAAATTACCAGAGGATATTCAACAAGCGTTATTGGATAAAAGAATTACAGAACGTCACGCTAGAGCACTTATTCCTTTAAAGCTACCTCAATTGCAAATTACATTACTACAAGAAATTATTGATAAACAGTTGAATGTAAAACAAACTGAAGATCGTGTGGTTGCTTTATTAACAGAGAAAAAACCAAAACCTAAACCGAAATTCAAAGCGATTAGTAAGGATATTCGCATTGCAATGAACACCATTCGTGAATCTTTACAAATGGTTACGAAAACTGGCATGAATATTGATAGTCAAGAAGAAGAACATGATGAATACTATCAAATAACTATAAAAATACCTAAAAAATAATGGTATTTTTCACTAATTCACCTCTAATCTAGTGGTGAATTTTTTTTGTCCATTTTTAAATCTAAACACAATGATGAATGTATTCATGATAGAATAGAAATTAAGAATTGTTTGTTGTGGAAGGAGTAGATTACAAAGTGGTTAAAGTAATCTCTATAGCTAATCAAAAAGGTGGTGTTGGTAAGACGACAACATCAGTTAATTTAAGCGCTTGTTTAGCTCATTTAGGTAAAAAAGTATTGTTAGTCGATATAGATCCTCAAGGAAACGCTACAAGTGGGATTGGAATTGAAAAAGCAGATGTTAATCAGTGTGTATACAATGTATTAGTTGATGATGTTGAAGCGAAAAACGTAATATTAAACACCGCTATTCCGAACTTTGATATCATTCCAGCAACAATTCAACTTGCTGGTGCTGAAATCGAACTAGTACCTACTATATCTAGAGAAGTTCGTTTGAAACGTGCGTTAGATACAGTTAAAGGAAACTATGATTATATTTTAATAGATTGTCCTCCATCTCTTGGCTTATTAACTTTAAACTCATTAACTGCATCGGATTCCATTATTATACCAGTACAGTGTGAATATTACGCATTAGAAGGCTTAAGTCAGTTATTAAGCACAGTGAGATTAGTTCAAAAACATTTAAATAAGAATTTAGCAATTGAAGGTGTACTTTTAACAATGCTAGATGCTCGTACAAATTTAGGGCTACAAGTTATTGAAGAAGTAAAAAAATACTTCCAAGATCGCGTTTATAAATCAATTATTCCAAGAAATATCCGCTTAAGCGAAGCGCCGAGTCATGGTAAACCTATTATTACATATGATCCGAAGTCTAGAGGTGCAGAAGTCTATCTTGAACTAGCAAAGGAAGTGATTGATAATGGCTAAAGGTTTAGGAAAAGGTATTGGAGCATTCTTCCAAGATATTGATCAACAGTTAAATGAAGAGGTTGTCCAAGAGATTTCACTTAAAGAACTAAGACCAAATCCTTATCAACCTAGAAAATTTTTTGATGAGATTGCCATGCAGGAATTAACTCAATCCGTAATAGAACATGGTATTTTACAACCTATAATTGCAAGGAAAAGTATTAAAGGTTTTCAAATTGTTGCTGGTGAACGACGTTTTCGAGCTGCTAAGAATGCAGGATTAAATACTGTTCCGGTTATCGTAAGAGATCTAACTGAAGAGCAAATGATGGAACTTGCAGTATTAGAAAATTTACAGCGAGATGATTTGAATCCTCTTGAGGAAGCTGAGGCTTATCAGACGTTAATAGAGCAATTACATTTGACACAAGAACAACTTGCAAAAAAGCTAGGTAAGAGCCGACCGCACATTGCAAATTATTTAAGAATATTAACTTTACCAAATTCAGTTCAAGAAATGGTTGAAAATGGTACACTCTCTATGGGACATGGGAGAGCTCTTTTAGGTCTAAAAAGAAAAGGTTTAATTGAAGGTACTGCATTAAAGGTAATTGAAAAAAATCTTAGCGTTAGAGAAGTTGAAACGTTAGTTAATGAATTAAACTCCAATGTTTCACGTGAAACAATAAAGAAATTACCAAGTAAAAACGTGTTTTTTAGCGAATACGAGGATGTTCTACAGGAGAAGTTTGGTACATCTGTTAAAATTAAATCAGTCAAAGATAAGGGTAAGATTGAAATCCAATTTTTTAATAAAGAGGATCTTGAGAGAATCCTTTCGATAATAAAATAGTATGATACTAAGGAACACTAATTGTTTTGCTCGCCAAAAATCCAATTAGTGTTCCTTTTGTATACTGATATTTTATTTGTGTAAGTTAGTAAACTACTAAAATGAAAATTTGAATTAACATGTCAATTTAACTTCAGTTTCTTTAATTGATTTAGCAATAAACCTTGCCAACTTCATTACAAGACTTAACCTCGTATTTTGAAGTACATAAAATTCCATAAAACCACTAACGTTCACAACACCAGTTAAATTTAATTCTCCTACAGGTGGTAATTCCTTTTTCATTGCAGCTCCAGGTTTTAGTGGCCCGTTTGATAGTCGAACACTACCAATACTTTTAACTCTACCTAAACATGCATCGATTGCGATGATAAAAGGGTTATTATGCTTGCTTTTTATCATCTCTAATTGTTCTGAAAGATTTAACGCATGAATTGGTTCATCAAGAGTACCATAATAATGGAACCTATTTAAATTTAATTCTCCTAGCATTGTTCCGACTAACGGACCTAAAGAATCTCCAGTTGAACGATCAGTACCTATACATACAAAGACAACTTCACTAGCGTAAAGATTAGGAATCGACTTGCAGAGACGATCCGCAAACTGCTCAACTGCATTTTCATCATCTAAAAATACTGAATAATCATCTTTAAATAAATTACGCAAAGGATTTGCTGGAAACTGCATACTATCGCCTACTTTTCATTTAAAAGAGTAGTAATAGTTTATGCAATATTTAAACAATTTATACTTTACTAGTTATCTTTATTATAAAATTACTTTATGGTTACATTTAGGTATTTTTATGGTTTAAAATTTCCTTTTCGTTTAGTATTACTTTTAAAGAAATAGAAGAAAGTGAACAGGGGGATAAAATGGAAACATCTTTGAATCAAGCAGAAAAAACAATTAAAGATTCAATGCTAACTGAGAGCCAATGGGATACACTTTTTAGCTCCTCAATTAAAGTAGCACTAATAATTATTGCTTCCGTATTGGCTGTTAAATTTGGAAGGAAATTAATTCGCAAAATTTTAAAAGTAAATGCAAGAGGCCCGTTACAAGTATCAGAGAGACGATCTAATACTCTTGTAAAACTATTAGAAAACGTACTCGCTTATGTTGTGTTTTTTATTGCCGTTTTGACAATCCTACCAATATTCGGCGTTGAAACAAAAGGTCTTATTGTAGGCGCAGGAGTTGGTGGTGTTGCACTAGGTTTTGGTGCACAAAGTTTAGTTAAAGATATCATTTCAGGATTTTTCATATTGTTTGAAGACCAATTTTCTGTAGGGGATTATATTAGAATACAAACTTTTGAAGGAACTGTACAATCAATAGGATTAAAAACTACTAAAATAAGAAGTGGTACGGGTGAGTTACATATTATTCAAAATGGTATGATAACCGAAGTAACTAATTTTTCTCTTCACAATGCAGTTGCTTTAGTAGATATTAGTATTTCATATGAAGGTGAAATTGAACACGCACAAGCGGTTATAGAGGAACATTTAGAAACGATGCCAGCTAGATATGAAGAGATGGTAAAACCACCAGAATATCTTGGAATACAAAACCTTGGTCCATCTGAAGTGACTTTAAGGATTGCGTCAGAAGTGAAACCAATGACTCAATTTAAAATATCAAGAGCCATTCGTAAAGAGATTAAAGAAATACTTGAAAGAAATAACATAGAAATTCCTTATCCAAAAATGGTATTATATAGACAACCAGAAGCTAAAAACGAAAACGCTTAGTCTTTATTCTACTATTAAGGAAGTGAAATGATCAGTGGAAGAGAAGGTTTTTAATTTAAATGATATAGTAGAAATGAAAAAAGCACATCCTTGTGGTGTGAATAAATGGAAAATCATTCGCATGGGTATGGATATTCGCCTCAAATGTGAGGGCTGTGGGCATAGTGTTCTTATACCGCGTAGAGAGTTTTCAAGAAAATTAAAAAAAGTTTTAATTAAGGCAGAAGAGTAGTACTATACAAATATTAAAAGGTATCTAGTAGGAGCAACTTGTTACCGCTCTTATTAGATACCTTTCGTATGTTGAAAATATTATTCGGATATTCTTGTTATTTTTTTTTGAAATCAATATAATTGTGAAAGATTAACTAAGTTCGTATAGGAGTGGAAATTATGGCATTAACAGCAGGTATCGTAGGTTTACCAAACGTAGGAAAGTCAACATTATTTAATGCAATTACACAAGCCGGTGCTGAATCAGCAAACTATCCGTTTTGTACAATTGATCCAAACGTAGGAGTAGTAGAAGTACCAGACTATCGTTTAGAGAAATTAACTGAATTAGTTCAACCGAAAAAAACAGTTCCAACAACATTTGAGTTCACTGATATTGCAGGGATCGTAAAAGGTGCAAGTAAAGGTGAAGGTTTAGGAAATAAATTCTTATCTCATATTCGCCAAGTGGATGCAATTTGTCAGGTTGTACGTTGCTTCGCGGATGATAATATCACGCACGTTTCTGGTAAAGTAGATCCAATTGCAGATATCGAAACGATTAATCTGGAATTAATTCTGGCTGATTTAGAGTCAGTTGAAAAAAGAATTGATCGTGTAGCTAAATTAGCTAAACAGAAAGATAAAGATGCATCATATGAGCATGAAATTTTAGTAAAACTAAGAGATGCGTTTGAAAGTGATAAACCTGCTCGATCAGTTGAATTTACTGAAGAACAAATGAAGGTTGTTAAAGGATTACATTTATTAACAACAAAACCAATGCTATATATCGCAAATGTTGGTGAAGATGACATTGTTGACCCATCTTCTAATGAATATGTAGAAAAAGTTCGTGCTTTTGCAGATGCAGAAGGATCTCAGGTAATTGTCATTAGTGCAAAAATCGAAGAAGAAATTGCAGAATTAGATGATGAAGAAAAGCGTTCATTCCTGCAAGAAATCGGAATTGAAGAATCAGGTTTAGATCAATTAATTCGTGCAGCGTATCATTTACTAGGCTTAGCAACATACTTTACTGCTGGTGTTCAAGAGGTACGTGCTTGGACATTCAAAAAAGGTATGAAAGCACCACAATGTGCTGGAGTTATTCACACTGACTTTGAACGTGGGTTTATCCGTGCAGAAACTGTTTCATACGAAGATTTAGCATCATATGGCTCAATGACTACTGCAAAAGAAGCTGGAAAAGTTCGTCTTGAAGGGAAAGAATATATCGTTCAAGATGGAGACGTAATGCATTTCCGTTTTAATGTTTAAGAGTAAGCCTAAATTATTATTGGTTTGCTATATAAATTTTTATATGCTATAATTTGAACTCGTGAGTGATTAATAAAATTGCTCCTTGCCCTTAATTGGGCCGTTAGACCAAAAGGAGGTGACATTGTGATGAATAAATACGAAATCATGTACATCGTTCGACCAAATATGGAAGACGAAGCACAAAAAGCATTAGTTGAGCGTTTTAACAACGTTTTAACTGAACAAGGTGCAGAAATCACAAACGTTAAAGAGTGGGGTAAACGTCGTTTAGCTTATGAAATTAACGATTTCCGTGATGGACATTACATGCTTGTAAATGTTTCTAGTAAACCAGAAGCAGTACAAGAATTCGATCGTTTAGCGAAAATCAGCGAAGATATCATTCGCCATATCGTTATCCGTGAAGAAGACAAATAATATTTGAAATGCCTTAGGGAGGTAAGAATCGGATGATCAATCGTGTTGTGCTTGTAGGTCGTCTAACAAAGGATCCAGACTTACGTTATACACCAGCTGGGGTTGCTGTTGCTACATTTACTCTAGCGGTAAATCGTACCTTCTCAAATCAGTCAGGAGATCGAGAAGCAGATTTTATTAACTGCGTTATCTGGAGAAAACCTGCTGAAAACGTTGCGAACTTCTTGAAAAAAGGAAGCTTAGCGGGCGTTGAAGGTCGCATACAAACTAGAAGTTATGATGGTCAAGATGGAAAGAAAGTTTATGTAACAGAAGTTGTTGCAGACTCTGTCCAATTCTTAGAACCAAGAAATGCATCAAACAACCAAGGTGGTTCATTTGGAATGAACCAACAAAACCAAGGGGCTAACGCTGGAAATCCTTTTGAAGCGCCATCAGGGAAGCCTAGCTTTAATGATGATCCATTCGGTGGGACAAGCAAAACAATTGATATTACTGATGATGACCTTCCTTTCTAATAATAAAATGTATTGTTGAACGGTAAACATTACAAAAATGAATTCTTAAAAAAAAGGAGGGAAATGAAATGGCAATGGGTGGACGTAAAGGTGGACGTGCTAAGCGTCGTAAAGTTTGTTACTTTACTTCAAACGGCATAACTAAAATCGACTATAAAGATACAGAGTTATTAAAACGTTTCGTATCAGAGCGTGGTAAAATTTTACCTCGTCGTGTAACTGGTACTTCAGCTAGATACCAACGTAAATTAACGATTGCAATCAAACGCTCTCGTCAAATGGCATTATTACCATACGTGGCTGAATAAGCTGAATAATAAAAAAGTACAGCATTCTCGTGCTGTACTTTTTTTGTCTTTATGAAGGTTTCATTTTTTATAATGTTTTATGGTAAAATAGGAGTTAGTATGCTTACCGGTATTAAGTTGGTGTAGTAGAAAGGAGCAACAAATTGAAATCAGCTCGTTTAATTTCTGAAGGTGCAGTAGCATTAGCGATTTACTCTATCCTATTGTTACTATTCACATATATACCTATAATGTCACTTGTCTTACTATTTTTTATTCCGCTACCATTTATTCGATTTAGTTTTAAATTTCCTTTAAAAGAGTCAATCGTAATAACCTGTGTAGGAATAGGTCTAACACTCATTATGACAGGTGTAACAATGATTCCAGTTACTGTAATGTTTTCAACTCTGGGGATTTTGATAGGATATTTACTTAAAAACGAAAGAAGTAAAGGTGAGATTTTATTAAGTAGTACGTTTTTAGTATTAATACATATAGTACTATTGAATATATTGGCCAAGGTTTATTTCCAAACAGATTTGGCTAATAAAATAACAACAATGTTAATTGACTCAATTGATAATAGTAAGAAGATGTATTCAGATTTAGGTATCTCTTATGATGAGAAAAATTTGGATAGCCTTACAAAAACTTTTAAGCTTATTCCAGTAATATTTCCAACTTTATTATTAATGGCAAGTTTTGTATACGCTTTTTTAACACAAGCTATTACATTTCCAATAATAAAAAGATTAGGTATTAAGACGCCTAAGTTTAAGCCTTTTAGAGAATTTAGAATTCCATTAGGATTTTCATGGTTCTTTTTAGTTGTTTTAATCTTTAACTTTTTTAAATTAGCTGAAAATAGTTTTTTATATATCGCTGTAATTAACTTAACTTATGTACTACAGTTACTATTGATCGTACAAGGATTTGCATCGATTTTTTATTTTAGTCATTTGAAAAAGTTAACAAAAGCAGTACCAATTCTTATATTAATAGTGTGTATTTTCATTCAACCTTTGATATACATTGTTTTGTTGATTGGTATCGTTTCAATCGGAATTTTTAATAGAAGGAAAAAGTAAACGTACTTAGCTAAGTATGTATGGATTTCTTAATTTGTAAAGAAGTTAGATTTTATTTGATTTAGGGGCTGAATTTATGCAAGATTTTCATAAGAAACAAGTGTTTCTTATTCCCGTCTATATATTAACTGCTCTTGCAATATTTCTGATAGGAACTGTAGTTTATATACGTCCACAACTAGGTATAATCTTTATTATTATCTTTCTGTTAGTTATTTTTTTAGTGGTAAAGATTGAAATAAAGTATCGTCATATTTTAGATATGTATATTCAATCGGTTATGTCGAGAGTAAAAAATTTAAGTAATGAAGCAATAACTGAAATGCCAATCGGAGTGCTATTATATGATCGTGAATATCAAATTGAATGGGGTAACCAATACATTATTAATATTTTAGACGATCATACTTTAATTGGAAAACACATCTATGATTTATCAGATGGCTTAATGGCTCTTATCTCGAAAAAAGAAAAAAAAGAAGATTTAATAACAATTAATAAAAGAACTTATCGAGTTGTCATTAAAAGAGAAGAACGATATATTTATTTATTTGATGTGACTGAACAAGCTCAGATGGAGAAATTGTATGAAGATCAAAGAACTGTTATTGCAGTCATATTACTTGATAATTATGATGAAATGACTCAAGGGTTAGATGATCAAGAACGCTCTAGTATCAATGGTGCTGTTACTACAATTTTAAATAGTTGGGCATATAAACATGGTATTTTCTTAAGAAGAGTTTCTTCAGACCGACTGTATGCCGTCTTAAATGAAGGTATTTTAAGCGCGTTAGAAAGTAATAAATTCGCAATTTTAGATCTTGTTAGAGATGAAACAACAAAGAGAAATCTGCCCATTACATTAAGTGTTGGTGTTGGGGTAGGTAGTGAGAATTTACCTGAACTTGGACATTTGGCTCAATCAGGTCTAGACTTAGCGTTAGGCCGTGGTGGAGATCAAGTAACAGTAAAAAATATAAACGGCAAAGTGAAATTCTTTGGTGGGAAAACAAACCCAGTTGAAAAACGAACGAGGGTTAGAGCAAGGGTTATTTCACACGCTTTAAGGGATTTAATGAAAAGCAGTTCAAACGTTATGATTATGGGGCATAAATTGCCAGATATGGATGCATTAGGCTCTGCTGTAGGGATATTAAAAATGGTTACCCATAACGATGTGAATGGATATGTAGTTATTAATAAGGATGAAGTTGATAAAGGCGTTAATCGATTGATGAGAGAAATGTCTAAAAGTGAGCAGTATATGACATGCTTTATTACGCCTGAAAAAGCAAAAGAATTAGTGAATGAAGATACTTTAATAGTTGTAGTTGATACACATAGACCGACAATGGTAGAAGTAGAGTCATTATTAGATGAAACGGATAAAATCGTTGTCATTGACCACCATCGTAGAGGTGAAGACTTTATAAAAGATGCTATTCTTGTTTATATGGAGCCTTATGCTTCTTCTACAGCGGAGTTAGTAACTGAGTTATTAGAATATCAGCCTAAAAAAATCAAATTAAATATGCTTGAAGCAACAGCTTTATTAGCAGGTATTATAGTTGATACGAAGAGTTTTACATTCCGTACGGGAGCTCGTACATTCGATGCAGCATCATACTTACGATCAAACGGGGCAGATACAATTCTCGTTCAAAACCTGTTAAAACAAGATATGAATGAATATATACGTAAAGCAGAGTTAATTGAAGAAGCCTATATGTATAAAAACGGCTTCGCTATTAGCTACGGTAAAGAAAACATTAACTATGAGCAAGTATTAATCGCGCAGGCTGCCGACACATTATTAACGATGACTGATGTAATTGCATCCTTCGTAATTGCTAAACGTTCTGATAATCTTGTTAGTATCAGTAGCCGATCATTAGGTGATATAAACGTTCAATTAATCATGGAGGAGCTCGGTGGTGGCGGACATTTAACGAATGCAGCGGCACAAATCGAAGCAACTTCAATAAGAGAAGTAGAATTAAATTTATTGCAAATAATTGATCAATATATCGAAGGGAGATCGAACAAATGAAAGTAATTTTCTTAAAAGACGTAAAAGGTAAAGGGAAAAAAGGCGAAACTAAAAATGTAGCAGATGGTTATGCTAATTTCTTAGTTAAAAATGGTGATGCAATTGAAGCAACTGCCGGTAACCTAAAAACTCTTGATGCGAAAAAGAACAAAGAAGCAAAAGATGCTGCGATTGAATTAGAAAACTGTAAAAAACTGAAAGAGACAATTGAAGCACTTACTGTGGAATTGAAAGCAAAATCAGGAGAAGGCGGTCGTCTTTTCGGTTCGATTACTAGTAAACAAATTACAGACGAGCTACAAAAAACTCATGGTATTAAATTAGATAAACGTAAATTTGATATGAATGATGCAATTCGTGGTTTAGGTGTAACGAATATTAAAGTTAAATTACACCCAGAAGTGAGTGCAACATTAAAAGTTCATGTAAAGGAACAATAAGTAATAAGCATCTGGAGGACTAAAAATGAGTGATTTGTTAAATGATCGTACTCCACCGCAGAATATAGAAGCTGAACAAGCTGTATTAGGAGCAGTCCTGTTAGATTCAGATGCTTTAATACCAACTACAGAACGGCTTTTACCTGATGACTTTTATCGAGCTGCTCATCAAAAGTTATTTGAAGCAATGTTGAATATTTCTTCAAGAAACGAGCCTCTAGATGTCATCACTCTAACTTCTGAATTAGCCAATCAAGGCTTACTAGAGGAAGTAGGAGGAGTGTCTTATTTAAATGATTTATTGGCTTCTGTGCCAACAGCATCAAATGTAGACTACTATGCAAAGATTGTAGAAGAAAAATCTACGTTAAGAAGGCTGATTCGAACAGCTACTAATATTGCTTCCGAAGGTTATGTATCGGATGTTCCAGTAGATGTCATTCTTAATGAAGCAGAGAAAAGTATTTTACAAGTAGCTCAACGGACAAATGTATCGGGTTTCCAGAATATTAAAGACGTTGTTTTTAATACATTTAGTAAAATTGAAATGCTATTTAATCAACGCGGTGAAATAACTGGTATTCCAACTGGCTTCACTGACCTGGATCGTATGACAGCTGGATTTCAACCGAATGATTTAATTATTGTTGCAGCGCGTCCTTCTGTAGGTAAAACAGCGTTTGCATTAAATATCGCACAAAATGTGGCAACAAAAACTGATGAAAATGTAGCTATCTTTAGTCTAGAGATGGGTTCTGATCAATTAGTAATGCGTATGCTTTGTGCTGAAGGAAATATTAATGCCCAGGCTTTAAGAACGGGTAATTTAGAGCAAGAAGATTGGAATAAGCTGACTATGGCAGCTAGTAGCTTAGCGAATACAGGTATTTATATAGATGATACCCCTGGTATACGCGTAAATGATATACGTGCTAAGTGTAGAAGGCTAAAACAAGAGCATGGATTAGGAATGATCTTAATCGATTATCTTCAGCTCATTCAAGGTAGTGGTAGAGGTGGAGGAGAAAATCGTCAACAAGAAGTTTCTGAAATCTCACGTTCACTTAAAGCATTAGCAAGGGAATTAAAAGTACCTGTAATCGCGTTATCTCAGCTGTCACGTAGCGTTGAATCAAGACAAGATAAACGTCCTATGATGTCCGATATTCGTGAATCAGGAAGTATTGAGCAAGATGCTGATATCGTTGCTTTCTTATATCGTGACGATTACTATGATAAAGAATCAGAGAATAAAAATATCATTGAGATTATCATAGCAAAACAAAGGAATGGTCCAGTAGGAACAGTTCAATTAGCATTTGTAAAAGAATATAATAAATTCGTAAACTTAGAACGTAGGTTTAACGATGAACATGCACCGGGTGCATAAAAATGATCACATAGAGATTCTATGTGATTATTTTTTTTAGAAAGGGTAAACTATTTATTGTAAGACATTAGATAGCAAATTCGAACATATTTAAGTTGAAAATGAAAAAAAGGCTGAGTTTTATTGACAAATTCCGTAGGTTTGATATACTTGTCTTGGTTTTAGTTCGGAAATAGCGAATTTTATTCGGAGGTGCAATACATTGTCATCAGTAGTAGTAGTAGGTTCTCAATGGGGAGACGAAGGAAAAGGAAAAATTACTGACTTTTTATCTCAGCAAGCAGAAGTGGTTGCTAGATATCAAGGTGGTAACAATGCTGGACATACAATTGTTTTCAATGGTGAAAAGTACAAACTTCATTTAATTCCATCAGGTATTTTCTTCTCAGAGAAAATTTGTGTAATTGGTAATGGAATGGTTGTAGATCCTAAGGCGTTAGTTCAAGAACTAGCATATTTACATAATAAAGGTGTTTCAACAGATAATTTACGTATTAGTAATCGTGCTCATGTTATCTTACCGTACCATTTAAAACAAGATGAGCTAGAGGAAGAACGTAAAGGCGCTAATAAGATTGGTACAACGAAAAAAGGTATTGGACCGGCTTATATGGACAAAGCTGCTCGTGTTGGAATTCGTATGGCGGATCTACTTGATAAGGAAGAGTTCTATATAAAATTAAAACGTAATCTTGAAGAGAAAAATAATTTATTCGTGAAAATGTACGATTCAACTGAGTTAAACATTGATGATATTTTCGAAGAATATTATGAATTTGGACAACAAATTAAAAAGTACGTTTGCGATACTTCAGTTGTATTAAATGATGCAATTGATGGTGGAAGACGAGTATTATTTGAAGGTGCTCAAGGTGTAATGTTAGATATCGATCAAGGTACTTACCCATTCGTTACATCATCTAACCCAGTTGCAGGTGGAGTAACAATTGGATCTGGTGTAGGACCAACAAAAATTAATCATGTTGTAGGAGTATGTAAAGCTTATACAACTCGTGTTGGTGAAGGAGCATTCCCAACTGAACTACATGACGAAATTGGAAATACAATTCGTGAAGTAGGTCGTGAATATGGAACAACTACAGGAAGACCAAGACGTGTTGGTTGGTTTGATAGTGTTGTTGTACGTCATGCTCGTCGCGTAAGTGGAATCACTGATTTATCACTTAACTCTATTGACGTTTTAACAGGCCTAGAAACAGTTAAGATATGTGTAGCATACAAATACCGTGGAGAGACAATCTCTGAGTTCCCTGCTAGCTTAAAACAACTTTCAGAGTGTGAACCAGTATACGAAGAACTTCCAGGCTGGACAGAAGATATAACGGGTGTGAAAACACTAAATGAACTGCCAGTTAACGCAAGACACTATGTAGAGCGTGTATCTCAATTAGTAGGTATACCTTTGTCTGTGTTCTCGGTAGGACCAGATCGTAATCAAACGAATATTGTTCGTAACGTTTACGGAGCTTAATTTGACTAAAAAGCCCTTAAATTCTTTAAGGGCTTTTATTTTTCTTAAATATAAAATTACTATTGCAATGTATTTGGTTTATATGTTATGATAAATCTTGTCGTCATAACTGACAACATAAAATTATTATGCGAGCCATTAGCTCAGTAGGTAGAGCATCTGACTTTTAATCAGAGGGTCGAAGGTTCGAATCCTTCATGGCTCATCTTTTATTTTTATATTATGGTTTTACAGGAAGACCAAGACGTGTTGGTTGGTTTGATAGTGTTGTTGTACGTCATGCTCGTCGCGTAAGTGGAATCACTGATTTATCACTTAACTCTATTGACGTTTTAACAGGCCTAGAAACAGTTAAGATATGTGTAGCATACAAATACCGTGGAGAGACAATCTCTGAGTTCCCTGCTAGCTTAAAACAACTTTCAGAGTGTGAACCAGTATACGAAGAACTTCCAGGCTGGACAGAAGATATAACGGGTGTGAAAACACTAAATGAACTGCCAGTTAACGCAAGACACTATGTAGAGCGTGTATCTCAATTAGTAGGTATACCTTTGTCTGTGTTCTCGGTAGGACCAGAGGCTGGGTAGCTATGTGTGGAAGGGATAAGTGCTGAAAGCATCTAAGCATGAAGCCCCCCTCAAGATGAGATTTCCCATAGCGTTAAGCTAGTAAGACCCCTGAGAGATGATCAGGTTGATAGGTCAGAGGTGGAAGCGTGGTGACACGTGGAGCTGACTGATACTAATCGGTCGAGGACTTAACTAACAAGTTTGATAATGACATTATCTAGTTTTGAAGGTATAAAAAAGTGTAAAAACTTTAAAATATCTTTAAAAAAATGTTGACTTTGATTGATATTTTGTTATAATAATCAATGTCCCAAGCAAATAAATCAAGTGATGATAGCGAAGAGGTCACACCCGTTCCCATACCGAACACGGCAGTTAAGCTCTTCAGCGTCGATGGTAGTTGGGGGTTTCCCCCTGTGAGAGTAGAACGTCGCTTGGTTTTGATGGAGGATTAGCTCAGCTGGGAGAGCACCTGCCTTACAAGCAGGGGGTCGGCGGTTCGATTCCGTCCCGAGCCATCATAAAAACTACTGTGTATGCAGTAGTTTTTATTTATTTCTATATGGGTTCATAATTCATAGGATTATCCGATATTTATAGGATCAAATTAGTGAAGTATTTTACAAAAAAACATACTTAATTTAAAATAGAAGTAAGTGAATTAAACCTCTAGCAACAAGCTAGGGGTTTTTTTCTAAAAAAGATATAAAATTTCATATTGTTTTTGTTAAAAACAAGGACACGTTAGTTATTAGTCGTATTGTATATTTATAGAGACAATCCTACAAAACGAAATTACTATGATTAGTTTATTTGTTGCCTAATTTATTATTAAATTGCTAAAGATAAGAATAGACAAACAGGCAGCTGAACTTACTAGAAAAGGAGTGCGGGGAATGAATAAGAAAATATTAATAGTCGATGATGAAAAGCCAATTGCAGATATATTAAAGTTTAATCTAGAAAAAGAAGGTTTTGAAATAGTTTGTGCGTATGATGGGGAAGAAGCTTTACAAAAAATTGATGAATTTCTTCCAGACTTAGTATTACTAGACATTATGCTTCCAATTCGAGATGGATTAGAAGTTTGTAGAGAAATTCGAAAAAATCATGAAATGCCTATTATCATGATTACAGCGAAGGACTCAGAATTAGATAAAGTATTAGGACTTGAAATGGGAGCAGATGACTATGTAACTAAACCGTTTAGTACGAGAGAGTTGCTTGCCAGAGTTAAGGCTAACCTAAGAAGACATCAAACTGGAGCAACGGCTGAAAAAGAAGAGTCAGTAGAAGTTGTAATTGGTTCACTTGTAATTAATCCAAATGCATATATCGTTACAAAACGAGGAGAAAAGATTGAGTTAACTCATCGTGAATTTGAGTTACTTTACTATTTAGCTAAGCATATAGGACAAGTAATGACTAGAGAACATTTACTTCAAACTGTTTGGGGATATGATTACTTTGGAGACGTACGTACTGTCGACGTAACAATTAGAAGATTACGTGAAAAAATTGAGGATAATCCAAGCTATCCGCTATTCATCGTAACAAGAAGAGGAGTAGGCTACTACTTACGTGATCCGGAGCAAGATTAATGGCAGCCTATAATAAAGTAGGGTTATTTCAATCAATCGTATTTAAATTCGTACTAGTATACATTTTACTCATATTAGTTGCTATGCAGGTTATCAGCGTGTATTTTTCAAGAGAGCTAGAAAAACAGTTAGTTAATAACTTTTCTGCGTCAATTAGCGATCGTGCCAATATGCTGGCCTATAATATCAAGATGGAGTACGAAAAAAAGAAAACACTTGATGATCCAGAAATTAAAACAAATATACAAAAAATAGTTTCAGATGTTGTTTCTGAAGTTGGAAATATTGGAATCTCTGATGTAAGGGTCGTAAATCAAAATAGTGAAGTGATTGCTACATCAGATTCCAATAATCGTTCAATTGTTGGTAAAAGAACAACTGATTTATTGATAACAAGAACATTATTAGTCGGAACAACAACTGAAAAAGTATTAATTGATCCTAAAAATGGACATCGGATGAGAATAATTGTAGTTCCTGTTGAAGAAGATGACGGAACTGTCGCGGCTATTTATACTAGTGCATCCATGGAAAGTACGTATGACAGAATGACTTTAATCAATCGTATTTTTTCAACGGGTACACTTATAGCTGTAGCTATTACTTCGATTTTAGGGATTTTACTTGCAAAGGCAATTACAAAGCCAATCTCTGAAATAAGAAGACAAGCTCAGGAAATGGCGAAGGGGAATTTCTCACGTCGATTAAAGGCATATAGTGAAGATGAAATTGGAGAATTAACAATTTCATTTAATAATTTATCTCGAAACTTACAACAGGCCAGGGCATCTACGGAAGGTGAAAGAAGAAAATTACAATCGGTATTAGAGCATATGACTGATGGAGTAATTGCAACAGACCGTAGAGGGAAAATTATCTTATTAAATGATCCAGCTGAAGCGATGTTGAATGTTTCACGTGAAACAGTATTAAATAAATCAATTTTAGAAGTTTTAGGAATTGAAAAAGTTAATACATTAGATGATTTATACGAAGAGCCGGATTCGATTATGCTAGATTACAGTGAAAATAAAAGACCGATGATTATTAGGGCAAGCTTCTCGACGATTCAAAAAGATACAGGCAAAGTAAATGGTTTAATTGCTGTACTATATGATGTAACAGAGCAAGAAAAAATAGAACAAGAGCGAAGAGAATTTGTTGCTAATGTATCACATGAATTAAGAACACCATTAACAACTATGAGAAGTTATTTAGAGGCTTTATCAGATGGAGCTTGGGAGAATAAGGAAATTGCTCCTAAATTCCTGCAAGTAACTCAAGATGAAACTGAACGAATGATTCGATTGGTTAATGACCTATTGCAATTATCTAAACTTGATAGTACTGAATATCGATTAACGAAAGATTGGGTTAACTTTACAGATCTATTTAATCGTATTATCGATCGTTTTGAAATGAGTAAATCACAAGCAGTATCTTTCAAGCGAGAGTTTTTAAACAAAACCCGTTTTGTTTTTATTGACGAAGATAAAATTACTCAGGTTTTAGATAATATCATTTCAAATGCTTTAAAATATTCGCCAGAGGGTGGAAAAGTAACTTATCGAATTAAGGAATCAAGAGATCAGATACTGATTAGCATAACTGACGAGGGTATGGGAATTCCAAAAGATAATTTAGCGAAAATATTTGATCGTTTTTACCGAGTTGATAAAGCACGTTCTAGACAAGTAGGAGGTACTGGTCTTGGACTCGCAATTGCTAAAGAAATGATTTATGCGCATGATGGTCATATTTGGGCTAAAAGTGAAGAAGGAAAGGGTACTACAGTCTATTTTACACTTCCAGTAGCTGATGACCAAGAGGATGAGTGGGGATGAAGAGAGAACGTATCAAATCAATTGCACTTACTAGTTTAGTTATTTTAAGCTTAGTTTTATCGTATAGACTTTGGTCATATAAGCCTACTTACGATCCAATCCAACGTGATTATATACAAAATGTTAAAATTGGTGCGCAGAAAGATTTTGAAAATATCGTGATTCCAAGTCAAGTAGTTGTACATGAGTCCAATAAGCATTTTGTAACATCAAAACAAAGTAATATATTACCTCTTTATAAGGCTTTACAGAAAGTAGAAATATCTAATTTTGAAAACTTGACCAGTGATACTTCTGAGCAAAATTTCCAGGGAATTACAAAAGGAAAAAACAAAATTGAAATCATTTTTCCTACATTAATCCCAATTGAAACATTAGATAAAATATTTAAATTAGATTCAAAAAGATTGCAAAATATTGTTTTCGACAGAATCGTTATAAGAATGTCTCAAAAACAGGAGACCTCTTCGAAAATCTATTTTGTTAATGATTCTCTAAATTTACTTTATGATGCAACGTTTGATAATTCGGGTATTATTTCAGCGGTAGGGAAAATAAAATCCAATTACAAGCATTATACAGATAGTGTTAAATATAAGTTGCAAACAGGAAAAACAATCTATTTACCTAAACAAACAGTAAAATTAAAAACGATGGAGTTTTTAACGTCTGATATTGAAGTAGATAAATTTAAAGATGCAATATTTATCGACCCTACTAATGTGCGTAAAGAGAGTAGTGACTCTGGCGATACGTATACTGATGGGACAAGATTAATGACTGTTTCTCCATTAAATCGTTCGATTACGTTTGTAAACCCGACAATAGCTGCTGATGAAAACCAAAGTCCCAACGTACTAATCCAAAAAAGTGTAGAGTTTATAAATGGGCACGGAGGTTGGACAGACGGATATGTGTTATCTGGCATTAAGCCTGAAAACAATGAGATTTTCTATAGGCTTAATATTAACAATTTACCTGTTTTTAAGAACGCGACAATTGCGACTAAATTGGGAAAACAAGATGATATTCAAACTTATAAACGTCCATTATATAAACTGAATTTACAAATGGAGAAAAAAGAAAGTGAAATGGAATTAATGTCTGGACCTCAAATTATGGAGGTTTTAGATAATAATAAGTCGATTAATAAATCGCTGATCAAAGATATTACTTTGGGATACGAAACTATATTTGATGGTGATGAAGACCAAATTAATAAATTTTATTATAATCGAGCAATCCAGTTGAAGCCTGTTTGGGTCATCTATTATGGAGATTCTTTTAAGAAAATCGATCAAGATTTGCTCAGTAGAACTGGGGTGAATATTGTTGGATTGGAGTAGAATCAAAACAATATTTATATTAACTTTTTTAGTACTTGATATCTTCTTGGCGATTCAATATTATCAAAAAAGAAGTAGCGATCAGCTAGACTTAATAGCAGAATCAACTATAGAAGAACAACTAAAAGCCAATGACATTACCTATGTTCCATTACCTAAAGAATCATTAAAGGTGTCTTATCTTACTGGTAATAGTAAAGTTTTCAATGAGAAAACCATTTCGAGTCTTAAAGGACAAGATATTGAAATATATCGTGATGTCATTCAGAGTCAATTAAAAAACAAGGTAAAGCTTCCAGATACAAATCGAATTTTCTTTTTAGAGAATTTTATTAATGAGTATGTTTGGAATGGAAAAAGTTATCGTTTCTGTAAGACAGATTTAAATTCGAAAACAATCTATTTCTGTCAGATTTATAAAGATCGTTTAATTTATAATATCGAAAGTTCTGTTATAGAAATTAAGTACAATGAAAAAGACGAAATTGTATCATATCGTCAAAGATATTTAGAAGACTTGAAAGAAATTGATAAAGAAAGTGTTCAAGAGGTATTACCTGCTATTAAAGCAATTGAAAACCTTTATGTAAAAGACGAGCTTAAACCAAGCGATCGTGTAACAAAAGTTGATTTTGGATATTACACTTTAATTCCGTTATCAACAGGCGTAAAAGTCATCGCGCCTGCATGGCATTTAGTTGTAAATGATAGACAAGACTATTTTGTCAATGCGATCGAGGGACAAGTAAATAAGATTGAAGATGAAAAATGGAGTGAATAGAAATGAGTTTGCATTTTAGTGTACTTGCAAGTGGAAGTACCGGAAATGCGTTGTACGTTGGGACGGAGCAAACAAAACTTTTAGTTGATGCGGGACTAAGCGGTAAGGCGATGGAAGCGTTAGCGAAAGATATTAACAGAGATCTCAAAGAAGTTTCTGGCATTCTTGTTACACATGAGCATAGTGATCATATTAAAGGACTTGGTGTACTTGCTAGGAGATACCAAGTTCCTATTTATGCAAATGAAAAAACATGGAAAGCAATGAACCACTTAATTGGAGATATTCCAACGGAGCAAAAGTTCATCTTTAATATGGAAACGACGCATCAGTTTGGGGATATTGAAGTCGAATCTTTTGGCGTATCACATGATGCTGCTGAACCAATGTTTTACGTGTTTCATCACAACGGGAAAAAATTTGTAACAATTACGGATACAGGTTATGTAAGTGATCGAATGAAAGGTATTATATCAAACGCAGATATGTACATTTTTGAAAGTAATCATGATGTTGAAATGCTACGTATGGGAAAATATCCGTGGAGCATTAAACGACGTATATTAAGTGATGTTGGTCACGTTTCAAATGAAGATGCTGCATTAGCAATGTCTGATGTGATAGGAGATAAAACGAAGCGTATTTATCTTGCGCATTTAAGCCAAGATAATAACATGAAAGAGCTTGCCAAAATGTCTGTTACTCAGGTATTAGAGGGAAAAGGGTTTGAAGTGGGGAGTCAATTTGCACTTCATCATACAGATCCTCAAAAACCGACAGATATAGTGTATGTATAATAATGAACGTATGCTAAAGGGGAGAGTTTACTTTCCCTTCTTTTTTTGTGTAAAAATAAGGAGATGAGCAAAAATGGAAAAAAAGATATTAAGTTGCAATGAACATATAGAATGGGCACTTGATGATTTTGTGGATAAGTATAATGAAACACCTTTGTTGAATAAAGTCGAAAAAACTCAAAAAATATCCACAAGCTGTGAATATTGTCAAAATGATGCCATATATATTGTATCGAACATAGATTCTCCCACTAAATGTGGATAGAAATTGTGGGTATGTGGATAAGTTTTGTGGATAACTTGTTTGTAAAGTGAGGATACAGTGTGAATATCTCAATAATCAGTGTTGGAAAGTTAAAAGAGAAATATTTAAAAATGGGGATAGATGAATACATAAAACGATTATCTGGTTATGCCAAAATGGAAATTATCGAAGTTCCAGATGAAAAAGCACCAGAAAATTTAAGTGATGCAGATATGCTAATCGTAAAGGAAAAAGAAGGAGAAAGAATACTAAGTAAAATTTCAGAAGATTCGTATGTAATTGCGCTTGCCATAAACGGTAAAGAGCATTCTTCAGAATCACTTGCAAAAAAAATAGATCAGTTAGCAACGTATGGAAATAGTAAAGTAGCTTTTGTTATCGGAGGATCACTTGGACTGAGTGAAGCGGTGATGAAAAGGTCGGATGATACTCTATCATTTTCAAAAATGACATTTCCACATCAATTAATGAAACTCATATTGGTTGAACAGGTGTATCGTGCTTTTAGGATTAACAGAAATGAACCATATCATAAATGATGTAGACTTTTGCGGGAGTTATATTAATTAGAATACTTGCCTTTGTTTGAAAATAAGCGAATGGGGTATGACCTTCCGAGAGACCCAAGCTCTTTCACCACTAATAAAAAGGTTCCAGCGCTTTAGATGAACCCTTAAAGTGGGACTCAAGAAAAAAACACCTTTAATGTCGTATAGTTAAACTATATTTCATTAGAGGCGTTTTTGTTATGGGAAAAAATCGTACTATTCAGCTGTTATTTACTGACACAGTTTCGACCTTTTTTCTTAGCTCTGTACAGGGCTTTGTCAGCACCTTTTATTACATCGTTAGAATCCTTATATTTACTGTTTTTCTCACATACTCCCATGCTGATTGTAACAAATAATTGGCTTGAATTTCCACGTTTTGATTTTGATTTTTGATCTTTTGATGCTTTTTTGGTGTATCCTGATTTGGATACTTGTTCACGTAAGCTTTCCAAATGTGGTATTACGTCATTTATAGATTTGCCTGGAAACAGAATTGTAAATTCTTCCCCACCATAACGAAAGGCTTTCCCACCACCTGTGACCTGCACTAAATTAGAAGCTACCAATTTTAAAACATCATCTCCAACATCATGCCCGTATTTATCATTGAATTTTTTGAAAAAATCAATATCTACCATCGCTATAACATATTTATTGCCTAGTTTCATCAAGTTCTCCCTTAGGGCGCGGCGTGAAGGAATTCCCGTAAGTTCATCAAGATATGCCATGGAGTAGGAGTCCTCAATGATGCTGATAATTAACATTAAACCAGCGGCACTTAGAAATATAGAAAAAGATATTTTATCATTAACGAATAAGAGGGCTGTGAAAACAGAGATAATAACACCAACTAATCGTACTTCAAAGACACTATTTTTCACATAGGCTTTTATTATAAAAAATATAAGCGTTAAAATGAATATTAGCAGAGCTGTTTGATTCATAATAGTTTTCTCTAAAGGGAGATTTATGAATTTATAATTCAATACCTTTTGTATTGACGAGTTATTGGACACAGCAATTTTATAAATACAAAACAGCTCGATTAATATAAGAGTGATACGTACTTTTCCCCATAAAGAGAATAAGCCTCTTTCCTTTAAGTGCGCGAAAGTAATGATATTAAGAGGTATAAGCAAGCACATCAGGGGATAAAGGACCTGAGAATAATTTGTAATATTTATTGACAATTCTGAATAACGGTTCAGAAACAATTGAGATAGGATAAGTAGTAAAATTATCAGGAAAACCCTCCCTCGATTAAATCGAATGCTTAAGGTGATTCCTAATCCAAATATAACATATGAAGAATACTTAATAACAAGTATAACAGGAGGTGTGAAAGATGGGATTTTTTGGATCAAGAAATAACATCCCAAAAGAATAAAAATATAAGTAATAGGTGAGAAGACTGTTTTAAAAGTAATTTTCACTTAAGCTGTACCTCCTTTAATTATGCGCACATATTAAACTATTTGTAGTTTAAGAAGCTAATTTGTCGATAAAGACTATACAATAAATTTCGGTTATTCAAATAGAATCTTTAACTTTGGAAATTATGAAAGTAGTGATAGTACATTAAAATAGAATCAACTTAAACTAGCCAGCCTAAAGCTGGCTGTTTTTTATTAATCCTAAGAAAATCTTAAGATTTACATTAGGCGGTTATTAAGATTTTATTGATATCATCCTCTTATCACAAAAAATAAAGAGGTGATACAATGTTGAAAAACATATATAGGAGCGAATTTACATGAACATTTTAGTTTGTGATGATGATATATCCATTGTAGAGGCGATTTGCATTTATTTAGAAAATGAAGGTTATAGCTTATTTAAGGCATATAACGGAGAAGAAGCTTTTGAGGTTATTGAAAATCAAGAGATCCATCTTATTATTATGGATATTATGATGCCTAAGTTAGATGGAATTAGAGCTACGATGAAGATTAGAGAAACGAATAAGGTACCTATCATTATGCTTTCTGCTAAGTCTGAGGATTCGGATAAAATTTTAGGCTTAAATTTAGGAGCAGATGATTACATAACAAAACCATTTAATCCATTAGAGCTTATAGCAAGGGTGAAATCACAGCTGCGAAGATATACGACATTTGGAAGTCTTGAGAGTAAGAACAATGTTTATCAAAGTGGTGGGCTTGTAATCGATGATGAAAGTAAAGCGATCACGGTTGATGGGGAAGTTGTTCATCTTACTCCAGTTCAATATAAGATTATGAAGCTCTTGACTGAAAATGCTGGTAGGGTATTTTCCATTGAGGAAATTTATGAAAGAGTATGGAACGAAACAGCGTTTAATCCAGAAAATACAGTAACAGTCCATATTCGAAAAATTAGAGAGAAGATTGAAATAAATCCGAAAGAACCTAAATATTTGAAGGTGGTGTGGGGAGTTGGATATAAAGTTGAAAAAATATAGCCATTCATTAATAACAAAAATAATTGTATTTACAATCGTAGTTTTGTTCTTTTCAGGCATCCTTAAGTCTATTGCAAATGTATCTGCTTTAACTGATGATGATTTTGGGATTGTCTTTGAAGAGAACTACTTTTTAAGTAAATCCTACGTGCAGGAAGTTGAAACTGTTATTAATAGCCTATCTCTATTAGTAGGTGAGTATAAGAGTGAGGAACATATTTTAAAGGGTGGGACCATTAGTAATGAGAATATAAGAGCAATTGAAGAAAAATTATATCCAAATTTTATAGGGCAGTCGAGAATAGATAAGCCAAGTATAAACGATGAGCAAAACTTTCAAACAACTTTAGCAGAAGAAATTAAACAGACAAAGAGTCAGATGATAACAGAGGATTTAAAAAGATATCATGCTTTGCAACAAAATTTAGCTGAGAACAAAGACATATTATATTATGCCAGTGATGGTGTTAATGAATTTACGAATAACACTTTAAAAGGGCAATTCAAATCGAAGCCATCTTATTTAATTTTTAAAGACTATAAAAGAGAAATTTATCCAGATAAAGTTAAAAAGAACAAGCGTTTGAATTGGATTACCGGAAGTTTAGATCAGTTAAATCCAACAAATATGGAAGTTTCTATGGCGTTCACGCAAGAGTCTTTAGATAAAAGAATTAATAAGTGGAAAGAAAATAAGGCAATTGCAACAAAAGAATTCTATCTTTTAATTGGTTGTTCAATAGGATTTTTACTATCTTTCGTGTATTTAGTATTCATTATTGGTAGAAGATCCTTTAAGGATAGAGAAATGTATTTGAATCCAATTGATAGATTGTTTAATGATGTTAACGTAGCACTGTTAATATGTCTTATCATATCTTGGGTGGCATTAGTAGAGCCGCTAACAATTGAAGTCATCAACAAGTTGGTCTTCTTCCTAGTTATTCCGTTTTTTATAGTAGCACTTCTGCTGATTTTATCAATAATAAAGCATATTAAAAACGGAACATTAATAAAGCATACATTAATCTATCTATTGTTGAATAAGTTTTTCGCATTTATTAAAGATGTATATAACAGCGGAGGTACTGGCGTAAAGACCGTATTAATCGTAGTCGGTTATCCAGTAGTGATTGCGTTAACACTTTTTATATTCCCAATCACTATTGGTTTTGCAGCATGGTTTGCATATAAACAAATAAAAAAATTCAATGCGATTAAGGAAGGAGTCGAGCAAATAAAAACAGGCGATTTCCAGCATCGTATAGAGTTAAATGGAAAGGGCGAGTTTGCAAGGCTTTCTAATAATATAAATAGCATTACGGATGGTTTAAAAACGGCAGTTGATCGAGAACTAAAGAGTGAGAGGATGAAAACGGAGCTAATTACTAACGTATCACACGATATAAGAACGCCTCTGACGTCTATCATTACGTATGTCGATTTACTGAAAAAGGAAAAGAACCCTTCAAAAATAGAAGAATATGTAGAGGTATTAGATCAAAAATCACAAAGGTTAAAGCTATTGACAGATGATTTATTTGAAGCTGCAAAGGCATCTAGTGGAACGATTCCTGTTCACCTTGAGCGTATCGATATTTTATCACTATTAACCCAAGGTCTTGGTGAAGTAAATGCAAAAATAGAAGCATTGGATTTAACAATTAAGATAAACCATCCTCAGGATAAACTCTATGTTACAGCGGATGGGAAATTATTGTGGAGATCCGTAGAGAATTTATTATCCAATATATTCAAATACGCACTTAGAGGGTCTAGGGTATATATAGATATAGAAGATTTAGGAAATGAAATTCTTCTAACCTTCAAAAACATTTCTGCTTATGAGCTAAATATCTCTGCTGATGAATTAATGGAACGCTTTAAAAGGGGCGATGAATCAAGAAACAGCCAAGGAAGTGGATTAGGTCTATCAATTGCCAAAAGTCTAGTGGATATTCAAAAAGGGAAATTTACTATTCAAGTTGATGGAGATTTATTTAAGGCTATGATTAGTATGCCAAAACATATAAAAAACTTTTAATGATCGCTTTGATTCGATGGTAGTGATGAAACAAAGCCTTAACTCTTGTAAGAAGCAGAGTTAAGGCTTGTTTTTTTGTTTTTAAGCACTCTCTAATAGACTTTTCACTTTTTAACTAGCCTTAAATAGTTTATAATTATCTGATAAGTTTATATTTTTAATCCATAAAAAATAGTCATTCACATATTAAATTAATACCATAAAAGTGATATACTATTAATAGGTAGTTGTTTAAAAGTGATATACTATTATTAATTAATGATTTAATAGTGATATACTATTAAATAGGATATAATTGAGACAGAAAAGGTGTGTTCCTAAGTCGTGCCTGGTTTTTTGTGACACCTAAGCAGGAGCGCCTACCTCTTTTTTGCAAATATAGGGGATAAGGATGGTTATCATGAACAACATTCAGAAAAAAACAGACGTTATCTTAATTGGTGCCGGAGTCATGAGCGCGACTTTGGGATCTTTACTAAAAGAGTTAGCACCAGAATGGGAAATTAAAGTGTTTGAGAAGCTTGCAAATGCAGGAGAAGAAAGCTCTAATGAATGGAATAATGCGGGTACTGGGCATTCTGCACTTTGTGAGCTTAACTATACATCCGAAAATTCAGACGGATCTATAGATATTAGCAAAGCGATCAAGATTAATGAACAGTTTCAGGTTTCAAGACAGTTTTGGTCTTACCTTGTAAGCAGTAAACTGATAAGTAATCCCCAAGATTTTATTATGCCAATACCCCATATGAGTTTAGTACAAGGGGAAAAAGATGTAACGTTTTTGAAAAATCGTTTTGAAGCGCTGTCAAACAATCCTTTGTTTCAAGGGATGGAATTTTCTGATGACCCTGAAAAACTAAAAGAATGGATTCCGCTTATAATGGAAGGCCGTACGTCTGATGAACCAATAGCTGCAACTAAAATTGACTCTGGAACTGATGTAAACTTCGGTGCTTTAACATGCATGTTGTTTGATCATTTAAAGAGCCAAAATGTCGAGATAAACTACAATCATAGTGTTAAAGATATTAAACGTACTAGCGACGGCTCTTGGGAAGTGAAAGTTCATAATATGAATAGCGGAAAGACCGAATTCCATACTGCGAAATTCGTCTTTATCGGTGGTGGTGGGGGTAGTCTTCCATTACTACAAAAGACCGGTATTCCTGAATCAAAACATATTGGAGGATTCCCGGTAAGCGGCCTATTTATGGTTTGTAACAATCCGGAAGTTGTAGCACAGCACCATGCAAAAGTGTACGGTAAAGCTAAGGTGGGTGCTCCTCCGATGTCTGTTCCGCATCTTGATACAAGATTTATTGATAACAAAAAATCTTTATTGTTTGGACCATTTGCTGGTTTCTCACCTAAGTTCCTAAAAACGGGTTCAAATTTTGACTTAATTGGTTCAGTAAAACCGAATAATGTCTTCACAATGTTAGCGGCTGGTGTAAAAGAGATGGCATTAACGAAATACCTGATCCAGCAAGTTATGTTAACGAATGAAAAACGTATAGAAGAATTAAGAGAGTTTATCCCAAATGCAAGAATCGAGGATTGGGATATAGTAGAAGCAGGTCAACGTGTGCAAGTTATCAAAGATACTGAGGCAGGCGGTAAAGGAACACTTCAATTTGGTACAGAGGTAATTAGTGCTGCAGACGGATCGATAGCTGCATTGCTAGGTGCATCTCCAGGTGCTTCTACAGCTGTTCACGTCATGCTAGAGATAATCGAAAAATGCTTCCCTCAACATTTCAAAGAGTGGGAACCAAAAATAATGGAGATGATACCTTCTTACGGAGTGTCACTAGCGGAAAACCCAGAGCTTCTCCAAGATATTCATACTTCAACAGGACGAACATTGGGTCTAGTTGAGAAAGAACTAGCCTACAGTTAAAAAATAAAGAACTAAGAACCATTGTCATTCATTTGATTGATGGTTCTTAGTTCTAAATTAGGATTTTAATCCATACCGTATAAAAACTTTTATTAAGATTAGAATACTCGTGTAAATGATAAAACAGTTCTAAAACTAACTTGAGAGGTGTTTTAATTTGGCAAATGCTCTATTTTCTCCTTTTACAATAAAGGGTCTCCAATTGAAAAATCGTGTCGTCATGGCTCCTATGTGCCAGTATTCTGTTTCCGCTATGGATGGGCATCCAAATGATTGGCATTATGTTCATTATGTTAGCCGAGCGGTTGGTGGAGTAGGACTAATCATCATGGAAATGACAGATGTAGAACCTGATGGACGGATTACGAACTATGATCTAGGGTTATGGTCGGACGAACAAATTCCTGACTTCGCACGTATTATCAAAAGCGTCCATCAGCACGGAGCAAAAATCGGTATTCAACTTGCCCATGCAGGAAGAAAGGCAGAGGATGCTGAGATACCTGTCGCGCCATCAGCTATTCGTTTCGAGGGATCCCGATATAAGAACCCAAGAGAACTTACAGAAGATGAAGTCAAAGAAATGGTAGGTCTGTATGCGTCAGCGGCTCGTCGTGCTGTAGAGGCGGGGGTAGATGTGATTGAAATTCATGGAGCCCATGGATATCTTATTCACCAATTCCATTCGCCCTTAACCAATCACCGAACAGATGAATATGGGGAGAGGCTAGAAAAGTTCGGCGTGGAAATTATCCAAGCGATCAAGAAAGAAATCCCAGCAGATATGCCACTCATTTTTCGAATTTCGGCTGTGGAATATGCAGATGGAGGGTATGAAATCGATCATGCTATTAAGCTTTGTCTTGCTTATAAACAGGCAGGAGTAGATTTATTTCACGTGAGCTCTGGTGGGGAAGGAAAGCCGGGAGTGAGAATGCCAGGGAATCATCCAGGTTACCAGGTTCCCTTTGCTAGTGCGATCCGAAAGGAAGTAAATATTCCTGTCATTGCAGTGGGAATGTTAGAAGATCCTGTACTGGCAGAATCAGTTATCGCAAATGAGGATGCTGACCTTATTGCGATTGCCCGTGGACTATTGCGTGATCCATACTGGACGATCAATGCGTCGCGTCAATTGGGAAGGGAAGAATTGGATGTCCCGAAACAGTACATCCGGGCTTATTAGTCTATATTAGTACAATATAGTGAATAGTATAATGAAACTTAAAAGACCTCTAATTATATAGAGGCCTTTTAAAATGGCAGAGAAATTTACATGTCTAAAAAATTAAAAATGGAAATTAACCCAAAATTATTATTGAAATAAAAAACGCTATCATAAATAATTATGACAAGAGAGGAAATCAAAATAAAACAAAGGTTGAGAGTTTTATATTTAAAATGATTAACAATGAACTCAAGGTAGGGAATTTAATTTTAAACAAATGCTTAAAAAAGCGAAATCAAAATTATTATGAGGTATTGAAGATGAAAAAAATATTGTTATTTACTGCTATTTTTATTTTTGCCTTTACTCAAATAGGAGTTACTGTTGGTAAAGTAGCTGAAAAGAAACAGAAAGTGATCTGTATTGATCCAGGACATCAAAGAAAGCAAAATCTAGGTAAGGAGCCAATTGCTCCAGGATCAAAAATAGTAAAAACAAAGGTTTCCTCTGGTACGACAGGTATTTATACAAAGAAACCAGAATATAAACTTAATCTTGAGGTTGCTACTAAATTACGAGAGGCTTTAATTAAAAAAAATTATAAAGTATTTATGACGAGAACTACGCATGATGTTAACTTGAGTAATGTTGATCGTGCAGCTTACTGTAATAAGAAAAAAGCTGATTTAACAATTAGAATTCACGCGGACGGAAGTACAGATAAGAAAGTACAGGGACTTTCAGTTCTATATCCAAGTGGGAAATCTACAAAAAAAGTAAATACATATAGTAAGAAGACTGCGGAACATGTCCTTAATGAACTTATAAAATCAACAAAAGCTAAAAAAGGATATGGAACAGGTCTTGTAGCCAGGGCAGACCTAACAGGTTTTAATTGGTCAACTACGCCAGTTATTCTTGTTGAAATGGGTTTTATGAGCAATTCAATTGAGGATAGAAATTTATCAACCAATTCGTATCAAACAAAGTTAGTCACCGGAATGGTAAATGGTATCGAAAAAGCGGTAAGATAATCTTCGAAAGATGTTTAGAAAGTTTATAAGAGTATTAAACCATTAAGTATGATTTTCATTGGTATTAAATATGAATAATTTAATGCTTCAGGGAGACTCTTTAATAAAGATAGAAAAGACCATATAACAAGTGATTTTAATGATAACTCACTTAGTATATGGTCTTATTATGTTTGAATAGAATTTAATTCTTTTTAATTGACATCAAAAAAACAATAGATGTTTCAAATACATTGATTAAAATAAAAAAACATGGTACATTTATATAGATTGCAGTATTAATTTCATATAGGGTAAATTATCCCTATTATAATTTTACAACATAATATCTTATAAGTCAACCCTTTGGTTCAAATTTTTTAAAGGAGTGCATGTTATGAATAAAGAACTTCGTCTGGAGCAAAAACGTTTAGACAGTATAGTAGAAACAATCACAGAACAGATCGACAAGTTTGAAGGCAAAACAAATCAACGTATGAGTGATGTAGTTGATATCCGTAAAAACTTTTGGGATGAAGTCAAAGTTAATACAGATAATTTCGATGATTATCTCGAGACAATTATCAGCTTGAGACAACAAGCTCAAGTTTTATCTGTAAGCCAAAATAGTCATAAACAAGCCTCCAAGCGGTTGGCTTCTTTGCGTCGAATGCAGGAGGTACCTTATTTTGGTCGTATCGACTTTACTGAAGAAGGTAATACCGAATTAGAGCATATTTATATTGGGGTCTCCACTTTAACTGATGAAAGCGGAGAAAACTTTCTAATATATGACTGGCGAGCACCTATTTCAAGTGTCTATTATGATTATCCGCCTGGTCCGGCAGAGTACGATACACCTGGTGGATTAGTTCGTGGTATGTTGGATCAAAAGTTGCAATATGTCATACGTGACGGCGTAATTGAATCGATGTTCGATACGAGCCTCACAATTGGAGATGAAATATTACAGCATGTGCTAGGAAAAGGAACAGACAAACATTTGCACAGTATAGTAGCTAGTATTCAGCAAGAGCAAAACTTGGTTATCAGGTTTGACAAAGGTAGATTACTTATTGTTCAAGGCGCAGCTGGGAGTGGGAAGACATCTGCAGCACTACAACGAATCGCCTACTTGCTATACAAGCATCGAGACTGGCTGAGAGCAGATCAAATTATTCTTTTTTCGCCAAACGCTATGTTTAACAGCTATGTATCTAGAGTTTTACCAGAGCTGGGTGAAGAAAATATGCAACAGGTTACATTCCAGGAATACTTGAATCATCGCCTAAGTGACTCATTCCAAGTTGAGGATAATTATAGCCAACTAGAATATGTTTTGACTGCCATGCATGAACCTTTCTATAAGACGAGAACTGCTAATATCCAATTCAAGGCATCGACTCGCTTTTTTGAGACAATTAAAGCATTCAGTCAGTCATTAGAAATGTCTGGTATGATTTTCAGAGGAATTAAATTCAGAGGTAAAACGATCATTTCATCAAAGGAAATCACTGAAAAGTTTTATAACAGCAACACATCACTTCGTTTTTATAACAGAATTGAGAAGTTGACAGAATGGCTGAATGAGCGGATTAACCAGTTAGAAAAAGTAGAGCAAAAAAAGTCATGGGTGAAAGATGAAATTGAATTACTTAGTAAAGAGGATTATCAAAAAGCTTATAAATACTTAATGAAAAAAAGTGGAAATTCTGAAGAATCATTTGACGATTACGAGAGTGAAATTAGGGTACTTAGCAAAATGATTATTCGCAGGAAGTTAAAACCGCTACGTGAGTGGATCAACATGCTTCGTTTTATTGACATAAAAGGGGTTTATAAACAGCTGTTCCAAGATCCAAGTCAGATTAAATTATGGATTGATGGTACAGTACCTAAAGAGTGGGAAGATATTTGTTTGTTAACGTTGAAAATGATAGATGAAGGTAAACTGTTTTATGAAGATGCTACGCCATTTTTACTTTTAAAAGAGCTGATTCAAGGATTTCAGACGAACGCATCGATTAAACATGTACTTGTAGATGAAGCGCAAGATTATTCTCCATTTCAATTCGAGTTTTTAAAACGTTTGTTTCCTGCAGCAAGAATGACTGTGCTCGGAGACTTTAACCAAGCGATATTCACTTATTCGAGTGAAAGAATTGATTTTCAAATTCTTAAAGACTTATATGGGCCGGACCAAACATATGCGATAAATCTGACCCGAAGTTATAGATCAACAAAACCAATTGTGGAATTTACACGAGGACTCGTTCCTAACGGTGAACTGATAACTGCTTTTGAGCGCGATGGCAATAAACCTGTATTAACCCAAGTGTCAGGTCATGATGAATTGCACCAATGCATCACTTCTAAAATCGAAGACTTGATGGAGAAAAAGTATAATACAATAGCAGTTATATGCAAGTCTGCTGCAGAAACTTTAGTCGCATTTGACGCATTAAAAAGTATCGATAATATCAAGCTCGTAAAGAGCGGTTCAGTAGAATACGAACAGGGGATTGTCGTTATTCCTGCATATCTAGCTAAAGGAATAGAATTCGATGCTGTTATCATATATAATGCATCCTCGGAAGTATACGGAGATGAGAGTTTGCTTAGATTGTTTTATACTGCATGTACTCGTGCTATGCACCATTTGGAGCTTTACAGTTTAGGAGAACCTAGTCCATTTTTACACAATATTGCCAAGGAAAGCTTATTAAAAAACTAATTCAAAGAATTACAGACCACTCAATTAATGAGTGGTCATTTTTTTATTCTATAAGTGGTATTTGTTGTAATTTGAAAAGGGAAATTGTGGGCATTATAACAGGTATGCAGGTCAATTTAAGAGACTTCCATTTTTATACGAACAGATTGTAAGTTTGATATCTGAGATAAGGATGTGAGAACGTGTCAGAGACAGATATGTCGAAATATGAAAAGAAAATTATCATTCGCAACATACGAATGGAAGACATTGATGAAATTATGAATTTATGGATCCGTTGCTTTTCAGGCATGGAACCATGGAAGAGAGAGCAGCTGGAAAGCCATATTCGAATTTTCCCCGAAGGTCAGTTCTGTGTAGAATATGAGGATAAAATTGTTGGTTCTTGTTCGAGTCTTTTGGTCGATTTTGATGAATATGATGATCAGCATACTTGGAACGTGATCACAGACAACGGCTATATTACTAATCATGATCCTAATGGATTTAACTTATATGGAATTGAAGTCATGGTTGACCCAGAATATCGTCGTATGAAAATTGGGCACCGTCTTTATGAGGCGCGTAAGGAACTAGCACGTCAATTAAATCTCCAGAGCATCATCATAGGTGGACGTATTCCGAATTACCATGAGCACAAAGATGAAATGACGCCCCGTGAGTATGTGGCAGCAGTTGAGAAACATAGCATCTATGATCCGGTATTATCCTTCCAGCTCCTTGAAGGGTTTACAATTAAGCGTATCAACACACGTTACCTTCCAGACGACAAGGCATCAGATTCATTTGCAACCTTGATGGAATGGAACAATATCGACTATCTTCCTAAGTCCCGTCGCGTCTATCGTGCATCATTTCCAGTGAGAATTTGTGCAATCCAATATATGATGAAAAAAATTGATTCGTTCACAGATTTCACTCGTCAAATAGAATACTATGTCGATGTCGCGGCGGATTTCGGTTCGGATTTTGCTGTGTTCCCAGAGTTATTTACGACCCAATTGATGTCTTTTCTCGAAGAAAAACGACCAGATCAGGCTGTTCGTAGACTTGCAACCTATACTGAACAATACATCGAACTGTTTACTGAACTTGCCGTACGATACAACGTCAATATTGTAGGAGGATCTCATTTTGTAGAAGAGGATGGAAATATATATAATGTAGCGTATCTATTTAGACGTGATGGAACGATTGAGAAACAATCAAAGATTCACGCAACGCCTAACGAACGAAAGTGGTGGGGAATTGCCGAGGGGAACGAAATTCATGTGTTTGATACGGACTGTGGTAAAATTGCTATCCAAATTTGTTACGACATCGAATTTCCAGAACTTGCGCGTATTGCCGTAGATAAAGGTGCGAACATTATTTTTGTCCCATTTTGTACGGATGATCGCCAAGGGTACCTACGTGTACGTTACTGTGCTCAAGCACGCGCAATAGAAAATCAAGTATATACATGTATTGCTGGAACAGTAGGTAACTTAACACATGTAGAAAACATGGATATTCAGTATGCGCAGTCTGGAATTTTCTCACCTTCAGATTTTGGGTTTGCGAGAGATGGGATTGTTGGTGAATGTGATGCTAATGTCGACACTGTGGTTGTCGGTGACGTGGATCTTGAGAAATTAAGGCGTTCTCGTAATACGGGTTCAGTACGACAATTACGCGATCGACGACGTGATTTATATAGAATTGAATTTAAAAATTTAAAGCTAGAATAAATTGAAAAGATAGGTAATTGATTGTAAAGAAGTATAATCTTTCTCCATAAAAGTACTTAAAATTGAATATTTTTTAGATTAAGCTTTCAAGAGAACCTAATATTAATGGGACATTTAAAAGCTGAATTGAAGTGCCGCCTTCTAGAAACTGAACCCTTGTTATCAGTAATCGAGTGATCGTAAATTGATAATTAGAGGTTCTTTTTTGTTCATACTTATTTCATATATTATAGATATATTTACCTTGTAATAAGTTGTAGAGGAGGAAAATATGTGGAATATTTAAACAAAAAAATAATTACGCCAGAGAATGGTGATTGGGCTGTAGAAGCTCGCGGCCTAGTTAAAACTTTTGGCGATAATCGTGCAGTTGATGGAGTAGATCTAAATGTACGAGCGGGTTCGATCTACGGTGTACTTGGACCAAATGGTGCGGGAAAAACAACTACAATTAGAATGCTAGCAACTTTACTACGCGCAGATGCAGGTTTCGCACGCATTTTCGGGCATGATGTAGTAAAGGAAGCACAAATTGTGCGTCAATTAATTGGAGTAACAGGTCAGTATGCATCCGTTGATGAGTCACTAAGTGCTACTGAAAATCTTATCATTTTCTCAAGGCTGCTAGGATTAGGACGTGCTGAAGCAAGAAAAAAGGCAGCCGAGCTATTGGAGGAATTTGGTTTAACTGAAGCAGCGAAGCGTCCATTGAAAAATTTCTCTGGAGGGATGCGTCGTAGGCTTGATTTAGCTGCAAGTCTGATTGCCCAGCCGCCACTTATCTTCTTGGATGAACCAACTACTGGATTAGATCCACGCACGAGAAATCAAATGTGGGATACCATTCGCCGATTGGTAAATAGTGGGTCCACTGTATTACTAACAACACAATATTTACAAGAAGCAGATGAACTGGCTGATCGAATTGCTGTAATTGATCACGGCCGAGTTGTCGCAGAAGGCACTGTGGATGAGCTAAAAGCATCAGTCGGTAGCTCATCATTACATCTGAAAATCGAAAATCTAAAGGAAATCGAAAACGCCCGTAGGACTGTTGAACAAGTACTTAAGGTCCAGTCAAAAGTGTCAGTGGAAGAAGGAAAGATTACCGCGCCAATGGCGGATGCTGACAGAGTAACGGACCTGCTTATTGCTCTTCGTGATGCAGGGATTCATTTAGCTGAAATGAGTGTGCAGAAGCCGACTCTGGACGAAGTGTTTCTAACGATTACAGGCAACGATATAAATGCTGACACCTCAAAAGAAGCTGTAAGATCAGATGAAAAAGGGGAGGTAAGTGTATGAGCCACGCTTCAATTAAACCGACTGCACATCGCCAACTAAAAAACAAAACAAGTTTTCGTCAATCATTAAGAAATTCTTTTACGATGGCCTATCGGGGTTTACTGAAAATAAAACGCACTCCGGAGCAATTGTTTGATGTCACGCTACAACCAATCATCTTCACGTTGATGTTTACCTATATTTTTGGTGGAGCTATTTCTGGAGATGTGAAGAGTTACTTGCCTGTCATCATTCCTGGGATACTTGTACAGACCGTAATAACGACTTCAATTGTTACAGGGGTTCAACTGCGGGAGGACATGGATAAGGGAGTATTTGACCGCTTCAAGTCACTACCAATCGCACGAATTGCACCGCTAGCGGGAGCATTGTTGGCAGATACGATCCGTTATACAATTGCGACTGTACTCACGTTCTCAATGGGATATATCATGGGTTACCGACCTGATGGAGGACTTGGTAATGTTATATTAGCCGGGCTTATAGTAATTGTATGCTCGTGGGCAATTAGCTGGATATTTGCTTTCTTTGGTGTAATTGCACGTACTGCTTCAAGCGTACAAGGAATATCAATGCTCGTGCTATTCCCACTTACGTTTCTCTCAAATGCTTTCGTACCGGTTGATACAATGCCTAACTGGCTTCAATGGTTTGTTAAACTCAATCCGATTTCGCACCTTGTGACTGCTGTCAGAAACTTGACTAACTCTGGAACGGTAGGTTGGGATTTATCCATCTCTCTAATCGGAGCCGCTATCATTGTAGCGATCTTTGCGCCTTTAACAGTAAGCGCCTATATGAGAAGAACATAGTCGAGATTTAAAGTTACTCGTTTATTCAACACAATATAAAAATTATATGTAATGATCACTGTAACAATTAAAACGCAATCATAAAAAATGAGGAAGTAAAGCATGTTAAACAGCGCTTTGCTTCCTCTTCTTTATTGATTTTCTCTCAAGTAGGATAGATGAGACAACTTAACAATAGATTGTGGCGAGGAGGTTCACCGATCACATAGAAAAAGCATCCTGGAGAAGAAATCGATCTCTCCTCCTTTGAATAGCAACAAAGTTTTTATTACGACTGATCCTTCGGGGCTAGTACATGTAGATAAATCCAATGATTAATCCTTGATAATGACGGAAACTCTGCTAGATGGATTCGTTTCGTATATTTGTCCCAACAAGCTAATAGAATAACCGTTAGAAATCCTATTTGAGGCGAAAATAAAGGTTCATCAAACACTCCAGTAAGAAGAATTATAGGTAAGCTAAGCAAGTAATTGTTTAATAAACTTTTTTTATTTCGTATGGAAAAAAATAATTGGATAAACTTAACAAGATTTATAATTATGACACATAAAAAGGCTAATCCACCAAGTGTCCCATACTCAACAAATATTCCAATAAACACATTATGAGCATGAGGTACGTATTCATTATAATGCTGCAAATATTCTTGACCGAATCCAATTGGAGTCACACCGAAGAAAGGATGATCCTGCCATATACTAATCGCTTTTTTCCAAATCTCTTGTCTAATTTCACTTGCTTGAATGACCGACTCAGATCTAGGCATGACATGAAGTAACCACTTAGACAATGATATGCCAATTATTGTACTAATAAAGAATACGTCTCGATTTAATCGATAGATAAATAAAAAATAAATCAAAACCATTGACGCAAAGCCTGCCCTAGATCCCGTTTGAATCACGCCAAAACTAAGCACAAGAATTAACGATATCTGCCACATGGATTTAACAAATTGTTTGTTCCGCAAATTTGTCAGGAGATTAGCAAAAAGAAATGAAGTTGCGATTAAAAGAATATACACTGTAAAGTTTGGATTATATTCACAGCCAATCAGACGGTCATAATCTTTTCGTGTGTCTTCACCAAAGAGCACAGTGCCTGTTAAATAACTGAGTACTAAAGGGAAAGTAATCAATTTCGAAATCCATCCTATAACACAGCTATAACATCCTCCAAAAATGATAATCATCCGATAATGTTTAAATAATTGATTTTTTTCAGTTTCCAATATTCTACTATACAATCCCCAATAACCTAGAATCATCACACTAATGCCTATATAAGATATTTCCTTCAATGATATGGTTGCCCCAACTGTAGCGATAAAAAGGGATAGGAAAAAATAAGAAAACAGAGTAAAAGTGAAACGTTTCTTTATAATCCACTGTGTATAGATCGTATAGAGACCAATAATAAGTAAAATTAAAATACCTACTGGAGGTAAGAGAAAACATAATAATATGCTTAATTCTAATAATGTAAATTTTTTTAAAGGTTGAAAAAATACGTTCATGATGTACCCCTAATTGTTAGTGACGTTATGCTCTTAATCCTTATGAGATTTCAGATCTAACAACCTCCAATAAAGCATTTAATAAGCTTCAAAGTATGAAAATCACGAACCATTAGTGTAAGCGAATACCACGAAGCAACGACTTAAGAAATAGTATTTACAATAGATTAAAAATAACATATTAATTTTTCGGTAATGCTTGGAAAATGTAAACTGAATATAAATTTTGTATTATACCGATTTTGTTTTTCAGTCATAAAACCAACTTTAAATGGGGAGCAATATGAAGAGCGTTTTTTGATGGGAATTTGCTAAGTAAGAATGTAGTGGAGCGTATGCAATTACTCCTGTGGGTGAAAAGGACAGGTGGGATGTCTGAATAAGGCTGATTGCCTAGCTCAAGAAAGCGAGTATCCTGGAACTTATATGAAAAATGGCATTAAGGTTACAAAAAACCACTTTTATTAAAAGTGGTTTGAGAAGATGCCAGAAAATAATTAATGGTCTCAAGCTTTAGAATCAATAAATTTAACGATTCTTTCACAAATTTCATGGGTAAGTAATGAATCCTCAATGGAAGGGCTGGATTCTTATTAAATCTAACGCATTCAATAAAGTGATCTATTAATTGATAAAATCCGCGTTTGTACAAGGTTGGTTCCCAATCTCCGAATTTAATTAGATTGATTTCTTTATCATGGTAACGGGTTGTTTCTACAAGCGCATTTACAACATACTTATTTTGCGCAGTCATATATTCAATTACTTCCTCGGTAACTCCACTATTTCTGTTCATTATTCCAATTGCGGTGCATCCTTCTCCAATAAGTTGAATAACTAAATGATCAAGTTTGTCTTCATTTTTAAGGAATTCTACCTTTAAATCCATCACTTCTGTATTCATTAAGAATCGAAGAGTATCTACAACGTGAATAAAATCCTCAACAACAAATCTTCTTACAAAATCTGGGGAAGCATATCTATTTTTTTGCATGATTATTAATGTGGCTTTACCTTGATCCTTTAGCTCTTTAACACGAGGGATAAATCTTCTATTAAATCCAACCATAGCAATTTTGCCAGTTTCTTTTGCTAAATTCACGATTTTCTCAGTTTCATGTAAATTCATAGAGATTGGCTTATCAATGTAAACACTTATTCCGCTTTTAAGTAACTTTTCTGCAGTTTCGAAGTGCGCTTCCGTCGCAGTACTAATAAACGCGGCATCGATATTCTTCGTTATTAATTCTTCTACTGTTTGGGCCTTTTCCTCAATTCGGTACTTTTTTGATAGTTCATTTAGTACTAAGTTATTTCTTGTACATAGAACTAATTCTATATCTTCTTTTTCAGACAGGACAGGTAAGTAAGCTTTTTTAGCGATATCGCCTAAGCCGATGATTCCAATTTTCAATAAGTACACCCCATTAGAAATTATGTTGTCTATGACGTTTCAGGTTCAGTAGGTTAAATAGATGGAACCTGTTATTCTTATGACATTTAAGTACATTTACAAAGTAAGTATAAATCTAGTAGCTAAATCAAAGAAAATTTTTTTTGTTGAGCTTGATGATAAGTATAGTATGATTAAAATTAAAAAAAGAACTTACATCATTTTACTATGAAATAGGTGATTATGATCGTTAACATCAAAATGCGGTTGAAAAACTTAAACACTTTACGAAATCAAATCCTATCTATTTTCTTGATTGTTATGATTATAGTTTTAACAATTGTTTCAATAATGGTAAATAACCAAGTTGGGAAGTTGATGACTGAAACAACGGAGAAGCAAATCAAACAAACGGCGATAGAAGCTAACGGAAGAATGGAAACGCTTTATAAACAGATTGACACACTATCTAATCAATTGGTTACGAATGGAACTGTTCAACAAACTTTGCTAGATTTGCAAAATGGAGAAAGTATTGATTTTGCGAAAAGGCAATCACTAATTAGGGTGATTAATAACTTACATGCGTATTCTGATGGTATTTATTCTTTTGAACTATACTCAAAAGAAGGAAAAAGAATGTACCCATTTGGAGAAAAGAAATTATCTAGTGTGATTGATGATAAGTGGGTAAAAAAAGCAGAAAGCGAAAAGGGTAGATTGGTATGGGTAGGGAAAGATCCAAAGAATAGCAATTATTCTTATGCGATAAGAAGGGTTAGCTTAATGGATCGTTGGTATTCAAATGGTGGCTATTTGGTTGTAAAAATAATAAATAGCTATTTTCATTTAGAAGAGAGTACGTTAAATCCTGGGGAAAAGGATTATATGATGCTTCTTGACAGGGATTTAGCTCCAATAACAGATAATTATGGAATTAATATTCAATACTTTTTGCAAGAAGGATTTCAAACAATAAAAGTAAATAAAAAAGAATACATGATTGTTAAACAGTCATCGTTAAAAACAGGCTGGACACTTGTGATATTAAAGCCGACAAGCTTTCTTAAGGAGCGGGTATCGACTGTTCGGAATGCTACACTTTATTCCGGAGCAATAGGTTTTTTCATTTTTTTAATATCCTCTATTATTCTAGCAACTATGATTACTAGACCAATTAAAAAACTAACAAATACGATGAAGAATGCAAAAATGGATGAATTAAAGATCAATTCGGAAAGTGCTTCTTCATTGGAAATCGTTGAGTTAAATAGAACCTACAATCAAATGGTAGAGAATACAAACCATCTAATTCAAGTTGTTTATGAAAAAGAGTTACTTCGTAGTCAGACAGAACTAAAAGCACTCCAAGCCCAGATTGATCCGCATTTTCTCTATAATACGTTAAATGCTTTATATTGGTCATTGGATGAAAAAGGAGAAGAAGAGCTTGCAGAAATTGTTATAGCAATGTCGGGGTTATTCCGATATACGATTGGGAATGAAAAAAGCGGTGAGTGGGTGACAATTCAAGCTGCATTAGAACAAATAGAACGTTATTTACAAATAATGAAAATGAGACTTGGAGACCGATTAGAGTGGGAAATAATAGCACCTTCTGAACTTTTATCTGTAAAAATTCCTAAATTAATTATTCAACCATTAGTAGAAAATGCAATAATGCATGGCATTGAAAATAGTAGAGAACAAGGTACTATTCAAGTAAAAATACAAAAGATAAAAAATTCCTCAAGCATTCAAGTTACTGTCGAGGATAATGGACCAGGTATTGAACTAGAAACATTAAAAACACTTAATCTAGCAATTCAAAATGATAATGTATCTTCTTTTAAAGGTATGGGAATGGCTCTTACTAATGTAAATAAGAGAATAAAGCTCTATTACAATGAATTAGACTTAAAGGGACTGCGATTAAAAAGTGAACTCGGAAAAGGAACGATGGTTATATTTGATATTCCAGACAAAGGTGGAGAGTAAAAATGGAGGATACAAAGACGATTCTTATTGTTGATGATGAGCAAATAACGAGACAAGGGCTAAAAAACACATTAGAAAAATGGTCTAATGGTAAATTTGAAATCCTTAGTGCTGCAAATGGTCAAGAGACATTCGAGAAAATCAGTAAAACAAAAGTCCATTTATTAATTACTGATATTTGTATGCCTGAAATGGACGGCCTGAAGCTCTTAGAAAAGCTTAAGAGTAAGGGACATAAATTCGTTTCCATCATTATTTCAGGACACCCGGATTTTGAATATGCTAGGGAAGCCATTCGCCTAGGTGTCGTAAATTATCTCTTAAAACCAGTAAGCAAACAAAAGCTAATTGAAGCCGTTGAGCAAGCTTTAGAAAAGGAAGCAAATATTGAACGTATAGAGTATATGGAAAAGGTCACCGATCAAACGTTACTTAAAATAGACAGTAAACTTAGTCAATCAAATCCAATCAAAGAAGCAAAAAAATTTATTAATCAAAATCTTGGCAGTCAGATTTCTTTAAAAGAAGTTGCAGATGCAGTCCATTTAAATGCAAGCTATTTTAGTGTGTTATTTAAAGAGCAAATTGGATTAAATTTTAGTGAATATTTAACTAGAAAAAGACTGCAAATTGCTAAAAATAGATTATTAACAACAGATTTACAAATCGAGGAAATTGCCCAAGAAGTGGGATATCAAACAGCAAAATATTTTATTAAAATCTTTAAAAATTACGAGGGTATTACTCCTAGTAAATTTAGAAAAACATCAGAGCTTGATGAAACACTAATCCAAAAATAATGGAATTTTCCCCAATCGCGGTTACCTTACCGCGGTTTTTTATTAATGCTAGAATTTAATTGTATTGAAAATTCAAATAATGGGGGTTTGACATGTTTAAAAGAGCGTATTTATTAATGCTAGCACTTGTTCTTGTACTGATGGCTGCTTTAACTGGCTGTGGAAGTTCTGATAAGGCCGGAACTGAAAGCGGTTCCAAGAAAGTGGTTAAATTTATGCACCTTTGGCCAGCAGGAAGTTCTAAGCAACAAAACTTAATTGTAACTGACATTATTAAGCAATACGAATCAGAACACAAGGATGTAAAAATTGAGGTAGAGGTTCTTGAAAATGAGCAATACAAGAACAAAATTAAAGTTCTTTCTTCTTCTAACGAACTCCCTGATGTTGGCTTTACATGGGCAGCTGGATATATGTCTCCCTTTGTAAAAGGCGGACTTTTTGCAGATTTAGATGATGTGTTAAATGATGGTCTAAAGGACACATTTGTAAGTGGAACAACAGAAGCCTACGCTATAGACGGTAAAACATATGGATTACCACTAGAATTGAACATTGCTCCAATTTACTACAATAAATCAATTTTTGATAAATATAATCTTGAAGTACCAAAAACGTATAGTGAATTTCAAAATGTTGTAAAAACGCTGGCTAAAAATGGAGTTGCACCAATTGCTTTAGGAAACAAGGATCGTTGGACTGGTTCATTATGGTATATGTACTTAGCTGACAGAATCGGTGGTTCAGATGTTTTAAATAAAGCAATTAATCGTACAGGTTCTTTTGAGGATCCTGCACTAGTTAAAGCAGCTGAAGAGGTTCAAAACCTTGTGAAGGAAAATGGATTTAATAAAGGATTTAATGGGTTATCTAACGATGAAGGAAAATCAGAATTCTTAAATGGTAATGCAGCTATGTATCTAATGGGATCATGGGAGCTTCCAAACTTTACAACAAATGAAGAAATTTCAAAAGATTTCCGTGACAATGTAGGCTTCTTTAAATTCCCTACTTACGAAGGCGGAAAAGGGAATGAAAATAGTTGGGTTGGCGGACCTGGAGTTGGATTATTCGTATCTGAGAATTCAAAAGTAAAACCAGAAGCAAAAGATTTTGTTAAATTCTTCGTTGAAAAATGGGGAGAGCAATCTGTCGAAAAAGCTGGTGTTATTCCAGCAACAAAAGTGGACACTTCAAAAGTTAATTTACCACCACTTTATATTGATGTACTAAATGAGCTAAATAATGCTAGTAGCTTAACTCTATTTGCTGATGTTCAAATGAGTGCTTCAGTAGCAGAAACGCACTTAAATTTAATTCAGTCTTTATTTGGAAACGAAGTCAAGCCAAAAGATTTCGCTAAACAGCACGAGGAAGCATTGAAGGCTGAAGATAAATAACTACTGTAAAAATTAAAAGGACATATTTCTTTACTTCGGGTATGTCCTTTTTTTTCAAAACGAGGGAAGGAGTTGAATCGAAATGAATAAATTTATGTCAAATAAAAAAATTATCGCCTTCTATATTGCACCAGCTCTTTTTCTAATCCTTGCTTTGATTTACGTTCCAATAATACAAACGGGATATTTTGGCTTGATGAAATGGAATGGCATCGGGGAAAAGGAATTCATTGGTTTACAGAATTATTCCCACTTAATACACGATCCTCTATTTTGGAAAAGTGCCCTCCACTCCTTTTTATTAGCAGTATTTTCGGCAGTTAGTTTAATTGGCTATTTGTTCATCTCATTTATACTTGCCGGAAAAATTAAGGGTGCAGACTTGCTGAGAAAAATTTATCTCATTCCAATGTTACTTGCATCAGTTGCAATCGCGCAGTTATGGCTAAAAATTTATCATCCAACGAATGGGATATTAAATAGTCTTCTTATATCAATAGGGATTGAAAACCCGCCAGCTTGGTTAGCCGAAACAAATTTAGCTTTATACGCGATAATCATTCCAATTATTTGGCAATATGCCGGTTTTTATATCCTTATTTATTATGCGGCCCTTAAAAACATCCCAGATTCACTAATAGAAGCTGCCAGAATTGATGGGGCAACACCTTTACAAATTGCACTGAGAATAAAATTACCATTAATAATGAATGTAGTAAAAGTAACGATTGTACTCGCTGTTGTTGGATCACTTAAATACTTTGATTTAATTTATGTCATGACCGGCGGGGGTCCGAATGGTGCAAGTGAAGTAATGGCTTCATATATGTACCAAAAAGCATTTAAAGGCTTTGACTTTGGCTACGCAAGTGCAATTGGTTTTTTCTTATTGGTGATCTGTCTAGTTGTTACTTGGATTATTCGTAAGCTTACAGAATCAAATGATGACATTTATTAAAAGGAAAGGGGAAATTTAAGTGGATACGGCAAGAGCTACTGAATCTCGATATATTCTTAACGAAAAGAAACCTAGTCAAAATACGAATAGTTTCCTTAGCCGAAGCGCTTACGGACTCATGTATCTTTTCCTTATAATTGTAGCAGTTTTTCAAATTTTTCCGATTATCTGGCTGTTTCTTTTTTCACTAAAAAATAACCAAGAAGTATTCAATATGTCTCCTTTTTCATTACCAGAAAGCCCAAAATGGGAGAATTATACAAAGGTTTGGACAGAAGGTAACATAAGCCAGTACTTCTTTAATAGTGTGACATATACCATTGTTGCAGTAATTTTGACAGTTATATTGGCAAGTATGGTGACTTTTGCAATCACAAGAATGAATTGGAAAGCGAGTAAGCTTGTATTGGGATTATTCATGGTAGGTTTAATGATTCCAGTCCATTCGACACTAATTCCATTATTCAGTACCTTTACAAAAATTAACTTAATTGATAATCCTCTTTCGGTTATTTTAGCTTACACTGCTTTTAATTTGCCAATCACGATTATGATTCTAATAGGTTTTTATGAGGCACTTCCTCGTGAAGTGGAAGAAGCGGCTATTATGGATGGAGCATCAATTAATCACATTTTCTTTAAGATAACCTTGCCGATGACATCACCGGTCATTGCCACGGCAGCGATTATAAACATGATTTACAACTGGAATGAATTTGTCTTTGTTAATACGTTCATTAGTTCAGATAAATTTAAAACACTTACAGTTGGAATTCAAAACTTTATTGGCCAATATACAACAGATTGGGGGGCAATCGGCGCAACACTTGTTATTAGCATATTGCCTATCCTGATCGCGTTCTTAATTTTAAGTAATCGAATTGTTGAAGGAATTGCATCCGGTTCCGTAAAAGGCTAGTGGTAACGGATAACGCTATTATGATTCAGTTAAGGGAGATGGTTTAATGCTTATTGGAAAAACAATGGGGAAGTTGTTTACTGTATGTGAATGGATAATGAGGTTTGCATATGTAAATCTATTATGGTTCCTTTTTTCAATAGCAGGTTTAATCATTTTCGGAATTTTCCCAGCTACAGTCGCCCTTTTTACAATTGTTCGAAAATGGATACAGAAAGAAACCGATTTTCCAATTTGGCAAACATTTCTCAGTGTATATCTGAATGAATTCAAAAATTCTAATAGACTTGGTTTAATCTTGATTTCATGCGGAACTTTTTTAGTATTTGATGCTTTTTTCATACAAACTCTCGAAGGTGCTTTTCAGTTAGTATTGCAGGTACCGTTACTGATCATTTCTGCTGTTTATCTCATGGTATTACTTTATATTTTCCCGGTCTATGTCCATTACGAATTTAAGTTGATCGAATATCTAAAAAATGCTTTCTTTTTAAGTATCTACCATTTTCATATGACGTTACTAATGTTAATTAGTGTAGCAGCAATTCTGTTTTTACTTTTATATCAGCCAGGTTTAACGCCTTTCTTTAGTATCGTATCAGTTGCTTGGGTTCTAATGTTTTGCGGAATATATAGTTTTAATCGAATTGAATCAAGACAAAGTAATGTAAATAAGGTCTAAGAAATATGAACTTATTTAAAGAGAGGAATTTCGATGAATAATTATGTGGAGGAGATCTCTTTTTTAGAAGAGCCTGCAATCAAAGCCGGTAACGAATATTTGGAGATTATTATTATTCCTGGATGGGGTTCAAATTTGATCTCCATAGTTGAGAAACAGACAAATACTGAGTTATTAAGAGTTCCAGCCTCCAAGGAGGAATTTTGGGATAAACCGGTCCTATTTGGTACGCCAATCTTATTTCCACCAAATCGAATTGATCAAGGAACATTTAACTTTGATAATAGAACGTATCAATTCGATATTAATGAGTTGGATAAACAAAATCACATTCATGGATTTGTTCATACAAGAAATTGGGACGTCTCTGTTGTTGATATAAACGAACAAATAGTTACGATAATCACAGAGTTTGATTCGAGTAAACACATAGAAGTAATGAATCAGTTTCAGCATCATTTTATGATAAGAATGAGTTATTTGTTGAACGATAACACACTCTCAAAAAAGGCTGAAATTATAAATAAAAGTAATGAAGTTTTACCATTTGGCTTTGGGTACCATACTAGCTTTTTATTCCCTGAAGAGAAATCATTGTTCAAGCTACCGGCTGACAAACGCTGGAAGCTTAATGAAAGACTTTTACCAACGGGAGAACTTGAAGAAATCCCATATCGTCAAGATTTAAATGAAGGGATGAGCTTAGTTGGTTTGGAGCTAGACGATGTATTTCTTTCTAATATAGACAATCAAGGCTTGCATACCGCACAAATACGAAATGGTTCGACTGGAGTTGAAATTAATTATACGGTCGACTCCAATTTTAAGCATTGGGTTGTTTATAACAAAGATGGAAAGAGTGGTTTTCTCTGTCCTGAACCGTATACTTGGGTGACAAATGCTCCTAACTTAGATGTGCCTGTCGAATTATCAGGGTTCAAAGGAATTGAACCAGGTGACACAAATGTTTTACGAACATGGATTGTTGTTTCATGAAAAAAATAGAGTCCAAAACTTATATTTTAGGAGGAAATAAACATGAGTTATTTTACTAATATTAACAAAGTTAAATTTGAAGGTCCAAAATCAAAAAATGCCTTTTCTTTTAAATATTATGATCCACAAAGACTTGTTAATGGACAAAAAATGGAAGACTTATTACGATTTTCAGTTGCATACTGGCATACATTTACTGCGGATGGATCCGATCCATTTGGTGCAGGAACAATGCAACGCCCATGGAATCATCTAACAGGCATGGACCTTGCTAAAGCTCGAGTAGAGGCATCTTTTGAGTTTTATGAAAAATTAGACGTACCATTCTTTTGTTTTCATGATTCAGATGTTGCTCCAGAAGGTAACACATTGAGTGAGACATACAGAGACCTCGATATAATCGTTGACATGATTAAGGAAACTATGAAAACGAGTAAAACAAAATTGCTTTGGAATACAGCTAATATGTTTACACATCCTCGCTATGTTCACGGAGCAGCTACTTCAAATAATGCTGATGTATTCGCATATTCTGCAGCAAAAGTGAAAAAAGGATTGGAAATAGCAAAAGAGCTTGGTGCAATAAACTATGTATTCTGGGGTGGACGTGAGGGTTACGATACATTAATGAATACGGATATGAAGCTTGAACAAGACAATTTAGCACGTTTCTTCCATATGGCGGTTGACTATGCAAAAGAAATAGGATTCGATGGACAATTCTTAATTGAGCCAAAACCAAAAGAACCAACTAAACATCAATATGACTTCGATGTAGCAACTGGATTGGCATTTTTACAAACTAATGGCTTAGAGAAAAACTTTAAATTTAATATTGAGGCTAACCATGCAACGCTGGCTGGTCATACTTTCGAACATGAATTACGTGTTGCACGTATTAACGGAATGCTTGGATCTGTCGATGCAAACCAAGGTGATAAGTTAATTGGTTGGGATACTGATGAATTCCCTACAGATCTTTACTCTACAACACTAGCTATGTATGAAATCTTAAAAAATGGCGGACTAGGCAAAGGCGGATTAAACTTTGATGCAAAAGTAAGAAGAGGGTCATTTGACGTAGAAGACTTGTTCCATGCACACATTGCAGGAATGGATAGTTTTGCAATTGGAACTTTAGTGGCAAATAAACTAATTGAAGATAAAGTGTTTGAAAGCTTTATTGAAGATCGCTATAACAGCTTTACTTTTGGTATCGGTAAAGAAATTGTTGAGAATAAAGCAAATTTCCATAGTCTTGAAGCCTATGCACTAGGTTTAGGTGACATTCAAAATAAATCTGGTAGAGAAGAGCGTTTAAAGTCAATATTAAACCAATATTTATTAGAAGCAATTGCTGAATTCGCGACTGTATAAATAAAAGACAAGTCTTATATAAAAATGTGTGCTGGGAAAGTGAGTGGTTCCAGCACATTTTTCTCATCTGTGCCTTCAAAAACAACAAAAGGATGATTTGATGAAATATGTAATTGGTGTTGATTTAGGAACTAGTGCAGTAAAAATTTTATTAGTAAATAAGAGTGGGGAAGTATGTAATGAGATATCCCGTTCTTATCCTCTTATTCAAGAAAAATCTGGATACAGTGAGCAAAATCCTGAAGAATGGGTAGAAAAAACAATTGATGGCCTTGCTGAATTAGTTAGCGGATTTGATGGAGATGTGACTGATATTGAAGGAATAAGCTTCTCTGGTCAAATGCATGGCCTAGTATTACTGGATAAAGAAAATAATATTCTTCGAAATGCAATCCTATGGAATGATACTAGAACAACAATGCAATGTGAAGAAATCTATGAAAAAGTAGGCAAAAATCAATTACTTGAAATAACTAAAAATCCAGCACTTGAAGGATTTACTTTACCAAAGCTTTTGTGGGTGAAGGAATTTGAACCTGAAATATTTGCAAAAGCATCTGTATTCTTACTACCAAAAGATTATCTTCGCTTTCGTCTGACAGGAAAGGTCCAAAGCGAGTACTCAGATGCAGCAGGAACCTTACTTTTAAATGTAAAAGAAAAGCAGTGGAGTGAGGAAATTTGCGAAAAGTTTACTATCCGATTGGAACTTTGTCCGCCTTTAGTTGAATCTCACGAATGTGTTGGGACTATTACAGCTGAAATTGTTAAAATGACCGGTCTTAGTCAAGAACTTAAGGTGTTCGCAGGTGGTGCGGATAACGCGTGTGGAGCAATTGGCTCAGGTATTTTATCAGAAGGGTATACGCTATGTAGCATCGGTACTTCTGGTGTAGTGCTATCATACGAAGAACATGGTAATCAGGATTTTAAGGGAAAAGTCCACTATTTTAATCATGGTAAAAAAGATGCATTTTACTCTATGGGTGTGACTCTTGCAGCAGGATATTCTTTAAGTTGGTTTAAAGATACATTTGCTGAAAATGAAAAATTTGAACAGTTATTAAAGGACGTTGAGCAGGTTTCAGTTGGTTCAAATGGTTTGATATTTACGCCTTACTTAGTAGGTGAAAGAACTCCTCACGCAGATTCGACGATCAGAGGTAGTTTTATTGGAATGGACGCAGCTCACAAAAGAAGTGATTTTGCACGAGCTGTTATGGAAGGAATAACATTTTCATTAAATGAATCAATTGAAATCTTCCGACAAAATGGCAAAAAGATTAATTCGATTATTTCGATTGGTGGAGGAGCAAAAAATCCTGTTTGGCTTCAAATGCAAGCTGATATTTTCAATGCAGACATTATTAAGCTTTCAAGCGAACAGGGTCCTGGTATGGGAGCTTCAATGTTAGCAGCTTACGGAAGTGGTTGGTTTGGAACACTAGAAGCTTGTGGAGAGAAATTCATCAAGCCAGTTAAAGCATTTAAGCCAATAAAAGAAAATGTAGAAAAATATAAAAAGCTTTTTGAAATATATAAACAGGTGTACACACAGACGAAGGAACTAAATAGTCAGTTGTCTGAATTTAGAAGGTAAATTAATCTTGCAAAAAAGTACGTTTTTTTAAGATCTAAATACATAAACTGGAGGAGTGTAAAATGGCTACAATTAGCAATCCAATTTTACCAGGATTCAATCCGGATCCAAGTATTTGTCGAGTAGGGGAAGATTATTATATAGCGGTTTCAACTTTTGAATGGTTTCCTGGAGTTGGTATTTATCATTCCAAGGATTTAAAAAATTGGCGTTTAACATCTAGACCATTAAATCGTTTAAGTCAATTGAACATGATGGGTAATCCAGATTCAGGTGGTATATGGGCTCCAGCATTATCTTACCATGATGGACAGTTCTGGTTAATCTACACGGATGTAAAAGTAGTTGAAGGTCAGTGGAAGGATTGCCATAATTACCTTGCAACATGTGAAACAATTGATGGTGAATGGTCAGACCCTATTTATCTAAACAGTACTGGCTTCGATCCTTCATTATTTCATGATGAGGATGGGAAAAAGTATCTTGTTCAAATGGTATGGGATCATCGTGTAAATCATCATAATTTTTATGGAATTGCGTTACAGGAATACAGCGCCCAAGAACGAAAGCTTGTAGGGAAGACAGAAGTAATCTTTAAAGGAACAGATATTAAACTAACTGAGGCTCCACATCTATATAAAATAAATGATTACTACTACTTATTGACTGCTGAAGGTGGAACCAAATATGATCACCAGGCCACAATTTCTCGTTCAAAACAATTGAGAGGTCCGTATGAAGTACATCCAGAAAATCCGTTGATTTCTTCATTTCACACACCGAGAATTCCACTTCAAAAAGCGGGGCATGCATCCATTGTCCATACACATACAAATGAATGGTTCCTTGTTCATTTAACAGGAAGACCTTTACCAAGAGAAGGGCAACCATTATTAGACCCTAGAGGCTTTTGTCCACTTGGAAGAGAAACGGCTATTCAAAGACTTGAATGGAAAAACGATTGGCCATTTGTGGTAGGAGGAAATAATCCTTCACTAGAAATAGAAGGTCCAAAAATTGAAGAAGTAAAGTGGGAAAGAGATTACCTTGAGAAAGACGATTTTGACTCAGATACCCTAAATGCTCACTTTCAAAATTTAAGAATTCCATTAACTGAGGAAATTGTTTCATTAAAAGATCGTCAAGGACATTTGCGATTATACGGAAAGGAATCGTTAACGTCAAAATTTACTCAAAGCTTTGTTGCAAGAAGGTGGCAGCATTTTAATTTCATGGCAGAGACAAAAATGGCATTTAATCCTACTACATTCCATCAATCGGCAGGTTTAGTAAATTACTATAACACTCAGAATTGGACTTCATGTCAAATAACTTGGAATGAAGATAGGGGAAGAATTCTAGAATTAGTGGCATGTGATAATTTTACGTTTTCTCAACCTCTTCAAGGTGAAGAAATTGTAGTACCAGATCATGTCGAGTACGTGTATCTTCGAGTAAATGTAAATACGAATCTTTACCAATACTCTTATTCATTTGATGGAGAAAACTGGCTAGATATACCAGTGACGTTTTACTCACATAAGCTATCAGATGACTATATTCAAGGTGGAGGCTTCTTTACAGGTGCATTTGTTGGTATGCAATGCCAAGATACAACTGGACAAAATCTGCATGCAGATTTTGACTACTTTACCTATAAACATTAATAAAAAAGTTCAACCATCTACTGGTTGAACTTTTTGTTTATATCTTTAAACAATCGAGAATATCAGATTAATTCTCAGCCAATTTTTTTTCTAAAGTTGGTTGTGTTTGTGCTGCAGAAACTTCTACTGCAGGCGTTGCTCGCTTGATAAAGAAAGCAAGAATTAATGCTAGAAGTGCGATAAATACGGTCACATAAAATGAGAAGTTTATTCCTTCTAACATTGCCTTCATAGTAACTTGTTGTTTGATTTGCGCTAACATTTCAGGTGTAGGTTTACCTGTAAGATGTTTCATTGCTTCGGCAGCAAATTCTTTGCCTTTTGATTCAGTTCGATTAGACATAATTGTAATTAATAATGCAGTACCAATAGCTCCAGATACTTGCTGTAATGTATTATTCATAGCAGTACCGTGTGGATAAAAACGTGCAGGTAATTGATTTAAGCCGTTCGTTGAAACAGGCATCATTACCATTGACATACCTAACATACGTAAAGAGTATAAAACAATTAGATGTGTATATGTGGTATCCATCGTTAATTTACTTAAAAAATATGTTGTAACAGTCATAATCGTTAATCCTGTTATAGCAAGAATTCTTCCACCAATTTTATCAAATAACTTACCAGTGATTGGTGACATGATAGCCATTAATAAAGCACCTGGTAGTAGCATTAAACCAGCATCAAAAGGTTTAATTCCACGAAGTGTTTGCGTATAAATCGGTAATAGCATCATTGCAGAGAACATTGCCATAGTAACGACAATAGAAATCGCTGAAGATAAGGCAAACATTGGATAGCGGTAAATTTTAAAGTTAAGCATTGGTTTATCAAGCTTTAATTGACGAACAATAAATGAAATTAATGAAATTAAACCTACGATTAAAGTGCCATATACTTTTGGACTATCCCAGCCATCTGTTCCAGCTGAACTAAATCCATATAATAATCCACCAAATCCTAAACTCGATAATAAAACGGAAAGGAGATCAATTCTGCTATCTGATTTAGCTTTTTTATCTTTAAGTAAGAAGAATCCAATAACAAGTACAACTAATGCAATTGGAGAGATAAAATGGAAAAGCATTCTCCAGTCATAATGTTCAACAATCCAACCCGATAAAGTAGGGCCAATTGCAGGAGCACCCATCATAACTAAACCAAAGAAGCCCATTGCAGTTCCTCGTTTTTCAACAGGGAAGCTCGTTAACATAACATTCATTAATAATGGCATTAAAATTGCAGATCCTGATGCCTGAACCATTCTTCCTGTTAATAATAAAGGGAAAATATGTGCAAATCCAGCTGTGAATGTTCCTATATTAAATAAAATTAGTGCTGCGATAAATAAGTGTCTTACGGAATATTTTTGGATTAAAAAAGCTGTAGTCGGAATTAAAATTCCGTTAACTAACATATATCCAGTAGAAAGCCATTGTACTGTTGAAGGCCCAACATCTAAGTCCTTCATAATAGACGGCAATGCGATATTAAGTAAAGTATTATTTAAGAAAGCAATAAAGGCCGCAATCATTAGGACTGTAAGAATCCCGTATGGTGGGCGAACAGATTTTTCAATAGTGTGTTCCATGTTTTTCCCCTCCTTTATACTCTAAGTTCATTTTTTTGAACTTTATTTCCATTTAAAAGTATATGATATACCATTCATACTGTTGTTGCAATTATTAAGTACATTAAAAATCTTTAATGTTTTCGGTGAGTATTTACTAGTGTAAACAGTGAAAATAATGTACTATGTTCTCTAAGCAGAAATTTACAATTTACTGGGAATAAAAGGTGATAACATGAATGATAGGAAACAACATGTCATAAAAATAGCCCATGAATTATTTGTTGAAAAAGGATATCAAGCTACATCTATACAGGATATATTGGACTATAGCGGAATTTCCAAAGGGACGTTTTATAATTATTTTTCGTCTAAAAGTGATTTAATAATCGCTCTTTTTAACATGATTTACAAACAGCTCGCTCAGGAACGAAATGAGCTGCTTATTGGCCAAAATCCGTCAGATATTCAGATTTTTATTAAACAAATTGAATTACTAATGAAGACAAATCGGGACAACAAGTTAATATCACTTTTCGAGGAAGTCATTTTCTTGAATGATTTGGATGTTAAACAATTTATTAGAGAAGGCAACTTCAGATTGTTATATTGGGTATATAGTCGTTTTATCGAATTATTCGGTGAAGAAAAGAAGCCTTACTTGTTAGATAGTGCAATTTTATTTACAGGGATTTTACATCATAATTTAAAGTATTATGATCTTGCAGAAAATCTTGGAATCACGATTGAACAAGTTGTTCGATTTAGTGTGAATCGTGTTGTCCATATTGTCGAAGAAGTTGCAAAATCTGGGGATCAGCTATTTAAACCGGAATTTATTGAGAAGTGGCTGCCGCCTAAAAATATCGACGAAGGAATACAACAGAAGCTTAATGAACATATTTGTATGCTAAAAAAAGCTCTTATACAATGTGAGGAACAAATAAAGTACAGTGAGTTACTTGATTTTGTACAAACTGAACTATTTAATACAAAAACACCTCGGAAATTTTTAATTGAAAGTGCACTTTCATCATTAAAGGAAGGCAAAGAAATTTTTGGTGAAAGCGAATTGAAAAAATTATTAGACCTAGTGTCGATGAATTTATCACAAAATAATGAAACAACAGTTCAATAAAATGAAAAGGTCAACCAGTAAGAGGGTTGACCTTATATTCTAATTGGACAAATTATCACGAAAGAAAAGCTCTAGTTAAATACTAGAGCTTTTCTTATATCAAAGTGCTTCTTTAATTATTTTCTTGTAATAAAGAACTGATAATACACCAAAAACAGAATATAAAACTGCATATAGAACCATGACAATGATCATCGGTGTATAAACTTCAGTACCAAATAAGAACCAACCAGATTGGACAGCGAAATAGCTATGCACTAGTCCAATTATTAATGGAATTCCGAAATTAAAGAGTTGCTTCGAACGGATTCCTCGTAATAAATCACTATGGGAGAAGCCTAGTTTACGTAAAATTGTATAATTAGGCTTTTCGTCAGCACTTTCATCCATTTGTTTGAAATATAAAATACAACCAGATGTCATTAAGAATGTTAATCCTAAGAAACCAACAATGAACATCATAAGTCCCATTGTTTTTTTCTGATCATTAACAATTTCAAGGCGAGAAGCATTAGGATAATTCTCATCAAATTGATGATTCATATAAATGTCATTTGCTTTTTCAATTAAATTCTCATCACTAATATTAATTCCGTTATAAACAGTAGAGTCCTTTTGAATTGACGAATCAAGATTCTGTTTTAAGGTTTTAAAAACTTTGTCGTCTACTATTACAGTAGGTAAACCTCCATTTGTGAAGTAGGAGGGGATAATCGATTGACGTCTTAAACCTATATAGTTTAGTTTAAAGACCTTCTTTTTACTAGTTAATTCAATATTCCCTGAATCCTTTAATGTCATAAATTTTTGAAGCAAATCATTATAGCCAGTAAATACCGTTTCATTAGCAGAAAGATTAACATTAACGGCTTTTTCACTAACAACTGCAAGTGGCATAGTATCTGAATCTCTATTAAATTGCTCTAACTTTTTATCGAGAATATCATTTATATTTGTATTTACTTGAATAACCTCAGTGTGCTTTTTAGTAAATTTAATGCCATTTTTATTTAAAGCAGAGGTAAACGTTTGTAAATCTTTATTATCTTTTAAGAAAAAATTAGCAGGGACATGGTTCTCTGCTGTCTTCTCTGCAGAATAGTAAGATATATAACTTAAAGATAATAGACCAATAGCTAAAGCTGATACAGTTGTAATAATCGTTAGTAATAAAGCATTCGACTTCATTCTAAACATAATTGAAGATAAAGATAGTACATCGTTAATATTTAAATATCCGTTTTTCTGTTTTCGAATTACATTTAAAATAAAACGGACGGAGCTTTTATAAACTAAGTAAGTTCCTATGATGACTGATGCTAAAATATAGATCATTGCTGAAAACAGTTCAATCATTGAAGTAAAATCGCCATCAAATAATTTGGATGAAAGAAAGTAGCCTGAGATAATTAATAAAATACCCAAAATTCCAATTGAAATCTCGAAAATGGACATTTTTTTCAGCTTACCTTCAGTCGATGAGACTACTCGGAATAAGGATAAAATTGTTTGTCTTTTAATGAAACCATAATTCATTAACATAATGAAAGCATAAATAACAACGAATACGATCAATGTCTGAACTAATGCCTGTGTTGAAAAATGTAAAGAAGCAATTGCTTTAATCCCTGTGATTTTATATAAAATCATAATGATTAGTCTTGAAATAGAAAATCCTAGTAAGACACCAAGCACTAGCGAACTAAAATAAAGAATAAAGTTCTCAACTGTCAGAATTCGAAAAATCCTGTCTTTTGTCATTCCAATTAATTGAAATAAACCAATCTCTTTACTACGTCTTTTAATAAAAATCATATTTGCGTATAAAAGGAAAATTGAAACGATTGCAACAAGTAAAATCGAAGCTGAGCGAATTGCAGCTGCTCCTTTTATTGACCCTTTTGTTGCATCCATAGATGGATCATATTGTAAGGTGACAAATGAAAAGTAAAGGGCAGAGCTAAAAATTAATGCAAAAACATAAAGATAATAATTTTTTAAGTTCTTTCTTAAATTACGAAAGATTAGATGATTAATGCTCATGATGAACACCACCTAATACTCCCTGTGTTTTCATAATATCCTTAAAGAAGTTTTGTCGTGTTTCATCACCTTTATGCAGTTGGGAGTAGATTTGACCATCTTTTATAAAGATAACTCTATTGCAGAAACTAGCAGCTACAGGATCGTGGGTAACCATGACAATTGTTGCTTTTCTTTTTTCATTTAGGTCACTTAGTTTATTTAATAAATCTGAAGCAGATTTCGAATCAAGTGCGCCTGTCGGTTCGTCTGCAAATATAATACTAGGCTCATGAATAAACGCTCGAGCTGCTGATGTACGTTGTTTTTGTCCACCTGAAATCTCGTTTGGATACTTATCCTTTATTTCATAAATACCTAGATCTTTAGCTATTAATTCAAATTTTTGATTTGCTTCACCAGGTGACGTTTTCGTAATTGATAAAGGTAAAAGAATATTTTCCTTTACCGTTAAAGTATCTAATAAATTGTATTCCTGAAAGATAAACCCTAAATAGTATTTACGAAATTCAGCCAATTGTTTTTCTTTCATATCAGAAATATTTTTTCCCTCAATAGCAATTGTTCCGCTATTTATTTTATCAATAGAGGATAGTACATTCAGTAATGTCGTTTTACCAGAACCAGATGCCCCCATAATACTTACGAATTCACCTTTTCCAATATTGATATCTATGCCGCTTAGTACTTCTTGTTTATTAAATTTAGTGCCATAGCTTTTATGAATTTTATTTGCTTCTAATATATTCATTCCATTCCACTCCTTTGTATTCATTCAATAAAATTAGTATAAGTGGTTTTTTGATTCGATTCCTTTGATTAAACGAACAATCAATAAAAGCATGTGACAATTTTGTCACATGCCTTTGATATTTACAAATTCATTTCGTTTCGGAAAAGTGAGGGTAAAGCTCGTTCCTTTATCAATTTCTGATTGCACTTGGATGATAATAAATAAGGACTGAGCTGCTTTATTTGCTAAATATAATCCCATTCCAGTTGAAGCGGCGTCTTGATGTGATGTTGTTGATGTAAAACCTTTATCAAAGATACGTGGTAAATCTTTTGAATGAATACCACGTCCATTGTCTTCAATTTCAAGAACTATTTGGCCATGCTTCTGATAGCTTTTAATGGTTATATCTAAGGATGTACTATATTTAATTGCGTTTGTTAAAAGCTGTCTAATAATATAGGAAAGCCATTTAGCGTCACTATATACATAAAACACCTCTAGTTCGATTTCAAAGCCTATTCCTTTATGTATACACCAAGATTTCAATGTTTTAATTTCTGGGAAAATAATATCCTCTAGCTGAAGTCTTTCGATATACAAATCGTTTTCAATAGAAGGAATTCGTTTTTGGTGAAGCTGTTGATCAAGAAGTAAGTGGATTCGTAGCCACTCGTAGGTTAAGTTTGTTTTCAGTTTTTCATCTTGCATCCGGTCAATCATTAAGTGCATAGCCGTTAAAGGGGTTTTGACTTCATGAATCCAAGATAATAGTTCATCTTTCTCTTGTTCTAATTCGGTCTGATTTTGATAAGTTACTCTTTTCAATCGTATAGTTTGATTTGATAAACTATTTTCCACTATTCTTTCAAAGGGGCTATCTGGATATGCGATACTAGATAGATCAAGATTATCCTCACGTTCTTCTAGGCTTTTATAGAATTTAGTTTCTTTTGGGTAACGAATCACTAAAAAGAAAATGAACAAAAGCAGTGATAAAAATACAATATAAAGAAGAGACTTAAATGGTATCGATGAATCAATATAAGATACAAAAAGGATTAAAAGTTGGGTAATCAGAAAAAAAGTAATCCAACTAAGTCTTTCAATCAAAAAATTTTTAATCATACAAAGTCCTCTTCTAAAGCAATATATCCTTGACCGACTTTTGTTTCGATAAATCGACCTAAGCCGATTTCATCAAGTCTCTTACGTAAACGGTTTACATTTACTGTAAGGGTATTATCACTAATAAAACGCTTATCATCCCAGAGTTCATTGATTAGCTCTTCCCGACTAACTATTTTATTTTTCTGTTCAATTAGGAGTTTTAAGATAAACACTTCATTTTTTGAAAGCTCGATTGCTCCATTTTGATTTGTTACCGTATTTTTCTCGTAATCAATTGTGGAGTCACACCAAGTTTTTAGTGCGATTTTTTCAGTATTATAGTTATAAACTCGTCTAAGAGTAGCTTGGATTTTTGCAACAAGGACATCAAAATGAAATGGTTTCTGTATAAAATCATCGCCACCAAGCTGCATGGACATAACCATGTCAGAAGGATGATCCCTTGACGATAAAAATATAATTGGTACATTCGAATGAGAACGAATCATCCGACACCAATGAAAACCATCATATTTCGGAAGTTGAATATCGATAACAACTAAATCAGGCTTAATCTCAGTAAACTCCTGGATCACTTTACTAAAATCGGAAATTCCATAAACCTCGTAAGACCATTGAACTAATCTATCTTTAATCTCATTAAAAAGAGAAGAATCATCTTCTACTAATAAGAGTTTAAACAAAATGATTCACCCCACTTTTTACATCTTTTCCATTAATTGTAAAGTAAAATCATTATGAATGCCATAAACGGTTGGTATTTAAAATAAGTGAGTAGTCAAATTAAATGCGAGTGACTAAAGTGAGAGGAAAACTAATTGTAGTTAATATTAATCATTTTTCAAGTTAAATAGAAAGAAGTAAATATGATAATAATTATTTGCGAAATCCTGTTATTCCTAAAGACGGAATAGCAGTTTCTTTGTTTACACGGATAATAAGCTTATTTTTAAAAACCTTCTTAAAAAGATTTCACCTTTCAATTATGCGTCAAAAGAAGTGGTATCATCCTATCTACCTATTTAAACAGCGATCCATCGATTTATTAAATCAAATCCATCTAAAATCCTGTATTGTTAATGTTTCTGAATACTCATAATATTAAGTCGTTGAGCTTGTCAATCGATTATGAACTGTGAAGGACCAGGATAATTTTAGTCGATTGTCAGATTGATGATGCCCATGACTAGTCCTACAATATTGCAAGAAGGAGGAAGAGAAAAACGATTTACTATTGGATTTACAAGAGGCATTGAATAGAAAACGGATATTATCAATCTGAATTGACAGGTTGATTAATATAAAAAAATATGGAGGTTAAAAAATGAGAACAAAAATGACAAAACGTATTACATCATTAACACTAGTACTAACCTTATTCATGTCTCTATTCAGTAGTTTGGTTTTTGCTTCAACTGAAAAGGCAGCCGGAGCAACAAAGAATCCACCACTAAAAGAGATCGTAAAGCTTACTCCAAGTGAATCAAAAGTCTCGATCTCTCTTTCTCAAGGTCACCACACTATAAAGGTGGAAGCAGAGTATAAGGATGGAAGTAAAGCAGATGTTACAGCGGAAGGAAAATGGACATCAATAGATGAAAAAGTTGTAACTGTTGAAAGTGGAAAACTAACAGCAGTAAATGTTGGGTCTACAAATGTACAATTCAGTCTTGGTAATGCAGTGTTAAACGTAGAAGTAAATGTTACGAAAAGTACACAAGTTTTAAGTCAATTGTCAAATCCTTCAAAGAGTAAAAAAATTGTATCGCTTGTATTAAATGCGAATCAAGTTACCTATCTAGATGAAGGGCAAGAGCATCCTATTTCTTTGAAAGCGCTCTATAGCGATGGCTCGATGAAAGATGTAACAAAATTAGCTAAATGGGAATCTATAGATCCTTCAATTGCACTGGTTAAAAAAGGGGTATTAAAAGGGATATCACCAGGTAATGTTTCAATGAGAGTAACTTACGAAAATTTTCCACAAATAAACTTCTTTGCTTCTATAAGAGATACTCCAGATAAAATAACTGCCCTTTACCTTACAAGCTCCATGGTGAGGTTAGAAACCTCTGATAAACCATTTCCAGTATTAGCTTATACAAGGAGCCCAGAGAGTAAAGAGGTTACTTCTTTAGGAGAATGGACAACAACAAATCGAAATGTTGCTACAGTTAGTAAAGATGGTCAAATTACCCCAGTTGGAATAGGCCAAGCATATATTTATTTTAAATATGATAAATTGGTTGATGTTGTACTTGTTAATGTTGTTAAGCCTACAAAGCTTGTAACAGATGAACCTACGGTAGAACTATTGCCAAATCAAAATTTCCGTGTTCATTTAACCGAAGTATTCACTAATGGAATATCAGAAGGTGATATGACTTTACTTGAAGATGTAAATCCTAATGATGTCAAATGGACAGTGGAAGATAATAGCATTGCAACGGTTACTGATTCCGGATATATCATTGGAGGTAAGACAGGTAAAACGATTGTGACAGCTTCCTATCGTTCAGATGTAATTCCTCCGGTAAAGATTGAGGTTACTGTTACAAATAAGCTTACAACTCCTAGAGTTATTGGTTTGTCAGCTTCTCAACCAAACATTTCTTTAGGAGTAGGTGAAGAAACACCTATTAAAATAAATGCGATTTACAGTGATGGGAGTACTGAGGATGTAACAGGTTCCGTTGAATTCTACTTCGACCAAAACAACGTAGCTTCAGTTTTCCAAAATTATAGTGGTGAATCAAAGGTTATTGGTCAATTGGGTGGAACAACTGTCTTGCATGCTATTTATTCTTATGATCGTTTCCTCTTAGATATCCCAGTAGCAGTCAAGGATAGTGACGATCAGAAGATAGCTCCAATTCCGGAATCAATTTCTGTAACATCAGATATGAAAAATATGGTAGTACATCAACAACATCAATTAGACGTAAAATCGGCCTATTCAGACAGAACAACATTAAATTCGACTTCATTTGCTCGATATAAATCGTCTAATCCTGAGGTTGTTAAAGTAAATAAGGATGGTCTGCTTACTGCTGTAGGCATTGGTACAACAATTATTACCGTAGATAGCTCTGGTTACTCAAAGAAGGTGACCATTGTCGTTTCAAATGAACCTTCTAAAGATTTTGTAAATAAAATTGTTGATCTGATTCCTAGTGAAAATGACATCTCATTTAGTTTATCTGAACACACACATTCGTTCTCTGTAAAAGCAAAATACAAGGATGGTTCAACTGCTGACGTTACATCAGACTCAAGATTCACATCATTAGACCCAGACAAAGTTACCATTAAGAATGGTGTTCTTACAGCAGTAGCAGCAGGAAAAACGCAAGTACTTATCGATTACGGCACAAGCACAAAAATCTTGAATGTTTCAATTTTTTCTGGGAATGATGCAACTATAAAAGATTTAAAAATTGAGTCATTGCTTGTTACCTCATTGGATGTAATTGTACAAAAAAATAAGCTTTATCCAGTACATGTTTTTGCTCAATACAATGATGGAACTCAAAGAGAAATAACGAATTCAATCCAATGGACAACAGAGAATCCTAAAGTTGTAAGTGTTAAAGACGGGAAATTTATTGGAATAAAAACTGGAACAACGAAGGTTAGTGCAACAATTGCAGGCTTCTCTTCAATTAATATTCCAGTAAAAGTAACAGAAAAAGCTGGACCAGTAAATTTAGTAGGAATTGTTAGCTCGGGGATGGTATTACAGCCTGAAGTAGGAAATTTAGTAGCAGCGATAACTAATATTAGCAATGGGATGATATTACACCCTGAAGAAGGAACTATGGATGCGAACGCGTTTGCTGAATATACAGATCATAATATCGTTCAGGTTGATACAGAAGGGAAATGGGAATCTTCCGACGAAAGTGTAGCAACTGTTGATCAGAACGGGGTCATTAAATGGGTCGGTCCTGGTGAAGCATACATCTGGTTCATTTATGAAAATATGAGAGATGCTGTTTGGGTAAGAAACACTAAGCCTGTAGATTTATATTGGGAAGAAAACGGTCAATCGACAGGTAGCAATGTAATGTTAGAACCTAATAAGTCCACTGACATCTCAATTGATGGATACTTTGGTCATCATGGCAGAGATGGAAATTGTGATTGTTTTAATCTTAATAGCTATGCAAAATTGACGGTGGCGGACGAATCGATTGCAACGATTTCTGCTGATGGACATATCATCGCTCACTCTGTTGGAAAAACGACGATAACTGCTACTGTTTTTGGAATGTCAAAGACAATTGATGTTGAAGTTGTAGCAAAGTATCCTACATTTACTAGGGGAATAAGTTCTTCGCTGGGTTATATCGTAAATTCAGTGGGCTCAAAAAATGAGGTAGTCATTAATGCTTTGTCAAGCGATGGAACGTTAAAAGACGTTACAGCTGATGTCAAATGGATTAGTTCCAATTCGGAAATAGCGGAAATGACCACTGATCATAAGATCCTAACAAAGTCTGAAGGAACCGCTGTTATCATGGCGGAATATGATGGATTTAGAATAATTATACCTGTTATTGTAAAACCATAAAGATTACTTTTATAATTGATGTTTAGATAATTTTGTCAGATACAAAATAGTTATGTTTTTAGGGTCTCCCCCGTAAGTTAGTTTCAATCTAACGTTACGGGGTATTTTTATGGCCAAATTTTATGGAAGAATTTACATAGAATAGAAAAACTCCTAGAAAAGTTAGAGTGAGTTGTACAGTATGCCGGATTTAAAAACGTTATCCTAATTGTTGTAAAAAAATAATCAAATTTAGTTCCCAATAAAGTTTATATAAAAAAAGCTCATTTCTCTATTAGAAATGAGCTTTTTTATTAAACCTAAAACAAACCAATTAATCTGATTTTAATAAAGTACGAGATTAATCTGATTAACGATTATCAATCTTTTCAGGATACAAATCGTGGTTCATCATACGGTGTTCAGCCATCTTTTCGTATTTTGTACCAGGGCGACCGTAGTTACAATATGGATCAATTGAAATGCCGCCACGTGGAGTGAATTTACCCCAAACCTCGATATAACGTGGATCCATTAATTTAATTAAGTCATCCATAATGATATTCATGCAATCTTCATGAAAATCTCCATGATTACGGAAGCTAAAGAAATAAAGCTTTAGTGATTTACTTTCTACCATTTTTTGCTCAGGAATATAGCTAATATAGATTGTCGCAAAATCAGGTTGGCCAGTTTTTGGGCAAAGTGAAGTGAATTCTGGGAAATTAAATTTTACGAAATAATCACGATTTGGGTGAGTATTATCGAATGTTTCTAAAATTGCTGGATCATATTCAAATAAATATTTTGTATTATTGCTACCTAATAATGATACTTCCTCTAGTGAACCTTTTGATCTACCTACCATTTTGTTAAACTCCTCTCTTATTTCCCCATACAAATGCATGTAATTGAGGTAAAACTTTTACATTTTTAAAGACTTCTGACTTCATCGTTTCATCTATAAGCCATTCATAACGTTTTAACATGTATTGTAATAATGATTCATCATCTGCATTTAACCAACTATTTCCTACTTGAAGGAAAAATGGAATGTGTTGAAATTTTTGATGAACAGTTTCTGCATAAGCAAAATCCTTTTCGTCAAAAATGACAACTTTTAAACAAGTTTTTGGATGATGTGCTAGATTTTTAATTATGTTTCCTAATATATCAAAATCAGTTTCCATTCCACTGCTAGGTGGTTTAGGTGATAAAGTAATTTCATCAATTGAAGGTAACCAAGTTTGCCATTTACTACCTTGTGTTTCAAGAGCTAAAGTCATTTCTTTTTCCTTTAAGAAATCAACAACAGGTCCTAATGAAGGTAGAAGGGCAGGGTTACCTCCTGAAATCGTAATATGAGAGAAGGTATCTCCACCTAACTCTACTAAACTATTCCAGACTTCATCGGCAGTCATCCATTTAATATTTTCTTTTTCACTACCGTCCCATGTGAAAGATGAATCGCACCAGCTACATGAATAATCACATCCAGCCGTACGAATAAACATTGTTTTTTGTCCAATCGCCATGCCTTCACCTTGTACAGTTGGTCCAAATATTTCTAGTACAGGAATTTTATTATTCATGAATCATCCACTCCCTACGAGCTTCTGCGTAGCTTGTAGGCGTTTCAAATAAACGAACAAACTCTACTCTAATATCTTGTGAAGGATTTGTAGCCTCTTTAAGTGCATTTTCCATTTGTTCATAGATCCATACAACCATGTTTTCAGCAGTTGTATTCATAGGAGGGAGCATCTCATTTAAATAACGATGATCTAAATAGATTTCTATTTTTTCTTTCCAAATCTCTTTGATATCACCAAAATCGATCACTAACCCGATCTCATCAACAAATCCACTAATCCCAAATAGTACTTTATATGTGTGTCCATGTAAATTCTTACATTTTCCTTCGTAACAATGTAGATGATGTGCAGCATCAAATGCAAATTCTTTATTTACAAGCACACGTTTATGATGATACTTTAATTCTTCTTTTTTAATATGCTCATCAATTTTATGAAGTCTCTCCACTATGCGAAAATCAAACATGTTTTGAGGCTCCTTTCATGTCTAGATAACGATCTAATCCAGCTTTTCGAAGTTCACATGCTGGGCATTCACCACAGCCATCTGAAATGATGCCATTGTAGCAAGTAAGAGTTTTATTTTTAACAAACTCAAATGCGTTTAAATCATCAGCTAATTTCCATGTTTCAGCTTTATCAATCCACATAAGTGGTGTATGGATAACAAAAGGGTAGTCCATTGATAAATTAAGCGTTACATTTAATGATTTAACGAAAATATCTCGGCAATCTGGATAGCCACTAAAGTCTGTTTCACAAACTCCAGTAATGATGTGTTTTGCACCTTTTTGCTTAGCAAGAACGGCAGCAAAAGATAAGAATAATAAATTACGTCCATCAACGAATGTAGACGGTAATTCACCTTCTTCATGTGTTATATCAATATCAGTTCTTGTTAAAGCATTTGGAGCAAGCTGATTTAACAAGGACATATCAAGTATATGATGTGGAATATCTAATTCCTTACAAATATCTGCAGCTACATCTAGCTCTAATTTATGACGTTGATTGTAGTTAAAAGTAACGGCCTCAACTTCTCCAAATTGTTGCATTGCCCAAAATAAACAAGTAGTACTATCTTGGCCACCGCTAAATACTACGATTGCTTTTTCATTTTTCATATTTCTTCTCTCCTTTACGTGTTTAAAAAGAAGAGGGCATCCCGAATAACAAAAATAAAAACAATACGACAAATATTGTTTTTCGCCTTATTTTTTTGTAGAGGGGAGTTTGCGACCTCTACCATAAGTAAATACTTATGGATTTTTTATTTAGTTTTACACTTATTAAATTGTACTAGAAAAGTACAATCATAATTCCCATTATAATCGTTTCATGAAAAAAGAACAAAAACTTTTGTAAGAAAGTAAAAATTTACAAATCAAAGTGAATAATTAATAGGAAAAAAGCTAACAATTTTTTAATTCTTACGTAATTTTTAGGGATTTGAATATACTAATACTTTTTGATGATTTTTAGCGTACATTGTTCCAAAACACATCTTTTTTTAAAAGATATTTGGTTTTAAAAGATTTTACAATAAGCTAAGGGGGATGATTGGAATGGAAGGTGCGAGACTCCTGTGGGAGTAGCGGGAAGGCTTGAGACCCCACAGGCTCGCCGAGGAGGCTCAGCTCACGCCCCACGGAAAGCGCGCATCCTGGAGTTGAAATCGACATAGTACATAATTAGTAGATCAAGGTTTGCGAAAATAGCCAAAATAAAAGACTGTTGACTTTTTGGACAGCTTGGACCACAGGTAGAAGATAATCTTCCTGTGATTTTTTATTACATAAAAAAGAGTTGTATACATTTTTGTATACACGTGTACAATTTGTAAACATTTGTATACAAAAAACGTATACAAGTAAACAAGTCGGTATACAAGTATGTAAACAAGTATATATGTTTACGTTTTTGTATATTAGATGACAATTAAGCGGTGTAGTTTACATTATCATTATAGTTTCGTAGGGATGATTGACCGACCACGAATAGTTAGATAACCTATTATCAGAATTGTCGATTAGTTGGTAAATCTATTAAAAATGAAAGGGATGATTTATGTGAGTAATGCTCGTATTGCAGCAATTGATGTAGGAAATGATTCACTCAAAGGTTTTTTTGGGAAATTGGAAGCAGAAATTAATATTCCTAATATTATTGCTAGGGATACAGAGGATCGACCAATCATTGGAATAGAGGAGTTAGACAATCAAGATCCTGTAGATGGTATACATATTCGTGTTCACTCGCCTACTCTTAAGGATAATAATTCAGTTTATCGTGTCGGACACTTAGCAACAAAAAGTACGAATGCAACAGAACTAGATCCAGGAAGTAACAAATCAGAAGAGGACCAAACACTGATCATGTTATTTGCGGCTTTGGCACTAGATGCGGCACGAGATGAAAATAAAAAGATTATGAAAAACGCTAATAATGTGATTGAGGCTACGTATATATTAGGGACAGGCCTACCTCTAAGAGAGGTAAAGGAAGGAAAAGATGTCGGTTATCGATCTAAGTTATTAAGCTCAGTCCATCAAGTGGAGTTTTTGGTTACTCCAAAGCATCAAGGATTGAAGGTTAATATCAAATTTGAAGAAGTGAAAGTCTATCCTGAAGGATTCGCAGCTTTTATAAATCTTGTGATGGATAATCATTTAAATATCATTAATAAGTCTCTTATTGATAAGAGAATACTTATTCAAGATATAGGTGGACTTTCAACTGATATAGCTGTTATTAAAAATAGAAAGGTTGATGACGATAAGGCACAAGGCTTTAATTTAGGTGTTGCTGAATCGCTAGAAGCAATTCGAGAAGAAATTCGATCAAGACATGGAATCGAGCTAGATAGCCGTAGAGATGTTGTTGAAATGATTACAAAGAAAAGCGATCGAAATCATATTATGGTAAAAGGTAACCGGACAAGCGTTCATGATATTGTAGATCGCATTCTTCTAGAGTTAGCGAAAAAGCAGTATCGTCATTTAAGAAATATGTGGCAGAAAAACTCCCAAACAGAAATATGTTATTTCATTGGTGGTGGGTCCCTTATTCTTAAAGATTATCTTAAAACGTTAAATAATAATTTAGATGGATATAACATTGATTTCTTTGAAGACGAAAAAGAAAGTATTTGGATGATGGCGAATGCTTATTATAAACTGATTGCAGATTTTTCTAGAAGAAATCAAAAAGAGAAACAAAACGAAGAACAAAAAATGGCGAAGACAAAATAAGGTGATTCTATGAAGGATAAAGAATTGACGAGAGGACAGCCTATCACATTTCGAATCCCTTCCGATACGTCTGATCAAATCATAAGGCAGTTACAAAAGCTAAAGGAAAGCGAGCGACGTAATTTTTCTAGTAAAATTGCCGAGTACGTGATGAATGGAGTAAGTGATTCATTTTCAAGGCAAAGGCAAACTATTACGATTCCGCTTCCGAAAAGTTTAAGTAAAGCGCAAAGAGATTGGTTAAAACATGAGCACTCTGAGGCCTTATTAGGTAGTATTGTCTATCAATTACTATCAAATCCAATCCGTACGGTGTCCCTCCTTACATCTTTAAATAGTAGTGCTTTGGAGATAGAAGACGCTCTCTATCTTCAAGATGAAGTGAAAAATCTAGAAGTTGAATGGGAAAGTAGAGATACACACTTACAAACAAATATAGAGAAGAAAGAGGATCTTGTACAAGTAAGCCCATACGTTGATGATCTAGATAATTTTAATTGGGAAACAGCAGATAAAAGTCAACTGGCTGCAACCGAGGAAACTATTGAAGATGATGATATGGACAGTCTACTTGGAGACTTTCTTGCTCAAATGAATAAATAAATCTTTTGAAACCAAATAGAAAGGGACCGTATAGTGTTTAATACGGTCCCTATTTACTTGCTTACTTACTGGATATCGTTTTGAGAGATTTGTGACAATGCTTCACCAGCACTCTCATCAGACTGTTCAGTTATAGCTAAATCACCAAGAGAAAGCATCCCAACCAGATTCCCATTTTCAATTACCGGCAATCTTCTAATTTGATGCTGTGCCATTAAATTTGCTGCTTCTTGAAGGCTCGAATTCGCATCAATCGTCACAATATTGTTAGTCATGACTTGAGAGGCACTCCCACTCCCATTTTGACCAATTCCGCGGATTGCTAAATCTCGATCTGTAATCATTCCGACTATCTGCCCATTTTCAACTACTGGTATTGCACCTACGTTTAATGATTCCATTTTACTTGCGACTGATTGTAACGAATCTTGATTTGAACAACATTCAACATTACTTGACATAACATCTCTAACTTTCAAGAGAACACCTCCGTTAAAATTTAACAAAGATATTATTTGGATTAACAAGATTATTATTCAAAAAACATTTGAAAATATAATTAGATTACTAGTAAACTTAATTTGATTTTGTAGGACTTTTGGCTTAATTTTTTAAAAAATTTTGTTTTATTATGGATGTATTAAGCTTTTTATGTAAAAGTAAATATTGTTTTATCTGAATTTTAGTTATTTTTAACTAATTTTTTATTAAGAAAATATCATGAATTTTTAGTTAAATAGAGTTGAAGAAAACTTTAGGAGAGGTCTGCATGGAAGAACTGCAAGAGGCTAGAGATAAAGTAGAAAGTTTAGTAACTTTAAAGACAAATTCTCATCAGCGCAGATTTGTTTATATTGTTGCTGCCATTATAACGATTATTTCGTTAATTAGTGTACCATTTGCGAATTTGCAACTACCAGAAATATTAGCTTATCAACCTGCAATATTTACTACATTAATTACTTTTGAACTTATGACGGCTATGATATTATACAACCAATTCCGAATCAGTGGTTCCCCTGCAATACTCGTTCTTTCAGCTGGTTATCTATATTCAGCTGGTATGAGTCTAATGTATTTGCTTACTTTTCCAGGCGTTTTCACTGAGCATGGCCTTTTCCATGCAGGGCTACAAACTGCACCTTGGTTATATCTGTTCTGGCACCTAGGTTATCCTATTTTTATTCTTGTGTATTTAATGGTTGAATCAAAATATAAGAACTTACTATTAAATGAAAAAAGTGCAAGAATAGCTACGATTTTTACGATTAGCACGGTACTTTTACTAATAATTGGCCTATCGTTTGTCACAGTATTTTTTCACGATTATTTACCAATTGTCTTAAATGAGGGTAAATTAACTTCATTATTTATTTATGGTTTAGGTACGCCCATTCTACTGACTTGTCTCCTTACTTTGATTTATTTTTATTGGAAGAAACGTGCAAGAACGATAACCTCGGCTTGGTTATGTGTTGCATTGTTAGCGTCCTTCTTAGATGTTGCAATTGTCCTTTGTGGGGGTCAAAGATACAGTCTCGGGTGGTACGTTGCAAAATGGAATACTTTAGTTTCAGCAAATATTGTCTTGGTAGGTATGATCTACGAATTTTCAAAAATGTATATAAGAATGACTGAACTGTATCGAATTGTAATTGAAAGTGAATATAACTATAAAAAATTATTTAATGAAAGTAAGAAAGCTGAAGGTAAAATTGCTGAACAGAACGAAGTGATAAAAATAATGGCATATTATGATGAATTAACTGGACTTCCAAATAGAAGATATTTATTGGATAAATTAACAGAGACAATTAACCAGGCGGATGAAGAAACTAGGTTCTCTGTGCTATTTTTAGACTTAGATGGTTTTAAGCAAGTGAATGACCAATATGGTCATGAGATTGGAGATTGTCTTTTAGAAAAAGTAGCTAATTGCCTGGAAAATACTGTTGACCAGCAAGGGTTCAGCGCTAGATGGGCTGGAGATGAGCTAATTATCTTACTAGATGATCAAATCAAGCAAGAACGAGTAGATGAAATCGCTTTTGATATTATCCGATCGATTCAACAAATAAATAGTATAGATGGGAAAGATATAGTTGTTACAGTAAGTATCGGTATATCAGTTTATCCAAATGATGGACAAGATGTGAAAACATTATTAAAACATGCTGACTTAGCAATGTATCAGGCAAAACAATTTGGAAAAAACAGTTATCGATATTACTCGCCCTTATCAGATAATAAATTATGAAATAATATAGAATTCCATTAGTAAAAAACACTTCAATTATAAAGTTGTGAGAAGAAAAAGAAATCACAACTCACATTTGAAGTGTTTTTATTTTTTGCTCTTTTAAACTTAGTTGTTAGTAAACATGGAGAATGGTAGATTTCCATTCGAGGATGCTCGCTTTTTAGTAGGTCGGACGATGAGCCTCCTGGGCCAACACGATGTAGGAGCAGTTATGAGACTTGCAGCATTCTTTTCCTTAAAATTTCAGGCAGAGCAATTCCAATTAATATAAGAAAAATACCAATATACTGTGCTGAACCGATTGCTTCTTTTAAGACTAAAGCTGACATTAATATAGCGGTTGGAAGTTCAGTTGCCCCTAAAATGGAAGCTAAGCCTGAGCCAGTTAAAGGAACGCCTTTTGAAAACATTAGGGTTGAGAAGAAGGGTCCTAAAAACCCAAGAATTAATCCGTACTTTAACGTGATTTCGATAAATAATTTTCCATTGAGAAAAAAATTAGGTGGAAGGATGATTGCACAAATAATAAAACCACCAGTAATCATAAGTGCTGTTTTTGTAAAAGGATTTGTTTGCAACGCGACTCTGCCACTAAGGAGAATAAAAATGCTATATGAGATCGCAGAAAATAACCCGAATAATAATCCTAACAAATTAATCGTAAGTCCAGATGTTATGACATTTGTAGCGAAAAGAGTCCCAATGATTAATGGGATAAGCGATAATAATTTATTTTTTTCTGGAAGCTTACGGTTTATTAATGATTCGAATAAAACACCTATCCATGTGAATTGAAAAAGAAGCACGATCGCTAATGACGCAGGGATATATTGTAATGAAAGATAGTAAAACATACCAGTTAATCCAGTAGTAGATCCTAAAATGGTTAAAAGTAAAATTTCTTTTTTAGTAGGCTTTGAAAATTGCTGATTAATTGGTTTTGATTTTTTTCGTTTATTAAAAAGTACGATAGTCCATAATAAAAGTGCTCCAATAAACATCTGAATTCCAACAACATCATTTACCTTAAACCCATCATTATAAGCTAATTTTACAAAAGTGGACAAAACACCATAACATGCTGAACCTATAATGATATAGAGTATTCCCCTCAAAAAAACACCTCATTTACAAATAAAATAAGTAAAGAGAGTTAAACTCTCTTTACTTTAATGTCAAGATTTTGGCGTTAGACAAGAGAGCCTTAATCCAAAGTCTACTGTATTACATTTCTTCTAAAATGCCTTTTACAAGGTTAACGAACTTAGAACGAACCATGCTAGCAACTTCAATTACTTCGTCATGGTTTAGTGGCTGGTCTAAAATGCCACATGCCATATTCGTTAGACAAGAGATACCTAGAACCTTCATATTTCCGTGTACAGCTACAATAGCTTCTGGAACTGTCGACATACCAACAGAGTCAGCACCTAATGTACGAATCATACGGATTTCAGCAGGTGTTTCATAAGAAGGGCCGCTCCACCATGCATATACACCTTGTTGTAAAGAAATGTTTTGTTTCTCTGCAACATTTAATGCAAGACTACGTAAATCTTTATTGTATACTTCAGAAACATCAGGGAAACGAGTTCCTAATTCAGGATTATTTGGACCGATTAGTGGGTTTGTTCCAACTAAATTAATATGATCCGTGATTAACATTAAGTCTCCTGGGTTAAAACTTGTATTAACTGCACCACAAGCATTAGTTACGATTAATTTTTCGACTCCTAGAGCCTTCATAACACGAACAGGGAAAGTTACTTCGTCTAAAGTAAATCCTTCATAATAATGGAATCGGCCTTTCATCGCTACTACACTTTGACCTCTTAATTCACCGATTACTAATTCATTTGCATGTCCAACTGCTTCTGATTTAGCAAAATGAGGAACTTCACTATAAGGAATTGTAATTGAATTTTCAATTTCATCAGCAAGTGTACCTAAGCCAGATCCTAAAATTAATCCAACTGTTGGACGGTAGTTTGTTTTACTTAAAATAAAATCTCTAGTTTCTAAAATATGTTCTGTTTTATGCATTTATTTTTCCTCCTAATTGAGTTAATAAACTGTATTTTGATATTAATAACATAAGTAATTTTGATAAAGGAGTAATGATTACGATCATTCCTTCTTAATTAGTCTAATCGATTCAATTGTAAATGTAAATAAACTAAAAATCATTTTGGAAAAAAGTTTTGTGTTTTTTGATGTAAAACTGTAAAATAAACAAGGAAATAGCAATACTTAATTTACAAAAATGAAAAAAGAAAGATTCGTTATTCTAATTTAAATTGTTTAAGGTATTTTCTAAAAGATTGTTTTTTTTAAAAGGGTTTTTAAAGCAAACTGTAAATAAAGATGAACGGATATGTGAGACTCCTGTGGGAGTAGCTGGACAGACGAGACCTTAGCAGGCGTGCTAATACCACGACGTCCTGTCGTAACGCATGCATGACCCACATCGTGTGGGCCCAGGCTCATCGCGCGCCCCATTAAAAAGCGAGCATCCTGGAGTGGAAATCTACATTTCTCCATGTTTACTGGCAACAAAGTTTACGAAAACAGGGACAATTAATCTACATTTTGGAGGAAATGCATGCTAAAGGAATTTATTGGCCTACAATCACCAAAAGTTAAGAGCATAAAGCTTTTATATAGTTTAATACGTAAATTTGGTCCTATTAGAGTAAATAAATTAACTGAAATGACAGGTTATAAACATACGACTTGTGTTCGCTTATTAGATGAGTTAGTTCAAGCTGGACTTGTATATGATAGTGGCCTAGGGATATCTAGCGGCGGAAGAAAACCCGTAATGTATGTTATAAATCCTAGAGCATTTTATTTAGTAGGAGTAGAAATTACGAATCTATATACAACAGTATTGCTTTTAGACTTAGATTTAAATATTTTGGAAACGAAAAAGTTAAAAATGAATAATCAAAGTACGGGCATCTACACGCTAAATTTTGTTACGAACAGTGTTGATGAATTACTTAACAAAAATAAAATACAAAAAGAAAAACTTTTAGGAATCGGAATAGGTGTCCTTGATCCATTTGATCTTGAAAAAGCAGAGATTAAGGATTCGAAATCATTTTTCGCTGGAGGGTGGGAAGGGCTTAACATCGTTGAATACTTAAAAGGGTCGAATGGTTGTCCAGTTTTTATTAATAATGGTACAAATTTAGCTGCTTTAGCTGAGTTTAGACTTAATTATGAAAAGATAACGGATGACATTGTGTTTGTTTCAAGTGATATGGGTATTCGCTGTGGAGTTATTCAACAAGGTAGATTGGTCAGTAATAAAAATGAAATGGATGAGGCCATTGGACATATGATTATTGACGTTCATGGTCAACGGTGTTCATGTGGTTCATACGGTTGTCTACAAGCATATAGTAGTCTTCCAGCCATTCGCGCGGAAATTGTTAAACGGATTAAACGTGGAGAGACATCGTATTTACAAAATGAAGTAAGTGACGTTGAAGAGATTAACTTCCACCAAATTTTAGAAGCATTAGAAAAAGAAGACCATCTTTGTTTGGAAGTTATCAAAGATGCAGCTTATTATTTCGGAATTGGGTTAACGAACCTTATTTTTTTACTACGTCCTGATATAGTGATTTGCGGAGGTACATTAGTTCCAAAGCCATTATTCTTTGAAGTAGCATCCGAAGTGGCGCGAACTAGAATGCAAAATTATCCAAATAGCCTTGTCCAAGTAGTAAAATCGACGACTGCATATAATGTTGTTGCTCAAGGTGCTGGATGTATGGTGTTTGATTCATACACTGAAGAAACATTATCATAATGAAAACAGATCGTACCGGTTCTCCTATCATTAATTGAAAGGTAGAACCGGTTATTTAATTGGTTTTAAAATTCGCTCGCAAACTGATATTCCATAGGACCATCAAGAGCATCAGGTGTATCACCTGTTTTTCGAAAATCATGTTGGTAAATGAGTTGAAATTCACTAAAATCTACCTGCTTATAGATTTCATAACACGGGAATCCATCATGTCGTCCTTTAATTGAAACAGTTCCATCTGAAAAGCATTCAAGATCGTACGCATAATCAACCGTTGGAGCATTAGGTCTAAGTGGGTTACTTGCTGAGGCCAGCATTACGAATCGAACCGATTCAGGCAACCAATCAATATGTTGGCATGTAATACCGGAAGTACTTGCTTTATCAGATAAGTATTCAACTTTGCCATCAGGATATGTAATTTTGGCTTTTGTAATGCCGGTTTGACAATGTAAAAAGAGCTCTCTTTTTACAAAGTCTACGATTACCTCTTGTTCGATTCTAGATCGCATTGTGTTAACAGTATGAGGAGAAAATTCACGGGCATCTGCTCCGAATTCAAATTGAATACCCGAAGTTGGATCAATTCTAGGTGCCATCCAAAGCACTTCAGGAATAAATACGCTTGAACGGATTTTAATAATCTCTACCATAAACATCACTCACTTCATTGAAATGGATTCCATAATAACTTCTAACTTAAACGATATAAACAAGTAATAGCTTCTTTTTAGCTCTTAACAAAGAGGATAATTGGAGCTGAATGTATGAAACTTCTGTGAGAACTGAGGGACTAGTGTCCGCATGAGCGATTCTGCCCCACTGAAAGCTAGCATCCATTAGCAGAAATCGACAAAACTTCGTGTTTATTAGGAATAAAGTTTACGAAAACAGCGTAATTTTTAATCCTAATTTTTACTTGTTTCAAATAAGTGAAACTTCATTCCAAATGGATCTGCAATCATTACATTTTTATCATTATAAACCTTCGTTATTTTACAACCTTCATCTTTTAATTTGCCAATCACTTCATCAAAACGATCAACCGCAAATTCAAAAAAGACGTTCTTGTCTTTACTATTTGAAATATAAAAATATGTTCCATTTAAAGAGAACTTTGTCTCTTCATCAAATACCTTTTCAACTTTCATCCCAATTATGTTTTCGTAAAACTTTATAGCTTCTTCATAATTTTCTACTTCAATGGCAACATAGTTTGTTAATTGAAAAGGCGAATAGTCATTTAATTTTTTCGCTGGTTGAAAATTTGTTGAGCCTGAAGGTAATAGATCGAATAAGTGCCAAACAGAGCAAAAATCATCACCAGGTCCAAAAGATGCTTTTGTCACATGAAAAATTGTTCCGTCTTTGTCTTTGCGAAAAGTTGAAACGCCTGGTTGAGGCTTTCCGTCAGTTTCAAAACCGAAATCTTTTTTAAACGTCGTATTTTTTGTGGAAACAATCGGGAAAATCCATCCACGCTCAGCAGCAATATCTTCTTGAATGCAAGGTTCATCTGGTGTAGAAAGTACGAAGGCTGCTTTTTTAATAATATGATGATAAACGCCATTAAACTCGTCTGCCCACATCGTACAATACGAACAGCCTTTACCCATATTATGTACAACAATTAATTCGTTTTTTTCTCCAAAAAGTTCTAATAGGTTTGTAGATGCTCCGCTCGAAGTAAGAAATTGATAATTATCTACCTGTTGTTCCGGGATAGCTTTACGAAGTTTTGAGAGTTGTTTCTTTTTTTCAAGAATATCTCTTTCTAATTGCTCAATTTCAGCTTGTAAATCATGGGTTTGCATGTCACACCTCCAAGTCATTTATATATATAGTTCAATAATAAGAGCGGATATCCTTTTCTAACCTTAATAAGTTACTAGATAGAATCAAAGAATAAATTAATGCTTTGATTCCTGAATCCGAGAGGCCTGACAACGGTTACAAAAAAACGCTTGCAATCCTGTACGTACAAGAATATACTAATCTTGTACGTACAGGATAAGAAGCAATTATACATAGAGAGAGAAATTGAGGAGGGGAATTATTATGAGTCGTTTTAGTGATGATGCGAAGCAATTACTGCAATACATTGGTGGTAAAGAAAATATAGCAACTGTAACTCATTGCGCAACTCGCATGCGTTTTGTTTTGAAAGATGTAAATAAAGCCGATGAAAAGAAAATTCAAGAGATCAAACTAGTTAAAGGTACGTTTACTCAAGCAGGACAATTTCAAGTCATAATCGGTAATGAAGTTTCAATGTTTTATAATGATTTTGTGAAAATTGCTGGGGTAGAGGAATCTTCAAAAGAAGATGCAAAAATTGCTGCAAGACAGAATATGACATGGTTACAACGGGTACTTGCGCATTTAGCAGAAATTTTTTCACCATTAATTCCCGCAATTGTTGTAGGGGGTCTAATTTTAGGGTTTCGAAATGTTATTGGTGATATTAAGTTATTAGAAGATGGAACAAAAACGATTGTAGAAACTTCACAATTTTGGGCTGGCGTGCATTCATTCTTATGGTTAATAGGCGAAGCAATCTTTCACTTCTTACCTGTTGGTATTACTTGGTCGATTACAAAGAAAATGGGTACAACTCAAATTTTAGGTATCGTCCTAGGTATCACACTTGTTTCTCCACAATTATTAAATGCTTATGCAGTAGCAGGTGGGGCTGAGGCACCAGTTTGGGACTTTGGTTTCGCGAAGATTGACATGATCGGTTATCAAGCTCAAGTTATTCCAGCTATTTTAGCAGGTTTCACATTAGCATTTTTAGAGAGAGGGATTAGAAAGGTTGTTCCAAGTGCAATATCAATGATTGTTGTTCCGTTCTTAGCACTTGTACCAACAGTTTTAATAGCGCATGTGGTTTTAGGACCACTTGGTTGGAAAGTTGGTTCTGCAATATCTCATGTTGTTTACTCTGGATTAACTTCTTCTTTCGGATGGTTATTTGCTTTAGTATTTGGATTCTTCTATGCACCTTTAGTAATAACAGGCTTACACCATATGACGAACGCGATTGATTTACAATTAATGAGTGAGCTTGGTGGAACGAATTTATGGCCAATGATTGCTTTATCTAATATTGCACAAGGTTCAGCAGTTCTAGCAATTCTTTACTTAAACAGAAAAAATGAAGAAGAAAAGCAAATTTCTATACCAGCGGTTATTTCTTGTTACTTAGGTGTAACAGAACCAGCAATGTTTGGTATTAACTTAAAATATGCTTATCCATTCTTAGCAGCAATGATTGGTTCGGGTATAGCTGGAATTGTTTCAGTTGGATCTGGCGTCATGGCAAACTCGATTGGTGTAGGTGGACTACCTGGCATTCTCTCAATTCAACCAAAACACATGGGAATGTTTTCAGTCGCAATGTTAATTGCAATTTTAGTTCCATTTATTTTAACAATCATTTTTAATAAGAAAAAACTGCTAGTAAAAAATTCATAATTATTTAAGAGGAAGGAAAAATTTATTTTCCTTCCTTTCAAGTATTACAATCAAGGAGATAAACAAAATGAAGGATTTTAAGAACAGTGTTGTATACCAAATTTATCCGAAGTCTTTTTATGATTCAAATGGAGATGGCTTTGGAGACTTAAGAGGAGTTACTGAAAAACTTGATTATTTAAAAGAATTAGGTGTCGATTACATTTGGCTTACTCCTTTTTATGTATCTCCTCAAAATGATAATGGTTATGACGTAGCAGATTATCGAAGTATCGACCCTGCATATGGATCAATGGGAGATTTTGAAGAGCTAGTACGGGGTGCAAGTATACGTGGTATAGATATTATGTTGGATATGGTCTTTAATCACACATCATCAGAACACGAATGGTTTAAAAAAGCTCTTGCAGGAGATGAAACATATAAAAATTACTATTTTTTTAAAGAAGGCAAAAATGGAAAAGAGCCAACAAACTGGATTTCTAAATTTGGTGGATCTGCTTGGGAGAAAGTAGAAGGGTCAAACGAATATTATTTGCATCTTTTCGATAAGACTCAGCCAGATTTAAATTGGGAAAATGTTGAAGTCCAAAATGAAGTGTTCGATATCGTTAATTTTTGGATTGATAAAGGGGTAAAAGGATTTCGATTAGACGTTATTAATTTAATTTCGAAGCCAGAGGAACTAATTGATGATGAAGATGGGGATGGCAGGAAATATTATACGGATGGTCCTCGAATTCATGATTATTTAAAGAAATTAAATAGAGAGACCTTTGGGAAAAATCAAGAAATTATAACAGTTGGAGAAATGTCATCTACCTCCATAGACCATTGTATTCAATACTCTAATCCAAAAGAAAAGGAATTAACGATGGTATTTAATTTTCACCATTTAAAAATTGATTATAAAGACGGTGAAAAATGGTCTATTATGGATTTTGATTTTATGGAGTTGAAAAATATTCTTAATTCTTGGCAGATTGGAATGCAGGATGGTAATGGATGGAATGCATTGTTCTGGTGCAATCATGATCAACCACGTATCGTTTCTCGTATAGGAAATGATCAAATATATCATAAGGAATCTGCTAAAATGCTAGCAACTACAATGCATTTACTAAGAGGTACACCTTATATTTATCAAGGTGAAGAAATAGGAATGCCAAATCCTAAGTTTGATCAGATTGAACAATATAGAGATGTAGAAAGTTTAAATTATTATAAGATTTTAAAAGAAAATGGAGTGGCTGAAGAAGATATTTTATCCATTTTAAAAAGTAAATCTAGAGATAATTCTCGTACACCAATTCAATGGGATGATACAGAAAATGCGGGGTTCACAACTGGAGAGCCTTGGATTTCGACTAGTGAAAATTATGAGCAAATTAATGTAGAACAAGCACTAAAAGATAGGGATTCAATATTTTATCATTATCAAAAGTTAATTGGGCTAAGAAAACGATATGAGATTATAGTGAATGGTAAATATGAAGCATTATGTATGGCCCATCCACAAATATTTGCATATACTCGCAGTTTGGAGAATCAGAAGTTAATTGTCATCAATAATTTTTATGATCAAAACACGGTATTTACATTACCTGAGAATATAGACCTTAGTGGGTTTGAAGAACGTATTTTGATTTCAAATTATAATGAATCAAGCCCTACTTTATCTGAAATAACTTTGCGACCATATGAATCTATTTGTTACATTCTTGAGAAAAAAGGGAGAATATAATAAAATTTTTCTTAGGTGATGAATATGAATGCAAAGTATATATCGATCTATCATAGGTTAATTGAACAGATAGAAAAAGGTGTATTTGCTGTCGGAAGTAAAATTCCATCGGAAAAAAGTTTGATGGAACAATTTGATGTTTCAAGGGATACGATAAGAAAATCCTTGCAGATGCTTGAGCAAAATGGCTATATCAATAAAGTTAAAGGAAAGGGTTCATTTATTTTAGATACAGCTAAATTTAATTTTCCAGTTACAGGATTAATTAGTTTCAAAGAACTTTCGACACAAATTGGAAGAAATGCTGAAACAATCGTAGAAAAGCTTGATAAAGTAAAGCCCGGAAAATTTATTAAAGAACAATTACAAATTGATGATGAAACAGCAGTATGGAAAGTAGTTCGAGCAAGAAAAATTGATGGTAAGAGAATTATTTTAGATAAGGAATTTTATAATGGTATATATATTGACCTTCTTACAAAGGAAATTTGTGAAGGATCGATTTTTGATTATATTGAAAATACCTTGATGCTGAATATAGGTTTTGCCAAAAAAGAGATAGTTGTTCAAACTTGTTCAGAAGATGACCGGAAATATTTGGACTTAGACGGTTATGATATGGTAGTAGTCGTAAATACATTTGTCTATTTAGACGATGGCTCACTATTACAATATGGTCAATCAAGACATCGTCCTGACAAATTTAAATTTGTGGATTTTGCAAGAAGAATTCAACAAAATAACTAATAAAAAAACCTTATTCAACCGGATAAGGTTTTTTTTGATTAAAGTAGCCTAATTCCAGATAAAAATTGCTATTAAGTACAGTGTATACTATGCTTAATCGTACAAATAAAGATGAAAAATAGAGAAAACTACTTACCATAACACGCTATTAGTGAACCTCATACTAATCTGAATTGTTTATGGAAATAATGAGAAAAAAATAGAAAATGACTGGATGGAAATATGAAAAAAGAATTGAATCTAAAAGTGAAACAAAAGTTTGTAAGAGATTATAAGAATGGGTATCCACTTATTTCAAAAGAATCAATCATAAATAGTAAAGATTTAATGAACGAAGGAACGATCATTAAGCTTGTTGATGAACGTAATCTATTTATTGGTAGAGGATATTATGGTAAACAAAATAAAGGAATAGGTTGGCTGTTAAGCCTAAATGAGAATGAAGAAATTGGATCGAAAATTTTTGAAGACAAAATTAGGCTTGCTATCAATAATCGAAATCAGTATTATCAAAATTCCGATACAACAGCCTTTAGAGTTTTTAATGGTGAAGGTGATGGGATAGGTGGTTTAATTATTGATTATTTTGATGGATTTTATTTAATTAGCTGGTATAGTGAGGGAATTTATCAATTTAAAGAAATGATCATTGATGCGCTAACTAAAGTAGTAGACTTTAAAGGAATCTATCAAAAAAAGCGATTTGACGTAAAAGGGCAATATATCGAAGAAGATGACTTCGTAATGGGAGAAAGAGGCGAATTTCCACTCATCGTTAAGGAAAATGGAGTCAGCTTTGCAATTTATTTAAATGATGGGGCTATGGTAGGTGTATTTTTAGATCAACGAGAGGTACGAAAACTGATTCGAGATAAATATGCTTATGGCAAGTCAGTATTAAATACCTTTTCTTATACTGGAGCATTTTCTGTTTTTGCAGCCTTAGGTGGAGCAGAAAAAACAACAAGTGTTGATTTAGCAAATCGAAGCTTAAATAAAACAAAGGAGCAATTCACTATTAACGGAATTGATCCAAGTACCCAGAGTATTATAGTTGAAGATGTGTTCCATTATTTCAAATATGCAGTTAAAAAGAATCTTACTTTCGATATGGTTATTTTAGATCCACCAAGCTTTGCCAGATCGAAAAAACATACATTTAGTGCAGAAAAAGATTATAAGGATTTGTTAAAAGAAGCAATTACGATTACTGAAGATGATGGTGTAATCGTAGCATCAACAAATTGTAGCACCTTTGGCATGAATAAGTTTAAAGGGTTTATAGACACTGCGTTTCAAGAATTAGAAGGACAGTACAAACTGTTGGAAGAATTTTCACTTCCAAATGATTTCCGAGTAAATAAACAGTTTAAAGAAGGTAATTATTTAAAAGTAGTCTTTATTCGTAAAGTGAAGTGAGAATGTATCGATTAATTAGGTTTAAGACGTAAAAGAGAACACCACGCATTTGGAAAAATATGCGTGGTGTTTTTATATGTCAAAAGAGAGACATATTTATCTATTATTTAGTTTGCTTTTTGCTCATACAATTTTATTACTTCAATCATGACATTGGTTGCCTTAATCATGTTATCGACAGAAATGTATTCAAACTTACCATGGTAGTTTTCCCCACCTGTGAAAATATTAGGAGTAGGTAATCCCATATATGAAAGCTGTGAGCCATCAGTTCCACCACGAATCGGTTCAACGATAGGGGAGATATCTAGATTTTTCATTGCTTCATAAGCGATATCAACAACTTCCATGACAGGTTCAATTTTCTCTCTCATATTAAAGTATTGATCTTTGATTTCCAAGGTAATACTATTTTCTCCATGTTTTTCTATTAATTGATTTACGATATTAGTTAGTGTTTCTTTTCTGTTATTAAATTTCTCTTTATCAAAATCACGAATAATATAGTGCATTTTAGTCTGCTCTACATCACCATCGATAGAGATTAGATGATAAAAACCATCATAACCATCTGTATATTCTGGGGCTTCTTCTGTAGGTAATAAATTGTTTATTTCCATTGCAATCTTTGTGGAGTTAATCATTTTATCTTTAGCTGTTCCAGGGTGCACGCTTTTACCTTTTACAGTAATTGTTGCACCAGCGGCGTTAAAGCTTTCATATTGAAGCTCACCAAGTGGCCCGCCATCCATCGTGTATGCGTATTTTGCATCAAATGCATTTACGTCAAATTTATGTGGACCTCTACCGATTTCTTCATCAGGTGTAAAAGCTACTCTAATTTTGCCATGTTTAATTTCTGGGTGTTGAATTAGATACTCCATTGCAGTCATAATTTCAGCGATTCCAGCTTTATTATCTGCACCTAGTAAAGTAGTACCATCTGTTATCATCAATGTATGACCTTTATAATTTCTTAATTCTGGTGAATGACTAGGAGATAAAATAATATTTAATTCCTCACTTAGTACAATGTCATTACCATCATAATTTTCAACTAACTGAGGATTAACATTTTTACCAGTAAAATCTGTTGCAGTATCCAAGTGGGCTAAAAATCCGATTGTCGGAATATCTTTTTCCGAATTAGCTGGTAAAGTAGCCATTACATATCCATTTTCATCCATTGTAATGTCAACTAATCCAATCTTGTTTAATTCTTCAACTAGCATGCGGCCTAAAGTTAGTTGTCCTGGAGTAGAAGGGCATGTTTCACTACTAGCGTTGGATTGTGTATCGACTTTTGCATAACTCATTAAACGACTAATTAATTCATTTTTCATTACAATATCTCCTTTTCCTCAAATAAAATAATGCGCTTACATTTTATTATTAGGTTCTGTTAAAAAAGATTGTTGATTTCCACTTCAGGATGCTCGCTTTCCGTGGCGCGTGCTGCTTTAGCCTCCTCGACGCCATGCGCCTACGGGGTCTCAACTGTCCCGCAACTCCCACAGGAGTCGAGCACCTTACGCTCCAATCGAATTCTTATATTTATCGATTTTCTTTACGTCAACCTAACATAAAAACAGTCTCTTAAAGGAAGGTTTTATTTAAATATCAACAATATACATTAACAGAGCCTATTTCTAAAATCATATTACATCTATATTGTAGTTTGTTCGATATTTGAAAGTAAAATGTTATGCAAATGATTTTGATTTAAATAAGCTTTTCGCAATTAAAAATTGTGCACTGTAGTATGTAATCATAATTAATTCATTACTATACTGAATCGCTTCTACAAAAAGATCCCAAGATAGAATGGAGTCAGAGATAATGAATAAAATGCTTCCAGATATAGCCCATTTATTTCCAGTCATAATCGCTGTAAAAACCATAGCTGAGATGGCAACTGTATATGCTATAACAGGTATTGTTAAATTTTCTTGTCCGTTATCACTTAAAGCATGAACTAAATTTGTGCACATAAAAAATGCATATAGTCCAATTGGAATGAGTGAAACCATTCGTATGTGTGAGTAGTTCCAGTTTACAATAAAGCCTGCTGTATAAAATAAGTGTCCAATCAAAAAAGAGCTTAATCCAACTACAAACCAGATTAATGTTCCATCTCCAATCATACAAAAAGTCAAACCGGTTATAATCAAGATTCGATACTTAGTAGACAGATAAGGCTTTTGCGAATAAGCAAAGTAGATGATTAATAGCATTGGTATTAATTTAAATAAAATCTTTAAACTGATTGGTTCTGAAGGTATTAAAAAAATATAAATAATGCCAAAAAATAATATAGATAATGGTAAGTACTTTTTCAAAATTGGCAAACCCCTCTCATTTTCAGACTATTTCCTTTTTATTTAATATTATCAATGATTCATGAAAAGAATGCTATCAGTATTATTTACTTTCCTCTTAAACTATTAATCTATAAAAAAAAGCAAACCATAATGGTTTGCCCCTTTAAGAGATTGAAATTCCATATGAATGAGCAATTTTACCGTTTGAATTTGAGGACTTTGCAATAATAACGGTTGTTCCTACTTTTATCTGCTCGAAAAGCCATTCTATCTCACTGTTATGCATACGGATACACCCATGACTTACCGATTTACCGATAGAACTTTCATTATTATTTCCATGAATACCGTACGAACTACCAGGAGAAGAGCCAGCGCTTATTCCCATCCAACGTTTACCAAGTGGATTGTTTGGGCTACCACCTGGGATATTTTCCTTATACCAAGGTCGATTTTTTATTTTATTTAATATCTTAAACTTCCCTATTGGTGTCTGTGTAGAAGATTTTCCTGTTGCAACTCTAAATGTTTTAACAAGTTTTCCTTTATTATAATAAGTGAGTTTATTTGTCTGAGTGTTAACGATGATTAATTGTCCGTTTGAAAGAGGTTGATTACTTCTTACTTCACTATAAGAAGCTTTACTTTGATTTCCAGCCGAATCAATTGAATATACTTTCACACCAGTATATGCCTTTAATTTAGTAACTTTAAATGAATAACTACCACTAGTTGAAGCAGTTGTTTTCGAAGTATATCGATTATTGATGTATAACTTAACTACTGAATTTGGCTCAGTTTTCCCATTAACAGTTGTTGAATTTTCCTTTATCGGTAGAACAGTTGGTATAGAAGGTGCTGTTCGATCTAACACATGAACAGAAACAGGTTTACTTTGATTATTACTCTTATCAAATGCTATGACATCAAGAAGTGAATTAGCTTTTTGCTTTTTAATTTTGATATTAAATTTCCCTGAAGGAGGGACAATACTATTGCCGATAAGTTTTTTATTAAAGTAAACTTTTACAATCGCAGACGGCTCAGATTTCCCAATTAGGTTCTGTGTTTGGTCCGAAACAGAAGTAATAGAAACAATAGTAGGGGCAATCGCGTCAGAAACTGTTAAACTATTAATTTTGCTTTTTAGACCCTCTGTAACGCCAATGACACTGATTTTCGTAAATGCTTTAATTGGTTTAATTCCATACATATAAGAACCTTTTTGATCTGTTTGTAAAGTTTTAAGCAATTTATCATTAGAATAAATTTGTACAGTACTATTCGATAAGTAAGTTCCATTGATTGATGTAGATTTATTAGAAATTGGACTAATCGTTGGAGTTGGTAAATCTACAATCATGAATTTAACGTTAGAGTCTGCAACTGGTAGACTTTTACCATCTAATGTAATGGAGGTTAGTTGGTGAACCCCTGTAGTAAATGAATTAGTAATTTTTATTTTTCCAGAATAGTAATTGTTAGTTGTGCTCACGAGTGAAGCTTCATTTTTTTGTTGACCATTTGAAAAAGTTAAAACAACTTTTTCAAAACTTTTTTTAGTCGTTAATCCAATTTCAATGGATTGTCCAAATGTAGCCTCAGTTGTATTTATATTAAGATTGTCTATATAGTTTGATAATTCACCAGTAAAATCTGATGTTAAAGAAGTAGCATTTGCTGTTGGTAAAAGGAATAAAAACATCCCCAGAAGTGTGGATAAAATCTTATTGGTCATTGTCTCTCTCCTTATAATTGGAATTACTTACTAAATTTGCTTTTAATCTATTTAAATCCTTTATTTTTTTAGAATTATAAAACGTCAAATTTCTGCAAAAAAATGATTAACTAAAAATGAAAAGTATTTGTTTTATAAATAATCATTACCCTTTCAGGATAGAATCTTTTTTCCTCATATCACTCTCCTAGAATCTTGATATTTGTATCATATATTTAAAATGTTTCTAATTTTGTCATAGGATGTTTCCATGTTGTAAACTTTTAATTTAATTTTGAAAAGGGATGATAAAATTCAAAAAAAAAAGCACAAAGGGAATTTTCCCTTTATGCTCGTCGTAATAAAAATAGGATGCTTTCGTGAACTTTGTTGCTATAAAAAAAGTAATTCGTGGATTTCCCTCCAGGATGCTCGCTTTCCGTGGGGCGTGCGCTGAGCCTAGACCCACACGATGTGGGTTATGCATGCGTTACGACAGGACGTCGTGGTATTAGCATGCCTACCTATTGAGGCCTGCAGGGTCTCACCTGTCCCGCTACTCCACAGGAGTCTCGGATATCCGTTCATCATCTTCTTTATTAACAGTTTGTATTAAAAACCTTTTTAAAAACAACTCTCTTTTAGATAAGATCCTAAAAATAAGACATATCTACTTTTCGTTAAGTTAGTACAACACTTACAATGATTGCTGATAAAACACTAACTAATGTAGCGCCATATAATAACTTTAGTCCAAAGCGTGCAACGACATTACCTTGTTTTTCATTTAAGCCTTTCACTGCACCGGCAATAATACCAATTGAAGAGAAGTTAGCAAATGATACAAGGAAGACTGAAATAATACCGACTGTTTTTGAATTAAAACTTTGTGCAACTTTTGCTAATGAGTCCATTGCAACAAATTCATTCGTTACAAGTTTAGTGGCCATAATTCCTCCAGCTTTGACGATATCCGAAGATGGTACACCCATTAAAAATGCAATTGGAGCAAATACATAGCCAAGAATCTCTTGGAATGTGATTCCGAAAATAAGATCGAATAAATTATTTATTAATGAAATAAGTGCAACAAATCCAATTAACATAGCAGCAACGATTATTGCTACTTTAAATCCATCTAAAATATATTCGCCAAGCATTTCAAAAAACGTTTGTTTTTCTTCGTCTTGCACCTCTAAAATATCCTCTTCGTGTGAAACTCTATAAGGGTTAATAATTGATGAGATAATAAATCCGCCGAATAAATTCAATACAATTGCCGTAACAACAAATCGTGGCTCGATAATTGTCATATACGCCCCAACGATCGACATTGAAACCGTTGACATAGCTGAAGCGCACAAAGTATATAATCGATAAGGTGGTAATTGACCAAGTTGTTTTTTAACTGTGATAAAAACTTCAGATTGTCCAACAATCGCGGATGCAATTGCATTATAAGATTCTAATTTTCCCATTCCGTTAATTTTACTTAACAGTAGTCCGATCCCTTTCATAATAAAAGGTAAGATTCTTGTGTATTGAAGAATTCCAATCAGTACGGAGATAAATACAATTGGTAGAAGTACATTTAAAAAGAATACAAATGCCCCTTCGTTTGCTATTCCACCGAAAACAAAGTTAACTCCATCTGCTGCATAAAGCAATAATTTATCAAACACTTTTGCAATGCCTTGAATAATAATGATGCCGAACTTAGTTTTAAGAAGTAAGTATGCCAATATGATTTGTAGAACGATCATGATGATAATTGGCCGTATTTTGATGATTTTTCGATTTGTACTAGCCATATACGCAAATGCAAGAGTAATTACTAGCCCAAGTAATGCTATCAAATAGTTCATGACATTCCTCCTGAGATGTTTGAGAAGATAAACCAATAGAAGGTAAATATCTTCCAAAAATATACTATTAGATAATATGTACAAGTTAGAACAAAGTTATGAAATGAACGTATTTTTCTTAATTATTTTAGGTTAATTTCTTAACTTTTGAGCTATTTAAGAAAGTAATTAGTAGATTTTTAATACAGGATGCTCAATTTCTGTGGAGCGAGCGCAGAGCCTCATCCGTGCATTTACTCCTTGTGTAGGTCTCCCTTGTCCTGCTACTCACACAGGAAGTACAAATAGATTGTTGATATCTCATACATGGAATTCTATAAATAGAAATGATAAAGTTAGTACGAATAGAATGGATCAATAAGTAAGGAGTACGATATGACGAAAACAATTGTATTAGCTGAGAAACCTTCAGTTGCAAGAGACATTGCAAAAGTGCTTGAATGTCATCAGAAGGGTAACGGCTATTTAGAAGGTAAAAAATATATTGTTACGTGGGCATTAGGACATCTTGTTACACTAGCAGACCCGGAAGGTTACGATCAAAAATATAAGTCATGGAATTTAGAAGATTTACCAATGATTCCTGAAGCATTAAAGTTAGTTGTAATAAAAAAAACGAGTAAACAATTTCATGCAGTAAAAGCGCAATTACTAAGAAAAGATGTATCAGAAATTGTTATTGCAACCGATGCAGGACGTGAAGGTGAACTTGTGGCTAGATGGATTTTAAAGCTAGCAAAGGTAAACAAACCTATTAAAAGATTATGGATTTCCTCTGCAACAGATCAAGCTGTGAAAAAAGGTTTCGAAAACTTACGAAGCGGAAGAGAATACGAGAACTTATATAAATCAGCAGTTGCTCGAGCAGAAGCGGACTGGATAGTAGGCATAAATGCAACACGTGCACTCACTTGTAAACATAATGCACAGCTTTCATGTGGAAGGGTGCAAACACCAACTCTTTCAATGATTTTAGAAAGAGAAAAAGAAATAAAAGCATTTAAGCAACAAACATTTTACGGATTACAGCTTTTAGCAAACAATGTAACATTTACATGGCAAAATAGTCATACGAATGAAACGAAAATTAAATCAAGCGAGGAACTTCAATCATTAATTGAGAAGATCAAAGGAAAACAACTGAAAATTAAAGAAGTAACTTCTACTGAAAAAAAATCATATGCACCTCAGTTATATGATTTAACCGAACTTCAGCGTGAAGCTAATAAAAGATATAATTTTTCACCAAAAGAAACATTATCAATTATGCAAAAGCTTTATGAGCACCATAAAATCGTCACATATCCTCGAACGGATTCTCGTTACTTATCGACAGATTTAGTAGGGACATTAAAAGAACGATTACTTGCATGTAATATGAAACCTTATGGGAAGATCATCATGAAATTGACTAATCAACCTATTAAAGGAAACAAATCCTTTGTAGATGATAAGAAGGTTACAGATCATCATGCGATCATTCCGACTGAACAAGCGCCTATTTTAAGCGAACTGTCTTCAAAAGAATTTAAAATTTATGAATTGATTGTTAGAAGATTTTTGGCTGTTTTACTGCCACCATTCGAGTATGAACAGAAAAGGGTCATTGCAGAGATTGATGGTCAAACATTTATTGCAAAAGGAAAACGTGTTCTTTCACTTGGTTGGAAAGAAGTTTTTCAGGATGAGGAAGAAAATGATCAAAATGAAGATCAGAAGCTTCCAATAATGAAAGAAAAAGATCTATATGAAGTTAAAAAATATATAGAAACGAAAGGATATACGAAACCTCCTGCGCTGTTTAACGAAGCGACGCTGTTAAGTGCCATGGAAAATCCTGTTCATTTTATGTCTGGAGAAAGCAAAGATTTAAAAAAGACTATCGGTGAAACGGGTGGTCTAGGTACGGTTGCTACCCGAGCTGATATTATTGAAAAACTTTTCAGTAGCTTTTTAATAGAGAAAAAGGGAAAAGACATTTTTATTACAAATAAAGGAAAACAATTATTAACGTTAGTGCCAGAAGAAATAAAATCACCAGCACTTACTGCCGAGTGGGAACAAAAACTTCAAGCCATATCGAAAGGCGCATTATCAAAAGATAAATTTATGAATGAAATGATTCAATTTGCTGCTAAAGCCGTGAATGAAGTCAAACAAACAGATCAAAAATTTAGGCACGATAATATGAGCAGTACAAAATGTCCAGACTGTGGAAAGTTAATGCTTGAAGTGAATGGTAAAAGAGGCAAAATGCTAGTTTGTCAGGACAGAGAATGTGGCCATCGAAAAACAATTTCACAATCCACCAATGCCAGATGCCCTAATTGTCACAAGCGTTTAGAGTTAAAAGGGGAAGGCGAAGGTCAAATTTTTGTATGCGGCTGCGGTCATAGAGAAAAACTTTCAACCTTTAAAGAAAGACGCTCAAAAGAGAAGAATAGTAAAGTTTCTAAGCGAGATGTGCAAAAATATTTAAAACAACAAACAAATCAAGACGATGAACCATTCAATAATCCATTTGCTGAAGCTTTAGCTAAATTCAAAAAATAAATAAAAACCAGGTACATTACTGTTTGCCTGGTTTTTTTCTTTGTTCTCCATAGTCATTAACTATTTTAAAAAAATGATCATCGAAGTAATTTTCTAATTCATGTTTTATTTTTTTTGATAAAATCGGACTTTTACCTGAAGTAGAAATGGATATAACTAAATCACCTCTTCTAACAACGGCAGGTGTGTGGAAGTCACTTTTATTTTGATCACTCACATCACTAAACCACTGAAAATCTGAAGTACATTCTTTTATATAATTATTTACTTTTTGATCATCTGTTGCTGCAATGATGACATGGGCATTAGTGATATCTTCTTTTTCAAAATGTTTTTTTATCCATAAAATGGACGGAAACTCATTAAATTCTTCGACAATTTCTGGACTAATTATTGTAATTGTAGCCCCACTTTTAACAAACGATTTCGCTTTTCGAAAAGCTATTTTCCCGCCACCAATTATAACTATTCTTTTATTTTCGAAAGAAAACAATAAGGGGACCATATCAGACATAGTGAACGCTCCTCGGAAATGGATAAATTGTCAGTTTTTATTTATTTTATCATAAATTAATTTACTATTTTGATAATCTAATTGGATGGAGATTTAAATTGATAACAAAAGCGCGTAATTTGTAGAATAATATATTGTGTAAACTAACCTACAATAATGCGTAAGGTGTTTCTTTTTTTAGAAAATGCTTTATAATAGATTTTGTGGAAAATTTATCAAAAATTTTTTCTATTTTGCGAAAGCGCTTGCATAGAATTGTAACCGTTAACAAAAAATATTAATTTATATGGGTGAAAATAATGAAAAGACTATTTGATGTAAACGAATGGAAAATCGTTGAAACAGAATTGCATAAAGAAGAGTTTCGACTTGCAGAAAGTATGGTTAGTTTAGGTAATGGACATATGGGGATGAGAGGAAATTTTGAAGAAAAATATTCAGGTGACTTTCATCGTGGTTCGTATATAGCAGGTGTTTGGTTTCCGGATAAAACACGTGTTGGTTGGTGGAAAAATGGCTATCCAAACTATTTTGGAAAAGTAATTAATTCCACAAATTTTATAGGGATTAATATCTTAATTGATGGTGAGGAACTAGATCTATTTACTGCTGAAGTAAGAGAATTCTATCGTGAGTTAGACATGCAACATGGTGTACTAACACGTAAATTTACAGTACTGCATAATAAAAAAGAAACAGAAATTGAAGTTGTTCGTTTTTTATCTGTTGCTAAAAAAGAACTTGCAGCAATTAACTATTCAGTTACTGCGAAAAATTACACTGGAAATATTACATTTATACCTTATTTAGATGGTGATATTCGTAATGAAGACTCGAATTATGATGAAGATTTCTGGATAGAAATAAATAGAAATGTTGAAGAATACTGTGGAAGTCTACAGATGCAAACGAAAGACAATCCATTTGGTGCACCTAGATTTCAAATTGCTACAACGATGAGCATCACAGTTCATACAGAAAAAGCTGAGGTTCTTTCAGTAAGTACGAATGAAAAAGATGAATATGTGGAAAATGTGATTGAAGTAAACGTTCCCGAGGGAGAAACAGTCAGTCTAGTAAAATACGTAGCCGTAACAACAGATCGTGACTATGAGACTGCTGAGTTGATTTCAAAAGGTAAATCCATTGTTCAAAACGCTGTTGGAAGAGGATTTGCTGCTGAATTAGAGGATCATAAAAAGGGTTGGTTAGAACGTTGGGAAATAGCTGATGTTGAAATAGACGGGGATGCTGAAGCTCAGCAAGGAATTCGTTTTAATTTGTTTCAATTGTTTTCAACGTATTATGGAGAAGACGCACGATTAAACATTGGTCCTAAAGGATTCACTGGTGAAAAATACGGTGGGGCAACGTATTGGGATACAGAAGCATATGCAATACCGCTTTATTTATCGACTGCAGAGCAAGAAGTTTCAAGAAATTTATTAGTTTATCGTCATAATCAGCTAGAAGGCGCATTTCATAATGCAAAACAACAAGGGCTAAAAGGCGCTTTATATCCAATGGTAACATTTACAGGAATCGAATGTCATAACGAATGGGAAATTACATTTGAAGAAATACACCGTAATGGAGCTATCGCTTATGGAGTATATAACTATGTAAACTATACAGGTGATAAAGAGTATTTACATGAACTAGGGATAGATGTCTTAACGGGTATAGCTCGATTTTGGGCAGACCGAGTGCACTATAATAAAAAGAAAGATGTTTATATGATGCACGGTGTAACTGGACCAAATGAATATGAAAATAACGTAAATAATAACTGGTATACAAATCTTATTGCTAGTTGGACGTTAGAATATACTTTAGAAGTTATAAACTATTTAAAAGAAATTGATCAAACGGATCGTTTGGAAGGCTTAACTATTTCAGACGAAGAGTTGGCGAAATGGCAAGATATTATAAATAAAATGTACTACCCATTTGATGAAGAATTAAATGTATTTGTTCAGCATGACACGTTTCTTGATAAAGATTTAATGACAGCTGATCAGTTAGCTCCAGAGCACCGTCCATTAAATCAAAACTGGTCATGGGACCGTATTTTACGAAGTTGCTTTATTAAACAAGCAGACGTGCTACAAGGTATGTATTTCTTAAATGATCGCTTTACAATTGAAGAAAAGCGCAGAAACTTTGAGTTTTACGAGCCAATGACAGTTCATGAGTCATCACTATCTCCTTGTATTCATTCCATCTTAGCATCTGAATTAGGTATGGAAGAAAAAGCATATGAAATGTATAATCGAACTGCAAGACTAGATTTAGATAATTACAACAATGATACGGAAGATGGACTTCATATTACGAGCATGACGGGTTCATGGTTAGCAATTGTTCAAGGATTTGCAGGAATGCGAACAGCAAACGAATGTTTATCATTTGCACCATTTATACCGAAGGCTTGGAATCAATATTCATTTAATATTGTTTATCGTAAGCACAGATTAACAATTGAAGTAAATCAAACAAATGTGGTCATTACTCAAAATGGACCTTCTCTTCAAATGAAGCTATACGGAAACGAAGTTAATCTTCCAGAGAATGGTCAATTCAAAGTAGCACTACAAAAATAAAACAATAAGTTCAGAGAGAGTGTAATTTTCTTTCTGGCTTTTTTGTAAAAAGCTATAAATGATTAAAGGAGCAAAAGAACATGTCAAAAAAATTACAAGCAATCATTTTCGATCTAGATGGCGTAATAACAGATACTGCTGAATACCATTATTTAGCTTGGAAGCAATTAGGAGAAGATGTTGGTGTTCCATTTACTCGTGAGTTTAACGAGGAATTAAAAGGTGTATCTCGCATGGATTCACTTGAGAAAATTCTTGCATTAGGAAATAAACAGAATGATTTTTCTGTTGAGGAAAAATTGACGTTAGCAGAAAAGAAGAATGAACATTATGTTTCATTAATTCAAAATATCTCACCTAATGATATTTTACCAAAAATCGAAAAGTTGATTGCTGATATAAAAGATAAAGGATTAAAATTAGGTCTGGCTTCAGTAAGTAAAAATGCATTAGCTGTGATGACATCATTAGGGTTAACAGATCAGTTTGATGTCATTGTTGACGCAGCGAAAATTACAAATGGAAAGCCAGATCCAGAGATTTTCTTAACTGCCGCGAGTCTATTAAATGTAGAGCCAATCGCATGCATTGGGATAGAAGATGCAGCTGCAGGTGTGGACTCTATCAAAGGAGCAGGCATGTTCGCTGTAGGTGTAGGTTCAGAGCAAACACTAGCAAAAGCAGACATTGTTTACCCATCTACATCAGAACTATCTTTAGAAGCAATTATTGATGCATATAACAAAGCATAAATATTACTAGGAAATGGATTTTTAGATTCATTTCCTTTTTTTATCCTTTTTATAGATTCAGTCTATTTTATGAAAATTTCACTAAAAATTCATTAAATAACAAGCAAATAGTCAGCTTTTCTGATAGGATAGTTAGTATTATTTTTACTTAAAAGATAATGATAAGATTGGAATCTATAAATTGAAGAAAAGGTGAATTATATGTTTAACAAATTAAAAAAAATGTTTGGTTCAGGTGAAGGTGAACAACAAACTACAGCTAAACCATCGACAACAGCATCAAAAGAGATTGTAATTAAAGCACCATTAACTGGAGAAGTGAATACATTATCTGAAGTTCCCGATCCTGTTTTTGCAGAAAAAATGATGGGAGACGGATTTGCTATTACGCCGACAGAAGGTAAAGTAGTTTCACCAGTGGACGGAGAAATTGTACAAGTTTTCCATACAAAACATGCAGTTGGAATTCGTTCGAATGAAGGTGTTGAAGTCTTAATCCATGTTGGTTTAGAAACTGTTAAGCTTAATGGTGAAGGTTTTGAAGCGCATGTAACAGAAGGTCAAGCAGTTAAAGCTGGCGACCAACTTTTAACATTTGATATGAATTACATAAAAGAAAATGCAAAAAGCATCATTACTCCGGTTATTTTTACAAATGGAGATATGTTAGAAAAAATCAATGTACAAGCAACTGGATCAATTCAAGCAGGATCAGATGCAGCTACAGTTACCTTAAAATAAGACTCTGTTTATATATATTGTTGATATTTAAATAAAGGCTTCCTTTAAAAGTTTGTTTTTAGTTAGGTTGACGTTGAGAAGATATTCAATAGATAGTTTGAATGGAGCATAATGTGCTCGACTCCTGTGGGGGTAGAGTGTCAGTTGAGACCTCACACAAAATGGAGCTTCAGGGGCACGCCACACGGAAAGCGAGCATCCTGAAACGGGAATTTACAATCTTTTATAAAAGATCCTAAAATAAAAAATAGCCCTAGTTAATAGGGCTATTTTTATGCAGTTCGAACCTTTAATCGACGCTTGGCATTTAAGCCGATAAAGAAAGGTCGAATCGACGGTTGAGATTCGATAATAAATTTTTTTAATAGCAAAGGTACGGCTATTCCAATTATTGTATAGAATAACGGACCATAATCGAAAAACTGTGATAACACTGCATTTGCAAATATATGAATATACATAATAGTTAAGGATTCTTTCCCTAAAAGTGTACAAGATTGTATCATTTTAATCTTAGAGATCTTTTGACATAAATAAAATACGGCAATAGTCATTGTGATTGGAATCAAAGCATCTAGAAATAAATGATCATATCTTAAATACTTTAAACTAAGATGATAATCCAATTTATTTAGATTATACAGAGCCATATAGATTATGCTTAAGATAAAACAACTTATTCCAATATAATTAGGAATGGATGAGATTAATTTTTTGATGAAAAATCCTAATCCTAAAAAGAAAACTGCAAGAAATGCAACATCCATATTCCAAGGAATAGCGATTTGATTAAATGTAGTTTTTCCGAACTCATGTACAAGCTTAATTGTTTCAAAGTGAGCAAGTAAATAACATGAAGTGATGATTAGTAAACGAGTACTATTCTTCTTGAAATATAAACAAATTAGTGAGAATAATATTTGCGTAATAAATAGACAAGTTACATACCAAAATACCCCATGGACCCCGGTAATAAAACGGCCACCTATTAATAAAGAGCCTACTTCATCAAGTAAATTAGACAAGCTAAACGTCGCTGCATTCAATTGGAGAACTACATTATATAGGCTAAATAAGATTAAATACGTACAATATGGAACAAGCAATCTAAGGGTAAGTTTTTTAATATAGAATTTAAGTTCACTTATCGTGTTTACAGGTTTAAATAAGTATCCACTAATCATGAAAAATAGTGGCATATGGAACCAATAGATAAATGTAATTGACTTCGGTCCTTCAGTTGAATGACCATAAACAACCAATAAGATACCAATCATCTTGGCCACATCTAACCATGTTTCTCGTTCGATTTTCATAAGATCACCTAACTATTCATTAGTTAATTGCCCTCATATTGTAACCGATGATTATTACAGAGAGACAACATAGGAGTTACAATAAAGTAATAAAGATTAAAAAAATAATTAGATATATTCAGTAAATTTTTATTAAATAAATCACTTAAGTTCCTAATGTTTTGGGAAATATTGTAAAAATTAAAGATTAAAAATTAATAATAATTTGTTTTTTCGACAAAATTATTTTGTTCAGAAGTTTATACTGATACAGGTTAATCTGAAAAAATGTTGAATTGAATTACAATGAATAAAAAGTAGATTAAGAATTTAAAACGAGGTGAAATAGTTGGATTCAATCATTCAAGTAAAGAACTTAAAAAAACGATATGGTAACTTTTATGCTGTAAATGGCATTAGTTTTGATGTAGGAAAAGGCGAGGTATTTGGTCTGCTCGGTCCTAATGGTGCTGGTAAATCAACTACTATGGAAATGCTAGTTGGATTACGAAAACCAGATGATGGAACGGCAACTATAGCAGGTCATATCATCGGGAAAGATTCAAATAAAATAAAGAAGGAAATTGGCATTCAACTTCAATCAACTTCATTATTTGAACTTTTAAAAGTAAAAGAAATCATTGAACTATATGCTAGTTTTTACCCTAGTCATATACCGATTCAACCTCTAATTGATGAAATGTTGTTAACAGAAAAGCAAAATAGTTTAGTAAAAGGATTATCTGGAGGACAAAAACAACGTTTAGCTATCGCTTTAGCTCTAATCCACGATCCTCAGATCATCTTCTTAGATGAGCCAACAACTGGACTGGATCCACAAGCACGACGAACTTTATGGGACATCATCTTAAAGTTAAAGGAACGAGGAAAAACGATCGTATTGTCTACACACTATATGGATGAAGCTCATGTGTTAGCAGACAGGATTGGCATCATGGATCAAGGTAAATTAATTGCGTTAGATACACCAAACAATTTAGTTAGTTCAATTCAAGCAGAGAGCGCAATTGAATTTAAAACAAAATCACCTGAAACGGAAGATAAATTCGCTCATTTAGAAAATGTAATAAATGTAGTCATTAATCACGATTTTGTAACTCTTTATACAGGTAATCTCCAACTCTCATTAATCTCATTACTTGAGTATACGAAGGAGCATGACGTGGAAATCTCAGATTTGTCGACTAGATCGGCGACTTTGGAGGATGTATTTTTAAATATGACTGGAAGGGGGTTGCGTGAAGAATGAAAGCTTATTATCAACTTACACTAGCACAACTTCGAATTTATATAAGAAATCGACAGGCACTCATTTGGACATTATTATTCCCATTTTTCTTTATGATTATTTTCGGATTAATGTTTAATAATGGTAATTCAACTACTTACTCAGTAAATTTAATTGATTATGATAAAACTCAAGCAAGTGAACAAATCACGTCAATATTGAGCAAACAACAATCACTTAAAATTCACAAAAAAAATGACGAAAAAAAGGCTAGAAAGTCATTATCTGATGGGAAATTGGATTTTGTAATTTTAATAAATAAAGGGTTTCAAAATCAAGTAACATCAAAACAAAAAAACGCGCCTGCTCAAATACAGGTTCTTTATAATGAAAGTAACGCAGGCCAACTTCAGGGTGGAATAGCAACAATTACTGCAAATGTAGATGGTGCTAGTAAACAAATGGCAGGCTATACGCCAAAAGTGGTGACAACATTTAAAGGCGTATCAGGAATCACACTTTCTTACTTAGACTTTTTAGTTCCAGGGATTATTGCCATGCAAATCATGAATAATAATATGAATGGTGTAGCAGGTCAAATTGCTTCATGGCGAGAACGAGGCGTATTACGAAGAATGCAAGGTACAACGTTAAAAGCCTCTACCTTTATTGCAGCACAAATCACGGCAAGGCTGATCTTAAATAGCTTACAAGCCATATTAACGATATTAATAGGCTATTTTGGTTTTGACGTAAGCATAAGAGGCTCATTTTTATTAGTTGTTTTATTTGTTGTATTAGGTACATTAACGTTTATGAGTATCGGCTTTATTATCGCGAGCTTAGCAAAAAGTCCGGAGAGCGCTGGACCAATCGCTGGATTTATCTCATTTCCACTAATGTTTTTAGGAGGGGTATTTTTCCCTGTTAATAACATGCCTGAATATTTACAACCAATCATTAAAACCATCCCAATTACACATTTATCAACTGCCATGCGGGATATAATGAATATCGGCGCAACCTTTGGTGATTTAGTATCAGATTTTGGTTGGTTATGTGTTTGGATGATCGTCAGTTTCTTAATTGCTGCTAAAACATTCAGATGGGAATAGTTATAGATTAATGTGAAAAATAGATTTAAATAAAGGACCTTCGTTTCCACTTAGATGGAAATGAAGGTCTTTTTTTAATAGTGGTACCTATTAATAAAGGCTCTTCTCAAATAGCGACAAGGTTCACGAAAACAGCCTAATAATTAGACAGAATTTTGTATAGAGTGTCCCCATTTATTGCATACTACGAAAAATAGAAAAGTGGAGTACCTAGGTCAACTCATGAAATCTTAGTTCTAGGTGCATTAAACTAAAATTAGGTGAAATGTCAGTGAATTCAATTGTTGAAATCTATTTGCGTGATTTAAAAAGAATAGTAACGAATTGGGCGGCATTATTAATTATTATTGGGTTAATCATTCTTCCATCTATGTATGCTTGGTTTAATATAAAGTCGTCTTGGAACCCATACGGGAATACAAAAGGACTTAAAATCGCAATTATTAATGAGGATCGTGGAGCAAATGTATTAAGTTCAAAGATTAATATAGGAAATGAAGTTGTACAGTCGTTAAAGGAAAATCCGACATTAGGGTGGGTATTTAAAAATAGGAATGAAGCACATGAAGGAGTCAAACAAGGAAAATATTATGCTAGTATTTTAATACCTAGTGACTTTTCGAGAAAAATAAGCACAGTATTAACTGACAATCCGCAAAAACCAGAGCTAATATATCAGGTAAATGAAAAGCTTAATATCATTGCACCAAAATATACTGAAAAAGGTGCTTCTGGAATTGCTGATGAGATAACAAAGAAATTTGAGAAATCAGTAAGTAAGGAAGTATTGACTGAATTTAATAAGATCGGTATTGATTTACAAGCGAATTTACCTTTATTAAAAAAAGTAGAAAAAACAATTTTATTACTTGATAAAGATTTACCTGAAATAGAAAAAGGAGTAAAAAATGCACTAAATGAATTTGATAAAATACAAGGTGTTATACAAACAGCAAAAAAAGATTTGGTTCGAATAAATGAGTTAGCCTCTAGTGGCTCTAAACTAGCGACGAATATGAATTCTTTTTTAACTAAACTTGATCAATCAATTCAAAATTCAATTCCGTTTATTAAACAATCTTTTTTATTGCTTCAACATCAGGCTTCAACCATCGAGAACATACTTACCCAATTGCAAGATCCAAACATAAATAAAAGTGACGCAATAGATATGGTAAATGAATTGGAACGACAACTACCTAGTTCAATTGATTCCCTTAGTTCACTTCAGCAATTACTTCAATCATTTCATAATCTAGATACTAATGTAACATTAAATAATGAGATAAACTCACTAAATAGTATTCAAACAAACTTAATAGACTTACAATCTTTAACAAATGAAATTAAGCATAACTTGGAAATAGGTAAAGAAATACCGGTTGATATACTTCAAAAAATGCTTAGTATCTCTAAAACGGTAAATAACAGATTAACATTAATTAATGATCAGTTTGATACGAAGTATATTCCAAAATTAAATGAAGTAAGTAAAGTAGCAACTACATCAATGAAAAATATTATGACTGTACTAGATGATGCAAAGAAGAGCATACCAACGATAAATAGCGTTCTTTTAAATACTTCTAACTTATTAACTCTGAAAAAGGGAGAAATTGAACAATTAATAAATGATTTACCGATTATTAAAAATAAAATTAGTAAACTTGCCAATGAAATACGAAAAGCAAAAGAGAAAGGGAGTCTTGAGGATTTAATTAATTTCCTTCGTACAGATATTGAGAAAGTAAGTGATTTTTATTCAAATCCAATCGAGATCAAAAAAGAGAGATTGTTTCCAATTCCAAACTATGGAACTGGCATGACCCCTTTTTACACGACACTTTCTTTATGGGTTGGAGCCTTGCTACTTGTTTCATTGCTTACGACAGAGGTGCATGAAAATAAACAATATAGAAGTAGTGAAATCTATTTTGGTAGGTTTTTAACTTTTGTTACCATTTCAATTTTACAATCTATAGTTGTGACTTCTGGAAACTTTCTAATTTTAGGGACATATGCAGCAAATAAAGGCTATTTTATTCTCTTTGGGATATTGATTAGCATTGTGTTTACGTTTATTGTCTATACACTTGTTTCCGTTTTCGGAAATGTCGGTAAAGGTATGAGTATCATTTTTCTCGTCCTTCAAATTTCAGGTGCAGGAGGAGTTTATCCCGTGCAAGTAACGCCTTTGTTTTTTCAAAAAATAAATCCATATTTACCTTTTACTTATGCAATAAGTTTACTTAGAGAGGCTACTGGAGGAATACTGTGGAGTACTGTAAGGAAAGACATAATGATTTTGTTAACGTTTATGGTACTTTCGATTTTGCTTGGGATCGTTTTAAAGGGACCAATCAATAAAAAAGCAAAAATAATAATGGATCTATCAAAAAAGAGTAAACTCATCCACTAATCAATAGGTAAAAAGTCATTGAATTGTAGTCCTAAGTGCTATAACATAGGTAAAAGTTGGATTGTAATAGTTTTTTGGAGAAGTAGGTGTTAAGAATGAAATTATCAGTAATCGTATATTGTCATAATATAGGTGAAAGCTTAGAAAGATTTCATGTGAATTTATTAAATAATGTGAAATTGCTGCGAGAAGATTATGAATTGATATACATAAATGATGGAAGTGATGATGATACACTTCTTGCTCTTCAAGTCATATCAAATCATAGTACTCATATGAAATACTTATCATTTAGCCGTCGATTTGGTAGAGAAGGTTCAATTTCTGCTGGCTTAGAACATGCTAAAGGTGATGCTGTCATCCTGATGGATGGGAATTTTGCACATCCTGCAAATGTCATTCTTGAAATGGTCGATGAATATAAGAAGGGCAACCATCAAGTAGTGGCCTCAATGAAAGTCGAAAACTCGATTGTTAAAAAAACAAAAAAGAATATAAGTGAGAAAATCGTTAAAAAGTTTATGGATCTTGAAACGTTTCAAATTGAATCTGATTTTCGTTTGTTAAGTAGAAAAGCAGTAAATGCAATTTTAAATATGCCTGAATCCAATCGCTATTCTAAAGGAATTTTTAATTGGATTGGCTTCAAGATTAAAACAGTTGAGTACGAGGTAACTTCACGTGTAATTAGTAAAGAATCAGAAACAAAGAAGTTAGATTTAGTAAAGAACAGTGTAGAATACATACTATGTTATAATACAAAGCCACTAAGATTTTTAAGTAAAGTTGGACTTATTTTGATAGGCTTGAGTCTTATTTTCTTTATTTGTATGAGTTTTAAAGTGGTTTTTGTTGGTGTTCGTATACCCGGACTATATACTATTTCAAACTTAATCATGTTATTTGGTGGAGTACAATTAGTAATGATTGGAATTCTAGGAGAATATCTAGGTAAAACATATTACGAAACAAAGAGAAGACCTCAATATATTATAGAAATATCAAATTACGACGAAGATTAAATTATGCTTTCCATTATTCGAAATTCGACAAGATTCTTGTCGAATTTCTTTTTTCATTAGATAATAAATGATGAACAGAATAAAAATTCAGATGAAATTGCGGAGAGTACAATGAAAAATATGATTAAGTATATACCAGGGTTAATTCTTTGCCTTGTCATTGCTCTTATAAGCCAGACAATGTCCTTAGTAGTGCCTTTAGGAGCAGCTACTTTTTCAATATTAATAGGATTAATAATCGGGAATTCGATTCAATTAAAATCTATTTATGAGGACGGTAGAATGTTTGCAGAAAGTAAATTATTAGAAGTCTCAATTTTTTTACTTGGTGCAACGATTAGTATACAAATGATCAGTTTATTAGGTATAAAGGGAATATGGTTAATTATTATACAGATGAGTCTAGTACTGATGTTTACTATTTGGGTAGGCAAAAAATTAGGATTTGGGGAAAATTTTAGCTACTTAATGGCAAGTGGAAATGCTGTTTGCGGTTCATCTGCAATTGGGGCAACAGCACCTGCCATCCATGCCTCTCAAGAAGAAAAAGGTCTAGCAGTTACATTAGTAAACATGATGGGGACTGTTCTAATGTTCGTCCTCCCACTAATTGCTTCTTTTCTATATCATTCGGAAACTTTGCCTACTTCAGCGTTAATAGGCAGTACGCTACAATCTGTTGGACAAGTTGTTGCGAGCGGAAGTTTAGTAAACGACGAAGTGAAAAATTATGCAACTCTTTTTAAATTAGTCAGAGTTGTATTACTTGTTGTAGTTGTAATCATTTTGTCGAATAGTAAACGTAGAAATAAAGATACGCATGTATCAGAAAAAGTGAAAATTAAATTTCCATGGTATGTGATAGGCTTTGCTATTCTTTGCATTTTATTTAGTATAGGTGCAATTCCGAACTGGGCATCAATCGCATCTAATCAAACAAGTCATCTATTAGAGATTACTGCACTAGCAGCCATAGGGTTAAATGTAAATATTAAACTAATTGTAAAGCAAGGAAAATCACTTTCTTTTTATGCTTTATGTATCGTTGGTTTTCAGGTTTTACTAGCAATATTATTTATTCAAATACTGTATTAATAAAATGAAAAAGTACCATGTTTCAGCAAATGTTGAGAAATAAACTTATTTCTCGGGAAATTTCGTCAAGAAAGGAGGTATTTCGTTGTTCGAATTACCATTAGGCTGGAGAAAAATACTAGCAAAAGAATTAGATAAACCGTACTTTACTAACTTGCAACAATTTCTTGAAAAAGAATATAAAGAACAAATTATTTTCCCACCACAAGATCAAGTTTTTCAAGCTTTAACTGAGTGCTCTTACGAAGATTGTAAAGTAGTCATTATTGGACAAGATCCATATCATCAGCAAGGACAAGCGCATGGTTTAAGTTTTTCTGTATTACCGGGTGTGAAAATTCCTCCTTCATTACGAAATGTTTATAAGGAGTTAAATAATGATTTAGGAATTAACATACCATCTACAGGTTATTTGAAAAGTTGGGCAAAACAAGGTGTTTTAATGTTAAACACTGTTTTAACTGTCCGTGAAGGTGAGCCAAACTCACATAAAAATAAAGGATGGGAAGCATTTACAGATACAATACTAGTCGAGTTAAACAATCATGATAATCCCATTATTTTTGTATTATGGGGTAAGCATGCACAATCAAAAGAGGGTCTCCTGACAAATGAGAGACATGCTATATTGAAAGCACATCATCCAAGTCCACTTTCAGCAAGTAGAGGATTTTTTGGGAGTAAGCCATTTTCAAAGATAAATCAAAAGTTAGAAGAGTTACAAATGAACCCAATAAAATGGAGTATCGAAGAATAAAAAAAGCTGTCTAATTCAAAAATTAGACAGCTTTTTAGTGTATTCTCTAATTTAGACAGGACGTATATCAACAACTCAAAGGTGATTATCAGAGCCATGATTTAAAATAAATTTCTCAACGACTATTGCTACGCCATCTTCGTTATTTGAAGCAGTCACAAAATCCGCTTGTTGTTTTATTTCCTCCGCCGCATTTCCCATTGCTACACCAAGACCAGCAAATTTAATCATAGGTAAGTCATTATAGCCATCACCTACTGCTATTACTTCATCTTGTCTAATGCCTAAAATTTGAATTAGGTGATTTAAACTTTTCCCTTTATCAACTTCACTATTAGTTAACTCTAAGAAAAATGGCTTCGAGCGCATGACACTTATTTTACCCTCAAGTTCTTTTTGTAGTATTTTTTCAACTTCTGCTAGCTTTTGAGGATCCTCTAACATCAATAATTTAACAACATCATTTTGTACATGTTCGACAAAGCTACTTACTTCCTTAATAGGCATTCCAGTTAATTGACCTTCAATGTCAGTGTATTGGTTACCTTTTTCAGTAATAATATCATTTTCAACATATGTATGGACAAAAACATTATGCTTTTTACTAATTTCATAAAGTTCATGTGCTTGTTCTTTTGTAAGTGTGCATTCATAGACATTATTTTTCGTACGGTAATCAGTAATAATCCCACCATTAAATGAAAGTACATAGCTACCGTATTCATTTAATAATAATTCTTCGGCTAATTTATGCATTGCAAAAGTGGGTCTTCCGGAAGCAAGTACTACTTTTACTCCAATTTCCTGGGCTTTCAGCAAAGCTTCCTTTGTGCGGGAAGAAATAACATGATCATCAGTTAATAGTGTGTCATCAATGTCTAATACAATCATTTTATAGTTCAAAGTATTCCCTCCTAAAATTAACTTTTATAGTATACCACTGTTCATTAAAAATAGTTCTTTTCTAAGAATTGTTGTTTTATTAAAGGTTTTATTAAAGCAAACATTTGATAAAGAAGATGATTGGAGCTAGCATCCTAAGTGGGAATCTACAAATCTCCATGATTAAGAGGAATAAAGTTTATGAAAATATGGTTGGCATTCGCTTTCATAAAAAAGCCATAGTATAATAAAGTTTATTGGATTGTGCTAAAAAATTTTGGTGGTGATTTATCTGAATATCAGTGTAGAAAAAGTAATCCAGCAAATTGAAAATGAGTTACAAAAAGCAAAGATAAGCACACAAAAAGCTGGACAATTCCGAGAAAGAATCGCCAGTATTCGAGCTTTATGTGAGCTAGTTCTTGAAGATGAAGGTAATCAAGAAATGACTAAAATTATAAGCAATAACAATATCATTCAATCAATTCCGAGTCAGCCTTTTATTTCTCAGGCACCTGTCATTTCAAAAGTGGATGATTCTGAAGAAGGTGGTTCGTTATTGGATTTTTAAATAGGGGGAAAGAGAATGAAGCTATTTTTCTTATTAGGTAGTATTTTTGCATTTTTATCTATTGCATTAGGAGCATTTGGAGCACATGGACTTGAAGGGAAAATTTCTGAACGATCACTTCAAATTTGGCAAAAAGCTGTTCAATATCAAATGTTTCAAACAGGTGGATTGTTTATTATTGCATTTTTAATTGATAAGTATGGATCAGTTCCACAACTAACATGGGCCGGATGGTTATCAGTAATTGGTATACTATTATTCTCGGGTAGTTTGTACATATTAAGTATTTCTGGGATTAAAATTCTTGGTGCCATCACACCATTAGGTGGCTTAGCATTTTTAATCGCATGGATTTTAGTAGGAATTGCAGTAATGAAATAAAAAAAGTGTTCAATAAAAGTGCTATCTTGCACTATATTGAACACTTTTTTTTAAAGTTGATAAGGTAGAGCTATTTCTTCGTCAAATGTGACGTAATCTAAGTAAATTGTAAGTAAAATATAAGTTTTGTTTGAGTTTACATCTCTAAGTACAATATGATCACGACCTGCACCCATAACATACCCGACGAAAACTTGTTGTTGATGACCAGTAAAAGTCATATATACCGTAGCAACTTTCCCCCGATTATGTCTAAGAATATTTTCTACATACGATTGCTCAAACATGGAAGAAGGTGCAGATGTAATTTGCCCTTGAGGTGAAATCATACTTCCAGACGGCGCAGCAAATCCTTGTCCTTGACCTTGACCTTGTTGTGGTGTAGGTTGTGTTACTCTTGGAAAACTCGGATAATAGTTGAAAGGGTTACTCAAAGAAAAAACCTCCTTAATTTAATATCAGATTGGTTCCTAAAAGACTTTCGGACAATCCTTTGCAGATGGTTGGTAAAAACAATGTGCTTTATATCTACCGACTAGTTTCTGGTTATACCAAGTTGGAGGGCATGATCCTGAAGGTTGGAAAAACCATAAGCCATAAGTTGCAGGCCAAAAGCGTTGCCCAGCAATTACTCTTCTTGCTAGTTCGATATCTTGATCACGGGCACGTTGGTAGAAATAGGATTTTTGTACAGCTTCGAATCCACCAGGACTTTGATAAACCATATCTGTTAAATTTCTAATGTCTTTAAAATCTAAACAATCGCATAGAACCCTATTAACACAAACATTTCCGACCATCAGCATGCCTTCTTTTCCTTCACCCTCAGCCTCAGCACGCATTAGCCTTGCAAGTAATAGTACTTCTTGTTCGGTATATTTAATAACAGCCATAATAAGCCTCCTCATCCGAATAATATATTCGACTAAATCACAAAGGTGATCGGAAAGCGAGGACTAAATAGTTCGTTCACTACTGTAACTATATTAAAAATAGGTTGAACATATGACATGTTTTCTAAGAGGAATATAAAAAAAACTTCTCAAAGAGAGAAGTTTTTAGTAATTGCATATCCACTCGGAAATCTATTTGATAAAGTTCTAGTACTTGACCAAACCGATCCCAAATATCAGTTAAATATATAAGTATTTAGCGAAAGCATCTTCTTTTAAGATCGTACCAACGAAGAATGAGCCGAATACTCCGTAACGAGCACTTACTTCATCAAAGCGCATTTCGTAAATAAGTTTCTTAAATTGTAGCACGTCCTCAGCAAATAAAGTAACGCCCCACTCGTAATCGTCGAAACCAACTGATCCGGTAATGATTTGTTTTACTTTACCAGCGTAACCACGACCGATTTTACTATGACTGTACATCATATCTTTACGAGCGCCTGCCGGAAGCATGTACCAGTTATCTTCACCTTCACGTTTTTTATCCATTGGATAGAAACATACATACTGAGCTTTTGGTAAGGCAGGGTAAAGTCTTGAGCGTACATGAGGATTTTGATATGGATCGCCATCTTCTGCACTTAAATAATTACTTAATTCAACTACAGAAACGTATGAATATGTAGGAATCATGAATTGTGAAAGAGTCGTTTTATTAATTTCAGTTTCAATATGTAATAATTCATCCATAGTTGGACGTAGTACCATAAACATGATGTCAGCTTTTTGCCCTAAAATATTATAAATAGCATGGCTTCCTTCACCAGAATCAGCAACCTGATTCCACTTTGAGAATACTTGTTGGAATTCTGTGATCGCAAGCTGACGCTCATCACTGCTTAATTGTTTAAAAGCATGCCAATCCATACTTCTAAAATCATGTAAACAATACCAACCATCTAAAGTTTTTGCAGCTTCACTCATTTTAAATCCCCCAAACGTTATCGTATTGATTTTCTTTTCTATAGCATACTACAATTAAAAGTATTTTGTAAAAACATACAAAAATATACAGCGCAGTAATTTAGTTAGAATATTAGGAATTAATTTACTTTATATGACAGCGCTTTAAATCGTATATTATATTTTTCATTATTGTTAAAAGGTTCTATTCTAATACTATACATATATAAATTTTATTATTGGAGGCTAATATGAGCAGTTTATTTGAAGGAATTAAACAAAAAGTAGTAGGAAAAGGAGTTTCTATTGTATTACCAGAAGGTACTGACGAAAGAATTCTAACAGCGGCGGACAGATTAGCGAAAGAGAATGTTTTAAAACCAATCTTAATTGGCAATGTAGAAGAAGTACAAGAAAAAGCAAAAGGGTTAGGATTAACACTTGAAGGTGCACAAATTTTAGATCCTGCCACTTATGAAGGGATGGAAGAGTTAGTTACTTCTTTTGTAGAGCGTCGTAAAGGAAAAGCAACTGAAGAACAAGCTCGTAAAGCTTTATTAGATCCAAATTACTTTGGTACGATGTTAGTATATCTTAACAAAGCAAACGGGTTAGTAAGTGGTGCGACACATTCAACAGCAGACACAGTACGTCCTGCACTTCAAATTATTAAGACGAAACCAGGCGTTTCAAAAACGTCAGGTGTATTCATCATGGTTCGTGAGGATGAAAAATATGTATTCGCTGACTGTGCAATTAATATCGCACCAAATAGTCAAGATTTAGCAGAGATAGCCATCGAGAGTGCAAAAACAGCTAAATTATTTGATATTGAGCCTAAAATTGCTATGTTAAGTTTTTCTACTAAAGGATCTGCAAAATCTCCAGAAACTGAAAAGGTTGCAGATGCAGTAAAAATTGCGAAAGAAATTGCACCAGAATTAACTTTAGATGGTGAATTCCAATTTGACGCAGCATTCGTACCATCAGTAGCGAAAAGTAAAGCTCCGGATTCTGTTATTCAAGGAGATGCTAACACTTTTATTTTCCCAAGCTTAGAAGCAGGAAATATTGGTTATAAAATAGCTCAACGTTTAGGTAATTTCGAGGCAATCGGACCAATTTTACAAGGTTTAAATATGCCAGTTAATGACTTATCACGTGGATGCAATAGCGAAGATGTTTATAAATTATCTATTATTACAGCAGCACAATCTCTATAAATAATTAAAAAGAGTGCCTTATTGGTGCCCTTTCAGACTGAATCTCATATAATTTAACCAGTGACTACAAAAAAAGAGTAACCTTATGGTACTCTTTTTTTTTGCTACTCATTTTGTAGTATAGCCAGTTCTTTATTGCGATCAATCATTCGCTCTAAATGGTGATTATATAAGTCTATTTCATCGCCATGTAAAGAGTCTGGAATGAGATTAGGTGTTAGTTTAATAAGTGATTGTAGGAGTCTCTTCATTACATCAGTGATTGTCAGATTCATTGATAATAATTCAGAAAGAGAAGCCATTGTATTTGGTAATATTGATGGATAATTAATTGAAGTATCATTGTTATTTATCGCAATTTCATAGAAATTTTTTATAATTGATGCTCTTTCAGAACCACTTTCACTTATGCATAGATAAATTTGTACAGCTACTCCTTTACGTATACGACGCTGTGAAATGCCAGCAAATTTTTTCCCATCGATACTTAAATCAAAATCACCTGGACAATAAGAACCAACGATTTCTTTAGCCACTATTTTATTAGTTAAGTCTGAAAACATATCTTGAATAAGTGCATACATCGTTTCGTAGCCATCATTAATTTGAAGCTTTCGCTCTGCTTCTGGGAACAGAATAGATATATTTAATACTCCTTCATCTAGGACAACTGCAAGCCCACCGGAATTTCGAACGATGGCTTTATATCCATGGTTATTAAGGTATTTAATGCCATTCTCAAGATTTGGTAATCTAGTATCCTGAATACCAAGAACGATTGTATTATGGTGCACCCAAGTACGAATAGTTGTAGGGGATTCCATCTTTCCAATCTTTGTACATAGTGTATCATCTAGCGCAAAAGATTGAATTGCTTCAAAGGAAGGACCTAATGTTGATCCATCTATAAAACGTAATTCATCTTTTTGTAAACGAATTAAATGTTGATTCATTATTAATAAGCCCCTTGCTTTATTACGATTGTTTTCCTATTTTAACATGAATTTTTCTAAATAAAAAAAGACCACGTATAAAAAAATGCAAAGAATGATTGACAACAAATACCATTCACCATATAGTTGATATTGAAAATGATAATCGTTATCAATAAAGCGCATTCGAGATTATCTAGAAAATTTTTTAAAAATAAGGAGATACGAAAATGAAGAAGCTGTTCCTCCCATTTATCCTCATCGTTGTATTAATCATTAGTGCTTGTAGCAATAATTCATCTGAAAAGAAAGAAAGTACTTCTAAAAAAGATGAACCAAAAACGATTACATATCAATCAGAAAATGGACCTGTGGCAGTTCCTGCACACCCAAAACGTGTCGTTCTACTTTCAGGTTTCACAGGTAATGTAATTTCTTTAGATGTACCTGTAGTAGGTGTAGATGTTTGGTCTAAAAATAATCCTACATTTAAAGAAGAGTTAAAAGATGTGGCTGAAGTCTCTGATGAAAACTTAGAGAAAATCATTGAATTAAACCCAGATTTAATTATTGGTTTATCGAATATTAAAAATATTGATAAATTGAAAGAGATTGCTCCAACAGTTACTTACACATGGGGTAAGCTAGATTATTTAACACAGCATATTGAAATCGGTAAGCTTTTAAACAAGGAGAAAGCAGCTCAAGAATGGGTTGATGGCTTTAAGAAAAGTGCGGAAACAGCTGGAGATGAAATTCGCGCTAAAATCGGTGAAGATGCAACAGTATCAGTATTCGAATCATATGATAAACAACTTTATGTATTCGGCGATAATTGGGCTCGTGGAACTGAGATATTATATCAAGCAATGAAATTAAAAATGCCTGAAAAAGTAAAAGAAGTAGCATTAAAAGATGGTTATTATACACTTTCAACTGAAGTGCTACCTCAGTATGCAGGAGATTATATCATTTTAAGTAAGTATGCAGATGCAGATAGTTCATTCCAAAAGACTGAAACATATAAGTCTATCCCTGCAGTGAGAAATAATCATGTATATGAAATGCTTGGCAACGGTGCTTCATTTAGTGACCCTGTTACACTTGAAAAACAATTGGCATTCTTTAAAAAGTCATTTTTAGGCAATTAATAGATTATAGAAATTTCATATTTAAAATCCCAGATTTAAAACATAAATAGAGGAACTAAATCAAATTTATTAAGATTTAGTTCCTCTATCTATTTTCTAACTAAATTATTCAGCTATTTTTTCTAAATTTCCGTTCTTATCCATTCTAAATGACGTTGCTGCTGGTTTCTCTTCCTCTTCAAACAATACTAACTTTCTAGCGCGATTCATAATCTTCATCATTGTTTCATAGTCTTCTTGAACAGTAGTCGCATCATTTTCTAGTTTTTCTACTTGTCTCTGTAACTGTAAATTTCTTTCTTGTAATTGATTGATTTCTTTTTTCAATTGATCATTTTCACGATTTAAACGATCATTACCAATTTGGCTACTTGAAAGACCTTGTAAAAATTGAATTACATCAAACATAGTAATTGAATCTTTTCTTGTGTTCATTGGTGCAGATGGAGCTTTATATTGATGTGATACGGTAGGGGTATTCATAACAATATCTGAGCTCATTTCTTCTACATAAGATTCATCCTCACTACTATCAATCATTGTATTCGGTTCAACAAAAGAACTGAATTCTTGATCAAGTTCAACACCATATTCTAAATCTTGTTCATCGTTTAAATAACGATCAAAATTGCTAGATACATCTGTTTGTATATAACTAGATTCAGAAGGTGTATAAAGTAATTTCTTTTTAGCATCTTCACCTTTTGCATGGCGAAGCTTTTCTTTACGGAATTTTTTTGCCAATTGAAGCGCTTTTTCATAATTATAGCGAACTACAGCGTTCCAACGAAAACCACATGCAGCAGAAGTTCGTTCTAAAATATCTCCGACCTCTTCAAAAGCATTTAATTGAGTACTTCCTTCGCGTACATGACGTAATACAGTTTCAGCTAATAGCAAATCATTCTCTTCTGTCCAAGCATCTTGTCTTAATTTCATCATAGAAACATCCCTCAACTTTCTAATTAATAAATAATGAATATAATTTCTTAGATGATTAATAGAAGTTTGGACAAAAAAATAGAAAACTATACAAAAAATAGAAAATAGTAGAATACTATTTGAGCATGTTTTATTTGGAAAACTTGCATGTCTTTTTTGGAACGAGTAAAATTACTGCTGAGTATGTTCAATACAGAACAGAAAGGATTGTAAAAAATGTCAAACGAATTTAGAATATGTGATGATTGCCAGGCGACAAATATTAAAACATTAGTCCCTCGCTTAAAAAGAATAGATGAAGATGCAGAAATTCAAGTTGGCTGCCAATCTTATTGCGGACCAGGACGTAAAAAATCATTTTGTTTTATTAACAACCGCCCACTATCGGCACCTAATGAAGACGAGCTAATTGTAAAGATAAAATCAAAGCTAGGTAAGAATTAAACGTTCCTTCATATAAGGAACGTTTTTTCATATAAACATCTGATATAATATAGAAAAGTGGATAAAGCTCTTCACATAAATTAATTTAAAAATATAATGGTAAATATTGAAGGGGGGCCAACATATGTCTTATCGTTACCAAAAGCTTTATGAGGAAAAAGTATTTAAAGATCCAGTACATCGTTACATACATGTGAGAGATCAAATTATATGGGATTTAATTGGAACAAAGGAGTTTCAAAGATTACGCAGAATAAAGCAACTTGGTACTACATATCTTACTTTTCATGGAGCAGAACATAGCCGTTTTTCACATTCGTTAGGTGTTTATGAAATCATTAGACGAATGATTGATGATGTTTTCTCTGGACGACCTGAATGGAGCGACGATGATCGATTATTAGCACTCTGTGCAGGATTATTACATGATGTTGGTCATGGGCCTTTTTCACATACTTTTGAAAAAATCTTTGACTTAGATCATGAAGAGTTAACAAGGGATATTATTGAGGGATCGACGGAAATAAATGAAATACTAAAAAGAGTAGGAGAAGAATTTCCGAAACAGGTTTCTGAAATAATAGGAAAGACTTCAGAGAATCGACTCGTTACGAGTATGATATCAAGCCAAATCGACGCTGACCGAATGGATTACCTACTTAGAGATGCATATTATACAGGTGTAAGCTACGGTAATTTTGATATGGAGCGTATTCTTAGAGTGATGAGACCACGTCCTGATGGGATTGTTATGAAACAATCTGGTATGCATGCCGTAGAACATTATTTAATAAGTCGTTTCCAAATGTATTGGCAAGTTTACTTCCATCCAGTTTCTAGAAGTGCCGAATCAATTTTGCTTAAAATATTACAAAGGGCAAGATTCTTACATGATGAGGGATATCATTTTAATTATGTACCGGTGCATTTTGATAGTTTATTTGATGGTAAAGTAGTATTAGATGAGTATTTAAAATTAGATGAATCTGTCTTACTATATTACTTCCAAGTCTGGCAAGAAGAGTCCGACCAAATATTAAGCGATCTATGTAAGAGGTTTTTAAATCGTAATTTATTCCAATATGTAGATTTTCACGGAGAACTTCACTCAGAAAAACTTGTTGAGCTAAAGAGATTATTTTTAGAAATAGGCATTGATCCTAATTATTATTTAGTGATGGATACGATCTCTGATGAAGCATATGACTACTTCAGATATGGTGAAGAAGATGGTAAGAAGCCAATTCTGTTATTATTACCGAGCGGTGAATTAAATGAGATTTCTCGTAAATCAGAATTAGTAGATGGCATTACCGGGAAAAAGCTATCTGATTCTAAATTATATTATCCTCATGATTTAATTTATAATAAGCCAGATGATTTGAAAAAGAAAATAATAGAGTTAATTGAAGAGATTGCAGGGGCAAAAAGTAGATAAAATAAACGGAAGAAAAGATTCTGTAGACAAAGTCCTAAAAATTTGAATTTAGTCTGATTGAAAACGCTTGTCTTTCGAGGCGCGAAGCCTGATGAAGAGCGGAGTTACCATTGACGGTAATGAGCACCGAAAGAAGGCGAAGCACCGAAAGAAAGCGAGCGTTTGACAACAGACTAAACGGAAGAAATGATTCTTCCGTTTACTAAATCTGTATGTAATAAAATCTATTCGTCACTTAATCGTTTTCCAGCAACTGCATAATGATTTTTTGTCATTTCTTCAATAAATACGACGATTTTTTCAGCTGGAGCCCCTGTCGTTTCACTTACAGCAGAAGTAACCTTTTCTACTAACGCTTTCTTTTGCTCTTCGGTACGACCTTCTAGCATTTTTACTGTTACGTATGGCATAATATAGACCTCCTTAATATAGTCATATTTATTATAACGCAACAGTAAGAATAATAACGCTTAAATGTAATAACGACGAAAAAATAGATAAAATATTTTAAACTAAATTTATAATATGAAGTGATACATTACTTGAGAGGAGTTACGAATGTCATTTTTTCAATACGATTTAAAAGATATTCCATTAGTATTATTAGTATTTGCTATTTCATTATCAGTACACGAATTCGCGCATGCTTTTGTTGCATATAAATTTGGAGATAGTACTGCAAAAAATCAAGGAAGGTTAACACTTTCACCTTTTAAGCATTTAGATCTCTTTGGAACAATCGCAATCCTAATTTTAGGTTTTGGTTGGGCAAGACCAGTACCTGTGAATCGTTACAATTTTAAGCATCCAAGATTGGCTAGTTTGCTTACCACTGCAGCAGGACCAATCAGTAATTTTATTTTAGCTACAATCGGTGTTATTATTTATGTCATTTGCTACAAATATAATCTATTTAACAGTTTTCCACATTCATTAAAAATTACATTAGATACGTTTATGAATATGTTTATTCAAATGAACGTCGTACTTTTTGTTTTCAATTTAATTCCTCTACCACCGTTAGATGGATATCGAATTATTGAAGACTTAGTACCAAATGATGTGCGTGCAAAAATGACTCAATATGAACAATATGGATCGGTGATTTTTTTAATACTAGTATTAACTCCTTTAGATAACTATACGATTCAACCGATTTTTAATATTGCAATACCTTCAGTATTTCACTGGATAAATTCAATTGTTTCACCATTATTTATGTAATGAACAGTAGGAGGATCTACGATGTCTGAACAACCGAAAAAGAAATCACTAGGATTTAATATATTAAAAAATGATTCAACAAGTGGACATGGAGGATATGGAGTAGGGGCTATTAGCTTGGAAAATGTTTCTCCAGTCTTTGTGGATATACAAGAAAATGATGTGTTTGTTGATATTGGTGCGATGCATGCACGCAGTTCAGTCGAAAAAGGAATTAAATTTTTGACAAAGGAAGAGGATGTTCCTAATGGAAAGCCATATTGGTTAGTATGGGTTGCTACTGAACGAAATGAAACAGGACCATATTATGCAGGGGTAACTGGTTGTTATATGACTGTTGATCGTGAAGCTAGAAGAGGATATAAACTTCTTCCAGATCATGTGAATAAAATGGATAAAGCAATGAAGCGAAAAATTATGGTCGATCATATGGATGAAACTTCACGTAAACTATTAAGTAATTTTCTGAAATCACATAATGAAGAAATGTGGAATAATTCATCTGCAGACTTAAAAAATGACCTTTTAGGATAGTCGCGTTTTTGTTAAATTCTAATTGGCAATATTTATAAAAAAAATTACAGAAAACGTCGAATAATCTTTTTACATTTATGACTAAATAAAGTAAACTAATATTAGCTTGGACAAAGCTAGGACTAGGACAAACAAAAGACCTTACCATCTTGGTAAGGTCTTTTGTTTTTTACGGAAGATACTGTGAATACCACGGTTTTTTCACTTTTTCGATACTCACTTTCTTTGTACAAGGTTTTAAAGGTTGTGTATTTTTTAAGAAATAAAGATCTACTTTTCCGCTACATCCTTTTTTGTATAAAAGACCTGTCTTTTCATCTACTGAAACTTTTACTAGATTTTTAGGGATTTTAGAATTGATATCATGCTCTGGCATTTTACCAACGATTGAAGCCCAAACCTTTTTAGCCATCTTACTTTCTTCATCATTTAAAATCCTAGAATGATCATAGCCTACCCAAACACCTACAACTAAATTTGAATGGAATCCGATCATCCAATTATCCGTCTTAGTTGTTCCAGTTTTTCCGTAATAATCTTTTGATAAGTCCGGAAGAATACTCGATCCCGTTGCAGGTAGATAACTAGAAAACTTCGTATTAAACATTCCATTCATTAACTGCTTCAAAATAATAGCTTTTTCTTTTTCTAAAACTTGTTTCTTCACTATTTGTGCTCGATAAATCATCTTACCTGATTTTGATTTTATCTCTCTAACAAAATGAGGAGTAACTTCCTTGCCTCCATTTGCAATCAATGCATATGCTCTCGTCATATCAAGCAACGAAGCTTGTTGTGTACCAAGTGCTAATGACGGAACTTCTTCAGCGGGTTTTGGCAGATGGAAAAGTTTCTGGGTGTCCATAAATTTTTTTGTGCCAATTGCCTGTTGAGTTTTTACCGCATAAATATTATCAGAAACAGCTATTGCTTTAGCTAACGTTATTGGACTATTTGCGTAAAGATTACCGCTATTTTTTGGGTGATAAACTCCACCGTTTTCAAATTTAAATTCTGTCTGCTTACTTAGTAATCTTGTAGAAGGGGTAAATCCATTAACTAATGCACTGTAATAAAGGATAGGTTTAATTGTACTACCGACCTGTCTATTAGAAGCTATTGCACGATTAAATAAGAATTGACCTTGCTCACGTCCGCCAATCATACTAACGACTTCTCCTGATTGGCTGTCTAAAACGATGATTCCAGCCTGTAAATTAGGAATCGGCATAATAAATTCTTTGAATGCATTTTCGATCAGATTTTGAATCTTCGAATTAAAGGTTGTATAAATGGCACTTCCATTGTTGCTTAACGATTGACCTATTGTTGTAGAAATTTCATTTTGGACACTTTGTTGAAAATAAGAAGTAAAAGTAGGGTTCTTAGTAGATTTAATAGAGACTAATTTAATTTGAGCGTTGCTTGCATCAATTGCGTTTTTATTACTGATTAAATTATTTTTATAAAGAGCTGAAAGAATTCGTTTCTGACGTTGTTTGACAGTTGAAAAGTGAGTATAAGGATCATATTTTGATGGATTTGCTGGGATACTTAGTAGAAATGTTATTTCAGCGGAGGTTAATTGTTTAATACTTTTACCTAAATACGCGTTTGCTGCAGTTTCTATTCCATATATGCCATGACCAAAATAGATCGTATTTAGATAAGCTTCTAATATTTTTTCTTTTTTATAAGATGACTCTAGTTTAATTGTAATGAATGCTTCTTTGAGTTTTCGACGAATTGTTTTTTCTTGTGATAAATATAAATTTTTTGCGAGTTGCTGAGTGATAGTACTGGCACCTTGAGCATAGCTACCTTTTGAGAGATTAATAATAATTGCAGAAACCATTCTTTTTAAATCAAAACCATGATGATGAAAAAAGTTACGGTCTTCGCTAATTAAAATTGTGTTAATGGCTATAGTGGGAACTTCGTTTATACTAATAGTCTTTCTATTTTGTAATAACTGTGTTTTACCAATCAACTTATCATTATTACTGTAATAGTTAGAATTGGACCCTATAAATAACGAGGGCTTTGATGAATAGTTGGCAATAATGTAGATGCTAGAAAGAAATACAGAGCTAATGAGCGAGATAATTGTGATAATGATGCCTAATTTTTGAATAAAACGCCAATGGTATGAATAGGTCATAGTTTGCATAATTTGCCCTCCGTCCCAATCGAATTTCTCTTATTAATACTAGTATGGTAGATTAAGAGAAATTTTATTCAAAGGACGTCCATCTTTGTGAATTCTTCGACTTATCAATATGTTAAAAAAACAACATTTTAAAATAACTAAACCTAGTAATAAAAAATATCAAATAATTAGTCTTAAAAATCTTGCATTTCACCAAATTTACTCTATACTTTTCTTTTGTACGGCAAAAAAGTCGTGACAACACAAATCCGATAGGAATTAGGAAGAGTGGGGATAATAAGGAACATATCAACTAGACATACATCTACAGTGTTATGTTTCAAACTAAATCTTGATAAAGAAGGGTAGATGCATCAAATGGAATTATGGTTTACTGAAAAACAAACAAAAAACTTTGGAATTACTGCTAAAATTAATAAAACTTTACATACAGAGCAAACTGAGTTTCAAAAGCTTGACATGGTAGAGACAGAAGAGTTTGGAAACATGCTTATCTTAGATGGTATGGTTATGACTACTCAGAAGGATGAGTTTGTATATCATGAAATGGTAGCTCATGTTCCTTTATTTACTCACCCAAACCCAGAAAACGTTTTAGTAGTTGGTGGCGGTGACGGCGGTGTTATTCGTGAAGTTTTAAAACACCCTAGCGTAAAAAAGGCAACTCTTGTTGAAATCGATGGAAAAGTAATTGAATACTCTAAAATATACTTACCTGAAATTGCAGGAAAATTAGAAGATCCACGTGTAGAAGTAAAAGTAGACGATGGATTTATGCATATCGCAAATAGTGAAAATGTATACGATGTAATTATGGTAGATTCAACTGAACCAGTTGGACCTGCAGTAAACTTATTCACTAAAGGCTTTTACGCTGGTATTTCAAAAGCGTTAAAAGAAGATGGTATTTTTGTAGCTCAAACTGACAACCCTTGGTTTACACCTGAGTTAATCACACAAGTACAACGTGATGTAAGAGAAATCTTCCCAATTACACGTTTATATATTGCAAACATCCCAACATATCCAAGTGGAATGTGGACATTTACAATCGGCTCAAAAAAACACGATCCATTAGAAGTAGAAGAGAATCGTTTCTTTGATATTGAGACAAAATATTACACAAAAGAGCTACATAAAGCAGCGTTCGTATTACCAAAATTTGTAGCTGATCTTACTAAATAAGGGGGCTTTATTATGCGTTTTGATGAAGCTTATTCAGGAAATGTATTTATAAAGAGTCATCCAAGCTTTGAAGAAAGTAAAGCAGTCATTTATGGTATGCCAATGGATTGGACTGTGAGTTTCCGTCCAGGCTCTCGTTTTGGTCCTGCTCGTATTCGTGAAGTATCAATTGGTTTAGAGGAATACAGCCCATATCAAGATAAAGAACTTGAAGAAGTTAAGTATTTTGATGCTGGAGATATTCCATTACCATTTGGTAATGCACAAAGAAGCCTTGATATGATTGAAGATTATATTGATGGCTTATTAGATCAAGGTAAATTCCCTCTAGGTATGGGTGGAGAACATCTTGTGTCTTGGCCTGTTATGAAAGCAATGTATAAGAAATACCCAGATTTAGCGATTATTCACTTTGACGCTCATACTGATTTACGCGATTCATATGAAGGAGAACCATTATCTCACTCAACTCCAATTAAAAAAGTTTGTAATTTAATTGGACCTAAAAATGTTTACTCATTTGGAATCCGTTCTGGAATGAAAGAAGAATTTGAATGGGCTAAAGAAGTAGGTATGAACCTGTTTAAGTTTGAAGTTCTTGAGCCATTAAAGAAAGTACTTCCAACTCTTGCTGGTCGTCCAGTTTATGTAACAATTGATATTGATGTATTAGATCCTGCACACGCACCTGGTACAGGTACACTTGAAGCAGGTGGTATAACATCAAAAGAAATGATAGATAGTATTTTAGCGATTGCAAATAGTGATATAAACGTAGTGGGTGCAGACTTAGTAGAAGTAGCTCCAGTTTACGATCACGCAGAGCAAACACAAGTTGCAGCAAGCAAATTCATCCGTGAAATCTTATTAGGATGGGTTAAGTAATCAGAAATGTGGAAGCGCCTTGCTCAGCCCCGATAAGCATAAGACAAAGACCAATGAAGGTTGCTTTTTAACCTTTGTTGGTCTTTGACTTATGACCTCGAGGGGCTAGGCGCTGGAACTAGACAATTCAGAAATGTGGAAGCGCCTTGCTAAGCCCCGACAAGCATAAGACAAAGACCAATGAAGGTTGCTTTTTAATCTTTGTTGGTCTTTGACTTATGACCTCGAGGGGCTAGGCACATGATACAGACCAAAAAGACGATTTTTCGTTCAATTAGAACGAAGAATTGTCTTTTTTGTTTTGGCACTTTTCTAAAAGATTGTTGTTAAATCAGTATTTATCTAAGTACCCAAATGCTCGAATGCATAAAAAATAGAATAAATTAGCAAAAAAAAATTGATAATGATAATCATTATCGTTATAATTGAGAACGATTATTATTATCAAATTCTAAAGGGGAAAGAATTTGAGTTTTAAAGGGAGAAGATAGAGATGAAAAAAAATATCAGGAAGTTTATCTTAACATTACATCTAGTATGTAGCTTAGTTTTTGGACTCTTTATCATTACTGTATGTGCTACAGGTAGTGTTTTAGTGTTTGATGATCAAATTGAGAAGGCACTTAATCCTCAATATTTTACACCTGAAAGTAGTGAAAGAAATGTTAGTTTAAAAGAAGCTGAACATATTTTCCATGAAAAATATCAAGGGTATCAAATTTCTAGGTTAGATGTTCCTTCGAAAATATCTGATATCTATCATGCGAATTTGTCAAAGGGTGATCGAGAAGTTGATGCTTATTTAGACCCTAGTAATGGTGAGTTATTAGGAAATTATAATAAGGATGCATCATTCGTTTCTTTTGTTAAGGAGCTTCACACTCATTTATTATTAGAAGAGAGTGGTGAAGTAATTATCGGTATTGTAGCAATTGCACTTATCATCATGATTATTACTGGCGCTTATTTATGGTATCCGGGAATTAAACGAATGTTTAAAAGCTTAAGTATTAAATGGAATAAAGGCCGTATGGCTCGTAACTTCTCTCTGCATAACTTTATTGGCGTTATTACATTGCCATTTTTACTAGTTGTAGCGATTACTGGAATGTTATTTCCTTTCCAAGAAAAAATCGAAGAATCACTAAGATTGAAGTTTACATCTAATTATCCAGAAGACTTGAAATCTGTCGATAACGGAAAAGAATTAGTTGGACTAGATAAAATTGCTTCAGAAATTAAAAAGTTACATCCTGAAGGTGAACTTTATAAACTGAGACTACCATCTGATAAAACAGGGGTAATCGAAGTACAATTAAATGATGGAAGTTATGATCCGGAAGGAAAAGGAAACACATCAGAATTTTTTGATCAATTTAACGGAAAGCATTTAGGCACTTTTTCAAAGAGTAATGAAACTGCATACGATAAATTTTTTGTCTGGAGACAAAGTTTACATAGAGGTACTTACGGTGGAGTTTTCACGAAAATCATATACGCTTTAGTCGGAATTGCGCCACTTGGATTAGGTATTACAGGAATGACTATGTGGGCTTTAAAGCGAAAAAACAAAGCGAAAAAGCAACAGAAGAAATTACTAGAAACAGCAGAACTCTAATCGAAAAAAATATTAAAAATAACCCGAATAACTGGTGCTTGTGTAAGTATCAGTATTATTCGGGTATTTTTATGTCGTTAAAATTAGCTTGCGAGTTGAAATCTACAACAATTCATAACGTTTAATGAAGATATCCTAGTAAAAAATACAATTTGTAGAATGATAAAAATAGAAATTACTTTAAAGTTAACGTTGACGTTAACGGTAAACGAGGAGTAAACTAATTAAGTGAGATAGCTGATTATGGATTACATCTGAAAGGAGGATTTAGATTGCTATATAAAATAGATGACGTAGCCAAAGAATGTGGTTTAACTAAGCGCTCTATTCGTTATTATGAGGAAATCGGATTGCTTTTCCCTCCCGAACGGAGTGAAGGTGGATTTCGTCTATATTCTGATAAGCATATCGAACGTCTTAAGCAAATAATGAATGTTCGTGATGTACTTGGTTTTACTTTGCAAGAGGTTCAGGAATATATCTCGATTGATATGGAGTTTGAAGAACATCGTCAGCAATATAGGGAATTATTTGATGAAAATCAAAAAAGAGAAAAACTTATAGAAGTTGAACGGATATTATCTCAACAATTAGAAATGATTGACCAAAAGCTTAAGAAAATGAGCGATATTCGAAATGATATGGATAAGAAATATCAGAGAGTTCTAAAAGCATTAGAAAAATAAAAATATGGGGGATTGGAAGAAATATGTCAAATTTAGCACAAAGTAAAAATCAAAAGACAGATTCGAAACAAAAATCTAGTTTCTTTAATCAACCTAAGGCAATTTGGGCAGTTGGTTTTGCGTGTATTATTGCATTTATGGGGATTGGACTTGTTGATCCAATATTGCCTGCAATTGCTGAAAAAATGCATGCTTCTCATAGTGATGTAACCTTATTGTTCACCAGCTATAATTTAGTAATGGCATTTGCAATGTTAATAACAGGTTTTATCTCTTCACGTATTGGGATAAAGTGGACACTTTTATTAGGAATTTTAATTATTGCTGTTTTCTCTGCTTTAGGTGGAAATTCGAGTAGTATTTGGGAATTAGTTTGGTTACGTGGAGGATGGGGATTAGGTAATGCGCTTTTCGTTGCTACTGCCTTATCCGCAATCGTTTCCTTATCAAGATCTGGAGTTGCACAATCGATTATTTTATATGAAACAGCGATTGGTTTAGGGATATCTGTCGGCCCACTTTTAGGTGGTGAGCTTGGTTCTATTTCATGGAGAGGTCCATTTTTTGGTGTAGCATGTTTAATGGTTATTGCTTTTATCTTTCTTTCATTTATGATGCCTAAAACTAAGGTAGCGAAAACTACAACAAAAACTTCATTTCTTGATCCATTCAGAGCTTTAAAACATAGATCATTATTAACACTGGGTATTACAGCATTTCTATATAATTTCGGCTTCTTTACTTTATTAGCATTTTCACCATTTTTTATGAATTTGGATGAACACGGTTTAGGATTTGTTTTTCTAGGTTGGGGATTACTACTAGCCTTCACTTCAGTCTTTATGGCACCAAGATTGCAAAAGAAATTGGGTACGCTTAAATCTATGTATGCAATGTTAACACTATTTGCATTAACACTAATCGTAATGGGTATTGGTACAGATAAAAATGTAGTCATTATTATCGCTGTTATTGTTGCTGGTGCATTTTTAGGAAATAACAACACATTAATAACAACTGCTGTAATGCAGGCAGCACCAGTAGAAAGATCTACTGCTTCAGCAGCTTACAGCTTCTTACGATTTATTGGTGGTGCAATTGCACCATATTTAGCAGGTAAACTTGCTGAATGGTATAACCCTCATGTCCCATTCTATGTAGGTGGTTGCTTTGTTTTATTATCAGTTATCTTCCTATATATAAATCGAAAACATTTAATGCATATTGATCAAGCAGAATCTGCTCATTGATCGATTTACAAGAGTAGGCATCTTCGAAGGTGCCTATTTTTTTATGTGAACTAGTTGCATTAATCGTAGCTGCTTGTCAGATGAAAAGAAGCAGTTTCTCGAGAATACCATCAATGTGGATTAATAGGGCTAATTCCGATAAAATATTTGCTTATTTTTCGTTATTTTTTTCTACGACATTTTATTTTTTTAAGTATATTATGCTAAAATGGGAAAAGATGATTTTTGGATGTGATTCGTTACGTTCATTGGCAGAAAAGGACGTGTAAAGGTGAAAGAACAGTTAGGAATCCCTGTTTCAATAGATTTTGAGACACTGATTAAAGATTCTCATGGACGTGAAAAGATCAGTTTTCAAGCAAATGGTCTATACTATAAAAAAGACGATACTACATATTTGTTATTTGACGAAAATCATGAAGATCGAAAAGTAAAGGCTACTATGAAAATTAGTAAGGGCGAAGTTACCATTATAAGAAATGGTGGCGTAACAATGCGTCATCTGTATCGATTAAATCAAACAACTGACGGAACATTTTCAAATGAATTAGGTTTATTTCAAACAAAAGCATATACAAAAAAATTACAATTCCTTGTATCGGAAGGACCTTTAAAAGGGATGCTTCAGCTAGGTTATAAGTTATTTGTAGGCGATGAAAATGCTGGTTCATATAACATTACAGTATCAATAAAGGAGGCTACGACATGAATACATTAGAACAAGTAAAGAGTCGTTTAAAAGATGAAATCGAAGCAGCTGTATTAAAAGCAGGTTTAGCTACAGAGGATCAGTTACCACAAGTAATATTAGAAACACCAAAAGATAAAGCACATGGTGATTTTTCAACAAATATGGCGATGCAATTAGCGCGTGTTGCAAAAAAAGCGCCAAGAATGATCGCAGAAGAATTAATTAATTCTTTCGATCAAAGCAAAGCTAGTATTCAAAAAGTAGAGATTGCAGGCCCAGGATTTATTAATTTCTATATGGATAACAGCTATCTAACTGATTTAATCCCATCAATTATTGTTGCAGGTGATGAATACGGCAAAACAAATTTCGGAAACGGTGAAAAGGTATTAGTCGAGTTCGTTTCAGCTAATCCAACAGGGGATCTACATTTAGGACATGCCCGAGGTGCTGCATTTGGTGATTCATTATCTAATATTTTAGCTAAAGCTGGCTATGAAGTTACCCGAGAATACTATATAAATGATGCAGGAAATCAAATTAATAATCTTACAACTTCGGTCGAGGCTCGTTACATGCAGGCACTTGGTATGGAAAAAGAAATGCCAGCGGATGGCTACCATGGTGCTGACATCATTGAGATTGGTAAAACATTAGCAGCAGAATTTGGAGATCGTTTTGTAAATGAACCAGAAGAAGCTCGCTACAAATTTTTCCGAGAGTACGGCTTAAAATTAGAAATGGAAAAGCTTCAACGTGATCTTCGTAATTTCCGTGTAGAGTTTGACGTTTGGTATTCTGAAACATCACTATACGAAAATGGTAAAGTATTAGAGGCGCTAGCAGATTTAAAGGAACGTGGAGAAACATATGAAGAAGAAGGAGCAACTTGGTTCCGTTCTACTACTTATGGTGACGATAAAGACCGTGTATTAATTAAGAGTGATGGTTCTTACACATATTTAACACCAGATATTGCATATCACCGTGACAAATTAGGTCGTGGAGCAGATAAATTAATCGATATTTTAGGTGCAGACCATCACGGTTATATTCCTCGTATGAAGGCTGCAATCCAAGCTTTAGGATATAATGCAGATACACTTGAAGTTGAAATTATTCAAATGGTTCAATTATATCAAGATGGTGAAAAAGTAAAAATGAGTAAACGTACAGGTAAAGCTGTAACTTTACGCGATTTAATGGAAGAAGTAGGTATTGATGCAACTCGTTACTTCTTTGCGATGCGTGGCTGTGATTCGCATTTAGACTTTGATATGGACCTAGCAGTATCTAAATCAAATGAAAATCCAGTATATTATTCTCAATATGCACATGCACGTGTATGCAGTATCCTTCGTCAAGGTGAAGAAATGGGTATTGTTTACGAAGGTTCAGCTGATTACAGTCTTGTATCATCTGAAAAAGAGTATGAGTTATTAAAGAAATTAGGCGAATTACCTGCAGCCGTTTCTCTTGCAGCATCTAAACGTACTCCGCACCATATTACAAACTATGTGTTTGAACTAGCTGGTACATTCCATAGCTTCTACAATGCGGAAAAAGTATTAGATCCTGAAAATGTAGAAAAATCAAAAGCTAGACTAGCATTAATGAAGGCAGTACAAGTGACACTTAAAAACGCATTGGCGTTAGTAGGTGTTTCAGCTCCAGAAAAAATGTAATTTAAAATCAAAAGTACCATGTACTATGACATTTCATAGTGTATGGTACTTTTTTATTTGGCTCTTATAACATTTTGTTTTATCTTTTTATATCTTATTCTCTACTTTTTTGTCGCTTTGTGGGGGTGTGAAATGCAAGATTCTCCATTTTTAGAGAAATTTTTTAAAGTTTTTTTAAAATGACCCCCTAAAAACTAAAACCTCTTACGAATGTATATAGTGAGATAACATAAGAGGGAGAGAAATTAATGAAAAAATTATTCGTACATACTACTGCAACAGCTTTACTATTATCACAATTAGGGTTAGCAAATACAGCATTGGCTGCTGAAAATGGAACGTCTCCAACAACTGATCAAATTCAAAAAGAAGAAGCACCAATGTTAGTAAAAGGTGATTTCTTTTATTTCGTAAAAACAACTGTAGAAAAAATTCAACTTTTACTTACAACAGACAAAGTGAAAGAAGCAGAATTATTAGCAGAATTTGCTGGGGAACGTATTCATGAGGCAAGAGAGTTAATTAAAGAAGGTAAAGAGGATTTAGCAAAAGAAACTTTAAAACAAGCTTTAACACAAATGGAAGTTGCACAAGGGCAAGTTGATGTAAAACTACCTACTGATATTGCTAATACGACGACAACAGAAAATACGACTAACACAACGACAGAAGGTACTACAACTACTACAGGAAATACAGCAACAGAAGGTACGACAACAACAACAGAAGGTACAGAAACAGGAAATACTACTACTACACCTGCTCAAGATACTGATAAAGAAGAAGTAGAAAAAGAAGATGCAAATAAAGAAGAAAAACATAAGTTAACAAAAGAACAAAAAGAAATTGCAAAAATTCAACATCATTTAAATAATAATTTACTAGTTTTAGCAAATGTTTTAGATCAAGTTAAAAATCCTAAAGCAAAAGCAGCAATTGCAAAAAATATTGAAAAAAGCTTCAACAAAATATCTGAAAAACTAGAGAAACTTTTAAAGAAATCAGAGCACAAAGAAACTGTATTAAAACCAGTTATTACAATTAATTATCCAGATGCAACAAACACAACTGAAAAACCTGCTACACCAGAAGTAATTACAACAATTACTAAAATTGAAGATGTAGAAGATACAGAAACTAACAATGTAAATAGTAATAAAAATGATGGCGAAGACAAAGATGATGATTCAAAAGAGGCTACAGAAGTTGCTACGAAACCAGTTCAACCTGTAGATCATAAAAAAGAACTTCATAAATTCGAACAAAAGCATAAAGAAGAAAAAGAACACAAAGAAAAACATGAAGATAAACGTGTGAATGGTAAAAGTCACAAACAACACGGTAAAAATGAAAAACATGAATGGAAAAACAATCGCCAATCAGATGATAACGAATCAAACAAGCACGAATCACATAATCAAAAATCAGAGGATCATAAATCAAATGGCCACAGATCACATGATCACCAATCAAATGATCGTAACGACAATGAAAGAGGCAACAAAAAAGATAAATAAGTAATTATTACCATTCACCTTTCAATAAAAATCACATGAAACATTATTAAAGATGCGATATGCTTTAATGGTGTAGGTTAATTAAAACGGTGCCTTATCATTCAATTTAATCATGACAGTTGTACCGATTGATTAAATTGAGTGGAGGTGCCTTCTGTTTTAATGACCATTAAACCTGCTGAATTGAAAGGAGATGGGGTCTTGTTATTAGCAATTTTTCAAACGCTCTATAAACGAAAAGATAAAATTGAAGATATTGTTTTAACAATACAACAATCTTCTTCTAAAGAATTAGATGATTTTATCTTGCAGTATGAACCGTTTATAAATAAAACGATCTCAACAATTTGTGGAAAATATATTTCTAAACAAGATGATGAATATAGTATTGGTTTAAGTGCTTTTAACGAAGCGATTAAACTTTACTCTTATAAAAAAGGATCTTCTTTTCTATCATTTGCTAAGTTAATCATTAAGAGGGAATTAATTGATTACTTCAGAAAAGAATCAAAACATTATATCGTGAATTCGGACCAGTCAGATTCCGGAGATATACATAAGCAATACGATGATCATGTTTATAGTACATATATTAAAAACTTTGATGAGATCAACCGAAAAGATGAAATTATTCATTTTAATGAAATGCTAAAACAGTTTGGAATTTCGTTAGATAGTTTAGTATCTGTTTCGCCTAAACATGAAGATACGAGGGAACATATATTTTCAGTTGTAGATTTAATAACATCTGATGAAGAAATGCTAGATTTTCTATTTAAAAAGAAAAAATTGCCTATGAATAGTTTGGAAGATAGAGTGACACTAAGTCGAAAAACACTTGAGAAGCATAGAAAATTTATTATCGCCATGTGTATTATAAGCGTCAATGATTATATTTATTTGCAAAGTTATTTGAAAAGGGGGGACTGAAGATGAACTCAGGCATCGTATTAAAAGTTAATCATTCGTCGGTAGTTGTGTTAACAGCTAGCGGAGAGTATTTAAAATGCAAAAAACAAATGTCATCTTATACAATTGGTCAAGAAATTCAGTTCCCTAGTCATGCTATTATTGTAAATAAAAAAATGAATCTAGTTTCCCCAAAATTACTACCTGTAATGATTGCGAGTGTTCTCATTTTTATTTCAATTTTATTCGTAGATAAAAATGAACAAAGTGTACTAGCAGCAGGTATTGTAAATGTTAATTCGCACGCTAAAGTATCAATTGTACTGAATAAGCATCTATTGGTAATTGGGATGAAGGCCAACAACGACGAAGGTAAGAAATTAATTAAACAGATGGATGGCTGGAATCAAGAGTCTCTTGAAATTGTTATGGGAGACCTAATTGGGAAAATGGAAAAAAATAAGGTTATTGAGCCTAACGAAAAAGTAATAATATCGGGTTCAATGGAGAAAAAATATAAAGCAAAACAAAGTAAATTAAATGATAAGTTAAATGATCTACAAGAAAAAAATTCGCATATCAATTTAAATAAATCATCAAACAAACACAAGTCGACTCAAAAAAATACGTCTGTTACAAATGCATTACCAACAAACGATCACAAACAATCTACTATTAAAAATGTACAAAAAGTAACATCTAGCTCAAATAAAAATAAGCCAGAAAAAATAAGATTGATTCAAAAAGAAACAAAAGATAAAAATCATTATGTAAATCCTAATAATCACGGAAGACACCATTGGAATAAACCTGATTGTACAAATAATCGGGGAAAAGGCAAAGTGAAAAATCAATATCGTGGTCAGAATGGACGAAATAAGCATTTAAATGAAAATCAATCTAATCATAAGAATAATAACCATTCAGGTCATGGAAATGGTCTTCATGCGGCTCATAAGCCAAAGAAGGGCCATGAACAAGATAACGATTATGAAAGAAATAATCATTCGAAGCGTCAGGATAAAGTACATGATAATCAGAACGGTGATGATCATAAAAATATCAATGACAAAGATAACGATAAGCGAAGATAGTTTCTTCTTAAAGTAGAAAAACGCATGGTTTTGAAGTGCCCCCAATTGTTAGATACCATCAAACAGTTGGGGGCATTTCATTTATTTACTAAGCGTATTTTTATTTTTACTTGCTTCTAATATTAAACTTCAATAACTCCACCACTAATTCGTTTATAGCCACGGAATTTAGATAAGTCCTCAATAAGTTGTAAAAGAGCTATATCCTTTTGTTTAGACTCAATCATAATATCAATATCTTCTCCAAGCGCTTTTGCGATGTCAAAAAACGGCTTTATAAATTCTATATTGATTAGATCTGAGTGTGAACGAAACTCTTTTTCGGACCTCGGCGAAGATATATGTATTTTGGGTTTTAAATTTGTTCTCTCCCAAGTCGTGTAGATTTGTGGTAATAATTTGTCTAAAGGTTCATCGCTACAATTTGCAATATGGTGATGATAATCAAAAACGAGTGGTATCTCTTCCGATTTACAAACCTTGAGAGTTTCCGATGCAGTATAAGTTTTATCATCATTTTCAAGCGTCATTTGCTTTTTTATAAAGGCAGGCAATGTTTTTATATTCTCATAAAATCGTGCTATTGCTAATTCTTTGTTTCCATATGCCCCGCCTACATGAATATTAATAACACTTTGATCTTCTACTCCCATTGCTTTTAGAACATTATAGTGATATTCCATATCTCTTACGGCGTTAACTGTAATATGCTGTTTATCACTCGTAAATAATGTGAATTGATTTGGGTGAAAACTAACTCTTAAATGATGTTTTTTTATGAAATCCCCAATCTCTTTAAATTGGTGACGAAATAGAGTTAAATAATCAAAATCAACATCAGGATGTGTCGCCAGTGGCACCATTGAAGAGGACATTCTATATAAAGGTATTTGTTGTCCTACATTGAAATGGAGTGCCCGCATTGTATTTTCGATATTTTGGGAAGTAACCTCGATTAATTTTTCTAATCGTTCATTTTTACCCATTGATTTATACCTGGTTAAAGTAAGTGTTTTGGCAGGAGAACAATTATATAAAGATAATGCGTGAGATACGTATCCGAATCGTATTTTCATTGTGTACACCTCGAAAATGACACTAAATTCCATTAGTCTTTTTTCGTTACATTAAAGGCGAAAGTAGTTTAGATAGTAACTTTCGAAATTTCCATAAAAGAGTCGTGTTCTTATAATAGGTGATTGGATATGATTTTGTTTGTTCTAAATCCTTCGTAAAAATGTCTTTGATTTTTAAGATAAATGGTGTACTTGTGAAAATACAACTCCATTCATCGTTTATACATAAGCTTCTACGATCAAAATTAACTGAGCCAACATCACAGTAATAATCGTCAATTAACAGTACCTTCGCATGAAAAAAGCCTTTTTGATAATGAAATACCTTACCTCCACCTTCTAAAATTAGAAGAAGATGCGGGAAGGAAGCTTCTTTGACAAGTCTATGATCTTCTTTTTCAGGTACCATTACACAAATAGAAACACCACGATGAAGTGCTGCTAATAGAGCGTTCATTACTTTTTTTGTCGGGATAAAATAAGGAGTACCGATATAAATATGCTTTTCGGCTTTATCAATTAAATCTTTATAGAGTGATTCAATTCGAATAAAATCAGAAGAATAGAAATGGTGCTGGGTATCACCTTTGCACAAGTTATTTGTGCTCGTTAATGGAAATTCTTTACCACCACTTCTTGTCCAGTCTATTAAAAACTGAGCTTGTAAGTCTTTTACACCTTCGCCTGTCATTCTAATATGATAATCTCTCCAATAACCTAGTTCTTCGTTAAATCCTATGTATTCTTTACCAATATTAAAGCCACCAAAATAGCCAATTTGATGATCAATTACAGTGATTTTTCGATGGTTTCGATGTTGAAATCGATAAATTGTATAGGGAAAACCTGTACGTCTATTAAACAGTACTTCCACTCCATTTTCCTTTAACTTTTTGATTCGATTTCGTTTTAATCTAAAGCTACCAATCCAATCGACTAGAAGTCTAACTTGTAATCCTTCATGAGCCTTTTTTTCGAGTAAGGTTAAGAATTTTTCGCTTGTATCATCATTTCGAACAATATAAAACAACATTGAAATGCTTGAACTAGCTTCGCTTATATCATCAAGTAAATGTTTATAAAGAACATTCCCGTCAGTAATTAAAGTCGAATCACTATTTCTATTTTTGAATGGACATGGCCTATCATATTTATGAAATGCCTTGTAACCGAAATAGAGATCTAAAACAGCAAGGAGTATAAGTAAGAGTAGAACAATTAATAAAATAAACAGAAACATTTAGATAACTCCTTTACCTTGAACGTGTTGATAGTATGACCAAATGAAGGATTTTATATGAAAAAGGGCTCAATTATATTGAAAAACTATTGACTGAATACTCATTCATAATATAATAAAAGTATATATTGTCAGAAAATTAATACGGTTATAAATTTTTAAAAAGTAAGCGTTTTATTTGTAGCCGCAAAAAATGGGGGAGGAATACATCATGAATCATGCTCTTTTATACTTGAACGCACTTGGATTTGTAGCACTAACTAGTTATGCAATTTATTTATTCATTTACCTAATTACAACAAGATTAGCTTACATCAAACTTGGTAAAAAAGAAGAGTTTGAACGAAATTACAAAGATCGCTTCCAAAAAATTTGGGTAAATGTATTTGGGCAAAAAAAGCTACTGAAAGATAAGAAAAGTGGATTCATTCACTTATTATTTTTCTACGGGTTTATTTTAGTTCAAGCAGGAGCATTAGATTTTATTTTGAGAGGATTATTCCCGGGTGTTCATTTACCACTTGGTCCGTTATATGGTGCCTTTACATTTTTTGAAGAAATTATTGCATTGTTAATATTAGTTGCAGTAGTTTGGGCGTTCCATAGAAGATATATTGAAAAATTAGTACGTTTAAAAAGAGGCTGGAAAAGTGGGTTAGTACTAATCTTTATCGGCTTATTGATGCTATCTACGTTATTTGGTAATGGTATGGGGTTAATCTGGAATGGAGAAGGAGCAAGTTTTCATGAGCCAATTGCATCGTTAGTAGTTACAATCTTTGGTGGAATTAGCGAACCGTTAGCTGTGTCATTCTTTTATGTTGCTTGGTGGATTCATTTAATTTCATTACTAACTTTCTTAGTTTATGTACCACAATCTAAGCACGCGCACTTACTTGCAGGTCCAGCAAACGTATTTTTCAACCGATTATCAAAGGATGGAAAATTAGAAAAGATTGATTTTGAAGATGAAACACAGGAATCATTTGGTGTAGGGAAAATAAGTGATTTTCGTCAGTCACAGTTAATTGATTTATATGCATGTGTAGAGTGTGGTCGCTGTACAAATGTTTGTCCTGCAACGGCAACAGGAAAAATGCTGTCACCGATGGATCTAATTTTAAAGCTACGTGATCATTTAACTGAAACAGGTGCTGTAGTAACATCTCGCGCTCCTTGGGTTCCAACCGTAGCATTTTCAAAGACAAAAGGAAATCAGCTTGCATTTGCATCTCAAGGAAAGGGACATCAAGAAACTGCAGCAACTTTAGTAGAGTATAGTCCAAGTTTAATTGGGGATGTCATTACAGAAGAGGAAATCTGGGCATGTACTACTTGTCGAAACTGTGAAGACCAATGTCCTGTTATGAATGAGCACGTTGAAAAAATAATTGATTTACGTCGCTATCTTGTTTTAACAGAAGGAAAAATGCAACCAGATGCTCAACGTGCGATGACAAATATCGAACGTCAAGGTAATCCATGGGGACTAAACCGTAAAGATCGTGAAAACTGGAGAGAGCTTGATGAAAGTATTCACATTCCAACGGTAAAAGAAGCACAAAAAGCTGGCGAAGAGATAGAATACTTATTCTGGGTTGGTTCAATGGGTTCGTATGACAACCGTAGTCAAAAAATCGCTTTAGCATTTGCTAAATTAATGAATGAAGCTGGAATTAAATTTGCAATCTTAGGAAATAAAGAGAAAAACTCAGGGGATACACCAAGACGTTTAGGTCAAGAATTCCTTTTCCAGGAACTAGCAAATAATAATATTGCAGAGATAGAAAAAACAGGCGTAAGCAAATTAGTCACGATTGATCCACACGCTTACAATACGTTTAAAAATGAATATCCTGACTTTGGATTATCGATCGAAGTTTACCATCACACAGAATTATTATCTGCATGGGTAAAAGAAGGTAAATTGAAGCCAATACATCAAGTTGAACAAGTCATTACGTATCATGATTCATGCTATTTAGGCCGCTATAATGAAGTTTATGAGGCACCAAGAGATATTCTTCGAGCGATTCCAGGCGTAACTTTAGTTGAAATGGAGCGTAACCGTGAAACAGGTATGTGCTGTGGAGCTGGTGGAGGATTGATGTGGATGGAAGAGCATGTTGGTAATCGAATTAATGTAACTCGAACTGAACAAGCACTTGCAGTTAGCCCAACCGTGATTGGAACGGGTTGTCCATATTGCTTAACGATGTTATCTGATGGTACAAAAGCTAAAGAAGTTGAAGAAAAGGTTCAAACTCTTGATGTGGCAGAACTATTAGAACAATCTATTTTTGGCGACAAGAAAACACAAGCTTCTTAAAAGTTCTAATTGAATCAATCATTCATAAAATATCTATAAAAGGTGTACATCCCGTACACCTTTTACTATGGAAAATTAAAAAAGGATTATTTGAAATAGAAGAGAAGTTAAAAAATTAAGGGGGAATACGAGATGGGTAAAACAGTAATAGTAAGTGCAGTGCGTACACCAATTGGCCGCTTTGGAGGAGCTCTAAAGGAATTTAGCGCATCAGACCTTGGTGGAATAGCAATTCAAGAGGCATTAAAGCAAGTAAATCATCCGCTTGAAAATATTGATGATGTAATTATGGGTAGCGTTTTACAGGGAGGACAAGGACAATTACCTTCAAGACAAGCATTAAGAAAAGCAGGTCTACCTTGGGAAACAAGATCAGAGACAATCAATAAAGTATGTGCTTCAGGTATGAGGAGCGTTATGCTATCAGATTTACTAATTCGCTCAGGCGAAAGTAAAAGGGTAGTAGCAGGCGGGATGGAATCAATGAGCAATACGCCATTTTATCAAACTTCATTAAGATGGGGGAATAAAATGGGGAATGCAGAAATAAAAGACGGTGTACTTTTTGATGGATTGACTTGTTCATTTACTGGAGTACATATGGGGACATACGGTAATAACGTAGCAAGAATAGAAGAACTGTCTCGTGAACAACAAGATGAATGGGCATTAAGAAGTCATGAACTAGCGATTAAAGCAATTAAAGAAGGTAAATTTAAAGATGAAATTGTTTCAATTGAATCGGTAAGTAAAAAAGGAGTCGTTACAAAAATTGATGTAGATGAGTGTCCGAGAGAAGATACATCAATTGAAAGATTAGCTAAGCTATCTCCAGCGTTTGATCGCGATGGTACGATTACAGCTGGGAATGCTCCTGGTATAAATGATGGTGCAGCAGCACTATTATTAATGAGCGAAGAAGAGGCAAGCCTAAATGGATTTAAGCCAATTGCAACAATTCTTGCGACAGAATCAATCGCAGTTGAAGCACAAGATTTTCCTAGAACACCAGGTTATGTGATTCAAAAACTATTACAAAAAACGAATAAACAAGTTTCAGATATTAGCCTTTTTGAAATAAATGAAGCATTTGCAGCAGTTGCCTTAGCGAGTGCAAAAATTGCAGAAATTCCACTAGAAAAAATTAATGTTAATGGTGGAGCAATAGCCTTAGGACATCCGATTGGAGCAAGCGGTGCAAGAATTATTGTATCTCTTATCCATGCGTTAAAAGCTCAAGGCGGAGGACTTGGAATCGCTGCAATTTGTAGTGGTGGTGGTCAAGGAGATGCGGTACTAATAGAGGTATAATAAAGTTCATTGGAACGGATATGCTTGATTCCTGTGGGTGAATACAATTTAAACAATTAATTCATAAAAAATAATCAATTCCAAAAGGGATTGATTATTTTTTATTTTCAAAATTCTACAAAAAATAACAAGGACTTTTTAAGTTTTTGTCTAATATTATATTAAGTAGACTATATTTTAAGCAGTTTGTAATTCATTATGTTAACGCTTACAAATTTCGACAATCTTTAAAAGCCATCGAGCATCTTAAATACCAAACTACTAAATTACTAATTTTATTAGTTAGATGCTTATTCGCACTGCTTATAACGTAGGAAAGTAATTTTTTACCATGAGATAGTAATGATAATGGAGGAAGAAGAGTATGCAATTTCGTCTAAGTGAAGAACATGAAATGATTAGAAAAATGGTAAGAGATTTTGCAAGAAATGAGGTTGCTCCTTCAGCGGCTGAACGTGATGAACTTGAAAAATTTGATCGTAATATTTTTAATCAAATGGCAGAGCTAGGTTTGACGGGGATCCCATTTCCTGAAGAATATGGTGGCATTGGCAGTGATTATTTAGCATATGTTATTGCAGTTGAGGAGCTTTCTAGAGTTTGTGCTTCTACAGGTGTAACACTATCTGCACATACATCTTTAGCTAGCTGGCCAATATATAAATTTGGAACAGAAGAACAAAAACAAAAATATTTAAAGCCATTAGCACAAGGTACAAAGATGGGTGCATATGGTTTAACTGAACCAGGATCTGGATCAGATGCTGGTGGAATGAGAACACATGCTAGAAAAGAAGGAAATGACTATATATTAAATGGCTCAAAAATCTTTATAACAAATGGCGGAGAAGCAGAAATTTATGTTGTTTTCGCTATTACTGATCCAACGAACAAACATGGAATTTCTGCGTTTATCGTTGAAAGTGACACTCCTGGTTTCTCAGTTGGTAAGAAAGAAAGTAAATTAGGAATTCGTTCCTCACCGACTACAGAAATTATTTTTGAAGAGTGTCGCATCCCAGCTGAAAACCTTCTAGGTGAAGAAGGTAAAGGATTTAAAGTTGCAATGCAAACTCTTGATGGCGGTAGAAACGGAATAGCTGCTCAAGCAGTAGGTATTGCTCAAGGTGCTTTAGATGCAGCTGCTGATTATGCAAAAGAAAGAGTACAGTTTGGAAAACCAATCATTGCTCAACAAGGTATTGCATTTAAACTAGCTGATATGGCAACAAGCGTAGAAGCTGCTCGTCTATTAACATACCAAGCTGCTTGGTTAGAATCAAATGGCTTACCATATGGCAAAGAATCTGCTATTTCGAAGTTGTTTGCAGGAGATGCAGCAATGAATGTAACAACTGAGGCGGTTCAAGTGTTTGGTGGATACGGTTATACAAAAGACTATCCAGTTGAAAGATTTATGCGCGATGCTAAAATTACTCAAATTTATGAAGGTACTCAAGAAATTCAAAAACTAGTAATCTCAAGAATGCTATAAAAAATTGATAAAGTTAACTTGGTACTTGGACTTTAGACAGCCCTTTACCAAGTTTTCTTTCTGAAAAAGTATTTATAATTTCGGAGGCTGATTAGTATGGTAGAAAAGTATCAAGCTAAATATAAAATTCGTTTCGTTACAGCTTCAAGCTTATTTGATGGTCATGACGTATCGATTAATATGATTCGAAGATTATTGCAGGAAAATGGTGTCGAAGTTATTCATCTAGGACATAATCGTTCCGTTGAGGAAATTATTAATGCTGCAATCCAAGAGGATGTACAAGGTATTTCTATTTCTTCTTACCAAGGCGGACATATGGAATACTTTAAATATATGTATGATTTGCTTCAAGAAAGAGGAGCTTCTCACATCAAATTATTTGGTGGAGGAGGAGGGGTTATTCTACCTCGAGAGCAAGAAGAATTAGAAGCATATGGAATCACAAAAATCTATTCTCCTGAAGACGGACGTACAATGGGATTACAGGGCATGATTAACCATATGTTACAAAGTACTGATTTTCTTCCTCCTTTAAAGGATATTGAAAATATACAAAGTATAACGGCAAAAAATCATAAAGAGATTGCTAGATTTATTACATTAGCAGAGAACAAAGGGTCAATTGACTCGAGTTTAGAATTGGCAGCAACTTTGGAAAGTACAGCTACAAGCAAAAGTGTAGTAATTGGTATGACAGGTACTGGTGGCGCTGGTAAAAGCTCACTTACAGATGAGTTAGTGCGTCGATTTATTCAAGAATTCCCAGAAAAAACAATTGGAATCGTTTCGATTGATCCAACGAAACGTAAAACTGGTGGTGCCTTATTAGGTGACCGTATTCGTATGAATGCCATTCATCATCCAAATGTTTATATGAGAAGTTTAGCAACAAGAGATAGTCAATCAGAAATCTCTAACGCTCTTGGAGAAGCACTATCTATATTAAAAGCTGCTAATTTTGATATCGTATTTGTTGAAACAAGTGGTATTGGTCAAGGAGATGCTGCTATAACGCAATATAGTGATATTCACTTATATGTAATGACAAGTGAGTTCGGCGCACCTTCGCAGTTAGAAAAAATTGATATGATCGATTTCGCAGATTTAATTGCTATAAACAAATTTGAGCGTCAAGGCTCTGAAGATGCATTACGCTTAGTGCAAAAACAATATCAACGTAGTCGTCATTTATTCCATGATGATTTAGATACAATGCCTGTTTATGGAACAATTGCTAGTCAATTTAATGATGCAGGAACAAATAATTTATTTCTTGCTTTAACAGAGGAAGTTGAGAAAAAGTCAGCAAAAGAATGGAAAACAACTTATATACAACGTGGCAATGTTGAAAAACAACATGTAATTATCCCAAGTAAGCGTCGTTTCTATTTAAGAGAAATTGCTGAAACGGTAAGAAATTACCATGCGAATACTGAAATTGAAGCAGCGAAAGCTTCAAGATTATATCAAATAGAAGGAACAATTGAAGAACTTGAATCAATTGAAGTAGTAGAGGGGAAAGAAACTTTAATTACTTTAAAGAGGAAATTCGAAGATTCCCTTGCTCCTTCAACAAAACAAGCACTGGATCACTTTAAATTAATTAAAGAAGCTTATACAAAAGATCAATTAACTCAAAAAATTAGAGACAAAGAAATTACAATTGAATTAACAACTAAAACACTATCAGGTACGAAAATTCCTAAAGTATCGGTTCCTACTTATCGTGACTATGGTGACTTATTAAGATGGGTAGCAAAAGAGAATGTTCCTGGCTATTTCCCATTTACAGCAGGTGTATTCCCATTCAAGCGTCAAGATGAGGATCCGAAGAGACAGTTTGCTGGAGAAGGACCACCTAGCCGTACAAATAAACGTTTCCACTATCTTTGTGAAAATGACCCAGCTAAACGCTTAAGTACTGCGTTTGACTCGGTTACTTTATACGGAGAAGATCCAGCTATTCGACCTGATATTTTCGGGAAAGTTGGAGAGAGTGGAGTAAGCGTTTGTACATTGGACAATATGATTGAACTTTATAGAGGATTTGATTTATGTAATCCTTTAACATCCGTTTCAATGACAATTAACGGACCAGCGCCGATTATATTAGCAATGTTTTTAAATACTGCGATTCATCAGCAAGTTGAAATAAAAGAACAAGAGTTAGGTCGTATCTTAACTGTTGAAGAGTTTATGAATGTAAAAACAAAGACTTTACAAACAGTACGTGGAACTGTTCAGGCAGATATCTTAAAAGAAGACCAAGGACAAAACACATGTATATTCTCCACTGAATTTGCACTTAAAATGATGGGAGATATTCAACAATACTTTATCGATAATAGCGTGCGAAATTATTATTCTGTTTCAATTTCTGGCTATCACATAGCAGAAGCTGGAGCAAATCCAATTTCACAACTAGCCTTTACATTATCAAATGGATTTACTTATGTTGAGTATTATTTAAGTAGAGGTATGAATATTGATGAATTTGCACATAATTTATCTTTCTTCTTCAGCAATGGTTTAGATGCGGAATATTCAGTAATAGGCCGTGTTGCAAGACGTATTTGGGCTGTAGCGATGAAAGAAAAATATGGGGCGTCAGAAAGAAGCCAAAAACTTAAATATCATGTTCAAACATCAGGTCGTTCTTTACATGCTCAAGAAATGGCGTTCAATGATATTCGTACAACTTTACAGGCGTTAATGGCCTTGTATGATAATTGTAATTCTCTTCATACAAATGCATATGATGAGGCAGTTACAACTCCTACAGAGGAATCTGTTCGACGAGCGATGGCTATTCAACTCATTATCCAAAAAGAGAATGGTCTATCAAAAAATGAAAATCCTATCCAAGGTTCATTTATTATCGAACAACTAACAGATTTAGTAGAAGAAGCGGTGTTAAAAGAATTTGAAAGACTTAGCGATCGTGGTGGAGTTCTAGGAGCGATGGAGCTTCAATATCAACGTGGAAAAATACAAGAGGAATCTTTATATTACGAAACGTTAAAACATAATGGAGAGCTACCGATAATCGGAGTTAACTCATACATTAATCCAAATGAGCAAATGGAATCGATAAATACAATGGAGATTGCAAGAGCTAGTTATGATGAAAAACAATCTCAAATTGATCATGTGGCAGAATTCCAAAATCATAATCGATCAGAAGCGACAATTGCGTTAGAGCAGTTAAAACGTGTAGCTCGTCAAAATGGCAATTTATTTGAGGAATTAATGAATACTGTTAAAGTAGCAAGTTTAGGCCAAATCACTCAAGCGCTATATGAGGTTGGCGGACAGTATCGAAGAAATATGTAATAAAGATGTTTAAGTATGTCTAGTTCCGCAAGCTCATCGGTAATATTCTATTAATCTTCGAAGTGGAACGTACGCCACTTCTTCAGATAAATGGAGATATTTCCTTCAGAGCTGGGCGAGCTTGCTCCACATTTCAAATGAGCGTCGTTATGACGCTCATTTTTATCATTTTCATGAAAAATTGCTGTAATATTGAAAAATATAGTCTAGGTGCTAGCATATTTAACATACTTTTGTTTATAATGAAAGATATGTATTTTATAACTAACAAGTAAAATTTATACATAATGTATTGGATTTACGTTGAAAATAATATGTTTAAAGGAGTGCTTACCTTGAGTTTAAAGCAATACTCGGAAGAGCAATTAAAAGAATTATCACTAATTGAATTATCATATGAACTTTTTTCTGAAACAAAAGAGCCATTTTCTTTTTATGACTTAGTTGACCGTATGGCAACTGAATTAGGAGTAACTAGAGATGAACTTTTAGAAAAGCTTCCTCAATTTTATACTGAATTAAATATTGATGGTCGTTTTGTATGTTTAGGAGAAACTCGCTGGGGTCTACGTGCTTGGTATCCATATGATCAAGCAGAAGAAGAAGTATTGCCAGTTGCGAAACCTAAGAAGAAACGTGCTAAAAAATTCGAAGACGATGATGAATTTGCTGAATACGATGCTTCAGAAGAAGATGAGTTTGAAGAAGATGAAGATTTAGTTGAGTTAGATGAACTTGATGAAGATCTTGCGGATGAAGTAGTTGATGTATTCGAAGACGATGATATCGATGAAGATGAAGACGAAGATTTAGACTTAGTCGACGAAGATTTAGAACTTGAAGATGACGAAGACGAAGAATTAGAGGAAATTGATGAGGAAGAAGAACTATAAGTTCTTGACTTTTTTATGGTGAATGAGTAGAATTCTTATTGGGCTCTTTAAAAAAGAACGAAACATATTTGACGCTCCCTATTTTATATAGGGGGCGTCTTTATTTTTTTTACGGAAAGCTTGGAATATAAAGTATTATGAATGTTTTTATTTAGTCGATCCGAAATGATATATCAGAAGTACTTGCATGAAACAAACCTATTTTGGACGACAATAAAGCATACGTAAAATTAAGTTGTTAATTAATTTTTTATTAAAGTTTAGCTTTGTAATTTCTAGTAAAGAAAAAATAAAATACGAATGCTAAAAAATGAAAGGGGCTCAATATGACAAAGTATATTTTCGTAACAGGTGGCGTAGTTTCTTCTTTAGGTAAAGGAATTGTTGCAGCATCACTAGGAAGACTATTAAAAAGCAGAGGTTTAAATGTAACAATTCAAAAGTTTGATCCGTATATCAACTTAGATCCAGGAACAATGAGTCCTTATCAACACGGTGAAGTTTTTGTAACAGATGATGGAGCGGAAACAGATTTAGATTTAGGTCATTATGAAAGATTTGTTGATATTAATGTTAATAAATTTAGTAATGTAACTTGCGGTAAAGTATATTCAACAGTTTTACAAAAAGAACGTCGTGGAGACTATCTAGGTGGAACAGTACAAGTAATTCCTCATATTACAAATGAAATTAAAGATAAAGTATTCCGTGCAGGTCGTGAAACGAATGCGGATGTAGTAATTACTGAAATTGGTGGAACAGTTGGAGATATCGAATCATTACCATTCATCGAAGCAATTCGTCAAATTAAAGGTGATGTTGGCCGTGATAACGTAATGTATGTTCACTGTACTCTACTTCCTTATATTAAAGCAGCAGGTGAGTTAAAAACAAAACCAACTCAACATAGTGTAAAAGAACTTCGTAGCATTGGAATTCAACCAAATGTGATCGTATTACGTTCAGAAACATCTGTACCACAAGAAATGAAAGATAAAATCGCTCAATTCTGTGATGTAGATGCAAAAGATGTTATTGAATGTGTGGATGCTGAAACACTTTACGAAATCCCATTGGCTTTACAAGCACAAGGATTAGACGATATTGTTTGTGAGCATTTAAAATTAAAAACAAATAAAGCAGATATGACAGAATGGATTGCACTTGTTGATAAAGTTAAAAACCTTTCTAATACAACTAAAATTGCTCTTGTGGGTAAATATGTTGAATTACAAGATGCATATATTTCTGTTGCAGAAGCTTTAAAACATGCAGGATATGCATTCGATAGCGAAATCGAAATTAAATGGATTAATGCAGAGGAAGTAACTACGAACAATGTTACTGAATTATTAAGTGATGTTGATGGAATCTTAGTGCCAGGTGGGTTTGGAGATCGTGGTGTTGAAGGTAAGATTTTAACAGCTCAATTTGCTCGTGAAAACAATGTTCCTTTCTTAGGAATTTGTTTAGGTATGCAAATTGCTTCGATTGAATTTGCTAGAAATGTTTTAAGCATGAATGGAGCTCATTCAGCGGAAATCGATCCAACAACAAACTATCCAATTATTGACCTATTACCTGAACAAAAAGATGTTGAAGATTTAGGTGGGACATTACGTCTTGGTCTATATCCTTGTAAACTGGTTGAAGGTTCTAAGGCATTTGAAGCATACGGGGAAGAGGTTGTTTATGAGCGTCACCGTCACCGTTATGAGTTCAATAATGAGTACCGTCAACAAATGGAACAAGCAGGCTTTATTTTCTCGGGAACAAGTCCTGACGGTCGTTTAGTGGAGATTATTGAGCTTCCTAACCACCCATGGTTTGTAGCATCACAATTCCACCCAGAATTCATTTCTCGTCCGAATAGACCACAACCACTATTCAGAGACTTCATTGGCGCATCTTTAGCTAATAAATAAGAAAAGTAGAAAAAGCTTGTTCAGCTCTGAAGGGATTATCTCCATGGACCAGAAGAAGTGTCGAACTTTGCACTTCAATGGTCTATGGAATAATACCGAAGAGCTAGCTTTTGAAACTGGACAATAAGAAAAGTAGAAAAAGCTTGTTCAGCTCTGAAGGGATTATCTCCATGGACCAGAAGAAGTGTCGAACTTTCCACTTCAATGGTCTATGGAATAATACCGAAGAGCTAGCTTTTGGCACCAGACAATAAGAAAAGTGGAAGGCGTTTTGCCTGAAAAAAAATCACCCAACTCAAATTAGTTGGGTGATTTTTTTCTTACTCATAATCTGCAAGTATTTCATTTATGGTTAACAATAAACAATGATAAATAAATAAACCAATAAGTAAACTAGGGTAGCCAATTCGGTCACCTTCATCGGTCGGAACAAGTTTGCGTGTTAATTCATAATTGATAAATACATCAGCTAAATCAGATAAAGAGTCTTCATTATCTGAAGTGGTTGAAACGATGACTAGTCCAATAGATGAATCTGATAGGTTCTTAGCGATTTCAATTGCTTCTAAATCATCTGTTTGTCTTGTAAATAAAAGTACTCTATCAACAGTTGATAAGTTCTGAATTTCTCCATTTATAAATAGAGGCTCAATTGAATTGATTTGATCTGCACCATAAGCAACTTCTGAACTGATTCCGTTAAATTCTTTCGTACCATGAACAAAAACCTTACCTTCACCAATCATTGCTTGTGCTAAAAAGCGGGCAGCATCTTCAAATACTTCTTCATTCTTTAAGATCTTTTGAAAAACACCGGTAAGTTGGGTTGTAAAAATTTTTAACATTTATTAAACTCCTCTTAAAAATGTATGTTCTAACCATTATACTGTAACTAGAGGTTAACATAAAATTTAACAGAATTAATTTATTGTAAAATTTTATAGAAATATGCAGGAAAATAGGACATCTAAATAGAATGTAAAAATTTAGGGGATTTTGTATTTTTAGGAAATCTATCTTGGTTAAGGAAGGTGGTACTAATTTTGGGAATTAAATTATTAATTGTAGATGATCAGTACGGAATTCGTTTATTACTACATGAAATTTTCAAAAAAGAAGGCTATGAAGTGTTTCAAGCTGCGAACGGTTTTCAAGCAATCGATATTGTTATAAAAGATTGTCCCGACTTAGTTATTCTTGATATGAAAATACCAGGTATGGATGGAGTAGAAATTTTAAAACGAATTAAAGAAATCAACAAGGAAATTAAAGTCATTTTAATGACTGCTTACGGTGAATTAGATATTATTGAAGAAGCAAAAAAACTAGGTGCTCTTCGCTATTTTCCAAAACCATTTGATATCGATGAAATTAAGAAAGTGGTTAGGGAGCATACTTCACAACCTCAAACTCTTAAGTAACTTAGCAGATGGCTAGCAAACCATCTGCTTTTATTTTATTTTGTAAGCGTTTTCGGAAAAAACGTATAAAATTGATTGGAAATCGACAAATTCAATTGAAATGTTACGATAATACGAACATTAGGTGATATTTGTTGTTTTTTCATAGCATTTTTTGTATTCTAAGTATGTGATATAAGTACCTAATAAATTACATAATATAGAGCATTTTGTGCATTCTATTCTTGTTAGTAAATTATAGGTACAGTAATTAAATATATATAAATGGTTAGAAGGAGGGCTTGTAATGCCTTTAGTATCTATGACTGAAATGCTTAACAAAGCAAAAGAAGGTAAATATGCAGTTGGTCAATACAATATCAATAACTTAGAATGGACTTATGCTATTCTTACTGCTGCTGAAAGAGAACAATCTCCAGTAATCCTTGGTGTATCTGAGGGTGCAGCAAAGTATATGGGCGGATTTAATACTGTTGTAAAAATGGTAGAAGGTCTATTAATTGATTTAAAAGTAACTGTGCCAGTTGCAATTCACTTAGATCACGGTTCTAGCTTTGACGCATGTAAAGCAGCTATCGATGCTGGTTTTACTTCTGTTATGATTGATGCTTCACATGATCCTTTTGAACAAAATGTTGAAACAACTAAAAAAGTTGTTGAATACGCACATTCAAAAGGTGTTTCTGTTGAAGCTGAGTTAGGAACTGTTGGTGGACAAGAAGATCACGTTATTGGTGATATTATCTATGCTAACCCAGCAGAATGTAAAGAATTAGTAGAGCGTACTGGTATTGATTGCCTTGCTCCAGCACTAGGTTCTGTTCATGGACCTTACAAAGGTGAACCAAAATTAGGTTTCGATGAAATGGAACAAGTCGGTAAAGAAACAAATGTACCATTAGTATTACATGGTGGAACAGGTATTCCTACTGACCAAATTCAAAAAGCTATTGCACGCGGAACTGCTAAGATTAACGTTAATACTGAAAATCAAATTGCATTCAATAAAGCTGTTCGTGAATTCGTTGCTAATGATGCAAAGCAATATGATCCTCGTAAAGTTCTTGGACCAGGTCGTGAAGCAATCATCGCAACTGTTTCTGGAAAAATTCGTGAATTCGGTACTAGCAACAAAGCATAATTTTTCACTATTTAAACTAAAATATCTAATATTTTTAACAACCAAAACCGTCTAAATTAATTTAGGCGGTTTTATTTTTCACTAATTTAAACAATAAGACTTGATGATATTAGACAAAAATGAGTAGAATTAGGAGTAGAGTAAAAAAAGATTCCAAATACGTATTATTTCAACTATTTTATGACTGTCCTTCTTTGCAAAAACCTTCTAAGGTTAAATAATATGTACTAGATATATATTTTGTTAAAAGTGTACAAGCAAAGTTATTTCTTCCGTTAACAGAAAGTGACCTAATAATATTTTAAGGGAATTTCAATATTCGCAAACATCAAAGTGAAAGCGTATTTAAGATTAAGTGAATAATCTTAATCAGGTTTGCGTCTAAAGTATAAACTTAGGTTAGAGAAATAGAAAATTGGAGAAAATAGGTAGAAGTTAATCGAGATTTGAGAAATACGATTTCTTACTTCTCTCCCTATTTTCTTCTGCTCAATAAGAAGGGAGTATGCTATGGAAAAGCTTGTAATAGAAGGCGGTATACCTTTAAAAGGGACAATTCGAGTTAGCGGTGCCAAAAATAGTGCAGTAGCATTAATTCCTGCGACAATATTAGCAAGTTCACCTGTAACACTTGAAGGTGTTCCTTCTATTTCAGATGTTGACACTTTATGTGACCTGTTGGAGGAAATTGGCGGTAACGTAGAGATGTCTGATGAAAAAATAATTATAGACCCACGAAATATGGTTGCCATGCCACTTCCGAGTGGAAAAGTTAAAAAACTTCGAGCATCATATTATTTAATGGGTGCAATGTTAGGTAGATTTAAGCAAGCGGTTATTGGTTTACCAGGTGGATGTTATCTTGGACCAAGACCTATCGATCAGCATATAAAAGGTTTTGAAGCACTCGGGGCAAAAGTAACAAATGAACAAGGTGCAATTTATTTGCGAGCAGAAGAGTTAAAGGGTGCTAGAATTTATTTAGATGTAGTAAGTGTAGGAGCAACAATAAATATCATGCTAGCAGCAGTTTTAGCTAATGGTAGAACTGTTATTGAGAATGCTGCAAAAGAACCTGAAATCGTTGATGTAGCTACTTTGCTGACAAGTATGGGAGCTAGAATTAAAGGTGCAGGTACAGACGTTATTCGAATTGATGGGGTAGAGTCGTTATCTGGTTGTACACATACGATTATTCCAGATCGAATCGAAGCAGGTACTTATGCTGTTTTAGCAGCTGCTACTGTGAAAGATGGGGACAAAGTTATTGTTGATAATGTTATTCCTCATCATTTAGAGTCTCTTATTGCAAAAATGAGAGAAATGAATATCGAAATTGATACAAATGATGATCAAATTATCGTAACAGGAACAAATAAACCTTTAAAATCTGTTGATATTAAAACATTGGTTTATCCAGGTTTTCCGACAGACCTTCAACAACCTTTTTCTGTACTGTTAACAAAAGCAAATGGTACAGCTGTTATCACAGATACCATTTATGGTGCTCGATTTAAGCATATCGATGAGCTTAGAAGAATGAGTGCAGCAATTAAAGTTGAAGGAAGTACTGCGATTATCTCGGGACCGATTGATTTACAAGGTGGTCGTGTAAAAGCAAGTGACTTAAGGGCTGGTGCTGCTCTTGTTATTGCTGGACTTATCGCTGAAGGTAAGACAGAGCTAACAGGCTTAGAGCATGTAGATAGAGGCTATGAAGACTTAGTTGAAAAGCTGTTAGGATTAGGGGCAAACGTTTGGCGAGTTCAGCTAACGAAGCAAGAGTTGGAGCAATTAAAAAACGCTTAAAAAGTTATCTACATATCCTGGATTTCTAAAACGAAAAATAGATATGTTCAAATAATATTTGTGTTTGTGAAGTCGCATCATTTCAATCGGAAAATATAATAGCAAAGCTATCCTTTGTCTTTGACTAGTTATTGATGATTAGAAAATGAATAAGTGACAATACATTTCTTATAAGGGGGAGTTAGAAGTGGAGAGAAGTTTATCGATGGAGTTAGTACGTGTTACTGAGGCAGCAGCACTCGCTTCTGCAAAGTGGATGGGTCTTGGAAAAAAAGATGAGGCCGATGATGCAGCAACAACTGCAATGCGTGATGTATTTGATACCATTCCAATGAAAGGTACAGTTGTCATTGGAGAAGGTGAAATGGACGAAGCACCAATGCTTTATATTGGTGAAAAACTTGGGAATGGATATGGTCCAAGAGTGGATGTAGCAGTTGATCCTCTTGAAGGAACAAATATCGTAGCATCAGGTGGATGGAACGCTTTAGCTGTAATTGCAATTGCTGATCATGGTAATCTATTACATGCTCCTGATATGTACATGGAGAAAATCGCTGTAGGTCCTGAAGCTGTAGGGAAAATTGATATTAATGCTTCGGTACTTGAAAACCTTACGGCTGTTGCTGAGGCAAAAGGAAAAAATATAAATGAAGTTGTAGCAACTGTATTAAATAGAGAACGTCATGCTAAGTTAATTGAGGAAATCCGTGAAGCAGGAGCTCGAATCAAATTAATTAATGATGGTGATGTAGCAGGAGCGATTAATACTGCATTCGATCATACAGGCGTTGACATATTATTTGGTAGTGGCGGTGCTCCTGAAGGGGTAATTTCAGCTGTTGCATTAAAATGCTTAGGTGGAGAACTTCAAGGTAAGCTATTACCTCAAAATGAAGAAGAAATTGCTCGTTGTAAACGAATGGGTATTGAAGATCCAGACCGAGTATTATACATGGACGACCTAGTAAAAGGTGATGATGCAATCTTTGCAGCTACAGGTGTAACTGATGGTGAATTATTAAGAGGTGTACAATACAAAGGGAATGTTGGAACAACTCATTCATTAGTAATGCGCGCAAAATCAGGAACTGTTCGCTTCGTAGATGGACGTCATAGTTTAAACAAAAAACCGAACTTAGTTATTAAGTAAGAATCACAACATATCTAAATAAGGTTTCTTTCTAAAAGATTGAAAACTAGAATATCCATATTTAATCGCAACAATGTTTATGAAAAAAGCCTTTAAAAATGAAATATTAATTTACTAGCATAATAACTCTTTCCTATATTTACCAAAGGAAAGAGTTATTACTTGTATTAATAGAAAAATAGTTGGCATAAAAAACCCTTTCGAATTATAATCTCAATAGATAGTAAACCTATTAATTCTAATTACTTAGAATATTTTTAGGGGAAAAGGTTACACTAAAGAATAAATTACTTTATGTAAGTTTCCTTCAAAAAACCTTCTAAATAACCTTCCGAATTAAGAAAATCCTAAAATGAATGAAAAAAAGTAAAGAGTGGTGTTGTATGAGTTTAACAATCTCTGCATTAGAAAATATGAAATTAAAAGATTTGTATGAACATGCGAAAGTAATGAAAATTTCGTATTACAGCAAATTAACAAAAAAGGAATTAATATTTGCCATCCTTAAAGCGCAGGCTGAAAAAGATGGATTATTATTCATGGAAGGTGTACTTGAAATTATACCTTCAGAAGGCTACGGTTTCTTACGCCCAATAAATTATTCACCGAGTTCGGAGGATATTTATATTTCTGCATCTCAAATTCGCCGATTTGATATGCGAAATGGAGATAAAGTTTCCGGAAAAGTTCGTCCACCAAAAGAAAATGAAAGATATTTTGGATTGCTACAAGTAGAAGCGGTTAATGGTGATGATCCTGAAAATGCAAAAGAACGAGTTCATTTTCCTGGCCTAACTGCTTTATATCCAAACAGACAAATGAAGCTTGAAACATCCCCTGCTAAGTTTTCAACTAGGATCATCGATATGATTGCCCCAGTAGGATTTGGACAACGTGGATTAATTGTTGCACCTCCAAAAGCAGGTAAGACGGAATTATTAAAAGAAATCGCAAACAGTATTACAACAAACCATCCGGATGCAGAACTAATTGTGTTACTTATTGATGAACGACCTGAAGAAGTAACAGATATTGAGCGTTCTGTTAAAGGTGATGTTGTCAGTTCTACATTTGATGAAACACCTGATAGTCATATAAAAGTGGCAGAATTAGTGCTTGAGCGAGCAATGAGACTTGTTGAACATAAAAAAGATGTAATTATTTTAATGGATAGTATTACTCGTCTTGCACGCGCTTACAACTTAGTCATTCCACCAAGTGGACGTACATTATCTGGGGGAATTGACCCAGCTGCATTTCATCGTCCTAAGAGGTTTTTTGGAGCAGCTCGTAACATCGAGGAGGGTGGTAGCTTAACAATATTAGCTACGGCATTAATCGATACAGGTTCTCGAATGGATGATGTAATTTACGAAGAATTTAAAGGTACTGGTAATATGGAACTTCATCTAGATCGTTCTTTAGCAGAACGAAGAATCTTCCCAGCGATTGATATTCGTCGCTCTGGTACTCGTAAAGAAGATCTGTTAATACCAAAAGATCATCTGGACAAGCTATGGTTAATGCGTAAAACAATGTCAGATATACCTGACTTCGTTGAACGTTACTTCAGAATGATGCGTCAAACAAAAACAAATGAAGAATTTTTCAATACAATGACCGAGGAAAGTAAAAAAACACCAGTTACAAATAAATACTAGTTGGTAAATATAAGCATCCTATTCAAAAAATAGTGGGTTGCAATCTCCCGGGTTAGTTGCTATAATTTCATTTGTATGTGAAATATAAATTATGTGGAATACACATGATTTTTATAACTCTGATTTCAAGGATTTCAGGGCGGAAGGAGATGAAAAACATGAAAGCAAATATTCATCCTGATTACAAGAAAGTCGTGTTTATGGATATTAACACTGGCTTCAAATTCTTAAGCGGATCAACAAAATATTCTAGCGAAACAATCGAATGGGAAGATGGTAACACTTACCCTCTTATCAAAGTTGAGGTTTCTTCTGATTCTCACCCATTCTACACTGGTCGTCAGAAATTTGCTAACGCTGCAGGACGTGTTGAACGTTTCAACAAAAAATACGGCCTTAAGTAATATTGATGAAAAGCAGGCGAGTTATTGCTACTTTGCCTGCTTTTTTTACGCATTTATGGTCAAATAACTTAAATATTTCATTCAAATAGAAGAATTTTAATATAGATTAATACGAAAATTACACTGAAGATGTTAAATCATAAATTTCAGTGGAATGAACAAAAATAATTCCAATTAGACATAGTACTGATTTAGAAAGGTGAGACTTTTAATGTTTATGATGAGAAAAAATGGTTGGATTGAAATGATTTGCGGTAGTATGTTTTCAGGTAAATCAGAGGAGCTGATCCGCCGTGTTCGTCGTACACAGTTTGCAAAACAAAGTTGTGTAACATTTAAACCTTCGATTGATAATAGATATAGTGAAGTAGAAGTGGTGTCTCACACAGGCATGAAAGTACCTGCTTATGCAGTATCACATTCATCTAATATACTTAAATATGCAACAGAAGAAGTTGAAGTAGTAGCGATAGATGAGATTCAATTTTTTGACGATGAAATCGTGTCTATTGTTCAACAGCTAGCGAATATGGGGAAAAGAGTAATCTGTGCAGGTCTTGATCAAGATTTTAGAGGATTACCATTCGGTAAAGTGCCTGAACTAATGGCGATTGCTGAGCATGTAACAAAATTAAATGCAGTATGTGCTTCATGTAGTTCACCAGCCAGTAGAACCCAACGTTTAATTAATGGCAAACCGGCTCTATTCGAAGATCCTATTATTTTAGTTGGAGCTTCAGAATCGTACGAACCAAGATGCCGCCACTGTCACGAAGTTCCTACAAAAACTACACAACCAGAACCAGCCTTCCAAAATCAAAATGACTAAGATACACTTGCTTGAAAATAAAGATTTTTGACAATATACTAAAGAAGTGTGGAAGCGGGCAATAAATAGAATGGAAGCGAATGCCAACTAAGATTCGCTGATTAAAATATACATTAAGTAACTATTTAAGACGAAATTGTCGAGGTGAAAGATATGTTTGATCGTTTGCAAGCAGTAGAAGATCGCTATGATAAATTAAATGAACTACTTAGTGATCCTGAGATTATTAATGATTCAAAAAAATTACGTGAATACTCAAAAGAACAATCTGATATTCAAGAAACAGTTGATGCATATCGTCAATATAAATCAGTAAAAGAGCAAATTAAAGACGCAAAAACCATGCTTGAAGATAAGCTTGATGCAGATATGCGCGAAATGGTAAAAGAAGAATTAAATGAACTTGAAGCTGAATCGAAAGACCTTGAAGAGCAATTAAAAGTACTTTTAATACCAAAGGACCCTAATGATGACAAAAACGTTATAGTTGAGATCCGTGGCGCAGCTGGTGGAGATGAAGCGGCTTTATTTGCTGCAACTCTTTACAGAATGTACAGCCGTTTTGCTGAGGTAAATGGCTGGAAAACAGAAATAATCGAGGGTAACTATACTGAGCTAGGTGGCTTCAAAGAGATTATCTTTATGATTAATGGTAAGGGCGCATTCTCAAAATTAAAATTTGAAAATGGTGCACACCGAGTTCAACGTGTTCCTGAAACAGAATCAGGCGGACGTATTCATACATCAACTGCAACAGTTGCTGTATTACCAGAAGCAGAAGAAGTTGAGATTGAAATCCATGATAAAGATATACGCGTAGATACATTTGCGTCTAGTGGACCTGGAGGACAATCAGTAAATACGACGATGTCTGCGGTTCGTTTAACACATATTCCTACAAATACTGTCGTATCATGTCAAGACGAAAAATCACAAATTAAAAATAAAGAAAAAGCAATGAAAGTTCTTCGAGCAAGAGTTTATGATAAATTCCAACGAGAAATCCAAGCGGAGTACGATCAAAATCGTAAACAAGCTGTAGGTACAGGCGATCGTTCTGAGCGTATTCGTACTTATAACTTCCCACAAAACCGTGTTACTGACCATCGAATTGGATTAACAATCCAAAAACTTGATCAAATCGTCGAAGGTAAGATTGACGAAATCATAAATGCATTAATTATGGATGATCAAGCAAAAAGAATGGAACAAAGTCAATAATGACAACGAAGATATACGAAGCCCTAAAATGGGCTTCTTCTTTTTTACAAAAACATGGTCGAGATGAAAATGTGGGCGAAATTACGTTACAGCATATTTTAGATTGCAATCGTACGCAATTACTCATGAATATGAGAGAAGAATTACTTGAAAATCAATGGATTCAATTCCAAGATATGTTGACGAAACATATTGAAGGGCAACCGATTCAGTATTTAATTGGTTACGAATATTTTTATGGTAGAAAGTTTTTTGTTAATGAAGAAGTGTTAATTCCAAGACCAGAAACAGAAGAATTAGTAGAAGGTGTTCTTCATCGAATTAATCAGCTTTGGGAGAAAACTGAAAAACTTGAGCTTGTAGATGTTGGGACAGGTAGTGGAGCGATTGCAATCTCCCTTGCACTTGAGAACAACCAATTAATGGTTCATACTGTTGATATTGCTGAAGAATCTATTAAGGTTGCTAAACAGAATGCACAAGAATTACATGCGAATGTAAACTTTATACACAATGATTTATTAAATTACTTCATTGAAGAAAATAAAAAAGTAGATATTGTCGTTTCAAATCCACCCTATATCCCTCACGAAGATTGGTTACAGTTAGATGATGTAGTGAAAGACCACGAACCTTATAGAGCTTTAGTAGGTGGGGAAGATGGATTGGATTTTTATCGCCGATTTGCACAGGACTTACCAAAGGTACTACGCGAAAAGGCACTGGTTGCTTTTGAAGTGGGTGTTGGTCAAGGAGAGCCGGTAGCGTCGATACTGAAGAGTGCATTTCCAACGAGTGATGTAGAAGTTGTGTTTGATATAAATGGTAAAGACCGCATGGTATATATGATGAAATAACAAACTTATTTAATGATACTGGGACGAAAGTTGAGTGTGTAGATGACAAGTTTAAATGGCTGGATTGTATACAATGGACATGTGACATCTTCAAAATTTATGGATTTATTTATTGAATTGCAAGGAATTTGTGCTAACAAAGGCTTAAATACAAAGCTAATAAAACATAATGAATTAATCCCTGTAATTGATAAGGGAAGAGCGATTTTAAAAGGTAAATATGAAGATGAAAAGCCAGATTTTATTATTTATTGGGATAAAGATACAGCTTTAGCACGCCATTTAGAAATTATGGGTTTTAAAGTATATAATTCAGCTCTTGCGATAAAGAACTGCGATAATAAATCATTAACGTATCAAATTTTATCTGAATATGAAATACCTATGCCAAAAACAATTAATGCGCCTTTAGTGTATCCAAGCTGTAAAGTGAATGATTTTAGTTTCTATGATACTGTAGAGCAAGAATTAGGCTACCCATTTGTTTTAAAGGAATCCTATGGTTCTTTTGGAATGCAAGTTTATCTAATCCATAATCGAGATGAGTTTTTACAAAAAGTTGAAGAATTGCAGTATGTCCCACATCTTTATCAGGAGTTTATTGAAACGAGTAAAGGTAGAGATATGAGACTATACATTGTTGGTGATCGAGTTGTTGCTTCGATGATACGTAGTTCTGAAACAGATTTTAGGGCAAATGCGGAACTCGGAGGAAATGCAGCTTCATATGAACCAACAGAAGCACAAAAAGATCTAGCGTTAAGATGTGCAAAAATACTAGGAGTAGATTTCGCAGGAATCGATTTATTATTTGCTGAAAATGATGAAGCGATTGTATGTGAAGTAAATTCAAATGCACATATGAAGGCGATTATGAAATGTACGGGTATCAATGTCGCAGAATTAATAATAGATTATATCAAAAAAGATCTGTTAAGAAACAACACAAAAGAACATAAAAAATCGATTGTAAGATTGGCGATTAATCCAGAAAAGTAATCAAAAAAGTAATCAAAAAATAGAATAGTAGTGTTTAAGAATTAGTAGTTTTGTCTACACTGTTTGCTAGAGGGACGGTGGAGAGACAATGAAAACTAAAAATAAAACAAAAACTACTTATAAGATTATATCTTTATTTATCATATTATTGATTAGTTCGTTGGTATTGGTGCCACTTCAAGATACAAATGCAAAAGGTAACGAAATGGTTGTTATTCCTAAAAAGGCCGTTCGATTAAGAATTTTAGCTAATAGTGATTCTAGTGAGGATCAAGCACTTAAACGTAAAGTTAGAGATGAAGTTAATGCACAAATAAATACATGGGTAAAAGACTTAGTTAGCTTTGAAGAAGGTCAAAAGGTCATTCAGAGCCATATTCCTGAACTAGAGAAAACTGTTGAACGTGTAATTAAGGAAGAAGGATCAAATCAAACTTTCACAATCACATATTCAAAAAAAGTTAAGTTTCCAACAAAGTTATACGGTAGTTTTTTATATCCAGCTGGTAATTATGAAGCTGTTCTAATTAAACTTGGTGCAGGTCAAGGAGCTAACTGGTGGTGTGTATTATTTCCTCCATTATGTTTCTTAGATTTCTCAAATGGAGACGCGACGATTAACTCACTTCAAGCGCAGCAAAAGGTTGAAAAAGAAACGGAAATTGAAAATGATTCAGAAAAAGGTAAAGGTTTTGCTTATACCCAAGAAGAGAAACGTACTGAAGCATCAAGTTTAACTCAAGAGAATAATCAAGTTGAAGAAGTTTCTGCTTTACCGAAAGAAGAACCAAAAGAAGACATAAAAGTAGAAAGTTTTTTTGTACAAATGATTAAACAATTATTTTAGTTCTAGTAATCTCCCTGTGTGCATAAAGTATTACAAGCATATTAGGGAGGTTATTTTATTGAAGATACGCTCATCATTACCGGAAGATTTTGAAACAATCTTTTCTTTTTTAGGACAAGCAGGACTCTCAACTATTGGACTCCAAGAACAGCAGGAATCCTTTTTCATATTGGAAGATGAAGTCGGAGAAGCAAAAGCCGTAGTAGGTTATGAACAAAATGGTAATGAAGCACTATTAAGATCTCTAGTTGTTGCACCTACCATTTATTCACAGCATATGGTACTCTTTTTACAAAGTGTACTAGAAAAATTAAGTGAAGAAATGATAACTCATGTATACTTATTAACAAGACAAAATGTAGTTCAGGATTTATTCCTTTTATTAGGTTTTCAACAAACGGATGAAGCTGATGTTTCGGAAAATATTAAAGAAATGCAGCATTTTCAAAATACAATCAAAAACGAGAATGTATTAGTATATCAAAAAGAACTATACACAAAGTTATCCACAAATTAGCAAGTTTTATCCACAATTTGTGGATAAGACTTGCTTTTCATTCTTTGGGTATTGTCTAATTTTGTAAAATATACACTATTATTCACTCTAAAGAGAGGTGCTACACATGGAAACAAAATTATGGTATGTGGATAATCCTGTGAATAAAGAGGGAATTTACCCACAGATTGTGGATGCAGCGAAAAAATTGCAATTAGGACAAGTTGTTGCTTTTCCAACTGAAACAGTTTATGGATTAGGAGCAAATGCTTTTTCTGACGAAGCCGTACAGCGAATTTTTCAAGCAAAAGGAAGACCAAGTGATAATCCATTAATCGTACATATAGCAAAAGAACACCAACTAGTTGAACTTGTTGAAAACATTCCTGTTGACGCGAAGAAGTTAATGGAAGCATTTTGGCCTGGACCTTTGACGATTATTTTAAAAAGTAAAGAGAATGTTTCTAAATTTGTAACAGCAGGATTATCATCGGTGGGTGTCAGAATGCCAGATCATCCTGTCGCTCTAGCGCTTATTGAGGCAAGTGAATTACCAATAGCTGCGCCAAGTGCAAATACATCTGGGAAACCAAGTCCTACATCAGCGAAGCATGTTTTTGAAGATTTAAATGGACGGATAGCTGGAATCGTAGATGGGGGTAGTACAGGCGTTGGTGTGGAATCAACTGTAATAGATTGTACCCAAGAAGTGTTCACAATCTTAAGGCCAGGAAGCATAACACCCGAAATGATTCGGAAAATCATTTCTAATGTGGAAATTGATCCTGCAACAATAAATGAAACAAAAGCACCGAAATCTCCTGGTATGAAATATAAACATTATGCTCCAAATGCAGAAATGCACCTTGTTCAAGGAAGCATTGGATTTATTAACAAACTTATACACAAAAATCAATTAGATGGAAGACGTGTGGGAGTGTTAACAACTGAGGAAAATAAATCACAATACAATGCTGAAGTTGTTCTAGCCTGTGGAAAACGTAATGAATTAGAAACAGTTGCAGCATCGCTTTACGATTGTATCCGTCAATTTAATGAACAGAATGTGGATATAATTTATTGTGAGACGTTTCCATACGAAGGAATTGGTATTGCGATTATGAACAGGTTGTGGAAAGCTTGTGGACATTCTGTTATTACTGAATAAATAAAATTTATTATTAATGATTTCCCTCATATGTATTATTGGACGTGCATATCTTTGTAATAGCAAGTCCTAGGAGGGGAAGCATGAATAGCTCATTAATCGATGAAATGATTACATTAACCATTATGGGATCTGCGCTAGGATTAGATGCATTCTCTGTTGGCTTAGGAATGGGAGTCATTCAACTAAAATTTAAGCAAATTATTAATATAGGTTTAGTTATTGGGTTATTTCATGTAATTATGCCCCTTTCAGGAATGGCGATAGGATACGAGCTATCCGAAAATTTTGGTCGAATAGCCGTAGTTATTGGCGGTATATTGTTGATGGGTATTGGATTTCATATGATTTATTCAACCTTATTTGGTAAGGAAGAAAATAAATTTTCACCAACTGGAGCTGGTTTACTCCTTTTTGCATTTAGTGTGAGTGTAGATAGTTTTTCAGTGGGGATAAGTTTAGGGACATTTGGAGCAAAAACGTGGTTAACCATTTTACTATTTGGGATAATTAGTACACTCCTAACATGGGCAGGTTTACTTTTAGGACGAAGAGTCGAACAAGAATTAGGAAAGTTTGGCGAGTTGCTTGGTGGTTCGTTTTTACTTGTCTTTGGAATTAAATTATTATTTTTCTCTTAATTGAAATTAAGGATGGTGAATTTGCTTAGTGAATTCATCATCCTTTTTGCTATTAATTGAATGAATCTGATCTAAAAGTTGATTCTTTTCTAAAAAGAATGATCATTTAGATTTGATATCTTATAGAAGAAATGATTTATTGATAATATAAAGAGTATAAACAAATGAAAAATCTAAATTAAAATTTAATAGAGTTTGAAATAACTTGATGAATTAAGATGAAAGAGAGGGAATTTATGAAAAATATATTATTTGTTTGCACAGGTAACACTTGTAGAAGTCCAATGGCAGAGGCTCTTTTAAAACATTATGGAAAAGAAACTCATCAAGCGAAATCTGCGGGAGTATTTGCGATGTCAGGAGAAGGGGCCTCTCGCAATGCGATAACGGCGCTTGGCAAAAGAGGAATTGAAATTAATCACACCTCACAACTGGTATCTGTAGAATTACTAGATTGGTCTACAAATGTATTATCAATGACTTCTAGTCATAAACAGATGTTGATTTCCCAATTTCCACAATATAAAGATAAAATATATACATTACATGAATACGTGAACGGAAATGAAAAGGATATATCAGACCCGTACAGCGGTTCATTAGAACGATATGAAAATACACTTAATGAACTTGAAGAATTAATCCAAAAAGTCGTTCGGAAATCTGAAGAGAATTGAAGTTAAACGGAAATTGAAATCATAATTAGATTGACCAAGTTTGAACATAATAGTGTAAGATAGAAGTGGAAGAAATATACTCGTAAATGTAGCTAATGACAAGAAAAGTATGGGGGTAAAACGAATGAAAGTAGCAATAGCATCTGATCACGGCGGAGTAAACATTCGTCAAGAAATTATGAACCTAATGGATGAAATGGGTATTCAATATGAAGATTTTGGTTGTGAATGTGGTTCATCTGTAGATTACCCTGATTATGCGTTTCCAGTTGCACAAAAAGTTGCAAATGGAGAAGTGGATCGTGGAATTTTAGTTTGCGGAACAGGAATTGGAATGTCAATTGCTGCTAATAAAGTAAAAGGTATACGTTGTGCATTAGTCCATGATACATTTAGTGCAAGAGCAACTCGTCAGCATAATGACAGCAATGTTTTAGCGATGGGTGAACGCGTAATTGGACCTGGATTAGCTAGAGACATTGCACAATTATGGTTGACCACTGAATTTGAAGGCGGTCGACATGAAAATCGTGTAAATAAAATTAAAGAATTCGAAAATTAAATAAAAGATTACGAATACAGTCAAATTTTAATATCAAATATAGCCGCTAATCCAAACCTATCAATGTGAAGATTATCGGCTTTTTTATAATTACATAACTTTTCTATAAATTATTTAAGTTTCCGTGAAAGGAAGAATAGAATGAGTGAAGAATTGAGTTTAATAAGACACCAACTTTCAACGCTTTTGACTGAACTTCAGGATCAGGCAACATTATCAAATGAACATGTGTTAGTCATCGGATGCAGTACGAGTGAAGTAATCGGTAAAAAGATAGGAACTTCAGGAACATTGGAAGTAGCTGAGATTCTATTTAATACATTTAAAGATTTTCAAAATGAAACCGGTGTACAACTAGCATTCCAATGTTGTGAACATTTAAATAGGGCATTAGTAGTTCAAAAAATGACAGCTAAAAATTTATCTCTAGATGAAGTGACTGTTACTCCTGTTCGAACAGCAGGTGGGGCTCTAGCATCCTATGCATATCGTCATCTAGAAAATGCTGTAATTGTAGAATTTATAAAAGCTGATGCAGGGATAGATATTGGTGATACATTGATTGGAATGCATTTAAAACACGTAGCTGTTCCTTTAAGAACAAGTATTAAAGAGGTAGGACATGCTCATATTTCAGTAGCTAAAACTCGTCCGAAATTAATTGGAGGAGAAAGAGCAGTCTATTCACTAGAAGAGGAAATCAATCTTTAAGTATAAGGTATCCGTTAAAAAGGGAGTTGGAGCGAATTCTCATAAATTAAATATTAAGGAGAATTAAGATAAATCATTTCATTCTATTAATAATCATGTTAAAATAAAATGGAATTCAGTCTTTTTTCGAATGATATTATATATTTATACTAATAATGTTCGTGTTTTATTAAAAGGGGGAAGTAGCCATGGAAAATTTAAAGAAGCAAGATCCATCAGTGTATGAAGCAATTCAGTTAGAACTAGGTAGACAACGTTCAAAAATCGAGTTAATTGCATCTGAGAATTTTGTAAGTGAAGCAGTTATGGAAGCTCAAGGTTCAGTATTAACTAATAAGTATGCTGAAGGTTATCCAAGCAAACGCTACTATGGTGGATGTGAATATGTAGATATTGCTGAAAATATTGCAAGAGACCGTGCAAAAGAAATTTTTGGTGCTGAGCACGTAAATGTACAACCACATTCTGGTGCCCAAGCTAATATGGCAGTTTATTTCACGATTTTAAAACATGGTGATACAGTATTAGGTATGAATTTATCACATGGTGGTCATTTGACACATGGTAGTCCAGTAAACTTTAGTGGACTTCAATATAACTTCGTTGAGTATGGCGTAGACCAAGATACTCAAGTAATTAACTATGATGATGTATTAGAAAAAGCTCGAGTACATAAACCAAAATTAATAGTAGCTGGTGCAAGTGCTTACCCAAGAGCGATTGACTTCAAAAAATTCCGTGAAATTGCGGATGAAGTCGGTGCTTATTTAATGGTTGATATGGCGCATATCGCTGGTTTAGTAGCTACTGGTTTACATCAAAATCCAGTGCCATTTGCTGATTTTGTAACTACAACGACTCACAAAACATTACGTGGACCTCGTGGTGGAATGATTTTATGTAAAGAAGAGTTTGCTAAAGCTATTGATAAATCAATTTTCCCTGGAATTCAAGGTGGACCTCTTATGCATGTAATTGCTGCTAAAGCAGTAGCATTTGGAGAAGCTTTACAAGCTGATTTTAAAAACTATGCTCAATCAATTATTGATAATGCGCAACGTTTAGCTGAAAGCTTAAAAGCTCAAGGCTTAAATCTAGTATCTGGTGGAACTGATAATCATTTAATCTTAATTGATGTACGTTCATTAGAATTAACAGGTAAAGTGGCTGAGCATGTATTAGACGAAGTCGGTATTACTTGTAATAAAAATACGATTCCATTTGATCCAGCTAGCCCATTCGTAACTAGCGGAATCAGAATTGGTACAGCGGCAGTAACATCTCGCGGCTTTACTTTAGAAGATATGGATGAAATTGCATCTATCATCGCTGAAACGTTAAAAAATCACGAGAATGAAGAAGTATTAGAAGTATCTCGTAATAGAGTTAACGCTTTATCAAGTAAATACGAATTATATCCAGCTTATTAATTAATGTTGATAAAGTAGCCATTTAATAATGAACTGCACCCCAATTGTTAGACACAACTAACAATTGGAGGTGCATTTTTTGTGACCAAAATTTCACTAGATCAAAAATTAATAGCTATTCATAAATATCTTGATGGTCATGGTTCATATGATTCTATCGGTAAATCTATTGGTGTACGAAAAAGAATCGTACAAACTTGGGTAGCTTTCTATAATGAATATGGCGTAGATGGTTTAACTTCTACATATACAAACTATTCGATAGAGTTTAAAATGGACGTATTAAAATATATGAGTAACACAGGGGCCACTGTTCTAGAAACAGCTCTAAAGTTTAGAATTCCATCTCCTAGTTCAATTGAAACTTGGAGAAAAAAACTTGAAGAACACGGAAATGATGCCCTTATTCCAAAGAAAAAGGGGCGTCCACCAATGAAAAAGGAAAATAAAAAAACACATTTACCAGGATCTAAAGAAGCAATACAAGCAGAGAATGAGCGTTTACGTGCGGAGAATGCTTATCTAAAAAAGTTACACGCCTTAATTCAAGAAAAAGAAAAATCACAAGCCAAATCAAAGCACAAATCATAAATGAATTAAGGTCTAATTTTAGTTTATCAGTTTTACTCGAAGTAACTGATATTCCTCGTGCGACTTACTACTACTGGGTTAAAAATATGAAACAACCAGACAAATATAGTAAAACAAAAGTAATGATTAAAGAGGTATATCATTCACATAAGCGACGTTATGGTTACCGTCGCATTACTTTAGAATTACGTAAAAGAGGATTTCAAATTAATCATAAAGTAGTACTTCGATTGATGAATGAAATAGGATTGAAGGCTACTGTACGTTCAAAGAAATACCGTTCGTATAAAGGAAAAGTAGGAAAGGTTGCACCTAATATTCTTGAAAGAAATTTTACTGCTTCAAAGCCAAATGAGAAGTGGGTAACTGATATTACAGAATTCCAAATGTACGGGGAAAAGCTATATCTATCTCCGATATTAGACCTTTATAACGGAGAAATTATAGCTTATAGCATTAACAAGCGTCCTGTTTTTCAATTAGTTTACAAAATGTTAAAACGGGGTTTGAGCTGCTTAAATGATGGAGAGAAGCCAATTCTTCATTCGGATCAAGGCTGGCATTATCAAATGAGACAGTACCGAGAGATACTAAAACAAAATAACATTACACAAAGTATGTCCCGTAAAGGGAATTGTTTAGATAACGCAGTTATCGAAAACTTCTTTGGCTTATTAAAATCTGAATTACTATATAATGAAGAATTTAGCAGTATGGATCAGTTTATAGAAAAATTGCATGAATATATTCACTATTACAATCATGAGCGTATTAAGATAAAACTAAAAGGATTGTCCCCTGTTCAATACAGAGTCCAATCCTCTTTAGTTGCATAAAACTATTTGTCTAACTTTTTGGGTTCACTTCAAATTTGGGTCCTTTTTATCGATTATTTAATGTTTTGTCTAATGTTTTAATATTTTCATTCATTAAATCAAAATAGTCTCTATTATTTTTTAAGTCATCTTCAGATACTGTAGCTAAATGATTTAATCTTAATATTTCCGCGTGTGTTTCATCTTTAACTACTGAAGCCACTTTCGGAGTAGCGAATGTTTCAAATAAAATATACTTTACATGGTGTTCTTTAACAAAATCTACTACTTTCTTTAACTCTTTTTGCGATGGCTCTTGAGAAGGAGATAGTCCAGTAATTGGTATTTGTTCAAGTCCATAATGCTGTTCCCAGTATCCGAATGCTGCATGTGATACAACAATATCTTTTCGTTCGGAATGAAGTATTAAACTTCTTAATTCGTTATCGAGCTTATCAAATTCAGGATCAATTTTATTAAAGTTTGCTTCAAAGTAATCCTTTTGTTTAGGCATTAACTTTATTAATTCATTTTTAATATTTTCTGCTTCAATTTTTGCTAAAGTAGGGTCTAACCAAACATGAGGATCCATATCATGATGATTTCCTTCTGATTCATGATGGTCATGGTCATCTTCCTCAGTTGATTTTATTAGTTCAATATTATTTGAAGCCTCAAGGATATCAACTTGTTTATCTTTTAAAGTTTCTTTTATTTTATCTGCAAATGGTTCCATACCAGCTCCGTTATAGATAAATAAATCCGAGTTTGCAATATTTACTATTTGTTTAGAAGTAGGTTCAAAATCATGTGAATCAACACCGGCAGGGTAGATTGATTTTACATTTACAAATTTACCACCAATTTTTTGAGCAAAATCTTCTAAAGGAAAGATTGTCGTATAAATAGTTAATTGGTTTTTATTTTTATGTTGATTTGTCGTATTACTTTGAGTACAGCCTGATAAAATTGTCCCTGATAAAAGCAAAGTTGTAATAGCTAAATTTTTAAATTTCATTTATTTCTCTCCCTAGGTACGTATCTACTTATTATTTTGTCTAAGGTTTAAATTTAAACTAATAAATTTAAAATATAAATCGTAATCATTACTTTTTATGTGGTAAAAAAAGAAATGCAGACAATTGCATCACACATTTTTGATAGACTTAAATAATTAAAAATTTAATCAAAACGTAATAAATCCGATTTAACACTTTGTTATTATAAAACAGGTAATTTCAATATGCAAGCAATATGTGAACGAATTAGAATATTAAAAAAGCAAAAAGAAAAAGTATGTTTGAAGAATCACTTACTGACCCTAAAAACATACTTTTTATTAAGTTTATGGTTTGCGTTTTAAACGAAATCTACGTGGTTTTTGATTCTCAAAACCAGATTGTTTTTTCTTGCTTTTAAAAAATTGGAAAAATATAAAGAAGATATAAAGGGGTATTGCCATATATAGAAAAAATGGCCATTCATTCTTCTTAGCATTCCATACTAGATACAATGCGTATCCCAAAAATAAAGTAATAATCGTCGTATATTTTGGAAGCGGAATATCTTTGAAACTAGGTATTTTAATTTTACTTACCATCAAAAATGCTAAAGCTACAAAAACTGTAATGATAACGATCTGAGGTATTCGATTGCCAAATAAAGTTAAAAATGCAACTAATCCACCAGCAGCTGTTATTGGTACTCCAGTAAAATACTTTAATGATGTCGAGATTGGTGTGACATTAAAACGAGCTAATCGGTATGCTCCAAATAGTGGGAATAACCCTGCGATTGCAAGACCGAGAATCCCTTCATTCGAAAATTGAGTGCAATAAACTAAATACGAAGGGGCTACGCCAAATGTAACGATATCAGCTAATGAATCAAGTTCTTTTCCTAATTGAGACTGAACCCCTAAAACCCTAGCCACACGGCCATCCATACTATCAAGCATCATTCCAATAAGTATAAGAATGGCTGCATTTCTTACTTGACCATCTGCAGCAAATCCAATCGAAAGGAACCCACAATATAAATTCCCTAATGTGAATAGGTTTGGGATACTTCTTCTAATCATAACTTCACTTCCTAAATTCGAAATAAAAACAAATAATGTGCAAATTCATAAATAATATTATAACCCAAAATTTAGTTAGAATGGAAATGAATATTATAGTATTCATATTCTAGACAAATATGATTTAAGCACAAGTTTAATTTAAGGCTGTTTTTAAAATTCTATTGCTATTAAATATGTAAATTTATGCTACACCAATGTATTCGCATTCCGCATGATTGGATCTATGTGTTAGTGTTGCAAACGGTTCTTCGAGGACTCAGTTGTCCTGTAAATCCAATAGGAATTAACCACCTTACTTTCAAATAATCTAACAGTTTACCTTGGAAAAGACAGAAAAAATAGTCTTTTAGAAATGATCTAAAATAAGCTGGATAAGCTTCTTAGAAAATATGTGAATAATATCACGTGTAAATATAACTATGTGAAAAAGCAGGGAATATAAGAGTATTTTACTAGTATTTTACGGAATTTTAATAAAAATTTATTTAAATATTAAAAAAATGCTTTTTTTTCAGAAAATTATGTAGTATATTGAAAAAGTAATAAGTGATTATTCTGAAAAATAAAAAAAGAATGGTCATAATATATGGAGGTGCTCTTATGAAGCGTAGATTAGCAACAACTGTTTCAAGCCTATTAGTACTTAGTACTATATTAGCAGCGTGTGGCAAAGACTCAGAAACAACATCAAGCAAACCTGGTAAAGAAAAGAAGCAAACTTTAAGACTTACAACTACAACTGAGATTCCTTCAATGGATTCTGCAAAAGCAACTGATTCAATGTCATTTGAAGTATTAAACAACGTAAACGAAGGATTACTTCGTTTAGGTCAAGGTGACGATGTTGTTGACGGAATCGCGAAAAAAGACGAGACTGAAGTAAGTGCAGACGGACTTAAATATACTTTCCATTTACGTGATGCAAAATGGTCAAATGGTGAACCAGTAACTGCTAACGATTTCGTATATGCTTGGCAACGTGCAATTGATCCTAATACAGCATCTGAATATTCATTTATTTTATATTATGTGAAAAATGCTGAACAAATCTTTAATGGTAAAATGAAGAAGGATCAATTAGGTGTTAAAGCGATTGATGATAAAACTTTAGAAGTAACATTAGAACAAGCTACACCTTATTTCTTACAATTAACTACTTTCGGTACATATTTACCTGAGAATCAAAAGTTCGTTGAATCTCAAGGTGATCAATACGGTCTTGAAGCAGACAATGTATTATATGATGGACCATTTACTTTAAGTGAGTGGAAACATGCTGAAAGCTTTACATTAACTAAAAATGATAACTACTGGGACAAAGATACAGTTAAGTTATCAGAAATTAAGTACAATGTAGTTAAAGATACTTCAGCTGCTGTTAACTTATATGAAAATGGCGATATCGACAAAGTTATTTTAGATTCTGAGTTTGTTGATAAATATAAAGATGATCCAGATTATCAAACTCAATTAGATGCTCGTTTAGTATTCTTCCGTTTCAATGAAAAACTACCAATCTTCAAAAATGCTAAAGCTCGTAAAGCATTCGATTTAGCATATGACAAAGAAGCAATCACAAGTGCTATCTTAAATGACGGTTCAAAACCTGCAAATTGGTTAGTTCCTTCTGAATGGGTAAAAGGTCCAGATGGAAAAGACTTCCGTGATCATAATGGCGATTTCAACAAATATAACGTTGAAGAAGCTAAAAAATTATGGGATGAAGCGAAAAAAGAATTAGGTAAAGACAAGTTCAAACTTACAATGATTTCTTATGATGATACAACTAGAAAGAAAGCTGCTGAGTATATCGCAGGTGAACTTTCTAAAAACTTACCTGGTTTAACAGTGGAAGTTGCACCACAACCATTCGAAATCAAACTTGATTTAGAGAAAAAATTAGATTATGACTTCTCATTCTCAGGATGGGGACCGGATTATCCAGATCCAATGACATTTATTGATATGTTCTTATCAAACAGCCCATTCAATGAAATGGCATACAACAATCCTAAGTATGATCAATTAGTTAATGATGCTAAAAAAGAAGCAGACCCACAAAAACGTTGGGATAACATGGTAGAAGCTGAGAAAGTTATCATGGACGAAGCTGGTATTTCCCCAATTTACCAACGCGGACGTGCTTTCTTACAAAAAGATACAGTTCAAGGAATTATTGCTCATAAATTTGGCGGAGACTTCTCTTACAAATGGGCTACTAACAAAAAATAATTACTATTTTTTGGAAAGAGAAGGGAATTCCCTTCTCTTTTTTTTGTCTCTTTTCAGATTGATTATATTTTTTTTAGGTTTTGATAAAGTAGCAAGTGGTTAATAAAGATTTTGACTGGAGCGTATTTACGAGACACTTCACTTACTTATTGTTGTGGGATAGTTTAGATCCTGCATGTGCAAAACACTGATGAAGCAAATCGAACGACCTAACGAAATGTGAGCATCCTAGGGAGCCGATATCCGCCAATAACTAGTTAGATTATAATAAAGGATAAGAAACCAACTTTTTTCGAATAATTAATGTGGTTTTTTATCAAACTAGGAAAGAAGTATCATTTTATTTTCAATCGATTAATCTAAATTGATAAGTCAATCATTTAATTTTTATGAAAAATATGCAGAAATATTCAAAAAATTACCAAAAAACGTATCGATTTAAGTAAAAAGATACAGATTTGTGTAAATATATTAACTTTTTTGAAAAAAATGTCGATATTTTGTTGATATTTTCTAAAAACTATGTAAAATAAAGAGTAGTTAAAGATTATTAACTATTCGTACAATAAATTGTTCGAATATTTTAATAGTTTTTAAGTTTAATTGTAATATCTAATTGGGGAGGCAAACTAATGAAAAAGAAAGTTTCGTATTTTCTATCACTATCTGTCGCTGTAAGCATGCTCCTAACTGCGTGTAACTCTAACAAAACAGATGACAACAAAGACTCTGGTAAAGCAAAACCACAGGTATTAAATTTAATCGGTGGTGCTGAACTTCCAGGATTAGATTCAAGTACTACTACTGATGCTGAATCTTTCAACGTTTTAGCTAATATCATGGAAGGTTTAAATACTCTTGGTGAAAACGATGCAGTAACTCCGGGTATGGCTGAAACTACTGATAAATCAGAAGATGGTTTAACTTATACTTTCCATTTACGTGATGCTAAATGGTCAAATGGTGACGCTGTAACAGCTAGCGATTTCGTTTATGCTTGGAAACGCGCTGCAGATCCAAAAAATGCTAGCGAATATGCTTTCATGATGAACGTATTATTAAATGGTGAAGATGTTACAACAGGTAAAAAACCAGTTGATCAATTAGGAGTTAAAGCGATCGATGATAAAACTTTAGAAGTTAAATTAGCGAAAGCAATTCCTTACTTTGATTCTTTAGTAACATTCCCAACATTCTTACCTTTAAATCAAAAATTCGTTGAATCTCAAGGTAAAGATTACGCTTTAGAAGCTGACAAATTAGTATTCAATGGACCATTCGAATTAAAAGAGTGGAAACATAACACTAGCTACCAACTAGTTAAAAACGACGATTACTATGATGCTGATAGCGTAAAATTAAAAGAAATCAACTTCAAAATCGTATTAGACCCACAAACTGCTGTAAACCTTTATGAAACTGGTAAAGTTGACCGTGCTGGTTTAACTGCAGAATTTGTAGACAAGTATAAAGATGATCCAAACTTCGGAACTACAAAAGAGCCAACTGTGTTCTTCTTACGTGTAAACGAATCGAAAAACCCAGCTCTTAAAAATGTAAACATCCGTAAAGCATTAAATGAAGCATTTGACCGTGAAGCAATTACAAGCGTAATTTTAAACAACGGTTCAGTACCATTAACTGGTTTAGCTCCAAGTAACTTCTTAACAACTGCTGATGGCAAAGATTTCCGTGAAGCAAGTGGCGATCTAGTTAAGTATGATACTGCAGACGCTAAAACTTTATGGGAAAAAGGATTAAAAGAAATCGGTAAAAAAGATGTGAAAATCGAATTATTAGGTTCTGACACTGATACTAACAAAAAAATCTCTGAGTACTTACAAGGTGAACTTACTAAGAACTTACCAGGTTTAAGTATCGATATTAAATCAGTACCATTTGCTCAACAATTAGATTTAAACTCTAAAAAAGATTATGATGTATCATTCGGTGGATGGGGTCCTGACTACAAAGATCCTATGACTTACTTTGATATGTGGACTTCGAAGTCTCCATTCAACCAAATGGGCTTCTCAAATGCACAATATGATGATTTAATTGCTAAAGCTGGTGGAGAATATCTATTAGATCCAGAAAAACGTACTGAAGCGTTCTTACAAGCAGAAAAAATCTTAGTACAAGACAATGCTGCAATTCTTCCAATTTACCAACGTGCTCTTGCTCACGTTATGCAACCAAAAGTACATGGTTTAATGGAACACGCATTCGGTGCTGACTTCACTTACAAACATGTTGAAATTAAATAATTAAATTTCAAAAATAGGCTGCTCCAACTGTCAGGTAACTGACTTGGACAGCCTTTTTTTATTTGATTAATTCCGTTAACTAGTTTTAGTAACAAACATTGTATATTTTGACATATTTTAACTTCCTATGTATTATTCTGATAGTACGAGCTGTTTTTGAGAGGAGAGATTTTTTGACCAATATTATACATCAAATATTAGAGTTTTTCGCATCGTTAGGCTATTTAGGGGTTGCTTTAGGCTTAATGATTGAAGTGATACCTAGTGAGATCGTTTTAGCATATGCGGGATACCTTGTAGCTGAAGGACATATTAATTTTGTTGGTGCAGTTATTGCAGGAGTAATTGGTGGGACACTTGCCCAATTATTTGTATATTGGATCGCATATTATGGTGGTCGACCAATAATAGAAAAATATGGTAAATACATATTAATAAATAAACATCACCTGGATGTAGCAGAAAATTGGTTTTTAAAATACGGTGTAGGTGTGATATTTACGGCTCGATTTATTCCGGTTGTAAGGCACGCAATTTCAATTCCAGCAGGACTAGCTAAAATGCCGATTTGTCAATTTACACTTTATACATTACTGGCAATCATACCTTGGTCTATTCTTTTTGTAATGATAGGGGAGAAACTGGGGAAAAATTGGGAAACTGCAAAAGAAGTTTTAGCTCCATATACACCCATGTTAATTGTTATTGCAGTCGCATTATTTGTTGTTTATTTTTTAATCAAGAAATTAGTAGCAAATAAAAAAAATAAATAAATGCTTGAGTGGATTGTCCTCATTTTACATATAATATGTTAACTTTATATGAGAGGATGATTTTCAGTATGGATTATATGTCATTAAAGTCTGATGTTTCAAATACGCTTATGAATGTTCAGGAACAGTTGAATGCAGAAGACTATTCAGTGCATACAAAAGAACAACTCGAAAGTAAGTTAAATCATTATCAATATGTAGACGAATTAATTGATATGAACCATTTTTATAAAAGTGGTTATTAAAAAAAATGGTCACTTTTTGTGACCTTTTTCATTATTGCTAAAAGTTATGAATAATAACGGTATTAACCATATAATCGCTTTATTAGAAATTTGTCTTTCTTTATAATAAAGGTTGAAACAAGGGTAAATGTTTCGTATGCTATTATTGTGTAGTTTTGTTTTAGAATTAGAGGTGAGTTAGATGTTAAATTTTTATGTATCAGATGCACAAGGTAAACTAAATCAAGTCGATACGATTGAAAAAGGCTGCTGGATCAATGCTATCAATCCAAGTGAACAAGAGATTCAATTTTTAGTTCAAAAACTAGACTTAGATTTAGACTTTATAAAAGACCCCCTTGATGATGAAGAGCGTTCCAGGATTGAGGTTGAAGGGGAGCACACTCTAATCATTGTTGATATACCAATAATTGCTCATGATGATACAGGGCATACTATTTTTGATACGATTCCAATTGGGATGATTATATCTTCTAATACGTTTGTGACAATTTGTTTAAATGAGAACCCTATTTTTGAGCGATTTATTTATCAGAAGGTTAAAGGTTTCTTTACGTTTAAGAAAACACGCTTTGCATTACAGTTATTGCATACAACATCGACTTATTATTTACGTTATCTTAAACAAATTAATCGTAAAACGAATGAAATCGAAGCAGAATTACATCAATCAACAAGAAACCAAGAATTATTTACGATGTTGAACCTTGAAAAGAGTCTTGTATACTTTACAACTTCGCTTAAATCAAATAAGATTGTTATGCAAAAGATTCTTAAGGGTAATATTTTAAAAATGTATGAAGATGATGAAGACTTATTAGAAGATGTAATCATTGAAAATAAACAGGCGATTGAGATGGCCGAAGTTTATAGTAATATCTTAAGTGGAATGATGAATACATTTGCATCAGTTATTTCAAATAATTTAAATATTGTAATGAAGTTTTTAACTTCAATTACCATTATTTTATCAATACCTACAATGGTATCTAGTTTTTTTGGAATGAATGTTGGAATTCCGCTTAGGTCGATTCCACATGCTTTTACAATTGTCATTGGCATTTCAGCTATATTATCATCAACAATTGCATTTATATTTTGGAAAAAAAGGTATTTTTAACTCACAAAGCCGACCGTTTATTGGAAGGTTTTGTGAGTTTAATTTTTAGCTACATGGGAGTGAGAAAATGACTACGAGCTTATATCATTCATTCTTGCAAATGAATACGATCTTTATTTCGATTGTAGTCGAAGCATTACCGTTTATTTTAATTGGCGTATTCATTTCAGGGATTATTCAAATATTTATTACAGAAGAAATGTTATCTAAATTAATCCCTAAAAATCGGTACTTAGCAGTTCTGGTCGCGATTTGTTTAGGATTTATTTTTCCGGGGTGTGAATGTGGCATCGTACCAATCGTAAGCAGGCTAATTAAAAAGGGCGTTCCTCATTATGTAGCAGTTGCTTTTATGTTAACAGGACCAATCATTAATCCGATTGTATTATTTGCTACATTTATTGCTTTTGGAAATAATATTGAAATGGTTATCTATCGTGCTGGAGCTGCAATGATAGTTGCATATATTGTCGGAATCATATTATCGTATCTTAATATATCAAACCCATTAAAACACGAGATTGAATCAATTCCAGTAAATCTATCACTTCCAGTGAAACGAAAACTTTGGAATGTATGTGTTCATGCGATTGAAGAGTTCTTTTCAATGGGGAAATTTTTAATTTTGGGTGCTTTAATCGCATCATTTGTACAAACCTTTATTAGCACCTCTACATTAATGCATATTGGTAATGGTCAGGTAGCAAGTATTCTTGTCATGATGACATTAGCCTTTATTTTATCACTTTGCTCAGAAGCTGATGCATTTGTTGCATCTTCATTCCAAAGTACGTTTTCTGTAAATTCGATTGTTGCTTTTATGGTTTTTGGACCAATGGTCGATATAAAAAATACATTAATGTTGTTTCAACACTTTAAAAGTCGATATGTACTAATTATTATTGGATTAGTTGCTATCTTAACTTTTGGAACAACAATGTTAATTTAAGGGAGAATCAGTATGGCTAGAGCATATGTATTATTAGGTTTTACTTTCTTTTTAATGCAAATGCATATAACGGGGAGTATCTCAAAATATATTAATATGAAATACTCTTATTTATCGTTAACAGCAGGTATTCTTTTTGCATTCTTGACACTTATTCAAGTAATTCACACATTAAGAACAAGTAGTAATGAAGATCACGATCATGACCACGATCATGACCACGACTGTAATCATACTTGCGATCATGGACATGTGCATAAAGAAGCAAAAGGGTTTAAAAAATTACTTAATGGGATAATTTTTATATTCCCATTATTTACAGGTATATTCTTACCGATAGCAAGTTTGGATTCAACTATTGTTGAGGCAAAAGGTTTCCATTTTCCGGTTTCTGAACCAAATAACCATGATCCGTTTATGGAAAGACAATATTTAAAACCTGATTTAAGTATTTACTATGGTCAAGAAGGATATCAAAAATTAATTGCACAAGAATCAAAAGAATATATAAATAAGAAAAGTATTAAGTTAAATGATGAAGATTTTTTAAAGGGTATGGAAGTATTATATGACGAACCTGGAAAGTATCTTGGAAAGCAATTAACGTTTAAAGGTTTTATCTATCATGAAAAAGGATTAAAAAATAATCAAACATTCTTATTCCGTTTTGGAATCATACACTGTGTAGCAGATTCAGGCGTGTATGGATTATTAGTTAATTTACCAGAAAATCAATCATTTAAAAATGATCAATGGATTGAGGCGACGGGTACGATTAAAGAAATGTACTATCAACCATTTAAAGTGAACATTCCATATATCGAAATAACGCAAACAAAAGAAATTGATCCACCAAGTAATCAATATGTCTATCGCAATAAATAAAACAGGCTAATAAGCCTGTTTTTTTGTTCTTTTTTATTTCAATTCGATTGAATTTTATGGAATTTCATTTACCGTAATAAAATTTTTATAGGTAGTTTAATAAAAACTTGTATATATCTAGGTATGTACACATTCACTCTCGGACACTTTTACGTATCTTAAGTATGTACAATAAAATAATTATAGAGGTGTTTTTATATGTGGGGATTTTGTGGATGTAATCGCAGACGCGAAGAGAGAAGAGAAGACAGAAGAGAAGTAAGAGATACAAGAGAATGGACTTCAGTTCGTAAATCTTGTAATAGCTGTCATGAGGATGACGGTAGAGTGTTCGGTGAAAGTATGAACAACGACATGAACGACAACATGAACGACAACATGAACACTCGCAATAGAGGCGGTGGATGCAGAAGAAACCGTAACAGCAATATGGTTTCACCTAGTTCTTCATTCTGTAACACTCAATTAGAGGCAGCAAGAAGTAGTTGTCATGCTAATCCGTTAACTAATTTCTCTGGTTGCGAAAGAAATATGTAATTAATTTATAAATCAAGGAATTATCCAAATTGCTTGAGAAAAGTTCATTATCTTTAAAGGTGTCCTAAAAAAAGACACCTTTTTTTGTTTGAAAAAATTTCTCTTCTATTTTATAGGGCTTGTACATAACTATGTATTAGAGGTGATTTAGTGAGACAATCAATCTATATAAAAATTTTTAATTTGAAACGAATTATGGCAAGTGTCTTTGTTGGCATTGTCTTATTATTTTTAGTAGCTAGTCTATTTGTGACTTCAATGAAAAATACGAAATCATATTATATCCATCAATGGTTTGAAAAAATGAGCTATGAAGGGTTTATTAAGGCTTTTGAGTATGAAAATGGACATTTTAAATTGGGAGACGAGTCATTTAAAAACGGACAACCTATCGGAAATATTTTATTTTCATTTATTACAAATATTAGGCTATATGATCCAAAGAGTTTACTTGTTCATGAAATTTCAAGCATGGCGAAATTTGAAAATAATATTTTAGTCGCAGGTGATGATACAGATTTTACAAACTTACCAATCGAGTCCAGTTTAACATTAGATGAAATTAATCAAGATCCAGATGTAAAAGAACCAACTAATGAACCGATTAATCCTTCAAAACCACCAGAACATACAACAAATGGTCGAAATGTATTTTATATTTATCATACACATAGTTGGGAATCTTTCTTGCCATTAATACCAGGTGCAAAAAATCCGAATCAAGCCTCTTCTCCAAAAGTAAATGTTAGTTTACTTGGTGAAAGATTACAGAAAAATCTTGAAGCGGATGGCATTGGTGCAGTTGATAATAAGACGAATATTGGTAATGAGCTAGTAAAGAGGAATTGGAATTGGGGATCCTCGTATAAAATGTCCAGGGTTATTGTCCAGGAAGCACTTGCTCAAGACAAAAATTTGAATTATTTAATAGATATTCACAGAGACGACCAAAGAAGAAAAGTAACAACGATCGATATAGATGGCAAAAAATATGCAAAACTTTATTTCGTTGTTGGAGTTGAAAATAAAAATTATAAAAAGAATCTGGAATTTGCAAAGGCAATAAACAATGAAATTAAAAAAGTAAATTCGGGTCTTACACGAGGAATTTATAGTAAAAATTATAAACAAGGAAATGGTGTTTATAACCAAGACTTATCACCTAATTCATTATTAATCGAAGTAGGTGGGGTAGATAATACTTTACCAGAACTTTATCGCACAATTGACCTACTTTCAGAAATACTAAGTAAATACTACTGGCAAGCAGAGAAAGTAAATGGTAATTAATTGGATAGTTTATTGTTAGTTTAAAGAAGAAGGGTGATTTTCTCTTCTTCTTTTTTGATTTTATATATAATAATTTAATTATGTAAACTAAATTCGCAGTATATATTTAATTTTAATAATATTCTTATATTAAACTTCCAAAATATGATTCTTTCTTATATGATAGAATCATACAGAATTTGACAAAAGGAGACAAATTATTGAAAGGAATAAAAGTACTGATTATTTTAGTATTATGTAATTTACTTTTCCAACATCCGTTTTCTGTCAACGCAGCAAGTCATCAATCGAAATCGATTGATGACGAGAAGAAGCAAATAAGTTATTTAAAAAAAGGGAATTTAATATCAAAAAATATAAATTTAGATGCAATGTTAACTAAAAAGGAGTTTTTTAGTTGGTTACAATTTTTGTCTTATGATGAAAATAAAAATTTGATTTCGAATCAGCCAACAGAAGATAAGAGATTAAAACAAAACATAAAAAATTTAAATCTACTTACTTTCTATGAGTACTGGGAAAAGACAAATAGTTTAAATAAGCAAATAAATTGTAAAGAAATGTTTTCGATATTATATAAACTCTTAGGATATGGAACTTTAGATGAAGTTCAAATCAATCAATTAAATGAAATTAAGAAATTGATTTCGAATGAAGAAGCAAATTATTTTAGCAAAAATACTCAACTAAATAGAAGAGTTGGTGCTGTACTTTTTGGCAGATTTATTAATCAATTTCAATCATCGTTAAATTACACAGCTAATCAAGAAATCACCTCAGACAAAACTTTATTTATTAATGAAGGACCTTCCTCAAAGTATAAACACATCATAGAAATCCCAAAGAAAATGCCATTTCAAATTATCGGAAAATTTGGAAATACTCACATCGGTTTATATAAAGGTAAGATAGGCTATTTATCAATGGATATTAGTAAATCGATGCCTGAACTTGAAAAAGTAACTTACGTTGTGAATGCAAATAAAGTAAATTTACGCCTTGGACCATCAAAAATGTTTCCAATCGTAAAAACTGTAAATATGAAAGATAAAATAATTGGTAGTCAATTTAATCCTGAATGGACTCAAATAGAGATTGATCATAAAAGAGCATTTATATCGAGCAAATATATAAAATCAACTATTTTAGTTCCGAATAATGGTCCGAATAAGAATGATGCAGAAAATTTAGTAAAAAAAGTCTATGTATTAGCCGATAAATTAAATGTAAGAGAAGAACAATCTATTACTTCTAGGAAAATTGGCACTGTTTACAAAGGTGAAACGCTAGAGGTAACGGCAAAATTTAGTAAATGGACTAAAATTAAAACGAAAAACATTGTTGGATTTGTAAGTAATGATTTTATTACTGAATCTTCAGAAGTAAATGTAAAGAATATCGTGATAGCGATTGATGCGGGGCATGGAGGAAAAGATTCAGGTACACATTTTAACCAGTTAAATGAAAAAGATATTACATTGGAAACAGCATTAGATGTAAAGCAATCATTTAATCATTCAAATGTACAGGTTGTACTTACAAGGGAATCAGATGTATTTTTGGACCTTGGAGAACGGGTTAAGATAGCCCAATCAAATGATGCGTTATTATTTGTCAGTATTCATGTGAATTCAGGTAGTGGTGAAAATGGTGGTGGATCGGAAACTTATTATTATGGTTCAAAAGGGAAAAACCCTTATATCTCTCAAAGCCGATTATTAGCCACATCGATTCAATCAGAAATGGTTAATGCTTGGCACCTAGCAGATCGAGGTATTCAACATGGTAATTTTCAAGTAATAAGAGATAATACAATGCCAGCTGTATTAACAGAGTTAGGCTTTATTGATTCAAAAAAGGATCAATTTTATTTATCCTCAAGTCAACAAATTACGATTATTGCCAGTGCTATCCATGAAGGGATTACAAATTACCTCCAATCACAAGGGTATAAAATAATTGAGAAATAGAGATTTCAATGTTTTCTTAAACAATTATCAATAAAAATTTTACACAAAATTTTTTGAATATTAAATATATAAATAAAGGGGTTTTATGGTATGATTCGCTTGAAAAATATTCGAATTAGTGGCAAATATGGAATAGTAACAATTGGTACAATTTCAATATTTGTTGTTTCATCAGCACTAACTTTTGGTTTATTAAACTCTATACATAATGAATATAAAAATGCTAATCAAATAAACCAACAAGCACTTATGGCTGAAAAACTATCATCTACTTTTTACAAAAAATATGTAGCATTATCTGCCTATGCAACATTTCAAGATCAAGCTTCTTTAGATAGTTACAGATCAATTGATAAATCATTTTTAAAATCCATCGATACTGCTAACAAAACAATGGATAATAAAGAGATAAAAAAATCACTTGGCGATGTAATGGACTATAATAATTTAATGAATGATATCTTGGAGAAAAAGATCGTACCAGCAATTTCAGAAAGAAATGATTCTTACGTTAAATTATTAGTACAACAAGCATACGGTACTCAAAAATATATCGATGGTATTTCTAGTAAAATCATCAAAATTTTAGGTGAGAAAAATAGTAAAGTAGATAATAAAGTCGAAGGCGCAATTGGTACTGTAAAAACTGTTTTAATTTTAGCAGTTTTAATTAGTGCGTTAATTTCTAGCCTTGCACTATATATTACGAATCGCTTAATCAATGGAAAGATGAATAAGGTTTTACATTCTCTTAATGAAATATCAAAAGGTAATTTAAGTGTAGAAAATGAAGTCTATGATGGTAAAGATGAAATTGCAGTACTTTCTAACTCTACAAATAAAGTAAAAGAAAATCTATTACGTATTGTGAGACAAATGAACAGCGTTTCTACAGAAATGAATGGACGTAGTAATGAGTTAACTCAATCCGCATCAGATGTTCAAAAAGCGTCTCAACAAATTGCAGCTACAATGCAAGAATTAGCAGCAGGCTCAGGCATTCAAGCTGACTCTTCAAATCAAATGGCTGAAATGATGAGCGACTTCAATGATAAGATGGCAGTTGCAGGACAAGCCGGAGAAATGCTTAAGGGCGTTTCAAATGAGGTTCAAGATCGTACAAATCTAGGTTATAAACAAATGAATGAATCATTAGAGCAAATGACAATTATTCATGATGTTGTAAAAGGTTCAGTTGAAAATGTGGAACAACTTGTTTCCCATGCAAAATCGATTTCAAAAGTAATCAAAGTAATTCGTGACATTGCAGACCAAACGAATCTGTTAGCACTTAATGCTTCGATTGAAGCTGCTCGTGCAGGTGAAGCAGGAAGAGGATTTGCAGTTGTTGCAGATGAAGTTCGTAGATTAGCAGAAGGCGTTAAACTTTCAGTACAAGATATTACTTCAATCGTTCAAACAATCCAAACTGAAGCAAGTACTATGGCAACATCACTTAATGCTGGTTATAAGGAAGTAGAAAAAGGTACTCAATCAATCGAAGCTACTGGTGAAACATTTAATGGTATCAATACAAGAGTTGAGAGCATGAACCTTGAGATTCAGGAAATTGCATCTACATTATTTACAATGCAAGATGGTAGTATGGAATTAATGAAGTTCATCGAGCAAGTAGCAGCAGTAACAGAAGAAAGTGTAGCAGGTGTTCAACAAACTGCAGCTTCTGTAGAAGAACAAAGTGCTACAATGGATGATGTTGCTTCAAGTGCTGGAATTCTAACTCAATTATCTGGTCAACTGGATCAAGTAATTAATCAGTTTATTATTGATGATTCACGAAAAGATGTACATGTAGAATTAGTGTCTGAAAATGAATTAAACAATAGTCAAAACACTTTTGTCCAAGAAGATATAAAGAATGAGCAAATGATTGTTGCGATTGAAACTGAAGAGGAAGAAATTCAAATAGAAGGAGAAAACACAGAATTAATCGAGACTGTGGATCTTCAATTAAATGATGAGCATGAAGAAGAATCATTTGATCATCAAACTAGTGAAAATGATGAAATTGAGTTAAATGACAACGAAGCAAATATAGAAAATGAGTTAACTCAAGAAAACCAAGAAGAATCACCTAAAACAAATAGTTAATTTCTGAAACTGATTAATGATTAGCGAAACTGCTATCCATTAATCAGTTTTTTTCTTTTAAAAAAAAGAGCCGTTCATTCTTATAAGAAACTCCAAATAACATATCCTACTAGAAATTGTAAAGAATAGTAAGAAGGAAATTAATCAATATGTAAAAGGAGGGAACGAAATGAAAAAAGGATTAATCATCCTAATGGTTTTGAGTATGTTGATTATTTCAAAACCTACTTATGCATTAACCGTACAAAATGAAGTTCTAGAAGATGCAGTATTATCAATTTTATTTCCAAGAATAAATAGTGAATTATTTAAAATGTTCGGGCCAGGGGAGAAGTATAATTGTGCAGCAATTACAAACTTAAAAAAGAAATATAATGGGACATATGTGTTTGGAGCTACGATCCAATTAGTAGCCTATAAGCCTCAGCAACCGCCACCTTATACGTTAGTTAAATTTAATTTTACAAATGATGATGGTGAATGGAATATAAGATCTATTACAAAAGTACCAATACGAACTCAAACTACATCTATTTGTAGACCACCAGTTTAAACAAATGCCTGAGAAATGATGGTTTTCGAATCAAATTAGCAAATTTTAGAATTTTTTGTAGGTAAAAAGATTCGAAAATAGTATTTTAGATGATAATTTTAAGGGAATATATGATATGATTAAGAAAAAAATTAAAGGTGGCATTATCGTTGGCAGGGATTGATTCAGTAAAGGAGATTATCTATATATATGGTGATAACCATAATCATTGCTTTATCACTTCAGGAATAAATTATAAAGAATTTGTACAAGGGCTGCCTTTTCCACTTCAGAATATTCTTTTATTGAAACATGATAGAGAATGGTCAGATTTTAATTTAAACTCTTCTTTTTTCTATGTTGAAAAAGAATATATCAATCAATTTATTCTTGAACAAAGTGAACATGATGAACTTTGTTGGATCGATTTTGAAGAACTAGCAGACTTAGATGAACTTGAGCCAAAAGAAATTGCAGAATTATTATATCTTGCACATAAAAAAGAGCCATTGATGAAACCTTTTATACCGAGATTAAATAATTCCTTTGCTTATCTAACAATTAGCGATGGAATGTATCAAAAGGTTTATTATAAACGTATTAATGACTTTATTTTTATGTTATGTAATGTCATTTCTCAAAAAATAACGCATCTTCAAAGAAGAAGTTTAAATATTTTCCAACGTTCAAAAGCGATAAATCCAATTAATATTAAGCTGATGTTAACACTTTATCCGTTAATGGAAGATGGATTAATTATTGATATTAGTGATAGAAATGAAAATAGAAAAGTAATTGAAATCCCAATTTTTCGTGTGGATTTTTATTCGGGTGTAGATGAAGTTTTAGAAAATGTAGAAGAATATAAAGATCGAACAAATCACTTTGCGAATTTAACTTATTCGAAAAAAGATGATGAGTGGAGTGTTATTGAAGTTTAAAAGAGGATTCTTAATGAATCCTCTTTTTTGTTATTCAAAAATTGTTGTTTTGATAATTTATTTATAAAATTTTAATCGGAGCGGAAACTAAAACTCCTATTAAAAAACAACAATAGAATGAACAGACTTCTTTATAGAATTGCACTTAATACAAATAATAAATTGTAGAATATTGAAACGATGACTGAAAATAAACCAAATCCAATTGATGTATAACCTAAAGTGGAGTGACCTTTTGTCACTGTATAAATACCAAGCACAATTCCGATTAGACCGAATACTACAGGCATTAAGAACAATGAAAATAGGGAAAAAAATAGAGCTACATAACCTAGTACTAATCTGGAGATGTATGAATTTGATTTCGAATCTGTATAATAAATATCCCTTGTTGGATAAAATTCAGCACCATATTCTTCTTCATGGTCGTTTGACAATTTATGGTTATGATGTTTATGATGTTGTTTCTTTTTGTGACGATACATAATTCCACTCCCTTCTCTCATGCCTTATGTTTAGTATGCGACTTACTGCTACTTTGATAAGTAGAAAGTATTACTAATTTCACAAGTAAATGCTGATATATAAGGGTTCTAAGCGAATGAAAAAAATGTAAAATCATGTTATAATTTGGTTACTTAAGATTTGTAATGGAGATGATTTAATGAGTAATCATGTAAAGTCAGATTTAGAAATTGCATTTGAATCTAAAATGAAAAAAATAACAAATATTGCTGAGGAATTGGATCTGTTTGAAGATGATGTGGAAAATTATGGGCACTATAAAGCAAAATTATCTTTAACAGTTCTTGAGCGATTAAAAGATAATGAAGATGGAAAATTAATATTAGTTACATCTATTAACCCAACACCAGCGGGAGAAGGAAAGTCGACAGTTACTGTTGGACTTGCACAAGCATTTCATAAAATTGGTAAAAAAGCGATTGTTGCTTTAAGGGAACCATCATTAGGCCCGACAATGGGAGTAAAAGGTGGAGCTACTGGAGGAGGTTATTCTCAAGTACTTCCAATGGATGATATTAATTTACATTTTAATGGTGATATTCACGCAATTACAACAACAAATAATGCATTAGCTGCATTTATCGATAATCATATTCAACAAGGTAATGAACTCGAAATTGATGTTAGAAGAATTACATGGAAACGTGTAGTTGATTTAAATGATCGTGCGTTACGAAAAATAATTATTGGATTAGGAGGACCTACTGAAGGTGTTCCTAGAGAAGATGGTTTTGATATTACTGTTGCTTCAGAAATTATGGCAGTACTATGTTTGGCGTCTTCAATAAAAGATTTGAAGGAAAGATTAAAACGCATTGTTGTTGCTTATACTATACATAAAAAACCAGTAACAGTAGGTGATTTAGGTGTTCATGGAGCACTTACACTATTATTAAAAGATGCGATAAAACCAAATCTTGTTCAAACAATTGAACACACACCAGCAATTATTCATGGAGGTCCTTTTGCGAATATAGCTCATGGATGTAATAGCGTAATAGCAACTAAAATGGCTTTAAAATTAGGGGATTACGTTGTTACAGAAGCGGGGTTTGGTGCAGATTTAGGTGCAGAGAAATTCTTAAACATTAAAACAAGAGCATTAGGTGTTACACCAGATGCAGTCGTAATTGTTGCGACGATTAGAGCGCTGAAAATGCATGGTGGTGTAAATAAAAATGAACTTACATTTGAGAATGTTTCTGCAATGAAAGATGGAATTTGTAATTTAGAAAAGCATGTTGATACAATACGAAAATTTAATGTTCCAGTTATCGTGGCAATCAATAAATTCATTACAGATACAGATGATGAAATTAGGTATCTAAAACAATGGGGACAAATGAACGGAATAGAAGTTGTATTAACAGAAGTTTGGGAACATGGTGGAACTGGAGGAGTCCCTTTAGCAGAAACCCTTGTTAACTCATTAAATAAACAGAAACAACCATTCCATTATTTATATGATTTATCTGATTCAATCGATGAAAGGATCCGTAAGATTGCACGGGAAGTATATGGTGCAGTCGATGTGAACTTTTCAAATAAAGCAAAAAAACAAATTACTGAATTTAAAGAAAATGGTTGGGATAACTTGCCAATTTGTATGGCGAAAACTCAATATTCGTTATCAGATCAACCTCAGCTTTTAGGAAGACCTACTGGTTTTACGCTAGAAATTAGAGAATTAAAAGCATCAATTGGGGCTGGTTTTATTGTAGCATTAACCGGCAATGTCTTAACGATGCCAGGATTACCTAAAAAACCTGCAGCTTTAAATATGGATGTAGATGAATTTGGACAAGCGCAAGGTTTATTTTAATTAGAAATTTTGTAATGAGGTAGAGGATACCAAACTTTAATTGGTTATCCTCTTTCGTTTGTAGTGGAGGTGTTGTTAATATGTTTGATCCTACAGCTTTCGATAATATGAAGGTGATCACAGAGGGAATTATTTATGATAAAGATTTAGATGGAGAATTTGAAATCATTGATCGGAATGATCTAGTAAATCTTTCCAAAATGAGTCGTGAGTTTTCGTTACAATTCAAAAAAATAAATACAAATCAAATAAATTCTATTTGTAAAATTACTCTTTCAACGACCGCTAGAGATTTGTATTCAGAATTGCTAAAAGGAGATTCAAATGTTGGATGTACAGTCGAGATAGCGTATTTTTTTCCAAAGGAATTAAAAATTGAAGTTCTTAAACGAAGTCTTCTTCTATTAAATAGTCATACAAGGCAAGAATTCTCAGTAATTCGTAACATTAAACAAGGAATTATTGATAAAAATACTATAGAAACATCGGTGATTTTTTATTTCACTGAAAAAATTACGGAAGATGATTTTGATAAATTAGAAGAATTAATACATATTTCGGAAATAATGTTACAATGGTACGATGAGCAACTATTAAAGGAGATTTAAATGGAACTATTTCAATTATCAGAACAAACAGTATTAAAAATAAAAGAAAATAATATTTCGAAATGGACAGAAGTCCAAGAGCAAACGATTCCTGCAATTTTTGAGGGATACGATGTAGTAGTACAGTCACCTACTGGTACTGGAAAAACTCTTGCATACGTATTGCCTTTAATTCAATTAATTGATGAAAAAGAGGAAAGTCCACAAGTAATCATTATGGCACCGACAAGAGAACTTGTTATGCAAATTTTCCAAGTCGTTCAAGACTATACTCAAAATACAAATATAAAAGTAGCATCAATTGTTGGTGGAGCTGATGTTAAGCGTCAAATCGAAAAATTGAAACAAAAGCCGAAAATAATTGTAGGATCACCAGGTCGAATTTCACAGCTAATTAAGCTTAAAAAACTTAAAATGCATGGCGTAAAGAAAATGGTATTCGACGAAGTAGATGAATTAATTAAGACAGATGATCAAAAAGATTTACCTCAAATTGTAAAGACGACAATGAAAGATCGTCAGTTATTATTTTTCTCAGCGACGATTACTCCTCAAGCAATGCAATTTGCAAAAGATCAAAGTAGTAATTTAAAGGAAATTACAATCAATCAAAGCTTAGAAGGTAATATCATTCATGGCTTCATCCCATGTGATGAACGTGATAAATTAGAATTACTAAGACGAATCGGTTCGATTGATCATATGAAAGCAATTGTATTTAGTAATGAACCTTTTAAATTAGAAGGATTTGCTTCTAAGTTAAATTTCAGAGGAATACGTACAGCGGTATTACATTCGAAACTTGGTAAAATGGAACGAAGCAAAGTGCTAAAGGAATTACAATCTGGTAAAATAAAACTCTTATTTTCAACAGACGTAGCAGCAAGAGGAATTGATTTACAAGATTTGCCTTATGTAGTTACGCTTGACGTACCTGAGAAAGTAGAACAGTACACTCATCGAAGTGGACGTGTTGGAAGAATGGGGAATCAAGGTACGGTAATTAACTTAGTGACGCCTCGTGAACAAAAACATTTATTCACACTTAGAGGTACTCAAAAGTTATTTTTTGAACAACTAACGGTATCACACGGTGAAATTCAAAAGAATGTAGTGAAAGAAAAACCAGTAAAAGAAACAAATGAAAAAAGAAATAGTGTTAATCCAACTCAAGGTAAAACGAAAAAGTTTTCAAAGCCTAAACAAAAATAAGAAAAAACTTCAGCATTGTGCTGAAGTTTTTATTTTTTATCAAGTGCTAGGATTAAACCCATTGATGACACTTCGATATCTAAAGTGATTAATTGAAAAACAGAATGATTTTCTTGAATGTTTTTTTCGAGAAGGTCTTGTTTGATTTCTTGGAATAAAATTTCACTAAGTTTTTTACTCTTCTCATTGAATGATAATTGAGCATACTCATTTATTACTTTATTTGCGATTTCAATAAATAGATCCAATTTTGAAGTTAAAGAATTATATACTACCTGAGTTTGATCCGTTAAACCATAATGTCCAAAGCAAATTGCGTCAGGATTAAATTCTTTAATTTTTTCTAGTGAATTTAAAGTTAATTGTTTAGAGAATTGATTTGGTGATGTTGATGGTAAAATATACGTTCCAATTTCTTTTTTCAATTGAGGATAGTAAATTCCTAATGTATCACCTGTATAGATGTATTTGCTATTTGAGTCAAATATTGAAATATGATGATTAGCATGCCCAGGTGTAAATAAGAAGGTCAGCTTATGATTTTCGCCAATAAGTAGCTCCTCGCCGTCAAACACTTCATGAATTCGATTAGCGTTAACAGGTAATATAGGATCAAATAATCGATCAAAATCCTCACCATAAACTTGTTTTGCACTCGCGATTAACTTTGCTGGATTAGACAAATGAGGTGCACCTTTAGGATGGACGAATAGAGTTGCATTAGGACATTTCTCCATTAATAATCCGGCACCACCAGAGTGGTCTAAATGAATATGAGTTACGATAATATTTTTAATGCTCTCTAAAGGAATGTTTAATTCGCTTAGTCCTTTTAACAAATAGTCGTGGGAAGGACTTGCACTTGTTTCAATAATTGTTAAATCATTTGCAAGTATGACATAACTTCCAGTTCGTTTTTCCATCGATAAATCATATAAATCAATTAAATATGTACCGAAACCGATATTTTCCATCATTTTACCTCCATTTTATTATTTAAATGGTGTAGAAAATTAGTATGTACATTAACTATAGATTAATTTAAATCATGTTTGAAGTTTTTTTTCATTAATCGTTCTTAGAAATAGACATTTTGATGGAAAATAATTACTATAAAGGTAAATGGTATGGAGGAGGAATAGATTGTGAGTATTTATGATTTTCAAGTAAAAGGTAGTAAAGGTGAAGAGATACCTCTTTCAAATTTTAAAGATAAAGTTATTGTTGTCGTAAACACAGCAAGTGCATGTGGTTATACACCTCAATATAAGGATTTACAGGCTATATATGAAGAATTTAAAGAACAAGGTTTAGTCGTTCTTGGTTTCCCTTGCAACCAATTTATGAACCAAGAACCAGGTTCAAATGAGGAAATTCAAAGTTTTTGTGAATTAAACTTTGGTGTAACTTTCCCTATCTTTGGAAAAATCGATGTAAATGGAGAAAACGCAGATCCGTTATATAAGTACTTACGTGAAAAAGCGCCAGGAATAATGGGATTAAAATCAATAAAATGGAATTTTACTAAATTCATAATTGATAAAAAAGGTAATGTAATTGAGCGCTTTGCACCTCAAACGAACCCTCAAGAAATGAGATCAACAATTGAGAAATTGTTAAAAGCATAAGAAAAAATTAAACCTTCACATTTATTTTGTGAAGGTTATTTTTATATAGAATAAAATTAGTTACCACGATATCTTCTAATCAATGATTTAGCTAAAAGAAAAATGGTATAATATCACTAGTCTATTTCTTGGAGGGACTTTGAATGAATCACAAACAAATCATTATACAAATCGAAAAATATGTTCAAGATCTTCATAGTGGAGATAGCAGTGGCCATGACTGGTTTCATATAAATCGGGTTAGAAATTTAGCCGTACATATTGCTCGAAAAGAGAACGCAAATGAATTTATAGTAGAGTGTGCAGCATTAGTACACGATGTTATTGATGATAAATTACATACCGATCTATCAGAACAAAAAAGACAATTAGTAGAATTATTAATGAATCTATTTGAAGATAAAAATCAAGTAGAAGAAATAATCTATATAGTAGAAAACATCTCATTTAAAGGTGGAAATGGCATTATTCCAACTTCATTAGAAGGAAAGATCGTACAAGATGCAGATCGATTAGATGCCATCGGTGCAATCGGGGTAGCAAGGACATTTGCATACGGTGGCAAAAAAGATAGAAGTATGTTTAATCCTAATTTTCAAATCAGAGAAAACATGACAATGGAGGAATATAGAAGTGATCAGAGTTCATCACTACATCACTTTTATGAAAAAATATTAAAATTAAAAGATTTAATGAATACAAGAACAGCTTTAGCAATGGCAGAAGAAAGACATGAGTATGTAGAGGGATTCATAAACCAATTTATGAAAGAGTGGAATTTTACAGAATGAAGATCTTAAGTGTAGAAAGTTTAATGAAAACTTATGGAGAAAAAACATTATTTAACGAAATTTCATTTACCGTAAGTGAAGGGCAAAAAATCGGATTATTAGGAATTAACGGGACAGGTAAGTCAAGTTTATTAAAAATTATTTCAGGTGCAGAATCGGCTGATGAAGGTAAAATTATTACTCCAAAAGATTATATTATAAGCTATCTTCCACAACATGAAGATTTTATAAAAAATCAAACGATACTTGAAGCAGTTTTTGAAAGCGAAGACAAGGTGATGGAGCTAGTAAAGACTTATGAAAAAACACTTCAGTCATTACAAAAAGATCCTTCAAATCAAGCATTACAAAATGAATTAATGAAGCTGCAATCCGAAATGGATACAAAAAATGCTTGGGATTTAGAAGCAAATGCAAAAACAATTCTATCAAAGTTAGGATTAAATGACTTGAATTTAGATGTTACGCTTCTATCAGGTGGACAGAAAAAGAGAGTTGCTTTAGCTAAAGCATTAATTCATCCAAGTGATTTACTAATTTTAGATGAGCCAACCAACCATTTAGACTACGAGTGTATCGTATTTTTACAAGAATACATAAAGAGATTACAAAATGCTGTTTTATTCGTTACACATGATCGCTATTTCTTAGATGAAGTAACAACTGCTTTGTTGGAACTTTCAAATGGGAATATTTATCGCTACGAAGGAAATTATCAATATTATATTGAACAAAGAGCAGCAAGGGAAGAACAAGATGCTGCAACAAATGAAAAAAGAAATAATTTATTTAGAAGAGAACTAGCCTGGATGCGAAGAGGTGCAAAAGCTCGAACTACCAAACAAAAAGCAAGAATTCAGCGATTTGAGGATTTGTCTACTAAAATTGGAAATCAGGAACAAAGTGAATTAGAAATGAATTTCCAACAAACGCGTTTAGGTAAGAAGGTAGTTGAATTTATCAACGTAAGTAAATCATTTAATGATAAAAATCTATTAGATAATTTTAATATGCTCCTACTACAAAATGATCGAATTGGTATCATCGGTGAAAATGGGGCTGGTAAAACCACTTTACTAAAAATGCTCGTAGGTGAAGAAGTAGTGGATAATGGACAGATTGACATAGGTCAAACTGTTAAAGTGGCTTACTACACTCAAATACAAGAAAATATCAATCCAACTATGAGAATGATTGATTATATTAAAGAAGAAGCAGAGGTAATCCATACGCCTGATGGAAAAACAATATCAGCTTCTCAAATGCTTGAGACATTTTTGTTTCCAACACATTCACATGGCGTTCAAGTAGGAAAACTTTCTGGCGGTGAGAGAAGAAGACTATATTTATTAAGGTTATTAATGACTGCTCCAAATGTTTTATTACTAGATGAACCAACAAATGATTTAGATATCGATACGTTAACAGTTTTAGAAGACTATATCGAAAATTTTAGTGGTGTAGTAGTAACTGTATCCCATGACCGTTATTTCTTAGATAAAGTAACAAATAAGTTATTAATCTTTGAAGGTGAAGGGAAGATTTCTTCTACTTTAGAAAGTTATACAGATTATTTAGAACGTAAATCTATTGAAAAAAAGGAAATGATAGTAGAGAAAACGGTAGCCGAAAAACCTGTACAGCAAAAAGACCAAAAGAAAAAACGATTATCATATCAGGAGCAAAAGGAATGGGAAAGCATAGAATCTGATATCGAGAAGATTGAAAATACGATTGAACAACTAAATGAAAAATTATTAGCAGTAGGATCAAATTTTGAAGAAGCGTTTAAATTATCTAAAGAGATCGAAGAAAATGAAGCTTTATTAGAATCAAAGATGGAACGTTGGTCAATATTAAGTGATTTAGTAGAAAGCTTAAAATAAAACTTATAAATTTATTTTTCAATGTTTATTAAACCTTTATTACTTAATTCTTTGTATTTGAAAATGGTATTTTAAAGAATTAATTTCAATTAAAATACTTTTTTTCATTTTTTACTCAAATATCTATTCAGTGTATTGTAGTAAAAAAACAGAGGAGATGGTCATAATGGTTAATAATGTCGTTCTTGTAGGAAGATTAACAAAGGATCCAATTTTACAAACTACTTCAAATGGAAAGAAAACTACTTTTATTAATATCGCAACAAACGTGTATTCTGAACATCTAAAGAAAACAGTAACTAATTATGTATCAATACGATTATGGAGTAATAAGGCAGAATATGCAGTTTCAAGAGCGAAAAAAGGAATGGAAATTTCAATTGAAGGAATAGTAAAGACTTCGAGTTATATGAATGACCAAGAGAAGCAAATTTATGTAACTGAGATCGTAGCAGAGCGATTTCATCTTTTCACTACTCGATCTGAAGAGACAACTCAAAATGTAAACAAATCAAAGCCTTCAGAGTTTGAACAATTTGTGAAGGCGTTACAATAGTGAGATGTTCCTCTTTTTGATAAAATAACATTAATGACAAGAAGAGGAGATAGCGATGAAAATAAAATCAATCGAACCAACACCAAGTCCGAATACAATGAAGGTTTTATTAGATGAGGAGCTTCCAACTGGAAGTAGAAATCATTATTCAATTGATAATATTGATAAAGCTCCTTTGAAAATTAAAGAAATTTTAGCAATAGAAGGAATTAAGAGTGTATATCATGTATCTGATTTCTTAGCCATTGATCGAAAATCGAATGCGAATTGGCAAGCTATTCTACTTCAAGTACGAAATGTATTTGGGGAAGATGTAAATGAATCAGAAATTGAAGAATCGACTATTGATAAGCATTTCGGTGAGGTTCAAGTATTTGTTCAAATGTATCATAATATTCCTATGCAATTAAAATTAATCGTAAATGGAGAAGAGCAGAGAGCGGCTTTACCTCCATATTATAAAGAAGCAATTATGAAACTGACTTCAGCAGCTTCAAATGTTGTTTTTGAAAGACAATGGATAGACTTTGGAATTCGTTATGGCGAATTGAGTACGATTGAAAAAGAGATTATTGATGAATTAACAGCCACTCATACAGAAAATGATATTCAGAATATCGTAAATCAAGTCATTACTAGCGATTCGTCAATGAGTGAAAAACACGAAACGCCAAAGTATGAGCAGTTTACAGCAGATATTTTTGAAGAAACTGATTGGAAAAAAAGGTATGCTCGATTTGTGAAAATTGATCCAACAATTGGAGACTTACCATTGTTAAAAATAGCTTTAAAAGATGAGCATGTTTCAATAAGAAGGTTAGCAACTGCCTATTTAGGTATGTTAAAATCTAAATTAGTACTACCTTATTTATATGAAGCTTTAAAAGATAAAGCTGTTGGGGTAAGGAGAATTGCTGGGGATTGTATTTCTGATTTAGGATATGAAGATGCGATGCCAGTAATGATTGATGCGCTAAAAGACCCAAGTAAATTAGTTAGATGGCGTGCTGCAATGTTTTTATTTGAGCTTGGTGACGAAAGTGCTATACCGGCACTTAAGGAAGCTCTTGATGACCCTGAATTTGAGGTGAAGTTACAAATTCAACTTGCACTACATCGAATTGAAAATGGGGAAGAAGCTTTAGGCTCTGTTTGGAAACAAATGACTGAGCGAATGAAAATAGAAAATGATAAAGGGGATTTAAACGAATGAATGCATACGATGAGTATATGAAAGGTATTGTAAAACCGATGAGAGAAGAATTAACTTCAAATGGTTTTACGGAATTAACAACTGGAGTAGAAGTAGATTCATTTATGAATGATTTAAATGATACAGCATTTTTTGTCATTAACTCAGTGTGTGGATGTGCAGCTGGTTTAGCTAGACCATCTGCTGTTCAAGCAATTGTAGAGGCAGATAATAAACCTGTACACACGATGACTGTATTTGCAGGACAAGATAAAGAAGCAACAGCTACATTAAGAGAGTATTTAGCTGAGTTCCCACCTTCTTCACCTTCAATGGCAGTTTTTAAAGGGAAAGAAGTTGTTGGTTTTATACCAAGAGAACAAATCGAGGGATCAACTCCTGAGGATATTAAAGCTAGAATACAGTCGATATTTAACCAAATGTAAAAAGAGGAAATCTCCTCTTTTTTTCTTAATTTAAGGAGACATATGATTGTTACAACATGCTTAAGACCAAATGACGAATTAACAAAAAAAGCTAAAAAAATCGCATCCGATTTAGCCAGTAAGGAAATAAAAAGAAATGAATATAGTTTAGACGAACTATATAATAAGTGGAAAGAACCCATTCTTGTAGTAGGTAAACAAAGGATCGAATGGTATGAACACGGACATTCACTCCCATATTTTTTTCATCCTAACTCATCGGTGTTTCGTATCCGAAGACTCAAAAATGGAGATCATGATCCGTTTTGCGAAGCATGTTTATTAACAAGTGGAGATGAACTACTTGATTGTACACTTGGAATGGCATCGGATAGTATAGTAGCAAGTTATGTTGTAGGTGAACATGGACGAGTTGTCGGACTAGAGAAAAACAACATAATAGCTTATCTCACCGAGCATGGCTTGCATACAAATAAGCAAAATATAATTGACTGGGAACAGATTACAAAAAGAATAATAGTTGAAAATAGTGATTACAAAGAATATCTTTACAAATTAGAAGATAATTCTTTTGATATTGTCTATTTTGACCCAATGTTTGAACGGAATATTGAGAGCTCGAATGGTATAGCAGGCTTAAAAAATTTAGCATCATTTAGTGATCTGTCATTCGAAGCAATGAATGAAGCAATTAGAGTAGCAAGAAAAAGAGTCGTTTTAAAAGATCATTTTAAGAGTGATCGATTTGAAAAATATGGCTTTAAGCAGTTAATTCGAAAGTCAGCTGAGTTTCATTTTGGATATATTGAGAAATAGTAAAGAAGAATCTTGTGATTTTTCTGTCCATACATATAAAATATTATTTGATTTAATCAAAAGTGAGTTATTTTATTTAGGAGGTCAATATGAAGCAATATTTAGAGTTATGTAGATACGTATTGGATAATGGGATGACTAAAACAGATCGAACAGGTACAGGAACGATCAGTACGTTTGGTTATCAAATGCGCTTTAACCTCCAAGAAGGATTTCCATTAGTAACTACAAAAAAAGTTCACCTAAAATCAATTATTCATGAATTAATATGGTTTTTAAAAGGTGATACGAATATTCGTTACTTACAAGATAATGGTGTTAGAATTTGGAACGAGTGGGCAGATGAAAATGGAGAATTAGGACCAGTTTACGGCCATCAATGGAGATCATGGCAAGCAGGTGATGGATCGACAATTGATCAAATTTCTGAAGTAATTGAACAAATTAAGACAAATCCTGATTCAAGAAGATTAATTGTGTCGGCATGGAATGTTGGAGAAATTGATAAAATGGCACTTGCACCTTGTCATTGTTTTTTCCAATTTTATGTAAACGATGGTAAACTTTCATGTCAATTGTATCAACGTTCAGCTGATATATTCCTTGGTGTACCTTTTAACATTGCTTCATATGCACTTTTAACAATGATGATTGCTCAAGTTTGTGATTTAGAGTTAGGGGATTTTGTACATACATTTGGAGATGCACATATCTATACAAATCATCTTGAACAAATCAATTTGCAATTAACAAGGGAACCAAAAAAATTGCCGGAAATGAAGATTAATCCGAACATCAAAAATATTTTTGACTTTTCAATTGAAGACTTTTCATTAGAAGACTATGATTCGCATCCTGCTATCAAGGGAGTAGTAAGTGTATGATCGCAGCTATTTTAGCAATGTCAGAAAATAATGTAATTGGCTTAAATAATAAAATGCCATGGCATCTACCTCAGGAACTCGCTTATTTTAAAAAGATAACGACTGGTCATACAGTGATCATGGGTAGAAAGACATTTGAATCAATTGGTAGGCCACTTCCTAATCGTGAGAATATAGTTGTTACAAGGCAACCTGATTATAAAGCAGAGGGAGTAGCTGTAATAAATGATATAGAGAGTTATATCAAGGAAAATTTAAGTAAAGATTTGTTTATTATCGGCGGAGAAGAAATATTTAAACTTTCATTTCCTTACCTAGACACTCTTTATATAACAGAAATTCAACATAATTTTGAAGGAGATACATTTTTTCCAACATTTAATAAAGATGAATGGAAAGTAAAATCTTGTTCAGAAGAACAATTTGATGAAAATTCAAAAATTAAATTTAAATATTTTATTTACGAAAAACAATTGACATCTTGAATTAAAGATATTATTATGAATTTAAGGGATTAAAATATCCCTTTATTTTTGGGAATATATCTCGAATTAAAGATAATTAAAACTGAGAGGACGAAATAACTATGACAAAATTACTTTATATTACTGCAAATCCAAATGCGACTGAAAATTCATTTGGTCTATCTGTAGGGGAAGCATTTATTAATGAGTACAAACAAGTAAATCCTACACATGAAGTTGTACACTTTGATCTTTTTAAAGAAAATGTTCCAATGATAGACGGAAATGTACTTGAGGCTTGGGGAAAATTAGCTAATGGTACATCTTTTGAAGAGTTAAGTGCAGACCAACAAGCAACATTAGCAGCAATGGGTAGCAACTTAGAAATTTTCTCAAAAGCTGATGAGTATGTATTTGTAACACCTTTATGGAACTTCGGTTTTCCAGCAGTTGTTAAAAACTTCATTGATAATGTAACTGTAGCTGGTCAAACATTCAGATATACTGAAAATGGTCCAGTAGGATTACTTGAAAATAAAAAAGCATTACACATTCAAGCTAGTGGCGGGGTGTATTCTGAAGGACCAGGTACTGCAGTTGATTTCAGCAGCCCATTCTTAAGAAATGCATTAAACTTCATTGGTGTTAAAGAAGTAACTACATTACATGTAGAAGGTATGGCAGCTATGCCGGATAAAGCAGCTGATATTAAAGCAGCAGCAATTGAAAAAGCTAAAGTATTAGCAAAAGATTTTAGTGGAATTAAAGTTTCGAACTAAAGATAAATGAATTGAAGGGATCGGCTTACTTAAGTCGATCTTTTTTTTATGAAATAATAAGTGAAATTTGCTATAAATGATAAATGCTTTTCAAGTGTAAGTGCATTTTGTATAATAAGTAACATACTCAATTATCGGAGGACTAATATGTTTCGCACAGTATTTGCTGCAACACGCATTGTAATTGGTGTAATTGAAGCAAAGCTTAAATTATCATCAGTTAAAAAATTACCTAAAGATTTACCTGTACATGAAAGAGATCGATTGATGCATGTTTTTCCTGATTACTTCGGAAATATGATGATTGGCTGTACTGGAAGTAAAGTGTCAGTTGAAGGTTTAGAAAATATTCCAAAAGACCAATCTGTCTTGTTTGTAAGTAATCATCAAAGTAATTTTGATATTCCATTATTATTAGGATATTTGAAAAAACCAATCGGATTTATAGCAAAAATGGAAATTACAAAGTTACCTATTGTACCTGATTGGATGGAACAAATGCACTGTGTATTTATGGATAGAAGTGATCGTAGACAATCTCTAAAAGCAATTAAAGATGGTGTTGAAAAACTACAAAATGGTCATTCTCTAGTTATTTTCCCTGAAGGCACGAGAAGTAAAACTAGCCAAGTTGGTGAATTTAAATCAGGAAGTTTTCACTTAGCTACAAAGTCAGGTGTACCTGTCATTCCAGTGCGAATCGAAGGGACATACAATATATTAGAGGCTAATGGGAATCGAATTAAACCTGCAAATGTTACACTAAAAGTATTCCCACCTGTTTATCCAGAAAAAATTGGAATAACAGATGCAAAAGAATTATCAAACTATATAAAAGAAATAATTGAAGCATAAGAAAAGAAAGCGCGATTTTATAATGAGCGCTTTCTTTTTTATTTGACTCTTTTCTAAGTGATTTGTGTTTTTTTTAATGTTTAAAAAACTGTAAATAAAGAATATGATGAACAGATTTGCGAGACTCCAGGAGGGAAAATCAACGAAATACTTTTTTAATAACAACAACGTTTACGAAAGCTGCGTTCAATTTACGAATTTAAAGACACAAATATACATAGAGGCACTACCAAGTAATACAAATAAATGCCATATCGCATGGCTATAAGGTAGTTTTTTCGCTAAGAAGAAGATTGTACCAACGGAATATAGTAAACCTCCTAATAATAGATAGAAAAATCCATTCTCCGTTAATCCAAAATAAATAGGTTTAATGGCGAATATCATTAACCAACCCATTATCAAATAGACAATTGTTGAAAAAACTTCAAAACGATTAATGAATTTAAATTTAAATACGATACCTAAAATGGCTAACGTCCAAATTATCACAAATAAAGTCCAACCAATTGAACCTCTTAACGTGACAAGTAGAAAAGGTGTGTATGTTCCTGCAATCAACAAATAAATAGCCGAATGGTCTAAAATTGTAAAAAGCTTGATGACTTTAGGATGACGAACACTGTGAAGTAAAGTTGAACAAATATATAGTAGAAGCATCGTTGCCCCAAATGTAGTAAATGAAATAATATGCCATGTGGACCCATATTTAAAGGCTTTTGTAATTAAATAAAAAAGTGCAGGTATACTTAAAATAGCACCTATACCGTGGGTGATTGCATTAGCTATTTCTTCCTTCATTGCTCTACTCATAAACAATGCCTCCTAAACAATTAACTTTTAAATCTGTTTTAGACATATGAGTATTATTAACAATTACAGGGATTTCATTTTAAATTGAGCTGAATAATTGTCATGAAATAGTTTTTAATTTCTTATCACAATTTTCAAATTAAATATGATAACCTAATGTCATACTATTCAAGATTGCAGGAGGTTGCTATGATTCTTATTAAAAATGGTGAAGTATATTCACCCGCTTCATTAGGTAAAAATGATATTTTGATTTCAAATGACAAAATAGAGTTCGTTCATAAAGAAATTGATTTACATTCTTCATCAGTGCCTATACAAATAGTGGATGCAACAAACTATTATATTGTGCCTGGCTTTATTGATTCCCATGTTCATTTAATTGGTGGGGGAGGAGAAGGTGGGTTTAAAACGCGTACACCTGAGTTATTACTATCAGATTGTATTAAAGGTGGAATTACCACGGTTATAGGTGTAATTGGCACAGATGGAACTACACGAACGATGACAAGTCTACTTGCAAAATGTAGAGCACTTGAAGAAGAAGGTATTACATCATTTGTTTATACGGGATCTTATCAAACTCCAGTAAAAACGTTGTTCTCGAAAATTGAAGAAGATATTATTTTAATTGACAAGATTATAGGGGTAGGCGAAATTGCCATTTCCGATCATCGTTCGTCTCAGCCGACTAAACAAGAATTAGCCAGAATCGCCGCAAATGCGAGGAATGGAGGTTTACTTTCAGGTAAATCGGGAGTTGTTAATATACATATTGGTGATAGTAAAGCGATGCTCTCTATGATTGAAGAAATTGTAGAAGAAACAGAATTACCAATCACTCAATTTTATCCAACTCATATTAATCGAAATGGTTATTTATTTGAGGCTGGAATAAATTACGCGAAAAAAGGAGGTTATGTAGATTTTACTACAAGTACAATACCGCATTTTATTGATAATGGAGAAGTAAAGTGCAGTATTGGTTTAAAACGAATGTTAGAAAGTGGTGTAAATATTGAACAGATTACGTTCACATCGGATGGTCAGGGGAGCTTACCAGATTTCGATGAGAATGGTGAGTTAAGAGGAATGAAGGTCGGAAGAGTAAGTAGTTTATATGCTGAAGTTAAGGATGCGATTCTTAATGAAGGAATTGCGATCGATGAAGCAATAAAAGTAATAACAAGTAATCCGGCAAAAATATTAAAACTACAAAATAAAGGTCAAATAAAGAATGGTTATGATGCAGACCTAGTATTTTTAAATAAAAAAACACTTGAAATAGAATCTGTAATATCTAAAGGGAAAATCATGTATCAACTAGGGAAAACATTAGTAAAGGGTACTTTTGAGTAAACTAACTCTATTAATGAAAGGCTGTTTTATAAATGATTGTTTCTTTCTTTATTAAAATGCTCTTAAAGTAAACTGTAATATGGAAAATGATTCGAGCGGATGGTGCGAGACTCTTGTGGGAGTAGCGAGACAGATGAGACCCTGCAGGCGAACTGAGGAGGTCATAGGAGCATCATTGAGTTGAAATCTGCGAATTACTTGTTATTAGCAACAAAGTTTACGAAAACAGCCTAATGAAGAGAGCACATATTTTTACAAGCACCTCATTAGTATAGTTTCTATTAAAGTACCCCATACTATTAAAATCGACATAGTACTTTTATTGATTAATTCACTTAAAAATAATATTGTTATGTTAACTAGATTTAGTTTAGTTATTATTTTTATTAATTTTCCTTAATATTATTTGACGAATGGTGATATTTTTGACAATATTACTATATAAGGAAAGTAAGAATATTGATTACTTATAATTGTGGATGGAAGTTGGGGGAAAATAATGGCTAACATAGGCTTTCCAGGTTTAATTTTAATTCTAATCTTAGCTTTAATTATATTTGGTCCAAAAAAATTACCGGAAATCGGTAAAGCTTTTGGTGAAACACTAAAAGAATTTAAGCGTTCTACTCAAGGATTAACGAATGACCTTTTAGAAGATAAAGATGAAAAAAAGAAATAATAGATAAAAAACTCGGTTTTTAACCGAGTTTTTTATTTTGTAGATCATTAATAAAATTTAATGAGAATTTAATAATTAATGTTAAGTCTATCTAAAAGTGATATAATTAATTAACTTTGTTAAAAAAAAACGGCCTTGAAAGCCTCTAGAATTATTGAAAAGAGAGATGTGAATTAAATGGCAAACATAAAGATTGTAACTGATTCTACTGCTGATTTGTTATTAAAAGATATTGAAAATTTAAATATAACGATAATTCCTTTATCAATTCAAATAAATGGTGAAACGTATTTAGACGGAATTAATATTACTTCAAAAGAATTTATAGATGAAATGCAACATTCAAACGAATTACCCAAAACATCGCAGCCAGCTGTAGGAACATTTGTTGAGACATTTGAAAAGTTAACTGCTGATGGTAGTAGTGTTATTTCATTCCATTTATCAAGTGGTTTAAGTGGTACATATTCTACAGCATGTGCAGCTGCTAATATGGTAGACGGAGACGTAACAGTTATTGATTCCGAATTTATTACGCGAGCAATGGCATTTCAAGTGATTGAGGCTGCTAAAATGGTAAAAGACGGTTCAACAGTAGCTCAAATAGTTGATCGAGTTAAACAAATTAAAGATAACACTCACTTATATATTATGGTGGATACGCTTGATAATTTAGTTAAAGGTGGCCGTATAGGTAAAGGTAAAGCATTTATTGGTTCTTTGTTAAGTATTAAACCTATTGCATCATTAGAAGGTGGCGTATATTCACCTGTTGGAAAAGTCCGTAATCATTCACAAGTAGTTAAAACTTTAACAAAATATTTTGAACAAGATACAAATGGTAAAACCATTAAAGGTGTTGGAATTGCTCATGCTGATGCACCTGAAGTTGCAGAAGCATTAAAAGATTCTATTCAAAAATTAACCACAATTTCAATAGATCAGACGTATTATACGACTCCAGTTATTAGCACACACACTGGAAAAGGTGCAATTGGTTTTGTCTTTTATGCCGAGTAAAAAAACATATTCACTCTATTTTTTTCTTCAAATAAAATACGGTATGTTGGTATAAGTTATATAAAAAAGCTCAGAGAAAAAACTCTGAGCTTTTTATGTGATTAAATCTGATTAATACTGATTGAATTTTACATTCGAAAATTAAAGTATAGTAGACTCCATATTAATTTCAATTTACTATAAATACACTTTTTCTTTAATCTTTTGAATATGAGATGGTAAAATCGTTTCTCCTAATCGAGCAATTTTAAGTTTTTCCACGGGAATTAGGAGTTTTTGCCATTCATTTACTAAGCGATCTAATGCTTCTTTTGGTGTATCATCTGCTAATCTAAATGTGCCATAGTGCATGGGAATAAATAGTTTTGCTTTTAATTCTAGAAATACTTTGACTGCTTCCTCAGGAGACATATGATCATGTTTCATAAACCATTCTGGCTCATACGCACCAATTGGTAGTAAAGCAATATCAATCTCGAAACGTTTCCCAATTTCTTTAAATCCAGAGAAATAAGCACTATCACCTGCATAATATAAACATTCATCTGGTGTTTCGTATATAAACCCACCCCAATGCGATTTGTTTGTATCAAATAATGTTCTTTTCGTCCAATGTTGAGCGGGTACAAACGTAATATCAAGACCAAATAAATTTTTAGTTTCCCACCAATTCATTTCGATGACATTTAAATAGCCTCTCGTTGCAAATTTTTGTTTCAGTCCAATAGGTACCAAGCATAAGGTTGATTTTGGAAAATGACGAATTGTTTTAAAGTCTAAATGATCATAATGACCATGCGAAATACAAATGAGATCAATTGAAGGTAGCTCAGTTATTTTTAATCCTGGTTTAGACAATCTTTTAGTAAAACCCATTTGATTCGAATATACAGGATCTGTAAGTATATTGATGCCATTCAGTTGAAGTAAGAAACTCGAGTGACCGATCCAAGTTACTGATGTATCATTTCTATTTTTTTCTAAATAATTAACAAGTTTATTCTCACTTTGAGGAAGTTCACTGTAATCTTTTTGTTTTTTACTTCTTTCAATTCTCCATTTTATAAAATCTTTTAAAGAATTCCTATAACTTGGAGAATCATAGTTTTCATATCGTTTTTTCGCCATAAAAATCAACCCTTTCGAGAAGACAATTTGTTTAGATATGTATAAGTTTACATGTAATTTGTAAATAAATCATTTGATAACTTTTAAATTATTATGTTATTTAACTCAAATTATTAGAAAGGACCATTTGCATTTGGTACAATATACAGGTACTAAGCAACTTAGGGGGATATGATATGAAGAAGTATGCTTTTTCCATGCCAATTGTATTGTTTTTATGTTTAGCAATTTTAAGTGGTTGTGGAAATAAAATTCAAGATCCGTTAAATTGGGATTTAGAAAAATTTACATATAAAGATCAAGAAGGTAAAACATTTGGTTCGAATGATTTAAAAGGAAAAGTGTGGTTAACAGACTTTATCTTTACTAGTTGTGAAACTGTTTGTCCGCCAATGACTGCAAACTTCTCAAAACTTCAACGTAAAGCAGCGGAGAAAAAATTAAATGTTGATTTTGTTTCCTTTAGTATTGATCCAGAAGTTGATACGCCAAATTTATTAAAAACTTACGCTAATAAATTTGATGCAGATTTAAATAATTGGCATTTTTTAACTGGTTATTCACAAAATACAATTGAAAAATTTGTATCTGAAAACTTTAAGACAATTGTAAAAAAACCAGAAAATAATTCTCAAGTTATCCATGGGACAAAATTCTATTTAATTGATCAAAAAGGAAAAATTGTAAAAGATTATAGCGGTGTAAGTAACGTTCAGTTTGATGAAATTTTATCGGATATTGAAAAGCTAACAAAATAAAAATAAAAAACACCAAGCATTCAATTGAGGAATCAACTGAATTCTAAATAACAAAAAATTATAAAAAAAGAGTCAAATAGAAAGAGCACCGATCAAAGAAAGGTGCTCTTTTTATTTATTTATCTAAAAAGATTTGTTTTTGGTATTCCGGAAGTTTTGTACCTTTGATGACTAGCATTCCGTTTTCATAAATCGCAGATGCTGTTGTTGCATTGATTGGGAAAGGTAGTTTTACAATTCGCTGAGATTGACTATACGAATATTTTTTATAAGAATAATCCATTTGGTCATTTTGTATTTCTTGTGTTGTATCATTCTTTAAACCAATTGTTAAAATTGATCCTTCAATATCCATATAAATTTGTTCTTTACTTACCCCAGGTAAACTTGCTTGAATGACCAATTCGTCACCATTTTCAATCATGTCAATACCGATTGAGGAAAATACGCCATGCTTGTGAAAGAATTTATCGATTTCATCAAATATATTTCGGATTGGTGATTGATCAATTAATTCATCAACCTTTTTAATATAATGTTGAAAATCGATAGATGATGATTGCTTTTCATCTTGAGTGTTTTTATCTTTTTCACTCATCTTCATACCTCCTTACATTCTGACTATCGCAGTATATGAGATTACTAAAAATACTGTGCATGTTTCTTCTCATAAATCATTTTGATAGAAATTTATTTGTAAAACATTGTAAAATAGAAGAAAGTGAAAAAGATGAAAAGGGGATTACATATGAATATTTCAATCGCAACTCAAGAAGATGTAAAAGAAATCGTAACAATTTATAATGATGCGATCCTTAATACTACAGCAACATTTGATACAAAGACAAAAACATTGGATGAAATGTTACAATGGTTCGATAAGCACTCAGATTTATATCCTGTAATTGTTTCCAAAGAAAACGGAGTTGTAACTGGATATTGCTCTTTAACACAGTTCAAAGAAAAAGATGCTTATAAGCATACTGTTGAATTATCTGTCTATATTCATCCCGAACATCGCCGTAAAGGGCTTGCAAAAGCATTGATGGTTGAGATGATTAAGGTTGCAAAAGAACTAGGTCATCATACCATTATTTCATGTATAACAAGTGGTAATGAAGTGAGTGAAAGGTTACATGAAAAACTGTCATTTGAAAAAGTTGGTCATTTTTATAAAACAGGCCAAAAATTTAATCAATGGCTTGATATTGTTTATTATCAAATTATGTTATAAAAAAATAGTAAAAATGCCCAGAGTACTTAGTTCTGAGCATTTTTTTTTGATATAGGCTTAAGTAATCAAGGTGAAATAGATGCGAATAATCATAAATATCGAATAAGAAACGTAAAATGTATGAGGAATGTCGGAAAGTGGGGGAAATGACTTTGAAATTAAAACGCGCATTGACCCAGAAATTATCGAAAAAAATTCATAATTTTTTATTCCTAGGAAAGATCGTAACAGAAAGAATAGTCGACCAAGAAAAGCAAAGCTTATTGTACTATGAGGACGATGATCATATTAGATTTTATATCGAATGTTTATCGCCAATACCACAAAAGATTAAAGCGAGTTTTTCAACTCAAGAAGTACTATTTGTAGGAACAACTGCAAATAAGAATAATGAAAGTAAAATAAAACCACTAATTAAGCACAAGAAAAAAGATGATATTATCGAAGGGTTAAAAAAGATATTTGATACAAAACTAGTATTATTTCGTCTTGAATACGCAAATGAAATAATTACAGCTGATTTAGTAGATTTCTTTGATGGAAAAAGAGATACGACATATCAATTAATTCCAGTCATCGAGCTTCGCGGCGAGGGTAAACGTGAGGAAGTTGAAAATCGTTTAATTAAAGGCTCTTTACCTATTCATTTACCAAAATACTATAATGATTTTGATCAACCAGAGTTTGTATTTTATGATAATAGACTTTATGGAAATTTATTTCTTAAATCTATGATGAATGATATTAGTTATTTAGAAAAACAAAATCAAGTAACTTACCTAGAATATAATAATGAAGAATTAAACTCATTTATTCATTCCAATCATTTAATCTATTTTATTCCCCAAAAATATTGGGAAGAATTGAATAAAACATTCAAAAAGGAAAGTAAAGAACTGATCTATACTCAAGATTTTACTGAGAAACAGCCGTTTCCGGATGAGTGGAGTATCGATACGAATGAAAATGCATTTATTGAAAGATTTTATCAGAATTGTCTTCAACAAGGGCTTTTATATGAAAGAAAAGACTTAATTAATTTTCATATTTGCTGTAAATTCCAAGCATTAACAATATTAGGAGGAGTAAGTGGTACAGGTAAATCACAATTAGCTCGAATCTATGGTGAAACACTCGGCTTGGAATTTGGAAAGGAATTATTATTTGTTCCTATTACTCCTTCCTATAGGGAACATTATGATTTATTAGGCTATTTAAATCCTTCAACAGGCATTTATATTGATTCAGAAACAGGTATTACGAAACTATTAATCGAAGCAGAACAATTTCCTCATCGAATGTATATGGTTATCTTTGATGAAATGAATCTTTCACAAATTGAGCATTGGTTTAGTAAATTTTTATCTATTTTGGAGATGCCTTCAGATAAAAGATTTATTACACTATTCCATGATCATAATGTTGTCATTAATCAATACTATAAACCAAAAGTGAAGATAGGGAATAATATCATATTTGTTGGAACAGTAAATTTTGATGAAACTTCAAGTGAGTTTTCGTTAAGATTACTTGATCGTGTAAATATTATTTCGTTAAAATCTACTTCATTTGTAAACTACTCTGAAAGAATGAGCAATGAAAATATTTATGAAAATGTTCCACAAATCTATATTAATGCCGAGTCCTTTAATGATTGGACGGTACAATCTGAAAGGTCAACTGAGCTAACAGTTGAAGAACTGAAGTTTTTTGATGAACTAAATAATATAGTTGAAGAATCGCTAAGTGAGAGAATAATTTCTCCACGTATGATAAAGGATCTCTCTAATTACTTAGCAAATATTCCTATTCTACCTACACACAATCAATTTGAACGAAAAGAAGCGATTGATTTATTTGTCAAACAGCGGGTTTTAACAAAAGTTAGAGGATTACTAGCTAATTTAGAGGAATTGATTGGAACCGGTGAAAATAATGACCAAGAAGGTTTATTGATCTTGTTAATGCAGTCGAAGCTCGGAAAAAGTATATCAGATTTTGATAATTCGATAAGTGAATTAAAAAAGAAAAGAAAGCAATTAGAAATTGATGGATATGTTAATTAAAAGCTCTTTTCTAAAAGAAAGTTGTTTATTAAAAAGGATTTGTTAAAGCAGTCGGTATAAAGAAGATGATTATTGGAGCAAAATGTACAGACTTATTTAATAGCAGAGAGGGGTAGTAACACCCCTCCAGCTATTCGACTTAGGAAACGAAGTTCCACCGAAAACTAGCATCCTGACGTGGAAATCTATAAATCTAGAAGTATAATTCCAACAAGAATTAGGAAAATAGCATAAATTTAACGTGAAATAAAAAAATAGTTTTACATTGCTCAAAATGTTAAATATTTATTAACTTATAATTCAGCGTTTAGTTGATTTTTATGAGGAGAAAATATTATGTCAATTAATCAGTACACAACTGAAATTTGTGATGAAGGTTTCATACTTCCATTTGTTCTTTCAATTCGAATCGGGACGCGTGGGAAGGAAGAGAAGATTTCATTAGATATTTTAACAAGACATGCAAAAGATGCTTATTTATTTACGTATGAAATCCAAGAATTAAAACGTTTCTTTTTTCAAATTGATGGAGATTTTGATGGGAAAGTTACATTTGTTTGGAATAATTTATATCATTTTCAACAAGAGAACTTAGATGACCAGCAATATATATTTACAACTGAAACGAAGAAAATATTAATCTATGAACATGGGAAAACGGAGAATGCCTATCCGTGGAGATGTGGTTTCTATGAGTTTTGTATTATTTATCAAGAACAACGCTTTTATGGAATGGTAAAAATACTACCGAAAAATTTAGAATATGATCAGTTAGAATGGATGCATTCAAATTTAAATCAACAAATAAATGGTATTATGAACGATTCACAATTCTTTAAAAAGTCATCTGCTACATTAACTCAAAATGGAACAATGTATTTCTGGCCTATCATTCGTTTTATAGAAGCAAATGAGGAAAGATTGCTAGTTGCCATTCAACAGTTCAAAAGTAAGCTTAAACGAAAACAAAAGAAGGTTTACGAATTACAAAGAAAAGTCACGAAGCTTGATTTTACAACATTGAGGTGGAATTTAATCCATCCAGCAATTTCAAATGCTACGAATTTAACAATGCAGCCTGTCGTTCAAGAAGAAAACTATTTAGAAGAAATTAAATATGCCAAAAATAAAGTTAGGAAGTTTATCCTGACAATTGAAACTCTATTAACTTTTGTAAAGTATGAACTAATGAAGGATAAAAAGAAAATGGATCAAATAGATTATCAAGTGCAAGATATCGAAAAAATGATGCAGAATGTAGTAGGGAATGGTTCAATCACTGATCGAGAAAAAGCGAAATATCGTCAGTCTAAACTACTAAAAGAAATAGAATTAGAGAAATTGCAAAAAAGTGTAATTGAAAAAAAGAGAATTACTACTTCACTTGATAATCTATATGAAGTATATTTTAGGGAATATACTTTAGGTATTTTTCGTGCTGCTACAGATTCACTGACTACAAGATATCCTACTAGTCCATCAAAAGTATTTTTGAATTTTGTTCATTCATTAAGTCTATTTGATAAAAAGGTAAAAGAATATGGCAAAAAGCAGATGCTATTACCAGTCTATAAACCAACATTTTTATTATATGAGTATTTTGTTTATTTCTCGTTATGTAACTTGTTTTTGAAGCAAGGATATGAAAATATAGAGGATCCTTTAGCTGAACAAATATTAATGCATGTAAAAGATGATGAATTGATGGATGGTGCATTTGTAAAGCTTGAAAATAAGAATTGGATAATCAATTTAGTATTTAATGAAATTATTGAAGGTAGTCCACAGGTTTCATTATTAAAAGGAACGAATTTTTTTAGTGGTGAAGAATCGAAAAAACCTGATATTCGGTTAGACTTTTTTCGGAAATCGAATAATGAATTTGCGGGCTCAATTATCTTTGAAATCAAATATAGTCCGATGTTTAACATTTATCAACCTGTTGGCAATACAAAGGCTATGGAGCAAATGTATAAGTATTGGGGCTTAAAGTATGTTGAACGAGTTAATGGGAAGCTTAACTATGCTAGAAAGCCAATCCAGGAAGTAATCTGCTTATATCCAGGTAGTAATGTTCATCGAAAAGTTCTAGAAGCTGGATGTGGAACATATATTCAGTTTTATCCAAAGAAAAAAGGTGAGGATAATTATGAGCTAATTGGTGAAAAAGAATTAATTGAGATAATTAACCGGACAATCGTAAATATTTCGTAAATAAGTACAAAAAAATAAATGTATGCGTTTACAAATATTAGAATATTTTGTTAAAATATTAAAAACGAGAATTTATCTAAATGTTAATATGACATTTAAATACAAGGATGGGGTTAATGTGTTTCGTATTATTCATACAAAAGAAGAGAACTTTTTATTTGACGAACTTTGGGGAGATTTTTGTGAAGAAAACGAAATGCCTTTCTTAAAAAGAGATAATCAAGTAACTCGATATGGTATATGTGATTCCGAAAAAAAGCTGATCGGAACGATTGAATTCGATAAATATCAAGTTGGACCAGAAAATAAAAATGAATATTATTATAATTTTTCAGAGAATAAATACATTAAATATATTCAAAATGAAGAAATCTATGAAATTAGTAAGCTATTAATAAATCGAGAAAATCGAGGGAAGGGTTTCTTTAAACAGATACTTTTAGCATGCTATGACCATGCGAGTAATAATAATGTCGATTGGTATATTGGTACAATAAATAAAAGATTGTATATGTTTGCTCGAAGTGTAGGGTTTAAAATTCTGCCAATCGATGAATATTTTGAAATTAGTGATGACATTATTGCTGTGCCATTTTTATTAGACATTCAACATGCTACTAAGCTATTAAAGTATTCTGAGGAATTTAAAGAAATTTTAATGTATTACGACAAAAAATAAAAAAATCAAAAACTCAGGTTATTTCTACCTGAGTTATCGATATTATTCTTGTCTAAGTACATTTGCTGTACTATTTGTTTGATTATAGGCATTTTGACAAGCCTGTAATGCTTGTTCAATGAGTTCATGATTATGTGGTTTTTCAACAGTATCAAGGGCAGATTGAAGATTTTCAACAGCATGTTTGATGGCAGTATTTGCATCTTCTGTATATTGTCGTGCATTTTTTTGCATGGCAATTCCTCCTTTTTTATCATTCGAATTTATTTTCACCAACAATCCATTAAGTATGTAAAAAAACGTAGATGAAAACCATCTACGTTTTTTAGTCAATGTTTATATGTCTTACTTAATTAAACTCCAAATATTGATAAAATTGCAAAGCGTTTTTTCGGTTTAAACGCAACGATCTTTTTTTGATCATCCAATTCGGATTTTAAAGATTTTACAGTTTCATTTAAAAGAATAATTTCATCTTCAAGTTTGACAACGAATTTTTTTAAATCTTCAATTTCTCTACGATGTTCAAGCACCTGAACAGATACAACTTCATTTGCTTTCGTTTCCATCTTAGCTTCGAGATTCGTAACATTTTTTATTAATTGTTCTATCTGAAGAATATACTCGCGATCTAATTGATTTGAATCATTAGTTTGAAGCGTACTTTCATGCGCCTTTTTAATTTGATTTATTTGTTCTTCCGTAAATAAATAAGAGCCAGTTGATGATTTCTCTAAAGTAAAATTCTCTTTTTTTGAATAATATAAAACCTTTTTATTTGTTAATTGTAGCTGCTCTGCTACTTGAGAGGTCGTTAACATTGTCATTCCTCCTCTAAATGGTTTATATACATATCATTCTTCTAATGAAAATTGATTTCCTTCATGATTGACAAAACTAGTGCTGACTCGTCAAAACTTCTTATATTCTGTTCGATATACATTATTTAGTCGAATTCAAAGTTGCATAAAAAAAATTTGATAACAAGTTCTGTAACTGAATATACTAAGATAAGCCTGAGTTAGAAAACAATTAGAGAAGAGGCTTTCTACTTCCAAATGGAGGGATGAAACAGTTGTTAGGAATAGGTACTAAATTACTATTAGTTGTTGTATTAATTGCTTTCACAGCATTTTTTGTAGCGTCGGAATTTGCAATTGTAAAAATCCGTAGTTCTCGAATTGATCAGTTGATTGGTGAAGGAAATAAAAAGGCTCGAGCTGTTAAGAAAGTGATTACGCACTTAGATGAATATTTGTCTGCATGTCAATTAGGTATTACCGTAACAAGTTTAGGTTTAGGTTGGTTAGGAGAACCGACAGTTGATAAGTTGGTCCATCCCATAATTGGAAAGTTTAATTTACCAACTGCAGTTAATGGTACAATTTCATTTTTAATTGCATTTGGAGTGATTACCTTTATTCATGTAGTTGTCGGGGAGTTAGCACCAAAAACCGTTGCAATTCAAAAGGCAGAAGAAATTACGATGCTTTTTTCACCGGCATTAATTCTATTTTATAAAATTACGTATCCATTCATATGGTTATTTAATAATTCAGCTAGGCTTGTTTTAAAGATATTTGGTATACCTCCAGCATCAGAACATGAAGTGGCTCATTCAGAAGAAGAATTACGAATTTTGCTATCTGAGAGCTATAAAAGCGGCGAAATAAATCAATCTGAATTTAAATATGTAAATAACATCTTTGATTTTAATATGCGAGTTGCAAAAGAAATAATGGTTCCTAGAACAGAAATGGTCGCAATTGACATTAGTGTTCCGTTTGCTGAAAATATCCAATTTATGAGTACAGAAAAATATACACGTTTTCCAGTTGTTGATGGGGATAAAGATCATGTAATTGGTCTCATAAATTTTAAAGATGTTTTTACAGATTTTGTCCTACATAAAGGGGAATCGGAAGTAAAAACACTTGAGCAATATATCCGCCCGATAATTCAAGTGATTGAATCAATATCAGTCCATGATCTATTAGTAAAGATGCAACGCGAGCATATCCATATGTCTATATTAGTTGATGAATATGGAGGAACATCAGGACTAGTTACGGTTGAAGATATATTAGAAGAAATTGTTGGAGAAATTCGAGACGAGTTTGATGTGGATGAAAAAGAAGATATTTATAAAGTAAGCGAAAACAAGTATGTAATTGCAGGGAAAGTATTAATTAGTGAAGTAAACGATGTATTCAGTTTAGATATTGATGATACGGATGTTGATACGATTGGTGGTTGGATTTTAACTGAAAATTTTGATGTTCAAGAAGGAGATTCAACAAAGATAAGTAATTATACGTTTAAGGTGTTGAAAATTGATGGCCATTATATAAAATCCATCGAATTAATAAGAGATCCGTCTACAAAAACAGAGCAAGAGCAAATAGAAAATAGCGCAACAGAATTGTGAATTACAATGTTGCGCTGTTTTTATACGATTCAATAAAATTTCACATACCGAAATGTTAAAACTTCGTTGAATTATAAAGTGCGTCTTTAATGAAGATTTCACTTTTATCAACAGCATTTTTATGCGTCACAACAAGCCCGATTGGAGTAGGATGTGGTAAATTATTTACAAGTGAAAATTGAATATTATTTTTTTTGGCTAATTGAATATATTTTGAAATTGCAGAATAAGGAAGAGTACCATTTAGTAATAAAGTAACATTTTTTATTTTTAATGCAGGTTCAATATGTTGATAAATTGCATTTGCCATTACTTGACTAGTTGTTAATGCAATTTCAATTCTTTCACGTATTGTCCCTAAATAAATATTGCGTTCTTCTATTTTTATTTGCTTTTCCCCATAGATACCTTTAATTAAATAATCTTCAACATTATTTCCAGCCATCGAAAAACCTACTTTCAATTTTTAATTTAATTGTATCTAATCTTATCGTATTCTCTACATCACATTATTGACATTTTTGTATACTTTTAGTTCAAAGTTACTGTATAGACCAATTCCAATTATTCAAGTAGAATTAAATTTATAGGAGATTAATAACAATTTAAACAGTTTTTGTTAATATTACTTAACGAATATTTAAAAATTTGTTACTATTTAAATTAAGTAAGTTTAATCAGGGGGTGTTCCTTATTGATATGTCTATAGAAAGTAAATATAGTGCTTTCATTCAAGAAAATATGCCAACATTAGTTAAGAATTGGGTTTCTCAAGCATTAATTGGCGAAAATGATCCATTTAAATCAGAAATTATCATTAATGGAACAAAATTGATCGAATTTACATTATTATTCGTAGAAAATAAAATTAATGAAGATGAAGTAAGAGAATTATCGAATAAAATTGCTGAGGAGCGTGCTCAAGCAAGCGTAAATATAGGGGAATTTGTATACAATTCGAATATTGGAAGAAGTGAGTTATTTAAACATTTAGCTGCTTTTGGTGAAAGTATTACTGTACTTCAACCTTTAATTGATAAAATCAACTATGTTTTTGACCAGTTTATTTATTATACTGTAAAACGATATTCATACATAATTAATCAAGATATTCAAGAAAAGAAACAATTTATTGATGAGACTCATAAAGAGAGACTGACCATACTAGGGCAAATGTCAGCAAGTTTTGTTCACGAATTTAGAAATCCTCTCACATCAATCATTGGATTTGTCAAACTTCTTAGATTAGATCATCCTCAGTTAAAATATTTAGATATTATTGATCATGAATTACATCAATTAAACTTTAGAATTGATCAATTTCTACATGTATCAAAAAAGGATCAAGATCAAGTTGTTGAGTATTTTTTAATTAATGATTTATTTAAAGATATTACGGAGTTTCTATATCCAAGTATTGTAAATTCGAACGTAATTTTACAAGAAGGATTATCTCAAAACATATACATACCTGGCTTTCGAAATGAATTACGTCAAGTTTTATTAAACATATTTATGAATTCAATTGATGCGCTTGCAGAAAATGAAGGCCAAAAAATTATTCAATATCAAGTAGCCGATTTAGGTGAGAATGTGGTTATTCAAATTCGAAATAATGGACCGAAAATTAACGAAGAGAGTATTCGGACAATTTTTGAACCATTCGTTACGACTAAAAATCACGGCACTGGTATTGGTTTATTCGTATGCAAACAAATTATTGAAAAACATGAAGGTGAAATAAAATGTCTTTCAGATGATCAATGGACTTCATTTTATATTACACTTCCAAAACGAACATAAAAAAACTCGGATGAATTTCCGAGTTTTTTTAATTGACTTTAAACACGTCAATTTTTGAATCACTATATAATAAGTCAACAGCAAAAATATTATAAAGTTTGTTCTCTCCAAATTTCGATTTGTATAAGGGGAATAGAATCGTTTTTGTACCTGATAAACGAATTTCTAAGTTTACAGTCATAGGTGTTAATGTAAGATACTCTGAAAAATCGTTATATTTAAGATTAGAAAATACGACATCTCCCTCGCCTTGTTTAACTGCTAAATCAAGATTTGGATTATTTTTAGCTAAATTGATAAAACGAATTTTAGTCTCTCCATACGTTAAAAATGTATTATCAATAAGCGATAATAACGAAAGATCATTTAATTCACCATTCGCTGCAATTGTATAGAAATGATTTGAGTCAACATCTATTGACTTAGATAAAACTTGTTTTGGAGTTTCACCCGAAGTGAACAGATCAATACGATGCGTTCCTGAAGAAATAGGAATGTAGAGAGTAGTACTTTTAAAAGGTAACTTTGTAAAAGACTTAATGCCATCGATGTAAACTTCAAGAAGAGGTGCTCCTGGAGATGCATGTAAAAGCCTTATATAAGATAAATTTTTTTGATGTTCAATTTTAAAAACTTGTGAAGGCTGTAAATTATTTGTTTTGAACTTTTGAATCGAATCATAATGCCTATAATAATATTGAACGAATATATTAGTTCTTGTACTTTGCTTAGTTTTGAAGACAAATTGATCAGTAAAAGAACGTTGAAAGATTGAATTATCTCTTTGAGTTGTAAGATTCAAACGATTACCTCCTAAATAGACCTTTCCAATAGAAATCCTATTCACTAAAAAGAAAATTATGAATTATTTTATTTTTTAAGTTTTCTAAAATAATAATTGATTTTTATAGTCATAATTTAATAGAATACTTTTAATATAGATTTTTAAGACAATTAAATATAAGCAAATTAAGTTCTTACACTTTTATTGAAAAGTGTTTCTTAATAGCTCGTATAATTTTGGAAATAGCGGTCCAAGAGTTTCTACCAAACTGCCGTATAGTTTGACTACGAGAGATATGACAAAACATCATCTCTCCTATTATTAGGAGGAGTAAAAATGAACTTACACGAAATGAAAGCATCTACTAAAGCTGAAAAGGCAGATTTCCTTATTAAAAATGGGAAAATACTAAATGTATTTACGAAAGAAATTATAGAAGATTCTATTGCGATAACAAATGGAATGATTGTTGGAATCGGTGACTATGAGGCAAATCATGTCATAGATGCACAAGGTAAGTATATTTCACCAGGATTTATCGACTCACATGTTCATATTGAATCGTCAATGGTAACTCCAAGTGAATACGCTAGAACAATACTCCCACATGGTGTAACGACTGTTATCACTGATCCACATGAAATCGCCAATGTATTGGGCGTAGAAGGAATTCAATTTATGCTAGATGCATCTAATGAAATACCTTTAGATGTTAGAGTAATGCTTCCTTCATGTGTTCCTGCAACATCACTTGAACGTGGCGGAGCTGTTTTATATGCAGAGCATTTAGAGCCTTTTATAAGTCATCCTAGAGTGCTCGGTTTAGCAGAAGTAATGGACTATCCAGCTGTTATGAATATGGAAAAGCAAATGATCGATAAAATCGAATTAGCACATAAATTTCAAAAGCCAATCGATGGTCATTTAGCTGGATTATCTAAAAATGAAATCAACGCCTATTCATATGCAGGAATTTTAACGGATCATGAGTGTACAAACGTGGAAGAAGTTATTGATCGACTTAGAGCAGGGATGTATGTAGCTTTAAGAGAGGGTTCTGCAGCAAGAAATTTAAAGGACTTGTTACCCGCTGTAAATGAAGGTAATGCACATAGATTGATGTACTGCACGGATGATAAACATTTAGATGACTTAATTAGTGAAGGATCTATTGATTACTGCATTCGTGAAACAATTGCTTTTGGGGTATCTCCGTTAACTGCTTATTCGATGGCAACTTTAAATCCAGCACAATGTTATGGATTAAAACAAAAAGGTGCAATCGCACCAGGTTATGAAGCGAATTTTGTATTCATAAATGACTTGGAAAAAGTAGAAATAACAGACGTGTGGTGTAAAAATGATTTTGTTGTTCAAGGAAAAAAACTTAACGAATTATCAATTAAACGAGAACAAACTAAACTGATTACAACTTCAATTAGCCTTGGTGAACTTAAACAGGAAGATCTAATATTAAAATCGGATGGGCAGTCTTTTGCAAATATTATCGAGATAAAACCGAAAAGTATTGTAACGAACCATATCGTTGAAAAAATACAATTAATCGATAATCAGTTTTTTGCAGATGAAAAAGAAAATTTATGTAAAATTGCAGTAATTGATCGATATCACGCAGAAAAAGAATTGGGATTAGCGATTGTAAAAGGATTAAATTTAAAAGAGGGTGCGATTGCAACAACGATTGCCCACGATTCACATCAATTAATTGTTGCTGGAATGAATGATGAAGATATGATGCTTGCCATTAAAACAATCGAAGAAATGAATGGTGGTATTGTAGTCGTTTCGAATGGGAAAGTGCTTACTAAGCTGTCACTTCCAATTGGGGGGTTAATAAGTAATCAATTTTCTGAAGAAGTAGAAGCAAGTCTGAAACTAGTAGAGAAGGAACTCTTAAAAATTAGACCTGACAACTCGTTCAATGCATTTTTAACATTATCATTTCTTGCGCTTCCAGTTATCCCTAGTATTAAAATCACAACTAAGGGTTTATTTAATGTATGCTCATTTCAATTTATTCCCGTGTTCATAGATGAAAAATAAATGCTCTTTTTTAAAAGATTGTTGCTTTTAAAAAGGTTTCTTTAATGAATTCAATAAATATAGAAAATGATTGAATCGAAAGGTGCGAGACTCCTGTGGGAGTAGCAGTACAGATCACACCAGCAGGCGCATTTGCGACGAGGAGGCTCAGCGCCCGAGCCACGGAAAGGGAGCATCCTGTAGTGGGAATCGACAAATACCCATCCTAATTAGAACTATGTTTACAAAGAAGACATCATATATACAAATTATACGTATAGACTCCTTTTGGGGTCTTTTTTTTTTTTGTTAGTTGATTGCAAAAAAATTAATGATTGATGACTCACTACATTTTTAATAAGCAGAACACATATCTAATTAATAAACCTAAAATTAGGCTTGAGCCTATTCACATATAGTTTAATCATTTCATAACTTAAATAGTGTAATAACATATTACCTATGTGAAGGAGGCAACACTCATGAAAGGTTACTCACCTTATTATGGCGGAGGCTATGGTGGCTGGGGATGCGGTGGATGCGGCGGTGGATTTGCGTTAATCGTTGTATTATTTATTCTTTTAATTATTATCGGTGCTACTTTTGTAAGAGTTTAAAAAACATTGAGCGTCAGCCACAGAAACCGACTAACAAACCGTTAGTCGGTTTCATTGTGCTTAATTGAGATAAGCCTTTTATTTTTTTTTGCATTTTCACCTTCTATTTGCTAAATGCATATAAAGTAGTAGGTATATAACTAGAAAACTATTTAAATGTACACTTTGGCAGTCCGATTGAATAAGGAGGACCATGAATGAAAAATCAGCTTTATAAACCACAAAGGCATTGGAAAGATATCCCCTTATGGAAAGATGTAACAGATGAGCAATGGAATGATTGGTTATGGCAATTAACAAATACAGTTAGAACATTAGACGATTTAAAACAAGTAATTGAATTAACAAAGGATGAAGAAGAAGGAGTAAAAATTTCTACTAAAACAATTCCATTAAATATAACACCTTATTACGCTTCCTTAATGCATCCTACAGACCCCCGATGCCCAATTCGCATGCAATCTGTACCAATAAGTAAAGAATTAAATAAAACAAAATACGATGCTGAAGATCCATTAGGCGAAGATGATGATAGTCCTGTATCTGGGTTAACTCATCGCTATCCAGATCGTGTACTGTTTTTAGTAACAAATCAATGTTCAATGTATTGTCGCTACTGTACAAGACGTCGCTTCTCAGGTCAAATTGGAATGGGAGTTCCCAAAAAACAATTAGATGATGCGATTTCATATATTCGTCAAAATGAGGAAGTTAGAGATGTGTTAATTTCAGGCGGAGACGGATTATTGATAAATGATAATATTTTAGAATATATTTTAAAAAATTTAAGAGCAATTGATCATGTTGAAATTATAAGAATTGGCACGAGAGCTCCTGTCGTATTCCCACAAAGAATTACCGATAATTTATGTGAAATTCTAAAAAAATATCATCCTGTTTGGTTAAATACTCACTTTAATACAAGTATTGAGATTACTGAAGAAGCTAAAAAAGCATGTGAAATGTTAGTAAATGCGGGTGTTCCTGTAGGTAATCAATCTGTTATTTTAACTGGAATAAACGATAGTGTTCCGATCATGAAGAAGCTTGTTCATGATTTAGTCAAAATAAGAGTAAGACCTTATTATATTTATCAATGTGATTTATCTGAAGGCATCGGGCATTTTAGAGCACCAGTTGCAAAAGGGTTAGAAATTATTGAAGGATTAAGAGGGCATACGTCTGGTTATGCAGTTCCTACTTTTGTTGTTGATGCACCAGGTGGAGGAGGTAAAATCTCACTTCAGCCAAACTACATTGTGTCTCAAAGTAGTAAAAAAACCGTTTTAAGAAATTTTGAAGGCGTTATTACTTCTTATCCAGAACCTGAAGCGTATACTGAAGATACAGCGGAAGATTATTTTTCTCTTGTTTATCCTGACTATCTAGAGAAAGCTGCAAAAGTTGGAATTGCTAGTATAATGACTGATAAAATTCAAAGCCTAATTCCTTCTGATTTAGAACGAATGAAGAAAAGAGAGCAATATCAAGAGGACCCAACTCATATCTCATTAAAGAATAAACGAGAAAAAAGGGATGAATTAAAAGAGAAAAAATACAAAGCTCAAATTCAAAAAATGGATGGAAGTGAGAAGAATGACGAATAATTCATTAAAATGTGATTGGTGTGAGGAACTTAATTTACAAGAAACAAAAGCTGTAGTACATTGGGAATTACCAGATGGCTCACGTGCAATTACAATAACAAATGTGCCGTCATATTATTGTGACCATTGTAAATTTTCGTATCAACGTGAAGATTTAGTGAAAACCATTGAAGATCAATTATTTCTGATTTCGACTGAATTGCTTCCAGTCTCTGTTTCATTCGAAGAATTAATGAAGCAACCAAGATTATTAAAGAGAAATTATTTTGACTTCTCATCATTTAACTAGTATTTTTAAGTTAATAACTAATGAAATAAATTTATTGTAAGGTAGAGGGAGTATCATGAAAAAGTCATTTTACCACTATATGATGAAACATCGAAACTATAAAGTGCCAACTGATATTGGATTATTTGCAGATCATCTTTTTAATGATCACTCTTTTCCGAAACAATCAGAAGAATATGATGAGATAAGTTCATATTTAGAATTGGATGGAACATTCCATATGCCAATGAGCATATTCGATAAAGCATGGAATTTGTATGAAGAAGATGTGTAAGATACAACTTTTGTTGTATCTTTTTTTTATTTAAGTCTCATTTCTAAAAGATCTTTTAAAATAGTGTTGTTCTAAGTTGAAAAATTCGCGAGATGGTTTCTTTTTAAATCCATGCAGGGAATTTATGTCACATTGGCGAATAGAAAGATATATTTTAGCGGACCAGTTTGATTTACTATAAGAAAGTAGATTAACTAATTCGCATGTTTAATTGACCAAATAAAATTGAAATGTTTGTTGGGGTAGGGGAAACGAATGGCTAAATTATTTCTAACTTCATGCGGTTTTCTAACTGAAGAAATAAAAAATCAATTTATAAAGTTACTTCCTGAAAACAGAACTGGCATGAAAGTAACGATTATCACTACAGCTTCAGTGCAACAAAAAAATAAGAATAAATATATTCAAAAAGCGAAAAATGATTTTCAGGAAATGGGATTTAAACAAGTGGAATTCATGGATATTGAGTTTGAAGAACCAACACGATTAAAACAATATGATGTAGTATATATTGCTGGTGGAAATCCTTTTTATCTTCTTCATCACGTAAGAAAAAGTGGTGCAAATGAAATTTTAAAAGAGATGACAAGAGAAGAAGTTTTAATTGTAGGTGTAAGTGCAGGTTCAATGATTTTAGGCGATAACATTCAACTTGCTCATCTTTTTACCTCAGATATCAACACAGTTAATATGACGGATTATACAGCACTGCAATTAATAAATAGAAATATCTTCCCGCATTACGATCGAAATGACTTATTTTCTGATGGAAGTGAGGAAAGTATTGAAGAAAGGCTACAAAATTTTGAGGCGAAATATCAAAATAAGATACTAAGATTAAAAGATAATGAAACAACAACAATTAGTTTAACGAATAAAAGAATCTAGTATAATCGGCACGACCTTCACTTGTAAGTTAAAATGAATAAGTTGAGGTCGTTTTAGTTTTGTGTAATTATTTATTTTAATGTTCAAGATTTCACTTTAACTGAGCATTTCATAAAAAAAGAACGGTTTAGAAACCGCTCTTTGTATTGATTTATTTAATTATTGATCAACGCCATCCTTAAAGTTTTTAATCCAGTTTTTATCCCCAACATGTTCAAAATCCTCAGTTGTGCGTTCTAATACTTCAATAAGTAACTTTTTTATATTATGAATATTATTATAAAACTCTTTTTCTTTTTCTAAATCAGGTTTAACATGAGCTGCTGCATTAATTGCACATTCATCACGAAACTTTTTCGCTTTCATGTCTAGCTCATCGAATACATGTTTAACGTATTTTACAACGTCTTTATGGTTTAATGTATTTCTTTCGTTTAATTCATCTAATTTGTTTGGCAAGTTAATGTCCTCCGTAATATTAAATTTAAAGATTAGTAGGTACAGTATACAAAAACAAAAAATAAAAATATTGAAAATTAAAAATTTTTAATTGAAAGTTAATTTTCTTTTATTCTTTTTATTGAGGTCCAATAAAAAAATCGGCCACTCCTTTAAAAAAGGGAGAGCCGAATTTTATTTAAAAATTATAATTGTAATTCAAATTGTTTTGAATAGAGTTGACCATAAACTCCTCCACTTGAAAGTAATTGATCGTGTGTTCCTTGCTCTACAATACCTTTTTCTGTTAAAACGATAATCCGTTCGGCATTGCGAATAGTTGAAAGGCGATGTGCTATCACGATCGTTGTTCTGCCTTTAGCTAAAGTTTCGAGTGAATCCTTTACAATGCTTTCGCTCTCATTATCTAGGGCGCTTGTTGCCTCATCTAATATGAGAACTGGTGGATTTTTTAGGAACACGCGCGCGATACTAAGTCGCTGTTTTTGACCACCAGAGAGTTTGACACCACGTTGACCAATCTCGGAATGGTATCCATTTGGCAAACTCATAATAAATTCATGTGCATTGGCATTCTTTGCTGCAGTGATAATTTCTTCTTCATTAGCTGATGGCTTACCGTAACGGATATTTTCGAGCACTGTACCTGAAAATAGGTAAACATCTTGCTGTACAAAACCTATATTTTTTCTTAATGACTCCAAATCGATATCACAAACGTTGATTCCGTCTAGTAATAAGTTTCCATCTATCACATCATAAAAGCGAGGGATGAGTGAGCATAATGTTGTTTTTCCCGCACCTGAAGGACCTACTAAAGCGATGTATTCCCCTGGATGAATATGAAGTGAAACATTAAACAATACATGTTCTAAATGCTCCTCGTAACGGAAGGAAACATGCTGAAACTTAAGTTCTCCTTGTACATCTGAAAGTATTAAGGCATCCGGTTTATTTTCGATTGCATGTTTAAGATTCATAATTTCCATGAATCGCTGGAATCCAGTGATTCCTTCTTGAAACTGCGTGCTCATATGAGTAAGTCGTTGAATTGGCTCAATCATAAAGCTAATATACAGTAAAAAAGTTATTAAGTCCGCTAAATCTAACGTATTGTTGACTATACTGGCACTTCCAAAGATAATAACCGTGATTGTAATCAATTGTAGAAATATTTCAACACCATTATAAAAGTATGCTTCGGCCTTATATGTTTTCTTGCGGCTTTCGAGGAAACGATTATTTTCACGATTAAAATGTTCAATCTCGACAAACTCGTTAGCAAACGATTTTACTTCCCTAATTCCTGATAGGCTATCCTCTACTTGCGCGTTTACTTCCCCAATCCGTTCCTTGTTTCTTCTTATTGCCTTGTTCAAAATTTTATTAAAAAACAAGGCAAAAACACCTAGGAAAGGTAAAAAACAAAAAACAGCTATCGTTAATGGTGCGTTTATAAAAAACAATATGAAAAATGCTCCAATAAATCGAACGAGATATTTGATATAGTCCTCTGGACCGTGATGATATAGCTCGGAAAGTAAAAGCAAGTCATTCGTAATTCGAGACATGAGCTGACCTGTTTTTTCTTTATCGTAAAAGCTAAATGACAACTTTTGCATATGGGCGAACAATTCGCTTCGCATATCACTTTCCATACATGCACCTACTTCATGACCTTTATAGTCCACGAAGTAGTTCGCTAAATTCTGAATCGCAACTAGAATTAGCATGATCCCACCTAGCCAATACACTTTACTTAGCGCAGTTGACAAGTCACCTTCAAGGACAACTTTCGTAATATACCGAACGAGCAATGGAAACACCAAAGTTAACCCAGAGACGATAAAAGCACATGCCAATACAGTAAGATACAATCTTAAATACGGTTTATAATAAGAAAAAAATTTTTTAATTGAAATTTTCATAAATTACCCCTTTTTTGTGTTAATTAACTAAACACATATAAGGGAATATAACGTTTATACTCTAATAAAGAGCTACACCCTTATATGATATTACTATTGGATTCGTTTGTTTTCTCATTTTTATTGCCTCCTTATTTTTTATTACTTCCATTTTATACATTTTTCGTTAAGTGAGAACTTTATATTTCTTGTATTCGATTTAATTGATTAGTTGAATTTAAACTTTATATTCTTCGAGTCGAATTGGAAGCTTAACTTTAACAAGCAAAATTCACACCTTTTCATGAGGAATAACTAGTTTTATTTATTTGTTGAGTAAAGCATCTTTCAATTAGGATGTATCTTTATTTCTAGAGGACAAACTCGAAATAAAGAAGTGATTACAGCTCTAAAAATAAAAATACTCCGTTTTCACTTATCAGAAGGATTAAACCAGGCGTTTGTCTCTTTTCCAAATAGTAGAGTCAATCCAATCACAAACGTAATGATGGGTACCCATAGTAAAAGTCCTTCAAAATTCACAAAATTTCCAGCCCCAATAGAATTTGCTATAGAAATTGCCGTACATAACGCATCGATAATGGGAATTGTAAAAAACATAATTAATGAAACAAGTACATAAATTGCGCCTATTGTCTTTTTCATTTGATCATCTCCTTAAATACTACTTATACAGATTAGTGAATAATCCCTTTTATTTTCTACTGTACATAGTTAGTAAAGAGTTCCTTATTCATATAATTAAAAAATGTGAGAAACTTTTTTAGGGATTTCAATAGACTACGAGAATTATATTTTTTATATACTGTTTGATTCATTTGTTACTTTTAAAAAAATTTTAAAAATAACTTCAAACAAAAAAAGTAAACAGTCTATATTTTATGTTACGATTAGGGAAAATCAGTGAGAGCTTGGTGTTTAAATTTAAGAAATCAATTTTAATAAGAAGGTGTTACATGGCAATGAAAGCGAACGAATTGAAGAAAAGTTACATAGATTCACAAGAAAAACAGAAAATGTTATATAAACGAACATTGTTGATTGTGAGTATTTCACAAATTTTTGGTGGAGCGGGTCTAGCTGCAGGGGTCACTGTCGGAGCACTTATTGCCCAACAAATGCTTGGAACAGACTCATTTACAGGATTGCCTGCTGCATTATTTACATTAGGCTCTGCATGTGGTGCTTTCATCGTCGGCAGACTTTCTCAAAGGTTTGGGCGACGTATGGGGCTAACTGCAGGTTTTATAACAGGGGGGATAGGTGCAATCAGTGTTGTAATTGCAACAATCACGAATAGTATTGTTCTTTTATTTTTATCCCTTTTGATTTACGGTGTAGGTACTGCGACCAATTTACAAGCTCGATATGCAGGGACAGATTTGGCAAATAAGAAGCAACGAGCGACAGCAATTAGTATCGCAATGGTTTCAACTACGTTCGGAGCAGTTGCAGGGCCAAACTTAGTAGGCGTAATGGGCCATTTTGCTCTTTCGATAGGTGTTCCAGCCCTTGCTGGTCCTTTCATCTTGTCAGCAGTTGCATTTATATTAGCCGGTCTAGTAATCAACATCATGCTTCGTCCAGATCCACTTATGATTGCAAGAATGATTGAATCATATAAGCAAGAACATGAGCATGAAGGTAAATTGGAAACGGTTGACTATTTAAAAAATAAAAGAGGTATTATTGTCGGTGGTACAATTATGGTTCTGACTCAAATTGTAATGGTTGCCATAATGACAATGACACCTGTTCACATGAAGCACCATGGACATGGACTAAATGAAGTAGGTATTGTGATTGGGTTTCATATTGGTTCGATGTACCTTCCTTCTTTAGTTACTGGAATCCTTGTTGATAAGATTGGACGAACAGCCATGTCCATTGCCGCAGGAGGTACATTGCTATTTGCCGGTGTGTTAGCAGCTTTAGCACCAAGTGATTCTATGGTTCTACTAGTCATAGCGCTTTCTTTACTTGGGTTAGGATGGAATTTTGGTTTGATCAGTGGAACAGCTCAAATTGTTGATTCAACAGATTCCTCATCACGCGCCAAAACACAAGGCTCAATGGATGTTTTTATAGCATTAGCTGGAGCTTCAGGTGGAGCAATGTCTGGCATGATTGTAGCAAATACAAGTTATGCAACATTAGCATTATCTGGTGGGATATTATCTTTGCTCCTAATACCAGTCGTGATATGGTCTCGTGGAGGTAGTAAAGAAAGTCAACGGGGATTGGATGTTTAAAAATAACAACTTTAAAACCTAGGACAGATGGTATCATTTAAATAATAGGAAAGAGGTTCTTCATTTGAAGAACCTCTTTTTTGCAGAAAAAGCGTTTTGTAATATTTTACCAATCAAAATTTTATTCTATTCAAAACTATTAAATTATTAATATGGTAGAATGACTTGTTGGGAAATATTTCTAATCAAATATTAATAATTTAGTTAATTCAACAAAGGGGAGATCACCATGAAAATCAGAAAGTTTGTCATTTATTTCTTAGTTTTTTTTCTAGTTAATGGAATTACAAGTAATATGAAAGCGGTTTCGGTTGTGCACGCAGAATCTAATCTATCAAATCATCCAGGGTTACTTAGCTCATCAATGAACACAAGTAATCAGTTACATTTAAACTACGTTATTTTTAACGGGAAAGACCATAATTCTATTCAAAACTTAAATACGAATAAATCAATTGATATTAAATCTAATCCATTATTTAATTATCCGAAGTTATCTACAACTGAACGATCTAGTTTTTTCTCACCATTTGACTATTTTTACTTTCAACACTATGTGTTTAAAGAGCACTTTCCAGGAAATCTCTTTACTTCTGCAGTAGCGGGAAATAAGTATTATAGTGCTGTTTATAGTGAAAATAAGAAAAATAAATATATTGTTTCTTGGAAAGTTACAGAAAATGTAAAACCATACAGTATAACTATTAAACTACCATTTAATATTAGTAGTATAGAAAGTATGATTTTTCAGCCATCTAGTAATAGTATACTTGCATTTGGAAATGGAAAAGGTTACAAAATAAATTTAGATACTGGTAAAATTAAGCAATCATTTTCAGCACTTAAGCATATTAAATCACTGGAACTTTCTCAGAATGGCAAATGGCTAATCGTTCTTACAAAGGATCAAAAGATACAAGTTTTAGACACAGTGCATTCATTTAAAGATGTTTCAAATTTAGAATTGAAAAAATATGTTTCAAACAATCAAATCAATAAAGTATATTTCGATAAAACGAATAAGCATATTTTTGTTCAAGTTCATAAGTCTGAACAAGAAGAAAGTTTATCTGTAATTAATTTCCCCAACTTTAAGATTATTGAAGAAATATCAAACATACATAAGCTGGAAATGAATGAAGATCGAACAATTTTACAACTAGATGATTCAGGTTCAAGTAATTTTTTCTCTACAGAGGGATTTTTCTCAGATTTTTCATTGATTAGAATTAATCCTTCAATTGTTAATGTCGAAAACAAGAATCCAATTAACCTAAAGGTCGAGGGTGTTAAGCAAGATGCTACAGTTGTTAACATACCTTTAAAAGATGTTACTTTCTCGGTAGCATATGATGATCCTTATGGTAAATACACTTTTAATCGATCAAAACAATTAATACCTAATGAGGCTGGTAATGCAACATTGATATCAACTTTTAAAGGAATGAAAGCTTTTTCTCCAATTAAACCTACTAATGATGGGGTAAAATTTCCAATTGAACTAGGGGATTTACCATTGAATAGTAAAGAGGTATATGGAAAAACACGTCCTAATTCAGTTGTAACAATTTCTTTAACAGAGCCAGGTACAGAAAATAAACTAATCAAAACCATGAAATCCAATGAAAAGGGTTTCTACTATTTAAAGTTAAATAAGCCTTTTGCTAAGAAATTCGAGGTACTAGCTCATGCCAAATACAGAATAGAAGAAGGGAACTCGAATCTACAAGAATTAATTTCGTACGAAGTTAACAAAAATAATCTAACTAAATCAAATGGATGGAAACCACTCATTAGTAATGTGAAAATAGATCCAATTACAGATTCTAGTCCGCTTGTAAAAGGACATACAGTACCATTTGCAACAGTTAACGTAAAATCTAAAACTAAAACATTTGTTGGAAAAGCGGACAAGTACGGAAATTTCATTTTAAATATTGGGAAAGTATCGATTGATAAAGCCGGGACAACTCTCAAAATATCTTTTACGAAAACAGGATATCTTCCAAGTAAAGTAAAATCAATTAAAGTTGTTAAAGATATTACTCCACCGACTGTAAAGTGGACTCAGATTGGCGAAACAATGATTGGGAAAACTGAGCCGTATACGATGGTGGAAATATTTAGTGGTACTAACCGAATGAAAAAGATAGCCTCTGATCGATATGGAAATATCCGAATATCGAAAGTATATTTTAGCCCTTATAATGAACTTTTCTATAGTGCAACAGATCGAAACGGAAACAAGACGTCATTTAAGTTTATTCAGTACTGAGTTTATAAATAATTCATCTAAATAGTTAAAGTTCTTCAATGCACTCCAATTGGGGTGCATTTTATTTTGAAGATTTATGAATGCAGATTAGACAGCTTTTTTTTATCCACTTTGATTCTGTTTATAGGCAGGATTGCTCAAGAAGTAAATTATAAAACCTATTAAAAAAGGAAATGTATTATTTACGTTGAAATATAACTTTGTGAAATAAAAGTATATTTTTTAGAAGGTGAAATTTAATGATTATTCCATTTCTATATATTGGATGGCTTTTTATACCATTTCTTTGTATTATTTTTTGTGTAAATCTTGTAGCAATCATGAAAAAAATAAAAAATGATGAAAAAACATCAAAAAATACTTTTTGGCTAACAATCTCTTTTACATTAATAATGTGGAGCATTGCAATAATTTCTTCTGCGAATGTTTATTGAACAGTGCGTGTTTAGTTTAATAAATGGAAAAGCAATTTATCTACATGGATTAGATTAAACAACAATGAACTAATTCTTTAATTAATTGTGGACTAGAATTGAAAAAAAAAATCGAGTCTTAGAAGAAATTCTATAGGCTCGATTTCTTTTTTTATTTTGAAATTGTAATCAAGCAATCTGAATAAATTGCAGACTAGCTAAAATGCATTTTCGATCACTCATTTCGGATATCGGTATTTTCTTACAATAGAATACAAACAATTATCATGGATATGAATCTACTAAGTATGAATTTATTTCAAATCTAAACGTTCTCTCTTATTCATACAAAATAGGCTATTCCCTTTTTTTATTTACGTTTAAAATGACAGACAATTCTATTTTGGTTGCATAGTATACAGTAAAAACGTATGAAGTCACGACGAATGAAGAAGGAGGATAAGAGGATGACAAAGAAAAAACAACCCAAATATAACGTAGATGATATTGTCGTGATAACGTTATATGGAACTGTCGGTAAAATAACAAATATTAAACTGATGGACGGCGTATTTGTTTATGAAGTGAATAATCATGACGGACTTTATGTGGAGAATACTTTACAGCTTCTCAATGAATATGATGGGAAAAAACTTGAGAAGGAATGGATAGAGGTTAATTATTCATTTTCTTTTGGAGATTTAGTTCAAGTGAATGGATATGAAAAAGAAATTTTTCGAATTGTAGGATATCGTACAGAGGTGTGGCGTTATAAAAATGACGCTTGGGAAGATACGATTTATGAATTAGCCAGAATTACAGATGGAGAATGGTTAGAAGCCGATGAAACGGACCTTACATTAATCGCAACAGCACAAACGGCAAATGCCATCTTGAAGAAACTTAGAAATGATAAAAACGGAATCACAAAATTAGATTTAGAGAAATTAAGGTCAATGAACGATTTTAACAAGAATCGTAATAAAACAACGAAGCAGGAAATTATAGATGGATTATTAGATATATATAATGATTATGCAGTGCTTTATTCGATTTTTCAGGACGAAGAATACAAAATTGTGATGGATCTAGTGCTAAAAAATTTAAATAAATTTTCTGAGAAGAAAACGAATTGAGAGACAGAGGAGATTCTACAGTAATTGTAGAATTAAATGAATCATAAAAGGTATGCCTATCCCTAATAAAATGAAAAAGATAATAGAAGTAAATTTTTCAACCGTTGCTTCAAAAAACTCTTCATTAAACATAATTTCTTTCATTTTTACATTTAAATTTGAATGCTTGTCCATTTTTATCATGAGTACCCGATCTCCTTTAACATGTTTTAATTGAATATATGCTTGTCATTTGTGTAATATGCTAAAGGTTACATATTATTAATTTTGGTGCTTGGAAAGGTTTTTTTCATATTTTCTCATTTTTCACATATTAACTAGTAAGGGGTGATGCTAGTGAAGGAAATTGAGGTAGTTATTGATACGGAAGAAATTGCGGAATTTTTCTATCAACAGCTCATTCAGCGTGGTTATGTACCAGAGGAAGAAGAAATTGAAGAATTAGCCGATATTACTTTTGAATACTTACTTGAAAAATGTATGATTGATGAAATTGATGATGATGACGAATAGTCATGAAAGTGGCGACGGGAAATCTCGTCGTTTTTCACTTTGTCTTTTAAATAGATAGGCAGCTTCTAATCGATCATTTTTTAGTCGGAGGAATGTATGAAAAAAAATAACTGGATAACAATTTTTACATCTATATTTTTGTTTTTTATTTTAGGATTACTCTATGATAGTCAAACTGTTAGGCACATTGATCATTCATCTTTTAAATTTTTTGAAATGATTCGAACCGATGCGTTAGATTCTTTTTGTTTATTTCTGAGGGATTTTGGGTCTTCTAAAATGTATTTAACGATTGCTGTCATCATTTTAATTTATTCAATTTTTCGAAAGAAAGCTTGGACAGGCATCTCCTTAATTATTACATTATTGACAGCGAGAGTGGTTGTTAATGTACTGAAGGGGATTTATGAGAGACCACGTCCAACTTCTATGTATTATGTTGAGCATGGATTTAGTTTTCCAAGTGGTCACGCTGTGATGGCTACTTGTTTCTTTTTAACAGTATGTTTTATCCTCATTGTTTTGGATGTTCGGTTGATAAAACAGAAAAGAATTCTTGAGATCACTGCGATCCTCATTATATTATTGATTTCGTTTAGCAGAGTTTATTTACATGTCCATCACCTGTCAGATATTATTGCAGGATGGTTCGTAGGGTATGCTTGGTATAGTATTTGTAAGAATACGTTTATCTTTTTACATGAAAAAAGACAAATATAAAAAAGGATGGTGTTTATACACCATCCTTTTGTTATTTATTCATATTGCGTTAAAAATTCTTCTACTTGTTCTGGTGTTTTAGCATTTGCACTGTGTAAATGACCTATTTTCTCACCATTTTTGAAAACAAGTAAGCTTGGAATGCCCATTACTTGCTGCTCACTAGCGATTTCTGGAAATTCATCGCGATCCATTGTATACCAAGTGAACGATGGGTGTTCTTCAATTACTTCCCCGATGAACGCATCTAAACGTGAACAATCAGGGCACCAAGTTGCATAAAATTTTACAACTGTTGCTTTCTCACTATTTGTTACTTCTTCATATTTTTTTACATCTACAATTTTCTCCATAATGGCCTCCTACTATGTTATAGCTCTATTTTGAATTATAATAACTAGTATTTCAAATAATTTAACCGCTATTAAACATTTTTAGAATTTATTTGGTTAAAAGCATACAAACGTTCGTATATTGATGTAAAATAGTACGTATAAAAAGATGAAAATAATGAGGTGTAATTGATGAAGTTCATTCATACTGCAGATTGGCACCTTGGTAAAATAGTACATGGTGTACATATGACTGATGATCAAAGTTATATAATGGAAGAATTTATTAATATCATTAAGGAAGAAAAGCCAGATGCTGTTGTTATTGCTGGTGATTTATACGATAAAAGTATTTCTCCAACTGAAGCAATTGAACTATTAAATGATGTATTCAAACGCATAGCTATCGATTTGAAAACGCCTATCCTTGCAATTGCCGGGAATCATGATAGTGCAGAACGTATTGAGTTTGGAAGCTCGTTTATGGAAAAAGAAGGTTTGTATATCGCAGGGAAATTTCAATCTCCATTTAAAAAAGTCATTTTTGAAGATGAACATGGTGAAGTGCATTTCTATTTAATACCTTATGCAGAGCCAAGTATTGTGAAATATATATTGAAAAATGAGGATATTCATTCACATGACGATGCGATGAGAGCAATAATTAATAAAATTAGGGACGAAGAGTTAGATACGAACGCTCGCAACGTATTTGTTGGACATGCATTTGTAACTAATAATGGGGAACCTTCTGATGAAGAAACAGAGGGGGAACGCACCTTATCAATCGGTGGTGCAGAATATGTGTCGCATCATAATTTTCATGAATTTAACTATACAGCACTAGGTCACTTACACAGAGCACATTATGTTGGAAATCAATCGATTCGTTATTCTGGTTCTCCATTGAAGTACTCCCTTTCAGAGGAAAATCACAAAAAAGGATGCTTTATTGTTGAGTTAAAAAATGAAAATGAAATAACTGTTGTGAAACGTGATTTTCATCCAAAGCGTGACTTGCGCTCAATTGAAGGAACCATTGAAGAAATAAGAAATCAACCGGTAAATGAAGACTATGTATTTGTAAAATTAACTGATGAACATATGGTCGTACAACCAATGGAGCAAATTAGAACCGTTTATCCGAATGCAATGCATGTTAGTCGAAAACGTAAAACACAACTAATCGATTCAGAAATAAATCGTAAGTCAGTTGAAAAACAGTCCAAGAACCAACTTGAGTTATTTCAATCATTTTATAAAGAAATGACGAATGAAGAGTTAAGTAGAGACGATGAAGAATTCATGAAAGAATTACTTTTAGAAACATTTGTAAAGGAGGATTAAAATGAGACCATTACAAGTTATAATGCATGCATTTGGACCTTATAAGGACAGAGTAAATGTTGATTTTAATGCATTAAATGAAAAAGGATTATTTGCGATTACTGGTCCAACTGGAGCGGGTAAAACAACTATATTTGATGGGATTTGTTTTGCTTTATATGGTGAAGCAAGTGGTGAAAATAGAAATGATCAATCATTATTGCGAAGCCACTTTGCGGACGATGAAATCTATACGAGTGTTGAGTTAACTTTTGAACTAAAGGGGAAGCAATACAATATTTTCAGACAAAAGGGACACCAAAAGAAGCAAAATAAAGGGATAACTGGAGATAAGATTGAGTTTTATAAAATCGAAAATGAAGAAAAAGTACCTTATTGCCAGGAGTTTAATAAAACAACGATTGTAAATAAAAAAGTCGAAGAACTATTAGGTATTAATGCAGACCAATTTAAACAAATCGTGCTTTTGCCACAAGGTGAGTTTAGAAAACTATTAGTATCGGATACGAAAGAAAAAGAAGAAATATTACGTAAAATTTTTAAAACCGAATTATATGACAAAGTAAAAGATAAAATTGGTATTGCCAGATCTAATATGGAGAATAGTTTTCGAAATCTAAAACAAAAAATAGTCATTAAATTAGAAGCTGTCGAAGGACTTTTACAAGAAAAAGGAATTAACATCACTGAGGACGCGCAAATCAATCTTCATATAGTTAAAGATTTATTGAATGAAAAGATTACAAATGTAAATCAAGAATTGAAGCAGCTTGAAGAAAGTGAATTGAATCTAAAAGAACTATTAGAAACCCAAAAACAAAAACTGTTTACAGCTGAAACACATAATAAAAATATTAAGAGATTGCAAGAAATTAATGAATTATTAGCACTCTTAAAAGATCAAGAAGTTTTAACGGAAGAGAAGAAAATAAAGTTACAGTTTGCAAGTCGAGCTGAAAAAGTTTTACCTTTTAAAACAGAAGTTGATAAACTAAAAAACAACTATAAACTGACTAATGAAAAATTAGCGATAGAAACTGAAAACTTACAAAAGATTCTTCAAGAACTTAATACTATTTCACTTGAAGTTGCTGCCTTACCTGATAAAAAGAAAATATTACTAAATTTAGAGAATCATTATACTAATTTATTGGCATTAAAAGAAAGTATTGAAAGTTTTCGATCGAATGAAGCTCAGCTTGTTTTAAAAAATGAACAATTTAATCGAGTGACAAATGAGGAAAAAAGTTTACAATCTGATTTAAAACAAGTGAATGAAGAATACAATCAACTTAAAAATGATTTAGCACAGTATGAAGGAACTTATGAACAATGGGCGGAAACAACTTTATTAAAACAACAGGTTCATCAAAAAGGAACTTTCGCCAAACGAATTGTGTTAGGAAAAAATGAGTTTGATCAGAAACGAAATGATTATCAATCAAATCATGTAAACATTGAAAGATTACAAACAAAGCTGTCAAAAATTGAACATGAAATGGTGCAACAGAAAGCAGCTTACTTAGCAAAAGATTTAAATGAAAATCAAGAGTGTCCAGTATGTGGAAGTACTCATCATCCTACTCTTGCAAAATTTATTGGATCAGTAAATGAAGAAGATGCAATAAAGCTTAAAGAAGAAGTTACACTACTTCAAAATCAACTCGCAACTAAATTAGGTGAGTTAAAAAGCTTAGAAAGTACAAATCAACAAAATGAGCAGTCTTTTATTGAGGAATACGGACAATTTGATTTTTCAAAAGAGGGACTAATTGATTTAGGAAATGATTTTAAACAAATAGAATCAAATCTTAAGTTACTTACTGAGAAGAAAGAGACTTTAGAAAGAATTCAACAATCGATAAAAAATAAGGAACAGTTAGTAACGGAATTAACGAATAAATTAACTGGAAAAATTAAAGAAGTTACTGATTGTACAAATGACTTAAACGAGTTAAAACTTAAAATTGTTCAAATTGAATCGAAGCTACCTGAATCAATTAGGACGTATGAACAATGGCAAGTAGAAATGAATGATTGTGAAAGAAACAGTAAAAGTCTTCGAGCTGAAATTGTAAAAATTGAAGAATATCATAAAGCTCTTTCAGAACAAAAAACAATAAAAGAAACAACATGTGCACATCTAGAACAGGATTTAACAAGATTATCTGGTGAAATCGAAAAAGCGAAAGTTCAATATGAAGATAAATTAAAGGAAAATCAATTTTATGTTGAAAATGATTTTATTCAAGCAAAAGAATTTATTCCATCGATCGAACAATTACGTAATGAAATAACTTTATTTGAAGAAAACAATCAAAGACTAAACACGGAAAAGGAACTACTTCAGAATCAAGTCACTTCTACTGAACTAATTGATGAAGAAGAAATTAAAGTTAAACTACAGGAAATCAATCTACGAGTTGATAATAGCCTAAATGAGATCATTCGCTTACAAGAATTAAATAAACGACTGATCCAATTAAATGATGAACTACAAATATATCAAGAAGAGTTTGTTAAAAAAGAAAAATTATTAGCCGGTTTAAATGATCTATATAAAGTTACGAAAGGCGATAATGATAAAATGATATCATTTGAGCGTTATGTTTTATTAGATTATTTTGAGCAAATAATTGAATCTGCCAACATTCGCTTGGACCATTTATCAAATGGCCAATTCCAACTGCAGAGAAAAGAGACAGTTGAAAAAGGTAGAAAACAAAGTGGGTTAGGTTTAGAAGTTTACGATTCGTATACAGGTTTAGCACGTGATGTTAAAACGCTATCTGGTGGAGAACAGTTTAACGCCTCACTTTGCTTAGCCCTTGGCATGGCAGATATTATTCAAGCACATCAAGGTGGTGTCTCAATCGATACATTATTTATCGATGAAGGATTCGGTTCATTAGATGAAGAGTTATTATCGAAAGCAATTGACACACTCATCCAACTACAAAAATCAGGTCGCCTAATTGGAGTAATATCCCACGTTCAAGATGTAAAAGATGCAATGCCAGCTGTAATCGAAGTGCATAAAACAAATCATGGTTTTTCAGAGATTTCGATATTGATTAAATAGTGTGATCTTCGAAAACATTTGGTAATCAATTCTTTATCATTTGGAAGGTAAAAATTATGGAGGGACAAATTCTTTCATTGAATTTGTCCCTTTTAGTTATGTATTGTTTAGTAAACTTCTTCAACTATATGGTGAAATGAATATAACTATTGTGAATGTTTTCACTTAAACTAAATGGCCGATTAGTTTAAGTGAAAATATTCACAAACTGGACCGTGCTTTTATATTTGTAAAACCTAAATTCATCCGTGTTTTTCTAATATCGGACAAATTTTAACGAAAGGGAGTAATTTATTTTACCATTTATTTGAAGTGTTAACACTTCAAATAAATGGTAAAAATGGATAGATAGAAATAAAGATAATAAATTCCGTTAAAGAAGTGAGTTAGTAATTTGACGCCTTTTAATATAGAAAATACTTAATCGTTTAACATAAGTAACGAACACTTATTAAACCGCAATTTTGAATTTAGAATCCTTTATCTGTCAAACTCCTTTTAAAAAGTGTATTACTGATTATACAATGTTTATTTTTAAGTATGCTATAATCTTTCAAAAGGAGGTACTAGCGTGGCAAGACATAAGGAATATGATGAAAAAGAAGTTTTACAAAAAGCAACTGAACTATTTAGGTATCAAGGTTACGAAAAAACCTCATTGCAAGACCTTGTTTCTCATATGGGGATTCACCGAAGAAGTTTATATGATACATTTGGTGACAAACATACACTATTTATTAAAGCATTGGAACATTATGATCACAAAATGAAGAAAAAAATGGATATACAAGTTAAGAATTCATCAACTGTGAAAGATGCTATTAGAAGTATATTAGAAATGACCATTTACCAAGATAACGAAAAATCGGTTGGTTGTTTGACAATTAATAGTGCAGTTGAGTTGACTTTACATGATCAAGAAGTAGCAGAAAAAATTGAACAAAATTTTTCTAAAACAGAAAAAATTATACTTGAATTACTATTACGTGGACACGATTCAGGAGAAATTCCTAAACACCATGATATAGAAAAACTATCTCAGTTTATTCATAATTCTTATGTAGGTTTACGAGTATTAGTCAAAACAACTAAGGATAAAAATAAACTTAAAAATATTATTGATACGACACTCTCTGTATTAGATTAGGACCGGATTTCTAATTTTATAGTGAATGAAAAATAGTTATCTAAAGACATTAACTTTTTTTGTTGCTATTTATTTTAATAATAATTCGAGAACGAACGGTAAAAAATAATTCTTTACCGTTCGTTCACAATATGTTATAAATATAAACGTCGAAGGAAGTTAATAATTGCATTGATGAATAGCCAATAAACAATTAAAAGTATCGGAAGCTAATATAAATAGCTTTTATGTATTGAGTTTCGAAAACAAGGGTTAATTAAAATACAATTATTGGAGCATGAATTCAGCCTGAAAAATTTATATTAATGAATTTAAATAACTGCGAACTTTAACAAATCGTGATATTCCCGAAACCTGAGTATATCCTTTGTTAATCGCGGAGTTGTGGAGGTTTGTATTTTTAAGAATGAACATTCTCAAAAGAGTGACGAAAGGCTATAGAGTAAGAAAATTGTTAATAAGGTTATAAAAGATAAGAATTAAAATTAAGAATTAGAAAGGAAAATGAATGTGAAAAGAATGTTATTAGTTATATTATTGATGTCTTGTGGAGCAACTTTTGTAACTCCATTATTTCCTCTGTATAGCGAATATTATCAATTAAACAGTTTGCAAATTACGATTTTGTTTGCTATCTATGCTGCATTCCTGTTACCGACTCTACTTGTTGTGGGGGCAAAAGGAAGTGCTTGGGGACTGAAAAAAGTTCTTAGCATTAGTATTTTGATTTCAATAGTTTCAACTTTGCTCATGATTGGTAGTACAGAAGCGTGGATGATATATGTTGGAAGAAGTTTAGAGGGAATTGCGTATGGTTCGTTTACTGGTACGTCTGTGGCTTTTCTAATTAGACAATCAGAACCCAAAAAAATTGGTAAAGCTATTAAATATTCAGGAGTTACTGTACTTGTTGGCTTTGGACTTGGACCAGCAATAGCGGCTTTCATGTTACAATATTTGCCTATTCAACCACTTAGATTACCATTTTGGATCTTAATAGGATTATTAATTATCTCGAATGTCATACTAGGATCTCTACCAAAGGATGTAGTTACGAAAGAACAAAAGCTTGCAAAACATAAGATATCACTTGGCGTTCCAAAAAAAATACGTTCTCACTTTTGGTCGATGTCTGGACTTGCTATTTTTACAGTATTTACGATCCAAGGAACAGCACTTGCTCTAATTCCTACTTTCGTGAAAAATGTTATTCACACATCTAATTTATTTATTTCTGGTTTGATCTTTTTAATTCTATTAGGTGGTGGTGCATTCGCACAGTTTATTCCTAGACCTTCTCAACCTGTTACACGTATTAGATGGGGGATCTTGCTTTTAGTTATTGGTTCTTGGTTGATTGTTACATCTGGTTTTATAGCAAGTTTACCATTATTATGGATCAGTATATTCATACAAGCACTTGGTGGTGGATGGACTTTCCAAAATGCACTATTTTTTGCAGGGCAACTGCCTGTACCTGAAGCGAAACCACGTGTGATTTCGGCTTTCTGGATGTGTGCGTATATAGGGTTTATTGTGCCTCCTGTTTTTGTTGGAGCACTTACTCAAATTTTCAATTTAAACATTTCTCTTATCGTGCTAAATCTGTTTTCTTCCTTGATTGTCGTTTATGTCTTGTTATATTCAGTTCGATTTAAACGTGAGAGATATAGTACAACAGTTCCAAATAAAGGAGCTTCAAGATGATATGTAATAATGAACGGAGAGGGGGAATGCAAACAAACCATTAATTTTTATTTGGATATTTGAGAATGAACGTTCTCAAGTTGGGTCTTCAGCTATTAGTTACGATTAAAGCAACTGCAAATATGGTTTTATAGATAGGAGAATCTCCCCTATGATTTCGCGATCAATTAAAAAGTTGCGCATACAATGGAAAATCTTTGAGGGATTCTATTAAAAAGCATCAAATTAAAATATGTTATTAACGATCGCCGTCAAGTTTTGTCATCAAAGCGGAGGATCTGATCTGATTAATAAAAAAGATAATCACCGTCATAGGTTTTATCTTAAAAATAAGATTTTATAATAAGGGGAGTGACAATATGTATGAACGATTTTTGGTTCCAGTTGACGGATCCGAACACTCTAAACATGCATTGAAATCGGCAAAAAGGTTGGCGCAAAACATGGGGATAAATGCCCGTATAACGCTTCTTCATATCATTCCTAGTAACAATATCAATACAGTTGCTTTCGGAGTGGATATTGATATTGAACAATTGCAAGTAGAGGAAGTTAGGAGGATTTTAGATGAATCCGCACAAGTCCTTTCAGGGTCATCTATACAATATGATAGCGAATACCATATTGGAGATCCTGCAGAAATGATATGCAAGAAGGCAAAAGAGGGAGATTACGATCTTATCGTAATGGGTAGCAGGGGACTTAGCCTCTTTTCAGAACTGCTCTTGGGAAGTGTAAGCCATAAAGTGGTCCAGCATGCGAATTGTGCTGTAATGATTGTAAAGTAAATAAGAGGTGATCGTTACCCCAAGTACTAAGAGAAAAAGTACAAGAAGTAACCAGGTTTTATTATAGAGTTTTTAAATGGTGAATTAATTAATCAAGCTAAATCGTATGGATATTATTAGTGTTATTATGGTTTGTTGTTAGAACAATATCCTTACTGTAAGGAGGGTTTATAAGTGGATTTTCAAATAACTGATTCTGCAAAGGAAGTATTGTGCAATAAAATGAATGAGAATCAATTTATTCAATTGTCATTTGATCGTGGGAGCTGTGACATAGTAAATAATATTTACGAAATGAAAGTTATTAACAAAAGACCAAATGACGCATATGAAAAAATTTTAACAGTAGATAACATTGAATTTTTAGTTAATAATGACTTTGAAGAAGTGTATGATAATCAATTAGTAATAGATTATTCAAACGAATCATTTATCTTTAAAAATAAAAACCAAATATTTAATAATAAAATAGGCCTTAGTTATGTTTAGTATTAAACACGCGCCATAGGTAGTCATAAAATATTAAGGTTCAAAAAAATTGAAGAGGTAAAACCAGGAAGGTGTTTTAGCATCCTAATGGAGAGGGTAAGTTCCACTCTCTGAAGGTTAACTGAAATATTTGAAGTGTTTTAGTTACACTAAATGGAAGGGTGTTTTTTTCATCTATGTTAAAAATGAGTTGTTACACTCGGCGGCAGTTTAACTCATTTTCAAAGAGAGGCTTTGCTGGTTGCTGGTATTATTTTATTGAAAGACAAGCAAATGAGTAAAACGAGTACTTTTTTAGGTGAATGAAATATAATTCAAATGGAAACTGCAGAATCTATAGGTGGAGAGAATAGTGCACCAAGAAATGGCTGAGGCATTAACAATAGGACAGAAACAACTGTTGTTGTAATTTGGTTAGAATAAACGTAAAAAGGCAATATCCCAAAATTGGTGATGTTGCCTTTCTTTTTTTATGAGCAGCGCGAATATAATCTAGTAAAGTCACTCGCGGCTATTAATACTTACCTTTTAATTAAATTTGCCGGGGTTTCTCCTTTTATGCAGATACGAGATTAGCTGCAGCTAACATCGCCATTTTAAAGCGAATTTCGTAAGTGGCAGAGCCGATATGCGGCAAAGTAACAACATTCTTCATTGAAACTAGGGGATTATCCATATTAATTGGTTCTTTGACAAATACATCTAATCCTGCACCGTAATTTCACCTGTTTGGAGGGCATGAATTATCCCGTTGCCGTTTTTTATTAAAATTCGGAAAATGTGGTTTGATTAAAAATTCACTTTTGTTGCAAATATAGGTGATATCGGTTTGCAATGTTTTTTTTGCTTGACTTTCCACTTATATGGAAGGTTTATAATTCTAGTACAGAAAGGAGTGAATCAAATGTTTAAAATCAGCGAGTTTTCAAAGTTAAGCCAAGTTCCCGCTAAAACATTACGATTTTATGACCAACTTGAACTTCTCAAACCTGCCTATACCGATCAACAAAACGGTTACCGTTACTACAAGAGCGAACAGCTACTTGATCTTCATCGAATTCTGGCGTTTAAGGATCTTGGTTTTACACTTGGACAAATCAAACAGCTTCTGAATGATAATGTATCTACTGAGGAAATTCGCAGAATGTTTCGACTTAAGCAGAAGGCGCTGCACTCGCTGATTCAGTCTGAAATGGAGCGTTTAAGGCGTATTGAGGTAAGACTGGAGCAAATTGAACGGCAAAGTGACGGTCTTTCTCATTACGAGGTTGTGGTTAAGAAGGTCGAGCCCTTAATGGTTGCAACGCTTAAAGAGACCACGGATAGAGCAAGTATTCCTGGGTTATTCGAAGAAATCGACGAATATTTAAAATGGAATGGAATTCCGCTACCTGTTACCCATATGGTGTTGTGGTATAGTTGTACGAAGTGTGAATACAGTATCGATTTGGAAATAGCTTGCCCAATCCCGCGCAAGCTTCAGGACACGGCTCGCTTTCAGACGAAGGTGTTGCCGGAAATGGCGGTTGCGTCAGTGACACATATGAGCAGTCCAGATATATATACACCAGTTAGCATCGATCTAGGTTCCTGGATTGAGGAGAACGGCTACCGAATCATCCCGGAAATACCGAGCAGGGAAGTTTATCTATCAACTCAAGAAAACAACAAATTGCGGTATGTGACCGAGAGTCAGATGCCCATTTTGGGATCAGGGTTCATTCAATAACCATTTAGCCACAATCGATAAAGTAGTTGTTGCTAAAATTTTTTACAAAAAGAGTACTAGTTACTTATTTCCACTCAAAGGAAGTAAATGAACTATTGTCTAGAATCTATAATCCAAAGGGATTTAAAACACGTTTTAAATAATATCATTTAAAAGATTTTCAACTCAAACAAATCCGTGTGAGAGGAGAATAATATTAAATGAAGCTGAACTTTAGAAAACATTTAGATGAAAATTTAAAGTGGTATTTTTTAGGTTTTATTATTCTATTTGAAATACCTCCTATTATATATATGTATTTAAACGATATTAGGATAGATTTAAATGGAGGCTATACGACTCTATTAGTCTTTTCATGCTTGTTATTATTTATTATTTTCACAAGAAATAAATGAAATGAGTTACTAATACAATTAGATTTAGTTAGCCCAATAATCCGATATTTTTAATGCTGATTATAAAGTTGAAAGCTTAAAAAATTTGGAAAAATGGTACTTTGAGTTATATGAAAAGAATGAATTCAATAAGCTGGGAATAGTTAGAAATGAATTTGAAAAAGTAATGGCGATTTATTTTGGAGAAGTAGTTGTGAAAAATAATAAAGATGCAAACTGGGAAGTAGAGGAATACCCTTTTGTACCAGGAAAAAACACCATTGGAGTAAGTAATGGCTTTATGAGTATGTCTTTAGGAAATGGATTTATGGACCATTATAGTGAACCAAGTAATAAAAGAAGAAACGCTTTATTTAGAAGGTACAATCATTATTTTTATAATTGAAACGTTATATCTTATTGAACTAACTGGCGCTTTAGTTGAACAAGATCACAAGTCGCTAATGCGGCTTTTTTTATTGGACTAACTGGCAGTTTAGTTTAAGTGTAATCCTTCACAAAATGGGTCGTGTTTTATAATTGAATAATATATTTTATAAGTAAAAGGACATTTTTTAGGTCCTATTTTTAAAAGTATTTACTATAATGATCATGTCGTTGTTTTCCACTTAGATTGGCATAAATGCGTGTTGTTTCACTCTTTTCATGACCTAATAAACTTTGTATTACTTCAAGAGGAGCACCATTATCCATTAAATGAGTGGCATAACTGTGTCTAAGCTGATGTGGTGAAATTTCCTTATTAAACTCTGAACGTAATGAACAATTTTTTATGATATATCGTGTTTGAGCGATACTTAATCTGTGAGGGGCTCTTTCTGTTACAAATAGTGCGGCATCTTCATCTTGTCGCTCATTTAAATACCTATTTAACCAAATCTCAGATCGAAAATTGAAGTAAACTTCTCTTTCCTTATCACCTTTTCCTCGTACAATCACAGAGTTATTAGACCAATTGATATCTTTTCTATTAATTAATACAATTTCACCTATCCTACATCCTGTTGAATACATAAATTCAATTATTGCATGCTCTTTTGCAGTTTGACATGCTTCGCGAAGGTGTTCAATTTCTTTTTCAGTTAAGAATTTAGGGATTCGAGTTCCGAACTTCGGTTCTTTTAGTTTTGAGGAAGGATTTTTTTTGATTTTACCTTCTTCATGTGCCCAACGAAAAAATGACTTAATAAAACGCACACGATGTGCAAGACTTGCAGGTTTTAAGGTTTCACCAACCTTTGCTAGATACTGTTTCAATCCATCAGTAGTAATTTTGTCAATTGCGATATCACCAAAATGTTGAATTAATAGATTTGATTGTATTTGATAAGCTTGTAATGTAATTAATGAATATCCTTCAATTAATTTATCATTATAGTAACTTTGCCAAGTAGTAGATAATAACATTAGTAAAATTCCTCCAATAATTCTTTCTTATAATTATTATTGACGAAAATCTTAATTAAAAGCCCGTGTGAACAGTCCATTGCTGTTGTTTTATTCACCTACCTGGAAAGTTAGTTGAGATAATAGTAAAAAAATCTTTTTATAAAATCGGAGAAATGTTAAACAGGAATGTAGCTTTACGAACTAGAATTATTAGTATGAATCATATTTTGAAAATTCGAACAATTATTAAGTTAATTTTATATAAGTTGGTGAATTGGAGAGATGTGATGTGAGTTTCAGAAAAGGGAGAGCGCTTGAGTGAGACTCATAGTTTAAATCGGGAGGTATGGCGATGACAATCACTATAGGTAAAATCTTTGACTTAGCGGTTAAAAAGTTCCCAGGAAAAGAAGCTTTTTACGATACTAGAAGTAAGCTTCGTATGACATATGCAGAGTGGGATAAGGAAGTGAACCGGCTAGCAAATGCATTACAGTCGGAAGGTGTGAAAAAAGGTGATCGAGTCTCAACGTTTTTGTTTAATCGGGAGGAATTGGCGACAGCTTTTTTTGCCTGTGCCAAGATAGGGGCAATTTTCAATCCAATCAATTTCCGTCTCATGTCTGAAGAAGTTGCTTTCATTTTACAAGATGCCTCTCCGAAGGTTGTTCTATTTGAAGAGAAATTGGAACCAGTCATATCAAGAATTGAAAATCGATTTCAACACATATCTTTTTGGTATACAGATCAAGAGGCTCCTGAATTCGCAAAACACTATAGAACGAAAGTAGCACAAGCTTCTGATCAATTCAAAGCAGAAAAAGTGGATGAAACGGATACATATGCGATTATGTATACAAGTGGGACGACAGGTAGGCCAAAAGGCGTTATACATCGGCATCGTGAAATGGTGGAACAAAGCTTGGTGTTGATTCAGTCTACCAAACTTTCTCAACATGATCGAGGGCTGATTGTGGCTCCAATGTTCCATTGTGCTGAGTTGCATTGTTTTTTCTTGCCACGTGTTCATATTGGCGCTTCGAACGTATTCATGCACCATTTTCAACCTTCCCAAGTTTTGAAGGTAATTGAACAAGAAAAAATTACAAAATTCTTTGCAGCCCCTACCATGTGGAATATGCTTCTTCAGGAGGATGTGGATAAGTACGACATTTCTAGCTTGAATCTTGGATTGTATGGGGCAGCACCTATGGCTCCTGTACTTGTCAAAGCTTGTCAGGAGAAACTTAATGTAAATCTAGTTCAAGCTTACGGAATGACTGAAATGGGTCCTGCCATTACGATTTTAGCTGAAGAAGATCAAATTCGAAAGGCTGGTTCGGCTGGGCAAGCTATCTTGAATCATGAAATTCGAATTGTGAGACCAAATGAGGACGGTCCTTCTGATCCGGAAGATATTCTACCTTCTTACGAACCTGGTGAGATTATTGTCCAAGGCCCAAGTATGATGGCCGGATATTTCAATCGAGAAGAGGCAACAGGAAAAGCAATGTATAAAGGGTGGTACCATTCTGGTGATATCGGTTATCTTGATGAAGAAGGTTTTCTATTTGTAAAGGACCGAGTGGATGACATGATTATTAGCGGAGGTGAAAATGTATATCCACGTGAAGTCGAAGATGTGTTATATGGTCATCCTGGTATCCTTGATGTTGCAGTCATCGGTCAGCCTGATGACAGATGGGGAGAGTTGGTCATAGCTTTTGTAGTGGCTAAAGACCCTAATCTATCAAGTGAGGAACTGGACCTTTTCTGTAAAAATAGTGACAAACTAGCAAACTATAAGCGCCCAAGAAACTATATTTTCTCTGATAGCATGCCGAGAAATGCTAGTGGGAAAACTCAGAAATTTATCCTTCGGCAAATGATAGAAGAAGAAATTGCCCAGAAAAAATCTTCTTCAACTACCTTATAAGTTGTTGTGATTTTTCATAATTTACCAGAATTTTGTCAAATTCTCCGGAATGAATAAAAAATTTCTATGAATTAAAGGGAAAGGGAGGAATTATCCTCCTTTTTTTCATTAAGACCAATTAATTACTGTTAAATCAAATGAAACATTGTTTATTCATAAATTAGATAAGTGCTTGTTCAACTAACGAGCACGTTATTTGCATAAGCATTATTGTTTATTTCTCATTGATTAATCACCTACTGAGGAGCCTTTACATTTGAGGACAAAAACCATGGCGCTTAAGAAATTCGATTTGAATGGCAATATTCTTCTCGAAATAATCTCCAGTATAGGGCTCAAAATGAGTGCATTCAAGCATGTGGAACTCTGCTTCTTTTATTTTAGTTGCTACGCGTCTGGTAGTCGCTGCTGGTGTTACAGTGTCTTTGCTTCCTGCTATGATTAATGAAGGTACTAGTATCCTGTGTACACTGTGAGAGGGGCTGTACATCGGAATTTTAAGAAATACCCTAGCCAGTACTTTGTTTTCCCATCGGGATCCTGGGGGTACCAATTGCTTAAATCCTTCCCAGCTTCCCTCAGAGTTCATAGCCGCAAATTCTCCAGGCTTTCCGAATACAGGGCTGTAATAATGACTTTTGAACAACGTGTTACTTAGAATGTCACGCAATGCTGCGCCAACAGCTTTAAGAAGATCGCTCGTTTTCATAGCTAACATGGTGGGAATTCCACTTACATGCGGAACTTGTGCAATCACTGCTGCAATTGAAGGTTGTTTCCCCGCAATTGTTAGAACATGTCCACCTGAAAGAGAGCTCCCCCATAAAATGATACGATTAGCATCAATCTCAGTCAAAGATTTGACATGTTTCAGTGCCTCGTAATAATCCTCTTGATGTCTCTTTGGATCTACCCAATGGCGAGGCTCCCCCTCGCTATCCCCAAAATTTCGATAGTCAAAAAAGAAAGCGGCTACACCAGCTTCTACAAATCTTTCTGCAAAAGCATCTAATCTGAAATCTCGTGTACCAGCAAACCCATGAGCCATGATAATGATGGCAGGATTATTTATTCCTATGGGTAAGTAAAGCGTTCCTCCGCATTTCAATCCTCCACTAAGAAACGTGGAGTTAATAGCTTTAAATTTAAATGTTTTATTTACTGTACTCACATTTGTTTCTCCTTTCAATACTAGATGATCACTATCGTGTAAACGGTTTCAAATCCATAAAAAATACAATGTTTCTAATAACCAACTATAATGTCGCTTAAATCAAATTTTAAGTATTGGACGGATCATTTTCGGAATGCAAGATAATCAATTTACGTCGATCTTCCACTTTTTTCTTTTGCAATATTTTCCGCACATGGGCCTTCACTGTGTTTTCACTTATAAACAGGTTCTTGGCTATCTCTTTATTGGTCAATCCCCTTACTATTAGCACTAATACTTGATTCTCGCGTTCTGTAAGAGGTTCATTAGACTGCTCGGAAACTGCAACTTTTGGACTTAGGCTTCCTTGATTTGTTAACAACTGAACCAACCTGCCAATTTCATGAATCATATTCTGTTCTTCAGAAAGTGTGAAAATTTTCAATGTACCTAGATAAAACTTCCAAGGGGTTTCCATCGTATTCTCAAGCAGCCATTCTTTTTCACCTTCACATAAATAAAAGCCTGTAAACAAAAAGTATTTCTGATGATCCACAGTAAACGGATACAGAATGATATTTGGACGAAGGATAATTTTCGATCTTAAAACCACTGGATCTGTTAATGAATTAAACTGCTCGATAATTGGGAGGCAAAATTCTTGGTTTACTTTGTCTCCATAGAACTCCATTGACTTCTGATGTCCTTCACAATAATTAATAAATGGAAATAGTTCGTTCCCTCGTGAATCGTATATTTGTCCCGCAAATCCATGACGATAACAAAATAGATCTAATATATAAGCCCAATTATTTTGCAATTTTAATCACCTCCGTTCAAGTATATTACTTAATTTTGATTTATTGAAAATTTAGTTAATTCTGATTTTAAATAGTTTGATAGAGGTGGACAATTACCCGTTAGAGTGATAATCACAGGATTAATCCTATACCAAAAGAATTAACTCGGGGTTTACCACCCTTTCGGGTAATTGTCCGATAGTTTACTTTATTATAATATTCTGGGTAAGGTTTATTTTTTTGAATTTTATGAAAATTAATAGTTTTTTAATGTCGAAAGGAGTATAAAGATATGAAATGGATGGTTCAAGGACGTGTAGCTTTAGTAACGGGTGCTTCAAGAGGATTGGGTGCGGGACTTGTGGAACGGATGGCTAAAAGAGGAATGAAAGTAGTACTTTTCGGGCTTGAGCCTGAATTAATGAAAGAGGTTGCGACGCCATTTGGTTCCAAAATGCGTATCGTCGAGGGAGATGTAACTTCTCTTGAAGATTTAAAAGGAGCAGTGAATACGGCTATTTCAGCTTTCGGTAAGCTGGATGTCGTGGTAGCAAATGCTGGAATTGGTACGATAGATCCTTTGGAAAATATAGACCCAAATAATTTTAGAAAAGTAATTGACGTTAATCTAATAGGAGTCTTTAATACTCTACATGCTGCTGCTCCTAGTCTTAAAGAGTCTAAAGGTTACGCAATGGTAGTTTCTTCGATGGCTGCCTTTATCCAATCGCCTTTGAATTCTCACTACACTGCTTCTAAGGCAGCCGTATTCGCGATGGCGAATTGTTTCCGGTTAGAAATGCGACCTTTTGGAGTTGATGTAGGAACGATCCATCCTAGCTTCGCCAATACTGATATGATGAAAGAAATAGAAGTCGTACCTGGTGGTAAACAATTGTGGAATGGTAACAAGGGAGTCTGGGGGATGTTGGAACCCGAGGTAGTCATCGACGCCATGGAGCATGCTCTTCTTACAAGAAAACGAATGACAGTAGTACCTAAGAAATTCTGGCTTGCTGCAATGTGTCCTAGCTTCGCTCAACCACTAATTGAACGATTTTTTACCAAAAATAAAATTAAGGAAACATTGACAGCTTATACCGCAGGGAAGTCATTAATGAAGTAGCTGATATATGACAATAAAAAAGGTCTGCTGAAACATGAATCCGGAAGAATTACCTTTGATTCTATGAGTTGAAAACTCTGAAGTGAAAGTTTTTAAAGCATACCCAATTAATAACTAAAAAAGGAGAATTTCTATGAAATATCATAATGTTACTGTTGCAGGTAGTGGTGTTTTAGGAAGTCAGATTGCATATCAAATTGCTTTTAAAGGTTTCAACGTAGCTGTATATGATATTAATGAAGAATCATTAAACACTGCAAAAGATAGAATCTTAAATTTGAAGGCACGTTATCAAGAAGATTTAGGAGCTACTGCGGAAGAGGTTAATACTGCTTTTAATCGAATTTCCTTCAGTTGTGATTTATCAAAATCTGTTGAAGAAGCAGACCTAGTAATTGAAGCGATTCCTGAAGTTGCTCAAATTAAGACTGATTTTTACAAAGAGTTAGGGAAAGTTGCTCCTGAAAAGTCAATTTTCGCAACGAACACTTCCACTTTATTGCCAAGCCAATTTGCTGAAGCGACAGGACGACCAGCAAAATTTCTAGCTCTACACTTTGCTAATGAAATTTGGAAGAACAATGTTGCAGAAATCATGAAACACAATGGAACGGATATAAATGTGTTTAATGACGTAATTGAATTTGCTAAAGCCATTGGTATGGTTGCTTTACCTTTACATAAAGAGCAACCGGCTTATATTATGAACACTTTATTAGTTCCTTTTTTAGAAGCTGCTACGATGCTCTTATCTAATGAAGTTGCTGATATAGAAACGATTGATAAAACATGGATGATCGCAACAGGATCCCCCATTGGACCTTTTGCTTTTTTAGACATTATAGGTCTTAGAACCGCTTATCACATTGCACATACAAAAGCGGAAGCGTTAGGTGATCAAGAGTCTGAAAAATTAGCTAAGTTATTGAAAACTGAGTATATCGATAAAGGAAAACTTGGAAAAGAAACAGGAGAAGGTTTCTACAATTATCCCAACCCAAAATTCATGAAACCAGAGTTTTTAAATTAATACAGGTCACTCTAAGGAGTCAATACTTTGGCTTCCTTGAATCATCCAAGTTTCGCTAATACTGATATATTGAAAAAGTACAAGTCGTACCTAAATGATTTATTCGAAAAATCTAAAAAGGTAGGTTAAAAAATATTATATTTTCTTAATAATAAAAATGAAAACGTTGTCAGAAAGGGGTCTTATTTTCATGGAAAAAGAAAAAAAACTTTTAATACCCGTAATAGGCTTTCTAACATCAATGGCTATTTTTGCAGGGAGTGTGTTCGCTAATACGGCACCTAGCCCTTCACAAAATGAAACCTCCGTATTAGCAGTTCAGAACCAATATCTTGAGAATTTAGCCTACAGTATTGGAGTCCAGGCATATATATATGGTTATCCTCTTCTTGAAATGGCAAAAACGATGCAAAGAACATCAAAAAATGTTCCACTGAACACTTTTGTTCATGCTAGAAATTTAAAAGACGATACGTTTAGAGACGTTGTTCAACCTAACAATGATACGCTCTATTCCAGTTCATGGCTTGACCTTTCAAAAGGGCCAATCGTTTTAAGCGTTCCTAATGTGAATGGTAGATATTATTCTTTTCAATTTATGGACATGTATACGAATTCTTTTCACTATGTTGGAACACGTACAACAGGAACAAAAGCAGGAAAATATGTTATTGTAGGACCGAATTGGAAGGGAAAAATAAATAAGAATTCAAAAGTGATCAAGACTCCTACTAATATGGTTTGGCTGCTAGGACGTACATTAGTTGATGGAGAAAAAGATTTATCCACTGTGCATGCTATTCAAAACAAATATACACTAACACCATATGATAAAAAACAGTCTAGACCTTCACTAAATCTGCCTACTATTTTAGAGAGTGATTACAATGATCCAGTACGTTACTTTGGAATTATGACTCAATTAATGAAGTTATATCCTGCGCCAGCAAGAGATGCTGCGATGTTATCTCAATTTAAATTAATTGGAATCGATCCAAATAAAGGGTTCGAAACAAGTCAGGATCCTTCAATAATGGCGGGACTTGGACGCGGTTTGATAGATGCACAGGATATTATTGCAAAATCTTTATCTATTGTAGGAAAAACGAATAATTTTTGGACAGAATATTACGATGTGGGGACATACGATACGAACTACTTAACGAGAGCTGTAGTTGCACGCTATGGATTAGGAGCTAATATACCAAAAGAAGCTATCTATCCATTTACTCAAATTGATAGTAACGGTAATCCTCTTAGTGGAGAGCAAAAATATATTATACATTTTGATAAAAATCATTTGCCACCAGTAAATGCTTTTTGGTCGTTAAGCATGTACGGATCAGATTTTTTCTTTGTTAACAACCCGATAAACCGTTTTTCTATTGGCGATCGAACAAAGGGTCTTAAATACAATGCTGATGGTTCATTAGATATATATATCCAAAATGCTGTACCAGTAGGGCATGAATCTAATTGGCTTCCTTCACCAAAAAATCATTTTGTTCTATCGTTAAGAATGTATATGCCTAAACAAACTTTACTTGATGGAGCATATCAGATACCAAAAGTACAAATACAGTTTTAATGTAATTTATGAACCAGCTGGATCGACGCATACTTTTGTTTCTTTATTTTTCTGATATGACCGTAACCAACGTTATTTAGGAAAATGTCTTTCAAAATAAATAAGTAATGACTAGGTATATAAAAAAGGAGAATTCCTATGAATTATAATAATGTAACTATTGCAGGTAGTGATGTTTTAGAAAATCAGATTGCATAACAAGTTGCTTCCAAAGGACTCCATGTAGCTGTATACGACAATAATGATGAAGCATTAACCATATTATTGGGTTTAAAATATACTCATTTGCAATTGGAACAGTTATGTAATTTCCCATGGTACTCATATGGTTACTAATTAGTACAACATTTTTTTATCTAATGAAGGGTACTTATGCAACTAACGCATGCGTTAGTTGCATAAGAATCAATGTTAAAAGGATTATGTAAAAAAAATATTCTTTTATAAGATCCTTTTCCATGTTGTTTCTAAACTACATAATCTGTTATTCTTTATCGTCATGTGGATATTTGTGTGGACTGTTAATTAGTTTCTTTAAATCACCTCGATAAAATACATCTTTGAATTCTTGTGGTCGAAATGGAATAATTGGTGCTAAATATGGCACACCGACTGAACGCAATAAAGACAAATAAATAATCAAAAATATGACTCCGATTCCGATTGCAGTTAAACCAAAAAAACTACCGAAGATTAAAAATAAAAATCTCAAACTGAATGCAGCATTATTCATGCCTCCAGTAGCAAACAACATATTGGTTAGAAATGAAATACCTACAATAATCAAACTTAATGAATGGATTAAATTGGCATCGACGGCTGTCGTACTAATAACCATAGTTCCAACCAACGAAGCCACAATAATTAAATCCGTTTGAATTCGAAAGGATATTAAACTCATTATGTATAATATGAGCAGCAACAGTGACACTTCCCCAAAAAAAGGGAGAATGGTTTCTGAATGTGTAAAATATTTTTTGGCAAATTTTATAGGAAGCCAATCTTCATGAAAATTAGCAACCGCAACATAGATACCTGGCAAGAGGATTGACAAAAAGTAACAAAAAAACAAGATAAATCGATTTGAGAGTCTACCGTTTTTGGTATAGTATTCATTCGGTTCTGCCATATACTGAACAAATAATGAGGGAACAATGATAGCTTGTGGAGTACCATTTACTAATACCGCTATTCTACCTTCGTATAAGGCAGCAGCTGCGATGTCAGGCATTTCTGTGTTGAAAACAAGAGGGAAAATGGATTTCTTCCTTCCTTCCAAAACATCTTCTATCACTCTCGATTCTAAAACGTATTCGACATCTAATAAATCAATCCGTGATCGAACTTCCTCCAACGCAATCGTATCCACTTTATCTTTTAAATAGACGATGGAAAGGTCCGTCTGTGCAAAACGTCCGATTTGTTTCATTTCCACAACTAAATTTGGCGAAAGAATAAAATTTCGAATTAAATTTATGTTCACTTTTAATTGTTCTGACAGTCCAATCATGGGACCGGCAGGTGAACGTTGCCTGCTACTTTGTTCAACTGATCGTTGTTGCCATTGAGTGGTTTCTGCTATGACAATTTGATCAAACCCAGCAACCATTAAGAGCGTTTTCCCTCTTACAATTCCATTTACAGCCGTTTTAATCGACTGACTAATTTCTACTGAAGGTGATTGAATATGATGATAGGCTAAACTTTTCATTACGTTTTGATGATCCAATTCATTTGAATTCCTAATTTGAAGTAAAGGTGAAATGATATTATCACGAATAGCCTGTGAATCAACTAGATTTTCAATATATAAAAGTACACCTTCGTACTTTTGAGCTCCACCAATTTGAAGTGGTCTTATAGACAAGTCAGCCGTGTTATTCAATGTTTCTTTAATAACTTCGATATTCTTATTGAGACTAATCGTAGCGTTTAGTTCATCACTTGGTTTAATTTTCATTCACCTCTAGTCACTGAATCATTAATTCCCAATATTTAGTATGTGCTAAGTTGTCCTTACGATTCAGACATATCTCTTATTCAACTAACTGGCGCGTTAGTTACATAATCGATAATGAAAAATTAAAGTATTTTTATGAGAAACTAAGGTATAATTTGTTTTAGTTTATTTACTAAGAAAGAGTGAACTTTATGGGAAGAAAGAAGAAGGAACTACAACTTGATTTTACATTTGTGGATGATTTTCATCCTTCATTTAAATCAAAATTAATTACACAACTTACTGAAAGCGGTACAAAGTTATTAGGTGAATCCATTACAAATTGTTTGTGGGGCATATTAATCGATGAAAACAGTGCAAAATTTGCTAAAGAGGGACATGGTTATACAAAAGTTAGTGCAGTTGATTGGAGATCTTTCAGTAGAGAAGTAACCGTTAAATGGTGCACTTCTGACCAAAAAATTATTCGCCCGGTTGATAATGTAGAAGATATAGATATTACTTTTAGCTGGTGTGAAGATTTTCCAATTAAATCTATAAAAATGCAATCTAAGAAAAAGACGATTGTTGTTGATTCTGAGATGTTTCCCTTTGAAGTGGAATATTCAGGTTATATAGAATCAGACATATGCCTTGAAGTAAGTCTAAATAGCACTGAATGTGACGATGATAAACAACTTATAGTTGATACTCTAAAGAGAGCGTACGATAGTTGGAATCTTGAATCCGAAAAATCAGGCGATAAATATATTAATTATATGCGGTATATAAAGAAATACAGAAAAAAATATATTACATATTTTGATTTGGGAAGTAGCGGTATAGAAGGTATACATTTTTTAATTCAATCATTAGCAAATAATAAGGACTTGGACATCGGAAAAGTCTTTGTAAAACAATCATAATATTTAACTAAACTGATCGTTTACGTCATAATAACTTATAAAAATCGTGTACTACTTAATTAAATACCTTATGCAACTAACTGGCGCGTTAGTTGCATTAGGATATTAAAATATACTTTTATGGGGAATGTACATATGGATAGAAACATTAGCAACGGAGTTATGGATCAGGTATTTTTTGTAGATGGAAGTCTAAGAGATATTTATGTGTTTAACGTAGATTTAGACGAGTGGCAGAAATTATATGAATTCATCCATAGTTCTCACTGGAATATTGTTTTATATAAGGATGGACAAGTATCGGAGTTTAAAGAAACAACTGTTAATAAATTATTTAAAGAAAAAGAGAATCACAGTATTATGATGGCTATTAATATTAAAGGTGTTTTGATAAATTGCTATTTCTTTTCAGAAAATGAAATTGAGTTCGATATTGATCCAAAAGAAGTTAATAGTGAGTCTGAAGCTAATATAGTTTTCGATTTTATGAAAAAAATATCAAACGTACTTGGAAAAGAAAGTATTCTTACTGTAGAAAGCGATCCTGATAAACCATTAGTAACAGTTCACTCAGATGGAACTTTACTAATTAATATCTAATACAAGTCCTTATTCAACTAACTGGCGCGTTAGTTGTATAAGTTAGTAAAAGGCTGTCTAATTTTAGACAGTCTTTTTAATTTCCAAGATATCAACATTTATTTTCAAAGAGACAATATTCAGTAAAGAAAAATCTTTTTTTTGTACTACTATATAATTACCTAACATATTTTTAGTCGAATAAAGGGAAAATGGGTTCAATTGTTTAATATTTTAGTTAGATTAATAAAGGCCAAGGGGGATTTATGTGGAAGATAAAATTAAAAGTATAGTAGCGTATTTATTATATTTGATTATATTAGGTGTAGTAATCTCAGTGGGTTTAAAGCATCAGAGTAATCTATATAAGCAAAGTAGTATTACTTATGATTTATTTGATTATTATAAATTTCAAACTTTATTTCCTTTAATTATTGGAGCAATATTGTCGATTCCTTATAATATTAAAAACTTGCTCAAACAGGGACTTTGGAAATTCAATTGGGTTAGATTTATTGTACTAGGAATTCCAGCCTTATATTTTGTTATTACCCCGTTCTTATATTTAAAACAAATAATTTCTATGAAATTTCCATTAATCAAATACATTATGGGAGGGTATTTTGGAAATTCAACATCTACACTAATTGCAATAATTGGAATAGCAGCAGGTTATTTTGTACTTACATGCTTTGAAAAACAAAATACTAGTGAATCCGCAAATAGTACTTATTTTAACTAAAAATATAAATTAGATAATGAGTATTTCTGATTTTGTTCTATACCTATTTAAAATCCTATTGAACTAACTGGCGCTTTAGTTGAACAAATCGATTTTAAAATATTGAAAGAGTTTATAAGGTTGTGAGGGAAATGCTCAATGGTTAATATCCGTAGATACGATACTAACATAGCTAATGTTTATACTTACTTTGAATTTGAGGAACTTTTTCAATGGGAAGATTTTGATATTTTGCTGACTATCTTAACTAACCAGCTTAATTTCGGGATAAAAGAAAATTATGATGGAATTTGGTCTAGACATTGCAAATTAGAGAAAGAAGGTTACTTTTTTGAATTGATGTATCATGAGGATTTTGGTAACTGCCTATGTAGCCAATTTAAAAAAGATGAAATTTTTTACAAATACCTTGAAAAGATTGCGAATTCAGTAGTTGCAGAATTGAGAAAGATTAAGTGGAGAAATTAAAATACTGCCAAGCAAAAAATTTAATTAAACAATTTTTCTTATTCAACTAACTGGCGCGTTAGTTCAATAGTAATTGACTGTTTCGACAGTCTTTTTTTTGTGCTAACTGGCGGTTTAGTTAAATTTTAAAAATTCAATAAATAATATGTTATTTATGGTAAAGTTACCTTAAATAGTTATAAAGGAGATTACAATGGGTGATTACATACAATATATTAGAAGTTTTGTAGGGAAAAATAAAATAATAATGGTTGCTTCTGGAGTATTTATTATTGATTCTGAAGAACGTGTTCTATTACAACTACGCTCTGATATTAATAAATGGGGATATCCAGGAGGATTCATGGAGCTTGGGGAAAAAGTAGTTGATACAGTAAGAAGAGAAGCATTTGAAGAAACTGGATTAAATTTAGGTAATTTGGAGTTATTGGGTATTTATTCAGGTACTGAACATGAGTGTACATTTCCGAATGGTGATCAAGCTGCAGTATTGAAAATAACTTTTATTTGCAAAGATTATGATGGTGCAATAGATCTTAGTAATGAAGAATCATTAAGTTTGAAATATTTCCCACTCAGCTCATTACCTGATATCTGGGAAAATCAGAAACCGGAATTTGAAGATTTATTATTAAGACATAACAATAAGCCATTTATTAGATAATTATTCAACTAACTGGCGCTTTAGTTACATATTAATTGGAGATGTCTTGGGGCATCTCTTTTTTATTTTAGTAGTTAAGTAATTAGAGGGAAATTAATATTTAATGAGAAATATTAGTATAAATAAGTATATTTGGAGGAAATAAATGCAGTATTTTATTGGAATAGTCGCACCAGATGAATATATGGAAAGAACTATCAAATTCCAACACCAATGGGGGAATAATGCTCTAACTAATGTAGTTGAACCACATATAACAATAAAAGCACAAGGTGGTTTAACATCCGATAAAGATTGGTTAATTCAAGTTATGAAAGTTTGTGAAGATTTTCCACCTTTCGAAGTATCACTACATAAGCCTAAGTTCTTTGGTAAAAGTGTACTTTTTTTAAGTGTTGAATCTACAGAAATACACAATTTACATAATAAACTTGTTCAAGCAATTTCTCCTTCAGAAGATTTAATTAAGAAATATTTAGAGCTTGAAAACTTTGTACCACATTTAACATTAGGACAATCAAATTATGGATTAACAGTTGAAGAATTAGATGAAATGGCTAAAAAAGCTGAAAATGAATTAATTCCTTATCCAACATTTATGGTGAATTTTTTAAGGGTATATCAAGAGATAGAGCCTAATAAATACATAAAATACATAGATATTCCTTTAAAGTATCAAAGTTAAACTGTAGAAACTTATTGAACTAACTGGCGCGTTAGTTCAAGATCACGAGTTGCTATGGCAGCTCTATTTTTTTGAAGTAAATAGCTGTTTGTTGAACAAGGACTTAAAGTGATGCTTATGGAATTAATTAATAAGAGCTTGAAAAGGAGCATTTTCAATGATTAATAGATCGATTTGTATAATTCCACAATTTGATAATATAGAAAAAATTAATGAAGTTAGAAAGAAATATGATAGTTTGCACGATTTAATCCTGCCACATATCTCACTTGTTTTCCCATTTACAAGTTCTATAGTTAAAGAGGATTTAATGAAACATATTAAAGAAGCTGTAGCTTACGTGAGTCCATTTGAACTTACCTTACAAGGAATAACAGGGAATAATAATCAATATTTATTTCTTAATGTCAAAAAAGGAAATGACGTACTAATTGAATTACATGATAGGCTATACACGGGTATATTAAAAGACTTTCTATATAGGAATGTTAGTTATATTCCTCATATTACCGTTGGAAGAATAAATAAAAAGGAACAGTTTGAAAAAGTTATTGATGAAACACAAGATTTTAATTACATATTTAATACAAGAATTTCAGAATTAACGGTTGAAATAATCGAGGAAGATGAAAGTTCAAAAATCGAATTTAAAATTGAATTAACGTAAAATCCTTATTGAACTAACGAGCGCGTTAGTTGAAAAGTTGCAAAGGAGCTGATGATCATTCAGCTCCTTTTTCACTTTACTTAAGTTTTGATTAACAACAATGTGATAAACTGTAAAAAGTAATTTATATTGGAGGAAACAAAATTAATGAATAGTTCATCAATTAATGTAGGGGACATTATTTATCAACTTGTAATTTTAGGATTTTTCGCTTTTATTATAATCCTTATAGTTTCATATTTCCGTACTAATAAGAAACGCAGGAGTCAATTGGATAGGATTGAAGAAAATTTAAATCTTTTAACTGAGGAAATTAAGAAATCTAACAAGTAATGGAGCTACTTGGTTTAGTTTTAGGCTTTCCCGGTTTCGTACAAACATCGAATTACTTCTTATTGAACTAACTGGCGCGTTAGTT